>JARYGU010000022.1:0-87559 GCA_033795365.1 Shinella sp.
TGCACCGGACTTCGTGCCGGTGTCACAATAGACATGCCCTCATCCAGACGTGACCATCATGAGAGGGCTATAGCGTAAACGTAGTTCTCCGTTTCATCGTTCGCGGTCCGCCATTTGCCGCCGGTCACCGATTGGAGACTAGTTCGGTCCGATCCGACAACTTACGACCCCAAATGGACCTGATGCACCCTTCCAGTCTCTCAGGTAGGTCGCGATTAAGCAGGAACGTATGTCAGCCTGACCGTCTCCTCGCCAACGGAATCGATGGAAACAAGGCGGAGCGGCGGCCGCGGACCGGCGAAGAACGGCGTGCCGCGGCCGAGCACGACGGGGTGGAAATAGAGCCGATACTCATCGATTAGACCAAGATCGGTCAGGCTTCGCGCCAGGTCTGGTCCGGAAACTGCAATCTCCCCGGCGAGCCGAGACTTCAGGTCGCGTATCACCGCCTCGACGTCATCCTCGACGAGTGTTGCGTTGGGGCCGACCGACGTCAACGAGCGCGAAACCACCCACTTCGGTTGGCGCCGCCACGCCGCCGCGAACTCGTGTTGCTCCGCACTCCACTCGGGACGGTCTTCGTCCCAATAGCGCATGATCTCGTACATGCGGCGACCATACACACTGCCGGTCAGGTCGCGCACGTGGTCTATCCAGTGGCGAAAAAGCGCGGGGTCTGGCGCAAATTCCTGGTGGTCGACGTAGCCGTCCAGGGACAGGTTCATTCCAAAGATAAGCTTCGCCATGCCGCAAAACCTCCAACCCACGGTCTTGGCGATAGTATGAACCGCTTGATGCAGAAAGTGGAGCGTCCGCACCCCCCGTCGCAGCAGGATCACCAAGCCGATGCTTTACCTCATCAGACCCGGGATGTTATTCGTTCTAATATCGGAAATGCCGATGGAAACACGGAATCATGCTTGACGGAGTCTCGCTCGATCAGCTCAGGGCCTTCATTGCCTCCGTGGACGAGGGCAGCTTCTCGGCGGCTGCTCGCAAGCTGCGCCGGGCACAATCCGTCGTGAGCGATCTGATCGGCGGTCTCGAGGCACAGATGGGCGTTCAACTGTTCGACCGCTCTGCGCGATATCCGACGCTGACGCCCGGCGGCATTGCCTTGCTCGCCGACGCCCGGAGCATCGTCTCGGGGGTCGATTTCATGAAAGCGCGGGCAAAGGGAATGTCGTCAGGTTTGGAGCCCGAGCTTTCCGTGGTCGTGGACGTTCTCTTCCCGATCGCCGCGATCACCGAGACGGCCAACGAGTTCAAGGATCTATTTCCGCGCACGCCGCTCCGGCTTTTCGTCGAGGCGCTTGGAGCGACCCATCAACGCGTTCTCGACGGCACCGCGACCGTCGGCGTGGCAGCGTCGCTGCCCAATCCCCCTTCATCGCTCCGCAGCGAAAATCTAGCCGGAGTAGCCATCGCTATGGTCGCCGCGCGACACCATCCGCTCGCATCGTTCAGCGGGAAAATCCCGCGATCGGAATTGGCAAAGCATGTGCAGCTCGTGCTGACGGACAGGTCCACCATTTCGGACGGTGTGGAGTTCGGCGTGATGTCGTCATCGACTTGGCGCCTTGCCGACCTTTTTGCCAAACACGCTTTCCTTCTGAACGGTCTCGGCTAGGGTGGCATGCCCGTGCATGCCGTCCAGCGCGACATCGCCGAAGGGAAGCTGATCGAGCTGTCCATCGAGGACGTTCCGACGAGCGGCGTTGTCGTGCCGATGTCCGCTATCTATCGAACGTCTGCCCCACCCGGTCCCGCCGGCCGCTGGTTTATCGATCGTCTTAACCGCTGCTCCGGAACCAAGCTAACGGTCGGCTAGACGCTCTGAATCCAACCTGTCCATGAACGCTGCAGCTCGATCTATCGGAATTGCCGATGGGATGTATCGAAATATATCTGCTATTCACGATGGGTCGCGCTGTGAGAGATATGCGTCATGTTGAGCGTAGTCAGGCAGTAACTGCCTTTCCCCGGCGCCAACGATCATACATCGAAGGCTGTTCCCATGAAAATCTTGCATCTTGATTCCAGTATTCTCGGCGACACCTCAGGCAGCCGCGCGGTTTCCGCGGGCATCGTCGCGCGTCTGCAGACGCTGCATCCGCATTCCGAGGTCGTTTACCGCAACCTCGTGGAAGACGCGCCGATGCATCTGTCTCACCGGCACTGGACCGCGTTTCAGGGCGCGCCCGTCTCGGATGCGCTGCTCGGTGCGGATATCGCCCTCGGCAACGCGTATATGGAAGAGCTGTTCGCTGCCGATGTCATCGTCATCGGATCACCGATGTACAACTACAACATCCCCTCGCAGCTCAAAGCCTGGATCGACCGGGTGGTCGTCGCCGGCAAGACGTTCAAGTACGACGAGAATGGAGTCGAGGGCCTGGTGAAGGGCAAGAAGGCATTCCTTGCATCCTCGCGAGGCGGCTATTACCTCGGCGACAGTCCGGTCGCTTTTCTGGATCACCAGGAAACCTACCTCCTCGGCATGCTTGGCTTCATCGGCCTCACGGATATTACCGTCATCCGCGTTGAGGGCGTCAATTACGGGCCGGAGGTCAAGGCCGCAGAACTCGCGAAGGCCGAAGCCGAGATCGCCGTGCTCGCGGCGTGAGTGACGGTTCGGAGCGGCACGGCTAACGCAAACGTCGCAGGTGGTCGACGAGAGCTCGCAGCTTCGGCGCCATGTTGCGGCGGTTCGGGTAGTAGAGATAGAAGCCGGCAAAGCGCGGACAGAAATCCTCGAGGATGGGCACGAGTTCGCCCCGCTCAACCCACGGGCGAAAACTCTCCTCCATCCCGAAGGTTATCCCGGCGCCGGCAACGGCGAGCTTTATCATCAACGCCATGTCGTTCGTCGTGATCTCCGGCGCGACGGCGACGCTGAATTCCTTGCCGTTCTCCGCAAACTCCCAGCGATAGGGCGGGACCTTGGGTGCGGGGCGCCACCCGATGCAGCGATGCTCCGCGAGTTCGCTCGGATGCGAAGGTGTCCCGCACAGGTCGCGATAGGCAGGTGCGCAGACGGCGAGCTGCCTCTCGTCACCGGCGACGGACACCGCGATCATGTCCTGTTCGATCACCTCGCCCAGCCTGACGCCCGCATCGTATCCCTCGGCAACGATATCGAATTCCTCGTCCGTCACGGTGATGTCGATCTGGACCTCCGGATTGGCCTCGGCAAAGGTTGCCAGGAACGCCCCCGACAGAAAGCGCTCGGCAATCGACGAGACGGCGAGCCGCAGCTGGCCGCGCGGGCGTCCCCGCAGGTTGCCGGTGGCTTCTATTGCCGCGCGCATATCCGCAATCGCGGGCGCGACTTCACCATATAGACGCTCGCCCGCCTCGGTAAGGCTTACGCTGCGGGTCGTGCGCTGGACGAGTGCTATTCCGAGCGTCCCTTCCAGCCGCTTGATCGTCTGACTGACGGCAGAACGGGTGATGCCCATGCGGTCGGCAGCCGCGCGAAAACTCCTCTCCTCGGCCACGAGCGCAAAGACGGCGAGTGCATTGAGATCCTGCTCCATTGGTTAGAACAGCTTTCCAGCGTGGGAAGAAACGGTCGTCTTATCGTAACAATGGCGCAAATCTATCTTCATGACAACCGCTGCGGAGCGGTTCAAGGATCAACCAGGAAAGAGATGAACATGTCCCTCGACAAAGTCGTCCTCATAACCGGAGCTTCGAGTGGTATCGGTGCCTCGATCGCCCGGGAGCTCGGTGCCGCCGGAGCGAAGGTCGTGCTCGGTGCGCGCCGCACCGATCGTTTGGAAGCGCTTGCCGAAAAAATCAGGGAAAAGGGCGGAGAGGCGATGACACGCCGCCTGGACGTGACCGACCGTGCGGATGTCGCCGCCTTTGCCGATGCGGCGCGCCAGGGCTTCGGCCGCGTCGACGTGATCGTCAACAATGCAGGCGTCATGCCGCTGTCGCTGATGGCCTCGATGAAGGTCGACGAATGGGACCGGATGATCGACGTCAATATCAAGGGCGTGCTCTACGGTATTGCCGCGGTGCTGCCGGAAATGACGGCCCGGGGTTCCGGCCACGTGATCAACATCGCCTCCATCGGCGCGCTCTCCGTCGTACCGACGGCCGCCGTCTATTGCGCGACCAAATATGCGGTGCGGGCGATCTCCGATGGCTTGCGGCAGGAGCATGACAACATTCGCGTCACCTGCATCCATCCCGGCGTGGTCGAAAGCGAACTTGCCGACACGATCACCGATCCTGTGGCCGCGGAGGCGATGAAGGCCTACCGCGCCATCGCGCTGCAGCCGGATGCGATCGGCCGTGCCGTACGTTTCGCCATCGAGCAGCCGGACGATGTCGACGTCAACGAAATCGTCGTCCGGCCGACGGCCAGCAAATAAGGAGGCAACAATGGCTTTTCACATTTCGCGGCGAACGGTCGCCATGGCGCTGTTGCTCGGCGGGGCTCCCGCAGAAGCTATGTCGCAGACCACCCAAGAGCGCCTGCAGCGTGGCGACGCCGTCGTCAGGAGCCTGAACAATGGCGTTCCGCAGCCTACGCTGGAACGCATGAGGCAGGAGTTTCCGTTTCTCGCCGAAGCGACCGAGGGCTATGCCCTCGGCGACGTCTGGTCCCGTCCGGGGCTCGACAACCGCACACGCCAGCTCGCCGCCGTCGCCGCATTCGCAGCCATGGGCGAGCCCGTCTTCATGAGGGTCCATGCCGGCTATGCGCTCAATATCGGCGTGTCGGAGGATGAGCTCAAGGAAGTCATCTACATGGTGACGGTTCCGGCCGGTTTCCCGCGGGCGATCGCGGCGTCACAGGCGCTTTCCGAGCTGTTCGCCGAGCGGCGTTCCTCTTCCGACGGACAACCCTGAGGAGCCATCCCATGACGCGAATTTCAATATTCTCCGCCGCCGTGCTTCTCGCCGGCGCAGCCGTCTTACCGATACAGAAAGGTCTCGCCCAGATGAATGTCGAGCAAACCACGGCCACTCAACCCGCAGAAAGCCACCCTTATGTCGGGATGTGGGTGACGGCGGATGGTCATATCCGCCATAACCTGCTTGCGAACGGTCGTTACGACGAAGCGCGCGGAAAACGCGAAAGCGCGTACCAGGGACGCTACAAGGTCACGGACGACTATATCGAATATTGGGACGATACCGGGTTCACCGCCGATGGAAAGTTCATCGACGGCGTGCTGCACCATGCCGGCATGATCCTGTATCGAGAGAAATAGCGGCGGCCGGTGTCCAGCACGATGCCGCAGGCTCGGCAGGAGGCTCATATTCGAGCTTCCTGCCGCAGGCGCTTTCTGCATTAGGAAAGCACCGGAAGGCCCTGCATGGACGAGGTTCCCGTTTTCGTGGTAACCGGTCTGCCATCTCAACGCCGACCTCACGATTGCAGCCGCTTTCAGCCATGGATGTCGCGATCAGCCATCACATCGATGCGTCGGAGCCTGACGAGAACGGCTTCTACGATTATCATTACGAGTACGACATCTATGAGTTCGAGCGCGCAGGCAGGACCTACTTTGTGCGTGCCTATGTCGACGAGCCGGATCAGGCGGCCTTCATGTCGTGCCTGGAAGCCGGCAAGGCTCGTCTGCTCGACGCAGATGACCTCATGCATCCTCTCCTTCTCGATGCGGCCCGCTATCTGCATGCTGCGGGGAAGATGCAACTCGATCGCCTGAGCGAATTCGACGGCTATGTGCGTCTTGAACTGCCGGCGCCGCCGGACCGGGACTAAGATCGAAAGCGTAGCCGCAAGCGTTTTTCGATACGGTCTTCGGCAAAGCCCGTTGCGCCGACGGCTTGAACAGGCGGCAGGTGATCCCGCGCGCGCACGAATCTGCATTGCCGGAAGACGACTTGCGCAGTAGGTTTGACGTTCGGGTGGACGCGATCGACGCTTGCCCCCATCCGCCATGAAGCATAGCCAGACGGTATCGCGGGTTTGGACGGGTGACGGGGCGGAAGGTTTCCATGAATCATGTCCATAAGGGAGAGCGCCAGCCAGAAGCGGATGTTCCGGGTGGGGATCTGCTCGACCTTCCGGACACGCTTTTCGACCTGCTGCCGGCTGCCGTCTATGTCTGCGACCGGAGCGGCGCGATCCTTCGTTACAATCGTCGCGCCGCAGAGCTTTGGGGCCGCGAGCCCAGGCTGAACGATCTGCGGGAACGCTTCTGCGGATCGTATCGGCTGTACCGCCCCGACGGCGGGCCGCTTCCGCACTCCCGGTGTCCGGTTGCCGACGTGCTGAGCACCGGCATCCCCGCGCGTGACCAGGAGGTCGTGATCGAGCGGCCCGACGGTTCGCGCATCGTCGCGCTCGTGAACATAGACGCTCTGAAAGACGAACGCGGCAACGTCGTCGGCGCCGTCAACTGTTTTCAGGACATCACGGAACGCAAGCGTATCGTGCAGGAGCCTGCCGTGGAAGCCGGCCTGCGCGACAACGAACGGCGATCGCGTGCGCTCCTGGACGCCCTTCCTGCGGCCGTCTACACGACCGACGCGAACGGCCGGATCACCTACTACAACCCGGCTGCGGCCGAGCTCGCCGGCCGGGAACCCACGCTGGGCAGCGATGAATGGTGCGTGACCTGGAAGCTCTATTGGCCGGACGGCAGGCCGATGCGGCACGACGAATGCCCGATGGCGGTAGCGCTCAAGGAAGACAGGATTGTCCGGGGCGGAGAAGCCATCGCCGAGCGCCCCGACGGCACCCGTGTACCTTTCATCCCCTACCCCACGCCGCTGCATGACGAAACGGGCGTGCTGATCGGCGCCGTGAACATGCTGGTGGATATCACCGAACGCAAGCGGGCCGACGCGGCACTGCGCGAAAGCGAAGCGCGTTTCCGCGGCATTGTCGGCCAGGTTACCGCCGGCATCGCCGAGACAGACCTGACCGGCCGCTTCGTCCACGTCAACGAACGTTATTGCGACATCGTCGGCTATACCCAGGCCGAGCTTTGCCGAATGCGTATGCAGGACATCACGCATCCCGAGGATTTGCCGCACAATGCGGAGCAGTTCCAGAAGCTTGTGCTGACCGGCGCGGATTTCGTCGTCGAGAAACGCTACATTCGCAAGGACGGCGCGATCGTCTGGGTCAACAACAGCGTCTCGGCGATCAGAAACGCACTCGGCGAGGTGACCAACGTCGTCGCCGTATCGATCGACGTGACCGAGCGCAAGCACGCCGAAACTGCATTGCGCCGGCAGACCCAGCGTTTCGAGACGCTCAACCGCATCGCGAAGACCCTCTCTAAAGACCTCGATCTGGAGCGCATCGTTCAGACGGTCACCGACAGCGCGACGGAGCTGAGCGGCGCGAAGTTCGGCGCATTCTTCTACAATGTGACGGACGATCAGGGCGAACGGTATGTGCTCTATACGCTTTCCGGTGCTGCGCGATCGGCCTTCGAGAATTTCGGGCTGCCACGCAATACGGCCGTGTTCGAGCCGACCTTCCGCGGCATCGGTATCACGCGCTCCGACGATATCCGTGCCGATCCGCGCTATGGCAGGAGCGCGCCGCATTTCGGAATGCCGGAGGGCCATCTTCCCGTGGTGAGCTATCTCGCCGTGCCCGTGGTCTCGCGCTCGGGCACGGTTCACGGCGGGCTGTTCTTCGGTCACGATGAGGCGGGCATGTTCACCCAGGAAACCGAGGACATTGTCGCGGGCATCGCAGCCCATGCGGCGATCGCAATGGACAATGCCGAGCTTTTCAAGGCGGCGCAGACGGAAATCGCGCGGCGTCAAAATGCAGAAGAGCAGCAGAACCTGCTTCTGAGAGAGATGAGCCATCGCGTGAAGAACCTCTTCGCGGTGACCAGCGGCGTGGTGAACATGAGCGCCCGCTATGCCGATACCCCGCAGGAGATGGCGGATGCGCTTCAAAGAAGGCTGATGGCGCTGACGAGTGCGCATGAGCTGATCCGCCCCGCCATCAGCGAGGCGGGCGAGGCGCGATATCCAGACTCGACGCTGGATGCTCTCGTTCGTGCCATCTTCGAGCCCTATATTGACGCGCAACGGACGGACGGCCGCCAGTCCCTGATCGCTCGCGGACCCGCCGTGGTGGTCGGCGGAAGCACGGCCACCAGCCTTGCGCTCGTCTTGCACGAACTTGCGACCAACGCCGCTAAATATGGTGCCCTCTCGTCCGCAACCGGCACCGTCGAAATCACCTGGTCCATACAAGCAGACGACTTCCACCTTACCTGGACCGAACGGGGCGGACCACCCGTCGATGGACCGCCTGGCCACGAAGGTTTCGGAAGCCTGCTCGCCCGGCGAAGCATCGAAGGGCAGCTTGGGGGAAGGATCCTTCACGTCTGGGGCCGTGACGGTTTGGATCTGACCCTTTCGATGCCCGCGAAGCATTTCGGCGCACAAGAGTGAGAGAGATCAGTCTCCTGGGAGTTGAAAGGCGGCGTCTTCCCCGGACTGGCGCGACGATCATCTGATTTCGCAGGTTCCGTCGGCCGTGCAGCGTGTCCATGGGCCCGGCGGCCTTGGGTGCTCCTGCCGGCGCCAGCATATCCGGTCGCCGTTGCGTCCGCCGTCGAACAGATCGGCGAGCGTCAAACGGTCGCCTTTCCACATCGGTCCCGACCAAACGACCCTGTTGGCGCCGCATTCGGGGTCTTGCCCTTGCGAAACATCCACATGGGCGAGCTCTCGCGCCGTCTGAACGATGGAAAATTCCGCTCCGGCGGCAGAGGCAATTGAAATGCCGAGCAACAAGGTTGACCCGCAATAGGCTCTCATGGCCATACCTCCGAACGATCAGCTCCTGTCATTGAGCGCCGTCCGGAGCGGTTTTCCAACTCGTCCATTCGGAGTAACTCGGATGCCAATGGAGCGGATTTTGCGGCTGCAATCATCTGCACCGCACGATCCTGTGTCTTGCCTTTCAGGGCTTCTTCGGCAATCTGTCCCTTGAGAAGAGCGAGCGATGCAGCGGATTTTCGAACAAAGACGATGGACAATGAGCGCGGGGCTGATCGCATCAGTGGCGCTGCATATTGCCGTTGCCGCCTTGCTGATGTTCCGCTTGCCCGAATTTACGCCGGAAGCCCAGGCGGAAGCGGTCGAGGTCGAGCTCGTTCCCCCGCCTGTCGAGGAAGAAGAGCAGGAAAAACCGGCGCAAAGTTCGCCGGCTGAAGCTGCACCGGAGCAGCCCCATCCTGCCGCGCGGGCTGCCCGCCTCCCGCAGGCATTCGAATCGTCGTCTCCGGAGCGGGAAGAAAAGCCCTCTCAGGATGCCGCAAAACCGGAGCCGAAGACGTCCGCTTCGAACGAGGCGAGGTCGTCGGAGGATCAGGACGGCAACGGCAGCCAGCAGCCAGTGCTCTCGAACGACGGCGACAGCCAGTCGGCCGCCGCACGCGACGATCTCTCGGACGCAACGCCCGCGCCGGACGAGACGGCTGAGGAGAAGCCGGCCGCCCAGCCGGAAACGGAAGAGCAGCCCTCGGAAATTCCGCCCGACATGACCGAGGCCTCGAAGCTCTACTCCGAGGATGCGCTGTCCAATCCGCATATCAAGGCTGCCCTTGGAAAACTGCCGCCCGAGCGCCGGCTCGTGCAGATTTGCTCGATAGAGGCGCTTGAGCAGATACGCCGTTCGATACCCGGATCCTTCCCGGACATGCTCGTCCCCTTCTCCGCGCAAGGCGGCCTGATCTCCGGCCGCGTGCTTACGGCGTCCGGCGGCGCCTATCGCAGCCTGGGCAGATGGTACGGGATCGACTTCCGTTGCGAATTGGATGAAGAAGCGGCGAAGCTGCTGTCTTTCCGGTACGAAGTGGGTCCTGCCATTCCCGAAAGCGAGTGGTTGCGCAGAAAGCTCCCGACAGGCTCCTGAGCTCTACCGCGCAACGAGAAAAGGCTGCTCGCGGGAGCAGCCTTCCTTATCGGAGATAAAGAGCCGGCCCGAACGTCAGGCCGCCCGCCGGTGGAGCGCGCTTTACGCCCCGCGCTGCTTGACGAAGAGCATGCTTTCGCGCGCCGCGAACCACTCTTCCGCATAGTCGTCGTTCTTGTACTCGTCGAAATACGGCCCGCCATCCGTGAAATGGACGATCTTGGCGTTCGGATTATAGTCGTACTCGTTGACGAGATAGTTCCATTCGACAGGCAGGCCGCCGATCAGATCGTCGTTGCCGAGCCACTTGAACTGGTGCAGCTCAAGGCCGGTCGCGGTGTTGACATAGTCCTTGCTCAGCGCGGTGCATTTCGCATTGTTGAACATGATCAGGCTCGACCAGTTCTTCTTCTCGTATTTGGTCTGCGTCTGACCGAGGAACTTCGTCTCGACCTTCGGCTGATAGTCGTGCTTGATGCACATCGCCGCGTAGCGGTCGTCCCGCAGCGCCCAGAGTTCCGCGATATCCGTGCGCGCAAGCATGTCGCAATCCATGAAGATGCTCCAGCCTTTGTAGCCGCTGAGATAAGGCGCCAGGAAGCGCGAGAAGGAAAACTCCGTGGACTGCAGCGGGTTGCGCTCTCTCGTGAAGACGTCGGCCAGGTGGTCGAGCACTATGGGAGAGAACTGCACCGGCAAGGAGGAGTGCTGCATGATGCTGTGGCAAAGAACGTGATAGGCGACCGCCTCTTTCGAGTCGTAGCCCACGAAAATTCTAACTACCTGGTCTTCCACTTTATTACCTCTTCAATGCTGGTGTCGGCGATTTCCAGTCCGACATCCTTTTATCGCATATCCCATAAAAGAATATAGGAGTTGTCCGGTCAAGTTATCCAGCCTCGCCCGCGCCAGGGCTGTTTTGCGACTTTTCGAGGAAAATCTCCTTCCGCGTCTTCGGTTTCAGGCGGCGAAAGAAATTATCCAAGCTGCGGATGACCTTCGTGACCGACATCAGTCTGTCGATCTGGAGGTTGGCGCCGTCCAGCCGTTCGGCCAGCACCTCCGCCGCCGTCAGCGCGATCTCGCTCGGCTGGATATCCGGAAAATGCCTGGCGAAGGCCGAATAGGAACTCGCATCCGTACCGCCGCCGATCGTCAGACGGCCCGAGCGAGCGAAAAGCCGTAGAAAGACCTGCTCGAACGTCCAGTCGTGTACCGGAAAAAGCTTCCATTTTTCGCTTCTCCTTGCGGAGAATCCGGCGAGATGCACCCGGCTCTCAAGCCCGAGCTTGCTCAGCCACAGTGCAAGCGCAAACCCGCTCGTCGCAATCTTGCCGGCCGGATAGAAATCCATGAGCGGGCTCAGATCCAGATGGCGCACTTCGACATTGCCGAAGGCCGGTTTCGGGCTGAACCGCTCTTCCGTAGCCGCACGGACGTTCAGAACGCCGAGAAAGCCTTCGTTCGGAAAGAATGCAAGAACCTCGGCGGCCTCCCGCCTGTGAACGATGTTGGCGCCCATCGTCCCGCTGCGGGAAACCAGCAGCGCATTTCCGGCGAAGGGACGATCCAGAACCTTGTAGACCTTGTTGAAGAAGATAAAGAGGCTCGTTTGCGGAAGCGTTTTACGCAGCGTTTCCAGGTCGACGCTCTCGCTGTTTGCGACCAGCACGATATGCGGATACCTTCCGAAGAAAGCCTTCCATTCCTCGTCCGGGAGCGCCCTGTAATCGGCGGGCAAGTTGCTCGCGCCGCTCTGCAAGATGTCGGCCATCGTGCTGCCTTCCTGTTCGTCTTCTGCCCTGATAGCGGAAAATGCCGCAATGGTAATTGGTGAAATAGAGCCTCGTATCCTGGCGATCAGGGTCTATTTGCAAAATAGCGGCGGACCTTCGCCGCCTTCCCTGCCCCGCCGATCGTCTGCCCGATATGCGCGGCAAGGCTGACTGTCATGTCGATGGAGGAAGACGGCTTGACGAAGCGGGACCATGGCAAGCCGCCAAGGTCCTCCATATAACGCTGCTTGGCGATGCGGTGCGGCCAGGTGACGGCTTTCTGCCACGGCTTCTTCCGGCCGGTGAAATGAACGATCGCCGGGCGGGCGACGGCCGGCAGGAAACCGGTCTGCGTGTTCCAGCGTGGATCGAGCCGAAGCCATCGGTTCTCGAAGACGATGTTGAGCACGTCCTGATCGTTCGCGTCGAAGACCCCATGGCGTGCCTCGTAGATCGAACGCGCCTTCTCCAGATATCGCCGCTCCAGGCATTTCCTCCAGTCGAAGAGCAGCACACCCGCATTGAAATAGTGGCTTTCTCTCGACATGCCGATCTTTTCCAGCCGCTTTTGAATTTTTTCGGGAAAGGCCATCAGATAATCGTCGACTGCCGCAAGATCGGCCTCGCCGAGTTCCAGACGAAAGAGGTCGTCCACCGTATCGAACGCCAACACGTCGGCGTCGATGAAAAGCAGCCTGTCGATATCGGGCGAGAGATAGGTATCCATGTAGAGACGCGCCATCGTCGCCGCAGGCCAGCGCCCTGCCGTCTTCTTCGTCTGCACATCCGCGGAATGGGCAAGGCATTCGATCTCGATGCCGTGCATGCGGGAGAACGCCTTCACGCTTTCCAGTGCGCCTGCCCCGAGCCCGATGCCGAGCAGGAAAAACCGTGCGTCCGTTTCATGAAGATTGCGGCGGACCGACAGCAATGCGCAGCACGCGGCCGGCAGCATGTTTTCATCCGAACACGCGATTATGCCTGAAGCACTCAATGATCATCCCTTCGGCGGTCGAAACGGAAACAAACCCTTGGAAAGGCCGGCACTCTTATTTCTTTTTCCAAGCTTGGCAACCTCCGCTGGCGGCAGTAATACGCTTCGGTTTCGCAGTCCGGCATTTTTCCAACGGATGTCGCAGGCCGGCCTGTACCGCCTTGCATGATGGAGATGAAAGACGTGTTCGAATCGCTCAGAGAGGCGAAGAAGCTTGCCTACAGGCGCCTGAAATACTGGCTGCGCAAGCCGAAGCCCCCGGCGGATCCGGGCCTTGCCGGATCCCACGTCGTCATCGTCGGCTCGGCACCGGTCTCCCACAAACCCGAGGGCTTCGACGATACCTACAAGGTGATCAGCATCAACGGATCGCAAGGCGTGATGGCTGCGTGGCCGCGCGAGACGCCCGACATCACCTTGATGCAGTTCAACCAGATCGAAGGTGAAAACACCAATGCTGTCGAAGTGCGCCGCGTGTTGCGCGGCCGACGGACGGGCACGCTCTATGTGCTTCTTTGGCGGCACGGCCGCGAGCGACTGGAAAAGGGGTTGAAGGCGTTCGATTACCGCTACGGCGACCTCAGGATCGTCGACCGCTACGAACGCATCGCGCTGATGGAAAAGGTCAGCAACGTACGCAATTTCGAGCTCGATGCCGAAACCAAATGCTCGAACGGCCTGATCGGAGTGCTTTTTGCGCTTCACAGCGGCGCGCGCGCCGTCATCATCACCGGGATCAACCCGGATTCCGGCGGGCATGTCTATAACGACGTCAATCTTGCCCGCATGCATGTCAGCAAGGACAAGGAGATGCTGCAGATCCTTCTGCGCGGCGGCTATCTGGTTTTCACGGCCGATCCCGACGTGTCGAAAAGCACGGGCGTGCCGCTCTGGACCGGGAAGGCCTGAGGCGAACAACGCGTTTTCGCATTCCTGACCTATCCGCGCTTTTTTTCCAGCGCTTCCCGGATGATGCCCGCGATCCGCGGCGTCTCGGCAAGCGGCGTATAGTCGTAGGCGTCGAGCGTGCCTCCGAATTTCCGCGTCAGCTTCAACACGTTCTGCAAGTCGTCGTGGTAACGCTCGAACTTGGCGAACCGCTCGCCCGGCACGGCTGTCAGGTCGAGCGAATAGACGGGCTTTCCCGTCGTCAGCGCCTCACAGGGCATGGTGATGGAATCCTTGGCGATCAGGAAGGCATCCGCGGCGGCGACATAGTCGAGATAAGGGTTCTCGCCCTGCCGGTCCCACACATCGATCGTGTCGCTGCGAAGCGCACGAAGGGTCTCGAACGTATGCTGCTCGGAGCGCCGGGAGGTGGAGACCAGCAGCCGCCAACCCTGATCGGCAAGCTGGCGGATCGCATCGACGATCCGGCGCAGGGCGGAATCGTCATAGACATAGGCGCCGTTCGAACCGCCGACAAAGACGGCCGCCACCCGCTCGCCGGCCGGTGCGTAACGGCTGCGCGCCGCCTCCTCCAGACTGGCGAGGCGTTCGGGCGTGAGGCGATGCGGTACGCCGACCATCGAATGGAAATTCTCGCGGTCATCGAGATCCGGCGTCCAGTCGTGGCGCGAAACGAAGCAGAGATCGTAGCCCTCGATCTCGGGTCGCTGAAGATGAACCGTCAGCGGATGCCCACCGAAGGCGCGTTGCATCTTCAGAACGGGTTTCTCGGGCCGGAAACCGCAGGATATGATCAGGTCCGGCGCCGCCTCGCTCTTGCGGAACATGGGTGGCGCGAGGAGCCGCTTTATGCCGTGCCTTACGACGACGATCCTCTGATCCGGCTCCGGATCGAAATGGACCGCAACGCCGGTGCATTGCGTCAATGTCCCCACCTTCGGCTCGCTGACGACCCATGCGCGAAGTTTTTCAGAGCCAGCCGTGTTCATCAGCGATGGTATCCCGTTGCGAAACAACTTTGTCGACGTTTTTTCATAACCCTCGCGCTTGAAACGGCATGCCGGCAGACATGCCGCTCGCCCGCGACAAAGCTTAGCTCATTAGCCGCCTTGGGACCTCTTAGTAAAGCAGTGCTTTTTCTGTTTCAGGATCATTCCACGTGTGTCGCGAAAGGCCTTTTCTTTTGCGTAGGCTAGCCGGATGAGGTCAACCCTGCGGCTTTTGGAAGGGGCGTCAAAGCCATTCCTGCAACATCGGAAAACATGAAATCCGCTTTGTTGATGAACAAGTCCGGCGGGCTCCCGGAATCGCAGTGACTATGTCAAAAGTAATTGCGTCTTCGTCAAAAAGGCGTACCCTTAATCCTATCACCGGCCAATAAAAAGGGCGCTGGTGACTGAGAGCCTGACGTGCTTTCGCCCCGATAGGGAGAAGGCAGATGAGCGTTATAATCGGTTTCGATCAGAGTATTTTCGAGCCGGACGAGGTTGCCAAGCTTCGTCGCGTGCTTGCTACCCTTTGCGCGGAAGCTGGCAAAGGTTCCACGAGCGAAGAAGCCACGCAATACGCGTCGCAACTGATCGGCGTGTATCGCGCGGGTACCAAAGATGAATCGGGCCTGCTGCGGCAAGGGCGAAGCTTCATCTGACGTGTTGCCACCTCGCCACGGCGAGTTCAGTCCAGCGATAACCACACTGTCGGGAGGTCGAAATGATCCTCATTCCGCCTGATTACGATCGCAGGCCATTCCAGTCCATGAGCGGCATTTCGCTTATAGCATCCGTTCGAGCGGCGGTGGCCGTGGAGTGCGGATTCGACACGTCGCGGCTTGGCTATCGCATGCTTGGCTCATGCCTGGTGATAGAGGGCCCGAGCATGCCGGACGAGCAGATGTGCCAGATCAGGGAAATCGCCGAGGATATTGCCGGAAGCGGTGCGGTAAGGATGCGGCTCGGCACGATGTGATGAGCCGGAGCCAACGGCTGAAGCGGAATTGGTTAGCCGGTTCATCGTCGTTCCCGCGGGTCAGGAAGCTTCGATGTTTCCGATTCTTTTTCTTGTTAAGCGACTTCTCATTCAATAAAATCATCTTCTGCGGCGAGATGATCTCGTTCGAGGAGGAAGGCATGCGGCATTTTCTCGAACCGAGCGAAATCGGTGTGTTCGACCCTTCGGATTTGGCGGTGCTCCGGTCCGCTTTTCTTGAACTGCGCCGCCGCGACAGCGCCATAGAGGACGAATCACGGGCGCGCTCCGTCGCCCGCTCGCTCATAAAGCTCTATCGCCATGGACTGCAGGACCCCGACAGCCTGATCGCAACCCTCGACAAATCGTGATGGCCCGCGGATTTCCGGCTTCGGGAGGCGCACATCACCTCCCGAAAGCACGAGCTGATCTCCTTGCATTACCGGAGGCGGGATCCGAGGAGATATCCGACCAGTGCCGCGCTTGCGAGGGCGGTGAACGGCCTTCTGACCACGGCCTCCTCCAGCTCGTCCCGGATTGTATTGGCCTGGGTCATAGCCAATTGTCCGGTTCCCTCGGCGACATGGGACAGGGATTCCTTGATACGTGCGAGTTCCAGCCTCAAGGCGCGCAATTGTTCTTCCGTCGAAGGCGAAAGGGAAAGGTCATCGTCGATATCGCCTTCCGGCATGCCCGACACCTGCTCCGCCCTCGTCCGCTCTCCTCGACGAACAACATCCGGATTGTCGGTTTTTCCGGTCTTCCGCTCTTCGGCCATGGCTCTCTCCTTGCGTGAATTGCTGGACGCACGGAGAACTGCGAAGGAGCGGCTTAAGTTCCCTCCCCGTCTCCATTTCCCCGGCAATCTTCGCCCTGGCAGGAACTTTCGGGGGCTGGCGCGGTTCCCCCTCGGGGAGGAGGCCGACAATGAAAATAAGCTATATCGTCGTCGCTGCCGCAATCGTCTTCGTCGCACTGGTCGTGCTCTTCGGCACCGGGCCTTCCCAGCGTAGTGGAAATGATGGACAATCGGCACCCGATGCAATTGATCGATCCGAATGACGGCTTTTAACATGAAGAAGCAAGGATTGAGGTTCCCGGACCCGAAGGTGAATGCTGACAGGAGTGGCTTTATGCTGGAAAGCAGCGATATCGAACTCGAGGACGAACGCCTGGCGCAGCTGGAAGAACTGGCTCGCGAAAGACAGACCGATACGGCCCGGATGCTCGCCAACTATGGCCCGGGCACCTTCGGACGCCACGAGGCGATGCATACCGCTTCCATCATCCTCGACCTCGTCGACCAGCATCTTCTGAAGCATCCGGCCATCGTCGGCAATGCCGAATGGTTCAGGCTATCCTCCAGAGCCGGCGAAGCGCTGTTCAATCTCTATCAGGCGATGGGATCGGCGGAAATCGACCGGCGCCACGGCGACGACGGCATGCGCCCGGAAGCGCTCAACGCCAGCAACGACGGCTGAGGAATCGCGCCCGTTCAACCGACCTCTTCCGGCTCCGCATGGTTGGAGATCATCCGGTTGCGCCCGACGCGGATGACGTCTTCCATCGCTCGTCTTGCCCCCGCTTCGTCGCGGCGCCGTATCTCCTCGACGATCCGGATATGCGCGGTGGCGACATCGTCGATCTGGTTTCGATCCGACGCCGGCGAACTCAGCTTGAAGACCCCGGCGAGTGCGGCTTCGATCAGGCTGCCGACGCTGCGCATGAAGGGATTGCGCGCGGCCTCGATGACGCAGAGGTGAAATTTCAGGTCCGCCATCGCCAGCGTCTCGGCGCTGTGGTTCGGGTCGCCCATAGCGACGGCGAGGCGCATCATCTGATTGATGTCGGTATCGGTGGCGTGGCGCGCCGCAAGGACCGCGGCATGGGGTTCGAAAGCGAGCCGCACTTCGCTGAGATCGAGCAGGAACTCCTCGTCGACACCGGCCTCGAAATGCCAGCTCAGGATATCGCTGTCGAAGAGGTTCCATTGCGAGCGGGGGGTGACGCGCGTTCCGATCCTCGCACGCGGCACCACAAGGCCCTTGGCTGCAAGCGTCTTCATTGCCTCGCGAAGCACCGTTCGCGATACCTTCAACCGCATCACCAGGTCCGCGTCGCCGGGAAGCGTCTCGCCGACCGGGAATTCTCCGGCGATGATCGCCCGCCCGAGTTCGTTCACCACCTGTGCATGGCTGGTGCGTGCGCTCGGTCCGGTAATGACGGTCTCAAGCAGACCTTTGCGCAAAGCGTTCCTCCTTCAGGCGTGACGCCTGTTGTGTTGCGACAGATGCAAAAGCCCTTTCTGCATCAGGATGAAGGCGAAGAGTAGAAAGCCGATCAATATCTTGGTCCACCAGCTCGAGAGCGATCCGTCGAAGGTGATGTAGGTCTGGATCAGCCCCTGGATGAGAATGCCGACCAGGGTTCCCGCGACGAAGCCGGCGCCGCCGGTCAGCAACGTCCCGCCGATCACCACGGCCGCGATGGCATCGAGCTCGACGCCGACCGTGGCGAGCGAATAGCCCGCGGACGTATAGAGCGAGAAGACGATTCCGGAAAGTCCTGCGAGAAAACCCGACAGCGCATAGATGAGGATCGTCGTCTTGCCCACCGGCACGCCCATGAGCTGCGCCGTGGAAGCGCCTCCCCCGAGTGCATAGACATTCGCGCCGAAGCGGGTCCGGTGCGCTATGACGATGCCGATGGCGAAGACGGCGAGCATCAATCCGCCGATGAGCGTTATGCGTCCTCCGCCGGGCAGCCTGTAATAGAAACTCTTCAGCGTTGCGTAGAACGGATGATTGATCGGAATGGAATCGATCGTCAGAACGAACGCCATGCCCCGCGCCAGGAACATGCCTGCCAGCGTGACGATGAAGGGCGGCATTGCCAGGTGGTGGATGATCGCGCCCATCATCGCGCCGAAGCATGTGGTGATCGCGAGGACCGCGGCGAAGGCCAGCAGGGGATGTATCGAGGTGCTCTGCAGCACGACGGCGAGGAAAACGCCGGTGAAGGCGATGACCGATCCGATCGAAAGGTCGATGCCGCCGGACAGGATGACGAATGTCATTCCGACCGCCGCGATGCCGAGAAAGGCGTTGTCGGTCAAAAGGTTGCCGATGACCCGTGTCGACAGCATGTTGGGATACTGCACGATGCAGAGCAGGTAGGCGGCAACGAAGATCGCGACGGTGGCCGCAAGCGGAAGATATCTCGGGTTCATTTTGCCTCCTGCTCGCTCGGACGATCGCCGGCGCGCGATCTGGAGAACCAGACGATGGCTCCCTGTGCGCGCGGCGACTGAATGACGAGAATAAGCACGATGATCGCCGCCTTGATGATCAGGTTGAACTCCGGCGGGAAGCCGGAGAGCAGGATACCTGTGTTGATGGACTGGATGATCATGGCGCCGAGCAGCGACGCCGCGATGCTGAAGCGGCCTCCGAGAAGCGAGGTGCCGCCGATGACGACCGCGAGAATTGCGTCGAGCTCCAGCCACAGGCCGGCATTGTTGGCATCCGCCCCTCTGATGTCGGCAACCGCGATAGTGCCGGCGATGGCGGCGCAGAGGCCGGAGAGTACATAGGCGGCGATAAGCAGAACACCCGTCGAGACGCCGGACAGCATCGAGGCCCGGCGATTGATGCCGAGCGCCTCGATCAGCATGCCCAGCGCCGTGCGGCGCATGACCAGCGCGACGACGATGCCGAAAACCAGCCATATGACGACCGGCATCGGAAGACCGGCGAAGGAGCCGCTGCCCACGAAGATCAGACCGGGATGGTTAAAGGTCAGGATGGCGCCTTCGGTGATCAGCTGCGCTATTCCGCGACCGGCGACCATCAGAACGAGCGTGGCGATGATGGGCTGGATGTCGAGCACCGCGACGAGAAGGCCGTTCCACAGACCGCACAGCAATCCGGTGGCAGCGGTGATCAGGAGCGTCGCAGGCAGAGAGTAGCCGGAGGTGATGGCGGCTGCCGCGACGGCGCCGCATATCGCCATCACCGCGCCGACGGAAAGATCGATGCCACGCGTGGCGATGACCACCGTCATGCCGATGGCGAGAAGGGCGACCGGCGCTCCACGATTGAGGATGTCGATCAGGCTGCCATAGAGCCTGCCGTTCTGAACTTCAATTCTGAAGAAGCCTGGAAAAGCTACTGATATCATTAATAGGATTATCGCCAAAGCTGCAATCTGCGGGGCCAATCTGACGATGTGTGACCGTAATGCCGTCATCAGGCGGCACCCCGCTCTCCGGCGGCTATCGCCTCGACGATATGCGCCGTGGACACGTCCTCGCCGACCAGTTCGGCCACGTGCGCACGATCCCGCAGCACGATGACCCGCGCGCTGTAGGCGACCAGTTCCTCGAGTTCGGAAGAGATGACGATCAGCGACATGCCTTGCTCGCACAGCGTTTCGATCAGCCGGATGATTTCCGCATGCGCGCCGACATCGATGCCGCGCGTCGGCTCGTCCAGGATCAGGAATTCAGGATTGGTGGCCAACCAGCGCGCCAGAATGACTTTTTGCTGGTTGCCGCCCGAAAGGAGCTTGATCGGCTTTTCGCGGTCGGATGTGCGGATGTCGAGCGCTTCGATGTAGCGATCGGCAAGACGCTCCTGTTCGCCGCGTGAAATCGGCCGGGCCCAGCCGCGCCTTGCCTGCAGGGCCAGCACGATGTTCTCGCGGACGGAAAGGTCCGCGACGATCCCTTCCGTTTTCCTGTCCTCCGGACAGAAGCCGAATTTCTGGCGTATTGCGGCGCGCGGCGACGATATGTCGACGGTCTTGCCGTCGACCTCCGCCTTGCCGCTATCAGCACGTTCCGCACCGAAGAGAATTTCTGCCGTTTCCGTGCGGCCGGACCCGAGCAATCCGGCGACCCCCACGACCTCTCCGACGCGCACTTCGAGGTCGAATGGTTGGATATGGCCCGAACGGCCGTAATCGGTGAACCGGAAACGGACCTCTCCGGCGGCCCCGGTGGCGGTACGCCCGGAATGAACCTCCTGAATGAGCTCACGCCCCAGCATCATGGCAATGAGATCCCGACGCGGCAGATCTGCCGTATCGCGGGTACCGACGAGGTTTCCGTTGCGCAGCACCGTGATACGGTCGGATATCTCGTAGACCTGTTCAAGAAAATGGGTAATGAAGATGATGCCGAGCCCGCGCTGCTTCAGCCGCCGGACGATGCCGAACAGCATGGCGACTTCATGGGTGTCCAGGCTCGCCGTCGGCTCGTCCAGAATGAGCACCTTTCCGGACAGGTCGACCGCGCGGGCGATGGCGACGACCTGCTGGACCGCCACCGAATAACGCGACAGTTCGGCGGTCACGTCTATATCGAGCTCGTACTCGCCGAGAAGCTCCCTCGCCTTCCGGTTCATTTCACCCGTTGCGACGAGCCCGAACCTGCGGGGCTGGCGGCCGAGAAAGAGATTTTCCGCCACCGTGAGGTTCGGCAGGAGGTTCACCTCCTGATAGACGGTTCCGATCCCGACCTTCTGCGCTTCCTGCGTGTTGCGCGGGTCTATTTCGGCGCCGTCGAGCAGGATCCTGCCGGAATCGCGCCGGTATGCGCCGGTGATGCATTTGACCAGTGTCGATTTGCCCGCGCCGTTCTCGCCGAGAAGTGCGTGCACCTCGCTCTTTCGCAGGGAAAAGTCGACCTTGTTCAAGGCCTTCGCGCCGGGAAAGAACTTGTCGATCCCGGTCGCGGTCAGAATGTTCTCGCTGTTGGACTGCATGGATCTCCCATCCGAATAGCCGATTGCCGAACGTATTGCCGCTGGGGGCGGCAATACGTTCCTTGGACCCGCATCTGGAAACCGGAAATGCAGGGTCCGGGAGAGATCAGTAACCCTGGCTCTTCTTTTCCTCGTAGACCTTCATCGGGTCGTCGGACTGGGTATAGAGCTTCGATTCCGTCTGTATCCACTTTGCCGGCACGGTTCCGTCCTTCTTGAATGCGGCAAGCGCATCGAAGGCAGGACCGGCCATGTTCGGCGTAAGTTCCACCGTCGCGTTGGCTTCTCCGGCCGCCATCGCCTGGAAGATGTCCGGCACGGCATCGATGGAGACGACGAGGATGTCCGTACCGGGCTTCAGGCCGGCTTCCTTGATCGCCTGAATGGCGCCGACCGCCATGTCGTCGTTATGGGCATAGAGCGCGCAGATGTTCTTGCCGCCGCTTTCGGCCTTCAGGAAGCTCTCCATGACTTCCTTGCCCTTGGTGCGGGTGAAATCTCCGGTTTGGCTGCGGATGATCTTCAGATTGTCCTTGCCCGCGATCGCCTCTTCGAAGCCCTTCTTGCGGTCGATAGCCGGTGAAGAACCGGTGGTGCCCTGAAGCTCGACGATGTTGCAGGGCTTGCCTGCGACGGTGTCGACAAGCCACTTGCCGGCAACGTTGCCCTCATGCACGAGGTCCGAGGTGACGGCGGTCATGTAGAGATCGTCGGACGCATCGACCGTACGGTCGAGAAGAACGACCGGGATCTCGGCATCCTTTGCTTCCTGCAGCACCTCGTCCCAGCCGGTTGCGACCACCGGTGCAACCAGGATGGCGTCGACGCCCTGCGCGATGAACGAGCGCAACGCCTTGATCTGGTTTTCCTGCTTCTGTTGCGCGTCGGCGAATTTGAGGTCGATGCCGCGTTTCTCAGCCTCCTGCCTCGTCACAGTCGTTTCGGCAGCGCGCCAGCCGGATTCGGAGCCGATCTGCGAAAAGCCGACGACCATCTCCGCGGCGAAAGCTGTGTTGAAAGCGCAGGCAGCGAGAATCGTGGCACCTGCAAGTGCGGTCTTGAACTTCATGATTTCCTCCCAAAGAAAGCTGCTCCTCAGCAGCAGGAAGAAAAAATCATATTGTAATACTATTGTAAACTCGGATTCTTGGCCGTCCGCGCTATTTTTGCATGCGCATGAACAGAACGGGCACCCAACAGGATGCCCGTTCAAATCAGATGCTAAGCGATCCCGTCGACCGCTCCGATACAAGCGTGCTGACGCGGCTTTCTCTCATTGGTCCCGGCAAGCCGCACCGAAGGCTCACACGGTTTATTGCGGCAGCTTGTCGTCCACGCCGGCGATGTAGAAATTCATGCCGAGGAGCGTGGCGTCGTCGGCTTTCTCGCCTTCCTTGAGCCAGGCTGTTCCGTCCTGCTTGTTGATCGGTCCGGTGAAGGGGTGAAGTTCCCCGGACTTGATCTTGGCCTCGGTCTCCTCGGCCATCTTCTTCACGTCGTCGGGCATGTTGGTATAGGGCGCCATCGTCAGGATGCCGTCCTTCAGCCCGTCCCAGATCTGCTCGGATTTCCAGGTTCCGTCGAGAAGCGCATTGGTGCGCTTGATGTAATAGGCGCCCCAGGTATCGACGATCGCGGTGAGCTGGGTTTCCGGCCCTGCCTTGATCATGTCGGAGGCCTGGCCGAAGGCCTTGATGCCGCGCTCGGCGGCGACCTGCATGGGCGCGGTAGTGTCGGTGTGCTGGGTCAGGATATCCACGCCCTGGTCGATCAATGCCTTGGCGGCGTCGGCTTCCTTGCCGGGGTCGAACCAGGTGTTCGCCCAGATGACCTTGACCTTGAAATCGGGATTGACCGACTGCGCGCCGTGCACGAAGGAATTGATGCCCATCACCACTTCCGGGATCGGGAAGGAGGCGATGTAGCCCGCGACGCCCGCCTTCGACATCTTCGCGGCGATCTGCCCCTGGATGTAGCGTCCCTCATAGAAGCGCGAATTGTAGGTGGCGACGTTTGCCGCGGACTTGAAGCCCGTAGCATGCTCGAACTTCACGTCGGGGAACTTCTCCGCGATCTTGATCGTCGCGTCCATGAAGCCGAAGGACGTGGTGAAGATCAGGGCGCAGCCGGAGCGGGCCATGCGTTCGATCGCGCGCTCGGCGTCCGGACCTTCCGGCACGCTTTCCAGGAACGGCGTCTCGATCTTGTCGCCGAGCGCCGTCTGCAGTTCCTGGCGGCCGATGTCATGCGCCTGCGTCCAGCCGCCGTCCGTCTTCGAGCCGACATAGATGAAGCAGACCTTCGTCTTCTCCTGAGCAATAGCAGCCGCGGCAAAGCCGAACACGGCTGCCGAGGTTGCAAGAGCGAGTATCAGTTTTTTCATTTTGACCTCTGTAGGTTTTTAAAATGGGTTTTCCCGTCGTTCTTGTTCTTCTTCACCGATCAGGCACGAATGGTTTGCCGAGAGAGGCAGGCGTGTTGATCAATGTCATGCGTCGATTGTGCGATATCAGAATGAGTACGACAACTGTGGCGGCGTAGGGAAGAGCCGAAAGGAACTGCGAAGGAATGCCGAGACCAAGCGCCTGGGCGTGAAGCTGGCTGATCGAGACCGCGCCGAAAAGATAGCCGCCCGCAAGCAGACGCCATGGACGCCAGGATGCGAAGACGACGAGCGCCAGCGCGATCCAGCCGCGTCCGGCAGACATGTTCTCCACCCATTGCGGCGTGTAGACGAGCGAAAGCTGCGCGCCCGCGAGGCCGGCACATGCGCCGCCGAACATCACCGCGAGATAGCGCATGCGGATGACGTCGATACCGAGCGCATGGGCGGAGGCATGGTTGTCGCCGATGGCGCGGATCTTCAGGCCGGTCCGGCTGCGGAAGAGGAACCAGTGCACGCCGGCGACGAGCGCGATCGACATGTAGAAGATCAGGTCCTGACGGAAGAGAAGCGGACCGAGGACGGGGATCTCGCTGAGCAGCGGTATGGCGACGGGCTGCAGCTTCGTACCCGACATACCGACATAAGGCTCTCCAAGCTGCCCGGATATGCCGATGCCGAGGATCGTCAGCGCAAGCCCCGTCGCCACCTGGTTGGCGACAAGCGTCAGCGTCAGAAACCCGAAGAGCAGCGAGAAAAGCGCGCCGCCCGCGATGCCCGCCAGGATGCCGATATAGGGCGAGCCCGTCATCTGCGTCGCGGCGAAGGCGAGCACGGCGCCCATCACCATCATGCCCTCGACGCCGAGATTGAGCACGCCGGCGCGTTCCGCCACAAGCTCGCCCATCGCCGCCAGCACCAGCGGCGTCGCGGCGGTAATGACGGTCAGGAGAATGGCCTCGACGATACCCATCAGCTTGCACCGCTTTGCGCCGCGCCGGGCCGTCCGGCGAGGACCAGCCTGATCCTGTAGAGGATCAGCGTGTCGCAGGAGAGCACGAAGAACAGCAGCAGCCCCTGGAAGACGCGCGTCACCTTGTCCGAGACGCTCAGCGTCAGTTGCACCGCCTCGCCCCCGACATAGGTCAGCGCCAGGAAAAGCCCCGCCGCAACGATGCCGAGCGGGTTGAGACGGCCGAGGAAGGCGACGATGATGGCCGTGAAGCCGTATCCCGGCGAGATGATCGGTTGCAGCTTGTTGATCGCGCCGCTGACCTCGCTGATGCCGGCGAGACCGGCAAGCGCACCGGAAAGCAGCATCGAGAACCAGATCATCTTCCGTGACGAGAAGCCCGCGAAGCGCCCTGCTCTTTGCGACTGGCCGAGCACGGTGATCTCGAAGCCTTTCAGCGTGTAGCGCATCATGAACCAGAGCGCGATCGCCGCTATGATCGCGAAGGCGAAGCCGAGATTGGTGCGTCCGGACGAGACCAGCTCCGGCAGGATCGCTTCCGGCGCGAAATCGCGCGTCACCGGAAAATTGTAGGCATCCGGGCTGCGCCAGGGTCCGCGAACCATCCAGTCGAGGAAAAGCTGCGCGATATAGACCAGCATCAGGCTGGTCAGGATTTCATTGGTGTTCATATGCGCCTTGAGGAAGGCGGGGATGGCCGCGTAGAGCGCACCGCCGATCATGCCGAAAATCAGCATCAGCGGCAGCACCAGCGGCGAGTGCCATTCGTAAAATACGACCGGTATGATCGAGCCGGCGATCGCCCCGGCTGTGAACTGGCCCTCCGCTCCGATATTCCAGTTGTTCGAGCGGTAGCAGATCGAAAGCCCGACACCGATGAGGATCAGCGGCGCAGCCTTGATCGCGATCTCATGGATGGACCAGATGTCGAGCAGCGGCTCGACGAAAAAGCCGTAGAGCGCGGAAAACGGGTCCTTGCCCAGAAGCGCGAACATGATGCCGCCGGCGATTACCGTCAGAAACAGCGCGATGAACGGCGAAAGCACCGAATAGAAGGCCGAAGCCTGCGGCCGTTTCTCAAGCTCGATGCGCATGAGCCGCCTCTCCCGCTTCCGTCTTGCCGTACATGCCGCCCATCAAAAGGCCGATCTTCTCCCGGGTCAGCTCGCGGGCCGGATAGGCGTCCGAAAGCCGCCCTTCGCTGATGACGGCGATCTCGGTCGCCACTTCGAAGATCTCGTCGAGATCCTGGCTGATCACGAGGACCGCGGAGCCCGCTTCGGCGAGATCGACGAGCGCCTGTCGGATCCTGCTTGCCGCGCCGGCATCGACGCCCCAGGTCGGCTGGTTGACCACGAGAACTGCCGGCTGGCGATCGAGTTCGCGTCCGACGATGAACTTTTGCAGATTGCCGCCGGAAAGCGAACCGGCGACCGGGTTCTCGCCGCTCTTGCGCACATCCATCGCCTCGCTGATCCGCGCCGAAGCGCGTTTCACCGCGCCATGACGGATAATGCCGAGAAGACCGCCGCCGATGAAGGCCTTTCGGTCGGACTGGCTGCGCGCCAGCACGAGATTGTCGGAAAGCGAGAGCGCGGGAACGGCGGCGTGGCCATGCCGCTCCTCCGGTACGAAGCCGGCACCCATCAGCCGGCGCGCGGTGATGCCGAGCGTTCCGACGGGCTTCTGGCGGATGAATACGGATGCCGCTTCGCTCGTGGGATATTCGCCGGAAAGCGCATCGAAGAGCTCGCTCTGGCCGTTTCCGGCGACGCCGGCGATCGCCAGGATCTCGCCACCCCGGACCTTGAGGCAGATATTCTTGAGCGAAACGGCGAAAGGCGTGCGCGCCGCGGCGCTCAGGTGGCGCGCCTCGAGCAGGACCTCGCCCCTGGCGTTCGTCCCCTCGGCGCTCACGACCGCGATGTCGCTCCCGACCATCATGCGCGCAAGCGTGGCTGGCGTTTCCCTCCTCGGATCGCACGCGCCGGTCACCTTGCCACGCCTGAGAACGGTCGCACGGTCGCAGATGCGCTGAACCTCCTCCAGACGGTGGCTGATATAGAGGATGGACCGGCCTTCCGCCTTCAGCTTGGCCAGCGTTTCGAAGAGGCGGTCCGCCTCCTGCGGCGTGAGCACCGATGTCGGCTCGTCCAGGATGACGAGATCGGGGTTTTGCAGCAGCGTGCGGACGATCTCGATGCGCTGCCGTTCGCCGACCGAAAGATCGGCGACATGAGCTTTCGGATCGAGCGGCAGGCCGTATTCATGCGAAAGACGCGAAGCCTCCTCGGCGACTTTCGCAAGCGAGATGCCGGGATCGAGCGAGAGCGCGATGTTTTCTGCGACGGTCAGGGCGTCGAAGAGGGAAAAGTGCTGGAACACCATGCCGATGCCGATGCGGCGCGCTGCCGCCGGGCTTGCGATCAGCACCGGCTCGCCTCTCCAGAGGATCTGCCCGTCCGTCGGTGCAAGCACGCCGAAGAGCATCTTGACCAGCGTCGACTTTCCGGCCCCGTTCTCTCCCAGCAATGCGTGGATTTCCCCCGGCCGGATATCGAGGTCGATGGCGTCACAGGCCGCGAATGAACCGAACAGCTTGGTCAGGTTGCGCACAGCCAGCAACGGACTGTCCTCGGACGCTCCTACGGCTGACACTCTACCTCTCTTCTCTCCGCCTGCTTCCCCGGCCCTTTCCGGGTCTCAGGGAACAAGCAACGTCGTTCCGCTCGTTTTTCTTGTTTCCAGATCCGTGTGGGCGCGTCCCGCCTCGGCCAGCGGATATGTCTGGTTGATATTGATACGCACTTTGTTGCTGCGCACAATATCGAAGAGCGAATTTGCGCAGGCATCCAGAGCTTCGCGTGTGGAAATATAGTGGAACAGGCTGGGCCTCGTTGCGAAGAGCGAGCCCTTCTGCGCGAGCAGCGTGATGTTGAAGGCCTCGACCGCACCGGAGGAATTGCCGAAGCTCACCCACAAGCCCCGCGGCTTCAGGCAGTCGAGCGATTTCGGAAACGTATCCTTGCCGACGGAATCGTAGACGACGTCGACGCCCCTGCCATCGGTGATCTCCCTGACCCGCGCGACGAAATCCTCGCTGTCGTAAGGGATGACGTGGTCGTAGCCATGGGCAAGCGCCAGATCGATCTTTGCCTTCGATCCTGCCGTGCCAATGACGGTGGCGCCCAGTGCCTTCGCCCATTGCCCGGCAATAAGGCCGACGCCGCCGGCTGCCGCGTGGAACAGGATCACGTCACCGGGTTTGACCTCAAAGGTCTGGTTGAGCAGGTATTGCGCGGTCATCCCCTTGAGCATCATCGCGGCCGCGGTCTCCAGCGATATGCCCTCGGGCACTTTCACGAGGTGGCGGGTCGCGACGTTGCGTTCGGCCGCATAGGCACCGTCGGCGGAGGCATAGGCGACGCGATCCCCGATGGCGAAATCCGTCACGCCGTCACCGACGGCGGTCACCGTTCCGGCCCCTTCCTTGCCCGGAATGAAGGGCGGTTCGGCCTTGTAGAGCCCGGTGCGGAAATAGACGTCGATGAAGTTGAGGCCGATCGCGGCCTGCCGGATCTGCACTTCGCCGGGTCCGGGCGGGCCGAGCGGCACCTCTTCGAGCTTCAGCACCTCCGGACCGCCGAGCGATCGCACGAATATGGCCTTTGTCATGACGGATGTCTCCTATGCGGCGCGGCCGAGCGAGGGAACAAATTGCAGCACGGCGCCGATGACATAAAGATAGACCCCCGTGGCGATGACGCCATAGGCGACCCAGTCCGGCGTGGCAAAATGCAGCAACAGCGCATAGATGCCGAGAATCGACCAAAGGAAGAAGACGGCCAGATTGAGCGGTCTCAGGCGCTGGACGCGCACGGGATGAAGGAAGTTGATCGGCATGAAGGTCAGCAGCACCGATACGAAGACCACGATCGAAGCCGTGATCTCGCTTGCCTGGATGACGAACAGCGTGAAGACCACCATGTTCCAGACGACGGGAAAGCCGGAAAAGAAATACTCCTCCGTCTTCATGCCCATGTCGGCATAGTAGATCGCGCTCGAAACGACGATCGCGCCTGCCGCCACGAAGGACCACGGCTCGCCGATCATGCCGCTCTGATAGAGCGCGAAGGCTGGCAATAGCACATAGGTCACGTAGTCGATGACATTGTCGAGCGTGTCGCCGGACCAGTTCGGCAGGACTTCCTTGACGCGGACCTTTCTGGCGATCGGGCCGTCGATGCCGTCGACCAGCAATGCGAGCCCCAGCCACCAGAACATGTCGACGAAACGGTGCTCCGCGGCTGCGACGACGCCGAGAAAGGCGAGAAAGGAGCCAGAAGCCGTCAGGATGTGGACGGAAAATGCCCGGATTTCGGCGTAAGGCACGCGTTTGTAGTTGAAGAATTTCATCGGCTGTCGTTATCCGTCCCCACCCGAAACTTCGCGCCAATGGCGGTCCTCGGTCGTCTGCGGGTAATATGCACCGAATGGGCGGCTCTGCCAGTCAAATTCGGCGTCTTTTCGCAGGAGCCGGCCGGGGAGCTCGCAGATGCGCTGATTGATCCCATGGATTTTGGACGGTTGGAGCACTAAACTCCATAAGGAACCGATTTGCGCAAATCTGTGGGTAAAGGCCGGAAGGACGGGCAATGAGCATGCAGGAATTCGATATCGCCATTGCAGGGGCCGGTCTCGCCGGCAGCCTTTCCGCGCTGGCGCTCGCCGATTCGGGGCGGCGGGTCGCCCTGATCGCTCCCGCCCGTCAACGCGGCGACGGCCGCACCACCGCATTGATGGATCAGTCCATCGCCTTCCTCCGGGAACTCGGTCTCTGGCAGGCCGTGGAGCCCCTTGCAGCACCGATGGAAACGATGCAGATCCTCGACGGGACGTCGCGTCTTTTCCGCGCCCCTCCGGTTTCCTTCCGCGCGAGCGAAGTCTCGCTGGACGCATTCGGCTACAATATTCCGAATGCCCCCTTCCTCGAGATTCTCGAAAAGGCGATCGCCGGGAAGGAAATGATTAGCCAGATAAATTCCGGCGTCAGGACGCTCTCCCTTTCAGGGAGTGCTGCAGCCTTGACGCTGGACAATGGCGAGACAATCCTGGCCGGACTGGTCGTCGGGGCGGACGGACGCCGGTCCGTCATTCGCGAGCAGGCCGGAATCCGCACCCGCAACTGGTCCTATCCGCAGGCGGCGCTCGTCCTGAATTTCTCCCACGAGCGGCCGCACGCAAATGTCTCCACCGAATTTCACACCGAAAGCGGGCCTTTCACGCAGGTGCCCCTGCCCGGCAATCGCTCCAGTCTCGTCTGGGTGCTACCGCCGCAGGAAGCGCAGGAAAAGGCGATGCTGTCTGCGGCAGCCCTCGGCGAAGCCGTCGAGCGGCGCATGCAATCGATGCTCGGCAAGGTCACGATCGAGGAAGGGCCGCAGATATTTCCCCTCTCCGGCATGATCGCCGATCGTTTCGGCAAGGAGCGCGTGGCGCTGATCGGCGAGGCTGCCCATGCCCTTCCGCCTATCGGCGCGCAGGGGCTCAATCTCAGCCTGCGCGACATCATGGCGCTGCGCTCGCTTCTTCCCGCCGGCGGCGCAATCCCGGCCGCTCTCGGCGAAAATTTCGATCGCCGGCGCCAGGCCGATGTGCGCAGCCGCACGACGAGCGTCGACCTGCTCAACCGCTCCCTGCTTTCGAGTTTCCTGCCGGTGCAGATCCTGCGTTCTGCAGGTCTGTATCTCCTGTCGGGGATAGGACCGCTCAGAAGCATCGTCATGCGAGAGGGCATCGAGCCCGGCGGGTCGTTCAAGGCGCTGCGCAATTCCCTGCGGCAACGGTCCGCCCGGCAGCGCGCCTGACTGGATGGGATAGAGCAGGACCGTCACAGTGGCGCGGCCCCGGCCTTCGAAGCCGCGCGGATTGCTATCCGATTTGCGAGAGAATCGGAAATGTCTGCTGGAACCAGATCGCGACCGCGCTGATATAGCCGAAGATGAAGGCCAGTCCGGTCAGGATGAGGAGCGCGCCCATCACCTTCTCGACCATGCCGAGATGGCGGCGGAACCGCACGAGGAAGCGCATGAAAGCGCCGGAAAAGCCGGCGGCGATCCAGAAGGGAACGGCAAGCCCCAGCGAATAGATCGCAAGCAGGAAAGCCCCCTCTCCCACCGTCTCCCGGGATGCCGCCACGCCGAGGATCGCGCCGAGCACCGGCCCGATGCAGGGCGTCCATCCGAAGGCGAAGGCAAGCCCCATCAGATAGGCGCCCGAAAGCGTCGCCGGCCTGCCGGAACCCTGAAACCGCGCCTCGCGCGCAAAAAGCCCGATGCGCCATATTCCGAGGAAATGCAGGCCCATGAGGATGATGACGACGCCGCCGATCTGCGCCAGGATGTCGAGATGCCGGCGCAAGGCCATGCCGATCGTCGATGCGCCGGCCCCGAGCGCGACGAACACGGTGGCAAATCCGAGCGTGAAGAAAAACGCCGAGAGAAGCACCGCCGAACGAGCCCCGCGGTCCTCGACTGCGACGGCTCCGCCCCCTCCGCCGCCCCTGAACTGATCGACCGAGATCCCGGCCATATAGCAAAGATAGGGCGGAACGAGCGGCAGCACGCAGGGAGAGAGAAATGACAGCGCGCCGGCGAAAAGCGCGCTCAGAAGGGATATTTCGGCGATCGACAAGAATCGGCTCTCCGGAAATTGGCTGAATGCATGTGCCACAGCCTCTGCGTCACAGGGCTTTCCATCGCCCTTTCGCCGCTTCCTTACCTTCCGGGCCGGGGTGATGCCAATCACCTTTTGGCGAACGCGGCGAAATGCAGCAAAAGCTTTCATCTGCTTCATTTTCCGGGTTGACCCGGCAAGGTCGCCTGCATATGTTCCGCGCACTTCCGCGGGGGGCCGCATTGCCGCCCGCACGGGAGCGCGTAGCTCAGCCGGTAGAGCAACTGACTTTTAATCAGTAGGTCCAGGGTTCGAATCCCTGCGCGCTCACCATAAACGCTTGATATATTGTAATTTTTTGCCCTCCGACATTCGGACGACACATTTCGGCTTTGCCGATGCCGACAATTCCGGCGGTTCCGAAACGGGCGTCTACCTGGCTTTCCTCCTTCGAGCAAAAGCGCGCCGTTTCACGGCAGGCAGGATCATGCAATCCGTGCCGCATCGCAGCGGCCGACGCGGCGATGATTTTGCCGGCGCCGCTCGAAGAGCGCAATGCCGCCATAGCCGAGATCGCGCGCGCCCTTGCACTGGAGGTCGCGACCTGATGGCGCTCCGCCGGAGCGCGGCGGCAAACGCCGCGCTCGTATCTTTCCTCTCCTTCGGGAACATTGAGCGAGATTGCACCTTTCTCCCGAAAATGGAGGTGCGAGATGACTGTTCGAACCGGGTCCTGCACATGCGGCCGTGTGCGATATTCCGTTCGTGGCGAGCCGAAACGCATCGGTATCTGCCATTGCACCGACTGCCGGAACGAGAGCGGATCGGCCTTCACCTATTTCGGCGTATGGTCCGCCGGTGATTTCGCGACGGAAGGCGAAACGACCGTCCACAACGGCCGCCGCTTCTGCCCGACATGCGGAGCAAGAATGTTCTCGCATGATGAAAGCGAAGCGGAAGTCAAGCTCGGCAGCCTCTCGGACGCGCCGACCGGCCTGCGGCCGACCTATGAGCTCTGGATCAAGCGGCGGGAGGAGTGGCTGGTGCCGATCGCCGGTGCAGAGCAATTCGTCGAGGACAGGACCTGAATCCTGGCCGGTCGAGGCCTTCTGCGGCAAGGAAACCGTAAGTGTTTTCCACCGGGATGGGGTTCCACGTCCTTTCGGCGGCTTGTCCGTCCAGGGACCCCAATGTAATCATCCCGCTCCACTCAAGGAGAGAGATGATATGAGATTGATCGTCGGGATTTTTTGCGCCGTTACCGCCACCGTGATCATCGCCGGATGCTCATCGACCGCCAGGGACCCGGAACTCGCGGAATATTATGCCGAGAAGAACAGGGCCTATGCCCAATCGCAACGCCCCAGCATGCGCCCTGTAAGAAACGTTACGGACCGGCCTCGTATTCTTGAACATTGAAACAATGCGGCGTTGAAAGGCCCTGGTCATATGATGAAGTTATTATATAACTTGCCGCTTGCCTAAGGACGATCCGCGCTCCATATTCCCCACCATAGGAGGTGTGCTATGTCCTTTAAATCTTTCGCTCTTACGGCCGTGCTCGGCTTTGCGGGGCTTTCGCTGACCGGCTGCGTGAGTGAAAGCGGCGCTTATTCCGGCGGCCCCTATTATGGCGGTTATTATTCCAGTGGCGTCGTCGTCTACGACAGCACATATCGTGACAGGCGGTATTATCGCGATTACCGCCGTCATTCCCGAGACGACGATCGATGGGAGCGCCGCCGCGACCGGAATCGTGACGACCGCGGCGATCGTGACTGGCGAGATCGCCGCGACCGTGATCGTGACGACCGAAACAGGGATTGGCGGGAGCGACGTGACAGGGATCGCGACGATTCGCGCAATAGAGATCGCGGAGATCGGCGGGATGGCGACAGAGGCCGGCGTGATCGCGGCGATCGCGACAGAGGCGATAGGGAATTGTACCTGTTCCAGGACAGGCGGTAACGTTCACACCTTTTCATGCCAGACAAAAGAGGCCGGAGTTCATCCGGCCTTTTTCGTGTCCGCCTTCAAAATGCCGGCAATTCCGGCCGCTTGTCGAGGGCGGCGGCAATGATGGCTTCGACGCGCACGCGCTCTGCTCCCGACAGCGGCATGCGCGGCGCGCGGACGCGATCGTTCGAGCCGATCGCGTGAACCTCCGCGAGCTTGATGTTCTGCACGAGGTTCGTCGAAACATCGAGGTCGAGCAGCGGCCGGAACCAGCGGTAGATCGCGAGCGCCTCGGCCAGGCGCCCCGCCTGCGCCAGCTTCCAGATCGCCACGGTCTCCTTCGGGAAAGCGACGACGAGGCCGGCGACCCAGCCGTGCGCACCCATCATCAGGCTCTCCAGGGCAAGATTGTCGACGCCGGTGAAGACGTCGAACCGCTCGCCGAAGGCATTGAAGACATCGGTGACGCGGCGGATGTCGTCCGTCGATTCCTTCATCGCGACGACGAGGTCGTTCTTCGCCAGTTCCTCGAACATCGAAAGCGTGACGTCGACGCCGTAGGCGACGGGATTGTTGTAGACCATGACCGGCAGGCCACCGGCGGCCGCCACGGTCTGGATGTGGTTCAACGTCTCGGCCGGAGCCGACTTGTAGGGCACGCCCGGCAGGATCATGAAGCCGTCGGCGCCGGCCCGCGCTGCCGCCTTCGCCGCCGCTTCGCCGCGCCGTGTGGCACTCTCGCAAACCGTCATCAGGACCGGCTTGCCGCCGGAAACCGATTTCGCCGTCTTCAGGATATCGATCTTCTCTTCCGCATCGAGCGTCATGTTCTCGCCGAGCGAGCCGCAGACGATCATGCCGTCAACGCCGGCCGCAAACTGCAATGCGAAGCAGCGTTCCATTTCCTTGAAATCGAGATCGCCACTTTCTGTGAATTTCGTCGTTACAGCCGGAAATACGCCGCGCCACATGATCACCTCCTGTTGTCCTGATATATCAGTGAGCTTGTCATTCGTTTTGCGACATGTCAAGATGTGATATATCAGTAGGAACAGGAACGCCCTCGCCCGTGAATTCGCAAGCCCATCTCGCCTATCTCGCTCTCGAACAGGCCATCGTGACGCTGGAGCTGAAGCCCGGCGCGCTCGTCACCGAGAAGCAGCTCATCGACCTTGCCGGGCATGGGCGAACCCCGGTGCGGGAGGCGATTCAAAAACTCGCATGGCAAGGGCTGATTGAGGTCAGGCCGCGCGTCGGCCTGCAGGTCGCAGCCATCGGGGCGCAAGATCATCTGCATGTGATGCAGGCGCGCCGCTGCCTGGAGCCGCTTGCGGCCGAGCTCGTGGCGATCCACGCCTCCGACCGGCACCGCGAGGCGCTTATCGACTGCGCGCAGGAAATGACCGCCTGCTCCATCAAGGCCGACATGTATGGTTTTCTCGCAGCCGACAAGGCGTTCGACGAAATCATGGAAGCCGCCTGCCCCAACGCGTTCCTGACCACGGCGCTCGCCCCCTTGCAGACCCACGCCCGCCGGCTCTGGTTCGCACGTGCGGACGGAAGGCACATGGACCGCTCCGTGGAGCATCATGTGAAAGTCATCCGCGCGATCTGCAAGGGCGAAGCCGCAGAGGCGGCATCCGCCATGAGCGAGCTCATGGATTATCTGGCGAAGGAATAAGGCGTCAAAGAAGAAGGCGGCGCCGCTGCCGCTGCCGTCTTGGCAGATCTGCTCGACAAGCGGTCGTCAGTCGACGAAAGCGCGCTCGATGACGAATTCGCCCGGCTTGTTGTTGGCGCCCTCGGTTAAGCCCGCCTCTTCCAGCAACGCCTTGGTTTCCTTCAGCATTGCGGTGGATCCGCAGATCATCGCACGGTCGACGGCCGGGTCGAAGCGGGGAACGTTCAGATCCTCGAACATCTTGCCGTTGACGATAAGGTCGGTGATGCGGCCCTGGAACGGATAGTCCTCGCGGGTCACAGTCGCATAATGGCGCAGCTTGCCGCCGACGATCTCGGACAGCATTTCGTCATTGGCGATCTCTTCGAACAGGTCGAAGCCGTATTTCAACTCGGCGACCTCGCGGCAGGTGTGCGTCAGGATCACTTCGTCATATTTCTCGTAGGTTTCCGGATCGCGGATCAGGCTTGCGAACGGCGCAACCCCGGTTCCGGTCGAGAACATGTAAAGGCGCTTGCCGGGGGTCAGCGCATCCAGCACGAGCGTGCCCGTCGGCTTCTTGCGCATCAGCACCTGGTCGCCCGGCTTGATCTGCTGGAGATGCGAGGTCAGCGGCCCGTCCGGCACCTTGATCGAGAAGAACTCGAGCTCCTCGTCCCAGGCGGGACTTGCGATCGAATAGGCGCGGTAGATCGGCTTGTCGCCGACCATCAGACCGATCATCGCGAATTCGCCGGAGCGGAAACGGAAGCTGTCGGGGCGGGTCATGCGGAAGCGGAACAGCCGGTCCGTATAATGCTGGACACGCGTCACCGTCTCGGCGAAAACGCCGGCGGGAATGGAGCTCGCGAAATCTTCGGTCTTGGCTGGCGCATTCATGCTCGATCGATCCTGAAGTCACGTCGGAATTTTCTGCTGGTAGGCAGATATTACATGTTGAGCCGCAAAGGAAGGTATTCCTTTCCAATGCGGCGACATGGCGCGCATTTGCGTTGCTTTGTGCTTCGCACCATGGGCGAACATCAGATGATTATATCCGACCTTCGCGGCGATTTGGCGGTCAGGCGGCCGGTTTTGCCGTCCGCCGCCAGCTATAGGATTGGGTTTTCTCCGCGGCCTTGACCGTCGGTTGGTAGTGCTCCGCTATTCCCGGCAGGCGCCCCTCTTCGAGGCGCTTCAGCGCGGTCGCGTTCGACACCGCGAAGCTGTCGATGCCGCAGCGGATCATCAGCGGGATCTGGTCGATCAGCACGTCGCCGACAGCGCGGATTTCGTTCGCAAAACCGAGCCGTTCGCGCAACAGCGAAGCCTGACTGAAGCCGCGCCCGTCGTTGAAGGCGGGGAACGAAACGGCGATCAGTTCGAGCCGGTAAAGATAGGGCTCCAGCCGCGAAACGTCATCTGACGGCTTCAGCAGGACGCCGAGACCCACGTCGTTGCTTTCATCCGCCCGCGCGATCACGGCCTCGAGATCGAGGAGCGGCCGCTGGTTGCCTTCGGCCTTGACCTCTTCCGTCTCGATCACCCACGGATCGTCCGTTACGAAACCGGTTTCCTTCCAGAGTCTTGTCATGTCCGCTCTCTCCTCAGGCCGCTTCGGCCGCGCTGCCGTAGAGCGCATCCTTGAAGGGCTGGGGCCCGACGCGCCGATAGGCGGCCAGGAAGGTCTCCGAAGGATCGAGACGAAGCCCGAGATAGGTATCGACGATGGCTTCCACCGCATCCGTCACCTTTTCCGGCTCGAAGCCGCGCCCGATGATCTCGCCGATCGAGGTGTGCTCGTCGCCGGAACCGCCGAGCGTGATCTGGTAGAGCTCCGCGCCCTTCTTCTCGACGCCCAGAAGCCCGATATGGCCGACATGGTGATGCCCGCAGGCATTGATGCAGCCGGAAATCTTGATCTTCAGCTCGCCGATCTCGGCCTGTCGCGCCGGATCGCCGAAGCGTTCGGAAATTTCCTGTGCGACGGGGATCGAGCGGGCATTCGCCAGCGCGCAGTAGTCAAGCCCGGGACAGGCGATGATGTCGGTGATCAGGCCCGCATTGGCCGTGGCGAGGCCGGCGGCGGCGAGGCCGCGGTAAACGGCTTCGAGATCGGCCAGCGCCACATGCGGCAGGATCAGGTTCTGCTCGTGACTGACGCGGATCTCGTCGAAGGCATATTCCTCGGCGAGATCGGCGACGGCTTCCATCTGCGCGTCGGTCGCGTCGCCCGGAATGCCGCCGATCGGCTTCAGCGAGATCGTCACCATGCCGTAGTCGGGATGCTTGTGCGGCTGCACGTTCTGATGCACCCAGCGGGCAAAGTCCGCATCCGCCTTCTTCCACTGCGCAAGGTTTGCCCAGCCTTCGGCGCGCGGCTCCAGCGCCGGCGGCGCAAAATAGGTCGCGATCGCCTGGATATCGGCATCCGGCAGCTTCAGTTCGGTGTTCTTCAGTTCGGCGAACTCGACCTCGACCTGGCGGGCCAGTTCCTCCGCGCCGGTTTCATGCACGAGGATCTTGATGCGCGCTTTGTACTTGTTGTCGCGGCGGCCATGGAGATTGTAAACGCGCATGATCGCGGTCGTATAGGAAAGAAGGTCCTCTTCCGGCAGGAAGTCGCGGATCTTCTTGGCGATCATGGGGGTGCGCCCCTGCCCGCCGCCGACATAGACGGCGAAGCCGATCTCGCCCTGATCGTTCTTCTTCAGATGCAGGCCGATGTCGTGAACCTGGATCGCGGCCCGGTCGCGCTCCGCGCCGGTCACCGCGATCTTGAACTTGCGTGGCAGGAACGAAAACTCCGGATGGACGGAAGACCACTGCCGCAGGATTTCCGCATAAGGACGCGGATCGGCGACCTCGTCGGCGGCCGCACCCGCGAAGTGATCGGCAGTGACGTTGCGGATGCAGTTGCCCGATGTCTGGATCGCATGCATCTCCACCGTCGCGAGATCGGCCAGAATGTCCGGCGTATCGGAGAGCCGCGGCCAGTTGAACTGGATGTTCTGGCGTGTCGTGAAGTGGCCGTAGCCACGGTCGTATTTGCGTGCGACATGGGCGAGCATCCGCATCTGGCGCGAATTCAGCGTGCCGTAGGGAATGGCGATGCGCAGCATATAGGCATGCAGTTGCAGATAGACGCCGTTCATCAGCCGCAGCGGCTTGAACGCATCCTCGGCCAGCTCGCCGGAAAGGCGGCGCTCCACCTGGTCACGGAACTGCGCGACGCGCTCGGCGACAAAGGCATGGTCGAATTCGTCGTAACGATACATTTCACTTCCTCAGGCGGCGACCGGACCGGTCGCAGTCAATCCGGAGTAACCCGGGGCATAGGAGATTGTCGGCCCTTCGGCGCGGATGCGCTCGCGCATGCGCAGCGGGCGCAAAAGACCGTTCACCTCTTCGACGTCGACGACGTTCACGTCAACCACTTTGTTGTCGGCAAACGCCTGCTTGCCGGTCGCTTCCAGTGCCTCGACCGCTTCCTTGTGACGCGCGACGAATGCGTCCTGCAGCGATTCGTTCCAGTTGCCGGCTGCATCCAGCCATACCGAAATGCCGTCGGACAGGCGATTTGCCGTCAGAACCTTCTCGACCATGTCAAGCTCCCACGTCTGCGGTCCGCGCCGTCTCGTTCTGGCGCACGAGCGGGACCGAATGTTCGAAATTCGCGCCGGCGACGGCGTCGCCGATGATGACCATGACCGGGCCGGCCAGTTCGTCGCGGTACTGCAGATCCGGCAAATCGCGGAGCGTGCCGTGCAACAGGCGCTTTTCGCGCCGGCTGGCATTCTCGATGACTGCGACGGTCGTCTCGGCGGGAAGCCCCGCCTCCATCAGCCGTTCGGCGACGGATGCGGCAACCGTGCGCCCCATATAGACGGCGATCGTCGCGCCGGAAATCGCCAGCCTTGCCCAGTCCGGCAGCACTTCGCCGGTCAGGTCGTGGCCGGTCGTGAAAATCAGCGACGAAGCGACGCCGCGAAGCGTCAGCGGCAGTTCGAAATCGGCAGCCGCCGCGAAGGCCGAGGTGATTCCGGGCACGACCTCATAGGTGACGCCCGCCTCGCGCAGTGCCGACATCTCTTCGGCCGCGCGGCCATAGACGAGCGGATCGCCGGATTTCAGCCGCACCACGCGCTTGCCCGCCCTGCCGAGATCCACCAGCAGATCGTTGATCTCTTCCTGCGACTTCGAATGACATCCCTTGCGCTTGCCGACGGAAATGCGTTCGGCGTCTCGCCGCCCCATATCGACGATCGCCTGCGGTACGAGCGCATCGAAGACGATTGCGTCGGCTTCCATCATCACGCGCTGCGCCCTTAGCGTCAGCAGATCCTCAGCTCCCGGCCCCGCGCCGACGAGCCACACATGGCCGGCGGCCTTGCCGGCGGAACCGAGAAGCGTTTCTGCCTGCCTATGCGCGAGGTCGAGATCCCCGGCATTGACCGCATCGGCGACCGCGCCGGTGAAGAAGCGCCGCCAGAAAACGCGACGGGTGACGCCGCGCGGCACGATCCGGTCGGCTGCGGCGCGATAGGCGGCCGCCAGAACGGCGAGCCGGCCGAGCGAGGGCGAAAGAATCTGGTCGATCTGCGCGCGAATCATCTGCGCGAGTACCGGCCCTGCCCCTTCCGTGCCGATGGCGACTGCGACGGGTGCCCGGTTGACGAGCGCCGGCGTGAAGAAATCGCAATAGTCCGGTTGGTCGACCGCGTTGACGGGGATCTTGACGATGCGCGCCGCCTTCGCGATCTCCTGGTCCGAAAGCACGTCGCCCGTGGCGGCGAAGACCAGAACCGCACCCTCAAGATGGGCCGGCGAAAAGACCTCGCGCAGCGTCTCGATCCGCCGGTCGCGCAAAAATGCCTCGAAACCGGGCTCGGCAGCCTCAGCGACGACCGTGAGGTCGGCCTGCGTGTTCAGCAGAAGCCTTACCTTGGCGAAGGCTTCGTCGCCATTTCCCACGACGACGACCCTCTTTCCCGCAACGCGGAAAAAAGCCGGGAAGGTCGAAAGCTGTTGGTCTGGCTGATGCATCATCCGTCCATTTCAGTCTGGCGCACTATCCTAAATATCGGGCAGGAATTGAAGAAACAGGAATCCGCGAGCTTCCGGACGCGCGTATTCTTTTGCTCGCTCGGTTCTGAAATTGAGCAAATATGTCCGATAGGCCCCAGAGCGCTTGCCTCGTCAATGCTGCAACCGCTAAAGGATAGACTTCCCGGCAGCGAAATTTCAAGGAAATATCCCGATGGACCAGGCCGTTCTCGCCAAACGCCTTCTCGACGTGATCGAGAACGACATCCTCCCCTTGACGGAGAAGGGCGTCGCTGCCGGCAACAAGGTCTTCGGGGCTGCCATCCTGCGCAAGGCCGATCTGTCGCTCGTCATCGCCGAAACGAACAACGAGACCGACAATCCCCTCTGGCACGGCGAGGTGCACACGCTGAAACGTTTCTACGAGCAGGCGGATAAGCCGGACGTGAAGGAGCTCGTCTTTCTGTCGACCCACGAACCCTGTTCGATGTGCCTTTCGGCGATTACCTGGGCCGGATTCGACAATTTCTACTATTTCTTCACCCATGAGGATTCCCGCGACAGCTTCGCGATACCGCACGACCTGAAGATCCTGAAGGAGGTGTTCCGCCTCGAGCCGGGCGGCTATGCGAGAAGCAACGCCTTCTGGCGCTCGGCACCGATCGGCGACCTTGTCGCAACGGCGGATCCCCTCGGGATGGAAGCACTGAAGGCGCAGGACGCGCGCATCCGCAAGTCCTATGATGATCTCTCGGCGGCCTATCAGTCAGGCAAGTCCGGCAACAACATACCGCTCAGCTGAGCAGACGGGGCACGAAAACCATGCAGCCTTCCCGCGACATACAAGGCCTTCTCGACATCATGGCGGCGCTGCGGCAGCCCGAGACGGGGTGCCCCTGGGACGTCGTCCAGACCTTCGAGACGATCAAGCCCTACACGATCGAGGAGGCCTACGAGGTCGCAGACGCCATCGAGCGCAACGACATGGACGACCTGCGTGACGAGCTCGGCGATCTGCTTCTCCAGGTGGTCTTCCACGCGCGCATGGCGCAGGAAGCGGGAGAGTTCGCCTTCGCAGACGTGGTCGAGGCCGTCACGCGCAAAATGATCCGCCGTCACCCGCATGTCTTCGCGCGCTCCGAAGCGGATACGCCCGATGCCGTGAAGCGGCAATGGGACGAGATCAAGCAGGCCGAAAAACGCGAGCGGCTGGAGCGTCGCGCGAAGCGCGGCCTGCCGGAAGATACGGAAAAAGGCTATCTCGGTCCGGTCCAGCGCTCTTTTCCGGCGCTGGTCGAGGCGCTGAAATTGCAGGAGCGTGCCGCCAAGGTCGGCTTCGACTGGTCCGAGCCGGAGCCGATCCTCGACAAGATCGAGGAGGAAGTGGCGGAGCTTCGCGAGGCGCTCCGGCAGGGCGACAAGAACAAGGTGGCCGACGAACTCGGCGACCTGATCTTCGCCCTCGTCAACATCGGCCGGCATACCGGCACCGACCCGGAGATGGCTCTGCGCGGAACGAACACCAAATTCCGCCGCCGCTTCGCACATATCGAAGACACGCTCGCCGCAAGCGGGGAGAGCCTCCAGGACGCCACATTGGAACGGATGGAGGAACTGTGGCAGGCGGCCAAAGCGATCGAACGCCAGATCACCTGACGTAAGGGAATGCCCTTACGTCATCTTTCCCAGTCTTCACGAATCCGGTTCCCGCCGCTTCCCAGCCGCCGGTCAAGCTCGGCTGCTTCCGTCTCCGTCAGGCGCAGTTCGACCCGCACGCTGCCGTCCTCCAGATCCTCGCGCTCATCCACGATGGAATGATCGTATATCCAGGGCAGCAATTGCAGCCTGTCCATCGGAACGACGGTGTCGCGGGAAACGAGCACGCCGGAAAGCCGGCGGTTGATCTCGCCGAGCAGGCGGTCGACGCCCTCGCCCGTTGCCGCCGAAACGGCGATCGTGTTGCTCGCGGTCTCCGCCTTCTGGAGCAGTGCGGCGCGCGCTTCGGGCTCCAGCCGGTCGATCTTGTTCCAGACTTCCAGGATACGCTCCGCCCCGTCCTTCTCGTCTATCCCGAGATCGCCGAGGATGCGCAGAACGTCCGAAGCCTGTGCGCCGTTGTCGTCGTCCGACATGTCGCGCACATGCAGGATCAGGTCCGCCTCCAGCACCTCCTCCAGCGTCGCCCGGAAGGCGGCGACGAGATGCGTCGGCAGGTCCGAGATGAAGCCCACCGTATCGGACAGGATGACGGTGCGCCCCTGCGGCAGCTTCATGCGGCGCAGCGTCGGATCGAGCGTGGCGAACAGCATGTCCTCGGCGAGCACTCCCGCCCCGGTGATCCGGTTGAACAGCGTCGACTTGCCGGCATTGGTGTAGCCGACCAGCGCCACGATCGGATGGGGAACCTTCTTGCGCTTGGAGCGATGGAGTTGCCGGGTGCGGCGCACCTGTTCGAGCTCGCGTTCCAGCCGGACGATACGATCCTGCAACTGCCGGCGGTCGGCTTCGATCTGCGTCTCGCCGGGGCCGCCCATGAAGCCCGCGCCGCCGCGCTGGCGCTCCAGGTGGGTCCAGCTTCTGACCAGCCGCCCCTTTTGGTAGTTCAGATGCGCAAGATCGACCTGCAGCCTGCCTTCCTTGGTGGAGGCACGGCGTCCGAAGATTTCGAGGATGAGGCCCGTCCGGTCGATGACTTTGGCCTTCCATTCCTTTTCCAGGTTGCGCTGCTGGACCGGAGTAAGGGGGTGATCGACGATGACGAGCCCTGCCCCGGTCTCGTCCAGCGCCTGTCCGATCTCGGCGATCTTGCCCGTGCCGAGCAATGTCCCGGGTTTCGGCTGGCTCACCGGAACGAGAGCGGAATGCACGACGTCCAGATCGATGGCAAGCGCGAGCCCGACGGCTTCTTCCAGTCTCGCCTGTTCGGAGCGCGAGGATGCGCCGCCGTCCTGCGCCGCACCGTTCTTCAAAACGGGCGCAATGACGACCGCGCGCATGTCGTCGCGGCGCTTTTCGGGCTCCGGGACGATCGATTCTTTTCGTGTATCGCGTTTGCTAATTTGCTCTGGTCCTGTCAGGAGCCGTTTTCTTCGGTCTCGAACATCTGCACCGGCTGTCCCGGCATGATCGTCGAGATCGCATGCTTATAGACGAGTTGCGAATGCCCGTCACGGCGCAAGAGCACGCAGAAATTATCGAAGGACGTCACCACGCCCGTCAGCTTGACCCCGTTTATAAGGAAAATTGTCAGCGAAATCTTCTGCTTGCGAACAGTATTGAGAAAAAGATCCTGCAGATTCTGAGAACGTTCCGCCATAGCGCCGCTTCTTTCTTGATTGCCGGTCCCGATTCGACCGGTTGACTGAAAAATCAAAAGTCCCCGTCTGACCGGCGAAACATGTTTCGCGGTCTGTTGGTTTTGGTATCAAATAGAAGTCTTTTCCGCAACGTCGAAAAAGGCTTCGCGAATTTTCTGGGCAGTTATGCCCGGATGGCCGTTTGCGATGGTCTTTCCGTCGATTTCGACCAGGGGAAAACAGATGCTTGTCGCAGCGGTGATGAAGACTTCGCGCGCCGCCAGCATCTCCTCCACCGAAAACGGCCTTTCCTCGACCTCCAGACCGAGACCGCTTGCGACATCGATCAGGGTCGTGCGGGTGATGCCGCGCAGAATCCCATGTTCGGCAGGCCGCGTGACGAGCTTGCCATTCGCATCCACGATCCAGACATTCGTCGCCGCCCCTTCCTTAACGGTTCCGTCGGCGTCGACGAAGATCGCCTCCTGCGCGCCCTTCTCCTTCGCCTGCTGGCGGGCAAGCACATTCGGCAGCAGGCCTATGGTTTTGACATCGACGCGCTCCCAGCGATTCTCCGGCACCGTGATCGCCTTGATTCCCCCGGCATTCTTCGCCGCGATGACCGAAGGGTCCGTGCTCTTCGCCGTTATCACCAGCGAAGGCTGGGTTCCGCCTGCGGGAAACACATGGTCGCGCCTTGCGACCCCGCGGGTCACCTGAAGATAGAAAAGCCCGTTCCGCACGCGGTTTCGCCGCAACAGCTCGCGGATGATGCCGGTCAGCGCCGCGCGGCTCACGGGCCGTGCGATCCGGATTTCCCCGAGCGAACGGTCGAGACGATCGAGGTGGCGCGTCAGGTCGACGATGAAGCCGTGCCGGACCTCGCAGACCTCGTAGACGCCGTCGGCGAACTGATAGCCGCGATCCTCGACATGGACAGCCGCATCGTCATGGCGCACGTAACGACCATTCACATAGGCAAGGCGGGGCATTGGAGTTTCCTAGAAATATTGGATGCTGACGCGGAAGAGCTGCTCGACGTGACGCACCGCCGAGGCGGCGGCGAAAAGGACGACGCGATCCTTCGCCTTGATCTTCGTGCTGCCGTCGGGGCGGATAACCGCCTTGTCCCGGTAGATCGCGCCGATGCGCACGCCGTCCGGAAGCTCGATCTCGCGCAGCGGCTGGCCGACCAGCGGCGATGTTTCCAGCGCCTCCGCCTCGATCACCTCCGCCGAACCGCGCTGCACGGCATAGACGGAGCGGATGCGCCCCTTTCGCACATGCTGCAGGATGCCGGAAATGGTGACGGCGCGAGGGTTTATATGCGCGTCGATGCCGAGGCTCTTGGTGAATTCCTGATAAGTCGGATCGTTGATCAGCACCAGGTTCTGCTTGCAGCCGAGCTTCTTCGCCATGACGCTGCCGAGGATGTTGATCTGGTCGTTGTTCGTCAGTGCCACGACGAGATCCGCGTCCTGGATATCCGCCTGCTGGAGAATCCGCTGGTCGAGCGCCGATCCGTTGAGGACGACGGTATGGCGCAGCAGATCGGCGATGTGCATGGCGCGGTTGCGGTCGCTCTCGATGATCTTGATGCGGGTCTTCGGCTGGTAGTCCTCGATCGCCTTCGCGACGAAGTAGCCGATATTGCCGCCGCCGGTGATGACGATGCGCGCCGCCTCCTGCTCCTCGTGGCCGAAGAGCGAGAGCGTGCGCCGGACATGCTCGCGGTCGCAGACGACATAGGCGAGATCGCCCGTCTGGAGCTGATCGGTCGAATGGGGAACGGTCAGCCTGCCGTTGCGGTAGATGCCGGTGACGGTGGCGCTGAGGTCGGGAAAAAGCTCGCTCAGCTGCTGCAGGGGCGTGTCCACGACCGGGCAATCCTCCATGCACTCGATCGCCACCATGACGATGCGGTCCTCGGCAAAGCGCACGACGTCGGTCGCGCCCGGAAAGGAGATGCGCCTCAGCACCATCTTGCCGACCTCCACCTCGGGCGAGATGGTGACGTCGATCGGCATGTTGTCGCGGGAGAAGAGATCGGAATATTCCGGCGCGAGATAGCTTTGCGCGCGAATGCGGGCGATCTTGGTCGGAACGTTGAACAGCGAATGCGCAACCTGGCAGGCCACCATGTTGATCTCGTCGTAGAGCGTGACGGCGATGATCATGTCCGCCTGGTCCGCGCCGGCCTTGGCGAGCACTTCCGGATGCGCGCCGTGGCCGACATACCCCCGGACATCGAGCGTTTCCGTGATCGCGCTGACGAGGGAAGCCTGCGTATCGATCACCGAGACGTCGTTGCCTTCTTCGGCAAGCCGCTCGGCAATACCGTAGCCCACCCGCCCGGCGCCGCAGATGATGACTTTCATATGTTCCCTCTATCTCCCGCCGTCGATCGGTTCACCGTGCTTATACGCCAAGCGATTTGAGTTTGCGATGGAGCGCGGAGCGTTCCATGCCGACGAACTCGGCCGTTCGCGAGATGTTGCCGCCGAAACGGTTGATCTGGGCGATGAGATAGTCGCGCTCGAAGCGTTCGCGCGCTTCCCTCAGCGGCAGCGTCATGATGTGCTGGTCGCCCTGGGTCGAGACCTTCGGCAGCATGTCGCCGACCTCGGTCGGAAGCATGTCGGCCGTGATCGGCGTATCCGGACCGTCGCTGCGAGCAAGGATCATCAGCCGCTCGATATTGTTGCGAAGCTGGCGGATGTTGCCCGGCCAGTCGTGCGCCTGCAGGACGGCCAGCGCGTCGTCGCCGATCTTTCGGGCGCGGATGCCGGCCTGTTCGCTGATCTGGCGCATGAAGAGATCGACCAGGAACGGAATGTCCTCCCGCCGCTCGGCGAGCGCCGGCACGCGGACGGGAACGACTGCGAGACGGTGGTAGAGGTCTTCGCGGAAGGTGCCGTCGGCGATGTGGCTTTCGAGATTGTAGGCGGTCGAGGAAATGATGCGTACGTCCACCTTCACCCGCTTCGAGCCGCCGACCCTTTCGAACTGCTGGTCGACCAGCACGCGCAGGATCTTGTTCTGCGTCTCGCGCGGCATTTCGCCGATCTCGTCCAGATAGAGAATGCCGCCATGGGCCTCTTCCAGCGCGCCCGTGCGCCGCGCCTGCCCGGGCCCGCCCTCGGTTCCGAAGAGTGCGATCTCCATGCGTTCCGGCGTGATGGCGGCGGCGTTCAGCGCGACGAACGGACCGTTCGCACGGCTGGACTTGCGGTGGATCATCCGCGCAACGAGCTCCTTGCCGGAGCCGGAGGGGCCGAGAATCATGATGCGGCTGTTCGTCGGAGCGACCTTGTCGATCGTCTGGCGCAGTTGCGAGACCGCCACCGACGTGCCGATCAGTTCCGCTGGGTCGCCCGAGCGGCGCTTGAGTTCGGTCACTTCCTTGCGCAGCTTCGAATTTTCGAGCGCCCGCTCGGCGATCAGGATCAGGCGGTCGGCCTTGAAGGGCTTCTCGATGAAGTCGTAGGCGCCGCGGCGGATCGCCGAGACCGCAGTCTCGATATTGCCGTGGCCGGAGATCATGACGACTGGCAGATCCGGATGCCTGTTCTTGATCTCGTCCAATAGCGCGAGCCCGTCGAGACGGCTTCCCTGCATCCAGATGTCGAGAAACACCAGTCGCGGCACGCGGTCGCTGATCGCCGCAAGCGCGCTGTCGCTGTCGAAGGCCGTCCGGGTTTCGTGGCCTTCGTCCGACAGGATGCCGGAGACGATCTCGCGGATGTCCTCTTCGTCGTCCACAACCAGAATATCAGACGCCATGGGTGAGTTCCTTGTCTTTCATGTCCGCGTCGACGGCCGCGACGTCCTCGAAGGGCAGGATCACGCGGATCATTGCCCCATGGCCGTTGTCGAAGTCCTGGGGCGCGTCGTGCAGTTCGATCTGCCCCCCGTGGTCCTCGATGATCTTCTTGACGATTGCGAGGCCGAGCCCGGTGCCCTTTTCGCGCATGGTCATATAGGGTTCGAGAATCCGGTGCCGGTTCTCGGTCGGCAGCCCCTTGCCGTTGTCGATGACCTCGACGGTGAAATTGCCCGAGGCCTCGTCCTTCGATGCCCGCACGAGGACCTTGCGCTCCTCGCGCGAGACCTCCGCCGGCAAGGCCTCGATCGCCTCGACGGCGTTCTTGATGAGGTTCCCGAAGGCCTGCCCCAGCATGCGCGCATCGAAGAGGCCGAGGAGCGGCGTATCGCCGAATTCCTTGAGGAAGACGACATGGTTGTTGCCCATCTCGCGCAGGAAGACCGCGTCTTTCAGGATCGTGCGCAGGTCGGATTTTTCCTTGGTGGGCTTGGGCATGCGGGCAAAGGCGGAGAATTCGTCGACCATGCGGCCGATATCCTCGACCTGGCGCACGATGGTATCCGTACACTGGTCGAAGACGGCACGGTCCTGCTGGTCGATCTGCTTGCCGTAGCGCCGGCGGATGCGTTCGGCCGAAAGCTGGATCGGGGTCAGCGGGTTCTTGATCTCATGGGCGATGCGGCGGGCGACGTCCGCCCAGGCGGTCGAGCGCTGAGCGATCACGAGGTCGGTGATGTCGTCGACGGTGATGACGAAGGATTCCTTGGCGTCCTTGGCCTCCTCGCGCGTCACCTGGACGTTCAGCGTCCGCTCCTTGCCGCCGCGCATCAGGTTGATCTGCTTGTGATATTCGTTGCGGTAGCGGGTCGCCGCTTCCGCCAGGACCGATTCGATCTCGGGCGCCACGTCGGCAAGCCGCTCGCCGAGAAGAGAGGCGACGCTGCGGCCGAGCAGGATTTCCGCGGACGGGTTGGCGATCGTCACCCGGCCGTCCTGCTCGACGCCGATCACCGCCGCCGTCACGCCGGAAAGCACCGCCTCGATGAAACGGCGGCGGTGGTCCATTTCGTCCTTGGCGTCCAGGATCTGGCCCTGCTGGGCGCGGATCTCCGCGATCATCTTGTTGAAGGTGCGCGAGAGGTTCCCGACATCGCCGTCTGCGGCCCGCACCGGCACGTTCACGTCGAGATTGCCGGAGGCGACGCTGTCGGCGGCGCCGATCAGCAGGCGGATCGGCCGCACGATGCGGTCGGCCACGGCGATCGCCGTCCAGATCGCCGCAAGCAGCACGATCAGCGCGAAACCGATATAGAGGACGCCGAAGGCGATCTGCAGCGAGGTCCGGCCGGCCTCGAGCGTCCGGTATTCGGCGGTGTTTTCCTCCATCAGGCGCATCGAGCGCATGACGTCCGGGTCCACCGTGCGGATCGTGTAGAGGAAGGCATCGGGAATGTTGTCGAGCTTGATGACGGCGCCGACAAGGTTGGTCACCCCGGGCGGAATGAGGGTCGGCTGGCCGGAGGCGGACGTCCTCAGTGCATCCTCGGGGACCGCGGGAAGCGGCCTCTCCGTCGGTATGTTCGCCTGCAGGATCGCCGTGCCGTCGGCCCTGACGAGGAAAGCCCCGAGCATGCCGCGGCCCCGCGCCTGGCGCGTCATCAGGTCGGTGAAGCCGGTCCGGTCGAGACTGTAGAGCTGCCGGTTGCGGTCGAGGTCGTTCGCCATCGAGACCGTCTGGCCTTGAAGATAGCTCGCATTCTCGAGCACATAGGCCTGCGCCACGTTCAGCGACGAGCTGACGATCGATTGCGTGCGGATGGAGAACCAGCGGTCGAGACCGACATCCAGCGTGATGGAGGCGAAGATCGCCACGAGGATCGCCGGCGTTATCGCGACGATCGAGAAAAGGGCGACGATTCGCACATGCAGGCGGGCTGCCGCGCGCCCGCGCTTGCGGGCCTTCAGCAGGCGCGCAATTTCCCGGCCGATCAGGAAGATCAGGCCGACGACGAAAATGGCGTTCACCGAGGCGGAGGCGATGACGACATTGGCTTCGGGCTTGATCGGCGTCAGGCCGAGCAGGATGAAGAGCGAGATGGTCGCGGCGACGAGCGCGCCGCCTGCCAGCAGCAGCCCCGGAAAGGCGAACGAGGCACGGCGATCGGCGCCGTTGCCCTTTCCCTCCTCGCCGTCTCCAAGCAGACTGACGCCTTCCGCCATCGATGCTTCCAATCCCCCGCCGGACATGATCCGGCATATCGAACGATCCCGCTGCGCCGGGGTCTCTCCCCCGCGATCCGTACCGTTCGTTTCAGAGAAGCAACGGCCACGGCGCCGCTCCTGCCGGAGCGGGCACTGGACATGTTACCTTCAAGCAACACATTGTGGCGAAAATGCAACGCCTCGCGCGATCAAGTCAAGCGGAGCGGGAGCTTCTATACACGGAAACGCCGAGTTCCCGGATCTTTTTGCGCAGCGTGTTCCGGTTGAGCCCGAGAAGGTCCGCCGCCTTGATCTGGTTGCCGCGCGTTGCCGTGAGGGCGGCGAGAATCAGCGGGTACTCCATCTCGGCCAGAACGCGGTCGTAGAGGCCCGAAGGCGGCAGGCCGTCGCCAAAGCTCGCGAAATACTGCCGCATGTTTTCCTCGACGGCCTGGGAGATGGAAAGCGCACCGCTGCGGGTCGCCGCCTTCTCGATCGGACTGTCCGGGATGTCGGCGCGAAGCTCCGATTCGATGATCTCGCGGGTGATGACGTCCTGAGGATAGAGCGCCGTCAGGCGGCGCACGACATTTTCGAGTTCGCGGACATTGCCCGGCCAGGGATGCGCCTTCATCAGCTCCAGCGCTTCCTGGTCGAAGCGCTTGGCGTCGAGGCCTTCCTTTTCCGCCTGTTGGACGAAATGGCGTACGAGGTCCGGGATATCCTCGGCCCTGTCGCGAAGCGGCGGCAGCCGGAGCGGCACCACGTTCAGGCGATAATAGAGGTCTTCGCGGAAAAGCCCCTGGTTGATCGACTGCTTCAGATCCTTGTTGGTGGCGGCGACGATCCGCACGTCGGTCCGGATCGGGGTGCGCCCGCCGACGGTCGTGTATTCTCCCTGCTGGAGCACGCGAAGCAGCCGCGTCTGCGCATCCATCGGCATGTCGCCGATCTCGTCGAGGAAGAGCGTTCCCCCCTCGGCCTGCTCGAAGCGGCCGGTCGAACGGTTCTGCGCGCCGGTGAAGGCGCCCTTCTCATGGCCGAAGAGCTCCGATTCGATAAGGTCGCGCGGAATGGCCGCCATGTTGATCGCGACGAACGGACCATTGCGGCGCTTGCCATAGTCGTGCAGCGCGCGTGCCACGAGTTCCTTGCCGGTGCCCGATTCGCCGGTGATCATCAGCGTCAGGTCCGTCTGCATCAGCCGCGCGAGCACACGGTAGATCTCCTGCATCGCCGCCGAGCGGCCGACCAGGGGCATACCGTCCTGCGGATCCTCGTCCTGTTTCGGGGGCTTGCGCTTCGGTTCGGCCAGCGCCCGTCCGATGATCGCGATCAGTTCGGTCAGGTCGAACGGCTTCGGCAGATAGTCGTAAGCGCCCTTCTCGGATGCCTTGATCGCGGTCATGAAAGTGTTCTGCGCGCTCATCACCAGCACCGGCAGGTCCGGCCGCGCCTTCTTGATCCGCGGCAGCAGGTCGAAGGCGTTTTCGTCCGGCATGACCACGTCGGTCACCACGATGTCCCCGTCTCCGGCCGCGATCCAGCGCCAGAGCGTGGCGGCATTCGAGGTGATGCGAACGTCATAGCCGGCCCGGCTCAGCGCTTGATTCAGCACCGTGCGGATGGCTGCATCATCGTCGGCAACAAGGATCGTGGCACCTGTCATCGGGTATGTCCTTTGGAATTCGGAATATCGTCGTCCTCGCTCACGCCCTTCGATGCCGGCATGAGAACGCGGAAGGTGGTTCGGTGATTCTGGCTGTCGCATTCGACGATGCCGCCGTGACCGCCGATGATCTTGGCAACGAGCGCGAGGCCCAGGCCGGAACCGTTGGTCTTCGTCGTGATGAACGGGTCGAAGAGATGCGGCAAAAGGTCGGACGGCACGCCCGGCCCGTTGTCGTGCACGCAGAATTCGAGCGGCAGCGAGATCTTCTCCCGGGTTCCGGCGACCGAGAGCCTGATGCCCGGGCGATAGGCGGTCGTCAGCATGATCTCGCCATCCGCCTTGTCGCCGACCGCTTCGGCGGCGTTCTTGATCAGGTTCAGAAAGACCTGGACGAGCTGGTCGCGGTTGGCGAAGACCGGCGGAAGCGACGGATCGTAATTCTCGCTGATCTTGATGTTGCGCGCGAAGCCGGCCTTCGCGACCGCTTTCACGTGATCGAGCACCGAGTGGATGTTGAGCGGCACCCGGTCGACCGGGCGCTCGTCGGAAAAGACCTCCATCCGGTCCACCAGCGAGACGATCCTGTCCGTCTCGTCGCAGATGAGCCGGGTCAGCGCGCGGTCTTCGTCGATCACCGAGGTTTCGAGGAGCTGTGCCGCGCCGCGAATGCCCGAAAGCGGGTTCTTGATCTCGTGGGCGAGCATGGAGGCCAGGCCGGTCACCGATCGCGCCGCGGCCCGGTGGGTCAGTTGACGGTCGATCTTGTCCGCCATGGAGCGCTCCTGGAAGACGATGACCACCGCTCCGGGCTCCCCAATCACGGGCGCGACATAGAGGTCGACGAGCTTGTCGGCGCCAAGGCGCGGCGAACTGAGGTCCACCCGGTACTCGTTGACCGGAGCCCGCCGCTCGCGCACCTGCTCGATCAGCGTCAGCAAGGGGCTTCCGAACGGGATGAACGTATCGATGGCGTGGCGCGCCAGATACTGCGCGCTGGCGCCGAAGAAGGATTCCGCCTCCCAGTTGGCAAACGCGATGAGCCCTGCCTCGTCCACCAGGATGACCGGATTCTGGATGGCATTCAGCACGGCCATGGCCAGAGTGTTGTCTGCGGCTTCGCCCTTGCCCGTGTCGTCCTTCATGCCGCCCTCGCCTTCCCAAAGTTCTGTTCGCCATGGCGGACCAATGCTTCAACCATATGACCGACGACGTATTCCGGATCGCGCGACGTCATGATCGCCGCTCTGGAGTCTGCCGACAGATCCGGTGCATGCCGTTCAAGGTACCAGCCGAGATGCTTGCGGGCGTGCCTCAGGCCCGCCTCCGCGCCGTAGAAGTCCAGCATGGCACGATAGTGCTCGACGACGAGCGCCGGAAGCTCTTCGCGGCCCGGAGCGCCGCAGGCGCCGGCAAGGACGGCCGGGTGCCAGGGCCGGCCCTGCGCCGAGCGTCCGACCATCACCGCATCCGCTCCGGATCGGCGCAGGATCTCCGCCGCGTCTTCGACGGTATCGACATCGCCGTTGGCGACGAGCGGAACGCCGATGCGCTCCCTGACGGCGCGGATGGCATCCCAGTCCGCCCGGCCCTCGTAGAACTGCATGCGGGTGCGCCCATGGACCGTGATCATCCGCGCGCCTGCGTTTTCCGCCCGCGCCGCGATCTCGGGCGCATTGATGCTGTCATGGTCCCAGCCGAGCCGCATCTTCACGGTGACCGGCACCTCGACCGCCCCAACCGTCGCCTCGATCAGCCTCAGCGCATGATCGGGGTCGCGCATCAGCGCCGAGCCGGAATAACCGCCGATCACCTTCTTGGCCGGGCAACCCATGTTGATGTCGATGATGTCGGCGCCGTTCGCCTCGGCGACCTTGGCGGCCTCGGCCATCCATTTCGCTTCGCATCCGGCAAGCTGCACCATGTGCGGGCGGATGCCGCTGTTGCGGATGCGTGTCCAGGACTCGCGGGAATTGCCAGCCAGTTCGCGGCTCGCCACCATCTCGGTCACCACGAGGCCCGCGCCGAAACGCCATGCCAATTCGCGGAACGGCAGGTCCGTGACGCCGGACATCGGTGCCAGGACCACGCGGTTGCGCAGCGTCTGCCGGTCGACGACGAGCGGTTCGGACAAAGACGATGCGAGCAAATGCTTATCTTTCAAGCAAACCATACTTCTGCACTATTTTTAGCCATTGTTCTCACGCTTGCCAAGCCGTTTTAGGAGGCAAATGCAAAATTCCGGAAGATGCTGGAATTGCGCGCCCGTCCGGTCTAAACGATTTCAAAACGCTTTGAAACTGGGGTGGATCGGTTGAGACCGCAGCCGGACAGCAACATTTCCTTCGGTATCGTCATCGTTGCGGCTGGCCGCGGCGAACGTGCCGGCGCGCATATCGAAGGTCCGAAGCAATATCGGCGCATCGGCGGCAAGCCTGTGATCTCCCATACGCTCGATCTTTTCATCGGCTGGCCGCAGGCCCGGCGGATCGTCGCCGTGATTCACCCCGACGATACGGAATTGTTCGAGAAGGCCCGGCAGGCCGCGCAACCCGCAGGCGACCGCCTCGTCACCATTCATGGAGGCGCGACACGGCAGCTTTCGGTGCTTGCCGGGCTTGAAGCCCTTGCCCGCAATGCCGTCACCCATGTCCTGATCCAGGATGCGGTGCGCCCCTTTGTCGACCCCTCGATCCTCGAGCGCACCGTCGATGCTTTGCGGAATGGCGATCGCGCGGTGCTGCCGGCAGTCGCGGTGGCAGACACGCTGAAGCGCGCCGAGGTGGGCGGCTTCGTGACGGAGACCGTGCCGCGCGCCGGGCTTTATGCCGCGCAGACGCCCCAGTCCTTCGATTTCCCGTCGATCCTCGATGCGCATCGAAGGGCGGCCAGCTCCGGCCGTTCCGATTTCACCGACGACGCCTCGATCGCCGAATGGGCGGGCATTCCGGTGCGCCTGATCGAGGGAGCGGCCGGAAACGTCAAACTGACCCTGCAGAAGGATATCGTCATGGCCGACGAGCGGCTTGCCGCATCCCCGAAAGCCATCCTCCCGGATGTCAGAACCGGTAACGGCTACGACGTCCATCAGCTCGTCGAAGGGGACGGCGTGACCTTGTGCGGCATTTTCCTGCCGCACGACCGGAAGCTTCTCGGCCATTCGGATGCCGACGTCGCGCTGCACGCGCTGACCGATGCACTGCTTGCGACCTGCGGCGCGGGAGACATCGGCGATCATTTCCCCCCGTCGGACCCGCAATGGAAGGGGGCTCCGTCGCGGATCTTTCTCGAACGCGCCGCCGAGATCGTTCGCGGCAAGGGCGGCGTCATCATGAATGCGGATATCTCCCTCATTGCCGAAGCGCCGAAGATCGGACCGCGGCGCGAGGAGATGCGGCGCAACCTCGCCGGCATGCTCGGCATTTCGCTGGACCGCTGCTCTGTGAAGGCGACGACGAACGAGAAGATCGGCTTTGTCGGCCGCCGCGAAGGCATCGCCGCCATCGCCACGGCAACCGTCGTCTACGGAGGCAACGGCGCATGAGCATGTGGCCGCCGGATATCGAGGAAAGCGCGAGACGGATCGTCGGCGATTTCACTGCCCGCAATTTCATGGTGGCGACCGCCGAATCCTGTACCGGCGGCCTGATTGCAGGTGCGCTGACGGAGGTCTCCGGTTCGTCTGCGGTGGTCGACCGCGGCTTCGTCACCTATTCCAATCTCGCCAAGGAGCAGATGCTCGGCGTCGATCCCGCCACGCTTTCGGCTCACGGCGCGGTATCGCGCGAGACGGCGCTGGAAATGGCTTCGGGAGCCCTCTCCCGGTCGCAGGCCACGCTATCGATCGCCGTCACCGGTATCGCCGGTCCGGGCGGCGGCTCGGCGGAAAAGCCGGTCGGGCTCGTCCATCTCGCAGCCGCCCATGCCGACGGCAGGACGCTTCACCGCGAAATGCGCTACGGCGATGTCGGCCGCCACCGCATCCGGCTCGCCACGGTGCGCACGGCGCTGGAGATGCTTGTCGAGATGGGCGGTACGTGACCGCCGCGAAGATGCGGCCCGGTCAAACCGGCGGGCTCTGTTCCCTCGCGGCATAGATCACGTCCGCCCGCGTTTCGAAGGCCTCGGTGAACATGCGGAAAGCGCGGTCGAACATCGATCCCATCAGCGCTCCGAGGATACGGCTCTTGAACTCGTAATCGATGAAGAAGTGCACGCGGCAGGCATCGTCGCCCGTCGGCTCGAAGCGCCAGCGATTGTCGAGATAGCGGAACGGACCGTCGATATATTTCACGTCGATTGCGTGTTCCGGCTCGCTGAGCAGAACCTGGGTGGTGAATGTTTCGCGGATCGCCTTGTAACCGACCGTCATGTCGGCGATCAGCAGTTCCTTTCCGTCGCGCTCCTTGCGGGAGCGGATGGTGAGCCCCTCGCAGAGCGGCAGGAACTCGGGATAACGCTCGATATCGGCGACGAGCGCGAACATGTTGTCCGGCGTGTGCGGCACCTGCCGGTGGGTTTCGAACTTGGGCATATGTCAGGCAGCCTCTACCGGCTTGATACTATCGAGATTAGCGGCCTGCTTTCGTGCTATCGAAAGATCGAACGTCCGCTGCAGGTTGAGCCAGAATTCCGGGCTATTGCCGAAATATCGCGAAAGCCGCAGGGCCGTATCCGCACTGATACCGTTCTGGCCGCGCAAAATCCGCTCGATACGCGTACGCGGAATCCCCATGTCTCCGGCAGCGCGATAGGCCGACACGCCATATTCCCTCAAAAAATCCTCTTTCAGGATTTCCCCGGGATGGATTGGATCGTCTGGAATGAACTGCATATGCTTTCGTCCTGGTGGTAATCGCAAAACTCGACATCAAAGGCGCCGCCGTCAAGCCAGCGGAAGCATAAACGCCATTGATCGTTCACGCGGATGGAATGCTGTCCTTGGCGATCGCCATGCAACGCCTCAAGCCTGTTGCTCGGCGGAACCCGCAGATCGTCAAGTACGGTCGATGCGTCTCTGGCCATAAGCTTGCGCCTTGCACGAGCCAGAACATCCGCCGGGAACCGCTTGCTCTTGCCCGAGAGGAACAGGGCTTCTGTCTCTCGATTGCGGAAACTTCTGATCATCGGAATCAAGTATCGCAAGCCGATACGAAAATCCAGTGAGCGCGGCACGATAGCCGTCCCCAGGCCTTGAGCTAGTGTGCGCCTTCGAGCGTTGCAAGTAGCCGCCTTGTCGCGGCACGGGATTTCGTGCAGTTCAGCTTGCTGAAAAAATTTCCGTGAAGCACTCTGTTCGCCTGATTGTCGCAGAACATCCGGTTTTGCGCATCGCAAATATCAGTCGCGAAATCGATTCAAAACTCGGGATTTTCGCGACAGTAGCTTGAGCCCAAAATCTTAACACCACATCGGAGTTCGCCGCCCTTGCTGAAGCTGGACCATCTCACCGTGATAGCCCCAACGCTGAACGAGGGGGTTTCGCATGTCCGCAATTGCCTTGATCTCGATGTGCCTTTTGGAACACGCCACGATTACATGGGCACTCATAATCATCGGCTTCAGCTCGAAGGCTCCATCTATCTGGAAATCGTGGCTCTTGACCCGGACGGAATAGAGCCGGATCGGCCTCGTTGGTTCGACCTCGACAATCAGGAGAAAGTCAGATCGGACTGGAATGAAGGCCGTCGCCTGCGAGGGTGGGTGGCGAACACGGAAATCATTGATGCCGTTCTTTCAACCCACGGCGCGATTTTCGGCGACATGATTCCTCTTCCAACGGCAGGCCCGAATTTCACTTTCACCATCCCAAAGGATGGCTCGCTTCCGCTCGACGGCGCGGCTCCCTCGATCATCGACCATCGGGGCGACTCCAGCTATGTGGCCTCGATTCCTGATCTGGGTGCCCGCCTTCGTTCTTTTACTCTGGAACATCCAGACCCGGCCGCAATCGAGACGCTTTATCGCGAACTTTCCATTGAGCATCCGCCACTGCTCGTTCAGGCCCCCGAAATCCGCTACCGGGCGCTCATCGAAACACCAAATGGATTGAGAGAGCTGACCTGAACCGCGGAGATATTTGCGACAGAATGTGGGTTCGGCTGGCAGGAATTCCAAATCCAGCTTTTCCAGGATGCGGCCGGTGACGAGAGCTCAGCCCTGCTTGGCTGCTGCGCGCTGGCGCGGATAGACGCGGCCGATTTCGCGCCAGATCGGGCGCGACAGGCCGAAGCGGACCATCAGGTCCTCGAAGAACCAGGAGATGACCTCCTTGCGCCCCTTGACGAAGGGCAGATGCGCCGTGTCGAGGTTCACGAAAGGCAGGAACGGGTTCGGCCGCTGCGAGGCGTAGAGCTCGACCCGGATCGACGGCCTTTCCGAACGCCCGCGCGCATGGAAGCCGAACGTGTCGCCGACGACCAGCGTATTGGCCGGGACGGCGAATTTGGTCGGCTCCGGCATGTGCAGCCGCTTCAGCTCGTCGCGGCGCACACGGAAGGCGCCGCCGGCAGCCCCACCGGTCGAGGCAAGAATGCTCTTGCGCTTCTGCCAGGCGAGCCGGCGCTTCGTCAGCTTGTGCGAGCCGGGAACATAGGTGAAGGGTCCCTCGTCCTCCGGCACGTCGTAGAGGAAGAACCAGGCCTTGGCGGTCGAATGGAACGTGTCCATGTGCAGGTCGGTCTGCGGATCCTGCTTGGTGGCGACCGGCGAAGCATTGGCGAAGATCGTCTGGACGCTCAGGACCGGCTCGACATTGAAGCCGCCGACATAGCGCACGATGTTCTGCCATTCCTTGTTGTCGAGGAAGGCCTTGACCGCTGGAAGCTTGGCGACGGTCTCCGGCGTCAGCGCGATGCGCCGCGTGACGGCGTTGCCTTCCGTCATCTCGCGGGCCGGCGCCTCCAGGGCCTCCACCTCCTTCACGAGCTGGCGAAAGACCTCTTCCGGCAGGAGCCCGCGCTTTTCGACATATCCCTTCTCTTCGAACATCCGGCGATCGGCGTCCGAGATGATATGGCTGAGGCGCTTGCGCCGCCATTCGACGATCCTCGCCGTCGTCTTAACCCGCCAGATATGCAGGCCCTTCCGGTTCAGCCTCGCGCTGCCGATGATCGGATTCTTGCCGAAACCCTTGGCACCCGTGAAAACCTCGAAAGCATACCAGGGCGACAGAACGATCGCCTTCAACGAGGGCAGAAATCCGCTTTTCATCAACCGCTTCCCTGATTCCACTGCGAGGGCCGGCATTCGCGGCGGCCCGGAGATAAGCGGAGGGAAATCTAGCCGAGTTTTGCCGCCCGCGCCAGCTTCAGACGCGCGAAGTCGTCGCCGGCGTGGTGCGACGAACGGGTGAGCGGGCTCGATGACACCATCAGGAAACCCTTGGTGTAGGCGACCGTCTCGTAAGACTTGAATTCGTCCGGCGTGACGAACTTTTCCACCTTGTGGTGCTTGCGCGTCGGCTGCAGATACTGGCCGATCGTCAGGAAGTCGACATCCGCCGTCCTGAGGTCGTCCATGAGCTGCAGCACCTCGTTGCGCTCCTCACCGAGGCCAACCATGATGCCGGACTTGGTGAACATCGTCGGGTCCAGCTCCTTCACGCGCTGCAGCAGCCGGATGGAGTGGAAGTAGCGCGCACCGGGGCGAACCGTCAGATAATTCGACGGCACGGTCTCCAGATTGTGGTTGAAGACGTCCGGCTTGGCTGCGACGACTCGCTCGAGCGCACCGGGCTTGCGCAGAAAGTCCGGCGTCAGGATCTCGATGGTCGTTGCCGGCGAGGCGGCGCGAATGGCGAAGATCACCTTCTCGAAATGCTCGGCGCCGCCGTCCTCCAGGTCGTCGCGGTCGACGGAGGTGATGACGACGTGGGAAAGGCCCATCTGCTTGACGGCCTTGGCGACGTTTTCCGGCTCGTCCATGTCGAGCGCGTTCGGCCGGCCGGTCGAAACGTTGCAGAAGGCGCAGGCGCGGGTACAGATCTCGCCCATGATCATGAAGGTCGCGTGCTTCTTGTCCCAGCACTCGCCTATATTCGGGCAGCCCGCCTCCTCGCAGACGGTGACGAGCTTGTGCGAGCGTACGATCTCGCGGGTTTCCTGATAGCCTTTGGAAACCGGCGCCCGCACGCGGATCCATTCCGGCTTGCGCAGCATCTCCGTATCGGGCCTGTTCGCCTTTTCCGGGTGCCTGACGCGCTTTTCCTCGATATTGGTCCTGTCAAGGATGGTGACCATGACGTCTTTCCGTTTTGCGGCGCCGGATTTTTCCGGCAGAGTGCCCGCACCCGCCTAGATAGGGACAGGAGCGGGCGAAGATCAAGCGTTGAGCGCCCGCCCATAGGCATCGAGAACGCTTTCCTTCAGCGTCTCGGAAATCGTCGGATGCGGGAAGATCGTGTGCATCAGCTCTTCCTCCGTCGTCTCCAGGTTCATCGCGACGACGAAACCCTGGATCAGCTCGGTCACTTCCGCGCCGACGAGATGGGCGCCCAAGAGCTCGCCGGTCTTCTTGTCGAAGATCGTCTTGACGAGGCCCTGATCCTCGCCGAGCGCGATCGCCTTGCCGTTGGCGACGAAGGGGAAGCGGCCGACGCGGATGTCGCGGCCCTGCTCCTTGGCCTTGGCTTCCGTAAGCCCGACGGAGGCGACCTGCGGATGGCAATAGGTGCAGCCGGGGATCTTCAGCTTGTCCATCGGGTGGACGTTCGCCAGACCGGCGATCTTCTCGACGCAGATGACGGCCTCGTGCTCGGCCTTGTGCGCCAGCATCGGCGGCCCGGCGACGTCGCCGATCGCATAGATGCCGGGAACATTGGTCTTGCCGTAGCCGTCGATCGCGATGAAGCCGCGCTCCGTCTTCACGCCGAGCGTCTCCAGCCCGATGTTCTCGATATTGGCCTGCACGCCGACGGCCGAGATCATCCGGTCGGCCGTGATCGTCTCGACCTTGCCGTCCTTCATCTCGACATGGGCGGTAATGGAATTCGCGCCCTTCTCCACCTTGGTGACCTTGGCCTCCAGGTGGATCTTCATGCCCTGCTTTTCGAACTGCTTCTTGGCGAGGCCCGAGATTTCGGCGTCCTCCACCGGCATCACCGTCTTCATGACCTCGACGACCGTCACGTCGACGCCGAGCGTGCGGTAGAAGGAGGCGAACTCGATGCCGATCGCGCCCGAACCCATGACCAACAGCGACTTCGGCATTTCCTCCGGTTTCATCGCCTCGAAATAGGTCCAGATCAGCTTGCCGTCCGGCTCGATCCCCGGCAATGCGCGCGGACGGGCGCCGGTCGCGATGATGATGTGCTTGGCCGAATAGGTACCCTCGCCAAGCGTATTCTTCGGCAGCGGCGCCTGCGGCTCGACCGGCTTCTTGGTGGTCTTGGAAACGACGATCTCGCCGGGCTTGGAAAGCTTCGCCTCGCCCCAGATGATGTCGACCTTGTTCTTCTTCATCAGGAAGCCGACGCCGCCGTTCATCCGCTGCGCGATGCCGCGCGAGCGGGCAACGATCGCCTTCAGGTCCGGCGTGACGCTGCCCTCGATCTTCACGCCGTAATCGCCCGGATGTTTGGCGTAGTGGAATATCTCGGCGGAGCGCAGCAGCGCCTTGGTCGGGATGCAGCCCCAATTGGAGCAGATGCCGGCGAGATGCTCGCGCTCGACGATCGCCGTCTTCAGCCCGAGCTGTGCCGCACGGATCGCCGCGATATAGCCGCCGGGGCCAGAGCCGATGACGATGACATCGTAATTTTGCGCCATTTTCGTTTCCTGCCTTTGTCTCAAGCGACCTTGCGGGTGAAAAGCACCCAGTCGTGTTTCTTACTGTCCGCAGAGAGGGGTACGGCTTCGGTGCGGGCTATCTCGCAGAAGCCGTTCCTCCTGTAGAGCGCCTGCGCCCGGTCGTTGTGGCTTTCGGTAATCAGGCTCACCGGGGCCGGCCCGGCGCGCCCTATTTCCCGTTCGATCAGCGCGGTGCCGATGCCCTTTCCGCGCTGGTGACGATAGACGCCTAGACTGTCGATGAACCAGTGCCCGACCACCTTGCGCTGCAGCGCAAGCAGCGGCTCGAACACGGGATGGGTCGCCGTTTCGGTCTCGATGTTCGGCTCTATCGTGAAGGCAAGCGAGACTCCGGCGAGATCGCCGTCCACTTCGGCGACGAGCGCGTTGCGCCAGCTGTCGGGTTCCCTCCCGTCAAGCATCCTGTTGCGGCCGTGCTCGAAGGCGGTCTCCGTCTTTCCGCTAAGGACTGCACCATACCAGAGCCACGAGGCAAAGCCGTGCGAGGCGATATCGACGAGGATGGCAAGCTCCGCCGCCTCCCGTCGCTCCGCCGGCCGAATGGTGACACCGTCCGCCATCGTCAAAGACCCAGCATCATGCGTACGACCGGCTCCAGTCCGCGCCCGATCGCCCGCGTGTTTTCCGCATCGAGATGCACGCCGTCGAGCGGCGTCGTTCTGGCGACCGAACCGGCATCGAAAAAGCCGCAGCCGAGTTCGTCCGCCAGGTCGCGGTAGAGCGACGCCAGCATGGAGGACTGCTCGACCCCACCCTTGAAAAGTGCCGAAAAGACCGGGTCTGCCGTCTCGCAGAGCGGCGGCGGCGACACGATCAGGATATCCGGCGCCTCGTATTCGAAGGAATACTCGTGACGCCGGACCAGTCCTACCAGCCGCTGGATGCCGGCGCGCGCCGCATGCGCCGTGCCCGCGATCATCGGCTTCATGTCGTTGCTGCCGAGCATGACGATGACGAGATCGATCGGCATGTGGCTGTGCAGCACCGTCGGCAGGGTCTTCACCCCGTTGCGGTCGCAGTCCGCCAGGTGATCGTCATAGCCGGTGGTGCGGCCGTTGAGGCCCTCGGCGATCACGTTCACGCCAGAGCCGAGCGCCTTTGCCAGAACGCTCGGCCAACGGTCCTCATATGCATGCCGCCCAAGCCCTTCGGCATCGTAGCCCCAGGTGAGCGAATCGCCGTAGCAGAGGACCGTTTTCATGCGTGCCACTCCAGTTCCCCTCCCCCTTGCGGGGAGGGGCCAGGGGTGGGGGTCGCGAGTGCGACACCCAGAGTCCTCAGAACGGATGGCATCTCAAGCATGATCTTCTCGTTGGAAAACCTCAGAACTCGGAAGTTCTGACCATGAAGATAGGCATCGCGTTCCACATCCCGGCGCCTTAGAACAGGATCGTCGTGCATCTTCCCATCTACTTCGACGATTAACCGACGCCCGAGGCAGACGAAATCCACCACATAGGGGCCAATCGCCATCTGTCGACGGAAATGAGTTCCGTCGACAGATGGCAGTTCCTTGCGAAGCGCTGTCCAAAGCCGCTTCTCGGCATCCGTCATCGCATGTCGTAGCTTGGATGCGGCTTTTGCCGCACCCGTGCTCGGCGGTTTCGGATTTTCGCGCTTCCAGACCATCTCAGCCTTTCAGACCTCGTCGACACCCCCACCCGTCCGCTGCCGCGGACACCCTCCCCGCAAGGGGGAGGGAAAGATCGGCTCACACCAGCATCCCCATCGGATTTTCGATGTAGCGCTTGAAGGCCTGCAACAGCTCGGCCCCGAGCGCGCCGTCGACGCAGCGATGGTCGGTCGAGAGCGTCACCGTCATCGCCTGCACGATGACCATCTCGCCCTTCTTCACCACCACGCGCTCCTCGCCCGCGCCGACCGCAAGGATCGTCGCGTGCGGCGGATTGACGACGGCGGCGAAGCTCTTGACGCCCATCATGCCCATGTTGGAGACGGCGGTGGTGCCGCCCTGGTATTCTTCCGGCTTCAGCTTGCGCTCCTTGGCCCGTTTGCCGAGGTCCTTCATCTCGTTGGAAATGACGGAAAGCGACTTGGTCTCGGCTTTGCGGACGATCGGCGTGATCAGGCCGCCCGGGATCGACACGGCGACGCCGACGTCGGAATGCTTGTGCTTGACCATGTTGGTCTCGGTCCAGGAGACGTTCGCATCCGGCACGTCGCGCAGCGCCAAGGCCAGCGCCTTGATCACCATGTCGTTGACCGAGAGCTTGTAGACCGGTTTTCCGTCTTTCTCGTAGGCTGCGGCATTGAGCTGGGCGCGAAGCGCCATCAGCGCATCGAGCTCGCAGTCGACCGACACGTAGAAATGCGGGATCGTCTGCTTGGATTCGACCAGCCGCTTGGCGATCGTCTTGCGCATGCCGTCATGCGGCACGAGATCGTAGGAGCCTTCCTCGAAGAGCTTGAGCACCGCATCGTCCGAAGCGGGCTTCGCCAGCGGGGCCGCTGCCGCAGGTGCGGCGGCCGGAGCGGCCTTGGCGCTGCCGGAAGCGACCGCCTTTTCGATGTCGGCCTTGACCACGCGGCCATGCGGACCGGAGCCGGAAACGGCGGAAATGTCGATGCCCGCTTCCCTGGCGAGACGGCGGGCGAGCGGCGAGGAGAAGGTGCGGCTGCCGTCCTTGCCGACCGGCGCTGGCGTCGATGCCGCCGGGGCCATGTCGGTTACCGGCTTTGTCTCTTCCTTCCGCGCCTCGGGCTTCGGGGCCTCCTGCTTCGGCGCTTCCGATTTGGTTTGCGATGCAGCGCTTTCCGTCTTTGCCGGGGCGGGCGAACCCGCCTCAGCGGCAGCCGCGTCCTTCACATCCTCGCCCTCGGCCGCAAGCACCGCGATCAGCGCATTGACCTTGACGCCCTCGGTGCCGGCCGGCACGACGATCTTGGCGACGGTGCCCTCATCGACGGCTTCCACTTCCATGGTCGCCTTGTCGGTCTCGATCTCGGCGATCACGTCACCGGACTTGACCTGATCGCCTTCCTTGACGAGCCACTTGGCGAGGTTGCCCTCTTCCATCGTCGGTGAAAGGGCCGGCATGGTGATGTTGATCGGCATGTCGCGACCCTCCCCTTACTTGTAGCAGACGGCTTTGACCGCCTCGATGACCTCGCCGACATTCGGCAAGGCGAGCTTTTCGAGGTTTGCGGCATAGGGCATCGGAACGTCCTTGCCGGCGATCGTCAGGATCGGCGCATCGAGATAGTCGAAAGCCTGCTGCATGACGCGCGTGGCGATCTCGGTGCCGACGGAGGACTGCGGGTAGCCTTCCTCGACGGTGACGAGACGGCCGGTCTTCTTGACCGATTCGATGACCGTCGGCAGGTCCATCGGACGGATCGTGCGAAGGTCGATCAGCTCGACGTCGATGCCTTCCTTCGTCAGTTCCTCGACCGCCTTCGTCGCATAGGTCATGCCGATGCCGAAAGAGACGACGGTGACGTCTTTGCCCTGCTTGTGGATACGCGCCTTGCCGATCGGCAGAACGAAATCGTCGAGCTTCGGCACTTCGAAGGAGTGGCCGTAGAGAATTTCGTTTTCGAGGAAGATCACCGGATTGGGATCGCGGATCGCAGCCTTGAGAAGCCCCTTGGCGTCGGCAGCCGTATAGGGCACGACGACCTTGAGGCCCGGGATGTGGCTGTACCAGGCGGAGTAGTCCTGGCTGTGCTGGGCGGCGACGCGGGCGGCGGCACCGTTCGGGCCGCGGAAGACGATCGGTGCCCCCATCTGGCCGCCGGACATGTAGAGCGTCTTGGCGGCGGAGTTGATGATCTGGTCGATCGCCTGCATGGCGAAGTTGAAGGTCATGAACTCGACGATCGGCTTCAGTCCGGCCATGGCCGCGCCGACGCCGACGCCGGCAAAGCCGTGCTCGGTGATCGGAGTGTCGACCACGCGGCGGGGACCAAATTCCTGCAGTAGCCCTTGGGTGATCTTATAGGCGCCCTGATATTCGGCGACTTCCTCGCCCATGACGAAGACATCGCCGTCGCGGCGCATTTCCTCGGCCATGGCGTCGCGCAGCGCTTCGCGCACGGTCGTCGTGACCATTTCCGTGCCTTCCGGAATGTCCGGATCGGATGCGGCGGGCGCAATCGGCTGGGCGGGAACCGGAGCGGAGGCCGAGCCGGTTTCCGTCGGCTTTTCCTCCTGCGGCACTTCGGGCGCGGCAGGCTTGGGCGCGGCGGCGGATTTCGCCTTGCCAATGTCGTCGGCGCTTTCGCCTTCCTGCAGCAGGACGGCGATCGGCGTGTTGACCTTCACGGCTTCCGAGCCGGCGGAGATCAGAATCTTGCCGATCACGCCCTCATCGACGGCTTCCACTTCCATGGTCGCCTTGTCGGTTTCGATCTCGGCGATCACGTCGCCGGAAGTGACCTTGTCACCTTCGTTCTTCAGCCATTTGCTGAGCGTGCCTTCTTCCATCGTCGGGGAAAGGGCGGGCATCAGGATATCGATAGGCATGTTTTCGCCTCCCCGGATCAGAGCAGAATGTCGGTGTAGAGCTCGGATACATCCGGCTCCGGATCGGATTGGGCGAAATCCGCGCTGTCGGCGACGATGTCGCGGACGTCCTTGTCGAGCGCTTTCAGCTCGTCCTCGCTCGCCCAGCCCTTTTCCAGAAGACGGTTGCGGACCTGCTCGATCGGGTCGTGCTCGGAGCGCATCTTCTGCACCTCGTCCTTGCTGCGGTATTTCGCCGGGTCGGACATGGAATGGCCGCGGTAGCGGTAGGTCAGCATTTCGAGGATGACCGGCCCCTTGCCGGCGCGGCAATGGGCGATCGCCTCGTCGCCGGCCGCCTTGACGGCGCGAACATCCATGCCGTCGACCTGGAAGCCGGGAATGCCGAAGGAGGCGCCACGCTGGGAGAAGTCGGTCTGGGCCGAGGCGCGCGAGACGGAGGTGCCCATGGCGTAGCGGTTGTTCTCGATCACGTAGACGACCGGCAGCTTCCAGAGCTGCGCCATGTTGAAGCTTTCGTAGACCTGGCCCTGGTTGGCGGCGCCGTCGCCGAAATAGGTGACGCTGACGGAATCGTTCTCGCGGTAGCGGTTGGCGAAGGCAAGCCCGGTGCCGAGCGAGACCTGCGCGCCGACGATGCCGTGGCCGCCGTAGAAGTGCTTTTCCTTGGAGAACATGTGCATGGAGCCGCCCTTCCCCTTGGAATAGCCGCCCCGGCGCCCCGTCAGTTCCGCCATGACGCCGCGTGCGTTCATGCCGGTCGCAAGCATATGGCCGTGGTCCCGGTAGCCGGTGATGACCTGATCGCCTTCCTTCAGCGCGAACTGCATACCGACGACGACCGCTTCCTGGCCGATATAGAGGTGACAGAAGCCGCCGATGAAGCCCATGCCGTAGAGCTGGCCGGCCTTCTCTTCGAAACGGCGGATCAGAAGCATCTCGCGATAGGCCTTCAGATCCTCTTCCTTGGTGAAATCGGCGTAGGTCGTGCCGTTGAAATCCTTCTTCGCAGCGGATTTGCCTGCAGGCCTTGCCGCAGTCTTGCGGCTGGATGTGGACGCGGTCTTGCGCGGAGCCATTCAATCCTCCCCTAGGTTTGCCTTTTGCGGAACCATAGGGGAAGAAAGCGCCTACAGCAATGCTATATTTGCATGGCTATTATTCAGCATAACCAATTGAAATTAAAGATGAAAACAGAATTAACAGGATTTCGGTTAATTCGCTCTCGCAGTCATAGGACACGCGGAAAATCAGTGAAAGATCACGATTTCGTCGGCGCGGGACATATTCAGCGCATAGCGGGCCTTCTCGTCGAGCATATCGCGCTCGAGCGAACCGTCGCTCATGAGCGACACTTCCCTCTCCAGCGTCTGACGCTGGTCGACCAGGATGTCGAGCCTTGCCTGCCGCTCAATGCGCTGGCGTTCGAATTGTTCCATCGCACGCATGCCGAACTCGCCATGAATGGAATGATAGCTGAAATAGGAGAGGAAGACCGCCGTGATCGCCGGGAGAACGAGGCGGCCGAGCCTGCGCTTCTTGTGATGTTTGGTCCACATGCAACGTGCCCTGATACGCAATACAGGAAACACATTAGAGCCGATTGTTTAACCGTCCGTTGACCATGACGGGCCGGAGGCGGAAAATCCGCACCCGCCCGCGGGCTTCCACCTCGATGGGGAGGTGGAAGCGAAGCGGCGGGTGGGTTGACCCGCGGCAAATGTCATGCCGCGGAAATATCTCTGAAAAATCAGCCGCGCAGGATCGAGCGGCCGGCATATTTCGCCTGCGGCCCGAGCTGTTCCTCGATGCGGATGAGCTGGTTGTATTTCGCGGTACGGTCGGAGCGCGCCAGCGAGCCGGTTTTGATCTGTCCGCAATTGGTCGCGACTGCGAGGTCGGAGATCGTGGAATCTTCCGTTTCGCCGGAACGGTGCGACATGACGGCGGAATAGCGGGCCTTGTGCGCCGTTTCCACCGCATCGAGCGTTTCCGACAGCGAGCCGATCTGGTTTACCTTGACGAGGATGGAGTTCGCGACCCCCATCTTGATGCCGTCGCGGAGACGGGCGGAGTTGGTGACGAAAAGATCGTCGCCGACGAGCTGCACCTTCGCCCCGATCTTGTCGGTCAGCGCCTTCCAGCCGTCCCAGTCGTCCTCGGCCATGCCGTCCTCGATCGAAAAGATCGGATATTTGCCGGCAAGCTCGGCTAGGTATTCGGCCATGGCGCCGGGCTCAAGCGTCCGGCCCTCGCCTTCGAGGACATATTTGCCGTCCTTGAAGAATTCGGTCGAGGCGCAGTCGAGCGCGATATGCATGTCCTCGCCCGGCTTGTAGCCGGCCTTCTCGATCGACTTCATGATGAAGTCGAGCGCAGCCGGAGCGGAGGCGAGGCCCGGAGCGAAGCCGCCCTCGTCGCCGACATTGGTGTTGTGGCCGTCGGCGGCGAGCTGCTTCTTCAGCGTATGAAAAACTTCCGAGCCCATGCGCACCGCATCGCGCACCGTGTCGGCCCCGACCGGCACGATCATGAATTCCTGGAAGTCGATCGGATTGTCGGCATGCGCGCCGCCGTTGATGATGTTCATCATCGGCACCGGCAGGTAATGCGCATTCGGGCCGCCGACGTAGCGGTAGAGCGGCAGGCCGGCGGCTGCGGCGGCAGCCTTGGCGACGGCGAGCGAAACGCCGAGGATGGCGTTCGCGCCGAGGCGTGCCTTGTTCGGCGTCCCGTCCAGCTCGATCATCGTCTGGTCGATCTGGATCTGGTTTTCCGCGTCCAGCCCGCCGACCGCGTCGAAGATGTCGCCGTTGACCGCCTCGACGGCCCGCTCGACGCCCTTGCCGAGGTAGCGCTTGCCGCCGTCGCGCAGCTCGACCGCCTCATGCGCGCCGGTGGAGGCGCCGGACGGCACCGCAGCGCGGCCGAAGCTGCCGTCTTCGAGATGAACGTCCACCTCGACGGTCGGATTGCCGCGGCTGTCGAGGATCTCGCGGCCGATGATGTCGATGATTGCGGTCATGGATGTCTTTCCTGCTTTGGAGGTTTATAAATCGATTAAAATCTCTCTTAATCGAAGGTGCGGAAATTTCAATGGCTGTTGCGCACAGGTTCGGCGGGAGGCCACGGTCGCATAACGCAAGACTGTGTCATCCGTTTGAACCCGGCTTCACGCCTTGGCGATCGCGTCAAAGGCCAGCAGCTTTTCGAGAAGCCGGGGCATGTCCTTCAGGTGCACCATGTTCGGGCCGTCCGAGGGGGCGTTGTCGGGGTCCTCGTGCGTCTCGATGAAGACGCCGGCGACGCCGACGGCAACGGCAGCGCGCGCCAGCGTCTCGACGAATTCACGCTGCCCGCCCGAGGAGCCGCCCTGGCCGCCCGGCTGCTGCACCGAATGGGTGGCGTCGAAGATCACCGGGGAGCCGAGGCCCGCCATGATCGGTAGCGAGCGCATGTCGGAGACCAGCGTGTTGTAGCCGAAGGAGGCGCCGCGCTCGCACAAAAGCACGTTCGGATTGCCGCTCTCGGTGAATTTCGCCAGCACGTTCTTCATGTCCCAAGGGGCGAGAAACTGGCCCTTCTTGACGTTGATGACGCGCCCGGTCTTGGCAGCGGCGACGAGAAGATCGGTCTGGCGCGACAGGAAGGCCGGGATCTGCAGGATGTCGACCGTGGGCGAAACCAGGCCGCATTGTTCCTCGGTGTGGATGTCGGTCAGAACGGGAAAGCCGTATTCCGCCTTCAGGTCGGCGAAGATCTCCATCGCCTTTTCCAGCCCGATGCCGCGCTTGCCCGAAAGCGAGGTGCGGTTGGCCTTGTCGAAGGAGGACTTGTAGACGAGGCCGATGCCGAGCTCCTTGCAGAGCTCGGTGAGCTTGCCGGCGATCATGAAGGCGTGCTCGCGGCTTTCCATCTGGCAGGGGCCGGCGATCAGCGACAGCCGCTCCTTCTGCGAAAAGACGACCTTGCCGGCACCTTCGCCGGCAATCACGGTGGAATTCGGTTGCATATCACTCTCCGAAGACAAAATGGACGCCCTGCCCCGGTGCCGGCGGCACCACGATACGGCTGTCCCTTATATTGTAATCCATTCCGTTCCTATCGAGCAGGTCGCATGCCGCCGAAAGGTCGGCGATGCGGAAGACCACCGCGGCCCCTCTGAGGCCACGCTCCTTATCGGCCGTCTCGATGCCGTAGAATCCGCGCATTCCTGCGCCGTTCAGCACGGAGATGCGGCCGCGCGGCGTATTGACGACCATGCCGAAGGAATGCGCCTCGACCTCGCGCTCGTCTGCCGCTTCCTGCAGGAGGTATTGAAAATCCGTCGGGTTCGGCTCGTAAAGCACGACCTCGGCAAGCGCGCTCACGCCGTTCGCGTGCGTTTCCAGCGCCCGGCGGTCGGAGGGAAGCGCCTTCACCCGCTCGGATGAGAAGAAGAAGAAATCCGGCGAACGCAGGTCAGCGGCGAAAGCAAGGCGAAAGCTGCCGGTCGCGGTCTTCCCGTCGGGAAGCTGCATGTCGCGCGAGAATTCGAGGATTGGCCCGCCCGAAAGCCCGGCTGCCCGGTAGCGCAGATCGTCGGCGCCGGCGCCGGCTGCACCAATGGCGATCGCGGAAAATCCGTCCTGGCCGCGGCGAAACCGAAAGGCCTGGTCGCGGGCGACGAAGACGTTGCCGGTGCGCGCGGCCTCCTCGCATTCTTCGCGATTGGCGATGCCGAGCGGCTCGAGATAGCTGCCGTCGGCGAGAAAGACGCAGCAGTTCTCCGTGCCGAAGGGGTGGCGGGCATCTGGAGCGACGGTGAAGCCGAGGCGGGAAAGACGCGTCCGGGCAATGCCGAGTTCCACGACCGGCAACACCAGATGATCGATCGATCGAGGCGTTCTGGCATTCGCAGTCATGATCTCTCCCGGCCCGTTTCCGCCGCTGCTGCTTTGCATGGTTGGCGGGGCTTTGCAAGGCCTCCCTCCGGCGCCGCCGGCCGGCCTCGTCCAATCCCTCGCGCATGGAACGGAGGGTGTGTGCGGCGGACGAGCGGTATTCCACCTCACCCCGTTCCGTTCGCTCCGGACAAAGATTTCGCCTCCTCGGGATGTATTCCGCAACGGGCCACATGTATCCTGAGGCTCGCGGCCCGACCACTGTCCTATGCCGGAAGCAGGCCGCAAATTCCCAAGGAGGTTCAAATGGAGATAAAGCGTTGCGGTTCACGGCCGTCCACGACGCCGCCGAGCGAATATTTCACCGGAGCGGTCCGGCTGGATCCGATCTTCGAAGCACCCGAACCGGCCGCCATGCGTGCGGCGAGCGTCACCTTCGAGCCGGGCGCGCGCACCGCATGGCACACCCATCCGCTCGGCCAGACGCTTATCGTGACCTCCGGCTGCGGGTTGGCGCAACGCCTCGGCGGCCCCGTCGAGACGATCCGCGCCGGCGACGTCGTCTGGTTTCCGCCGGGCGAAAAGCACTGGCATGGCGCGACGGATAAAACCGCCATGACGCATATCGCCATTCAAGAGGCAAAGGACGGCAGGGCCGTCGACTGGATGGAGCACGTCACCGACGAGGAGTACGGCGCAGCCAGGGCGGAGTGACCTCCGCTCCTTGCGGCGGGTTGTCATCGGCCCCGCCGGTGCCTGATGATCTGCCCGCGCATCGGTTCGCCGGCGTCCACCGCCACGCCGCCGGCGAAATAGCCTTGGAAAATCGCGGAGGAGCGATCGACCGCCGATGGTCGGATCAGACCAGCCGCGACTGTTCCAGCGCCGCCTCGATGAAGCTCGCAAACAGCGGATGGGGGTCGAGCGGCCGGCTCTTCAGTTCCGGGTGATACTGGACGCCGATGAACCAGGGATGGTCGGGATATTCGATCGTCTCGGGAAGCAGGCCGTCCGGCGACATGCCGGAGAAGACGAGGCCGCAGCCCTCGAGGCGGTCCTTGTAGTCGACGTTCACCTCGTAGCGGTGGCGGTGGCGCTCGGAAATGTCGCTCGAGCCATAGATGTCGGCGATCTTCGTGCCCTGCTTGAGAGCTGCGCGATAGGCGCCGAGACGCATGGTGCCGCCGAGATCGCCGGAGGCCGAGCGCTTCTGCAGCTCGTTGCCCTTGACCCACTCGGTCATCAGGCCGACGACCGGCTCGGCCGTCTTGCCGAATTCGGTGGAGGACGCCTTCTCGATGCCGGCGAGGTTTCTCGCCGCCTCGACGACGGCCATCTGCATGCCGAAGCAGATGCCGAAATACGGCACCTTGCGCTCGCGGGCGAAGCGCGCCGCGTTGATCTTGCCCTGCGAACCGCGTTCGCCGAAACCGCCGGGAACGAGAATGCCGTGCACCTTTTCCAGATAGGGCGACGGATCTTCCTTCTCGAAGACTTCCGATTCGATCCAGTCGAGCTTGACCTTGACGCGGTTGGCGATGCCGCCGTGGTACAGCGCCTCGATCAGCGACTTGTAGGCGTCCTTGAGGCCGGTATATTTGCCGACGATGGCGATGGTGACCTCGCCTTCCGGCGTCTTGATGCGGTCGGAAACGTTCTGCCAGGCATCGAGGCGCGGCTTCGGTGCGGGCTCTATGCCGAAGGCGGCGAGCACCTCGTCGTCGAGGCCTTCCCGGTGATAGGCGAGCGGCACGTCGTAGATTGAGGCGACGTCGAGCGCCTGGATGACGGCGGAGGGACGGACGTTGCAGAAGAGCGATAGCTTCCTGCGTTCCGCTTCCGGGATCTCGCGGTCGGCGCGCACGAGCAGGATGTCGGGCGCGATCCCGAGGGCCTGCAGCTCCTTGACAGAGTGCTGCGTCGGCTTCGTCTTCAGCTCGCCGGCCGCCGGGATATAGGGCATCAGCGTCAGGTGGACATAGACGGCGGTGTGGCGCGGCAGATCGTTGCCGAGCTGGCGGATCGCCTCCATGAAGGGCATCGCTTCGATGTCGCCGACCGTGCCGCCGATCTCGCAGAGCACGAAATCGTACTCTTCGTTGCCCTCGGTGATGAAGGCCTTGATCTCGTTGGTGACGTGCGGGATGACCTGCACGGTGGCGCCGAGATAGTCGCCGCGCCGTTCCTTGTCGATGATGTTCTTATAGATGCGGCCGGTGGTGATGTTGTCGGTCTTCGTTGCCGAGCGGCCGGTGAAGCGCTCGTAATGGCCGAGGTCGAGATCGGTCTCCGCGCCGTCGTCGGTGACGAACACCTCGCCGTGCTGCGTCGGGCTCATCGTACCCGGATCGACGTTGAGATAGGGGTCGAGCTTGCGCAGCCGCACCCGATAACCGCGGGCCTGCAGCAACGCTCCGAGGGCAGCCGAGGCAATTCCTTTTCCGAGGGAGGAGACCACGCCGCCTGTGATGAATACATATCGCGCCATGGGAGTCACCGGATACCTTTTCACTACTGATTCCGCCACCGAAAAATTGCCCTGACGGAAATTTTTCGTGGAAGAACGTTTTCGATTTTCACAAGAAGAAGGCCGGCGGGCTCATCGCCTGCCGGCCGGTTCGTTTCAACTCAGGACCTTACTGGCCGCTCGGGACGTCGGAATTGTTCTGTCCGGCTGCCGGTGCGTTACCCGTCCCGGTCTGAGCCGGCGGGGTCGCGGTGCCGTTTGCGGCCGGAGGTGTCGCGCCGTTCGAAGCGCCGCTGTTGGTGGGCACGCCATTGCCGCTCGGAGCCGGCGGGGTCTGGTTGGTGTTCTGATTCTGGTTGCCCTCGCCGCCGCCGAGCGCATCGAGAACGCCGCCCGTGCCCGTCGTTCCGGGAATACGGTCGAGAATGTCGATCGGGCTGCTCTCGTAGCGGGCAAGGATGCCCATGCCGAGGGCCAGTGCGAAGAACAGGACCGCGAGGATCGCCGTGGTGCGGGTCAGCGCATTGGCCGTGCCGCGGGCCGACATGAAACCGGAGCCGCCGCCGATACCGAGGCCGCCGCCCTCCGAACGCTGGATCAGCACCACGCCGATCAGCGCCACGACGACCATGAGATAGATGACGAGCAATACGGTCTGCATTTTTTCAAGATCCCGGCCATGTGGCCCAAACAGAGTTTTGCGGCTCCCTTATACCAAGCCGCGCATCATTCCAAGCCCTCGCCGACCTTGGCGGCATCGGGCGACTGTGTCTCACACATCTCTCGTCCGCCCTGTCGGGCACCTTCTCCCCCGCAAGCGGGGCGAAGGAAATCCGAAGAAACCTCCGTTTGCGGGAAGAGGGGCAAACTCACGCCGTCAATTCTTCATAAGCCCGGTAGATGGCGAGGAAGTCGTCGGCTTTCAAGCTCGCGCCGCCGATCAGTGCGCCGTCGACATTGGCGACGCCCATCAGCTCCCTGGCGTTGCCGGGCTTGACCGAGCCGCCGTAGAGGATGCGCATCTGCGCCCCCTCCCCGGAAAAGCGCTTCACGAGCTCGGCGCGCATGAAGGCATGGGCCTCCTCGACATCGGCCGCCGTCGGCGTCAGCCCGGTGCCGATCGCCCAGACGGGCTCGTAGGCGATCACCGTGTTTTGCGCCGTCGCGCCGTCGGGCAGCGAGCCGGCAAGCTGGGTCTTCAGCACGTCGAGCGTCTTTCCGGCCTTGCGTTCGTCGCCCGTCTCGCCGATGCAGACGATGGCGACGAGCTCGTTCTCATGGGCGATCTGCGCCTTGGCGCGGATCAGCGCGTCGGTCTCGGCGTGGTCGGTGCGCCGCTCGGAATGGCCGACGATGACATGGGTTGCGAAGCAGTCGGCGATCATCTCGGCGGAGACGTCGCCGGTATGGGCGCCCGAGGCCTTCTGGTGGCAGTCCTGTGCGCCGATCTTCAGCGGGCTGTCGTCGCAAAGCGCGGTCGCCACATAAAGCAGCGTCGCCGGCGGGCAGATCAGGCTTTCGACCTTCTGCGAAAGCGGCCCCTTGACACCCTCCGCCATCGCCTTGATCTGGTCGAGCGAGGCCCGCGTTCCGTTCATCTTCCAGTTTCCGGCAACGAGCGGTGTTACATCCGGGGTCATGAGGCCTCCCTAAAGCCATGGTTCAAGCAATGGTCGGACCTAGCAAATCGTCCGGGTGATGGAAAGAGCCGATGGAAAGCGCGCTATTGCCCGAAAATCCAGTTCAGCGTCTCGCGCCAGTCGGTCATGCGCACGGGCGTGCCGTGATTGCCGGTCCGGAAGACGACGAAATTCGTCGCAATGCCGGCCTCGCGCATCCTGCGGAAGACCTTGATCTGGTCGTCGGCGGCATAGACGGGATCGCGCTCTCCATGGGTGAAGACGACCGGGAGCCTCGCCTTGTAGGCGGCGCTCGCCGCATAATCGCCGTCCGCGGCACCCCCCATGACCACCATCCCCTTGAGATCGCGCACGCTCTTAGGCTCGCGCGCGATGCCCGAGCAGATGAAGCTGCCCATCGAGGCGCAGGCGAGCACGACGGGCGCATCCGGCGCCTCGGCCTTCGCAAGCGCGATCAGCCCCGCAACGGAGGCGACGCCGGCCGCATCGAAGGAGCGCACGCTCGGCGCATAATAGACCCCGCCATTGCGCATCGCGAGGTTCTTCAGCCGGTTGAAATTGCCGCCGAAGGTCCAGTCGTTGTTGCCGAGCCGGCGGTCGCCGCCGCGCCCGTGGACGAAGATGACCGTGAACGCCGCCCCCCTCGCCTTCCCGGTCATCGCCACGTCCACCGGCCCTGCGGGGGTCTGCAGCGTTACATTCTGCTGTTGCCGCTTCACCGAGGTCGAAACGTAGGCCGGCTTGACGCGACGCTCGGGGATCTGGTCGCGGCCGTTGATGTCGCGCATCTCGTCGTAATCCACGACGCGCAGCGCCCCGCCGTCGGCGCTTTCCAGCACCTTGCCATAGGAAAAAAGCTCGTCCTTCCACGGTTCCAGCGTGGCGGCTTTGGCCAGGGCCGGCAGCGGAACAGCCAGAAATGCGGCGAAAATCGCGCGGAGAAGCCAATGAGCTGTGGACTGTTGCATGAAGTCTCGTTCCCTTCGGGCGGCAAGTCTTGCCATCGGCGCGCCGGCAACGCAATCCTCCGCGAAACCGAAGCGCTCCGCCGCCGCATCGCGAAAATTGCCGGAATCTGTCACTATCGCCGGTGATTCGCGAAACCACGGGCCCTTGCGCAACCCGGCCGCCCTCGAGCGGTGGTCAAAAAGACTGCACGGAACAAAGTCTGAACATGGACGACAACAACGATCTCTTCGCCAACCTGCCAAGCGAACCCAAGCCGGAAGCGCCCGCGCCTGCGGCCAAACCCGCCGCCGCGCCTGCAGCGAACCCCCGTACGCCGCCCGCGCCTCCGAAAGCCAATGGCGGCGATTACGACGCTTCGGCGATCCGGGTTCTCGAAGGGCTGGAACCGGTGCGCATGCGCCCCGGCATGTATATCGGCGGCACGGACGAGAAGGCGCTGCACCACCTCTTCGCCGAAGTGATCGACAACTCGATGGACGAGGCCGTCGCGGGCCACGCGAACTTCATCGAGGTCAGCCTCGATGCCGAAGGCCATCTTTCCGTCACCGACAACGGCCGCGGCATCCCTGTGGAAAACCATCCGCAGGTTCCCGGCAAGTCGACGCTGGAAGTGATCATGACCGTGCTGCATGCCGGCGGAAAATTCGACGGCAAAGCCTACGAGACCTCCGGCGGCCTGCACGGCGTCGGCGTCTCCGTCGTCAACGCGCTCTCCGACAGCCTCGAGGTCGAGGTCGCGAGAAATCGCAAGCTCTATCGCCAGCGTTTTTCGCGCGGCGTCCCGCAGGGGCCGCTGGAGGAGCTCGGCGAGGTCCACAACCGCCGCGGCACGAAGGTGCGCTTCCACCCCGATCCCGAGATCTTCGGCCCGGCCGCGCGTTTCGATCCGGCGCGGCTCTTCCGCATGGCCCGCTCCAAGGCCTATCTCTTCGGCGGCGTCGAAATCCGCTGGAGCTGCGACCCGTCGCTGCTGCCGGAGGGCTCGGAAACGCCGGAAAAAGCGGTCTTCCACTTCCCCGGCGGCCTCAAGGACTATCTCCAGGCCACCCTCGGCAAGGAATACACCGTCACCAAGGAGATCTTTGCCGGCAAGACGGAGAAATCCGGCGGCCACGGCGCCCTCGAATGGGCCGTCACCTGGTACGGCGGCGATTCGCTGATCCATTCCTACTGCAACACGATCCCGACCGCCGATGGCGGCACGCATGAGGCGGGCTTGCGCATCGCGCTCACCAAGGGCTTGAAGAACTACGCGGAGCTGACGCAGAACAAGCGCGCGGCGATCGTCACCACCGACGACGTGATGATCTCCGCCGTCGGCATGCTCTCCGTCTTCATCCGCGAGCCGGAATTCGTCGGCCAGACCAAGGACAAGCTCGCGACGATCGAGGCGCAGCGCATCGTGGAGAACGCGCTGCGCGACCCGTTCGACCACTACCTCGCCGACAATCCGGCCGAAGCGGCGAAGCTGCTCGACTGGGTGATCGAACGCGCGGAAGAACGCGTGCGCCGGCGCAAGGAGAAGGAAGTCAACCGCAAGACCGCGGTGCGCAAGCTGCGCCTTCCCGGCAAGCTCGCCGACTGCTCGCAGAACACCGCTGAGGGCGCCGAGCTCTTCATCGTAGAAGGCGATTCGGCCGGCGGCTCGGCCAAGCAGGCGCGCAACCGCGCCAATCAGGCGATCCTTCCCTTGCGCGGAAAAATCCTGAACGTGGCGAGCGCGGGGCGCGAAAAGCTCGGCGCCAACCAGCAGCTCGCCGATCTCGTCCAGGCGCTCGGCTGCGGCACGCGCTCGAAATACCGCGACGAGGATCTGCGCTACGAACGCATCATCGTCATGACCGATGCGGACGTGGACGGCGCGCATATCGCCTCGTTGCTCATCACCTTCTTCTATCAGGAGATGCCGGAATTGATCCGCGGAGGACATCTCTTCCTCGCGGTTCCGCCGCTTTACCGCCTCAGCCAGGGCGCGAAGACGTTCTATGCGCGCGACGATGCGCACCGCGAGGAACTGATGCGCACGGAATTCAACGGGCGCGGCAAGGTCGAGATCGGCCGCTTCAAGGGGCTCGGCGAAATGCTGCCGTCGCAGCTCAAGGAAACGACGATGGATCCGGCCAAGCGCACGTTGCTCAAGGTCGCGATCGACGATGTCGATTTCGAGGGCACCCGCGAGGCGGTGGACAACCTGATGGGCACGAAGGCCGATGCCCGCTTCCGCTTCATTCAGGAACGCGCGGTCTTCGCCGAAAATCTGGACATCTGAGCGATAATGCCGCCATATTTGGGCGGCATTACTGCGCCGCGCATCCGAAAGGAGGCGCACAGGACGCAGCAGAAATTTGAAAATCGCGCATGATCCCTTCCTTCGGCCGGTTCCGGTTCATGGGGATCGTGCGCCGGCTTCGTCGAAGAAGCCGCCCGAACGCACTTCCCGCGAGGTGACAGCATGCAGGCAGCCCTCATCGTCATGACGATCCTGGGATGCGACGATTCGGCGACGCAATGCCACTACATCGATACCGTCAGTCAGAGCTGGCGCACGGTGGCGATCTGCGATGCGCAGTCGGAAGCCCAGATCAACCGCTATCAGAATCAGAGCTACCCCGTCATCGTCGCGGTCTGCGAAAGCTCTGGCGACCGGATGACCGAGGAGGTGATCGGCCCGCAACGGCCGGGCGACAAGGCCGTCGCTTCCGCTTCCCCGCCGGAGGCGGAAACCGCGGCACCTCCGGAACGCAAGGGGCTGACGGCGAGAACCCTGGCGATGATCAAGGATGCCCTGCCCGACGCCGCGCGCCTCAAGGCGACGGTAAGCAAGCCGGTCCACTACATCGAGGACGGCTATTCCTGGGTGGTGCACAGGTTCCGGGAATAGCGATCAGCGAAACTTCGTCCTCACTTTTGGTCTTGACTTACCGATGTATCATAGTATGATACATCGGTAAGAGTTGAGCGTGATCCGATCATTCAGGGACAAGCTTACACAGTCCGTTGATGACGGATCATCAGGAAGAGGTTCCCAGCGGATCTGATCCGAAGAACCCAGCAGCTCCTTGCCCTGTTGGATGCAGCTGCCGAACTCAACGACCTTCGCTCTCCGCCTGGTAACAGGCTTGAAAAACTCTCGGGCGACCGCGAGGGGCAATATTCGATCCGCATCAATAAACAATGGCGCATCTGCTTCGTCTGGACAGAATTGGGACCCGCCGACGTAGAAATAACCGACTATCATTGACCGGAGGTCTTACCGTGACCGTCAGCAAGCTGCCGCCCATCCATCCGGGCGAAATACTGCGCGATCTCTATCTGAAGCCGCTCGACATGAGCGCGGGCGCGCTTGCCAAGAAGCTGAAGGTTCCCCGTACGCGGATCGAGAGGCTTGTTGCCGGGCAGACCGGCATCACGACGGATACGGCCCTGCGTCTGGCCAAATTCTTCCGCACGACGGCGCAATTCTGGATGAATATGCAAACCAGCTACGACCTGAAGAGAAGCGCCGCCGCCCTGAAGGACGATCTGGCGGCAATTGCGGAGCTTGATGCCGCCTGACCGTCTCGGCTGCCGCGCCAGGTCTTTTAATCTGTCAGGCCGCCTCGCGGGCGACGAGTTGCGCATAGTTGCGCGCCGACCGGCGCTGCTCGGCGATCGCCAGTTTCTCCACGAGTTCGAGCATGGCTTGCGAGGAGGGAGCGCGGCGGATCCTGCCGAGCAGCCTTTCGCAAACCGAGAGCCTGTCCTCCTCGCCTTTCGCCTCGCGCCGCCACATCAGCGTCGCCTCGGCAAAGAGGATGCTGATATCCGCGCCGAGACCGCACGCTTCGAAGAGCGCCCGCACCGCCGTCTCGCGGCCGTCGGCGAGCACGGAACGGACGCGCTTCTCCGCCAGGCCGGAAAGATCGACGACCGCGGCGGCAAGGAATTCGATACGCCCGGAGCACAGAGCATGCATCAGGAATGCCGGTGTCAGCCGGCCGCTTTCGCGCAGATGTTCCACGAGCGCCGGAATTTCGGAAGGCGCGATATCGCCGGCCATGGCGATCGTCGCGATATCGCAGGCTTCGCGGGTTATCCGCTCGACGCGGGTGCCGCCGACCGCCGCGCGGATCAGGCCGAAATCGGCAAGGGCGGCGGCGACCCGTTCGACCAGCGCCTGGCGCGCCTCGCCCGGCAGGTCCTCCCGGTCGAGAAGCAGATCGCGAATCTGCGCGTCGTGCCCCAGCCGTTCGGCAATGCGCTTGAGGCTGCGGCGCGAAAGTACGGCGCCCTCGTTTTCAAGAAGCGCGAGGATATCGGAAACCTCGCCGATTTCGGCAAGCGCGGCCGAAACGGCACGCGACACGAACGGTCTGTGGGCGATCAGCGAGCGGGTGACGCCGCTACCTCTGGCTGCCAGATCGACAAGGTCGGCATCGCCTAGGACGGGAGAACGCAAAATGATCTGAGCGGCGATCTCGGGCTGGTCTTCCGCAAGCGGCAGCACCACCGCGCGCGGCGCCGCCTCGAAATCGGCCAGCGCTTCCGAAAGCGCGAGCCGCACTCCGGGCGCCGGATCGTCAAGCAGGAAAATCATCGCCATTTCAGCGGCATGACGCTCGTCGCCGGTGATCGCGGCCCGGCAATAGGCCCTTGCAAGCGCATCCGCCGCGCGCGCCCTGTCGCCAGCCCTCGCGGTTTCGACCCAACGGAGAAATGCCTGAATGATCAACGAAACGCCCCAACGATTCCGCAGCCGCTTCCCGCTGCAACTTCAACGCTAGCGGCAAAAAGTTTAAGATTGGTTCACCATAACCGTTAACCCGGTCCACGGCTGCCTGCACATGACGGTCGCTGACCGCCGTGCGTCGTTCGTGAAGCGCAAAGGACTCCGATTTAAAAAGGTTATGCGGTAGATAAGAAGCCATGACCTTGTCGCCTCGCTCGCTTTTCCGCCCGCCGCAAGGGATCGACCCCGGCGATCCGGCGATCGCGAGTGCCGATCTCTTGCTTGTGGATACGGCCGCGCTGGAGCAATTCCAGGAAAAGTGTGGAGCGGTTTCCCGTCCGGAATTGCGTAAAAACAAAGAAAGGGAGCGGTTCCGTGATTCAGGGAAAAACGGAAACGCTCCAGGCGCATCCCGCCCGACCGGCCTCGCCTATCTTACGCTGAGCGCGCGGTCGGACGGGGACGACGAGATCCTCCTGCGCAAAGCGGTCTTAATCGGCGCCGCAGGCATCGCGCTCAAGGATGTCCGCAACGGCGCCGAGGTGCAGCGGCTGGACGTGCTCTTGTCCGTTGCGGAGGCGGAGGAAGGGGTGGAGCATGGCCGCACGAAGATACTGGCGCTGACGGACGGGATGCTGCCGCCGGCAGGCTCGTCTGCCGGCTTCTCCGAAAAGTCGCGGCGCCTGATCGGGCTCGCCTTCGATCCGGCCGCCCTTGCCGCCACACTCGGCGCGACGCGCGAGCGCAGTCCGGATGGGCAATGGGCTCCCGCCTTCGCGCAGGCAAGGACGGCGACCCTCTTTTCGTCGAAGGCCGCAGGTCTCGCAGCCTTTGACGCCCCCTCGCCGCTTGCCGGCGAGCCGCTGCTGATGGACTGCCACATCTCGCGCGCCGACGGCTTCGACGGACGCCTTACCGCCGACCCGCAGCAGGTGGAAATCATCAACGCCGCCTACGAGCGAAGCTGACGGGCTTTCGTGGCTCTGCTCTTGCGTCAATGTACGCTGCAGCGTACAACATAAACATGAAGCGGTATGAAATCGAAGTCTACGAAACTGAGGATGGGAAAGTCCCTTTTCAGGACTGGCTTGACGGCATTAAGAATCAGGAAGTGAAAACCCAAGTGGTGGCCCGCATCCGCAGGGCCTCGCTGGGGAACTTCGGAGACTGGAAGGCGCTGACCGGCGCGGCAGGCATCTGCGAGATGCGCATCCATAGCGGCCAGGGCTTCCGCATCTTCTATATAGTTGTCGGACAGATCATCATTTTGCTGTTGGCCGGCTCGACCAAAAAGGAACAAGATAAGACCATAGCGAAGGCGAAGAATTATCTTGAAGATTACAACAGGAGGGTAAAATAATGGCCCGAGCAAGTAGACCTTTTGATTTTGACAAGTACGACGACCTGTTGCGCGATCCTGAGAACGCCGCAGTCTATCTGGCAGAATTTCTTGAGAGTGGCGATATGGAGCTATTTCAAGAAGGTCTTCGCCATGTCGCCAAGGCGCAGGCAGGCGGCCTGGCCAAAGTTGCCGAACAGGCTCAACTGAACAGAGGGAGCCTGTACAAATCCCTTTCCAAGACCGGAAAACCCCAGTTTGAAACCCTTGCCAAAATGCTGGAAGCCATGGGGCTGCAATTTACCATCACGCCGATTCATCAGTAACGATTTTGGCTGCAGTCCCGTCAGGACGCCGACGCAGGCCTTGGCGGGCGCATCATCTCGAAGACCTCGCTTGCCTCGGAATAATCCATATAGCCCATGCGGCCGACCGGGCGGGCGATCGACATGTCGAGAAGCCCGTCGCGGATGATTTCTTCCTTGATATGGATGCCGACGACCTGACCGAAGACGACCCGGTTTTCCGACGATTGCCCGTTCAGCCCCTTCGGGCGGAGGATTTCCGTCATCCGGCATTCGAGCGCGGCGAAGGCTTCGGCGACGAAGGGCGCCTCCACGAGACGGCCGGGCTCCGGCGTGAGGCCGGCAATGGCGAATTCGTCGACGCCATGCGGCACCGCGACGGAACTCGCATTCATCGGCACGGCGAGATTGCGGCTGACGAAGGAGCAGGTGAAGACCCCCGTCTCCTCGATATTGGCGACGCTGTCCTTGCGCCCGCCGGAGGAGAACATGACGATCTTCGGCACGTCGCTCACCGCATTGAAGAAGGAATAGGGCGAGAGGTTCAGCGCACCGTCCGCCCGCCTCGAGCCGATCCAGCCGATCGGACGCGGCGAGACGATCGCCTTGAACGGGTCGTGCTTCAGGCCGTGGGCATTGGCGGAGGTTTCGTAGAACATCAGAGCTCCCCTCGTCCGTCTTCGCCAACCCAGGTGACGATCTCGGAAAGCTCCGGGCGCGGCCTTTCGGTCGGCGGAACCTGCGCGGTGCCGATATGGATGAAGCCCGCCACCTTCTCCCCCGGCCGCACGCCGAGGACCGGATAGGCGCGTTCGTCGAAGGCATACCATTCGGTCAGCCAGTTGGAGGCAAAGCCATGGGCATTGGCGGCCATCAGCAGGTTGAGGCAGACCGCCCCCGCCGACATCAGCTGCTCCCATTCCGGGATCTTGAAATGCGGCGCCGCAGTGCTGACCACGGCGACGACGACGGGCGCGCGGGTGAACCGCGTGTTCTCGACGGTCACCATCTCCTCGGAAAGGTCCGGCCTGTCCGCGATCGCGATCTTCGCAAGCTCGGCGCTGATGCGTTCCCGCTCGCCGCCGCGATAGACGATGAAGCGCCACGGCGCGAGCTTGCCGTGGTCCGGCACGCGCGAAGCCAGCTTCAGCATCCCCTCGATCTCGGCCTTGCCGGGCCCCGGGTCGCCCATCTGGAACGCCGGAATGGAACGGCGGCTCGAAAGATAGTCGATCAGCTTGATTTCGGTTTTCATGGGGAGGAACTTCCACTAACTTGCGGGCCGCGAGCGCGGCCATCAAAATGCCATTTGCCGGGCCTTCAAGTGGAGCCAGAAAGTCAGGAAGTCAACCATCGCCATGCGCATGCCCCGCAATTCCGCTCCCGCCAGAAGCCTCGCCCTTCTCGCCTGCCTTTCCGCGGCCCTGCCCGCCAAGGCACAGGATTCGATCGAGAGTTTCTCGCAGATCACCCCGCACAAGGGCGGCAAGCTGGCGACCTCCTTCAATCCGCTCGTAACCGGCGAGGCTTCGCCGGCAAATCTTCGCGACGTGATCTGCGAGGCGATGCTGACGAAGAACGGCAAGCCGATGCAGCACGGCCTGACCTGGCGCGTCTTCTCGCCGATACCGGGGGCGGACGGCAAGCTGCCGCTGCTTGCCACTTCCGAAGGCGGATCGGCCGCCTTCCAGCTCGTTCCCGGCGAATATTTCGTCAATGTCGCCTTCGGCCGCGCGGGGGCGACGAAGAAGCTGCTGGTGCCGGAAAGCGACGCCGTCGACAAGCAGGTGATGGTGCTGGACGCCGGTGGGCTGATGCTCAACGCCGTCTCCGGCTCGGACGTGCGCATTCCGCCGGGCGAGCTCAGCTTCTCCATCTATGCCGCCGAAGCGCGCGAGGACGGCGAACGCTCGCTGGTGGTGGCCGACGTCAAGCCCGGCACGGTCGTGCGCCTCAATGCCGGCACCTACCACGTCGTCTCCGACTACGGCACGGTCAATGCCGTCATCCGCGCCGACATCCAGGTGGAGGCCGGCAAGCTCACCCAGGCGACCATCCAGCACAAGGCGGCCAAGCTGACGCTGAAGCTCGTCTCCGAGCCCGGCGGCGAGGCGATCGCCGATACCGCCTGGTCGATCCTAACCTCGTCGGGCGACGTGGTCAGCGAAAGCGTCGGCGCCTTCCCGACCATCGTGCTGGCCGAAGGCAGCTATTCCGCCGTCGCCCGCAACAAGGACAAGATCTACCAGCGTGACTTCACCGTGACCCCCGGACAGAACACCGACGTCGAGGTGCTGCTGACGCAATGAAGCGGCACCCTTTCGGGCACCGCCTCCTTGCAACTTTCCCAAAAATCCGACGGCCGGAACGCCTCAGGCCGCCGCTTTCGCGAGCGCCTTGCGCTTGACGTCCGGCGGCGTCGCCTCGTCGGCGAGCGCTGCGATCGCCGCGTCGAGGCTCATCGGCGTCTGGTTCTGCGAGCCGAGGCGGCGGATGTTGACCGAGCGCTCCTCCGCCTCGCGCCTGCCGCAGACGAGGATCACCGGCACCTTGGTCACCGAGTGCTCGCGGACCTTGTAGTTGATCTTCTCGTTGCGCAGGTCCGTCTCGACCGTCAGCCCCGCATCGCGCAGCTTTTCCGCCACCTCGCGGGCATAGTCGTCCGCCTCCGAGGTGATCGTCGCGACGACCACCTGCAGCGGCGAGACCCACAGCGGCATGTGGCCGGCAAAGTTCTCGATCAGGATGCCGAGGAAGCGCTCCATCGAGCCGCAGATGGCGCGGTGGATCATCACCGGCTGCTGCTTCTCGGAATTGTGGTCGATATAGAACGCGCCGAAGCGTTCCGGCAGGTTGAAGTCGACCTGCGTCGTGCCGCACTGCCATTCACGCCCGATCGCGTCCTTCAGCGTATATTCGAACTTCGGCCCGTAGAACGCGCCCTCGCCCGGCAGGATGCCGGTCTTGATGTTGTTCGACTGGCGCTGGATCATCTCCAGCACGCCCGTCATCACGCTTTCCGCGCGGTCCCACAGCGCGTCCGAGCCGACGCGCTTGTCCGGCCGGGTCGAGAGCTTGATGGTGATCTCCTCGAAGCCGAAATCCTTGTAGACCGACAGGATCAGGTCGTTGATGCGCAGGCATTCCGCCGCCATCTGCTCGTCGGTGCAGAAGACATGCGCGTCGTCCTGCGTGAAGCCGCGAACCCGCATCAGCCCGTGCAGCGCGCCGGAGGGCTCGTAGCGGTGCACGTTGCCGAATTCCGCAAGCCGCACAGGCAGTTCGCGGTAGGACTTCAGGCCATGCTTGAAGATCTGCACATGCCCCGGGCAGTTCATCGGCTTCAGCGCAAAGACCCGGTCGTCGTCGGTGTCGTCGCCGGCGACCGTCACCTTGAACATGTTGTCGCGATACCAGCCCCAGTGGCCGGAGGTCTCCCAGAGCGACTTGTCGAGCACCTGCGGCGCGTTCACCTCCTCATAGGTGCCGGCCAGACGGCGGCGCATATAGGCGACGAGCGTCTGGAACATCCGCCAGCCCTTGCCGTGCCAGAAGACGACGCCCGGCCCCTCTTCCTGGAAATGGAAGAGGTCCATCTCGCGGCCCAGGCGGCGGTGGTCGCGCTTCTCGGCTTCGGCAAGGATGTTGAGATAGGTGTCCAGCTCCTCCTGCGTGCGCCAGGCGGTGCCGTAGATGCGCGTCAGCATCGGATTGTTCGAATCGCCGCGCCAATAGGCGCCGGCCACCTTCATCAGCTTGAAGGCCGTGCCGATCTGCCCCGTCGAGGCCATGTGGGGCCCGCGGCAGAGGTCGAACCAGTCGCCCTGGTAATAGATCTTGAGGTCCTGCCCTTCCGGGATCGCATCGACCAGCTCGACCTTGTAGTTCTCGCCCTTCGAAGCGAAGACCTCGCGCGCCTTCTCACGCGGCCAGACCTCCTTGGTGAAGGCCTTGTTGCGCTGGATGATCTCCTTCATCCGCTTCTCGATCTTCGGAAGGTCGTCGGGCGTGAAAGGCTCGTTCTTGGCGAAATCGTAATAGAAGCCGTTCTCGATCACCGGACCGATGGTCACCTGCGTTCCCGGCCAGAGCTCCTGCACGGCTTCCGCCATCACATGCGCCGCATCGTGGCGGATCAGCTCCAGCGCGCGGTCGTCGTCGCGGGTGACGATCTCGATCCGGCCGTTCGAAACGGGATCGGAGAGATCGCGCAAATCGCCGTCGAGCGAAATCGCGACCGCCTTCTTGGCCAGCGACTTCGAAATCGCCTCGGCCACATCACGCCCCGTCGAGCCCGCGGGATAATCGCGGACGGAGCCATCGGGAAAAGTCAGGGAAACGGGTGCAGACATGAATGAACTCCTATCCAGTCCCGCCAACGAATGCGGGTGGTATGCGAAGGGAAGAGGCCGGATGCCCCGGCGCGTGCGTCGCGCGGTATAAAGGGAAATTGGGGGGATTGGAAGGGGCTGCCAGAACGGCCTTAGAGCGATGTAAGATTCCAGCTAGAAATCAGCACACAATGATGTCTAAATAGCCAGCTGAAGCGAGATCCAGCATGACCCGATCGCGCGTGATGATCGGGATGTTCTTTACCCGCGCCGTCGCGATCAGATAGCAGTCGCCTGGATCCCTATGCCCGGTATGGACTACGACGGCTGCGGCCTCGTAGGCGATCCGTTGTTTGATCGGAATGGTTTTCGCCCCCGTAGCAGCCACCGACTCCGAAAACCATTTGGATGGGGACTTCGCATTGAGGTTCGGCGGATTCTTGTGTGCTGGCTTTCGAGAGGCGATCGCCAACTCCCAAACCGTAATCGGTGACACATATAGGGTGCCGGTGTCCTGGTTACCTGCGACCGCAATAAGCGCTTCCTCCGACAGAATGTCTACGGCGGTCACCAGCCAGTAAAGCGTATGCGTATCGAGCAACACGCCTGGCAAGGCTCAGTCCTTGGCGGCGAACTTACGGAGATTGGAAGAACTGCCTTTCAGGGCTTGTTCGGCAATTGGTTTCGTCAGGTCAACGCCCTTTTTGAGAGGCAGTTGCGACGATTTCATCGAGTCGGCACCACGCACTTCGATGAAGCGGCCGCTACGTGAATCGCGCACCACCCACCTGCCGGTCGGCTCCCGTTTGAGATCAGCTTTTGTCATGCGGAATATATAATTCGAAATCGTCCTTGGCGCGAGTCTATCGATATAGATTTAGGTCTTGCACTCTTAAAAAGATTGCATTCACCCCCACCTATGCTAGGTTACATGTAACCTTAACCCGAAAGCGAACCACCATGCCCTCTCTCCCCAAGCCTTCCCGCATCAAGGTCGGCGAACATCGCGCCCGGCTGCGTGCCCAGGGGCTGCGGCCGATCCAGATATGGGTTCCGGATGTGCGGGCGCCTTCCTTCAAGGCCGAAGCGCGCCGCCAGTCGCTTGCGGTGGCCGCCAGCCCGCAGGCCGAGGACGATCAGGCGTTCATCGATGCGGTTTCCGATCGGGACGAGGAATGAGGCGCGGCGAAATCTGGACCGTTGCGGGCGGCGCGGACTATGCGGGCAAGCCGCGCCCGGTCGTCATCGTGCAGGACGACAGTTTCGATAAGACGGCGTCGATCACCGTCTGCGCCTTCACCTCCGACGAAACGGAAGCGCCGCTGCTGCGGCTTCCGATCGAGCCGAACGGGCAGAACGGCCTCCTTTCGGCATCCCGCCTGATGATCGACAAGATCACGACGGTCCCGAAATCGAAGGTGGGAAAGCAGATCGGGCGGCTGGACGATGAGGATATCCTGCGGCTCAACCGCGCCTTGCTGGTCTTCCTCGGCCTCGCCGTATCGCCGAAGTCAAAGGCTTGAACGCTCAAACACCGCGTATACCACCCAAAAAATCTCATCCCCTATTTTCCCCACCCCTCGCACCTGCCTTATCCTATCCTTCCTTCCGCCGCCGGACGGATCGCGTAACGTGTCGATGCGGG
>JARYGU010000023.1:0-73039 GCA_033795365.1 Shinella sp.
ATAAGCTTGGAGGATCGGCACCAGACGGCCGCTCTTGAGTTCCGGCCCCGCGAGCCAGTCGGAAACCATCGCGATACTTTCCATCAACGATGTCGCAGTGGGTTCCGGCCCGGTGCAATCCTCGGGCGGCGTTTCGGATCGAAGCTACGATATTCCCAAGAATCTTTTTCATCCCGGAGCGAACAAAATAAGCTTTCAGGCGGTACACCGCCATCGTACCGACTGCAGCATCCAATCAACCTATGAGCTCTGGTCCGAACTGATTTCGGAACGAACCTACCTGACCTTCAATTCCAGCATCGGTGACGCGCTGTCCAGCATAGACGACATTCGTGCGGTCGGGGTTACTCGCGAGGGATCGACCCACTTCAACATCGTGGTGCCGAGACTGGAAGAACCTTCGACCTTTTCAACGCTAATGCGGCTCAGCCAGGGTCTGTCCGTACTCGCCGCCATGCCCAACCAGAGTTTCATCTTTTCGAGCACCCCGAAGGCAGACTCGCAGCCCGGCGAAATGACCATCGCTGTCGGGACAGCCAACGAGCTGGCGTCCGTTCTGCCCAACCTTCCGCCGAGCGCGCTATCCGGCGCGACTACCGCATTCATTGAGGGGCCTGTTGCCGGCCAACCTGTGCTCGTGTTCAGCGGCCCGACATGGCAGGCGGTCCAAAACTCCATCGAAGGCCTCGTCTCGCCGCTCGACCGTCCGCTCGAAGTGGCGCGAGGCGTGCTCGCCACACAAACCTGGACGGGGGACGAAACACCATTTCTGATGGGCGATACCCGTCTCAGCTTCTCCCAGCTCGGCATTCCAACAACCGAATTCATGGGGCGCCGCTTCCGTACAGGCTTCGATATCGCCGTTCCTTCGGATTTCTACGCCGAAGCCTATGGAGAAGCCAGCATCCTGCTCGATGCTGCCTATTCCACGGAGGTCCTTCCGGGAAGCCATATCGACATCTATGTCAACGGCAGCATCGCGTCGACCGTGCCCGTCACCGCCGCCGGCGGCGGAATCTATCGCCATCTGCCGATCTCCGTGACGATGCGGCATTTTCGGCCGGGTGCGAACCAGATCGAGATTGAAGCGATCCTGCTTACGGCGGCCGACAGAGCGTGCGCACCCGGTGCGGCGATGAGCGAGGAACCGAGGTTCGCCATATTCGATACCTCGGAATTCCACATGTCGAACTTTGCCCGCATCGCACGACTTCCCAATCTCGCTGCCGCCGCCGGAACCGGTTTCCCCTATGGCCGGCAGACGGAGCCGGTTGCGCTTTTCATGGACAGGACCGATGTTCAGACTCTTTCGGTGGCAGGCACCTTCCTCGGCAAGCTGGCGATGATGGCGGGACGGCCGATCCCCGTCACTGTGGAGACCTCCGCACTCGCGATCGGCGACAGAAGCGCGGTCTTCGTCGGAGCGGTTTCGCAGATCCCTCCCCGGGCGCTCAAACAATCCCACATTGCCGACGAGGCGCGGACGGGCTGGAGCAACACACCTGCAAGCGAACAGCAGCGCATCAATACTGTCGCCACATTCGACGAATGGCGGTCGAGATTGAGGGGCGGGTCCTGGCAGGGACAGATCACAGTTCTTGAGGAATGGCTGAACCGGACGTTCGACATCTCGCTCGCTTCGCTGCGCTTTCTGCCGGCAGAAGAGGCAAGTTTCATTCCCGAGGACTCCACCACCTTCCTGATCGCCCAAGGGCTGAGTCCGGGAGGTACCGGAACCTGGACCCTCCTGACTGCACCGACGACGACGGAGCTTCAGAATGGCATGACAGCGCTTTCGGAAGCTGGAAGCTGGCAGAAGCTGGACGGTTTCCTGACGGTCTACCACGGCGCTACCAAAGTGGTTGAAACGCGGCCGGCGACGCGGTTTTCATTCGTGCCTACGCAGCCTTTCTCGCTGTCCAACTATCGTCTGATCGCCGCCAACTGGCTTTCCACCAACATTCTGTCCTATGCCATCCTTCTTACTCTGCTGTCGATCCTGCTCGGCCTAGCGACTTCCGGCCTGTTGTGGCGCTTCGGACGCAAGAAATGAAGCGGAGTACCTAGGACAGCAAGGCAGAACCTAGCAGATGTAAGACATTGTTAACCAAGAAATGGCTTTGTGCTCCGACGAAGTGCTCATGTTTAATCACCTTTCCGTTTTCGGATGTTGTGCTTCGAAGCGAGATTTTCCTGCAAAAGCCGACTCTCCCGCTTGGGGAAGGGTCGAAAGGGTTTCAAACGCAGAAACGAGTAGATAGTATCGGCCAACGAATCTCGCCGCTCTCTACGGGTGTTCGCCAATCATGAAGTTAATCGTACTGGCATTCACATGCTTGACAGCCGCGGCGGTTGGCACGTTCGTGATAACGAAACCTCCTTTCATGGACAGGTTCCATTCGGAACGAAGCGCGGTAGCTTTTTCGGCCGCATCGATCGAGAGCGCACGCGGGCAGCTCCCGGTCCTGGCACCAAAACAGTCAAATGCGTCGGCTCAGGAGGTCGCACAAGTCGGCCAGACGAAGCCTGCGCCCCCTCCGCAGAATGCAACGACGGTTGTAGACGAGAGCGCTCTGCGTTATTTTGCGAGCAAGGGCGACAGGGCGCGGCTCGAGGCCGAAATCGCCCGTCTGCGGACGCTCTATCCGAACTGGGTGCCCCCCAGAGATCCGCTCGCGATCCCCCAGAATTCAGACCATCTGCTCGAGCAGATGTGGCAACTCTATTCCCAGTCGCGATATGCGGACGTCCGCAAGGCCATCGCAGATCGGCAGGCATCCGATCCGACCTGGACTCCGCCCGCCGACCTGCTCGCTCGCCTCGAAATCGCCGAGGCCCGCGCACGGCTCGTTACCGCATCCGATGCAAAGAACTATGCCGAAGTGATCGAAATCGGCGCCGGCACTCCGAGCCTGCTCACCTGCAGCGACGTCGATGTCCTGTGGCGCGTCGCGGAAGCCTTTGCCGAAACCGATCGGCCGCGCCGTTCCGTCGATGCCTATTCCTATATTCTGAAGAACTGCCCGGATGAGGCCGAACGCATCGCAACGATCCAGAAGGCGGCGGCGCTTCTCGACTACCAGAACGTCGAGGAACTGCTGGGATTCGAGAGAAAGGCCGCCGACGGAACGATGGAATTCGAGGTCATTCGCGACGACCTGACCCGCCGCTTCGTGGCGGAAGGAGACGAGGACCCGGAACTCGCGATCGCTCCGGCATATCTCCAGCGCCTTAATCGTCTTGCCGAAAGGGAGAAGCTCTCGTCCGACGCCCTGCTGCTCGGCTGGTATCATCTTCGCCGCGACAAAATGGCGGATGCCGAACGTTGGTTCCGCAAGGCACGCGGCATCGAGGATACCGCATCCGCATCACAAGGCCTCGCTCTGACGCTGATCGCGCGCAAGAACCCACGGGAAGCCGAGGAGACCGTGTATCGCTGGCGAGACAGCTCCGCCGAGATGATGGCGACCTATCTTGCGGCGACCGCCAACCTGCTCGCGCTCGATCCACCGGTCATGCTCGATCCGAAGGTGCTGCAGCGGATTGCGACGGTGACGGTGGAGGAGAAGAACGTCACCACTGCACAGCAATTCGGGTGGTATGCAATAGCCATGCGCCAGCCGAAAACCGCGGCGCAATGGTTTGCGATGGGGCTCGACTGGAAGGACGACGACGAGCCTTCCGCCTACGGGCTCGCGGTCGCGCGGCTTCAACTGAACGACCGTGCCGGAGTCCGTGCGCTACAGGAAGCCTGGCGCGGCAGATCCGAACGCATCACGCGTATCGGCGAATCCAAACGCACAGGAGAAGCCGACGAGGCGCCGGTTTCCACTCCCGCGGAGGCGGCGCGACGCAATCCCCGCGCGCCGGGCGAAGGCAGACTGGTCCCGATCATGTCCAAGGACATGGCCGCCGCTCCGAGCCGAGGAGAAGCATCCCAGGTGCGTCAGGCCGGCTGCATATCGACGCTCAATCCCGAGAGCCTCGCACCAGCGGGTGCCCTCACCCGGGGCTGGTGCCTGATGGAACGTAACCGGCCGCTCGAAGCCATAAAAGCCTTCGAGGTCGCACTGCGCAGCACGAGCTCCGCCACTCAGCAGGATGCTGCCTACGGACAAAGCCTCGCTTACCTGCGAGCGGGCCTCGTCAATCAGGCGGCGGTCTCCGCCACCAAGACCCCGCAGGACTGGCAGCGTGCCAGGGAGTTGCAGTCGGCGATCCTCTCGGCCCGCGCCATCGCAGCATTCAATTCGGGGCGTTATCACGAGACGCTCCTCCTTCTCGATCAGCTTGCGCAGTTCAGGACGGAACGCACCGATCTGATGGTGTTGCGAGGTCACACCTATGTCCGTCTCAAGCGGGGGCTCGATGCGCGCCGGGTATTCGAAGCCGTCGCTGAAACGGGAAACCGTGACGCGATCAGGGCTCTCGCCGATCTCAGGCGAACGGAATCGACGCTTATCCAACGGTGATTGAAACTGGCGGATACCGACCGCATTATTTGTTGCGGGAACGTTAGTTCAGCGGAGGATTGAATGGGGCAGAACGTTCTACTGCCGGCCAACGAAACGGAAAGGTTGCTGGCGGTTCGCTCGCTCGGCTCCATCGGAACGAGCGCCACACCGGAGCTCGGCGCTCTGGCGGAACTGGCGCAGGGCGTATTCGACGCGCCGCTGGCCGCCGTCAACATCATCGACGAGGACTGGCAGCGTATCGCCGGCCGTTCGGGCATGGCGGTTTCGGAATGCCCCCGCAACGTATCGATTTGCACGCGCGTGGTCTATGCGAACGATGTTGTCATCATCCCGGATATGGCAGCGCATCCGGAGCTTTCCTCAATGCCGTATGTGACAGGCGAGCCGCGATTTCGTTTCTATGCCGGCGCTCCAGTGGAACTTGAACCGGAAATGGTCGTCGGCGCCTTCTGCATCCTGGATACGAAACCACGCAACCTCTCGCAGCCAGAAATCCAGAGCCTCACGCGGTTTGCACTGGTCGCCGGGGGGCTGCTCAGGCTGCACAAGGCCAATCTGGTGATGGGGCTTGCCCAGCAAAGCCTACGAACGGCAGCGATGACGGACCCCTTGACCGGCTTCTACAATCGGACAGCACTTACAACCCTCGTCGATATCGAATTGGAAGCAGCACTTGCAGCCAATCTTTCCCTCGGCGTGCTCTATCTCGATATGGACGGCTTCAAGGGGATCAACGACCGTTTCGGTCACCATGCCGGCGACGAGGTTCTGCGCGAAGCCGCCGAACGCATCCGTTCAATCGTCCGGCCCGATGACATCATCGTCCGGATGGGAGGTGACGAGTTTGCAGTTTTCATTCCCGATCCGCCCCATGCTGTCGCGCTTGAATCCGTGGCGGAGCGCCTTGTTACGACATTCCGCGCACCTTTTCAGGTCGATAACGGCTCCGTCAATGCACGCCTGAGCGTTGGCGGAGCAATCGCGCCCCGCAACGGAAGGCATCGGAGCGAACTTCTGAAAGCGGTCGATGCCGCGCTCTACAAAGCCAAGGAAGCCGGTCGCGATCGCTTCCACGTCGTGACTGATTGATAATCGGTAGGCCCCGATGGTTTCGGCAGGAGCATTGCGAATGGGCCGGATCGACAGCGCTCACCTGGAGCGCCGCAGGTGCTCGACGAGAGCGCGCAGTCGCCCAGAGGACATATGGAAGTATATCTTCTGGGCTATGGCATCTCATAGAATTTCGCGGTTCTCGCCGGGCAACACACTCAGGCAAGATAGCGCTGGAACCAATCAATGGTGCGCTCCCAGGCAAGCTTTGCCGCCGCCTCATTGTAGCGCGGCGTGGAAGCGTTGTGGAAATCATGACTCACGCTCGGATAAAACATAACTCTCATAGGTCTTGCCGTTCTCCTTCAGCGCCGCCTCATAGTTCGGGATAATGTAAAAGGATCGGCGCCTCGATGCGCGGCACATCCTCGGCACGAGACTGGCGGCCGTAGAGCGATACGGCTAGCCGCTTGTATGTCATCACAGACCGCTGCCATCCCAGTAGATCAACTTCAACCGGTCTGCTTTGCGCGAGCGGAATACAAAGACCGTGCCGGTGAAGGGTCCTTGTGCAGTTCATTCCTGACCAGCGCCGCCAGACCATCGTGGCCCTTGCGGAAGTCGACTGGCTTGCTCGCCACCATGATCCGCACACAGTTCGACGGAAAGACCATCCTGGAACCGCGCAGGCACGCGCCACAGCAGCAATCCGGCCGACAGGCGCTCCCTCTTCCAGGCGAATAATAAAGAACCGACGTTCGCGACCTGTCGATATTCTTCAAGGGCGGTCTATGGTGCGACGGAGAGATAGAGAGCTTCCACGCCCGCGACTGAAGCGACCGCCATCTACGGCAGCTCCGGCTCCGCTGGTCGGAAGAAACGCCCATTTCGGTCTCAGGTAGCGGTGAAAGATCGCGTGAGGGCCAATGCGGGTGATCTTCACCATCCATTACCTTGCTCACCGACACTTAAGGACTCGACTACGCGTCCCTGGAGCCGCCCGAAGGACGTACGACGGGCTGAACGTCTCCGGCGGCTTCGCCCAGCCGGGCCTATCGCTGGGCGAAAACCTGTCCCGTCTCGTCGCCGCACCATTGGCCTTCGCCTCCGGGCACAGGCTGACACTATTCGGGTGGCCTCGATGTGCTCTGCCGGAGATCGTACGCGAAAAGATGACAGCTCTCCGAAGGTGGTGTTGACCTCTTCTTCCTCCTCGTTGGTGAAGCCGGTCCGCTTCTTGCCGTCGGCCAGTAGCTGTTGGACAGCCGGGTCCACAATAGAAGACCGGACCCGTGGCGGATCAGCGCGACCATCTTGCTCCTGTCATAGAAGGGCGCGGTCAGCTCATGCGGCGCGGTATCGTCCTTGAAGGTCAGCAGCGGCCCGCGCTTGGTGGTCATGGTCAAGTCCTGCTTTTTCTCCTTTGCGGTTTTAGGCTCGTGCCCGGAGCTGTTCTTGAAGCGGAAGCTGTCGCTCCGGTTCGAGGATGTGGCGATGGATTACCGGTCGAGCAGCGCAGTGGTCATCTTGGCGCCCCTGCTCGGGCCTCTGCAAGCGGAATTGGAAATTTCTTGTCGGTGGATCTGCAACTGCTAGTGTACGTTGCCAGATTTGTCGTGAGTCTGCAAAAAATATAGACAAATCATATAACATAGGACCAATACGCGCTTGGAAGTGAAGACGATATTCTTCACACTGTCTTGCTTTTGGCGAGTGCCTGCGCAAACTTCTGGTGCCGGGCATTTTCCAGAACAGCCACAGGTTAACCTTGGTGAGGATAGGATTTACGTCCCTGTATGTGGCTGCGGCCGTTGCCGTTGGTGCATTCTGTATCTGGATCGCTTCAAATTGGTGGTAGTCGTCCTCAAATGCTCATCCACGAAGGCAACACAAGAAGCGCATCCATCGACCTATTGCTCGCATCCATTCTTGCGTTCGTCGCCGGCGGCGTGAATAGCTCAGGTTACATGGCCTATGGGTACTTTTCAGCCAATATGACGGGGAATGTCTCTATGGCTTCCGAACTTCTGTCCGTATGGCAGTTCAATGCAGCCGCAGCATTCCTAACCATTGTCGCTATGTTTATTCTTGGAGCTTTCCTCGCCTCGCTTTTTATCGAGATTGGCAAACGTCGGCGATTCATCAACATCTATGCGCTTACACTTGCTGTCGAGGCCGCCGTGTTGATGGCGGTCGGAGTGACCTTGGCGCTGAAAACGCCACCACCGGACGGAATCCTCATCGTCGGTCTACTCAGTCTGACCATGGGGATCCAAAATGCCGCCTCGACCAGAATATCGGGAAGCCGCGTGCGGACCACTCACGTCTCGGGAGTAGCCACGGACATCGGTGTGGGTCTCGCTTTGCTCCTTGAGGCCAATGTCAATGCCGAGAAAGCCGACACCATCCGGCGTCTGAAGCTCCATCTTGCCACGATAGTTTTCTTCGCATTGGGCGGAATTCTCGGCGTCGTCAGCTATGAAAGCCTTCATGGCTCGACATTCTGCATGTTCGCTGCGATTCTGCTGGGATTGAGCGCCCGATATCTCAGATAGCGGTCGGGACGGAACGACCGGGCACCGCTGATCTGTCATCGGCTACACTGAGTTGACAGGTTTCTACCGGCACTCGCCTTCCGGATTTCGTGGATCGCTTTATTTCTGGGAACCAGACCAAGCCGTTTTCCGTTCGCTTTCCATTAAGACAGGAGAGTATGATGAGAAAAGATCCCTTTGCCCCGGAAAATGAAAGCTCAACCGGTCTTCTATTGGCAATAATTCTCCTATCGGTTCTCGCCATCTCAACCTATCTCATGGTAGGCGGGTCAATAGCCAATAGTGCGGCTAGCGGTACAAAGGTCTACGTTCCCGAATCCGCAACCATCGGGGACAGGGGATCAGACTGAGGCCTTAATCCCGCCCCACATCGGCCGCCTTGCGGATTATCCTATGCCGCCTGACTTTTCCACCTTCGCGTCCACGCTTTTCCCTTGCGTCGATGGGCGAACGTTGAAAATTTCGCTAATCGGGGAGCACCTCACACCCGAACAAGCCTAACTTAAAAACCGCGGACAATCAGGGAAGCAGGTCAAACTTATTGGCATAGACCCACAATTACATTCGTAGCCTCACTCCATCCGCATCGAACGGTGGTCGTTCCAGAACGGTAGCGTCATGCGGGCGGCCAAGGATGGCGACGTTTACTCTGTCGCCGGGTTTTGCCATATCAGCTTTGATGTAGCAGAGGGCGAGAGACATACCAACGGTGTAGCCATAGGCGCCGGACGAGACCTGGCCGATCGGTGTGCCGTCGCTGAGGAAGAGCGGTTCACCGCCAGTCGCGTCCGCGTCCCTGGCGTCGATCGATATTATGGCGAGCTTCTGTCTCGGGCGCTCACCGGCAATCTTCTGATAAGCCTTCTTGTTCAGGAAGGCGCCTTTTTCGATCTTGATCAGGCGGTCGAGACCGCTTTCCTGAGGCCAGTATTCCGGCGAATACTCCCGGCTCCAGCTGCCGTAACCCTTTTCTATGCGCAGGGAGGCAAGCGCGCGCGAACCGACAGGACCCGCACCGAGATCCTTGCCGGTCTCCAACAAGGCGTCGTAGAGCGCGACCTGCTGGTCGGCATCACAGTAGAGTTCCCAGCCGAGATCGCCCGTGAAGGAGACGCGCAGCGCGACGACGTCCACGCCGGCAACGCTCATCCTGCGCGACCGCATGAACGGAAAGCTCTCGCTGGAAAGATCCTCGTTCGTCAGGCGCATCAGCAGTTCGCGCGACTTCGGGCCGGCGATATTGAAGGCGCACAGGCTCTCCGTCATGGATGTAAAGGTGGTCGCTTCGGCGAGGGGAATGGCCTTGAAGAATCGCTGGTGGTAGCGCTCGGCCATACCGGAGCCGAAAACCATAAAGTCGTCCTCGGCCAGTTTCGTGACGGTGAAATCGCCGGCGACGCCCCCACGCTTGCCGATGAGGGGCGTCAGGCACGAGCGGCCGACCTGCGTCGGCATGCGGTTGGCGAAGAGCGCATTCAGCCAGTCGGCGGCACCCGGGCCTTTCACCGCATATTTGGCGAAATTGGAAATGTCGATGATGCCGGCGTTCTCGCGCAACATGCGCGCCTCGCGGCCGACTGGCGCCCACCAGTTCTGGCGGGTGAATCCGATCGATTCTTCCCGGGGCTCGCCATTGGCGGAGAACCAGAGGGGATGCTCCCAGCCGAAGTTGAGGCCGAAGACGGCGCCGATCGACTTCTGCTTTCCGTAGGCGGGCCGCGTGCGGACGGGACGTCCGGCCGCGCGCTCCTCGTTGGGGAAGTGGATCTTGAAACGATGGCTGTACTGGTCCTGCACGCGCGCCTTCGTGAAAGCCTTGCTAACCCAATGGCCGAAGCGGGCCATGTCCCAGCCGAACATGTCCAGCGACGGCTCGCCCTCGATCATCCATTCGGCCGCAAGCTTACCCATGCCGCCCGACTGCGAGAAGCCGGGGATGATGCCGTTGCAACAGAAGTAGTTCGTCATTTCCGGCACGGGACCGAAGAGCACCGCGCTGTCTGGCGACCAGATCATCGGCCCGTTGATCACGCGCTTGATGCCCGCCGTTCCGACGACCGGCACGCGGTCGATGGCGCGCATCATGTTCTCCTCGATGCGCTCGAGGTCATCGGGAAACAGCTCGTGGCCGAAGCCGGGCGGCGTGCCGTCCTCCGCCCAGAACCGCATATCGCGTTCATAGGCGCCGATCAGCAGGCCGAGCCCTTCCTGCCGGAGGTAATATTCGCCGTCCCGGTCGGCGACGGAGGGAAGCCGGCGGTCGAGCCCGGCGATTTCCGGGATCGTCTCGGTCACGAAATACTGGTGTTCCGTCGGTATCAGCGGAAGCTCGAGCCCGGCCATGGTGGCTACTTCGCGGCCCCACAGCCCGGCGGCATTGACGACCCATTGCGTGCGGATATCGCCCTTCGGCGTGCGCACGATCCAGCTGCCGTCCGCCTGCGCCTCGGTGCCCGTGACAGGCGTGAAACGGTGAATTTCGGCACCCCGCTGACGCGCCCCCGCCGCATAGGCCATCGTCACGCCGGAAGGGTCGACGTTGCCGCCCTCCGGCTCGTACATGATGCAGCGGATGCCGTCGAAGTTGACGAGCGGATGCAGGCGCTCCGCCTCACTGCGACCGATCTCGTAGAAGTTCATTTTGTAGCGGCGCGCCTTGGCCTCCTGAAGGCGAAGTTGATGCTCGCGTGCCTCGGTCTGCGCAAGATAGAGGGAGCCCGGCTGGAAGATGCCGCAGCCTTGCCCTGTCTCCACCTCTAGCTCCTTGTAGAGCGCCATCGTATAGTGCTGAAGCAGGCTGATATTGGTGGAGTCGTGAAGGCCGTGGATATTGGCCGCCGCATGCCAGGTCGAACCTGACGTCAGCTCGCTGCGCTCCAGAAGCACGACGTCGGACCAGCCGAGCTTGGTGAGATGGTAGAGAATGGAACAACCGATGAGTCCGCCGCCGATGACGACCGCTTGAGCGTGGGAGCGCATAGAATTCCAGCCTTGAACTGATGACCTCTGCCGCCGGCGAGCCTGTGCCGACGGGCCTCAGTTTAGGGATGGGCGGTTTCTTCCAAAAGGCGGCGGGAGCTCGAAATCGACCTCTTTCCGCGCCGGATGAACAAAGAAAACGAGGTCATTGATCCCGCAATTTTCATTTGTTGCCGGATCGGGTTCGGCTAGTCTGAAGTCGGCCCTTTGCGGCATCAAGCCAGTCAGCCGATCACCTTCTGGGCCTCGGCGACGATCCAGTCGCGCACCTTGGCGACGGTCGTTCCTTTCGATGCATGCCCCTCGGCGAGGTAGTAATTCCAGGCGCTCTTCGTGCGTGTGGGGAAGGGCTCGACGAGCAGGCCGCGGTCGACATAAGTGCGCGCGAGGGACTGGGTAGTCACGATGCAGCCGGCGCCGCTTGTCGCCATCTCCAGCGCGATGTTGGTGGAGTTGGTGGAAAGTCGCTTGTCGTTTGTTGACGCATCGATGCCGAGCGCATCGGCCATGTCCTGCCAGAATTCCTGCCGTCCGTGCACGGCGATCCAGTTGGACTTCAGCACATCTTCCGGCGTGCGGATCGCATTCCGGCCGTGCACGAGCTGGGGCGAGCACAGAAGCACGAGCCGGTCGCTCCACAATTGCGTGCCGTTTGCCGGCATGTTGTCGAAGCGGCGGATCGAAATGAGGATGTCGGCGATCTGCTCGGTGGAGTCTTCCCAGATCGTACCGTGCAGCAGGATCTCCACGTCGGGATGTTTTCGACTGAAGCCGGCGATACATCGTGCAAGCCAGTTTTCGGCAAGGCTGGTGGGGCAGGAGATGACGACGGTCTTGTTGCGGGCCGATGCAAGCACGGCTTCCGTAGCGAAATCGATCTGGTTCAGCGCCTGGCGCAGCGTGGGCAGGAAGGCTTCGCCCATTTCCGTCAGCTTGAGGCTGCGCGGGTAGCGGATAAAGAGCTGGCGCCCGAGATACTGTTCGAGCGCGCGCACATGAGTGCTGATTGCGGCCTGCGTGTAGCCCAGTTCGTTGGCCGCGTTCGTGAAGCTCAGATGCCGTGCCGAGCACTCGAAGGAACGGATGTAGTTCAGCGGCGCGGGTGGCTTCATGGCAGATTCCCCTTTTTGCGGAAGGCTAATCCGGCCGGTCTGCGCTGCGCAAGATGTATGCTTGTCATGGCATCGTTTTTTTTGGTCGTTGCCGCCGAACTTATCGTGTGAAGACCGGGGCGGGATTAGCCATAGTTTCAATGAGGCGGAACATAAACAAATGCGCGTCCAATGCCGGAATCTTCGTTGTCCCGGGTCGCGGATGCTGACGCATGAAAGGCAGTTCTCGATGAGTGACAGACGCGGCGGCGGACGGCGATCGCGGGCAAGTCGGGGGCGCGGCGGCATTTTGCAGATGCCATGGCAGGAGGTAGTCAACACCTATCCCCCAACGCAGCTCCTCGACGAGGAGCGCCTTGAGGCGCTTCATCGCAATTCCATGCGCATTCTTTCCGAAATCGGTATTCGTGTCATGAGCGAAAAGGCGATGGTGCTGTTCGAGAAGGCGGGCGCCATCGTGGATCACGAGAACCTGACGATCCGCATCGACGAATCCATCGTCGATGCGGCGCTGGCCACTACGCCGTCCTCCTTCACGCTCACCAGCCGGAATCCGTCTAAGCGCCTGACAATCGGCGGCAATGCCATGGCCTTCGGTCTCGTTGCCGGCCCGCCGAACGTGCACGACCGGATCAACGGCCGGCGTCCGGGCAATCTGGCCGACTACCAGAACTTCACGCGGCTCGCCCATTATTTCAACGCGATCCATATTCTTGGAAACCAGGTCTGCGCACCGATCGAACTGCCGGCCAATTCGCGGCATCTCGATACCTACAACGCAAATCTCACGCTCAGCGACCTGTCCTTTCACTGCACAGCCATCGGCCGGGCGCGCGCCGTTGATGGCATCAACATGATGGCAATCGCGCGCGGCACCGGCGGCGAGGAGATGCGCCAGTCCCCGGGCGTCATCACGATCATCTCTGTCAACTCACCGCGGCTTTTCGACGATGCAATGGCAGACGGGCTCATCGCCATGGCCGAGCACGGGCAACCGGTGACCATCACGCCTTTCACGCTCATGGGCGCGATGACGCCGGTGACACTTGCGGCGGCGCTCTGCCAGCAGAATGCCGAAGCGCTGTTCGGCGTCACGCTTGCGCAACTGGTCAATCCGGGAACGCCCGTCATGTACGGCGCATTCACGTCCAATGTGGACATGCGCTCCGGCGCGCCAGCCTTCGGCACGCCGGAGAACGCCAAGGCGAACATCGTAGCGGGCCAACTCGCGCGGCGCTACAAGCTTCCTTATCGCACCTCGAACGCCAATGCCTCCAACGTCGTCGATCTCCAGGCGGCTTATGAGACGGGCATGGCGACCTGGGGAGCGGTACTCGGTGGCGCGAACCTCATCTATCACGCGGCCGGATGGCTCGAAGGCGGGCTGACGGCTTCCTACGAAAAACTCGTGCTCGACGTGGAGATCCTGCAGAACATGATGGGCTTCCTCGAGCCCATGCCCTTCTCCGAGGACGATCTCGGTTTCGAAGCCATCAAATCGGTTCCGGCTGGCGGACATTTTTTCGGTTCCGAGCACACGATGGCGCGATACGAGACGGCTTTCTATCAGCCGATCCTTTCCAACTGGCAGAACTACGGAAGCTGGCAGGAGGCGGGTGGACGCGACGCGCTGGAGCGGGCGACCGGTATCTGGCAGCAGGCCTTGCGCGAATACCAGGAGCCGACGCTCGCTCCGGCCATTCGCGAGGAGCTCGACGCCTATATGGTCAAACGGCGTGCAGAGATCGGGGCGGGCGACCCCTAGAGGAGACGAAGATGACGGATACGCACGAAATCCACTTTGCTGTTCTGATGTTTCCGAATTTCCCGCTAATGGCCTTCAGCTCCATCATCGAACCTCTGCGAGCGGCCAATACACTCTCCGGAAACCGCTGTTATTCATGGATAACCGTGGCAGCCGGCGAGAAGATCAAGGCGTCGAACGGCATCGGCATCGAACCAGACTTTCATGTGCGCGGTGCGCCCGAGGTCGATCGGATCGTCGTGTGTTCCGGCGGAGACGCCGAACATCTCGTTGCCGACGAGGAGATGGCGTGGATCCGCAAGAACCTTCGGTGCGGGGCGCAACTTGGCGCCGTCGCGGATGCGGCCTTCTTCCTCGCGCGCAAGGGGCTGCTCGACGGTCACGCCTGCACGCTCCACTGGACCAGCCAGCCGGCATTCAAGGAGGCTTTTCCGCATCTCGACATGCGCTCGGACCTCTATGTCATCGATCGCCGCCGCTTCACCTCGGTCGGCGGCATCGGCAGCCTGGACATGATGCTGGAGATGATCGGCCGAGACTATGGTGCTGAACTCGCGGGTGACGTTGCCGGCTGGTACATGCACAATCCCTTGCGGCCGGATGCCGACCGGCGGATGCTGACATTGCGCATCCGCAGTGGCATTCGCGACGATCTCGTGCTCGCCGCTGTGGCGATGATGGAAGATGCCATCGAGGACGTGCTTCGCATGTACGATCTGGCGAACCGCCTGCGTGTTTCGTCCGACAAGCTCGAGCGCTCCTTCAAAGCCGAGCTCGGCATGTCGCCCAACTCCTATTACCGCAATCTGAGGCTCGGCCGCGCAGCGGACATGTTGACGCACTCCAGTCTTCCGGTGAACGAAGTCGCTGTCGCCTGCGGATTTGGCAACGCGGCCAACTTCTCTCGCGCCTTCAAGCAGCAGTTCGGCTATGTGCCGCACAGCGTGCGCCGCCGCGTCTCGCGAGCGGGTGAGGCACCGCGGGTAATCGCGGGACTAAAATAATGAGCAAATGCGGATTTCGGCATAGAACTTGCGGAATTCGCGCAACTGCATGTGCTGACCATTCTCCATCCTGCCGGGAAAAAGGAGACCGTCATGAGCATTGTTGTATTTGATCCCGACAGCGTTGAAGACGTGGATTTCAAGGACCGTATGCGCCATCCGGCGACGGCCGATCCGGCCGGTGGCATGTGGCTTTCAGACACGGAACCGTCGTTCATCAACGCTGATACGCTGCGCAAGGGGCGGCTGAAGAAGCTTCGCGACTGGATGCGGACAGCCGGTTATGGAGCCGTGGTCCTCTTCGATCCCTACAATCAGCGCTACGCGACGGGATCGCGCAACATGTTCGGGTACTTCCTGCGCAATTCCACACGCTACTTTTTCATTCCCACGGAAGGCCCGGTCGTTCTTTTCGAGTATCCGCAGAGCTATCACGTCTCGATGATGCTCGACACGGTGGACGAAGCGCGTCCTTCCAAGCTTGTCTGGTCGTCGGTATCCGGCAAGGATGACGAGACGGCCGGGCCGTTCGCCGACGAAATCACCGAATTGCTGAAGCAGCATGGCGGCGGCTCGATGAAGCTCGGCATTGACCGCTGTAGCCACCTCCAGGCTCTCGCCCTCGAAAAACGCGGTTGCAAGGTAAGGGACTGCCAAGGCGAAATCCTTGCCGTAAGAGCCATCAAGACACCGGAAGAGGTCAAGTGCCTTCAGGTCTCGATGGCCGGCGCCGAAGCGGCGGTTGCTGCCGTTCGTGAAGCAATCAAGCCGGGCGTCTCGGAAAACGAACTCTTCGCAATCATGTATTACGAGGTCATCCGGCAGGGAGGCGAGTTTATTGAGACCCGCCTTCTGAGTTCCGGCCAGCGCACCAATCCCTGGTTCAACGAGGCGAGCGGCCGCAAGATTCGGCCTGGAGAATTGGTCGCGCTCGATACGGATACGATCGGATGCTACGGCTACTATTCCGATTTCTCGCGCACCTTCCGCTGCGGTCCCGGCAAGCCGACGCCCTACCAGAAGTCGCTTTACCGGATGGCTTACGAACAGGTTCAGCACAATATCAACATCGTCAAGCCGGGCATGGCCTTCCGTGAGATCGCCGAGAAGGCATGGAAGATACCCGACCGCTTTGTTGATCAGCGGTATACATCGGTCATGCACGGTGTCGGTATGCATGGCGAAACACCCTTCATCGCGCATGCTATCGACTATGATACCTATGGTCGCGACGGTCATATCGTACCGGGTATGGTCGTCTCCGTCGAAAGCTATATTGGCGAGAAGGGCGGCCGCGAGGGCGTGAAACTCGAAGACGAGATGCTCATCACGGAAAGCGGCACGGAGCTGCTGTCGCGCTTCCCCTATGAGGATGAATTCCTAAGCGGGGAGATTTGATGAAGAAACCGTTGCGGATCGAGCATGCGAAGGTTGCAAACCTTTTCATCGACCTCCAGGAGGAGCATCGCCACGACGAGCGTTACCTAGTCGAGGGGTACGACACGGTCCTTGGCAATGCTGCCCGCCTCCAGGAGGCAGCGCGCCGCAACGGCATCCCCGTCTTCCACTGCGCCTACATCGTCGATCTCGCCGACCATGCCCGCCCGTTCCATCCGATCGGCCCGGACGGGCGCTCCGCATTCAGTGACAAGGACGATCCGCTGACGGCGATCTGTCCCGAGGTCGCTCCGCGCGCGTCGGAGCGGCTGCTTGTCAAGAACGAAGCTAGCGCCTTCGGCAGGAGCCCGCTGATTGGCGAGCTGCGTGATGCCGGCGTGGAATGGCTGGTGATTGCCGGTGTCTGGACCGAGGCTTGTGTCGACGCGACGGTCAAGGATGCGATCAACCATGGCCTGCGTGTCCTGCTCGTCAAGGACGCCTGCGGCAGCGCCAGTTTTGCGATGCATCAGACGGGTATTCTGAATCTTGCAAACCGCCTCTATGGCGGTGCGGTCGTCGATACGCAAGCCGCATGCGCTCTGCTGGACGGTGACACAATCGAAGCATGGCAGATCGAAGGATCGGTGCCCCTGCGCTTCACGTTTGAGAATGCCGCCCAAATTTACGGGGAACTCTAAGCAACGAAAGGCAGGCCGCAACGAATGGAGATCGTCCGGTTCATCATCGACAATCTGGATATCATCGGCGCCCGGGCGATCGAGCACATTTCGATCGTCTTTCTGGCGGTCGGGATTGCGATCGCGACGGCGGTACCGATCGGGATTGCCATCACACAGTCGAAGAGCACGGCCGACACCGTTCTCTATCTTGCATCGATGATGATCACCGTTCCCTCGATCGCGCTGTTTGGTCTGATGATCCCGCTCCTGTCGCCGGTCGGGCACGGCATCGGCTATGTCCCGGCCGTCGTGGCCGTTGTTCTCTATTCCCAGCTCCCCATCATCCGAAACACCTACACCGCCATCACCAACGTCGATCCGGCGTTGCGCGAGGCCGCGAAAGGGATGGGAATGAGCACGTGGCAACGTCTGCGGCAGGTCGAAATCCCGCTCGCCATTCCGGTCATCATGGCCGGCGTGCGCACAGCCGTCGTCATGAACATCGGCGTGACGGCGATCGCAGCCTATATCGGAGCGGGCGGTCTCGGCACCTTCATCTCGCGGGGCATCAGCCAATCCGATTCCCGTCAGCTCGTGACTGGCGCACTTGCAGTCTCACTGCTGGCAATCGCCGCCGACCTTTTTCTGGCGCTCGTGCAGCGCCTTCTGACGTCACGCGGCATCCAGGGGAACGTCACGCAATGATCCGGCTCGAGAACCTGACAAAACACTATGGCCCGGCACACGATCCCTTCGTTGCGGTCGACAACATCAGCCTGGACCTTCCCACTGGCGAGATCTGCGTGCTGCTGGGTCCGTCGGGCTGCGGCAAGACGACAACCATGAAGATGATCAACCGGCTGATCCAGCCGACCAGCGGCAAGGTCTTCATCGACGGCAAGGACACCAGCACCGTCGATCCGATCGAGCTCCGGCGGTCGATCGGCTACGTGATCCAGCAGATCGGCCTGTTCCCGAACAAGACGATCGAGGAAAACATCTGTGTCGTGCCCGACCTTCTCGGCTGGGATCGCCGAAAGTCGCGCGCTCGCGCGCAGGAGCTCCTCGAGCTCGTGGGCCTTCAACCCGACCTCTTTCTCAAGCGCTATCCGAAGGAGCTTTCGGGTGGCCAGCAGCAGCGCGTCGGCGTCCTGCGCGCGCTCGCGGCCGATCCGCCGGTCATGCTGATGGACGAGCCGTTTGGTGCGATCGATCCCATCAACCGCGAGGTCATTCAGGAAGAATTCCTGAAGATGCAGCAGACGATCCGCAAGACGATCATTTTCGTCTCGCATGATCTCGACGAGGCGGTGAAGATGGCGGACAAGATCGCGATCTTCCGCAGCGGCAAACTGGAACAGTATGCCGCGCCCGACGATCTGCTCGCTCGTCCCGCTAACAGCTTTATCGAAAGTTTTCTCGGCTCCGACCGGGCACTGAAGCGCCTCAGGCTCATCTCGGTGCGCGACGCCATGGAAACCGATTTCATCACGGTCCAGAGTTCGGATTCGATCGAAAATGCCCTGCAGCGCATGCGGTTGTTGCGCAGTACCGCCGCCTTTGTCCTCAACGCAGATGGCATTCCGCAATCTCTTCTGAGCGAGCAGGTAGCGGACGATCGCTCAGGCGCCGTCGGCGACCATGCGGAACCCGTAAAGTGCGCTGTGCCGACCACCGGCGACCTTCGGCACGCAGTGTCGTTAATGTTCGCCCACGACATGCCTCTGCTGCCCTGCGTCGACGAAGGTGGCAGAATGGCCGGCGTGATGAGCTATCGTTCCATCGTGCACAATCTCGGTAACGGGGAGGACGCATGAGCGCTCCCGTTGCCCTGGCCCCACCACAGGAACGCCGCCGTGCCGCGATTGCACCGGTGCTCGTACTGATCGTGCTGGCGGGTGTGGTCGTCTGGCTTTGGTCGAGCGGCATGGCGGGGGAGATCCTCGCCTATTCCGACGACATCTCCTATCTCGCCGCACAGCATCTGGAACTCGTCGCCTGGGCCGGGGGGCTGGCCATCCTCGCGGCCGTGCCGGTGGGCATCGTGCTTTCCCGGCCTGCCTTCCGCTCCACTTCGGAGGCGGTGATGCAGGTTTTCAATATCGGCAGCACCGTGCCGACCCTTGCTATCCTTGCGCTTTCCATGACGGTGCTTGGCATCGGCACAGTTCCCGCAGTCTTCGGCCTCTGGGCCGCCACCCTTCTTCCGATCGTGCGCAACACCTATGCCGGCCTGCGTGCGGTTCCGCCCCACCTTGTGGAGGCGGCGACCGGCATGGGCATGACGCCGCGGCAGGTCTTGTGGCGCGTCGAACTCCCGAACGCCCTCTTCGTGATGTTCGGCGGCATCCGCACGGCGCTCGCGATTTGCGTCGGTTCGGCACCGCTGGTCTTTCTGATCGGCGCAGGCGGACTTGGCGAACTGATCTTCACCGGGATCGCACTGAACGACCTCCCGATGATGATGGCCGGGGCCATTCCCACGGCGCTGATTGCGGTCCTGGTCGACTTCGTTTTCGGCCAGATCCAGTACTACCTCGTCCCACGAGGGATAAACCCGTTACGATAACAAAAGAGAGAGGAACTGAAATGACCTTCGTACCGAAACTTGCCAAGACCCTTCTGTCGGCGGCGGCGATCGTCCTCGTCGCGACGTCCACATGGGCCGCGACGATCACCGTCGGCGGGAAGAACTTCACCGAGCAGCTGATCATTGCCGAAATCACCAAGCAGCTCCTGGAGAACAAGGGCTACACCGTCGACAAGAAGGACGGCATGGGCACCGTGATCGTCCGCGCCGCACTGGAGAATGGCGAAGTCGATCTCTACTGGGAATATACAGGGACGTCGCTCATCACCTTCAACAAGGTGACGGAGCGGCTTTCGCCGGAAGCGACCTACAGCCGCGTCAAGGAACTGGATGGCGAAAAGGGCCTTGTCTGGCTGGCGCCGTCCATGGCGAACAACACCTATGCCTATGTCGTCAAGCCGGGCAATGCCAAGACGGAAGGCCTGGAGACGATCTCCGACCTCGCCGGAGCCTATAATGACGGCAAGGAAATCCTCATGGGCACTACGGCCGAGTTTCCGAAACGCCCGGACGGCCTGATCGGCTTGCAGGAGGTCTACGGTTTCGAGGCGGGCCGCGCCAATATCCGGCCGATGGACCTCGGCCTTGCCTATAACGCTCTCGCCAACGGTGATCTAGACACGATTGCCGCGCAGGCGACCGACGGCCAGATCGCGGCACTCGGCCTGAGGACGCTGAAGGACGACAAAGGCTTCTTCCCGAACTACGCGCTGACCCCGGTCGTGCGCAAGGAAGTGCTCGACGAGCATCCGGATCTCAAGGACACGCTCGAGGCGATCTCGACGAAGCTCGACGACGCGACGATGCAGCGTTTGAACAGCCAAGTCGATGTCGAGAAGAAGACCATCGAAACCGTCGCCGCCGACTACCTGAAGTCGCTCGGCATGTAACCCGACGCTCTTGGCGTCCTATCGAATGTCTCGCCCGCCCGAAGGTTTCCTTCGGGCGGGCGAGGTGGGTGTGTGCCGCAGCCCGGCGCCAATATGCATTGGGTCGGTCAATGCCGACCGTCTTTTCGAGGTATCCCGAGAATGGTCAAGATATCAAGCGTCCGTGTTCGCCCGCTCGTCCTGCCGCTGAAGCAGCCCTATCATTGGTCATACGGCATTCGCGAAACCTTTGCCGTCAATCTCATCGAGATCGAGGCGGATGATGGCACCATGGGCATCGGTGAATGCACGGTTGCGCCGGACCAGGCTGGCACTGCGGCCATCCTCCATCGCGTGGCAAAACATCTCGTCGGCCATTCGCCCCATGATGTGGCACCGCTGATCGCGCGCATCTTCCATCAGGACTATCTGGGGCACGGCGCAAACATCATGCGGGCGGCCAACCAGATGTTCTCCGGCATCGACATGGCCATGTGGGACCTTCAAGGCAAGCTCGCCGGCCTGCCCGTGCACCAGCTGCTTGGCGGAGCGCATCGGAAGACGGTGGGTTATTTCTATTTCCTCCAGGGTGAAACTGCCGAGGAGCTTGCGCGCGATGCCGCCGCCGGGCACGCCAATGGCGAGCGCGTTTTCTATCTCAAGGTCGGTCGCGGCGAGAAGCTCGACCTGGAAATCACCGCCGCAGTCCGCCGCGAGATCGGCGACGCGCGCCTGCGCCTCGACGCGAACGAAGGCTGGAGCGTGCATGAGGCGATCAACATGTGCCGCAAGCTCGAGAAGTACGACATCGAGTTCATCGAGCAGCCGACGGTGAGCTGGAGCATTCCCGCCATGGCGCATGTGCGCGAGAAGGTCGGCATTCCGATCGTCGCGGACCAGGCCGCCTTCACGCTGTACGACGTCTACGAGATCTGCCGCCAGCGCGCCGCCGACATGATCTGCATCGGCCCGCGCGAGAGCGGCGGCATACAGCCGATGATGAAGGCGGCCGCTGTGGCGGAATCCGCCGGGCTAAGGATTTGCATCCACTCTTCTTTCACCACGGGCATTACCACCTGCGCCGAGCATCACATCGGCCTTGCCATTCCCAATCTCGACGACGGCAACCAGATCATGTGGCAGCTTGTGCAGAAGGATATCGTCTCCTCGCCTGACCTGGCTCCGAAGAACGGCTGGCTCGATGCTTTCAAGAAGCCGGGGCTCGGCTTTCAGCTCGCCGACGACCTCGTCGCCGAAGGCGAAAGACGTTACGCGGCAAGCCGATGACCACGGTCGAAACGTCCCGCGAGAAGATCGAGGCCGTTTGCCTGTCGGCGCTGACAGTCCATGGCGCGACTGCCGATAATGCGCGTCCTGTGGCGCAGGCGATCGCCAGAGCGGAGGCGGACGGCAACCGCGTCTGCGGCCTCTATTACCTGCCGATCTTCTGCAGGCATTTGACGGTCGGCAAGATTGACGGAGGGGCCGTTCCCGACGTGACCACACGCGGTGCCACGGTTGCGGTCGATGCGCGATCCGGTTTTGCGCATCCTGCGATAACGGCAGGCACGCCGGCTCTGATCGACGCGGCCCGCCGATCCGGCGTCGGGGCAATGGCGGTGCGCAACTCCTACAATTGCCTCGCGCTTGCCCATCACGTCCTCCCGCTCGCAGAAGGCGGCCTGATCGGCATCTGCCTGTCGAATGCGCCGGCCTCCGTCGCGCCGCCCGGTGCGACGCGGGCGCTGTTCGGCACGAATCCAATAGCCTTCGCCGTGCCTTTGAAAGAAGGGGCGCCTCCCATCGTCGTCGACCAGAGTTTGAGCGCTGTCACCAAGACGGAGATGATCCTCCGCCGCGATCGCGGGGAGGCGGTCCCGACCGGCTGGGCGCAGGACAGGTATGGGCAGCCAACGACCGACCCGGCCACAGGTCTGGAAGGCTCGCTTCTGCCGGCCGGCGGTCGCAAGGGTGCCAATATCGCTCTTCTCATCGAAATCCTTGCCGCCGCGCTGACCGGCTCGGTCCTTAGCACGGAGGCGAGCGCCTTCGGAAACGACGAGGGCGGGCCGCCGCGCATCGGGCAGTTCCTGATTGCGATAGACCCCGACCATTTCTCCGCCGGCTACTTTACGGAGGTGATGGACGGGCTAGTCGCGGCCCATGAAGTCGCAGGGGTAAGGCTTCCCGGGCGATCCAGAGAAAACCATCCTGTTAGCGTCGATGCCGACCTATGGGAAACGGCATTGCGGCATTCAAAATCGGCAGACGTCCGGGAGCCCCGATCGAGCTGAATAACCACGGAGCATGCCCTTGCCGGCTTCGGCATCGTACTTATCTGCCCAATGCCCAATGGATACAGAAGCGGCGCAGGAAGTCGGGATCGCAGGGAGTGCGGAGATATCCCGATGTACGCGAAAGTCATTGTCAGACATCTGCAAGAACCACGCAATAGTTGTTGAAGTTCCGCATGAGGGATGCTTACGACAGCCCAGGAGATCCGAGGCTGGCAAGCGGCGGACAAGGATCCGGATGGTGGCAATCGCAATCCTGAATGTGATTTTCACCGATGATATGTGAAAGACGTCAAACGCAGCCGATGTTGCGGTCGTTGGCGTCCTGCGAGAGGAATGGGATCTCCTCGATCGAGACCAGCATGTCATTCTTCTTCAGAAATCGTTCGAAGTTCTCCCTTACCGCACCCAACGGAAACCGACCGACGGCGGCATCTCTGCAGGCTTGCAGCATCGTCTCGTACGCGATGCCACGCTTCTCCTCCGACCATTCCTCTAGGAAGTCGAAGATGTCGTCAAGGCATCCTATTTCCTGAATAAAGTGCTTCTTTTTACCGAAAAGAGGGCGGTCAAACACGTCCCTTGTCATTGCTTCCTCCTTTCACCTGGCATGCTGAAGCCCAAAATTTAGAAAACGCATTTTTCTCCGCAAGAGGTTCAACTCGCCTTTTCTCTCCTCATTCATGGCAATAGCCGCACGGCTGAAGCGCTTCACATATCCGTCCTCGCCGGCGGCCGAGACGCTAGACTATGCTTTTGCACTTCAATAAGCTGATTGATCTTGATGGTAATCGAACCGTAGGCCCTCACTTCACGTCGCCGAGTTCCTCATGAATGCTGGCGACGATCTCCGCGCGCTGCTGCGCCGACTTCCCGGCCTGCGCGGCATAGGTGAGCACCAGCAGCCGGATAGCGCTTGATATGGCGGTGTGCGATGGCCCGAGCGCGAAGCTCGCCACATGGCAGGGCAGCACGACCTTGGAATAGCGCTGGGCCTCCAACATCGAGGTCCGGTCGGTGATGGTGATGATGTTGAGCCGACTGGTCTGAGCGTAGCTCAATATTGGCTTTAGCACCGACTGGTGCGGTGGTAGCGTGATCAACAGCAGCACGTCCTTCGGCCCAGTCATCGCCAGATCTTCCGCCCATGAACCTTGGTTGATGCCGAGGATCATGACGCTGTGGCGGAGCCGCGAGAACAACAGCCGCGCATAGCGAGCGAAGCCTTCCTCCAGCCCGAGACCCAGTACCCAAACGCGCGGAGCCACGGCGATCAGCTCAGCCGCCTTGCGTACCTTGTCGGAGCGCAATTCCTCGAAGGTCCTAGTGAGGTTCCTCAGTTCCAGTTCCAGATGCGCGCCGATGGTACGCCCCATCGCCACCTGTTCGGAATTGGTGACGGAATATTCGTAGGGTTCGGTGCGGTTCCGTTCTTCGCGAGCCTGCAACTTCACCTCGTTAAAATCAGCATAGCCGAGATGCTGGAAGAAGCGCGCGGCAGTGGCCTTCGACACGCCGGCCAATTCGGCGATCTCGGTGGCCGAATGGGTGAGGATATCGTCCTGCCGGTCAAGGATCAGCTGGGCGAGCTTCTGCTCGCCGCTCGTCAGCCGCGAATAGCGTTCCTGAATGCGCAAGACCAGACGTGTAGCCATATGACCCGTTCAATTCCCTCGATTCCATAAAAAGATAGCATGGCTCTTGCAATCGTGAAACTCATGTTTCATTCTGATGAAACAATGAAACAACGGGCAGTCGCATGTCGCAATCCCGCATCAAACGCCGACGCGTATGGGAACGTCTCAAGGATGTGGCGCGGGCCGATACGCGATTTCACATGAACTTCACGGATTTTATTCCGGATTTTGATGGCGCGGAAACAGCGACCGACCGGATCGAGGCACTCGCTGCGTTCCGTAGTTGTAGACTGGCCTTCGTGACGCCCGACAATTCCATGACCGAGCTGCGCCGCCGGCTGATTGCGGCGCGCGTGCCCATGGTGACCGCAACCTACAACATCCAGCGCGGCTTTCTTTACCTCGCACCGGACGCTGTACCGGAAGGCGCCGAACCCTATGCCGCCTGGCTCGATGGTATCGAACATTTCGCCAAGCCGGTGACGCTGGAAGAAATCGCGGCACTCGGCCGTTTCGATTTCATGGCGACGGGCGCCTCCGCGGTGTCGGTCGATGGCGTACGCTTCGGCAAGGGGCACGGATTCTTCGATCTCGAATGGGGTATGTTCACTGAACTCGGGCTCGCTCTCGACACGACGCCGGTCGCGGCTATCGTCCACGACGTGCAGGTGGTCGACGATCAACTGCAAATGAACGAGACCGACATCCCCGTCGACCTCATAGCCACGCCCACGCGGCTCATCCGCGTCGAGCGCTCGGGCTGCCGTCCGCGTGGCATGAAATGGGAGCTCCTGACCGCGCAGGAGCTCCAGCAGATACCGCCCCTTAGCGAGCTTGCCCGTATCCGGGGCGTAGCATGACCGTCCTCCAACATCAATAAAAGGGAACAAAATCGCCATGAACCTCACTATCGACAGGCGCAGCTTCCTTGGGCTCATGGGCGCCGCCGCAACCATGCCGATGATGGCGCGTGTGGCTTCTGCCGCCACCCCGTTCAATTTCCAGGCCTCCTGGATCAACGATGCCGAGTTCGCCGGATATTTCCTCGCCGCCGACAAGGGCTATTACAAGGAGGCCGGCCTTGATCTCGAATATCTCTCCGGCGGCCCGGACGTCATTCCCGAAAGCTCGATCATCGCCGGCAAGGCCGACCTGACGCTGACGACGCCCGACACGACGATCAAGGCGATCGTCGAACAGGGCGCACCCTTCAAGATCATCGGCGCCCAGTACCAGAAGAACCCGATCGGCATCGTTTCCTTGGCCAAGAACCCGATCAAGGAGCCGGAGGACCTGATCGGCAAGACGCTCGCCGTGCCGCCGGTCAACGTCATCTCGGTCGAAGCCATGCTGAAGATCTCTGGCGTCGATCGCGCCCAGGTCAACATCGTACCCTATGCCTACGATCCGACCCCGCTGATCAAGGGCGAGATCGACGCATCGCTGGATTTCACCACCAACGTGCCCTTCACCATCAAACAGGCCGGCGAAGACGCGGCGTCCTTCCTGCTTTACGATTTCGGCTTCACCATCTTCAACGACACCGTCGTCGTCACGGAAGAGGTGCTGAAGACCAAGCGCAACGAAATCGTAGCCTTCCTCAAGGCCAGCCGCAAGGGCTGGGAAGAAAACCTCAAGGATCCGGCAGCATACCCGAAGACCTTTGCTGACACCTGGTTCAAGGGCACTGGTCGCTCAATTGAAAACGAAGTCTATTTCAACACCGCGCAGAAGCCGCTGATCGAAAGTCCGAAGGGTATTTATTCGATGAGCGAGGAAGCGATCGCCGCCAATATTGAGGCACTCGCCGCCGTCGGCATCACCGCCAAGCGCGAACACTTCGATACCACCGTTCTCGAAGAAGTTTGATGACCTCTACCACCGGCATTAAGCTTGAAACCGTCTCGCGCTCCTTCAATGGGCGCGAGACGATCGTTCAGGCGCTCGACGATGTTTCGCTTAACTGTCCCGCAGGCTCGTTCACGGCGTTGATCGGCCCGTCCGGCTGCGGCAAGTCCACTATGCTGCGCCTCTCGCTTGGTCTCGATGAGCCGACTTCCGGCGAGATCTGCATTGCCGGCATGAAACCGCAGCAGGCGGTCAAGGCCGGTCTCACCGGCGTTGCTTTCCAGGATGCGGCGCTGATGCCCTGGCGCAGCGTCGAGGACAACATCGCTCTGCCGCTCGATGTGCTCGGCCGCAAGCGGTCCGATTTCACCGGCAAGATCGCCGAACTTATCGAACTCGTAGGCCTTAAGGGTTTCGAAAAGGCGCTGCCCGGCGAACTTTCTGGCGGCATGCGCCAGCGAGTCGCTATCGCCCGCGCCCTCGTAACCGATCCCAGGGTCCTCTTCCTCGATGAACCTTTTGGTGCGCTCGACCAGATTTTGCGCCGCCAGATGAACCTGGAACTACAGCGCATCTGGATGGAAAGCTGTGCCACGACCCTGCTCGTCACCCATGGTATCGACGAAGCCGTTTTCCTTGCGGACCGGGTTGTCGTGATGCAGAACCGTCCGGGCCGCATCGGCGAGATCGTAGATATCCCGCTTGCTCGCCCTCGCTTGCCGGAAGTCTTTACGACGCCAGAATTCCACGCACTTGAAGATCAGGTCGCGGAGGCGCTGGATGGCCACTAAAACGGCCTTTGGGACTGCCAAACGGGCAACCGATTTCCGGCATTGGTCCGCGTTCAGAAACGCGGCCATTCTGCTTGTCGTCTGGGAAGTCCTCGGGCGTTTCAAGCTCGTCGCCAGTGGCGCGCTGCCGGCCCCGACCGAAGTCCTCGTCCGGTTCTGGCAGGATCGCGGCGACTATTCCGCGCATATCCTCGCCACCTTCCAGGGCGCCTCGCTCGGCTTCCTGATCGGCAATGGGCTTGCTATCCTCGCCGGCATTCTCTTCGCCGTCTCGCCCGTCGCGGCAAGGCTCGGGCGCGGCCTCAATGTCGCGATCTTCGCACTGCCGCCGATCGCCATCTCGCCGATCCTGGTCCTCACCTTCTCCGGCATGACGCCGCGCGTTGTGCTTGCCGCACTCGGCTGTTATTTCGTCACCATGAGCGCCACCGTCACCGGCATCAGCCAAACGGACCGGCGCATGCTCGACGTGGTCCGCGCCTATGGTGGAGGACGTCTTGCTCTCCTGCGCCTCGTCGAAGTCCGCGCCGCCTTGCCGGCCGTGCTGGCGGGGTTGAGGGTCGCCGCTCCGGCGGCCGTGCTCGGTTCCATCCTTGCGGAATTTGGCGGCGGCGGGCGTTTTGGCCTCGGCGCCTATCTCATCGGCTCGCTCGGCCGCGCCGATCCCGCCCGCCTCTGGGGCATCGGTCTTGCCGCAACCTGCATGGCGCTGATCGCCTATGGCATTTTTGCCTTCATCGAAGCTCGCCTCACCCGCTCGACGCGTGCCGTGACAGTTGCCGCGACGCCGCTTGGTATTCGCGCTGAGGGTAGCTTTCTATCCACGGTCGTCATCACACTCGCCTCGATCGCCCTGCCCTTCATCGTCTGGTGGTCGCTCCTTAAAGTGCTTGGCACGCCGGCGATGATCGCCAAGACGCCGGCCGGTGTCTTCGATTATCTCTTCCTCGCGCCATCCGCACCGTCAGCCCAGTCGCGAATGATCGCAGCGCTTACCCAGACATTGCCCATGACACTGCTCGGCATGGCCGCCGGGCTTGCCTTCGCCTTTGCGCTGGCGCTCGCCACGGTCGTGCGGCCCGGCATCGTCCGTTCGTTCATGCCGGTGGCGCTCGTCACACAGACCATGCCGCTCGTGGCGCTGACGCCGTTGCTCGTGCTGCTTCTCGGACGTGGGCTCTCGGTCATCCTCTGGATTACCATCTCGGTCACCTTCTTCCCGGCCTTCGTCACACTGGCTCAAGGGCTCGGCATGGTGTCGCGCGGCGCGCTGGATGTGGTGCGTGCCTATGGCGCAAGCCCGTTGACGCAACTCAGGCTCGTCTCGATCCCGGCATCCCTGCCTTATCTCTTCGCCGCCATGCGGCTTGCCGTACCGCGTGCGCTGCTTGGCGTGATGATCGCTGAATGGCTGGCGACGGGAACGGGGCTCGGAAACCTGCTCAACCAGTCGCGTGGCTATCTCGACTACGGCATGATCTGGTCGGTCGCGATGGCCTCGGTGCTGATCTCCGTCTTTTTCTACCAGATCGTCATCTTCATCGAACGGCGCGTGCTCGGCCAATACGGCATGCAGCCTGCCGAATAGAGCCTCAACAGGAAGGAGTTCCCATGTCCATCGCCGATCACAAGGCATCCGTCCGCGAACGGGTTTGGAGCGAGTTGCGCAAGGTTGCCGTGCCCGACAGCCGCTTTCACTTCGAGTTCGGCGAATTCATCGCCGATTTCGAAGGCGGCGAGAAAGCCGTAGACCGGCTGACGGATCACCGCTTCTACCGGGATGCCGAACTGATCTTCATCACGCCGGACAATTGCCTCGACCGGCTGCGCCTGCAGGCGTTGAAGGATGGCAAGACCGTGCTGATGACCACCTATTCGATCAAGCGCGGCTTCTGGCTACTCGAACCCAACGTCATCTCCCCGGACCTCTATCTCTACGCCTCGACACTCGATGGCATGGAGCGCATCGGCCGCCCCGTCGATCTGAAGGACATCGCCACCATGCCGAAGGTCGACTACATGGTGACCGGCACGGGTGCGATCAATCTGGAAGGCGTGCGCTTCGGCAAGGGTCACGGCTTCTTCGACGCCGAATGGGGCATGCTCTACCAGATCAAGCGGATATCGACCGATACCCCCTGCGCGGCGGTGGTGCATGAGTGTCAGGTGCTCAGCGAAAAGCTGACGCCCGACGTCTACGACACTGTGGTCGACGTGATCTTCACCCCAACTCGCACCATCGAGGTGAGTGATCCGCACAAGCCGACCTGCGGCATCATCTGGGATCGCCTCGAACAGCACATGTTAGACACCATCCCGCCGCTGCAGGAACTGAAGGCGATGGGGCTTTAAGCCGGCTTTACGGGCTGCCCGGTGGGGATCGGGCAGCTTATTTGGTTGCGGGGCAAGCGGATGCCCGCGCGGATCAGCCTTGTTCTTCCGGCCGGAAGGATTTGCCTAACGTGTGCACGAGACGGTTGGCTCAGCCGAAGATCCCCGTCGACAGGATCAAGTTGAGAATTTGCACTTCGGGATTTGGCTTCAGTACGTTCCTGGAGAGACAAGCCGGAAAACCGTTGCAATGATCTGTGACCCATCCGCAGGCGCTGCACAATTGTGGGAGCCGATCGCCGGGAGGAAAGGGATTGACGTATCTTACCCCAACCGACCGCAGCACTGGTCAGTGCTGCGGTCGGACGTGGACGTCGTGCAAAAGCCATGGTGATCGCAGAATTGGGAATGCGCACCAAATTAGTGCCGATGTTACCGCGGTCCCGCGCCTGTCACTTCCCGGACTCCAAGCTCGGCGACAAGATTATATCAGCGGCACCGAACGTACCCGTCCAGGGCCGCATCGTTTGCGGACCTATCAGTGGCAGTAGTTCTCCCTTTAGGTCTTGAAAAGGATATGAACCCCGCCCCTCTTGAAGCTTGTACGCGCCAATCGCTGTAGGATCAGGAACCGGACGCGCTTCACGACCGTTGGCTACCACAATCCTCCCACGGCATTCCTCGAGAGAAATCGTCACGCCGTATTTTTGTGAACGGACCGCCAAATCCGCAATCATCTCGATTGCAAGCCTTTTCGGAGCTGGAACCGGAACGATCCGCTCATGATAGTTGTCGATTTCCAACCTCTCACCGCCAATCACAATGGGATGAAGGTCGATCGATTGGAGCTTGGCACTTCCGTCGAAGCGGCATGTCGCGACCACGCTCTTCCAAACATCCGGCGCGCTCCGCACCACTTCGCCCTCATTGAGATGGAAGAGAAAATTGCCAAGCCCAAAGAAGATCGGCGCGCCGCGATAGATTTCGATGGGCTGCAGGACCGGAGCGCCATGGCTGACGAACATTCTCGCGCCAGCGTCAACACAAGCACACGCAAGCGACTGAATCCATGTGGGAACCTCCCGCCAGTTCGGCTCCCAATGATGGTCGTGTAGGTAGGCGATGACGAAGGCGCCCTCCGCAGCGGCTTGACGGACCTTCGAGAGGTGACCTTGCAGGCCCGCCTCGTCCACCGGGATCCGGCGCCTGTTCTGCGAGGAGCGGCAAAAAAACGTTCCGTAGAAATCGATCTCGTCAGCCGATTGAAGTTCAGGCAGATCGTGCGGCTGGGCATAGTTGCCCGTTCCATCGGGCTGCTTTGAAAGGTGTCCCGTACCCCGGCCAGGCTGGCAAACACCGTAGGGTCAACCTCGAACCGCCTTGAGACTTCGAGGCCATTCACGCCGGGGCTCGCAGGACGCCGATCTGTCGCATCGGCCGCGTACATGGTCGCCGGACCGGGTCCAGCGTCCATGGCAACGAGCGCCACTCGCCTTGTGCCGCAGGTTTTCATCCCAGGCCGGCGCGCATCCGTGGCATCGACACCGATGCTGGCGTAAGGAACTCTCTCTCCGCCACTTCTTCGAGCGTTGACAGGACGCCCAGAGGCCCACGTCGAAGGCGTGGTTATTGGAGAGCGCCAGCGCATTGAAGCCGATGTCCTTCAGCGCATCTAACACCGCGAGCGCCGAACAGCCGAAGTAGGAACCTTTCATCGGCCATCCGCCGTGCCGGCCGTACACCGTCGTCTCGAAGTTCGTGAAGGCGATATCAGCCTGCCGGATCGCTGCCGATGCGATTGCCGGTCGCTTTCTCGATTCCGGCCGCCGGTTCGGCACAGTCGAAGCGGGAAAGGCGTCGGCAATGCGGATTCTCAAAGTGCCCGGTTCGCCGCTTGCCAACCGCCAGCTCCACTATTTCGACCTGACGGTACTCGATAAACATCAACAGGATTTTTCCTATACCTTCCGCCAGCGCAGCGGCGGCTGCCGATTTTATTTGGTCGATGGCGGTGAATACTGTCCCGACCTGCGTCCTGAAGGCTCCTGCCGAACGGGACGAGGAGCTGCGTCTCGCCATGCGCCGGCATCTCGGCGTCGCCTGACCCGGAAGTTCATTAAATTTTTCTCGAAGCCGGAGTCCCAAATCGGGAAAACCGATCGTCTATCCCACGAGCGGAATGTACAGCCGTTCCTAGTGGTGGACTGCGGCGCCTTGAACGCCGTACGATTGGGGGCTTCGATGACTAAGACTAAATCCGCCTCGCGCGGGGCCTGGGCAGGCCTCAAGGCGGTGTTTCTGACGGGGACAGCACTCGTGATGCTGCCCCCCGTCGTGCCGGCGATGGTGCGAGAAGCTCTGGCACAGGCGACGGAGCAATCGATCTCCGTGCCGGCCGGCACGCTGACGCCCGAACAGGCGCTGAGGACAGTGCTCGCAGGCACCGGCGCCGACGCCCGCTTTGCCGACAGCAACCAGGTGACGTTGCAGAACGGCGCTGCCGTTTCCGGAGCGGTGCCGGAGAGCGCGACGGAACTTGAACCGATCACTATCTATGGCGCACGCAACGCGACGACCTTGGGCGGCACGACGAGCAGCGTCGCCATTTTGAATGCCGAGACCTTGGCTGACAGCCAGATCCGCACCACGCAGGACACCTATCGCCGCATGGCGAACGTGCTGGACAGCGCCACGGTCAACGCCGGCTTCGTCATCCGAGGCATGAGCTCCGAAGGCCTGGTACCCTCCGGGGGGGCCGGCCGGTTCGGTCTATGTCGATGGCATCCTCCAGACCAGGTACAATGCCCGCTTCGGCGCGCGCAACCTCTGGGACGTCGAGCAGGTCGAGGTCTATCGCGGCCCGCAATCGACGCTATCTGGCCGCGCGGCGATGACCGGCGCCATCTACATCAAGTCGAAGGATCCGACCTTCGACAGGCAAGTCGAACTTTCCGCCACCGTCGGCAGCAACGGCCTCGCAGGCACCGCCTTCATGGTGAATACGCCGCTCGTCGAGGACCAGATCGCGCTGCGCATCTCGGGCGCCTTCGAGCGTTCGCACGCCGAGCCCAGCTATTCCGACTTCAGGATCTTCGACAATTACGACGAGCTGACGACCGATATCAGCGGCGTGCTGCGCGCCAAGTTGCTGATCACGCCGTCCGAGATGCCGGACACTCGCGCCCTGCTCACCTATTCCTATTCGAAAGATCGACCGAACGACGCCCTCGTCGGCCTCTATTCGGGCCGAGGCGACTTCAACAATTCTCCGGTTACCTATACGGAATATCGCTGGACCGAGGTGCACAATCTCGGGCTCGAGATCACGCACGACATCTCTGACACGCTGCGGTTCACCTCGCAGACCGGCTACCAATACGGCATCAACAACCGGCGCTCTATCGATTATGGCACCGAGGGCGTGATCAACGGCATTACTCTGAACCGCCGCGGCCCTCGGTTGAGAACTGCCGTTACGATACGCCCGCCCTTCAGCACCCTTTCAAGCGCGCGTCAGCTCTTTCGCACTAAATTCTTGCAATCGCTGACACAGCCGGAAAGGCAAGTTTTGAGCACCTGCGCAGCATACCGCGCAAGATATTGTCTACGCGCTCAATGCGTTGCTGAGATCTTTCAATCCAATCATCAGCATCATCGGATCGGACGGAGACGGCAAGAATCCAATAGCCTCATAGAAGGCACGTGCGTCATCGGAGATCGCATGCACCAGCACGCCGCGAATACCGAGGATTTCGGCGGCATTGAGCAGTCGCAGACCGGCATCACGCACCAACGCCCGACCGATACCGCGGCCTTGATACGACAGGTCGATAGCCAGTCGACCAAGTACAGCGACTGGAATCGGGTCTGGCATATTTCGCTTCAAGCGGCCTGGTGCTTCCGGTGCCCTCACCGCGCCGGAGGCGAGAGCATAATAGGCAACCACACGATTTCCCTCGCAGACCACGAAAGTACGAGACGCACCGCCCACCTGATTGGCGCGCGCTCGTCGACGCAGCCAATCATCAAGCTCTGGAACACCGGAGTCAAACTCGACAAGCTCATGATGCTCGGCCAAGGCAGCCGGGGAACTAAGGGTCACGCCTCATCCCATGGGGCTTTGATCGACATTGTGCGTTTCAGACGCTCATTCGACGGTGCTGGCGCATCGAGCCGGGCAAGGTATTCAGCATAGGCCTCGGGGCTGACCGTGAAGACGGTACGGTCAAGCAGCACTTCCTCGGCGCGGCGTTCGGAAGCCTCCAGCATGAAATCCGTCCGCGTCTTGCCAAGCAGTTCAGCCGCGCGGTCGATGAGATTGCGCGTCGCGGGTTTGATGCGGATATTCAGTGGAACACTCGCGTCTACATTTTTGCTCGTATGTGACATCGGCATGGGCAACTCCAATGTGATAATGGTATATAACGTAACGACACCATCATTACAAGATCGGTAATGACGGCATCGTTACGGATACATACGCTGATGGGTTGTTGGTTATAGGTCCCGAAGGGATGCGAACCTCCGAGCCCATTATTTCGATATCAGTTTGCAGTTGAAGTGAATCGAACTTGCGGTCCTATAATTGATCCGGCCTATATGTTTGATCCCATGGTTTGATGGTGTGATCCTCTCTTTGGATGGAAGGATTGCCTATGGGGCAAGTTCGTCACGAAATCGCCACGACCACCACGCGGTCAGAGCAGCAATACAGCGATCGCAAGCTTCGCTCGCTACGGCTCTGTCCGAGGATAGGGAGGCGGCCATCGTGACGTTCCGGCCCCATACGCTTCTGCCGTTCCGCCAGCCACTATCGCGAACTGCGTACAGCGGCCATGGGCATGTGGGCCGAAATCGCTCGGATATAACGGCAAGCCGGGCAGGAAGGCACCCTATCACCTCACGGAGGTTAAGTTTACGGTGCCCGTCAACGCAAATCGCCAACACCGGTGTTGTCCAGCCGAACTGTATTCACAACCTCGAGAACGGCGGCAACCACCACATCGGGCCAAACGAATTGGATATAGTGTCCGGAATTCGCCAGAAGTTGGTGCCGGCTGCGCGTCGACCAAGAGGCTTCGTCTTCATGCAGCTTCCTCCAAACTTCACGATGACGCGTGTCCGCCTGCCGAGACATGTTCTCTGTTTTTATTGCATCTTGCTGAGCGGTGCCATGGCCGTGAGCACGACTAACGGGCGGTCACCCAGCGTGCGAAAACTGCCGGCCTACTACGTCATGCCGAGCCTATCCTTGAGACGATAGTACGGAAACACATACCGCGCCGCCCTGGCCTTGATGGACCATAGCGCTATGTCATTGCGCTGGTCGTAGACATTGACCGGCACGTCGTCGAGTTCCCGTTTGCCGGCCATGAATTCGCCCATGACGCGCCCGAGATTTTGCGCAAGGTTGACGCCGCGGGTGGAGAAGCCGCCGACGGAGAAGACGTCTCGACCCAGCCGCAGGATGTGCGGCAGGTAGCTGTCCGTCACCGCGCAATAGCCTTCCCAGTAGCTTTCGAGCTGAATGTCACCTTCGGTCAGCTGCGGAAAGAGCATTTTCATGCGCGCTCGGGCGTGGTGCTCACCGTAGGCGACCTTGTTGCCGAAATCGAAGACGGCGCCGCCGGAGATCAGGCGGCCGGCCGCATCCAGACGACCGAAGCCGCCGGACTTGCGCAGATCCGTAAAACACAGCTGGGTTTTCAGGATTTTGCCGCGCAATGCTTCACTCAGCGGCTTGGTGGCGACATGGTAGAGGTAGACCGGGATGGCGGATTTCTGCACGGCCGGCAGAAAGTCTCCGGTATAGGCATTGGTGGCGAACACGGCCGAACGCGCCGACACACGACTCGTGCCGCAGCGGACGACCACCCCCGGCCCGGTCTCCTCAAAGCCATCGACCGCACTGTTTTCGAAGATGCGCACGCCGCTCTGTTCCGCGGCCCGCGCCAACCCCACCGCAAGGCTGTAGGGGTTGACCGTGCCGCCCTCGGCATTGGACCAGCCGCCGAGATAGCCCTGCGCGCCGAGAAGATCGGCAACATCGGCGGGCGAGTGCCATTCCACCTTGGCGCCGAGCGCCTTCCATTCGTCATGGACCTTGCGGACCTTCTGCATCGAGGCGTCGGAATGGGCCGGCTGCATCCAGCCGTTCTGCACCGCCGAGCATTTGATCTGGAAGGCTTCGATCTGCCGGAAGACAGCGTCCGCACCGTGCAACACCAGATCGGCGAGCGCGAGGCCCTTGCGCCGGCCGACGGAAGCCTCGACGGCCGACGGGGTAATGCCGCCCGGGAAATGCGGAACATTGTAACCGCCATTGCGGCCGGCAGCGCCATTGCCGACGCGTCCGGCCTCCAGCACGACGACGCTCAGCCCGTTTTTGGCAGCATGAATGGCGGTGTTGAGACCGGAATAGCCGCCGCCGATGACGACGAGATCGGCAGTCTCCTCACCGGACAGGCGGGGATAGTCACGGACGGTTTCCTGCAGGGTCTTCGTCCAGACGACGCCTTGCATGGTTGGATCGATCGGGCTTGCCATGGACATGATCAATGACTTTCGATGGGTTGTCGGGAAGGGGATGCGGAAATGAAGGCGCAGCCGTCACATCGCCGTTGATGGTTGCAGACAGCGCCATCATGGCAAGCGTGCCGGCAGGTCGGTCTCGGGCACGGCCTCGACCTTCTGCGCCTTGCGATGCGAGATGAAGAGGCCGGCGACGACGATGATCGCCGATCCGATGATCATGTTCGTGCCCGGCACATCGTCGAAGAAAATGAAGCCGAACACCATGCCCCACAGCAGCAGCGTGTATTGGAACGGCGCGAGAATGGAGACGGGCGCAAGTTTCAGCGAACGCGTGACGACGAGGTGGGCGAAAGCGCCGATCACACCGAGAAGCAGCATCGAGGCGCCCTCGGACGGCGTGAAGGACCGCCAGTCGAACACCGAGGCGACCCCGGCGAGAACGAACGTCGCAAGGCCCTGATAAATGCCAAGCGTCGCGTCCCCCGTTTGTGCAAGCGAGCGGTTGAGCACCAGGGTCAGCGCATAGGCGAGGCCACCGATTAACGCGAACCAGGCGGGAGCGGAAAACGCCGACGTCGACGGATCAAGCGCGATGATCACGCCGACAAAGCCGACCACAACCGCAGTCCAGCGCCGCCATCCGGCGCGCTCCCCCAGAAGAAAATGCGAGGCGACCGTCATATAGATCGGCCCGGCCATATAGAAGGTCATGACATCGGCAAGCGGCAGATAAATGACGGCTGCGTAGAACAGCGATGTATCGAGGGTGATGAGCATTGCCCGCACCAACTGCACGAACGGCCGGTGCACATTGCGGAATGGTGTTTCACCCTGCTGGCGCACCAGCGGCACCAGCACCATGAACGCGCCGATGGCACGGATCGTCAGAACCTGCGCCACACCGAAACTCGCAACCAGCATCTTGGCCACGACGTCGTTCAGCGCAAAAAGGAAATAGCCGACGATCACGAGGACAATCCCTCTCGTGAGGGCATGCCGGTTATCGGGATGGAGAAGATTGCGAAGCATGCCGGACGCCCATGAGACGGCTCGATTGGGAAGAAAGGCCGCCGGACAGGCCGGCGGCCGATCGATTATGCGCCGCAGCCGACGACGGCGGTCGCGGAGATTTCGACCTTGACGTTCGGGACCGGGAACTGGACGACGAGCGCCGCATTGGTCGGCAGGATATCGCCGAAGATCTCCTTCAGAGTCGGGCCGATGGCGGCGAATACTTCGGCCGAGGTCACATAGGTCGTGATCTGGACGACATCCTTCAGCGAGGCGCCGGCCTTTTCCAGCCAGGGCTCTATGTTGCGGATGACCTGGCGGAGCTGCTCGACCGGATCGGTGCTGCACTCGCCCGTCTGGAAATTCACGCCGACCGTACCCGACACGTAGACGGTATCGCCAACCTTCACGCAGCGGGAATAGCCATAGGCCTTCTCGAAGGAGGAGCCGGAGGAGATGTTGATGCGCTTCGTCATTGTCTCAGCCTTTCATGCCGGAACGGAAATGATTTGATCGGAAAGTTTCACCAGGTATAGCCGTTGGCGATCCAACCGCCGTCGACGGGAAGCACGATGCCGTGCACCATGCCGGCCTCCGGCGAGGAGAGAAACGCGGCTGCGGCCGCGACCTCCTCGGGCTCGGCGATGCGGCCAAGCGGCGTGCGGTTGCGAACGCCGACCATGTTGTAGATGCCCTTGTCGATGAGGTCCTGCACCATCGGCGTGCGCACGCCGGTCGGAGCCAGCGCATTGACGCGGATGCCAAGCGGGCCCCATTCGGTGGCGAGCGACTGCATCATGTTGTGCACGGCGCCCTTGGAGGCGCAGTAGGCCGTTCGCTTGGGGGCGCCGACGGAGCCATAGACGGATCCGATGAAGACGATGTTGCCGCCGCCGTTCTCGCTCATGTACTTCGCAGCCCTCTGGGCCGGCAGGAAGCTGCCGAGCACGTTGACGGACATCATGCGCATGAAGGCGTCTGCCGCCAGATCGAGTGCGGGTTCGACAGCGACGATGCCGGCGGCGGTGACAAGAGTGTCGAGCCCGCCGAAGGTTTCCACCGTACGGGCGACGGCCGCTTCGACATCCGCTGGGTTCGTGACGTCGCCTTCAATGGCTAGCACATCGGCCCCGAGCTTCTCACGTGCTTCGGCCACGCCGGCGCGGTCCAGGATGCAGACCTTGTCGCCGCGACGGACGAAATGTTCCGCCGTGGAGAAACCGATGCCCTGTGCGCCGCCCGTTATGAGGCTGATCATTTCTATGTCCTTCCAGATTTGATTCAGTTGGATTTGCCGAGTTCGATGCTGCGGTCGCGGGCAGCGCGCGTGGCTTCCGCCACGAGTTTCCCGGTGCGCTCATCGCTCATGAAGACATTCAAGGCGGCCGCCGTCGTGCCGCCGGGGCTCGTCACCTGCCGGCGAAGCGTAGCGGGATCGACATCCGCTTCCATGGCAAGCCGGCCGGCGCCGCGTACTGTCTGCTTTGCCAGCAGTGCTGCGGTTTCCGCCGAAAGGCCGAGGGCAATGCCCGCATTCGTCAAAGCCTCAATGAAATGGAAAACATAGGCCGGCCCCGAGCCGGAAATCGCTGTTACGGCATCCATATGCGCTTCCTCGTCGATCCAAGTGACTACGCCAGACGTGGCGAGCAGCGACGAGACGAGGTTTTTTGCTGCTTCCGTAACGCCATCACAGGCGTAGAGGACCATCATGCCTTCACCGATGGCGGCGGGTGTGTTCGGCATGCAGCGTACGGTGGCTGTCCCGGCGGGAAGGCACTGCGCCATGGCTGCCGTGGTCACGCCGGCTGCGATGGAAACAAAGGTCGCGCCGCGCGCCGCGAATTCCATACAGTCTGCCAGCACCGCTTCGACGAGGTTCGGTTTGACGGCGACGAAGACGATCTCGGGCGCAAGGCCTTGCGGAAGATCGGCCAATCGCGAGACGGCAAAGGCGCCCGCGCCGGCCGCACGGGCACGAAGCTCGTCGGCCGGCTCCACGACATGGACCGTAAGTGTCGGATCCTTGCGTAGCCATCCGCACAACATGGCAAAACCCATATTGCCGCAACCGATGAGAAGAAGCGTGTGTGACATGAACCGGCTCCTCAAACGCTCTTGATCAGGGCAGTGACGATGCCAAGGGAAAGGTCCGGTGCTTCAAGCTGCGGCACGTGGCCGACATCCGGCAGAAGATGCAGGCCGACTTGCCCGGGTGCCTGCAACGCGCCACGCCAGTCGAGAACCCTGTCCCTGCGGCCCCAGACGATCCGCGTCGGGCATTCCAGCCGCTGCAACGCTGCCGCGAGGTCGAAGCTCTGCGTGCCATCAGCAAAAAGCGTCTCGCCCATGTGGGATTGTGCTGCGCGAAGTTCCGCGTCGGCGCGGGCAGCGAAGGCAGCATTGACGAAGGCCGGATCGATGAGCTTCTGGTCGTGCACCATTACCTTCAACCAGGCCTCGAGGCTTCCGGGACGGGAGGCGCGGGCGATACCGCCAATGAAATCGCCGTTGACCCTGGGGCCGAGGCCACCTGGCGCGAAGAGCGCCAAGGACGCCACCTTGCGGGGGCGTGTATCGGCGAGCGCAAGGGCAAGCGCTCCGCCCAGCGAATGGCCGATCACATGCGCGCCGTCGAGATCAAGAGCGTCGAAGGCTTCGCGCACCTCACGCACCAGATTGGCGAAGCTGCCGACCTGCCGCTTCGGCGATGCACCATGGTTCGGCAGATCGAGACGGTACACCGCATGATTTTTCGCCAGATGACGATCAAGCGGGTACCAGGACAGCGAGTCGCTGGCAAAACCGTGGATCAGGAAGACCGGCGTGCCACTTGCGGTGCCGCTGCGGTGCACCTTCAACGGACCGTGTTCGTCGGCGGGCAGGTCGACCGGCGCCTGCACGGCGAAGAGCGGTGCGCGTTGTGATGCCTCGGCAACGTCGCGCAGCTTGATGCGGCCGGAAGGGCTGGAGGCTCTCACGGCACGGAGATCAATGCCGGCAGAACTCGCTGCCCGGCGGGCTGCGGGGCTTGCGAGGACGCGACCGGAGGTCACCGCCGCACGCGGCGCCTCCGCGGCACCTCCGGCCGCAACCGCGACCGTTGCCGGTGCGGATGACAGACCGGATTCGACCGTTGGCGTTTCGCCACCGTCATAGTCCACGTCGGAGCTGTCTGTGCCGATCAGGCAAAGCACGGCAGCCGCCGGCACTTCGCTATCCGCCTCGGCGAAGATGGCGCTCACCACGCCGGCACAGGGCGCCTCGATATCGACGGCTGCCTTGGCGGTTTCGATGGTAAGGAGCACATCGCCCTCGGCAACCGTGTCGCCGACGCCAACACGCCACTCCACGATCACGAGCGTTTCCATATATTCGCCGGCGACGGCGCCTGCGGTTATCGGCGTTGCCATATCTGTCTCCCGGCCTATGCGAGGGCCTTTTTCGCCGCAGCGGCGATCTTCACCGCATTCGGCAGAACGGCCATTTCCAGCGGCTCGGAATAAGGGATCGCCATGTCCGGCATCGCGACGCGCGCGACCGGCGCATCGAGATCGTCGAAGCAATGCTCCATGATCGTCGCCGAAAGCTCCGAAGCGTAGCCGCAGAAAGTCCAGCCTTCATTGACGACAACGGCATGGTTGGTCTTGGCGATGGACTGGCGTATCGCATCGAGATCGAGCGGGCGCAGCGTGCGCAGGTCGATCACCTCAGCTTCGATGCCATCCTTGGCAAGGAGCCTGGCGGCATTTTCGGCTTCGATGACCATCTTCGAGGAGGCAAAGATCGAGACATGTTTGCCCTCGACCACAGTTTTCGCCTTGCCGATCGGCACGAGCACCTCGTCGCCATCAGGCACTTCGCCGCGCGTATTGTAGAGCAGCTTGTGCTCGAGGAAGACGACGGGCTGACGGTCGCGGATGGCCGACTTCAACAGGCCTTTCGCGTCAGCCGGTGTGGCCGGGGCGACAACCTTGATACCCGGAATATGGCAGACCATCGCATCGAGGCTCTTGGCGTGCTGGGCACCAGTCCCGACGCCGCCGCCGCCTTGCGTGCGCAGCACGAAGGGAATGTCGACCTGACCTTCCCAGAGATAGGTGAAGACGGATGCCTGGTTGACGAGCGCGTCGAGCGACAGCGGCAGGAAGTCGGCATACATGATCTCGAGAACAGGACGCGTGCCGGACATGGCGGCCGTCACGGCCATCGCCGTCAGCGCCTGCTCGGAAATCGGCGTATCGCGCACGCGCGCATCGCCGAATTCATCACGCAAATCCTTGGAAACCTTGAAGACGCCACCGTAGCGGCCAATGTCCTCACCGAACAGGAACACGCTCGCATCGCGCTGCATTTCTTCCCTGAGGGCGGCGTTCAACGCTTCTGCATAACGCATCAAGGTCATTACTTGGTCTCCGAGTAGGCGGCCGAGGGGGCATGGATTTCAAAAGTGGGGAACGGATCGGAAAGCGCGGTCTCGAAGGCCTGCGCGACTTCCGCGCGTGCGGCCGCCTCGATGGCGGCAACCGTGTCGGCACCGACCAATGCCACCAGCTTCTCGGCAGACAGCTTGATGGGATCCCGATCGAGCCACGGCGCCATCTCCTCTTCGGACTGGTAACCACCCATATCCGACGTGGAGAAGCCCTTCACGCGATAGGTCTTGGCCTCGATGAGGCTCGGACCCTCACCACGGCGCGCCCGTTCGGCTGCGGCGGCAACAGCGCGGTAGACCGCTTCGGCATCATTGCCATCGACGATCTCGCCGGGCATCGCGTAACCGGCGGCGCGGATGCTGAGATCCTCGACCGGCGACTGCACTTCCTGGCGCACGGTGAGACCGTACTGGTTGTTCTCGAGAACAAAGATGACCGGCAACTTCCATAGCCCGGCTATGTTCATTGCCTCGTGGCAGATGCCGGTCTGGGCGGCACCGTCGCCGAAGACGACCATCGAGACGCGATCCTGCTTGAGGATCTGCATGGAAAGCGCCATGCCCGTTGCGGCCGGAATACCGGCGCCGACGATGGCATTGCCGCCAAGCATACCCGTTTTCACGTCGCCGAGCAGCATGTGACCGCCCCTGCCCTTGCAGTAGCCGGTCTCGCGGCCGAAGATTTCAGCCACGATGCCGCGCGCCGTCAGGCCCTTGCCGACGTAGACATGGTGGCCACGATGGGTGGTACAGACATAGTCGTCGACGCGCAGCGCCGCACAGGCGGCAACGCCCACAGCCTCCTGGCCGTCGCAGCGATGGATCGGCCCACGGGTCTTACCCTCCTTGGCATAGGCGCCAAGCACTTCTTCCAGTTCGCGCGTCACCACCATCTTGTGGTGGATGTCCTTCAGTTCGTCCGTAGATGGCGCGTTTAACATCATGATCCTCGTGGCCTTAATTTGTTATAACAGGTATCATAACGCAAAAGTCGTGCAATTTATTTTTTGATGACGACCACAAAAATTGTGGATGAGCCACCAAAAATCCCGCATAAACTACGTATTTTCAGTGGCTTATTAAATTTATCGAAACCCAATATGAATCATCTGGACAAATACCGGACCTTCGTCATTATATAACAAATAACTTTGGGCGGCCGGATAGTCCGGCTTGCCGGCAAGCAGCACAAAAGGGGAATCCATGTCTATCAAGTCGACACTTGCCGCCGCGCTCGCGGCGACGGTTCTGCTTTCGATCACGCCGGCCCATGCGGAATTCGGCGACACCCTGAAAAAGGTGAAGGAGCGCGGCGCGCTCGCCTGCACCGGCCACAACGGCTCCTACATGGGCCTTGCCGAAGTGGACGACAAAGGAAACTGGAAGGGCTTCGACATCGACCTGTGCCGCGCCGTCGCAACGGCCATCTTCGGCACCTGGGAAGGCCATGTCGACGTCAAGCCGACCAGCTGGGCGCAGCGCTGGCCTTCGCTCCAGTCCGGCGAACTGGACCTCGTGATCAAGTCCTCGGGCTGGACGTTCAGCCGTGACACCGAAATCCGCGCCCAGTTCGCGCAGCCCTATATGATGGCCGCGATCCACTACATGGTGCGCAAGGAACTGAACGTCACCTCCGCCAAGGATCTCGACGGCGGCACGCTCTGCCTTCCGACAGGCACGACGATGGAACGCTACGCCGTCGAGCACGAGGCCGAGAACGGCTACAAGCTGAACGTCGTACCCTTCGAAAAGACCGAAGAAGCCAACGCCGCCTTCCTGGCCGGCCGCTGCGACGCCATGATGGAATGGGACCTTCAGCTCGGCGTTCTCCGCGCCACCGAAGCCAAGAACCCCGACGACTTCGTCATCCTTCCCGACGTTCTCTCGGCCGAGCCGGTCGGCATCGTCATGCGTCAGGGCGACGACAACTGGGTCGATATCGCCAACTGGGTACAGACCGCCCTTCTGCTTGCCGAACAGGCCGGCGTGACCAGCGCCAATGTCGACGAGATGAAGGCCAACCCGCCGACGCCGGCCATCGGCAAGCTGCTGGGTGCGACGCCCGGCATGGGCACGCCGCTCGGCCTTAACGACAATTGGGGCTACAATGTCATCAAGACCGTCGGCAACTACGCCGAAATCTGGGACCGCAACATCGGCAAGGACTCGCCCTACAAGGTCGAGCGCGGTGTCAACGCTCTCCTGAAGAACGGCGGCATCCTCTACCCGCTCGTTCTCGACTGATCCGCCTCCCAAGGCTGGCCGCTGGCGCAGGATGCGTCGGCGGCCGCGATGACAGCGGAGAGGTGTTCCGATGCAGATTTTCAGAAACAGAAAAACGCGCAGCGTCGTCTATCAGGTGGCGTTTCTTGCCGTTTTCGCACTCGTCATCTTCGGCGCCGTGCATGAGGCAACGACGAAGCTGGCCGCACAGGGCATGACCAGCGGTTTCGATTTCCTGCAGAAATCGACCGGCTTTCGGATCGGTTTCTCGTTGATCCCGTTCGATCCGTTCGACAGCTACCTTCAGATGTTGTGGGTCGGCTTTCTGAACACGATCTTCCTCGGCATCCTCAGCATCATCCTCGCCAACATCGTCGGCCTGATCATCGCCGTCTTCCGGATTTCCTCCAATGGCGTGCTCAATGATATTGGCACCCTCTATATCGAGGCGTTTCGCAACGTGCCGCTCATTCTCCAGGCGCTGTTCTGGTATGCGGCGCTGACCCATCTGCCGCCGCCCAAGCAAGCCTATTCGTTGTTCGACTCCATCTTTCTGTCGGCGCGTGGCGTGTTCGTTCCCAGCCTCAACGTGGAAGGCCAGTGGTTCGCCGCCGTAGCGCTGGTCTTGATCCTCGGCCTGGCGGCTCTTGCCTGGTTTTCCATGGCGCGTCGCTTGCGGCGCGTGCAAAACCGGCCGGCGATCCAGATCGGCATCGCCGGCCTGACACTTGCGACCATGGTGGGCATTCTCGTCTACGCGCGCGAACCCGGCTCCGATATCGTCTCGGTGCCAGCGCTGCGCGGTCTCAACTTCCGCGGCGGCGTCACCATTCCGCCGGAACTGTCTGCGCTTGCGATCGCCACCGCCATCTATGGCGGCGCCTATATCGCGGAGGTCATTCGCGCCGGCTTCCTGTCGGTCGGCAAGGGCCAGGTAGAGGCCGCGCGTGCGCTCGGTCTCTCCCCCTGGCACGTCTTTTCCCGCGTCCACCTGCCGCTCGCCATCCGCGCCGTCCTGCCCACGCTGATCAATCAATATGTCTGGCTCTTCAAGGCAACGACACTCGGCATCGTCGTCGGCTTTGCGGACTTCTTCTCGGTCATCTCGGTTTCCATCAACCAGAGCGGCCAGACGCTGGAGCTGATCGCCATCCTGATGGCCGGCTTCCTGATCATGAACAATACGCTCTCCTTTGTCCTCAACCGCGTCAACAAGGCGATCGCCCTCAAGGGCACGCAGCTGAGAACCTGAGGGGGAATTCCATGACCGCCGTTTCCGACATGAACACGCCCTCCCAATCCCTCAACTCCGGCCTTCAGCCCGATGGGCTGCCGGCGCGCCTGCGCCGGCGCTATTTCCGCACGCCCGGAAACGCTGTCATTTCGATGGTGGGCATGGCTGCACTCTTCTATCTCGCCTTCCATGCGCTCGACTGGGCGGTGCTGAAGGCCGTCTGGATTTCGCCCGACAGCACGTCGGCCGTTTGTCGCGATATCGCAGGCGCCTGCTGGGCCGTGATCCAGCAGCGCTGGCGCATCATCATCTTCGGCCTGTTTCCCTATGACGAGCAATGGCGCTCCATGCTGGCCTGCCTCGTCATGGTCGCGACGATCGTGCTTTCGTGCCTCCCGTGGTCCTGGAGACCGCTGCGCCTGTCCATCCTGTGGTGCGCCGGCTTCCTCATCTTCTACGTGCTGATGCGCGGCGGGCTGTTCGGCATGAGGGCCGTCCTGCCGGCGGACTGGGGTGGGCTGACGCTCACCGTGTTTCTCTATGCCGCCGGCGTTCTGATCGGCATGCCGATGGCCATTGCCATGGCGCTGCTGCGCCGATCGGATATGCCGCTCGTCTCCAGAATGACCGGTGCCCTGATCGACGGCGTCCGCTCCCTGCCGCTGATCACGATCCTCTTCACCGCAGCGCTGATCTTCCCCTTTGTGCTGCCAGGCTGGCTGCAAGGTGACAAGATCTGGCGCGTCATCATCGGCTTCGCGCTGTTCTTTGCAGCCTACCAGGCGGAGATCATCCGAAGCGGTATCCAGTCCATTCCCGTCGGCCAGGAAGAGGCCGCCAAGGCGCTTGGTCTCAGCTACTGGCATCGCACCGGCCGCATCATTCTGCCCCAGGCCTTCCGCAATGCCCTGCCGCCGACGATCAACCAGCTCGTCATCACCTTCAAAGAGACGTCGCTGATCGTCATCATCGGTTTCTTCGAAATTCTCGCCTCGGGCAATGCCGCCTACGGCACCGGCGAATGGTCCTTCGCCTATTTCGAGGTCTACATCTTCGTGGCCCTTGTCTACTTCGTGTTCGTCTTCAGCCTTTCCCGCTACGGCGCCTATCTCGAACGGCGCATGCGTTTCGGTCAGCATTGAAAGAGATACTCATGAGCGAAGCCGCAGTACGCATTGCCGGCATGAACAAGTTCTATGGTCGGTTCCAGGTCCTCAGGGATATCAATCTCGACGTCCGGTCGGGAGAGCGCATCGTCATCTGCGGCCCGTCGGGCTCTGGCAAGTCGACGCTGATCCGCTGCATCAACCGGCTGGAGGAACACCAGCAGGGCCGGATCGACGTGCTCGGTACGGAGCTGAACGATGACATCGGCAATATCGACCATATTAGGCGCGACGTCGGCATGGTCTTCCAGCACTTCAACCTGTTCCCGCACCTGACCGTGCTGGAAAATTGCACACTCGCGCCGACGCTTGCCCGCAAGGTGCCCGTCGAGGAAGCCGAAGCGACGGCCATGACCTATCTGACGCGTGTGCGCATCCCCGAGCAGGCAGCGAAATTTCCCGGCCAGCTGTCCGGCGGGCAGCAGCAGCGTGTGGCCATTGCCCGCGCGCTCTGCATGAAGCCGAAGATCCTGCTCTTCGACGAGCCGACATCGGCTCTCGACCCGGAAATGATCAAGGAAGTGCTTGATGTCATGGTGGAGCTTGCGCAGGACGGTATGACGATGCTGTGCGTGACGCACGAGATGGGCTTCGCACGCCAGGTCGCCGACCGGGTCATCTTCATGGACAAGGGCGAGATCGTCGAACAGGGCCGGCCGGCCGAACTCTTCGACAATCCGAAGAACGAGCGCACGCGCACGTTCCTCAGCCAGGTACTCAGCCACTGAACCGGGGACAGACGCGTGCCGCCTCTTTCCGTCCGCTAGCAATCACGTGTAACTTGGTGCAGCAAATAACAATACACGCCTCAGTTATCCGGCTGGCGGCGTCTCGGGTTCCGGCAGCACGATGAACAAGACCAAGTCCACAGACGCATCCTTTGCCGGCCTCGATCTGGCGCCGATCGGCCGCAGCGAGACACTTGGCCAACAGGTGCGCACACAGCTCGGCAGCGCCATCATGGCCGGCCGCTTCAAGCCGGGTCAGAAGCTGACGATCCGCGCCGTCGCCACGGCACTCGACGTCAGCCTGACGCCGGCGCGCGAGGCGCTCTACAATCTTGCCGCCGAAGGCATCCTCGAAATGCGGTCGAACGGCTCGGTCTATGTTCCGACGCTGACGACGGAGCGGATCATCGAGCTGACAAAGATCCGTACGGCGCTCGAGGCCCTCGCCGCGCGCGAGGCAGCCCTTCGTATCACCGATGACGATATCGCCAATATCAGCCGGATCAACGACCTGATGGTCAAGGCGAACGAACGCAAGGACTACGCCCAGGTCATGGAACTGAACTGGGAATTCCACTTCGCGATCTATCGCGCCAGCGGAATGAACGAGCTGGTGCGGATGATCGAGAAGCGCTGGATGATGAACAGCTCTTATCTCAACGTCATCTATCCCCGCTTCGGCCAGATGGACCAGGGCATCAACAATCACCAGATGATGGTGCGCGCCCTTCAATCGCGCGATCCCGAGCGGCTCGCCAGCGCCGTCGTCATCGACATCAATTTTGCGGCCGACACGCTGATCGACATGATCAAGGCGCAACAGAGCGCCGAGCGCCGGCCGAAGGTCGCGCGCTAACCAGACATTCGGCCCGCAGGCTCCAGCGTAAACCTGTCGGTAACGCCAAGGCATCGACACGTAGGCCCGAGTCCTCGGTGGCCGCCTTCTCTTTCAATCAAACGTCCGGATTATCAATCTTTTCCTTGACGTAGAAAACTGCCTCCCGTTAAATGTTACAACAAATAACATTAGCCTCTGGCGGAGAGAGCGATGACGGGAACAGCAATCGTAACGGGCGCAACCGGCGGCATCGGCGATGCAGTCACCAGGCGTTTGGTGAGCGAAGGTTTTCGCGTGGTCGCGGTGGGCACCCGCCGGGCGGCACTTGACGATCTCCGTCATCGATACGGCTGCGAAGGCATTGCCGTCGACATCGGCGACGCGAAGGCCGTCGGCACGGCCCTCGCCGGACTGACCGCGGATGTTCTCATTCACGGCGCAGGTATCCTCGGCCCGAACCTGCCCATTCACAAGACACCGGCGGAGACCGTCGCCAAGCTGATCGCCGTCAACATCACCGGGATGTTCAATGTGTTGCGCGCAGTCGTTCCGGGCATGGCCGAGCGAGAACGCGGCACCATAGTGCTCCTGGGCTCCATTTGCGGCAATGTCGCGGGCGCCGGCCCGGGTGCCTACAGCGCCACAAAGGCCGCCATGCAGTCGGTCGCGGCAAACCTGCGGTTTGAACTTCAGGAAACGCCCCTCCGTGTCGGCGAAATCCGTCTCGGCCGCGTGCGCACGGGTATTCACGGCCAGCTCGACATGGATGCCGATTTTTATGACGGCTATGAATGCATCCTGCCGGATGACGTCGCCTCGACGATCTCCCACATGCTGGCAACCCCGCCCGCCGTCGACCTCTCCACCATCGAGATGATGCCGACCCGGCAGGTTGTCGGCGGAACGTGCTTCTCGAAAAGCTGATCCCGTCCCTTACACCGAAAGGCCTTTTCATGTGCAATGGCACCACCCACCACGGCTCCATCGACTATACGGCCATCGCACTCGATGAGTGCCTGCCGCTCGCCAATCGCCTGCAGAGCGAAGGCAAGCCGTGGCACTCGCACGTCCTCTCGCCCGGCTGTCAGTTCAATCCGTTCGAGGGTCGTTATGCCGCCGTGGTGGAGGACGATGCGACGCACACGGCCTATATCGCCCCGTCCGACGGTTTTCCGGAGGTCGACAAGCAACTCGTCAGGATGCTGCATGGCGATGACATTCTCGATGCCGGCCACCCATCCAGCGCCGAAGAGACGCTGCTCGGCGGATCGCCGTTGCTGCGTCAGCTCGTCGAGATCGACGACGCCCGCAAGTCCTGGCATCATCACATGAACTTCCCGGATTGTGCGCTGAACCCGCATCGTGGCCGCTGGGCGATCACGATCGAATGCGGCGATGATCAGTTTTCGGAAAGCTATGACGACGAGCCGCGCGATATCCTGCGTGCAATCGAAGTCCGTTATTTCCGCAATCTGGACGGCAGGGGCTAAGCCCAGCCGCAGGCGCGCTCACGTGCGCCTGTCCTTGAGGCGGTTCCAGGCGTGAATGCGGTTTGCGACCTGAACCGCGACAGGATGGAAGGCGATCGGCTTCATCCCCGTTACAGGCAGCGGCATGTCCGCATCCGTCCGCCGGCCTGCAGCCCAGCGACCCATCTCCTGCCCGAGCGCCAAGGAGAGCGCGACACCGCGACCGGAATAGAGCCCGCCGAACACGAGGCCGGGAGCCAGCCGATAGAGATGCGGCTTGAGATCCGGCACGACGGCAAAGGTGCCATTCCAATATTCCGTGATGCGGGGCTCACCGCCAAACGCCTTGAAGCTCTTCGCCAACATCCTGGCCACCTTGGCGCGGCCGCGCGCCTCCTCGTCATGCCAGAACGTATGCGTGGCGCCGCTGACGAGGCGACCGTCGCAATCATAGTGGAAGTAGCGCAGGTCGTTGTGCATGTCCGAGACGGCCGGATTGCCGACGAGAATCTGCGCTCTCAGCTCATCCGACAACGGCTCGGTCGCCGCCTGAAAGACCTTCATGGGGATCAGCGTGCGCTTCAGACCCGGCCAGAGAGCGTCCGTCAGCGCGTTGGTGGCAAGGATCACCTCGCGGGCGGTGACGCTGCCCTTTGAGGTGTGGACCTTCCAGCCCTGCTCCACCTTCTCAAGGCGCGTCGCACGCGTGTTCTCGAAGAGCTGCACGCCCTCGCGCTCGATGGCGCCGGCAAGCCCGACCGTCATCGCGAAGGGATTGATATGGCCCGAATTGTGCACCATCCAGCCGCCCAGATACGGGCTGCCAACGCGGCGCGTCACCTCATCACGATCAAACCAAGAGACATCAGCGCCAAAAGCTTTCCATTCATCGTGGAACTGCCGCGCGCGGGCGAGTGTCGCCGCTGTATGGGCCGGCTGTATCCAGCCCTCCTGAACCTGATGCGCGTCGATGCCGAAACGCTGCATCAAGCCGAAGGCAACGTCGGCGGCGCCGGCGACAAGCGCATTGAAGCGGTCGCCGTGACTCTTGCCGAAGACCTTTTCGAATTCCGAAGGCGATGCCTTGGAATGATGCGAAATGACGAGGCCGTTGTTGCGCCCCGAGGCGGCCGAGCCGATCTCGTTGCCTTCAAGCAGCGCGACACCGGCGCCGCTGTCGCGGGCGCCGAGCGCCGACGCCAACCCGGTAAAGCCACCGCCGACCACGAGTACATCGGTTTCGATATCGCGGGTAAGCGCTGGAGAGGTCGTGCGGGCCGCTGTCGTCTTCCGCCACAGGTGCGGAGTCCTCCAGTCGACCTCAAACATGGATGGTGTCCTCGGTCGCCCCGCCGAGATAGTGCTCTCCGAGCGCCGAGTGCTCCGCCATTTCCTGCGCAGGCCCGTGCAACTTCACCATGCCCATATTGAGCAGGTAGCCGTAGTCGCCGCATTCCAGCGCAAGCTGGACATTCTGCTCGACGAGCAGGATCGACATGCCGGTTTTCGACAGGTCGAGAATGATGCGGAAGATCTGGTGCACGATCTTCGGCGCGAGACCGAGAGACGGCTCATCCAGCATCAGAAGCTTCGGCTCCGCCATCAGGGCGCGACCGATCGCCAGCATCTGCTGCTGACCGCCGGACATGCGGCTCGCCATGCCATTGCGGCGTTCCTTGAGAACCGGGAAAAGCTCGAAGACCTCCGAGCGCAGCGTCTCGAAGCTCTTGACGGCGCGGCCGATATGCGCGGCAACAAGGTTTTCCTCGACCGTCAGGCGCTGGAAGATCTGCCTTCCCTCAGGGCAATGTGTCAGCCCCAGGCGCACGACTTGCTCCGGCCGAGCGCCCGTGATGTCACGCCCCTCGAAATGGATCGTTCCAGCCGTCGGGCGTGCCACGCCGGAGATGGAATTCAAGAGCGTGGTCTTGCCGGCACCGTTCGGGCCGAGGATGACGACGATCTCGCGTGTGTCGACCTCGAGATCGACGCCTTCAAGAACGCCGACGCGCCCGTATCCCGAGCTGAGCCCGGCGATCCTGAGCAGCGGCTCTGATGTCATCGATGTCATTGACAGTCCCCAGATAGGCAAGTTGAACGTCGCTGCTCGCCTGAACTTCAGCGGGCGTGCCTTGGAAGAGAAGTTTGCCGTGGTGCATGACGACGATGCGGTCACACAGCGTCATCACCAGGTCCATGTCGTGCTCGACGACAAGCATGATGCGATCGGGCGAACGGAGTTCGGCAAGCTTCGCCGTCAATTCGGCGGTTTCATGATGGTTGAGGCCGGCGGCAGGCTCGTCGAGAAGAAGAACGCGCGCGTTCATCGCCAGCGCCCGCGCGATCTCGAGCATACGCTGGCGCCCATAGGGAAGGCTGCCGGCTTCGGCATCCGCATATCCCTCGAGCCCGAAGAAGCGCAGGATTTCCATGCCGCTCTCGCGGCGGGCCTCGGCCCGCACCCGGCCATAGGGCGGCCAGAGCACCTCCCGCCAAGTGTTGCGCACCTCAGTCGGATAGGAGCAAACCTCCAGATTTTCGAGCACCGTCATCTGGTCGAAGAGGCGGATGTTCTGGTAGGTCCGGGCAATGCCGGAGTTGGCGATCTGGTGCTTCTTCATCCCGTCGAGACGGCGCCCGTCCAGAGAGATGGAGCCGGCCGAAACGGTATAGGAGCCGGCCGTCATGTTGATGAGCGTCGACTTGCCGGCACCGTTCGGGCCGATGACGCCATGGATGAGGCCAGGCGCGAATTCCGTCGAGACATCATTGATCGCGACGTTGGCGCCGTATTGCTTGCGCAGATTGCTAAAGACGAGCGTCATTTGCCGAAAAGCCCCCGAATGAGTTTTTCCGGACCGAAGCTGCGCGGCACGATGCCGGCGGGGCGCACGATGATCAGCACGACCATAAGAATGCCTAGGAAGAGAATGCGCCATTCGGCGAACTCACGCAGCATTTCCGGCAGGAGGATGAGGATGGCCGCACCGGCGACGATGCCGAGAATGTTGCCGATGCCGCCGATGACGATCATCAGCACGATCAGCACGGATTCCTGCAGCGTGAAGCTTTCCGGACTGACGAAGCGCTGCGAGGCCGCAAAAATCGTTCCCGCGATCGCACCGATGGTGGCAGACGTCGCAAAGGCCGCAAGCTTGGCATTGGTCGTGTTGATGCCGATGCCGCGCGCCGCATCCTGATCCTCGCGGATCGCCGCCCAGGCCTTGCCGAGAATGGAGCGTTCAAGCCGCCAGACGAAAAGGCCGACAAGGAAGACGGTGACAAGCAACAGCCAATAGATTTCGACCGGGCGGGCAATCTCGACGCCGAGAACCGATGCCTTGTCGAGACGGGCGATTCCTTTCGGCCCACCCGTCAGCCAGTCGACATTGTTGACGACGATGCGGATGATCTCGCCGAAGCCAAGCGTGACGATGGCGAGATAGTCGCCTCTCAGCTTCAGCACGGGTATGCCGAGAAGAATGCCCGTGATCATGCCGAGCACGGCGGCAATGCCGACGATCAGGAGGAACGGCAGGTGAAGATCGAGCTGCGGACTTGCGAGCAGCGCGTAGGTATAGGCGCCGACGGCATAGAAGGCCACGAAGCCGAGATCGAGCAGGCCCGTATAGCCGATGACGATGTTGAGGCCGATCCCCAGCAGGATGTAGATGAGGAGGCTGTTGACGACGCGGATATGGTAGTTCGGCAGGAAAGGGGTTGCGGCCACGAGCGCTGCGATGGCGGCAAGCACGAGAAGGGCGACGAGGCGCGAAGCCTGCGGCTTTGGCGATTGGGAAATACCGACGGCGGACATCAGAACTCCCTCTTGTAGACCATGCTTTCCTCGGACACAGGCTCACCGAGAATGCCGGCGGGCTTCACGAGAAGAACGAGAATGAGGATGACGAAGGAGAGCACGTCGCGATATTCCGTGCCGAGTACGCCGTTGGTGATGAGCGGCAGAAGCGCGGTTCCGCCCACTTCCACGAATGCGAGAATATAGGCACCCAGCATGGCACCGGGTATGGAGCCGATGCCGCCGAGAATGGCCGCGGTGAAGGCCTTGAGACCGATGACGGCCCCCATGCTTGGCGACATGATGCCGTAATAGCTGGCGTAGAGAATGCCGCCGGCAGCACCCAGCAATGGGCCTGCGAAGAACACCGCCGAGATCGCCAGATTGACGTTGATGCCGAGAAGCTGCGCCGTCGGGCGGCTTTCGGAAACGGCGCGCACGATGATGCCCATGCGGCTGCGGTTGACCAGCGTATAGAGTGCGAACATCAGCACGAAGGCGGCAATGAGAATGCCGATCTGGACCGACGTAACCGTACCGCCCATAAAATCGTAGCGCGTTGTGGGGAAGAAACTCGGGAACGCAACGGGCTGCGGGCCGGCGAGGATCTGGATACCGGTAACGAGCGTAAGCGATACGCCGAGCGACGAGAGCATCGGCGCAAGCCGTGTCGAATTGCGTAGCGGTTTGTAAGCCAGCCGCTCGATGCCGACGCCGAAGAAACCGACAGCGACGACAGCGCCGAAGAAAGCGATCGTCAGGCCGAGAGCGCCAATCGCACCGATCTCGCCGACAAACAGGGTGAGCGCGAGAAAGGCGGCGTAGGCGCCGAGCATGAACATCTCGCCATGGGCGAAGTTGATCATGCGCAAGACGCCATAGACCATCGTATAGCCCAGCGCGATCAGGGCGTAGATAGAGCCGATGGTCAAAGCGTTGACCGTCTGTTGAATGAGGGTTCCCAGCATGGATGTCCTGCCCGGAAAGGGTTCGCGGCCAGAGCGGCTGCGAACGAAAATGGATGCGCGGCGGCGGAACAAGACGGCCGGCCGTACGGCGAGGAATAGGCCGGCTCCAAGAGCCGGCCGATACGATTACTTGGAGCTGATCAGCGTGAAGTCCTTGCCTTCCACCTTGTAAAGATAGGACGGCGCAACCTTCAGCTCGCCAACGTCGTCGAATTCGAGTTCGCCGACGGCAGTTTCGACTTTGACGGCATGCAGGGCGTCGTTCATCTCCTCGCGCGACAGACCTTTCGTCGACTTGAGGACGGCCTCGAGGATCTGACCCTGCACGTATCCGTAGATCGAATAGGGTCCGGCCTCCTCGCCGTACTTCTCCTTGTAGAGCTTGGCGAATTCGGCGATCGCCGGGGACGCGTCCATCGGCGGGACCTGGATGGCGACGAGCGTACCCTGCACATTGGCCTCGCCGGCCTGGGCGATGAAGTCGGGCGTATAGCCGCCGTCCGGAACCATCAGCGTCGCGGTAACACCCTGCTCGTGCATCTGCTTGGCGAAGAGCGCGAGCTGCGGCATGACGGCGCCGACATAGATGACGTCAGGCGAATTCGCCTTGATCTGCGCGAGCACGGAGGTGAAATCCACGTCGGTCGGCGCGATCGCAAGCGTATCGAGCAACTGGCCGCCGCCCGCCGTGAAGTTCTTGCCGAAGATTTCCGAAATGCCCTGACCGAAAACCTGCTTGTCGTTCACGACGATCGCGGTCTTGGCGCTGATCTTCTGCAGCGCATACTCCGCCGGAAGCAATGCACCGGCAAGGTCGTTGGCGACCGGGCGCACCATGAACTTGTAGCCCTGCTGCGTCAGATCGGGATTGGAGCCGAAGCTCATGGTCGGCAGCGAGCAATCCTCGTAGATCGGCAGCGTAGACTGGGCGACACCGGAGTTGAAATTCACGAGGCCGATGACGACGCTCTCGTCATCGCAGAACTTCTGGGCCACGAGCGTGCCTTCGCGCGGATCGGCCTTGTCATCTTGCTGATTGATGTTGACGGTGACGCCGTTGACGCCACCGGCGGCGTTCAGCTTGTCCAAATAAAGCTTGAAGCCGTTATGCCACGTATTGCCGAAATAAGCCTGCGGACCCGAAAGCGGGCCGGCAATGCCGATCGAGATTTCTTCGGCCAGGCTCGGCGTGGCGAACAGCGCGACGCCAAGGCAAAGTGAAGCAGCGAATTTCATGACAGTTCCCCTGTGATTGACGCTACGCGGATGTCGGCAGGCCGTTCCGGTCTCTTGCCATATGCATAAGGAAGCAGACATTCAACGTCGCGTCAATAAAGTGTCCACACTTTTGCGTTCAATTTTCGCCTCAGCCCTCCCTCGGATTCCGGCGACGGCGGGAGGAGATGATCGAATCCGTCGAGGTATAGACCTTGAGGAGAGCGTCCTTCAGCGCTTCCTGGGTGGCCGAAACAGTCATTTCAATGTGATCGCGCAGCAGCTTGACGCCGCGTTCCGCATCGCGCCGGACGGCGGCTGCGACAATCTCCGAATGAGACGAAACCTGGCGGGGATCGTGGGTGCGCTCGATCTGGATTCGCCGGATGAAGCGAATGCGGGCATTGATCGCCGCAAGCTGGCTGGCCAGTTCGGGATTGCCCGAAAGCTCGGCGATCAGAAGATGAAACTGTTCGTCCTTGACCAGGATTTCGTCCGGCGGATTGTCCTGGTAACCATCGACGATACTTGCCCAATAGGCTGTCAAACGTCCGATTTGCGCATCATCGGCCCTTTCGCACATCAAACGGAAAGACGCGCATTCGATAATCGAACGCAATTCGTAGAGATCGATTAGACCTTCCGTCGACAAGCTGCGCACGAAGAAACCACGGTTCGGTGTGAGCGAAACGAAACCTTCCGAGGCAAGTCGGTTGAGCGCTTCGCGGATCGGTGTACGCGAGACGCCGAGGCTACGCGACAGCTGCACCTCATTCAGCCGCTCGTCGGGTTTAAGCTTGAATTCGACCAGCAATTTGCGGATCGTGTGGTAGGCACGCTCGCTGCTGTCGGCCGATCGGCGGCCTTCCTGCTCTGCCTCGCCCGTCAACGTTTCCACTGTTTCCGTATCGATTCTTTCCGTCATGGCGCTTCCCGCGTCTTGTCGCTTGCAGTGATAGTGTCTACAGTTTTGCACATTATCTTTTTTCTCAACTTCGCGTCGATGGCAAGCGTCATCACTTTGGAGGCGAATGATGATTGTCGGCATCATTGGCGTTGGTCACCTTGCGGCCTCGATTCTCTCTGGCTTCCTGCGTGCGGGCATCGATCCGGCCTCGCTTCTCCTGTCTCCCCGCGGGCAGGCGCGCGCGCTTTCCGTGCGCTGGGGCATCCCCCTTGCCGCTGATAACGACGACCTCGTTGCCCGCGCGGACATAGTGCTGCTTTCCGTTCGCCCTGTCGATGCACCGGCAGCCGTCGCCGATCTGCGATGGCGGGCCGGCCAGACGCTCGTGTCGTTTTGCGCTGGCGTGGCCGTCTCCAGCCTTGACGCGGGACCGGCCGGCGTGGTGCGCGCCATGCCGCTGACGGCAGCCGCGATCAATGCCAGCCCGACCGCGTGTTTTCCCGCATCCGCGCAGGCTATCACGGTGCTGGAAAAGCTGGGGCCCGTCATCCCGCTCGGCAGCGAAGAGGAATTCGAGGTCGCCACCGTCAGTGCCGCGGTTTACGGCTGGGCGCAGGATCTGATCCGACAGTCCGCCGACTGGGCGACGGCGCAAGGCGGCGATGCTGTAGCAATGCGGCGGCTTGCGGCTTTGACATTCGTCGCAGCCGGCCGACTGATCGCAGAAACGGACCGCCCCATGGAAACGCTGATCGGGGAATTGGTGACGCCCGGCGGCATCACGGAACTTGGTCTGGACGTGTTGGCAAAAGAAGGGCAGCCGCAGGCGTGGCAAGCCGCCTGCGGCGCGGTTCTTCAGCGCTTGTCGGGCCAGTCACCGACCTGAAGGCGAAAAGATGTGGCCGCCCTCAGTCGAGAGCGGCGCGGAAGGCCTCGTTGAGATCATTCCAGGGGATCAGCAGATCGAGCCACGCGCCGATCCGGCCCGAGACAAGAATGGCCTCGTCGACGAGAGCGGCCAACGGCGCGGCCCCCCGCGCTGCATCGCGCAGCGCAAAAAGCAGGGCGGGCGTATCGTCCATATGACAAAAGTCCCGCAGGCGCGTCGCCGTCTTGTCGAGCGTGATCGCCATCGTCTGCCGCAGCACGGCCTCATCATGTTCCGACTGCTCGGCACGGACCCACCAGAGCAGCTCATGCAGGACACGCGCCTCTGCTTCGGCCGCAAAGACCGGACCGGCGGGATGCATGATCGCCCGGGATGCCGTCAGGCGGGCAATGTCCGCCGGCATGGCATCCCACAGCGCCTGTCGGCACGATACGAGATCGTCCGGCAATACGGACGGGGCAGCAGCAATTACGTCGGCTTCCACCCCGTCGGCCAGGGAAAGCACCCCATCGATGATCCGGCGCCCCTGCTCACGCTTCAGAACCGTGGCGAGCTCCGCGATCCCTTCGACCGGAGCATCCAGATGGCCGAGCACGGTGATCTCAGCGTTCTCCGCCTGCAGGGGGGCGAAGGTGATTTCCAGAAACTGGCGGACGGGCCAGTAGATGAAGGCGCCGGCCTGTGCGTCGAGCACATGGGTTGCGCCCTCTACGTCTTCGACGAAGGGTGCATGCCAATAGATGTGACTTCCGGCAATCTTCGGCGTGTGAAGCTGAAGACGTAACGGCAGGCTCGCAAGAAGCGCGGCGCGTGTGCGGATCGCATCGCCGCTGAGACGAATTGGCCAGGTCCGGCCCTCTGCCGTGAAGGTGAGTCGCATTTCCAGTCCTTTGTTTCCTAAGCGCCAGCAACGCAGGCATCCAATAGTTTAACTCAATACAAATGTGTAGACACTTTAAAGCGTGATGATTGGCGGTCCACGGGTTTTGTCTACGGCTTTTTCGAATGCGTCTTGAGTGCGACAAGCATGCCGTCGAGGTCGTTACAGGGAATGCAGCCGACGGCGGCTATGTCGCTGGAGACATCGACCGGAAGGCCGGAATTCGAATCCTTCGGCACTTCGTTCAGCCTGCCCCCGATCAACACGGGCAAATCCACACCCTGCTTCTTCATCGCCGCTTTCACCGCCTTGGCGTACGACAACGCAACACCGTTGTAGGTGCTGACCGCAACCATGTCGGCACCCGCTTCGACAGCGCGCGCCACAAGCGCCTCGGGGTCGACCGCGACCCCGGCATCCACTGTCTCGACGCCCAGCCCTTCGAAGGCCCTTTCGACGAGATATTTGCCATGCTCATGCACGTCGGTGGTTCCGATGCAGACGGAAAGCGACGTCGTGCCGACGTCCTTGCCGCGCGAGGCGACCCATTCTTCGGCTTTGTGATTGAGTTCGCGTGCCCACACGGCATGAATGAGCGGGGTGCGGGAGCGCGCGCCGGGAGCGCCGGGGCCGAAGAGCGCTTCCATGCGCTTCGGCCCCATGCGGCGGATGGCCAGCAGCAGAGCAGCCGGGTCATTCACGGCTACGCCACGCTCGGCAAGCCCCTCCAGAGTAGACCGGGCAAAGCGGCGTCCGCCTTCGACGAGCACGGCTGCCATCGCCTCGACCTGTGCCCAGTCGAAAACCGGATCGTAGAACGGTGCCTGGAGCGTAAGGCGGTGCGCGAAAGCCTGGGCGTCGATGATTTCGTCGATATCGGGAATGCGCTGGTTCTCGGTCACAGGAACCGGGTTGACCGCGTGACCCGCCGGCCAGCGACCGAGTGCCAGAATGTCAGCCAGCAGATAGCTCGCGAGGCTCGCATAATTGCCGGCAGGCATCGACTGATAGGCGACCGTGTTGCCAAAGATCATCGTGCCCGGCGTATCGCTGACCTGCACGAGCGCGGCATGAAAGGCTGTGCGGGACAACGGGTCGCTGAAGTGATGGCCATAACAATGGGCGAGCCGTGCGCCAATGAGATCTTCCACGATATGCTTTTCGACGAGTACCATGCCCAGCGCACAGGCCATATCCACGAAGAGGCCGGCAAAGCCGTCATCAAGATTCGAGTGAACGAGAATTTCGGCATCCTGCGCCGCGATGAGACCCAACGCCGTGACGGTCGCCTCGGTCGTCGCCACGTCGTCGTCCCAATAGGGCAGACGGAACGTGAAATACTGGCCGAGATTGCCGATGGCCGTCGCACCAGCGGCGATTGCAGCGCGTGTATTTTCAAGCGCGCCAGGAAGGCCCAGCATGAAATCGCCGAAATGTGCGGCGGCGGGCGCGGCCTCGATGATGCGGGCAAAATCCTCCGGGCCGGTCAGGACGATGCCGGTCCCGCGCGATGCCTTCGCGCGCGAGGATTCCGGATAACCCATCGACCAGTCGAGCGTGATGCCGAAGCGATCGACCGTCACACCTGCTTCCGCACAGGACCCATGCACCGCGCGGATACCTTCGATCGTGCGATTGACGTCCCGGAAACCGATATGGGCGTGCTGCATGATCCGCCGGTTTGCGGTAGCCTGTCGCTTCCATTCCGCTTCGGACGCAACGCCCATCTCGCGCATGAAGCGGCTGGTTCCGAGGCGCCAGTCCCGCGCCATTGATCGTCCCTGGGCGAGAAGGTCCGCCCCCCGTGTGAGGCGCGGATCCTGAAGACCGGGTATGTCGTCTGTGGTCATGATACCGTCCGGTGGGCAGCAGAATTCAGTGGTTCGTTTGCGGCTTCGAAGTCAGCCGCACCATCGCCGGCCGGTGGTGCGGCCTTGACCTGACGGCGCTCCGGAAAGACCGCCTCCTTCCGGACCGAACCGTGAGAGCAGAGTAGCGTGCAAAAAGTGTCTACACAATAGTAGACAGATAAAGATTATTCTCTTTATAGTGCGCGCATGCGACTGGAGAGGGCGATGAACGAGTTCGACGTTGTGGTGATCGGGTCCGGTTCTGCCGCTTGCGCGGCAGCTTTGCGTGCCGCCCGGGGTGGTTTGAAGGTCCTGGCCATCGAAAAATCTAACCGCCTTGGCGGCACCTCGGCCATGTCCGGTGCAGGAATCTGGATTCCGGCGAACCATCTTGCAGCCGCCGCAGGCGTGCCAGACAGCAAAACGGAGGCGCTTGCCTATCTCCATGCCGTTCAGCCGCCGGAACAAAAGGAAAGCGACAGCGGCCGGTGGGCGACTTTCGTGGAGGCGGCTCCGGACATGCTGCAGTTCCTTGCAAAGAACACCCCGCTCGACTTCCAACTGGTCGCCGAACCCGATCCTTTCACGGAAGCGCCAGGCGGCAAGATGTTCGGCCGAATGGTAACGCCGAATGCCTTGAGCCGGCGCCTTCTCGGCCCCTTCGCCGCAAAGCTGCGCCGTTCGACGCTGCCCCACAGCTTCACCTACAAGGAGGCCGTCGACCTGGACATCTATCATCATCCGGTCAAAGCCGGGCTCAAGGTCTGGCATAAGCTCCTTCACCGCTGGCTGACCAATGCCGGCGGCCAGGGAACCGCGCTCATGGTCGGCCTGATCAAGGGGTGCCTTGATGCCAGCGTGGAATTCCGGTTGGAAACGCGCGCGGTCGGCCTCATTCAGGATGCGGAAAGCTGCGTGACCGGCGTCGAGGTCGAGCACAAAGGACGGAAGAGCCAGATCGATGCCACCAGGGGCGTGGTCATCGCCAGTGGCGGCTTCGAGTGGAACAAGCAGATGCTCGATCGCCATTTTCCAGGTCCGATCGACCGCATCGGCAGCCCAAGCAGCAACGAGGGCGACGGGCAGATGCTGGCTCGGCTTGCCGATGCGGCGCTCCTCTGCATGGATCAGGCAAACATCTATCCGTGCCTTCCGACGCGGTATGAACGGCGTCCGAGCGGCCTGCCCATGACATTCCAGGCCGAGCCGCATTCCATCGTGGTCAACCGCCATGCGAAGCGCTTCGTCAGCGAAAGCGATTTCAATATCGGCGAGGCGCTGGATGCCCGCGACGAAAGCGGCATGCCGGTCAACCTGCCGGCATTCCTGGTGGGCGATCATCGCTTTCTCAACGCCGCCCTGCCCTTTCGCTGGTACGCTGCCTACGAGCGGGACTGGGTCAGGAAGGCGAACACCGTGAGCGAACTTGCCGGAAAGCTCGGGCTCCCGCCAGATGCCCTCGAGCAGACGATCGCGCGCTGGAACGCCCAGTGCAAGGCAGGCCGGGATACGGACTTCCGCCGCGGAGAGAACAACTGGGAAGAGTACAAGGCCCATGGCGAGACGAACCGCCTGAAACCCATCGACAAACCGCCCTATATCGGGATGACGCTCAATCGCTCCATTCTTGGGACCAAAGGCGGCGCCAGGACGAACGAGCGCGGCCAAGTGCTACGCGAAGACGGTTCCATCATTGCCGGCCTCTATGCCGCGGGCCTTGCTATGGCAAATCCCTTCGGCACGCGCGCGGTGGGCGCCGGCACGACGCTCGGCCCGAACATGACCTGGGGTTACATCGCCGCCGAAACGATTTTACAACAAAATCGGTAATTTATGCCGTTGACAAGATATGGGCGCTCTTGAAGCGGATTCGAACCATCGCCAGTATCAAAAGCGATCTAAGGTGTTTCAGAACCTTCGCTTTTTGCTATTCAGGGTGTATCCGCGGCTGATGTGCCGGTAGCTGCTTTACCAGAAACGCTCATGCAGCTAGCTCGCCGAGATGCTGCCTGATCCACTTGGACTCTTCAGAAGCTGTTCGTCCAAAGTGCCTTTTGAAGTCACGGCTGAACTGGGCGGGGCTCACGTATCCGACCAATACCGCGACTTCGGCGATCGTTTTATCGCTGCGAGCAACCAGCAGTCTGGCTTCGTGAAGTCGCATAGCCTTGAGGTACTGCATCGGGCTTGTACCGGTGAGGTCCCTGAAGTGGACGTGGTAGGACGGAACGCTCATGCCTACATCGCGCGCTAGGCCTGCTATGGAAACCTCTAAACCCATGTTCTCCCTCATCCAGGCGAGGCTCTTTATGATCTTGCCGGACGGGCCTTCTTGCTTGAGCGCGGCGATCATCGCGCCGCCTTGGGGACCAAGAAGAAGCCGAAAATGCAGTTCGCGCAGGATGCCTGCACCAATTACGGCGCTCGCAACCGGATCGTGAAGAGCCTTCAGGAGACGGAGAAGAACATCGGCTATCTCCGCTGCCATCTTGCTTGAAGCAAGACCCCGCGGCTTTCGAACTTTCAGTTCCGTATGCTGCTCGATCTGCAACACGATCTCGGCTGCCATTTGCATTTCGAATTCAATGTAGACAGCCAGCAGGGGCCGCTCCGGCGTGGCATCGGATTCCATCCTGAACGGAACGGGCACGGAAACGGCAAGGTAATGCTCCTCGTCATAGAGGAAGATTTCACCGTCAAGGCTACCTCGCTTGCTGCCCTGTAACACAAAAACGGCGCCCGGCTTGTACAGAACTGGAACGTCGCGCAGCACAGCATCTGACCGCAGGATCCGAACGAAGGGGGATGCCGTAGGATTGTAGCCATGATGAGGAGCGAGACCGGTGGCAAGCTCGACAAGTTCCTCTGGGTCGGGTGCTTTGGTCGTATCACTCATAGGATTTGGCAAGAAGCTCATATGTTCTGCAATCGGAAGATCGGTGCGCTCATAGTATTTACAAACTTCGGAATAAGCCAAGGAGTTTGTAACATGTCACCAAAAACCATCTTCATTACCGGAGCCAATTCTGGTTTCGGTTTCGCAATTGCGTCTGCGGCTGTGCAGATGGGGCACAAGGTCATCGGTACCGTCCGCTCGGAAAGCTCCCGCACCGTCTTGGTTGAAGCTCTTCCGGAGGCCTGCCCTGTACTTTGTGACGTCACGGAGTTCGAGCGCCTCCCGCAGGTCGTTCGTCAGGCGGAAGAGGAGCATGGACCGGTTGATGTCTTGATCAATAACGCCGGCTACGGTCATGAAGGCGTGATCGAAGAGTCTCCGCTCGAGGAGATGCGCCGACAGTTCGACGTCAACGTGTTCGGTGCGGTTGCAGTCGCCAAGGCGTTTCTTCCGAGGTTCCGGGAGCGCCGCCGCGGCTTTATTGTCAATGTCACGTCCATGGGCGGCATGATCACCATGCCGGGGATCGGCTACTACTGCGGCAGCAAGTTCGCCCTGCAAGGCATCTCCGAAGTCATGCGGTCTGAGATGGCGCCATTTGGCGTTCATGTCACGACGCTCTGCCCCGGATCGTTTCGGACGGATTGGGCTGGACGTTCTATGGCTCGTACCCATCGCTCGATTGCTGACTACGATGCTCTCTTCAATCCAATCCGCGAAGCCCGCCAAGCGGTCAGCGGCAGGCAGCTCGGGAATCCCGACAAGCTTGCCGTTGCTGTGCTCGACTTGATTGAGTCGGACAACCCGCCACCTCAGCTTCTGCTCGGGAGTGACGCGTTTAAGCATGTAGCTGACCGCATCGAGCGTCTGCAGCAGGAACTAGAAGCTTGGAAGTCAGTCACGTTGTCGACTGACGGCTGAGCGATCTCAACCGGCGATCCCGCCTACTACTGTCCAAGGTCGGCAGTGGCAGGCGCGGTCCGTCTCTTCCATCATTTAGTGTCCATATCCAACGCCACCTTCTTTCGCATGAACACCCTTTGAAAACCGTCCTGCTCGGCCCGGTCATACTCCTCCCAACCGAGCTTCTGGTAGATCTCCAAATTTTCGTGCATCAGCTCGTTGGTGTAGAGCCGGAGTTCGTCTTTGCCTTGCTCTGCGGCGTAGCGCTCCGCGTGGTCGAGAAGGTGGCGCCCAAGGCCACGTCCCTGGAACCGGGTTGCGACCGCCACATTGCCTACAAGCAGATGATCTTCCCTGATCCGCAGCACGATCAGGCCAGCGATCTCGTCTTCAACGACAACAAGCCAAACATCGCGATTTTCGACCAGAGGCCCGTAATCTTCGGTCATGGGCGCGGGTTCTCGGCCGATCCGCGTGACGTAGTGAGAGTAGGCGTCGCGGACGATTTGCCTGATTGCTGAAACATCAGCATCACGAGCGAGAAGGATTTGAGACTTGGGCACTTCTGTTCTCCGATCACTGGCCTGACCTCGAAAGCGCTGCTACGACATGCGCGAGCGCATTCTTCCAACCGTAAGCCAGACGGCGGTGACGAGGAAGTAGACAGCGCCAAAGGCGGCGTAGCCCGCGACATCGGCGATCGATGGGGCCTCCGGCATCCTTGCCTGGAAGAGGAAGAACACGCCAGCCAAGGCTGATTGGCCGCCGCTGAGGATCATTGCCCATTGGCCGCCGCTCGCCTTCCAGCGGCGAACAGCCGTGCTGAGCTGGAGGAGCCCCGACAGGACCGCCCACAGGCCGAACGCGGCAAGGACCCAGTTCATGCTGATCGTAAGTGCGACAGCTACCGCAATGGTCATGACCGTGCTGGCGGTGACGTTGAAGGCTTGACTTTTATTGGCGGTCAAGCCGCCGTTTCGCAACGCGTCAACCAGATTGGCGCCAGCGTCCCACGCCGGGTAGCCGATCAAAAGTGCGGCGGACACTGCTTGATTTTCGCGCGCCAAAGTCAATGCTGCCGCCACCCAAAGGAATGAGAAACCGGCGCGGACGTAGGAATAGCGCTGCAGCCAGTTGTGGTCCGCATCATCAGCGATGCCTGCTTGGTAGCTCGTCATAGGATTTTCTTTCTGTGTTGGGTTATCGTCGCGGGACACACAGGGGCTAGAGGTAGCCAGTGTGTTTTCCGAATGGCGTAGTTTGAGACCAGTCACCCTGACCGATCCGCTCGCTTTCTCCCGAGAGGCGGGCATCCCGCCCGTCTAACGATGCTTCATCCTCTGAAGCCACTCGCTCGCCTCCTCGAAGCGGCGGCGAGAGATCGGACTGCGGACCGTCGAACTCTTCGGACTTGTTCCTCGCTCGCGCCTCAAGCGCAGCGGTGATGGCCGACTGGCGCTTCGCGACCCACGTGTTGTCAGGATCCGAGGTGATCGATGTCGTGAAACAGAGCTCAGTCGCCGCAGACGGCAGGATCGCTGACACCGCTGCAACTCTCTCCACGCGTCTGCGACTGCTCATTAGAAACCTCATCTTGATTGGGTTTTCGGGACGGTACTTTGAGTGTCGGAAGACCAGCGGGATGAACCGGAGATAGCGCAACTGGTCTGGAAGACGACGCTCTCGTGAGGTGGCGCCCATGACAATTTCGGGCTTGGATGCCGGATTAGATCCCCGCATACCACTCGTAGCCGCGGTCTTCCCAGAAACCGCCGTTCCCACCCCACAGGCTCGAAAAGCTGTCGACCAGCTCGATGCGCATCAGGTACTTGGCTTGTTTATAACCGAGCTGCCTCTCTACCCTCAGGCGCAGCGGTGCCCCGTGCCCGATGCTGAGCGGCTGGTTGTTCATCTCGTAGGCGAGGATGGTTTGCGGGTGAACGGCATCGAGAAGATCGATACTCTCGTAATAGACGCCACTGCCGTCCAAGGTCTTTTCCAGTTCGTCGGCACAATGGAAGACGACGTAGCGGGCATTGGGCTTTAGTCCCGTCAACGTCAGGATATTGACGAGCGGCACGCCGGTCCATTTTCCAATGGCGCTCCAACCCTCGACACAGTCGTGGCGCGTGATCTGGGTGCGCGCCGGAAGCCGCTTCAACTGTTCCAAAGAGAGCTCCACCGGGTGCTCCACCAGACCATCAACCTTAAGCTTCCAGTCCTTGAACTTGCCTTCCGCCAACATGTTGTACTGTTCGCCGTCGGGAGCACTTGTACCGTTGACGCGAAACGACGGAGATATGTCGGACTCGCCGTATTCGCGAGCAAGTGCGTCTTTACCCTGAAGGAGGCGCTGGGCCTTCATGGTGAGACCTTCCGCCCACCGTAGAACGTTTGCGATATCCTCGTTCTGATCAAGGAGATCGCAGCCGGTCAGCGTGATCGCTCCCGCGCCGAGTGTGGAGCCGACCAGGAATTGCCGGCGGGAAAGAAAGTGGCTCATGGCCGCGTGTCCCTTTCTTCGATCGCGTAGCGCCCGGTGATCATCGAGCGAATGTTGTTCCAGGTCCCCGATAGGATGACCATGGCGATGTGCACGATCACGAACACCATAAGGAAGGAGGCCGTAAGGAAGTGGATCGTTCTGGCTGATTGCCGTCCGCCAAAGATGTCGACCAGCACAGGCAAAGCAGCATCGACACCGGGTGACATGGTCAGTCCCGTCAACACCATGAGAGGAAGCAGGACGCCGATAACAGTCAGGTAGGTCAGCTTCTGAAGTGCATTGTAGTGCCTGGCGTCCTCTCCTTGGGGAAAGCGGAGCCGGGCGTGATCGATGACCTCGCGCCCCAGATGACGCGGCGAAAGCTCGCGTGCTGTCGGTGCAAGATCGCGCTTGAAGTGATCGCTGAGGACACCAAACCCGAGATAAATGACCCCGTTGACGACGAAGAGCCAGGCAAAGAAGAAGTGCCAGCGACGCCCGGCAGCCAAGTCCTGGAAGGATGGTAACGTGGCCCAAGCTGGAAAGGCGCGTTTCGTTTGCCCCTCTTCGGCGGTCGAGATCCCCAGGACACCTGTTGTTGGGAGCTCGATCCCACCTACGCGCAGAAACCCGCGTGCACTGCCGCCCTCTCCTGCCGAACCGATGGTGAGGACAGCCGGATCACCATTCGCTCCATAATGTCCCCAGTAAAGCTCCGGGTGAGCGTTGAAGATCTGCAGCCCGCTCAAAAGGAGGAAGCTGAGGCAAAGCACGTTGATCCAGTGCGTAAGCCGGGTCGCGATGGAATGCCGGCGGATGAAAACTTTCCGCACCTCAGCGAGGTTATCCTTGCTGGCATATTGGGTCATGACGGATCTCCGCCTGTATGCTGGGTGTACGATGAAAAACAAGGAAATCGCCGGCCAGCCCGCTTAGGCGGGCGGCCTGACCGGCGCAGGCGCGATCACATCGGAGGAACCACGCCATTCTTGCCCACCAGAACCTGATGAGCCGTTGCTCCGCTTGCTGTCTTCTCGGCGGGGATGAAGACCACTTCACCCGCAACGAGATCTTCCTCGGTGGCTGGAGCCAAGTTCACAACCGGCGTGCCTTCAGGAATGGAGATCTTCTTTTCCTTGCCATGGTAGGAGACCGTCACGGTCCGGCCGTCGACGTCCTTGACGGCATCTGCCACAGTGGCGTTTGTCATGCTGCTGTCTGGTTTCAGATCCCAGCCATAGCTTCCCTCGCCGGTTCCCTTCATGGCGGGCGGAAGGATAAGAACCTCCAGCGCACCATCGCCACCTCCCTCCTTGGGAAGCGAGGCAATGCCTACAAAGTCGCCAGGCTTGATATCAGTTACCTTGGCCGCGGCGACGCTTGAGACCTTCCAGTCATCCGCAAGCGCGACGTCGAGCATCTCTCCCTCTCTCGTCTTCACCTTGAGGGTGGAACCGCTGTAGCTGAGGATGCTGCCCCGGACGTTGATCCTTTGAGCCTTAACCTCTTCAGCGTGGGCGGGAGTGTTCGATACCGAAGCGGCCAGCACAAGCCCGGCGCCAATAACGAAGGCGGGAATGATGTTGTTTAGCATGTTTATCTTCCTACTAGTTGATAGGTATGGAAATAAAAGAAAATGGCATTGGGCGGATGACCGCCCGCTACCTTAGTGAGCCGCCTGGGGTGACAAGCGGCGAAGGGTGGGAGCAAGGATGAGGGCGAATGTCTCGCCGTCCCCATAAGCACGAGCCGAAAGCATGGCACCATGAACCGACGCCATGAACGCCTCAGCCTCGACATCAGGCGAAGCGGACAAGACGAGAGATCCCTCCTCGCCTCCCCGCTGCATGACAGATGTCAGCCATTTCGAGATGAGGCGGAAAAATGCTCTGACTTCCACCGCGACCTCTGGAGGCAAGACCGGCAATTCGCTCGCGAGCATTGCGCACACACAGAACGGCCTGCTCGCATCTTCAATACACTTGGCCCAATGGTTGGTGTAGGCCTGAAGCAGAGTCAGCGGATCTTGCACCTTCTGCTCAAGAGCAGCGAAACCAGCCCGCGCATCCTCGACGTAGCGAGCCACCAACACACGAGCCAGATCCACCTTGCTGGGAAAATGATGGTGGATGCTGGCTTTGCGGATACCGATGACCTCGGCGATATCCGCGTAGCTGAAGCCGTTGTAGCCACCGTTCGTGATCAAGGTTCTCGTGCAGGCAAGGATTTCTTCGGAAGTCGTACCAAGGTTGCTCATGCATCTTGTCTACCTTTTGGTAGGTAGAGTGTCAAGCGGACAATCACCCTGGTCTGACGGCGACGCATTTCACTTCCGCTAACAAGCCGGGGTGAGCGAGCTCAGTGACACCAACACAAGTCCAGGCACAGGTTCCTCTCGGGAACACCCGGTCTTTGATCAGCCTGAACACATCCATGTGCCTGGACATATCGACGTGATAGGTGGTCATCTCGACCACGTCCTCAAAGACGCAACCTGCGGCTCCGAGCACAATGCGAAGGTTCTCCCACATGGCCTGAAACTGTTCGGCGGGGTCTTCAATGACCTGGAGATCGCCCCTGCGTCCAACCTGACCCGCCAAGTAGATCGTATCGCCGACCCTGACCGCCGGCACATATCCGGCGCGATCGACGATCTTCTGCATTTGCTCAGGGATGACGTTTTCCCGGTTCACGATCTTCTCCTTCTTGATAATGCGTTGCACTGGTCACTGGGCGAAGAATCGAAGTACGCGAACTCCTCGCCCATCGCGACCAAGCGCGGGGCCGCCGGCATTTCGTTACGCAAATCCAACGACCGGGTGTGGCACATAGTTGCTCTCAAGGGCGCCGATTCCCGCCGTGGTGAGCTTGACTTCCAGCGCAGCGACAGCGTCGTCCAGGTGCTGCAACCTGGTCGCTCCGATGATGGGTGCCGTGATCTCGGATTTCGACAGGATCCATGCGAGCGCGATCTGCGCTTTGGGAACCGCCCTCTCCTGCGCAATCCTTGCAACAGCCTCCACCACCCGCCTGTCGGCGTCCTCGGTGGTTCGGGTATATAGGCCTTTGCCGATCTCGTCGGTTTCGGAGCGATCGCTTTGCGCGCTCCAGTCGCGGGTCAGACGGCCACGTGCAAGCGGGCTCCACGGGATGACGCCAATACCTTCGGCCTTGCAGAGCGGAAGCATTTCCCTCTCCTCCTCACGATACAGCAGGTTCAGGTGGTTCTGCATGGAGACGAACCGGGTCCAGCCGTTCGCCTGCGAGACCGCCAGCATTTTCGAGAACTGCCACGCGTACATGGACGACGCACCAATGTAACGTGCTTTGCCCGCCTTGACGACGTCATGCAAAGCTTCCAGCGTTTCCTCGATCGGCGTATTATGGTCGAAGCGGTGGATCTGGTAGAGGTCGACATAGTCAGTCCCCAACCGCTTCAGGCTGGCATCGATCTCCGAAAGAATGGCTTTGCGGGACAAACCGGCACCATTTGGTCCCGGCTTCATCCGGCCGTTGACCTTCGTGGCGATGACGACGTCGTCTCTCGTCGAGTAGTCCCTGATGGCGCGGCCGAGGATTTCCTCGCTCGTTCCGTCCGAGTAGACATTGGCGGTATCGAAGAAGTTAATCCCCAGTTCGATCGCTTTGCGGATAAAGGGGCGACTTTGCTCTTCCGCCAGCGTCCATGGATGGCTGCCGCGATCGGGTTCCCCATAACTCATGCATCCAAGGCAGAGGCGGGAGACCTCAAGACCGGTATTTCCGAGGCGGGTATATTCCATGTTTATCTCCCGTTTTTAGTGAGAATGAATATGAACGTGACGAACGAGGCGTCAGATCGCCGCCTCGTGCAGCGCTCAAGCGCTTATGCCGCCGTCAACGAGAATGCCCGAGCCGGTGATGTAGGCCGCACCAGGTCCGGCGAGGAAAGCGACGGCTTCGGCCACCTCCCTCGTCTTGCCGTACCGGGCAATCGACAGTTTCGGCAGGATAGCAGGTGCGAGAGCACCGTCGGCAGGGTTCATGTCGGTGTCGATCGGGCCTGGTCGGACCAGGTTTACGGTAATCTCCCTTGGACCCAGTTCGCGCGCGAGACCGCGCGTGAAGCTTTCCAGCGCGGACTTGGTTGCTGCATAGACCGCGATCCCTGCGAACGGGACAGCCAGACCCGCATTGCTCCCGGTACTGATAATACGGCCGCCGTTCGGGATGTGTTTCAGCGCCGCCTGAGTGATCAGAAACACGCCGCGCACATTGACGTTCAGCTGCAGATCGATCTCCTCCAGTGGCTGTGGGGAAAAGTCACCTGAGAAAAGGACGCCGGCGTTATTGATCAGAATGTCAAGGCCGCCAAGGTCAGCAACGGTCCGCTCGACAGTCGCGATCGCGGCTTCCGGGCTGGCGGCATCAGCCTGAATGGCGACAGCTTTGCGGCCCATGGCGCCGATCTCGGGGCGAGAGCCTCGGCCTTTTCGACCGACTTCTCATAGGTGATTGCAACGTCGGCACCGTCCTCGGCGAGCTTAAGCGCGATGGCCGCTCCAATGCCGCGCGCTGCACCAGTGACGAGCGCGCGTTTGCCAGCGAGTGGAAGGGTGGGGATAGTGTTCATGGAGGCGTTCCTTCTGAAATACTTCTTTTTCTGTAGAGACGAAATTTCCGGCCTGCTGACCGACTGGAAAGCGTGATTGTTCACGCCGTTAGCCGACGCGCCGATTGGACGGCCAAGCAATATCCGCAGTCATCGGTGGACCTCTGCGTTCGATGCCGAGCCGACGGAAAGCCATCCTGCAATCAGAAGACAGATTGCAATTGCGATCGCTGCGATGCTGTAGGCTTTGCTGATGGACATAACGTCGGTCGCGGATCCTAAAATCGCGAAGAACAACCCGCCGACGATTGCCACCGCGAATGCACCGCCAATCTGAAGCATTGAGTTGACGAGGCCAGAGGCCAATCCGGACTGTGTTCTGCCGACCCGCTGCACGACGCTTTTCAAAAGGTTTGGAAGCGCGATCCCCTGCCCCATCCCGATGAGAAAGAGCGCAAGAAACAGGAATTGGGCATGACCACTTGAGATCAGGGCCGCTGTTGCAAACAGGCCGACAGATTGCAGCCCCATACCAACTGCCGCGGAATGTCTTCCGAAAGCCCTGAGGATGCGCTCGCTCGCGAAAGGGCCTAGGACAAAGCCGATTGCCGCGGGAAGGATCGCCAACCCGGCTCCGAAAGGTGTGCGACCAAGGCCGCTCTGCTCATAGACGGAGAACACGAGCCAGAATGCGGCGAGCGCGTAGAAGAACAGAGCAGCTGTCAGCCCGCGCTTCAATCCCGGAACATCAAGCAGGCTTGGTGCAAGGATGGGATCTCCTCCTGCCGCCTCCAGATGTCGCTCATGTCGCCAGAATAGGAGAGAAAGCAGCGGGGAAGCGGCAAGCATCAAAAGTAGCCAGACCGGCCACCCCTGCTCGCGACCCTCGGTCAGCGGCGCGATCAGTGCAAAAAGTGCAAGCGCGATCAACAATGCTCCGCCCAGATCCAGTTTGCTTGGATGCTCCGATCGGGTTTCGCGCAATATGAAGAAGGCCAACGGAGCGGCGATCGCGATCACCGGAAGGTTGATCAGGAAGATGGATCTCCATCCAAGACCGAAGATATCAAGCGCAATCAGCGCTCCACCGAGAAACAGACCAACCATCGATGCGACACCGAAGGTCAGGGCGTAAAAGCTTAGTGCCTTTGATTTTTCGTGGTCAGGAAATATTGCATTTATTGACGCCAAAGCCTGCGGTGCCATGATTGCCGCAGCAAACCCCTGAAGCACCCGACCGACGATCAGGACCGATGGAGACCAGGCAAATCCGCATAACGCAGATGCCGCAGCGAACCCGACCATTCCAGAGAGAAAGACATTCCGGCGACCGTAGAGATCCCCAAGCCTGCCACCGGTGATCAGCATGACCGCATAGGTGGTGGCATAGCCTGAGATAATCAGCTGCATCGTCGAAGCAGAAGCCTGGAAGTCCTCCCGGACAGAGGGCAGCGCCACGTTGACGATGAAGAAATCGAGCGGTGGCAAAAAAGCCCCGACCAGGAGAATGACCAGCGCGACCCATCTGCGTGGATCGAGCTTGTCTTCGGTGTCGCAGGAACGTTCCACATTCATCTCCTTTAGTCCGCGAGAGGCCGGAGAAACCCGGGCACAATTGCAGTATTTCGGAACCATTCAGTTCCAAATTGAAGTCAGCCAAGCGCCTTTAACGCAAGGTCAATCATGGCTTTCGTCTCCTCGCCATCCGCTCCTGCCTTGCCCAAAACCCTCATGCCCTGGATCTGACAGACAAGGAACCTGGCAAGTGCCCGTTCATCCAGCCCGGAATCGATTTCACCAGCAGCCTGGGCCCTGATGATCGTGGCTGCATAGAGGTCTTGCAGTCGCCGAAACAGGCGGGAAATTCGAGCCGAAACCTCTTCATCTCCCGGAAGCATTTCGACAGCCGCGAGGACAACAAAACATCCGCGCAATCCCTCTTTGCCGGAAGAAAAGTGAACCTGCTGCGAGAATGCCTCGCGGATTGCGGCTTTTGGCGATGGGTTGGAGCGCAGCGTTTCACCCACCGTGCGAATGGCATCCTCGATATAGGCATCAAGTGCACGGAGATAGACGCCCCGCTTGTCAACGAAAGCTTTGTAGAAACTGCCTCTGGACAGATCCATGCCTTCGAGCAGGTCGGGCAGCGATGCATCGTGGTATCCACGGTCCCAAAATACATCCATCGCCTTGCGAACTGCATCATCGAGTTCGAATTCGCGAGGGCGACCAACAGAGGTCGATGTCTGAGCGCGTTTGATCATGAGACCTATATGGAACCATTCGGTTCCTATTGCAAGCGACATTTTGAAGATTTTAAGGACACGCTTGGAGGAAGCACGAACTATCCTTGATCCGAGCAACCGAGGCTAACCTGTCGTTTCCGTGGAGGCGCATGTCTGCTCCCTCGTCAGCCATATCTGCCAATGCCGACCTGGATCTGCGTTGTCACGTCTGCGAAATTGAACACCCAAACAGCCATTTCCAGAAGCATGATGACGGGATTAGTCCAAAAGAGGAGAGGAATAAGGCGATGAGGATGAACGTGACCAAGCTGACCAGCACGAATGCTGAGTAGCGCCTAGCACTACTTTGGCAGATTAACCGACGGTTAACGATGATCGGCCATCTTTGGCACTTCAACAGGGGTGCGAAGGA
>JARYGU010000024.1:0-67157 GCA_033795365.1 Shinella sp.
TTGACCGCGCGCTTTGCTGCCCTGCGTGTTCGAATTGCCGATGGCAATCCGCAACGTATCCTCGACAAAGGACAGCAGCATATGCCGGGCGAGGAAGCCTGGCTGGTTGGCGAGTGGCGCTCAAACGATGAACGCAAATACTATCTGTCCAACCTGCCAGCCGAGGCGACATTAAAACAGCTGGCGGCTGCCATCAAAGCCCGATGGGTCTGCGAGCAGGCGCATCAACAAATGAAAGAAGAACTTGGCCTCGATCACTTTGAAGGCCGATCATGGCAGGGCCTCCACCGACACGCGCTGATGACGATGGTCGCCTATGCCTTCCTGCAGCATCAGCGCCTACACAAGGCAAAGCGGGAAAAAAACCAAGAGGCACGGCCCGCCTAAACCGACACTGCCAGCCATCCGGCGCGCGGTCATAAACACCCTCTTATCAGCGTCAGCCCCACAACGATGTCCGCACTGCCGAATCCGGTTCAGAACGCCAAAATACATTCTGCCAAAGTAGTGCTAGGCCGTGTTGACAAAAGGGATTCCCAAATCACTCTCTGACTGATCAAGGCTTCCTTTCAGAGGAGGCAATTTTGGCTCGGGGCGATCTGACGGACGATGAATGGGCATTGGTGGGCTCGCTGCTGCCGGCCGAGCAGATGCTGGATGCCGCCGCACTCCGCGAGCTTCTTGCAAAAAAATGGTAGGGCCTGCCGCCAAACGTGAAGCCGTCGCGCATCTGAAAGCCGTCATGGGTCTGTCGGAGCGACGGCCTGCCAGATCATATCCGCTGACCGAAGATGGTGCGCTATCGATCACGCCGGCCGTCAGAGGCCGAACTGCGAGAGAAGCTGCGCGGTCTCGCCAATGAGCGACGGCGCTTCGGCTACCGGCGACTATTCGTCCTGCTTAGGCGGGAGGGAGAGCCGTCCGGCGTCAACCGCATCCATCGGCTGTATCGCGAGGAAGGGCTTTCGGTTCGCAAGTGGAAAGCCAGACGGCGCGCCGTCGGCGCGCGTGCGCCGATCCTCGTCGAAGCGAAGGCCAATGCCCGCTGGTCGCTGGATTTCGTCCGGTTCCTGTTACGGCTCGGCTCAAACCTTAAAGGCCCTGATGTTGTATCCCTTGGGCTGACTATGCTCGAAGGCCGCCGCTGCCCGTGCGACCAGATCCTCCGAGAAGCTGCGGCCGACGATCTGGAGGCCGACCGGCATCCCATCGCTGGCGATCCCGGCGCAGACTGAAGCCGCCGGATTGCCCGTGAGATTGAAGGGATAGGTGTAGAATATCCAGGACACCAGGTTGCGGTCCTCCAGGCCCGGAGGAATGTTTTTGCCCGCATCGATGGACGTCACCGGGGTCACCGGCGAGATAAGAAGGTCATAGCGGTCGAAAAAGAGGCGGATTTTGTCGCGCAAGTCATAACGCCTGAAAACCGTGCCGTAATAGCTGCGCATCTCCTGGGAAAGTGCGGGTGTCAGGATCTCGGCAACGGCGGGGTCGAGCAGATCGCGTTGCGTCTCCAGCACGGTGCGCAAGCGCGTGCCGACACCGGCATAGAACTCCGCGGTCCAAAGATCCGCTGGATCCTCGTCGAACAGGTCATCCACTTCGTCCACGTGGCAGCCAAGCTCCTCGAAGGTTCGAGCCGCGCGCCCGACAATTTCAAGGACTTCCTTGTCGGCTCGGGCATAGCCGAGGGTCGGGCTGTAGGCGATCCGCAGGCCGGCGGGCGACGAGGTAGCAGCTCTCACGACGTCAGGGACAGGCCCGGCGACGCTGAAGGGATCGCGCAGATCGTGGCCGGCGATAGCCGAGAACAGGAGAGCCGCATCCTCCATGGACCGAGCCATGGGTCCGACATGGGCAAGCGTCGGGGTGGCGGAAGTGGGCCAGACCGGGACGCGACCGAACTGGCCCTTCAATCCCGCAAGGCCCGAGAGTGAACATGGGATCCGGATCGACCCGCCACCGTCGGTGCCGAGCGCAAACGGCGTGATGCCGGCAGCGACCGACGCAGCCGCCCCGGCACTGGAACCGCCGGGCGTCTTGTCGAGGTTCCAGGGATGGCGGGTAATCCCCGTCAGCGGACTGTCCCCCACCGGCTTGCATCCGAATTCGCTTGTGGTCGTCTTGCCGATCAGAACGGCGCCGGCGACCTTTGCCCGCTCGACAGCCGGCGCATCGACTTGCGCCACATTGCCTTCCATGGCGCGCGAGCCGGAGCAATAGGGCTGACCCTTGACCGCCATGAGATCCTTGGCGGAGAACGGAATGCCGTGCAGCGGCCCGAGCGTGTCGCCGCGCATCACTGCGTCTTCGGCGATCTGAGCGGCTGCAATCGCCTCGTCATGCATGATCACGAAGAAGGCGTTGAGGCTGGACTGGGTGGCCTCCGCCTTGGCAAGCGCACGACGGGTTACCTCGACCGGCGACACGTCTCGCGCCACGATGCGCCGACGGAGTTCGCCCGCACTCAGAAAATCGAATTCTGCCGACATCACATGGGCCTCTGCTAACTGGAAGGAAGACACCGGCGCGAGCGCCGGTGTAAGGCTGCTCAACCGACGATCGCGAAGGCACGGACGGGTGAGCCGGAGCCGCCCTTGAACTTCAGCGGTACACCGAAGAACTCGAATTCGCCGACACCGATCAACTCTTCCAGATTCACCAGCCATTCCCAGTGGCTCATGCCGAGGTCGCGGCACAGGCGATGCTGGGCAAATATATTGTCGGTTGGCTTGTCGGTGGATGGTCCCTCGACGCCATGCATCATGGATCCGCGCGCGTGCAGCCACTTGGTGGCCTCGGCGGTCAGCAGCGGATTCTTCCAGACCGAGTCTAGTGTCGGGTAGTTGCGCTTGTGAAAGCCCGTGCAGATCAGCACGATATGGCCATCGACCTTGACGCCGGCTTTGGTTTCGGCGGCCTCCATGTCCTGAGCGGTGATGTCGCCGAGATCGGGAATATGGGTGAGGTCGAAGCAGACCGCCTTGCCCATAAACATATCAAGCGGCATCTCATCCACGGAGGCCCCGACCGGATTGACGTGGCGAAAGGCGTCCACATGGGTGCCGACATGGTCCAGCATGGCGATGAAGTTGGTCTGGAACGTCATTGCGTCGCCTTCAACGCCAAGACCGATGGCCTTGGTGCTTTCATGGCTCATATGGGTGGTGATGATTGGCCGCTGGAAGAGCTTGTGGGCCGGCATGTTGTCTTCGATCGCGACGCTGAGATCCACTATGCGACGTGCCATGTCATGATGTCCTTTCGTTCGGAGTTCAATGGTTGGTGGATTTGCCGAGGAAGGCTTCCATCACCTCTGGATCGTGCGCGAGAACCTGGCTGAGCCCCTGCTTGGAGATCCGTCCATTGGCCACCACGAACGCATGGTCGGCGATGGCCAGGGCATGGGAAGCGAGTTGCTCCACGAGGAGGATGGCCAATCCCTCGGCGTTCAGGTCGGCCAGCACACGCATGAGCTGGTCGACAATCCTGGGGGCGAGCCCCAGCGAAAGCTCATCGATGATGAGCAGCTTGGGCTCGGCCATGAGCCCGCGTCCTATGGCCAGCATCTGCTGCTCGCCACCGGACATGGACCCCGCCTGCTGGTGCCTACGCTCCTTAAGACGGGGGAAGAGATCGAAGACACGCGCAAGGCTGTCTTGCGCCTCTTGGGTTTTCAGGCCGCCCCGGGTGTATGCGCCGAGAATAAGGTTGTCCTCAACCGTCTGATCGGGGAATAGCAGCCGCCCCTCCGGCACCATGACGAGGCCGAGGGCCGCCTTGCGGTGCGCCGGAAGGCGCGTGGTGTCCATGCCCATGAAGGTGACCGAACCACCCGCGGGCTTCACCAGGCCGGAGGCACTCTTCACCATCGTTGACTTGCCGGCGCCATTGTTGCCGATGACAGCGACGAGTTGCCCCGGGTTCACTGACAGGGAGATGTCCTGCACGGCGGTGGCGGCACCATAGCGCACTATGAGATTTTCGATGCGAAGCACCGACGTGTCGCTCATTTGGACGCTCCCTCGCTTTCACGCGGTCCACCGAAGTAGGCTTCGATAACACGCGGGTTTTTCTGCACGACCTCGGGCCTGTCACTGGCGATGACCTTGCCATAGTCCAGTACCGTGACCGTATCGGCAACGGCGAGAACGAGATCGACATGATGCTCGATCAGCAAAACTGAGATGCCGAGCGCGGAAATGCGCTTGATCATCTCGCCAAGATCCTCGATCTCCTGAGTCGTCAGGCCGGCCGCAGGCTCATCCAGCAGCAGGAGGTGCGGCTGGGTGGCAAGCGCCCGCGCAATCTCGAGGCGGCGTTGAAGACCGAAAGGCAGGCAGCGCGCCTCGTCGTTGGCGTATTCGGTGAGGCCGACGAATTCCAGGAGGCCGATGGCAGCGCGGCGGCACTCCTCGTCGCGCCGGCGACGACCGGCTGTATGGAGGAGCGCGGTCGCCATACCGTAGGTGATGCGCTGCTGCAGACCGGTCATCACATTCTCCAGCACCGTCATGTCGCCGAAGAGCTCGGTGTTCTGGAAGGTCCGGGCGAGGCCAAGGCGCGAAATCTGGGCTGATCCCTTGCCTATCAGCATCACGCCATTGAGCTCACAGGATCCCGATGCCGGCTGGTAGAATCCCGAGATCGTGTTGACGAATGTTGATTTGCCCGCGCCGTTCGGCCCGATCAGGGCATGGATCTCGCCGCCCTTCACCCGCATGGAAGCGTCAGACAGTGCAGTCAGCCCGCCGAAGCGCACGGTGAGATCTTGGCATACGAGCTCGGCGGACCAATCTGCGGTGCTGCGAGTAAGGGTCGCAGTGGCCGGCACGCCGAGGGCCGGATCGACTGCCCGTTCAACCGGCCGCCAGCGCTTCCACACCGCCACGAGGGTGCCGACGATGCCGCGCGGCAGCACGAACATCACGATCAGCAGCAAGGCGCCATAGGCAAATTTTTGCCACAGCGCGAACTGCTGCAGGTATTCCGGCAGATAGGTCAGGAGGTAGGCGCCGATAACCGGTCCGAAAGTCGAGGTCGCGCCGCCCAGGATCACCATCAGCAGGAAGCGGATGCTGTCGGCAAAGGTAAAAATGTCGGGCGATATGTAGGAGTTGAGAAAGGCGTAGAAAGTGCCGGCCATGCCCGCCGTCACGGCAGCCGCCATGAAGGCCAGAGTGCGCATGGCGGTGGCGTCGATACCGAGGGACCGGGCCGCGGTTTCGCTCTGAGCGACCGCCAGCATGGCACGACCGAACCTCGAGGTCTTGAGGTTATAGGCAAGCAGCGTGACAGCGAAGAGCGACACCGCAAGCACCGTGTAGAAGGCATAGCCGGAGATCGGATAGCCGAAGATGTTGGGTATGGGGATCGAGGTCAGCCCCGTCGTGCCGCCGGTCAGCGATTGCCATTCGATGGCGACGTTCTCGACGATGATGCCGAAGGCGATGGTGACGACGGCAAGATAGACGCCGCGCACGCGAACACTTGGATAGGCGAGAAGCGCGCCGAAAAGACCGGAGACGACCGCCGCCGCGATGCTTGCGGTCAGCATGTCGAAGCCGAGACGGGTCGCCAGGATCGCACCGGTATAGGAGCCGAGCGCGAAAAGGCCTGCCTGCCCGAGCGATACGAGACCCGTCAGACCGACGAGAATGCTGAGACCGACGGCGATCATGCCGTAGATCAGGAACAGCATGAATAGGCGCAGCTCATACTCGTTGCCCGAGGTCAGTGGCACTGCGGCGAGAATGACCGCGAAGACGAGGAAGCCGAGGAGAGTAAGCGTCTTCATACCTTCTTGACCTCACGCTTGCCGAAAATTCCCTGCGGGAAGATGAGGAGAATGATGATCATTGCGCAGAAGCCGACGATCTCGCGGGCGGCGGTCGAGCCGTAGCCCTCCACGAACTTCTCCATGACGCCGAACAACAGCCCGGCCACCACCACGCCGGGCGCGCTGGTGATCCCGCCGATGATAGCGACGGCGAAGCCTTTGAGGCCGATGAGGACGCCCATCGTGGCCGAAACCTGGGTCACCGGGCCTACGAGGATGCCGGCTGCAGCGCCCGACAGGGATGCAAGACCGAAGGAGAAGGCGACGATGCGGTTGACATCGATGCCCATCAGCGCCGCGGCGCGCTTGTCGTGGGCAACGGCGCGCATGGCGCGGCCGATCAGCGTTTTTTTCTGCATGATGTAGAGGCCGGCCATGGCGAGGATCGCGACGACGGGGATCAACAGTTCCTGCGGATAGACACCGGCACCGCCGATATGCACTGCCCGCTCGATGCCGGGGGTCGGCAGCGGTCGCGAGAAGCCGCCGAATTCCATCGTGGCGAGGCTTTCAGCCATGATGCCGATGGCGATGGTGGTCAGCATCCAGCCGATGTCATTGGAATGGCTGGCGAAAGGTCGTACGGCCAGGCGCTCCAGCACGAGGCCGAAAACCGTGCCTATCACCATGGCGGCGCTCGCCGCAGCCCAGAGCGGAAGCCCTGCATCAAGCAGGACGACCGTGGAGACGGCACCGACCATGAGGGTATCGCCATGGGAAAAGTTCACCGCACGTGCGGCCGACCACATGATGTGGAAGCCGAGGGCGACAAGGGCGTAGATGCCGCCGATCGCCAGACCAGAGAGGATATATTGGAGGATATTGCTCATAGAGGCGCTCGCTCGAACGTGCCCGCGTCATCGCCGGCAGGCACAGGAAGGGAATGCCCGTCACCTTGAGGAGTGGCGAGAGATTCATCAGTGCTGTGATATGATCAGTTCTTCGCAGCGGCAGGCGCGACCGGCAGCAGCTTGCCGTCCTGCCATTCCGTCAGCTTGTAGTATTGCGGCAGGATGGCATCCTGGCGTTCCGGATCGGAAGCGTCGAAGGCCGGCTTGTAGTCGGCGACGATGCCTTCGTGCTCCACCTGATAGAGAGCCTCATGGACTTTCGCCCAATCGTAGATACCGGCTTTCTCTATGGCCTTGGCGATGATGTGGACCGCGTCATATGCGTTGGCCACACCTGAGCCCATGCGGATCTGCACCGGATCCGTCAGGCCGTACTTGGCCTGCAGCTTTTCCCAGAGTGCCTTTTTGACCGGGTCCATCTCGCCCATGAAGGTGTAGGTCTGTATGACCTGGACGCCATTGGCGAGCGGACCGGCCAGCTCTCCAAGATTTCCGGCGATACCCCAGGCCCCGATGACCTTCGGCTTATAGCCGACCTTGTCCATGGAGCGGAGAACCTGGTTGCCTTCGCGGTCCAGGGCCCAGAACAGCACGACTTCGGCCCCGGCATCACGGGCGCGGATCGCCTGGGCAGACATGTCCTGATCGTTCCAGTTGAAGGTTTCGGAGGCCACGAGTTCCTTGCCAGCGTCCTTCATCGCCGCCTGAACATCAGGAAGAGCGCCGTTGCCCCAGCCGGTATTCTCATAGAAGAAAGCAATCTTCCCGGTAGGAGCGACCTCAAGGGCTTTTTCGACTAGGAAGCGAGCGACCCATTTGTCCTTGGCCGAGACCCGAAACATGTAGTTAGGACTGCGGCCGTTCTCTACCGCTGCAGTGTTGGCCGCAAGCACGCCTACATATGGGATCTTGATCTCGTTTACCGGCTGAGCCTGAGCTACGGCCACCGTCGAGTGATAGCCGCCGAGAATCGCAATGCACTTGTCGGCCAGTGCGATGCGCCGAGTGTTGTCGACGCCGCGTGGCGGTGCACCGGCATCGTCATATTGAACGAAATTCAGCGGCGTGCCCAGAACGCCGCCGGCGGCATTGATTTCGTCTATAGCCACTTCAGCACCCATGCGGATGGCTTCTCCCCCGAAAGCCGCGGGGCCGGTGGTGGCAGCGGAGTTACCAATGCAGGGCATTTGCTCCGCCAAAGTCAAAGTGGACGAACATGCAAGCATCAGCGAGGCAAGTGCCAGGGACTTCGTCAAACCAATCCTACTGCTCATAGTAACTCCATTCCGTCCTGAGAGATCGTGATGAATTTTCGCCATCGGAATCTGACATCGATTGACTGACTGTCGGCGAGCACTCGGATTGATGCAAAGACGGATTGTCGATCCCTGCCATCGTCAGAACCTATGGCTCCGCCTCGCTTGACCACCTGTGTATTTTGCGGACGAAATTTTGGCTTATAAAACAGTATGATAGGCTTTATGCTTAGCGATCGCTCATAGCTCTGTCGAACATTCAGACAGGCCATTTTTTTGCTGAAAGCCGATTTGGTTGCGATGTAATCGGCAAACTCGTCGGCCACGTTACTTTCTTCGCACCGAAAGCTGCGAGCTCGCTGAGGCCGTAAATGGCGCATTAATCAAAGAGCGGGCGACCACCATCCCCCGAACGCGAGGTGAAAAGTTTTCGAAAGCGAGCTGATACTGCCGTCCAGGCAGAACGGACCAGAGGAAGATCACAGCGAAAGGCGATGCTTATCGCTGCGGAAGCCTCTGAAAATCCGTTCGCGATGGCAGAGCGCACGAGTGACCTGGCACTGGAAAGATCCCGCCGCGTCGCCCCCTTGCCTGTTCACGGGTGTAATTCAGGGTGAACCATACGGACTTTCAAGGGGTGGTATATTCCACTGGTGCATATAGCCAGGGCGCTCTTGGTCCAAAATGCCCTTTGGCAGCTGGGCTGCGCGCGGTCGTGGCTATGACGAGAACGCCTCCTTGATGGAGGAGACGATGTCAGGCACCACCTGCTCGACGACGGCTCTCCCCTTCTCCGCGCTTGCGGACCGCGCCGGGCTCAACACGCCGTCCGAAGGGATTCGGGACGGATCGATCGGATACTTGTCGTAGGCCGGGAAATCTGCAGCCGGATGGTCGGGAACCAGTTCTGCGCGAACCAGGTCGGGCCGAACGTGCAGCATGACCGAGGTTTCCATGACTGCTGCGTGTTCGAGCGCCCAGCTTAGCAGGCCCTCCGGGAAGAGCACTTTTTCCGTGTCCGCATTGATGTATTCCCAGTAGCCGATCTTGAGGACCTGGAGATCACGGTTTCCTTCGCGCCTCTGGTCACGCAAAGCCAGATCGACCGCCTCGACGATGAACCATTGGTTCTCCATGTGTCCATCGAAGAGGACGATCTTACGTACGCCATGCCGGGCGAATTCGTTGACGAGGTCGCGCAGCGTGGCGATGAGCGTCGAGGCATCAAGGCTTACCGTACCCGGAAAGTGGTTGCCGCCGCCGGTCTTGGGTTGCGACTTGTAGCCGTAGCTCACCGGCGGCGCAACGATGCCGTCGAGCTGGGCGGCGATCCTCAGTGCGATCTCTTCCGGCAGGATCATGTCGGTCGAAAGCGGCAGGTGAGGACCATGCTGCTCGGTCGATCCGACCGGAATGATCACGATGGGATCGCCTTGCGTGACACGGTCGGCGAAATCGTACCAGGTCATTTCGGCGAGTTTTATGCGAGATGGCATGATCGTCCCCTTAAGCGTCCGATGCCCAGCGGGTGAGCCCAATATCCATGGCGTGGCAACGCCGGATGACTTCTGTGAAGGCAGGTTCGAGCTGGCGGTTGGCAGCTTCCACGCCCAGTGTATATTCTTGGAATTCCGGCATCATCGAGCGCAGCTCGGCAAGCAGCGCGGCTTCATCGACTTTGGTGAGGCGACCGTTTTCGACCACGATTTTGCCGTTGACGAAGACCTTCTCGATCGATGTTCCGTCCTCGCAATAGACGAGATGGTTGCGGATGTCGTTGAGCGGGGAGAAATTCGCAGTCGTCATGTCGACCACAAGAAGGTCAGCCTTCTTGCCGACTTCGAGCGATCCTGTTTCCTCATGCAGCATGGCAGTCCGGGCGCCACCCAACGTCCCCATATGAAGTATCTCGGATGCCGTGAGCCAGCGGGAGGGATCGGGGTTGTTGACCTTGTGCATCAAGCCGGCCGTATGCATGACGTCGAACATGCGCGGCGTATCGTTGGAGCATATCCCGTCTGACCCCAGGCCGACATTGACGCCGGCATCGAGAAGCTTGCGCACCGGCGCTGTGCCCGAACCGAGCTTCATATTGGAGATCGCGTTATGCGCCACCGAGACACCGGCACGTCCCATGCGTGCGATGTCGTCGTCCGTCACCCAGATCGAATGGGCGATCGTTGTCCAGGGATGAAGCAGACCGAGGTCATCCATATAGGCCATCAGCGACTTGCCGTAGAATTCCGGACCGGTTACGAACTGGACCTTCGTCTCCACGATATGTGTATGGTAGGGCGTTCCCCATTCCCGAGCCAGCTCGTTTGCCGCAAGCATAAGTTCCGGCGTGCAGCGCTGCGGCGCGGACGGCGCGAGCATGGTGCGGATGCGCCCGGACCGGCCATGGAACAGGCGGTGCGCCTCCTTTACGAAGGAGAGATAGTCGTCGACGCCCATCGGCGTGATCTTGCCGATCTCCTCCTGAAGGTTTTGAGGAACGTAGTTCCGTGTGAACGGAATGGTGTCGAGGAAGTTGCGGTCAACGACATGCGCCGAGACGGTCGCACGGATGCCGACGTCGTCATAGGCGGCGATCGCCGCCCCCATCAGTTCGATCTCGCTGCGGGGGCTTTCGTACAGGTCATCGGTGATGCAGGTGACGCCGAATTTCAGGGACTGCATCGCAACAAGCATGCTGCGCAGATAGATCAGCCGCGGCGGCAGAGCCTTGGCGGCGAGGATCGGGTAGGAATAGAGCATCCAGGTTTCCAAATGCATGTTGTCGTATCGCCCCTTGAAGAGCGCTTCGTTCGAATGCAGGTGGGAATTCACCAGACCCGGCATGACCAACCGGTCTGTTCCATCGACGATATCAGTTCCCTCGGGTGCCTCGACGGTTTCGCCGATCGCGGCAATACGATCGCCTTCGATAAGAAGATCGCCGCGGAAGGGCTCCGCCCCGTGGGCGCCGCCCATGGCAAGGATGGTTGCTCCCTTAATCAGTGTCGTCATCTGGTATCTCCATGAATGGCCGCCGCGCGAGGGCGGGTTGATTAGTGGGCGACGAAATAGGCGCTCGCGGGATCCCAGCTCGCGACGACCGTATCGCCGACGGTCAGAGGATTGCTTTCCATGTCGCGGGACGACAGCTGGCTCCTTAGCGTCACGCCCCCTTCGGTCTCCACGATTGCTGTGATGGAAGCCCCCATCACCTCCAGCATCGCGATGCGACCGGAGACCTGGTTGACCGCGCCCGAGGGCGATTTCGTAATCTCGACACGGTCCATGGCAACGACCATAGACAGTGCACCCCCGACCTGTACCGGCATGTTCGTCGGCGTCGGCGTACTAAGACGGCCGATAGCGCTAACGGCCGTGACCACGGACGCGTCCACGGATTCGACTTCGACCTCGAGAATGTTCGAAGCGCCGAGAAACTCGGCGACGAAGCGATTGTCGGCGCGGCGATGGATCTGTTGCGGCGCCCCGACCTGCTGGACCGTACCCTTGTCCATGATCACGACTCGGTCGGCCATGGCGAAAGCCTCGGAATGGCTGTGGGTGACACAGACGAAAGTGATGCCGAGCTCACGATGGAGCCGTACAAGCTCGGTCTGCATGCTCACCTTGAGATGCGGGTCGAGCGCGCTGAGCGGTTCATCGAGCAGAAGGAGCTCCGGCTCCGTGGCAAGCGCTCGGGCGAGCGCGACCCGCTGACGCTGCCCGCCCGAAAGCTGATGGGGCATACGTTCGGCAAAGGCCGCAATGCCCATGCGGGCAAGCCATTCGTCAGCCTTTTCGGCGCGATCCTTGGCGATCATTCCACGCTGCTTCAGTCCGAACTCGACATTGCGGCGAACGCTCATGAACGGAAACAGTGCATAGCTTTGCCAGACGAGGGGTGTATCTCGCCGCCATGGCGCATCCTGGCTCACGTCCCGCCCCCAGATGCGAATCTGACCTTCAGTCGGCGCTTCGAGACCGGCAATCATGCGAAGCGTCGTCGTCTTGCCGCAACCTGACGGGCCCATCAGAGCAATGAACTCGCCCTTCTGAACGGAGATCGACACGTCCGATACGGCAGATTGCTTGTCGAAGCTTTTCGATACGCCGTCGAGTTCGAGGATCGTTACGCTCATGTTCGCTTTCTCATCTTAACGTCTGCCGGCTTTCGACCTGAAGGTGAGAGCCTGTGCGAGGATCACGAGCAACATGCTTGTCGTGAAGACCAATGTCCCAATTGCGTTGATACGGGGGCTGACCTGTCCCTGTAGTAGAGCGAGGACCCGGACCGGAAGGGTTTCGTTCTGGCCCGAGATGAACCACGCGATCATGAATTCGTCGAAGGAGACGGCGGCGGTGATGAAGATCGACGCAAGGATCGCCGGTGCGCAGAACGGAATCACGACCTCCCGCAATGTCGCCCATGGCCCCGCTCCGAGGTTCCATGCTGCCGCCTCTATGTCCGTACCCAGATCGGCCAGACGCATCCGTATCAGAACCATCGCGAACGGTGCGCTGATGACGACATGAGCTGCAATGATGCCGAAAAGGGTTCCCGACAGACCGATGCGGCCCTGAAAGGTCAGCATCGCCACCCCCATGATGACGACAGGGACTGTCGGCGGAAGAGAGGCCAGCGCCATGTAGAGACGCTTGCCGAAAAACTGAAAGCGGTAATCGACGTAAGCGGCCAGGAAGCCGATCGCCGTCGAGAGCGGAGCGACCGCCAAAGCGACCACAAGGCTGTTGACCAAGCCCCTTCGGATCATCGGATCGGCGAATACCTGCTCGTACCACGTCAGCGAGAAGCCGGCCCAGGGCAAGCTCGGGAAACGATCGGCGTTGAAGGAGAACGCCGCCATGGAAACGATCGGCGCGAAAATGAAGGCGAAGACGACAATGGCCCAGCCGCGGAGAGACAGGAGCGCCAGGATATCGCCCATGGAACCGGTGCGCCTGCTCATTTTGCGCTCCTGCCGTAGGCGAACTTGAGCAAGATCCCCATCATAGCCATCAGCGTGAAGATCATGGTCATGGCGACCACCGATGCTCTTGGCCAGTGATTGCCCGACTTAACCTGATCGGCCATGAGAATCGACAGCGTCGGAGGGTTGGATCCGCCCAGGAACTGCGGACTGATATAGTCGCCGAAAGCAAACACGAACGCCAGGGCGAAGGAGACCACAAGCCCGACACGCGCGGACGGGATGATGATCGAGATGACCGTCTTGAACTTGCCGCAACGCAGGTTGTAGGCCGCCTCGACCAGTTGCCGGTCGACGCCGTTCAGTGCGAAGATCTGGAGAAGGATCACAAGCGGAATCGTCAACGTCAAGTACCCGACGAGCGCACCGACCGGAGTGTTGAGCACGGTGACAGGCGACAGTCCCAAACCGGCAAGCACGGAGTTGATGAGACCCGAGGGACTGAAGAAGATCTGCATGGAGTAGACGCGCACGGGCAGGCTTGTGAAGAATGGGATGACGAGAAGACCGATCAGCATCCGTTGGGCTGCCGGCGCGAGCCGGAACGAGATGAGGTAGGCGACCGGGAATGCCGCGACGGCGGCAACCGCTGCTGCAAATATCGAGATCGCGAACGTGTAGAGATAGGCACTCTGAAAGAAGCCCGCGTTGAGGATCATCTTCCAGTTCGCCAGCGTGAAATCGGGCTGGAGTCGGAAATTCCGGACGGACCAGAATGTCATCATGACCAGGAACAGAAGCGGCAAGAGGAAGAAGACCAGCTGCCATATCAGCGACGGGGCGCCGATCAGGACAGCGAAACGCCGCTTATCGGCACGGTAGCTTGCGTGAGTTTTTGACATCGTCCTGCCGTCCGGATCGAACGACTCCGGTTCCTGCGACTTATGAAGACGGGCGCACGTGCGTCCTCAACCCGTGCGCCCCGCGATCTCACATGGCCTTGAATTCGGACCAGGCGTCGTTCCAGGTTTCGATATCCTGCTGCACCGGCGTCTGGCGAATGAAGATCTTGCCGTCCTTGTATTCGTCCATCACGTTGCGCGCATCAAATGTGTGCCGCAGCTTCTTGGCGTCCTCGGGTGCATCCGCGATCATCTTCTCCCAACCCTTCTTGTTCGGGATGGATGCCCAATAGGCCGGCAGGCGCGCCGTGCGGAACTGGCCCTCTGGGGAGCTTGCGTACTGGATGTATGCCTTGGCGAGGTCCTTCTTGGGCGAACTGGAAACGATCGACATCGACTCCGTCCACTGGATGCCACCCTCATCCGGCACGACGGCATCGACCGGCACGCCTTCGTTCTGAAGGAGCAGGACCACCCAATCGCCGATACCCGGGATGACGCCCGCGGTGCCGTTGGTCAGCATCGCGAACTGGTCTGCCATGGAATAGAAGCCGTTGGTCTGCGGGCGCAGCGAGAAGAGCGTTTCCTTGAGCGTTTCGAAAGCATCCTCGGAGACGTCGAAAGGCGGCTTGTTGCCGTTGTAGAGGCTAAGGCAGCCCATGGTCGGAAGGTACCAGTCGAAGAAGCCGACCTTCCCCTTGACCTTCTCGCTCCACATCGCCTTGTAGGACTTGACATCCTTTGGAGTGAGCATGTCGGTCCGGTAGGCCATTCCCAGATAGCCGAAGCGGATCATGACGGAGTACAGCTTGTCCTCACTCCAGTGCAGCGGGAACTTCTGGAACTCAGGCCAGTAATCGGCAAGCGGATAATCCGCAGGATCCAGCTCGTCGATAAAGCCACTCTCCTGCAACATCCCTATGTACTCCGCATCGGCAAGCACGACGTCGAAGGTTCCGGGCGGGGACTGGTTCATCAAGGCGAGCATGGGTTCGCCGCCGACATACTCCTTGACCACGACCTTGACACCATACTGGTCTTCAAACGGCTTGACGAACGCCGGATCGCCATGGCCAGGCCAAGTGAGAACGTTGAGCACGTTCTCCTGTGCGTAGCTCTTTGTCGCCGCACCGCCCAATGCCGCGGACCCTGCGACAGCGGCTGCGCCTTTAAGGACCTGACGGCGATTGAGCATGGGTAGCAAGCCACGGAAATCGGTTACCGGAAACTTGGTCATAGGTTTCTCCAGACTGTACGGAACAAGGTTGCGTGCGGGTCAAGGCGTCAGGTGATGACGGCAAACATGCCTGAGTGCGCTTTGCTTTTGAAAGACGAAATTCCGATTGCCGCCGATAGGAGAAAGCGATGGGTAGGCATTTTCTAAATATCCGAAAATATTAACTCATTGAAAAACAATGGCTCAAATTTATAGGCTCTGATCAATTGACCTTCCTTTAGGCACGATGCTCAAATATTGAACGATTTGACGTCTATATTTTTATTGTTTTTCTTCCCGCCATTGCAACACCTGACAGATCGCGACAATGGATCTTCGCCAGATTCGATATTTTCTTCAGATCGCCGAAGCCGGAAGCTTCTCCAAAGCGGCCGAACTGCTTCACGTCGCCCAACCATCCTTGAGCCAACACATCATCAACCTCGAGGAAGAGTTGGGCGTCCCCTTGCTGATACGCCACCCTCGCGGCGTTACTCCAACCGACTTCGGTCACTTGTTATCGGAACATGCACGGACGATCCTTCGGGACGTGGAGCGTTCCCGACATTCGATGCTCAACGCGGCTGAAAACCCGAGCGGAGAGGTGACGGTGGGCTTGCCGACTTCGGCCTGCCGCGGTCTTAGCGTCCCCCTGATCACAGCGGCGACGAACCAGTATCCATCGATTTCGATCCACATCATCGAAGCAATGACCGGCAGCCTGGAAGAATGGGTACAGGCAGGCCGCATCGATGTCGCACTGCTCTACGACCGCCGAGCGTTCGAGAACCTGGAGACAAACGATGTCATGACCGAAGAGCTTCGTCTGATCGTTCGTTCGGCGCATCCTTTCGCGAATGAACGTGCGGTAACATTTCGGGACGCGTCTACACTGCCGCTGGTCCTTCCAGCAGCCCCGAACGCGATCCGCAGCCTTGTCGAACGCAATGCAATTCGTAGCGACTCAAAACTGAACATCGCACTCAATTGCGACAGCATGGCTGCGATCACGGAACTTGTTCAGTCGGGTTACGCAACGCTTTATCCGAGTTTTCCGATGTATCGCGAGATCGAAAGAGGAGAGTTCGTCGCCATCCCGGTCGTCAATCCGACCCCGAAGTGGGATTTGTCGGTCGTCCTGTCGAAGAAAACCTCCAATGTCCGCGCTGCTTCCGCCGCCGCGCGGCTTGTCGGAGATGTCGCCCGCAATCTCGTTAGGCGCGGCCAGTGGGACGCGCAATTGCGTCGTAGCGGCCGCGAGCGGGCGGCTACGAGTAAGTCATCATGATATGAGAACCCGGAAGGGCCGGCACCTGATCTCTCGCCGGTCTCCCTCAAAGGCGATCCAGGACGTTACACCCACAATCATGGCCCCCAATCGTGAGTAGCCGCTCCAACGTGCCGATATGCGCCGATAGGGGTGTCGTCCCCGGTATACAATACTGCGATTATATCAGCCTTTCGTTGACTTTTACGAGAGGGATTCTCACAGTGAGCAGCCTCGAACTCATCGGCAGTCATGGATCTACGTCAGCTACGCTATTTCGTGCAGATTGCAGAAACCGGAAATTTTTCCCGGGCTGCGGAATATCTGCGTATCGCCCAGCCATCGCTCAGCCAACAGATCAGGAACCTGGAAGACGATCTCGGTGTCGAGTTGTTCAAACGCCATGCCCGGGGGGTAACGCTTACGGATCTCGGCCATCAGTTCTACGATCACGCCCGCAGGATTCTGCTCGGCGTTGAACGCGCCCGCGATGTCATCCAAGCGCATTCGAGCAACCCAACCGGCAAGATTTCGGTTGGCCTGCCGACGTCGGCAGCTCGCAACTTTTCGCTACCGCTGTTTCGCGCGATCGCGGAGCGTCAACCGAACATCACGCTGCATCTTGTTGAGGCAATGTCCGGCTATCTCGACGATTTCATGCAGGCTGGTCGGCTCGACGTCGCACTTCTCTACGACCACAAGGCGTTCGAGAACGTTGCATGGACCGAGTTGATCGTCGAGGACCACGTCCTGTTCGTGCATCCAGCGGACAGGATCGCTCGCAAGCGAGAGGTGCGTTTCAAAGATGTTTTCGACGAGCCGGTTGTGCTGCCCGGCCGGCCGCATGTCCTGCGCAACGTGATCGAGACGCTCGCGGCCAAGTCTGACGTGGACATAAATGTGATTGACTGTGACAGTCTCCCGGCGATCTCGAAACTGATCAGTCAGGAACATTATCGTGCAATCATGCCGCATTTTGCATTCCACGAAGAGATCGAACGGCAGGAAATGGTTCCAGTCAATATTGTATCGCCGACACCGAGCTGGCGGTTGTCCGTGGTCGTCTCCGACCGCACTATGAACCCGCGGGGAAGCGCTGCAGTTGCCGCGATCATGGCCGATGTGATGAGCGAACTGGTGGCTGCCGGACGATGGAAGGCGCGGTTGCTTGATCTGAACACCCCACGCCTCACCAATTGCTGACCTGCAATTTCCCAGTCTTTTAACGTTCGCAATGGCGCCGACCGACATGCTGAATCCGTCCGCGAGCTGGGTGCTGTGATTCCAGCGCAAAAAATCGGCTCCACGCCATCCAGAAAATCCGCGGCTGCGCGACAAATCCGCTTAGCCGCAATCCCCCTTTAAAACCTCACTTTGAGATTCGCGACAAAGCCGTGCTCCCGGGTATCTGATCCGAATTGGCCCTGATAGGAGAGGCCGAGGATGGTACCGTCGTTCAGATCGGAATCGAGCCCTGTTTCAATCATGGCGGCATCTTCGGCAATCGGCACTCCTGCGCTGGTAAAGGCAAGCGTCGTATCAGGTATTTGGTCGCCGAAAGCATGGCAGCCATCCAGGCAAGCCATTTTTGGATCCATTGCCTCGTTTAATAACTGTCATTCCCCACCAGAAAAAGTGCCGTCTTTGCAGCTACTTGCGCGATCTCGCCTCTATAGACGGTGCTTGTTGAAATGTGAGACTCAACATGACAAGCGAAAACACGTCCATGCCTCAGGTTCAACTCGGTCGGGATGGTCCCATGATCGGCGCTCAAGGCCTCGGTTGTATGGGCATGAGCGAATTCTACGGAGAAACCGACAAAGTTGAGTCGCGGTTGACGCTGGAGAGGGCGATTGAACTCGGGATTAACATATTTGATACCGCCGACATATACGGCGTCGGTGCCAACGAGGAGCTCCTGGCTTCCTTCGTCTCGACCAACCGCGAGCGCGTCACAATCGCAACGAAATTCGGCTACTGCCGCACGCCGGAAAGCCCCGACGACTGGAGCCTTCCGGACTTCATTCGAGCGGCCGTTGACCGGTTTCTTCAGCGCCTCGGCGTCGACGTCATCGACCTCTATTACATGCATCGCCGGATCGGCAGCGTGGAGCTGGAGGATTCCATCGGTGCCATGGCCGAACTGGTCGGAGCGGGAAAGGCGAAATGGCTCGGTTTGTCCGCTGTCAGCACGTCCGAGCTGCGCGCCGAGCATGCCGTTCATCCCATCGCGGCCCTGCAGTCGGAATGGTCGATCTCCACGCGCGATATCGAACAAGACGTGGTCCCGGCCGCGGCCGAACTCGGGGTGACGGTGGTGCCCTACTCCCCGCTTGGGCGCGGCATGCTGACTGGCCGGGCTTTCGCTACATCCCTGACCGACACCGATGCGCGCCAGCATTTCCCAAGGTTCTCAGCCGAGAGCCGTGCGGCAAGCATGCTGCTGGTCGCAAAGATCGAGGACATCGCGTCGGCGCGCGGCGTTTCGGCGGTGCAAATTGCGATTGCCTGGCTTCATGCCCAAAGTCGCAAGCTCAAGGTCAAAACTGCGCCGATTCCGGGAACGCGGAAGCGAAGCCGTCTCTTGGAAAACGTCGCAGCGGCGTCCATGATACTTACCACGCCGGAGATGGAAGCACTCGCGCCACTCGCCTCCGCAGTAGAGGGGAGCACCGTATATGACCCGGATTGAACAGGATCTGCTCTAGCTGTGATCTTTCAGGAGGTTGTCCATTCGGAGCGGATTTAGGAGACTGGAGTTACCACACCTCAGTTTTCCAGGATCGCTCCGAATTAACATTCACAAGAATGCACGTCTGACGCCATTGCGTCGAGAGGAAATGGCCGTCGCCGTTCTCAGCGGTATGCTATCGAAAGCACGGGCCGCCAGTCTTTATGGTGTCTCGCTGAAAATCGTGACGCGCTGGACAGAGCGCTTCAGGACATCCGGCCGTGCGGGGATGACGGATCATTCGTCCCGGCCCAAAACCAGTCCTCGGCAGACGGATCAGGCTTTGTGCGAGCTCATTGTGCGTCTTCGCAGGCAGCGCCTGACCGGCAAGCACATCGCCATGGAGACGGGTGTCTCTCCTGCCACCGTCAGCCGCGTCCTCAGGCGGGCGAAGCTTTCGCGGATAAAGGACATCGAGCCGGCGGAACCGATCGTACGCTACGAGTATGGTGAACCGGGCGGCCTGATCCATCTCGACATCAAGCGCCTCGGCCGTTTCGAGCGGGTCGGTCACCGCATCACCGGCGACAGGACCGGCCAGAGCAATTCGCGTGGCGTCGGATGGGAATACGTCCATGTCTGCATCGACGATGCCTCTCGCGTCGCCTTCACCAGCATCTTTCCTGACGAAAAAGCCGTCAGCGCCATTGCCTTCCTCAAGGCCGCAGTCGCTTATTATCGCAGTCTCGGCATCACGCTCACGCGTGTGATGACCGACAACGGCTCCTGCTACAAGGCCAAGGACTTCGCAAGGACCTGCAAGGCCCTTGGCCTCAAACACATTCGCACCAAGCCCTACACCCCGAAGACAAATGGAAAGGCAGAACGCTTCATCCAGACCGCATTGCGCGAATGGGCCTATGCCAGATCATACCCGTCATCCGAAGCCAGAAAATCGCACCTGCCGCATTGGACCCATATGTACAATTGGCATCGCCCGCATGGCGGCATAAAATCAAAAACGCCCATCAGTCGCCTCGTACTTAACCGAGACAACCTCTTGAAGATCCACATCTAGACACTGTGGCAGTTGTTGCCGTGGCGGTGCGGACGAGACTTCCCTCTTCAGGAATATTTTGGAATGGTTGATTGCCCTTCTTATCCGCGCAGCCTTAAGCGACAAAAGCCCCGGGGCTTTCGCATCCGGGGCTTTGTGTTCCACCTGCTTTGCCCTGAAGCCCTCTCAGATGAGGACTTCGAGGCAGTTATGCTTGAACTGGTTGCGGGGGCAGCAGCCACAAACAACAGAATAACTAATATATTTCAATTGATTACAGGAACACCAAGGGAAATCTACCAACAAAAATACCAACATCACATTTTCGTGTACTGATGATTTCCGATGATCCGCGACTGGTGACGTCCAAACAGAGATTTCCCGAACCATGATCTATCGAGTGCATCGTTTGATGCAATGTAAATCGTTGAGTGGCAAAACCCAAGTCCTCAATACACCCACTTTCTTCCGCCAACCTCCACTACTATCTGCAAAATCCCAGGACTACATGCTTATCCTACTCAGTGGCAGGAACCGAATAACCTGTGCGAGGATCATACAAGCTCTACCTTAACGTTCTAAGGTAAGCGATGACATCATTGATGTCCTGCGAATTCTTCAAACCGGAAAACAACATGCGCGTCTTCGGAATCATCTTCCGCGGACCGGCGAGATACAACGCCAACGTCGCCTCATCCCACATGAGCCCTTTCCCGGCCTCCGCCCGCATCGCCTCGGAATATTTGCCGTAGTCGATAAGCGAAGCAACCGGACGGCCGATAATGCCGACTAGATGAGGGCCGACCTTGTTTACCGGTTGATCGGCACTGTGGCAGGCGGTGCATTTCTTGAAAATGACGGCACCGGCTTCCACCGAGCCTTCGGCGGCATTTGCGGCAATGGGGATTATCAGGATGGTGAGAGCGGCGAGAACTTTCATACTTGCTCCATTTGGTGACGGCAAAAAGTGGCCGGCCGAAGCCGGCCAGAGGCGGCGCGGCTTTGCCAGCCGCACGCGATCACCGGCCGCCCATGGGCGACCGGGGAGGATCTCGATATCCCTCAGATCGTACCGGCGCCCATCTCCTTGGCGATGAACTCGGCCTGCCGTATGGCAAGCGTGACGATCGTCAGCGTCGGGTTTTCCGCCGCCCCTGTCGTGAATTGGCTGCCGTCCGAGACGAACAGATTCTTGATGTCGTGCGTCTGGCCCCATTTGTTGACGACGCCGTCCTGGGCTTTTTCGCTCATGCGGTTGGTGCCGAGGTTGTGCGTCGAGGGATAGGGCGGCGTCGGGAAGCTGCGCGTCGCGCCGACCGCCGTATAAAGCGTCTCGCCCTGCTTGTAGGCATGGTTGCGCATGGCGGTGTCGTTCGGATGGTCCGTGAACCAGACATCCGGGATCGGCATCCCGTACTTGTCCTTCAGCTCGCCATGCAGCTTCACGGCGTTATTCTCCTGCGGCATGTCCTCGCCGACGATCCAGAGGCCGGCCATGTTGGCATAGCCGTCCATGGCCGAGGCGAAGGGGCGGCCCCAGCCGCCCGGATCGAGGAAAGCCGCCATGAAGGGCACGCCGAGCGCCAGCGTCTCCAGCTCGTAGCCGCCGACGAAGCCGCGGGACGGATCGTGCTTCGCCTCGTCGCGGATGATGCCGGCCATCGTCGTGCCGCGATAGAAATGCACCGGCTTTTCGAACACGGCATAGACCGAGCCCGTCGTGTGGCGCATGTAGTTCTTGCCGACCTGGCCGGAGGAGTTGGCCAGCCCGTCGGGATATCTGCTCGACGCGGAGTTGAGCAGCAGGCGCGGGCTTTCGATCGAATTGCCGGCGACGCAGACGATGCGGGCCTTCTGGCTCTGCAACGTGCCCTCCTTGTCGGCATAGACGACGGCCGTCACCTTGCCGCTGTGGTCATGTTCGATCTTGACGACATGGGAGTCGGGCCGCACTTCCAGCTTGCCGGTCGCCTCGCCCTTCGGGATTTCCGTATAGAGCGTCGACCATTTGGCGCCCCATTTACACCCTTGGAAACAGAAGCCGGTCTGCTGACAGCTCATTCGGTCGTCGCGGTCGGCCGAGTTGATCGCCATGTTGCCGGTGTGGCATTCCTTGTAGCCGAGCTTGTCGGCGCCGGCCTTCAGGATCTTGAAGTTGTTGTTGCCGGGCAGGCCCTCGATGCCGTTGGTACGGGTCACGCCCATCTTGTCTTCGGCCTTGGCGTAATAGGGCTCCAGATCGGCGAGCGTCACCGGCCAGTCGAGCAGGTTGGCGCCTTCCACCTTGCCGTAATGCGTCAGGTCCTTGAATTCGTGCTCCTGGAACCGCAGCGAAGCGCCGGCCCAGTGCGTCGTGGTGCCGCCGACGGCCTTGACGATCCAGGCCGGAAGGTTCGGAAAATCCTTCGAGACGCGCCAGCCACCGCCTGTTGTGCGGTTATCGAGCCAGGCGAGCTGGGAAAAGCTGTCCCACTCGTCGTTGATGAAGTCTTCGTGTTCGATGCGCGCACCGGCTTCAAGCACGACGACGTCGATGCCCTTCTGCGCCAGTTCGTTGCCCAGCGTGCCGCCGCCGGCGCCTGAGCCGATGATGACGACCACGCTGTCGTCGTTGAGATCATAAGGAGCTGCCATGGTTTCCTCCCGAAACATGTGCGGTCGGCGTCAAAGCCGCGGTCGCGCCTCCTCCGGCGCGGGCCGTCAAACCGCCGTCAAAGCCATTCGATGTCGTCGAAGCCGCGGGCGATGTAACCGCCCTTGGAATAGGATTCGCCCTCGTAGCCGAAATGCGGCCACAGCTCCTTCTGGTTATAGAAGGAGACGACGAGGTCGCCGCGCACCGCCTGGAAGAAGGGCGTGCTCTCGATATCGTGCAGGATTTTCACGCGGTCGTCCTCCCAGCCGAGGCCGCGATAGCCGCCCTCGCCCGCCCGCTTGTCGAGATCGGCAATGCCCGCCTCGATCAGTTCCTTGTGCGCGGCGTCCGTGCCGGCCTTGGTGTCATGGCCCTTGACCGCGATGGCGTAGAAGCGGTCGGCGACCGTGTCATGCGGATAGATATCGCGGGCGAGCTTGATCAGCGTCGCCATCGTCTCCGGCTTCAGCGCCGTCGTCTCCATGCCCCAGGCCTTGTCGGGGCTGATCACCGCCCTGCCCGTGATGATGAGCGCGGCGCCGATCGTGCCGCGCTTCAGAAGCTCGCGGCGGGAAAGTCCCGGGCGCTGCTCGTAGATCGTCGTCATGTCAGGTTCCTCCCATTGCGTTTGAGACCGGCGGCCCTCCTCCGGCCGCCAGCCCGTTCATTTGTAGCGGCCGTGTCGCTGCAAGACCTCGATCTTGTAGCCGTCCGGATCCGTCACGAAGAAGAAGCGGGCGAGCAGGCCGCCGTCGCGGTTGAACTCGACGATCTTGCCTGTGGTGAAGCCGAGTGCGGAGATGCGGGCATGCTCACCGTCGAGGTCGGAGACCGACACGGCGAGATGACCGTAGCCGTCGCCGAGATCGTAGGCTTCGGTGCGGCCCTTGTTGATCGTCAGCTCGAGTTCGAATTCGCTTTCGGCATTGCTCATATAGACGAGCGTGAATGTCTCGAAGTCGAGCCTGTCGGCCACGTCGAGCCCGAATGCCTTGTGGTAGAAATCCACGGACCGGTCTTCGTCCAGAACGCGGATCATGGAGTGGATCGATTTTGCCACGCTGCCCTTCCCCTGCTTGTCGTTCGACGTCTGAGGAGAAGATTGCGCCCGGAATCGCGGTCGTGGGTAGCAGCCCGTTACCGCACGCAGATTTTCATTTCTGGAGTTTCAGGCGAAGGATTTTTCGTGTTTCAACGGCTCGCTGGATGATTTGACCAAATTCAGGGGCCGCCGCATAATCGATTCCATAAAAACAAGACTGGAGGATATGCCATGTGTGAGGTCTATGCGGGCCAGGATCCACAACGCTACAGGCCTGTAAACCGTTCAGTACGCATCGGCGGACATTCGACGAGCATTCAGATCGAGGCGGCCTTCTGGGATCTGATCGACGAGATCGCAGAAGGACAGGGGATGTCTACATCTCGGTTTCTCTCGACGCTCTACGACGAGGCGCTGGAAATCAATGGTTCGGTGATAAACTTCGCATCAATGCTTCGAACTGGCTGTCTGATCTATCTCATGGGCGGCACAGCAAAATGCAACGATGCGGCACGTTTCCGTATTGCTGCAGCGGAGTGAACCCGAGCGCTACGCGCCTTTGCTCTAAGCGTATGAAATGAGCCCTGCGCCAATCGGGGCGTAGAGATGCGATTGCTCGCGGGACCGCATTAGTTGGGCGTTAGCTAAGCGGTATAGTACCAATCATAGTCTTGGCATCCTCCTGTTTGGCGCGTTGAGATTGGAGCTATCGCGCCTCTAGTCCTCGCGGCGTATGCAAATTCTCAAGACCTGCTTTATTCGGGAACGCCCGTTGGGATTACCGCCACAGGCGCTGGTGGGGGCATCCGACAGCAGAGAATGGTGGTCCGTAACTAATGGCGCCACGCGACAATCACCTTGTATGCCGAATGGGCTTAACAAGGTTGAGTCATTGTTTTCCCGTGCACATTAATATCGCCAATGGTGCCCATCACCGGACCTTCAACGACATTGCCCAATCAAATCTTCTTCAATGGCTAACCAACAAGTGAAACACGGCGCATTCCCTGTTGATTCGGCAAGGGACCTTTCCGTGGCCCCTATTCAACTATTCAGCGCACTCCAAAAACTGAACATTTGAATCCATGATTGACGTATGTTCATTTGCGTGTGACACTTCCCAGATAGAGTTTTCTGTGGGAGGAGAACATGAAATTATCCATTGTGGCAGGGCTTCTCAGTTTGGCTTTCATCTACCAAGCTAGCGACAGCGCGCGCGCAGCGGACTCACGACTGGTGATTTACTCAGCGGAAGAGGCCGTCCAAGACTTTGCGGAGCGCTATATGCGTGAGCATCCGAACGTCGACGTTCAGGTCTTAATGGGCAGTTCAGGAGAAACAAACGCACGCGTTGCCGCTGAACGACACGCCCCTCAGGGAGATGTCACGATCTCAGGGACGGATCCTTCGCAGGCAAACCCCGATTTGTATCGCCGGGTTGCGGGTATTCTGGATTTGTCGCAGGTCGACAAACGCTTCATTTCAGGTGAATTCGATATTCCCGTTGAGGTGTTCCCTGTGATCTTCGCATACAACACCGCTCAACTTGCATCGGACACGGCGCCTTCGACCTGGGCAGAACTTGCCGATCCGAAATGGAAGGGTCGCCTTTATATGGGCAATCCGGCAACCTCCGAGGCAGCTTATAAAGCAATGTCCACGATGTGGGCGATCGGTGGATGGGAACTTGTCGAAAAGGTTGCAGCGAATGCCATCATAACAGAAGGCTCCCAGGATCCGCTACGAGCCCTCGGTGATGGGGAAGCGACTATTGGCATCGGAGTGGAAAACCAAGTTTACAAATGGGCAGATGGCCAAGCAGTAAAGGCAGTTTATCCCAAGGATGGCGTGATCATGCATGTCGCCACTTGGTATTTGGTGAACAACTCGCCAAACACGGATGGAGCCGCCGCTTTCGTGCAATGGATGCTGACACCTGAAACCCAAGCGTATATGGCCAAGACTTTCAAAGGAATGCGTCCATCTATCGTCGGGGCCGCCGAGCCAGACGACGTGCCGAAGGTCGGCGACCTCGTGGTAATTCCTTTTCCCGACGAAGCTCGAAGCAAACGGGCCGCGTTCAACGAACGCTGGAAGTCGATCATTACCTCCATCCACTGACCGGACGGCAACGGACAAAACTTAAATAATCGCCGGGGACGGACGCGTTCGACCCCGCAGCGATCTCATCGTCGGTCTTAGCGGCCAACTCATTGGCGAAAGGCGATGCATTTGAAAGAGGGCAATATGTCGGGGACGCACGTGCATTCGCCGGTCGTCATGACCGGGGTGCGGATATCCTATGGCGGATTGATTGCGGTTGACGACGTCAACATAGAGATCAGGTCTGGCGAATTTTTTACCCTACTGGGGCCGAGCGGCTGTGGCAAAACAACCCTTCTGCGGACAATCGCAGGATTTAACAGGCACACATCCGGGACGATAAGGATCGGTGACGTCGTCGTGGACGACATTCCGGCATATGCGCGCGACACCGGAATGGTGTTTCAAAACTACGCGATTTTCCCACATCTGACCGTTTGGGAGAATGTCGCGTATGGCCTCGTCTCCCGAGGAGTTCCGAGAGATGAGATCGCGGACCGGGTGGCTGACGCGTTATGGATGGTTGATCTGACCGGCTACGACAAGCGAATGCCGAAGCAACTATCCGGCGGGCAACAGCAGCGTGTTGTCATCGCTCGTGCGATCGTGATCCGTCCGCGGGTCTTGCTCATGGACGAGCCTTTGGCAAACCTTGATGCCAAGCTGCGTGTCCGGCTTCGCGAGGACCTCCGAGCGCTGCAGCAACGGCTTGGAATCACGACGATCTACGTGACCCACGACCAAGAGGAAGCACTCAGCATATCGGATAGAATTGCAGTGATGAATAAAGGCAGAGTGATGCAGATTGGTACACCGGAGGAGGTATATACCGCCCCTTCGAACATTGTCGTCGCTCGCTTTGTTGGAGAGGGCACTTTTCTGAGGGCTGAACTGCAGGCCAGCCAAGGGCGAGCGGTCGCACTAACGAACGGGAGGCATCTGGACATTGCTGAACACCGGCTTGCGAAAGGCCCGGTACTCCTCGCCCTTCGTCCGCAGGATCTTCAATTGGCTACGCAACCACGAGAAGCAACGTTTTCCGGCACGATCCTAACCCGGTCCTATTTCGGCCCGTTCATACAGCTTCTAGTGGACGTCGGCCTAGAGACCGCTCTAATGGCGCGACTGAACGTGACTGCTGCTTCTCAAACCCTCCAGGTTGGAGACCCGATCGGACTCAAGGTTGATCCCGAGCGGATCGTAGCTTTTCCGTTCAGTGAGGATGCCGATGCTTGAGACCTCCTCTTCTAAGGCATCGCTTTGGCCGCGCTTTGATTTCTGGAGCCATATGTCGTGTTTGGCCGTCGGAATCTTTCTTCTATTGCTGATCTACCCGCTAGGCTGGATGCTTGGAATATCGTTTATGGCGAGTGGCCCGAGCGACACGCACATCCTGGGCGTTTATCTCGATCTCTTTTCCAAGCCTTACTATTATCAGGCTTTGACGAACTCGATCATTCTCAGCCTCGTGGCGACGTGCGGAGCTTTGGCACTCGGCGTTCCCCTCGCCTACATAGTCAGCCGTTTCAATATCCCCGGCAAACTTGCAATCCGCGCGGCCATCGTCTTGAGCTTCGTGGCCCCGCCATTCATCGGCGCCTACTCCTGGATTCTGCTCCTCGGCAATAACGGCATTCTCCGGCGCGCGTTGGCAGACGTTGGTGCGCAGTTCCCAACTATCTACGGATGGGGCGGCCTGATTCTGGTACTCAGCCTCCAAGGCATGCCATTCGTCTTTCTTTTGACAGGCGCGGCATTGAAAACCGTTGACCAAAGTGTCGAGGATGCGGCCATCAATCTCGGAAGACGCCCGTTCGCAGTATTCCGCACCGCGATTTTGCCGCTATTACTGCCAGGTATCTCGACTGCAGCACTTCTGGTCTTTGTAACGGCCTTTTCCGATTTCGGAACACCCGCCATTATCGGCCAGAATTTACGTGTATTTCCTCGATTGATCTACAGCGAGTTCATCAACGAGACAACGGGTGGAAATTATACGCTTGCAAGTGCGCTCTCAGTCGTTCTGCTCTTGGCAAGCGTCGGCGCATTGATTGTCCAGCGCCTTTACGCTGCACGCCATTCCTACGGCGCGATAACAGTGAGCCCTCTCCGGCCACGCATACTGCCGTTGGGAAAACGTATCATCGCAGCACTGTATGCTTATGCCGTCATTCTTCTAGCGTCTCTTCCGCTATTGACAGTGATTGTCACCTCCTTTCTCCGAACGAAACGATCCGTCATTACAGGAGAGTTCACGCTTGATGGCTATCTGAGAGCGCCAAGACTTTGGAGTTCCTTGGTCAACACGCTTACTTATACCACTCTTGCGACAGTGATCTGCGTCGCCGTCGGCTGCATCATCGGCTACATCATTTCCCGCAGGAAAACACGGCTGGGCGCCATGCTCGATTTTGCATCCATGATGCCCTACGCTGTCGCGGGTGTGGTGTTTGGCATTGCATATAGCGCGACTTTCGGAGGACCTCCCTTTTTCTTGGCGGGAACCGCGCTGATCCTTGTTCTTGTCTACGTGATCCGAAGGCTACCTTACTCCATTCGGTCCGTCTCCAGCATGTTGGCACAAATGGGCACGGATGCCGAGGAGGCATCGATCAATCTAGGCGTCCCTCCCGGGAAAACATTCTGGCGCATCACGATACCCATGATCCAGCCCGCGATCCTGTCGGGCGCGCTTCTCACTTGGGCTACAGTGATACGCGAATTTAATGCGACCGTAATACTGTACGGCACCAATACGATGACCATGTCCGTCGAAGTGTTCAGGCAAGTTGTCGCCGGTAATTTTGGCGATGCGTCGGTGGTCGGAACGGTTCTCATTGCAATAAGCTTGATACCGATCGTTATTTTATTTTCATTACTTGGAAAAGATGAGGAATTTCTTGTATGATTCGCGGTGAAACAATCCAGGCCGAAAAGACTACGACGCGAGAGCGGGTAGAGTTGCGGGATATAGCAGTAAACGCGGCACTTCGCGCGGCCGAACTCATCCGCTTCCGCCGCGGAGAGGGGGTGGATGTTGCGTATTCGAAATCCACTCCAACTGATATCGTCACAGCAGTAGACCGCGAAGCAGAGGGACTAATCCGGTCGTTAATGGCGTCGGTTCGGCCGAATGATGGCTTCATCGGTGAAGAGTTCGACCCCTCTCCATCCCGCTCCGGTATATCTTGGGTTGTTGATCCGATCGATGGCACCGTCAACTTTCTATATGGATTGGCACCTTACGCAGTCAGCATCGCTGCGATCACGGGCGATCCCGATGATCATTGGGAGCCGCTCGCCGGCGCCGTCGTCAATGTGACAGATCAACGTGTATTTTCCGCAGCTGCGGGACACGGGGCCTATTGCGATGGACGCCGTCTGGCAGTCGGCAAGACATCAGACCTTGCGGCAAGCTTGCTCGCAACGGGCTTCTCATATGCTGCATCCGACAGGGCAAAACAAACCAGGGTCATCGGGCGCTTGATCGAGGACGTCCGCGATATCCGTCGAATTGGCTGCGCATCGTTGGAAATTTGCGCAGTTGCGGCAGGGGCCATCGACGCATATTTCGATCGGGGTCTGAAGCCATGGGACTACTCTGCTGCGACATTGATCGCGCGCGAAGCCGGTGCGACCGTTCGTGGCTGGAGTTCCGAACAACCCAATGAAGCATTGACGGTTGCCGGTAACGCCCACCTTGTCGAAACGCTCCAGCCGAAAATCCAGAAGTGGATGGAGGAAGAGGGGCTGGAACCATCACCGTGTTGATCATCTCCAATCTAAAGAGCGGCAAGCTCCAGTAACGCAAGTGCGGTCATCTCGTCCGTTATCAAAACGCTCGCGTTGGTAGCCAGAATGCCCGCACGGATCGCTTGTGCTTTGCGGACCCCGCCGGCTGAAATGACGACCTTCGGCACCTTGCGAAGCTGGTTTGGATTAATTGCCATCACACGCTTGTTGATAGGATGTTCGACGATGGAGCCTGTCTCATCGACGAAATGACATAAGACGTCAGCGACCGCACCAGCATCGCGAAGACTTGCACACTCATCCAATGTTAGCAGTCCTCGTTCGAAAATGGATGCCTGCTTGCTGACGTCGCTGACACTGATCAGAGCGATGTCGATGTCGAGAGACTTCGTTTTGAGTGCTTGCAAGTCCTTTTGGTTCCATAGCGCGGTAGCAAGATCAGGGCTCTCGACGAACGCCGGAGCTGTAACCTGATAGAATTCGGTGCGATAAAATTCAGCAAACCGCCAAGCGACAGCGGATGGGTTTTGCCGGGTAGCGCGAGTGAGGCCGCCCAGAAGTGAAACAGTGGTCACCTCCTCCACCTCGCGCCATGTCAAGGATCGCATGCAAACTTGAAGCGTTGCCCCCCATCCGACGCCTACGGTCATCCCATCTTCGACGCGTTCGGATATGTATGTGCCTGTCGCGTGCCCAATTACCGCCGCAACGCTCGTCGGAGACTGGTTCTTCGACGGTACGATGATGGCTTCGTAAAGGCCGAGATGTCTTTCAAGAGCGCGCTGCAAGCGTACCAATGGCTCTGCCTTCGCGTTGATGGTGATCTGAACCGATCCATCCTCCCGGGCAGCGGCCAACAGACGCGTCGTCTTGATACGGCTAACATTCAGGTGCTGGGCAACCTGTTCCTGTGTCATCCCTTCGACGAAGTACAGCCACGCCGCTCTAACCTTCAGTTCTTCCTGGTTAGTTTGAAAGGCTGTTTTTCTCGATTTTTTCTCGCTACTCATCATCCATAAGCCCTTTGTAGCGTCGGTCGAGATGGCTTATGCCGCTAGCCACAGACGCAGTAACTCGTTGAACCTACCAGCATTCTGCACGCTCTGGCAGGGTGGATTGTCGTCACCATTCGTTTGACTCACAAGTGAACAACAATCCGCCGATACTTTGCGCGCACCAATTTCACACCGCGGCCTGCAAACCTGGCCCCGCGATATCGTGAACGACACGGTCATTGAGCGGGAGTTGGCCGCTACGTTCTGGGAACCATTGATTAAACGAAAAACCCGCCTCTTAGAGGCGGGTCGTTGACGAGCGGCTTCTTTCGATTCGATTTATTGGTTCGGAAGCAGAATGATCCCCGAATCAGCGAGTTGCAGGACAACCTGCGAACCGGGTTTGAACTCATCCGACCGACCCGGCGCGGTCAGGAATAGATCTCCGATAGGAGATCGCACCGAATACTCGCGTACGCGCCCAAGATAGGAAGATTTGGCAACCGTACCTTCGATACCGTAGCCGGATCTCCCGATCGTTATGGCATCAGGCCTCGCAGCGAGCTTAGCCCGACCGAGCGAGGCTCCTCGATGCGGCAATTGCAGGGACGTTCCCCCAAGCTTAACTTCAGCCAGCGCCCCGTTGATTTGCGTGATCTCTGCATCCAGGATGTTTGCGTCCCCGATGAAGTCGGCGATGAACAGGTTGTCTGGCTCATTGTAAAGCTGATGCGGCGTGCCAACTTGCGATATCTTCTTGTTGGACATCACGATGATCTCGTCCGACACCGCAAGCGCTTCCTCCTGATCATGCGTCACGTAGGCGACGGTCAGTTTCAGATCGAGCTGTAATTGCCTGATATCTTCACGAACACGACGGCGAAGCTTGGCATCGAGGTTGGACAACGGTTCATCGAACAGAAGGACGCGGGGTTCCAAGACAAGCGCGCGCGCCAGTGCGACGCGCTGCTGCTGCCCGCCAGAGAGTTCCGAGGGAAACCGCCGCTCGAATCCTGCAAGGCCAACCAGCGCAATTTTCTCCGCGGCCATCGCCTCGGCGATTGCCTTCTTCTTACCCTGCACGGAAGGGCCGTAGGCCACGTTTTCCAGGATACTCATGTGCGGGAACAGCGCGTAGGACTGGAAAACCATCGACACGTCCCGGTCAGCCGCCGACAGCGATGTCACATCTTCTTCGCCGATCAGGATGCGCCCTTCGCTCGCCATTTCAAGACCGGCGATCATGCGAAGCGTTGTCGTTTTTCCGCAACCGGATGGTCCGAGAAGCGTCACCAGTGTACCCGGCTCAATCCGAAAATTAATGTCGTCAACCGCCGTGACCGCGCCATAGCGCTTGGAAACATTGCGGAATTCTACAGATGCCTTTTCTTTGGTCATGATTTTTGCTCCCGTTAGGTTGTCGGTACGTTGGCAGTCGCCAGTGCCCGACGACCGAGGCGACGTTCACCTACTGCGACCTGGATCAAGAGGATGAGGGCCAGCATGAGCAGAATGAGCGTTGCCGAGTAGGCAATGGCGATACCGAACTCCCCAGCTTCCACCCGTCCGACGATATAGGCTGTTGCGAGGTTGTATTTTGAAGAGACCAGGAAGATCACCGCGCTCAGAGACGTCATGGCACGCACGAACGAAAAGACGAGGGAGGTGACGATTGCCGGTTTCAGTAGCGGCAGAACGATGCGCCGGAGAGTGGTGCTCGATCCCGCGCCAAGCGTGAGTGAGGCTTCATCGAGAGACTTGTCAATTTGCGTCAGCGTGGCAATGCCGGACCGAACACCAACCGGCATATTGCGGAAGACGAAGCAGATGATGAGTATCAATCCCGTTCCGGTAAGTTCGAAGGGCGGAACATTAAACGCCATGATGTAGCTGACACCGATGACAGTACCCGGCAGCGCAAAGCTCAGCATCGTGCCGAACTCGAAGGCTTTCTTCCCTGCAAAGTGCTGGCGCGACAACAGATAGGCCGTCATCAAGCCAACCGCTGCTGTGATCGGAGCAGCCAACAGCGCGATTTCCAACGTCGCGAACAGAGAACTCCAGGCGCTCCCGGTGAAAATCGGTCCGCCATTCAAGTTCATCTGGAAGGCCGTCGTCAGGTGGGAGAGCGTCGGCGTGTAGTCGTGGCCTAGGCTCACGACAAACCCGCCGACGAAAATGAGGCCGTACAGCACGATAGTCACGAAAACCCATGGAACAGTGACGATTGCGCATAGCCAGGTGATCGCCTTCGGCAGTGGTGAAGGGATACCCGCATCTCCCTTTCCAACAACGGTTGTGTAAACCTTTTTCCCAAGCCAAGCCTGCTGCGCCCAGAACGCTGCAAGGGTAAAGGTGAGCAGAACGATCGCAAGAACGGCCGCTCTGCTCTCATCTGCCGTCGAGCCGACGACCGCGTAAAAGATTTTGGTGGACAGCACCTCAAAGTTGCCGCCTAGAACCAGAGGGTTGCCGAAATCGGCAAGGCTCTCAATGAAGCCGATCAGAAATGCATTTGCCATGCCCGGTCGAAGGAGCGGAAAGGTGATCGTGCGGAACGTCGTCCAGCGACTTGCCCGCAGTGTCTGGGCCGCCTCTTCGAGCGCCGGTGCGATCCCCTGCACGACCCCGATAAGCATCATGAAAGCGATTGGGGTAAACGCAAGCACTTGCGCGATGACGATTCCAGGAAATCCGTAAACCCAACGGGAGGGCGGGATGTCGAACCACGCATCCAAGAAGGTCGATATGACGCCCGAACGTCCGAAGATCAGGATCAGCGCGAGACCGATCACGAACGGCGGCGTGATGATCGGTAGGATGGAGAAGATTTTCAGCGTGCGCCTGAGAGGGAAATTCGTTCGCGTCGCGACAAGGGCGAAGGCCAGGCCGAGGAATGTCGTCGACATCCCGACGAAGATTCCAACTGCCAACGTGTTCCAAGCGACGCCGCAGCGACCGGAACCAACAACGCAATCAAGACCCCAAATCGAACGGTCTGTTACCTTGCCGACAAAATTTGCAAAATCGATGCCCTCGGGACTCAGAAAAGCGGTCGAGAAGATCTGGGATGCGGGGAAAAAGACAAAGAGCCCGATCGATGCAACGATCAAACCGATCGACGACACGATAAAGGCATCGCCGCGGCAATAGCCTCGTTTTGCCAAGCCGGAGCACAGCAGCAGAAGGAACGTCGCGAGGGAGAAGAACCCACCAAACCCCAGGCCGTCCTGCCCGAATACTTCACCGAAAAAGACGGAGAGCTTCTGCCAGGTCCAACCGTTTAGACCGATGAGCAGCCCCTGTCCGAGAGCAAGAGCGAAACCAATGCCGCCACACCATGCCAGAAGGCGTCCCTGCAAGCTTCGTCCAGGGATAAAAACAGCGGCTGCACATCCGACGAGTGGGGGAAGCAGAACCAGAAGCCAAGGTTTGGCGCCTGTCAAGCCGAGCATGAGCGCGCTCTGCAGCGGCCAAAGCATCACATCGGCACCAGAATCGCTCCAGTACCACGGGATCAGCGCGTAGGCCGCGATTGCGACCAGCAGCGTTGAGCGCGTGAAAGAGTCATATCCGTATTTCGGATTCATGTTCCCCCCATTCGAAAATTTAGCGTTGCCGGTCATCAAGACCCAGCGATTCGCTCGCCTTGAGCGGTGTGCAAACAGCGGCGCCGGACTCCTCTGCCGTACGCCGCTTTAAGAACAATCGTATTCTTAGACATTAAAATGTTCATTATTGTGCGCCGTGTCAACTGGCTATTTGAACGGCCTGATATCCATTCGCTCGATTTATCAACGAAGGCGTCGTTGACGCAGTAGCCATGCGAAATTTTGCATGCCGGCTAATAAACACGCTTGACGACGATCCGACATATATGCACATTTGAACTTATCAGAATGCTTATGTACATTTTTGACATCACTATGGATCGTGATCGTCATTGCACCGTAAGCGCACTCAGTGGCGGACCGATTGGGAGCGGGACCAGTGCATTCTGAACCTATTTTTCAGGGGAGAGAGCTTTGCAAGACAGGCAATCAATTGCGGCCGCAGCCGAGGTCGTACTGCGGAAGGCCACCGATCAACTCGTGGCGAAACAAAACGAACCGCTTTCGGTAAGCCGAAAGGAACTCCGCGACGTCGTTACAGAGGCAGACCTCGCCTCGGAACGTATGCTGATCGACGGGCTGACCGCGATTACGCCGAACGCCACGATCCTGGCGGAAGAAAGCGGCCTGACCGTCAACACCGGTACAACTCGTTGGATCATCGATCCACTGGACGGGACCGTAAACTATGCGTCAGGTCTGCCCTGGTTTTCGGGGACAATCGCATATCAGGAAGACGGAGAGACCGTGATCGGCCTCACCCATGGTCCGCGAGTTCCTTTCTTCGCCAAGTATATCAAGGGGCTCTGCGCGGAGATCGATGGCCGCCCTGCTCGTGTGTCGAACGTTGAAAGGCTGGATGACGCGGTCGTCTCCGTGGTCATCACGTCACATTTCAACGATGAGGAAGTCGCCCGCGTGGTCAGGATCGTCGAGGCTTTGGGCAAGAAGGCGCGTGGCGTTCGCACCATCTGCTCGGGCTCGTTGGAGATGACGCTCGTGGCCAGCGGCAGGACGTCCGGATACATCGGCATCAAATCGGACGCGGTTTCACATGCGGCCACAATGCCCCTGGTCATACAGGGCGGCGGTCTTGTCACAAACGAAAACGGAACGCCCGCCAGCGATTTCGATCCCATCCGGATCGCATCCAACGGGCACATCCACAATGAGTTGCTCGATATCGTGAACGCCGTCATCGCGCGTTGATCGACGAGAGTGCAGCGAACTTTCAATGGAGGAGGATAGAGAATGCGATACCGGAACATCATGAAGATTGCTGCCCTTTTGGGCGGCGTCGTGCTTGCGGCACCCGCCTTTGCCCAGGAGGTAACGGTCTATTGCAGTTACCCTGAAGACTGGTGCAGGGTCATGACGAACGGCTTTACCAAAGACACTGGGGTGCCGGTGGCCATGGTAAGAAAAAGCTCCGGTGAAGTTTACGCGCAGCTGCGCGCAGAGGCATCGAAGCCGAAGGGCGACGTATGGTGGGGCGGCACAGGCGACCCGCACCTGCAGGCAGCTGACGACGGTCTTCTTCTGGAATATCAGTCGCAGCTGTCGAGTGAACTCCAGCCTTGGGCGCTGGAACAGGCAAAACGCGGTCAATTCAAGACCGTGGGAATTGCCCGCGGTCTGCTCGGAATCATCTACAATGCGGAACTGCTCGAAAAGAAGGGACTTCCGGCGCCGAAGTGCTGGGCAGATCTCGTTCGCGAAGAATATCGAGATGAAGTCCAGATGCCGAACCCGCTGTCGTCGGGCGCCTCTTACATCGCAATGTCGACGTTTCTCCAGATTTTCGGAGAAGATGCCGGCTTCGAATACATGAAGAAGCTGGACCGGAATATCAACCAGTACACGAAGTCTGGCGAAGCACCATCGATGAATGCATCGAGAGGCGAGACGGCGATCGCCGTAACCACTCTTGTCACGGCAATTCCCTTTATCGTCGACGGGTTGCCGTTGAAGGTGGTCGGGCCGTGCGAGGGAGCCGGCATCGAGGTTCCCTCCATGAGCATCATCAAGGACGGGCCGAATACCGAAGGCGCGAAAAAATTCTATGACTGGGCGCTTACAGCCAAAGCGCAGGACATGCTTACCAAGGAAGCGAAGTTCTACAATATTCAGTCCAACAAAGCCGCGATGACGCCTCCCGGGGGTGTCGACATGTCGGACTTCAAGGTGATCGATTATGATTTCATGAAGTACGGCGACACTGATCTGAGGGCGAAGCTTCTCAAGCGTTGGGAAGACGAGATCGGCAGCCAGCGTTAAGCTCTAGATGCCAGCTGGGCTTTACATAATGAAGCCCGGCTGGCTTTTCTGTTTTCTGCAAGCGCACCCGCAATCATTCCACTATGTTTCTCCAAGCACCTATCCAAGCCTGACGACCAGACCCACGCCCAATCTTGGGTCCACAGGGTTCGAACATCATCGACGGATCCCAAGCCTCGACGCTCGACGATGTCATTCCGGAGCCTATCGCTGCCCGCATTGCCACTTCGTTGATCAGGATTATTCGGCGTTCATTTTGTTGTGGAAACCAGCAACCACGCTGAAAACAGTCTCATCAAAAACATCGTTGTCAGCGTATTTTCTCGACGGTGATCGCCGGCTAAAACTTCGCAACGGCTGCATAGGAGGCCACCACATCCTTGGATGCGCTTGCCACGTAGCGGCGTTCAAACCAGAACTGTTAGCGGCTGGTGGAGGCTCTTCCTGGCTTTTCCAAACTTCGGGCACAAGCAGGCCAGCGTTCAGCGAATTCGGGTCGTCCTCCACCAATCAGGTTGATGAACGTGAAGCAAAGCTATCCGGGCAATTGCGAACGCAGACTTCGCTGCGTTCGCATCATAATTGGCGGTTTGGTTATTGGCCGAGGACCTCAAAGAGGCTCGACGAGACTTGGTCGATTGACTTAAGCCCGTCGACGGCGCGCAGGAGACCGGCTTGCCGATAGTAGTCCGCAAGCGGCTCCGTGCTGGTCCTGTACGCTTCGAGCCTCACCTTCAACGCCTCGGCATTGTCGTCGGCACGAACCGGCTGGCCTTCGGCCTTTGCCGTGCGTGCACGATGGATGACACGGTCGAGCAACACGGATTCGGCGACCTTCAATTCAAGCACGGCATCTAATCGATGACCGGCCTCTTCGAGCGCTTCGTCAAAAGCCCGTGCCTGACCCAAGGTGCGGGGGAAGCCATCGAGGATGAAGCCGAAGGCAGCATCCGACTTCGCGATACGCTCGCGAACGCAATTGACGACGATATCGTCGCCGACCAAATCGCCGCGAGCCATGACGTCCCTTGCCGCTAGTCCCACCGGAGAACCTTCAGCGATCGCGGCACGCAGCATGTCACCAGTCGACAACTGCGGCACGCCGAGCCGTTCGGCGAGGCGCGCCGCCTGAGTTCCCTTGCCCGCCCCAGGCGGTCCAAGCATTACTAGTCTCATCATTCCCTCCTCCGTCGGCCTATCTGCCGCGCCGCCTCTTCGCAGGGAAGATCTTGCGGCTATCATCTTCACAGTATTGGAGCGCTCTCCCCTACAAGCGATGCCCCTACTTTCATGGGAAAGGTTCTTTCACGCGTTGATGGCTCGCACGCGTGACAATATGGCCGAAACATCGCCCACGTTTCCCGCCACCGCGAATCTAACCCAACGCCGGCAGCAGTTGCTCGAGGCTCTTCTTTGCGTCGCCATAGAACATCCGCGTGTTGTCCTTGTAGAACAGCGGGTTCTCGATGCCGGAATAGCCGGTGCCCTGGCCGCGCTTGGAGACGAACACCTGCTTGGCCTTCCACACCTCCAGCACCGGCATCCCGGCGATCGGCGAGTTCGGGTCTTCCTGGGCGGCCGGGTTGACGATGTCGTTCGAGCCGATGACGATCACGACGTCCGTTTCCGGGAAGTCCTCGTTGATCTCGTCCATTTCGAGCACAATGTCGTAGGGAACCTTGGCTTCGGCGAGCAGCACGTTCATGTGACCCGGCAGGCGGCCGGCGACGGGGTGGATGGCGAAGCGCACGGTCTTGCCGGCCGCGCGCAGCTTGCGCGTCAGCTCCGAGACCGACTGCTGGGCCTGCGCCACCGCCATGCCGTAGCCCGGCACGATGACGATCGAATCGGCGTCGTTGAGCGCGGCGACCACACCCTCCGCATCGATCGCGATCTGCTCGCCTGATATCTCCATCTGCGGGCCGGTGGTCGCGCCGAAGCCGCCGAGGATGACCGAGACGAAGGAGCGGTTCATCGCCTTGCACATGATGTAGGAGAGGATCGCACCGGAGGAGCCGACCAGCGCGCCGGTGACGATCAGCAGGTCGTTGCCGAGCGTGAAGCCGATGGCAGCGGCGGCCCAGCCGGAATAGGAGTTCAGCATGGAGACGACGACCGGCATGTCGGCCCCGCCGATGCCCATGATCAGGTGATAGCCGATGAAGAAGGCGGCAAGCGTCATGAGAACGAGCGTCCAGACCCCTGCGCCGTTGACGTAGAGCACGAGCAGGATCAGCGACAGCAGCGCCGCGCCGGCATTCAGGGCATGGCCGCCCGGCAGCTTCTTCGCCTTGCCGTCGACCTTGCCGGCCAGCTTGCCGAAGGCGACGACCGAGCCGGTGAAGGTGACCGCGCCGATGAAGACGCCGAGGAACACCTCGACCTTCAGGATCGACAGTTCCACCGGCTCCTTGTGGGCGAGGATCGCGGCAAAGCCCGTCAGCGCGGAGCGGCCGGCTTCATCGAGGCTTGCGACATGCGCCGCCTCGATATGGGCGTTGAAGCCGATGAACACGGCGGCAAGGCCGACGAACGAATGCAGCGCCGCGACGAGCTGCGGCATCTCGGTCATCTGCACGCGCGAGGCGACGTAAGACCCGAGCACCGCGCCGCCCGATATCATCAGCACGATGATGAACCAGTTGCCGACATCGGGCCCGAAGACCGTGGCGATGACGGCGAGCGCCATGCCCACGATGCCGTACCAGACGGCGCGCTTGGCGCTTTCCTGGCCGGAGAGACCGCCGAGGGAGAGGATGAAGAGGATGGCTGCCGCGATATAGGCGGCCGAAACGATACCGATCGTCATATTGATGACCCCTACCCGATCAGGATTTCTGGAACATGGCGAGCATGCGCCGGGTGACGAGGAAGCCGCCGACGATGTTGACCGTGGCGATCAGCACCGAGAGCGCCGCCAGCACCACCACCAGCCAGTTGCCGGAGCCGATCTGCAGGAGCGCGCCGAGGATGACGATGCCCGAGACCGCATTGGTGACGGCCATCAGCGGCGTGTGCAGCGAATGCGAGACGTTCCAGATCACCTGGAAGCCGACGAAGCAGGCGAGCACGAAGACGATGAAGTGGCTCATGAAGGCGGCGGGCGCGAAGGCCCCGACGATCAGCAGCAGCGCCGTGCCAACGGCGAGCAGCGTCAGCTGGTTCTTCGTCTCGGCCTTGAAGGCAGCGGCCTCGGCGGCGCGCTTTTCCTCCGGCGTCGGCTCCTTGACCTTTTCCTTCGGCTTCTGCGCGGCGATCGCCGCGATCTTCGGCGGTGGTGGTGGGAAGGTGATCGCGCCCTCGAAGGTGACCGTCGCGCCGCGGATGACGTCGTCGTCCATGTTGTGCACGATCCGGCCGTCCTTGCCAGGCGTCAGGTCCGTCAGCATGTGGCGGATATTGGTGGCGTAGAGCGCCGAGGACTGCGCGGCCATGCGGCTCGGGAAGTCCGTATAGCCGATGACGATGACGCCGTTGTCGGAGACGATCTTCTGGTCGGCCACCGTCAGGTCGCAATTGCCGCCGCGTTCGGCGGCAAGGTCGACGACGACGGAGCCCGGCTTCATCGCCGCGACCATGTCGGCCAGCCACAGTTTCGGCGCGTCACGGCCGGGGATCAGCGCCGTGGTGATGACGATATCCATCTGCGGGGCAAGCTCGCGGAACTTGGCAAGCTGCTTCTCGCGGAATTCCGGCGAGGACGGGGCGGCATAGCCGCCGGTCGCAGCACCATCCTGCTGGCCGCCGTCGAAATCGAGATAGACGAACTCGGCGCCCATCGATTCGATCTGCTCGGCGACCTCGGGGCGCACGTCGAAGGCATAGGTCTGCGCGCCGAGCGAGGTGGCGACGCCGATCGCGGCAAGGCCTGCCACACCGGCACCGATGACAAGAACCTTGGCCGGCGGCACCTTGCCGGCGGCCGTGATCTGGCCGGTGAAGAAGCGGCCGAAATTGTTGCCCGCCTCGATCACCGCGCGGTAGCCGGCGATGTTGGCCATCGACGACAGCGCATCCATCTTCTGCGCTCGCGAGATGCGCGGCACCATGTCCATGGCGATGACATTGGCGCCTTTCGAACGCACAAGCTCCAGCAGTTCGCCGTTCTGGCCGGGATAGAAGAACGAGATCAGCGTCTTGCCGGGCGCAAGCCGCCCGGTTTCCTCAGAGGTCGGCGGACGTACCTTCACGACGATGTCAGCAACCTCGAAAAGGTCGGCTGCAGTATCGACTATTGTCACTCCTGCAGCACGGTATGCGTCATCGCTGAAGCCGGCCGCACCACCCGCGCCACTCTCAATGATGCATCGAAAGCCAATTTTCTGCAGTTGGATCGCGCTGTCGGGCGTCATCGCAACGCGCGCTTCATGAGCGATGATCTCGCGTGGAGAACCAATAAGCAAGATTACAGTCCTTTATCAATCTCGGGAGAAGTTCAAGGTACGCGTCGCGCGACTGCGGTTCGCCTTGAGAAGAAGGCAAACACCGACTCTTCAAGGTCGTGCAAAAAATGCGGGGTGGCGGTTCAGGTCATACAGGCTGCGCCGCTTTGACCCTCGCGCGTTCGATGAACGCCTGTGTCTTCTCCACGTTCACGATTCCAGCCTGGCTTCCAAGGCCGGTTGCATTCAAGGCGGATGAGGCCTGAGCAAAGCGTGTCGTCTCTTCAGGGTCGAGACCGCTGATGAGCCCCGAGGCAAAGCCCGCATTGAATGCATCGCCACACCCACACGTGCAAATGACGTCGATTTCGAACGCTGGCATGTGGAAGCGCGTGCCATCAATATGGTGATAGTAAGCGCCGTGCTCACCCATGGTCATAACCGTGCACTGCACGCCAAGGTCATTGAAATAGTTGCCGATATCTTCTTTCGTCTCCAGGCCGGAAAGCGCGCGCGCCTCTTCAATGGACGGAATGAAGTAGTCGGTGTAAGGCAGGAGGCCCGCTACGTTGGTCATGTCCTTTTTATCGGCAGCGAACACGTCCAGTGTCGTGATGCGGCCACGTCGTTTCGCTTCGGCGAGCAAGCGGAAGCTGCGCTCGCCGTCCATCTTGTCCATCAGGCCTGTGCCACCCATGTGAATGACCTTGGCGTCAAGCACCTTTTCATAGTCTTCCTCTGCAATCACAAACGCGCCCGTTGCACCGCGCATATGCAGTGCCGGGCGCTGTCCGTCAGGGCGTGTCGTGACGATCGAGGATGAAGTACCAACGCCTTTGCAAAGCTGCATCATCGAGGAATCGATACCGAACTGATTCAGGCGGTTGATCACCCAATCGCCCATCAGGTCATCGCCGAGACCACCTACCGCGAGCACTTTCATGCCATACTTGGCTGCAACGATCGCCGCAGCGCCAGCGGCACCCGAAACGGCCATCGTCAACTCCTCAATGAAATAGGTGTTTCCGCCTGGCGGGATTTCCGTAACCGGCCGGCCAAGGCAATCGAATGTATAAAACCCGATAGACGTATAGTCGTACTTCATGTCTTCATCCTCCCGAAAGGCAGTCCCTTGCGCTGCTTTCACTCTTGATAAGCGTCAATAAATCTCGTCTACGGCGCTCCCTCCGGCGCGCCGCACTATCATTTTCCCAATCGTGGTAGCCCCCCGTGGCCCGGCGTAGCGGTAAGTCGCTTTTCGACCAGCCACGTCACCCGCTACTTTAAAGAGCGGGCATGATCGCCGGTATTTTCCCTATCACAGGCAGCGACATATGTACATACGTCTTTTTAATTGAACTGATGTTCATTTTGCACCGACACGCTGATCTAGCGATCACGCCAAACAGGGACAGGAAAATTTGCTCATCCGTCGAGCAATCTTTCTCCAACCTGCTCGTCGGTAATGACGACATGCGGTGACAAGAGCTTCATCGCCGCGCGAAAAACCGCAAACTTATGCCAGCCGCCGGACGCGAGTACGATTTTCCTCGAGGACCGCAACGATCGGGGATCGACTGCGACTACTCGCCGATTGACATCGTGTTCGATGATCTGGCCATCAGAATCGATAAAGCGGCAGAGAACGTCTCCGATCGCTCCGGCTCGCTGCAATGACACCATCTCCTCCTTTTCTAGAAGGCCGTAACTCACGAATGTCGATGAAGGCGAGAGGTCTCCGACGCTGACGATGGCGATGTCGAGATTCTCGGATCGGCGAAAAACTTCGCGAATGCCTGGATGCGTCAACAATGCATCTCGGGTCCGTTCATCCGGAGCGAAGACTGGCGCAGCGATCAGGAAGCTCTCCGCGGAGAGCCTATCACCAAAGCGCCAGGCGAACTCCGACGGATTGAACGTACTGACCTTCGTCAAGCCGCCGAGCAGCGACACCACCGACATTCCGGTGTGCTGTTGCTGCGGAATTGACGGCAGGCAGGAGCTGAGTGTTTTTCCCCAACCGAGCCCGATCGTCATATTCTCACTCAATAGATCGGTCAGATACTCGCCGAGCACGGTCCCGATAATCTCAGGAACCATTTCGGGCTTCTGAGGCATCGGCACGATGATCGCGCGCTCCACCTTGAACTTCCGCTCCAGTTCGCGCTCCAGCTTCACGCAATGACTGTGTTTGGATATCACGCGAATCTGAACGGTCCCGTCGAGCCGCGCCGAAGCCAGCATGCGCAGAACCTTCGTGCGCGTCATCCCAAGTTCCTGGGCGACCTGATCCTGTGTCAATCCCTCCTTGTAGTAGAGCCAGGCAGCTCGGGTTCGCAGATCGTCGTTCAGGTCAGACACTTCCACACTCGCTATCCGAAGTTGTTTAGGTCTGCCTATAAATGACGGATCATCCGATTGCCACAAGCCGAACATTGGCCAGCCCTCCGGAAACAGTGCTAATTGCGGCGGCGAAACAGATCGACGAGCACGGCGATCAGAACCACACCGCCGACGATCACGCGTTGCCAGAAACCGGAAACATTGAGAAGAACGGTGCCATTGGCCAACACGGTCAGCAGCATGGCGCCTAGCATCGTGCCAACGATCGATCCCTGGCCGCCCCGCAAGCTCGTACCACCGAGGATCGCTGCCGTGATCGCTCCCATGAGCCACCCTTCCCCAACCGATGGCTGGCCAGCATCCATCCGGCTTGCGAACAGGATCCCAGCGAGCGCCGCGAACATGCCTGCAAGGCCGAACACCATGAACTCTACGTACTTCGCACGGATCCCCACGAGGACTGCGGCATCTCTGTTGCCACCAACTGCGAAGATGTTGCGGCCGAATTTGGTCTGTGTCAGAAGCCAGATCAGAACGGCGCCGGATACCAGAAACACGAGAACCGGAATGGGAACGGACAGGAATTCGCCCTTGCCGAAAAACCCGAATGTGTCCCCGAGTGGTCGGATCGGATAACCCTTGGTGATGACCATGGTCATGCCCGCGAAGATTTCCCAGGTCGCAAGTGTCACGATGAAGGGGTTGAGCCGCAGCCCTGCAACGAAGAAGCCGTTGATGAAACCGAGACACATGCCGAACAGCATGGTCAGCGGGATGACCATGTAGGGGTTGACCCCAAACATGGTCAGCATCAGTGATCCGGCGATGGCCGACAGACCGGCTGCGGCGCCAACGGAGAGATCGATGCCGCCGACGAGCAGCACCAGCGTCTGGCCGAGCGCAACGAGGCCGACGAAGGCCGCCTGACGGGCGACGACAGACATGTTGTAGGTGGACAGGAAATTATCTGTCGCCAGTGACAAGACGACCATCAGGGCAATCAGGGCAACCAGGATGCCACTGGCTTCCCACTGCCAGAACCGCGTGACAAGGCCGGCGCGCTTCGCCTTCGCAGAGGAGGTTGTAACAGCGATTTCTTGTGTCATGGTTTCACCCTTTATGCCTAGCTCATTGCAAGCTGCAGTAGCGATTCCTGCGTGGCGCTTGCTGCGGTAGGAATTCCCTTAACCTTGCCTTCGTGCATCACGACGATGCGATCCGAGACGTCGAGCACTTCTTCGAGTTCAGAGGAAATGAACACGATCGACAGCCCTTCCTTGTCGGTGAAGCGTCGCAACTCGTTCTGAATTTCGAACTTCGCGGCGACATCGATTCCGCGGGTAGGCTCGTCCATTATCAGGACGCGCGCGTTCTGCATCAGCCAGCGGCCGATGATGACCTTTTGCTGATTACCGCCACTGAGGCTTGTTATCGGGTCGCGGGTCGAGCCAAGCTTGATGCGCAAACGCTGAACGAAGCCGTCGACTTCCCGCATCATATCCGCGGTGCGCATATGCAGTGCGCCGCTGAACCGATCGAGCGACGGCATGCTCATGTTCTCCGTGATACTCAGCAGCGGGAATATCCCCTCCTGCTTTCGCTCTTCCGGTAAGTAGACGAGTCCTTTTTTGATGCACTCCAGCGGCGTGCGCCCTTCGAGCCGCTCACCGAACAGTTCCACCGTGCCGCTATCGGCTTTCGTGAGCCCGAAAATGCATTTGGCGACTTCCGTGCGACCAGCGCCGACCAGACCGGAAACACCAAGAATTTCCCCCTGGTGCAGTTCGAAACTTACATCCTGAAATTCACCTTCCCGGCTGAGACCTTCCACCTTCAACACCACGTCCCGCTTCTCCAGACCGGTATGGGGTGCGGGGTTGCCACGGCCGACGACGCGGCCGGCCATCTGGCGGACCATTTCATCTTTCGTCGTCGTCTTGGGATCGAGTTCGCCGACATAGGCACCATCCCGCAGCACGGTGATACGGTCGGACAGCTCCAGGATTTCATCCAGCCGGTGGGAGATGTAGAAGATCGCCCCTCCCCCGGCCTTGAAGCTCTTGATGTACGCGAAGAGTTTGTCGGTTTCGCGAGACGTCAAGGTCGCGGTCGGCTCGTCCAGGATCAAGATGCGCGCCGAAGTGGCTGCTGCACGAGCTATCTGCACGAGTTGCTGCTGGGCCTTACTGAGCCTGAAAACCTTCGTGCGCGCATCGATGGATTCATCAATTTCCAGCAAATGGTGGATTGCGTTCTGGCGTGTCTTTTTCCAGTCGATCGCAAGGCCTGCCGTTTCGTGTGCGCCAAGCATGATGTTTTCGGCGACGGTGAGATCCGGAACCAGATTGATTTCCTGAGGAGCGATACTGATACCGGCCTTCTGGGCGTCCAGCGGACGCGAGAAGGCCACCTGCTCGCCATTGCGGTACAAGGTTCCGGCGGTGGGACGGAGCCTGCCGCAAAAAATACTCATCAACGTGCTTTTGCCGGCACCATTCTCACCGATGATGGCGTGAACCTCGCCTTCGCCGATACCGATGGAAACGCCCTTCAGCGCATGGACCACACCATACGACTTTGCGATGTCACGCGCTTCGAAGATGTATTGTGCCATATCCGCTCTCTCCTATGCGGAGCGCGACGGCGCGCTCCGCAAGGTTCATGAGTTGTCCGCGCTGCGTTACTTGCAGTCGTCCTTGGTAATGAAACGCGAACCCGTGTCGTGCGACATCGGAAAGGTATGGTTCTCGTTCATGGCCACCAGGTACTTCACAGTCCAGTAGCCCATATCCCACTGGCGTTGAGCCTTGAGCGCCGTGATGGTGCCGTCGCATACCGCATCGACCGCTTCGGGCAGATCGTCCATGCCGACGATGGCAACCTTGCCGGCGAGACCGGCATTCTTGATGGCACGGGCAGCGCCGATCGGGTTGGAGGCGTTGGAGCCGAATATCCCCGCTATGTCCGGATTCGCCTGCAACGCGTTCTCGGTCAGCGTGACGGCTTCTTCGAGGATGTCATTGTCCGGCTGCTCGAAAACGATCTGCATGTCCGGGTGGCTCTCGAGAGCCTTCTTGAAACCTTGAATACGCTCGACGTGATCCGACGCCGTCAGGCTTCCGGCGAGAATGCCGATCTTGCCCTTGCCGTTCAGATGCTTCGCCAGATAGTCGCCGAGGTCGAAGCCATCCTGGTAGCTGCTCTTCGGGCCGACGAAGGGAAACTTGTCGTCGCAGAACGAGTTGAAAGTAATGACATTGACGCCGGCTTCAGTCGCTTCACCGAGCATCTGCACGTTGGTGGCGCGATCCAGGCACGCAACCGCCAGACCATCCGGCTTGCGGCCGATGTTCGTTTCGATACGCTGGTTCTGATCCGTGACATCCGCCTGCGGCGGCTGGTCCCAGATCACGTTCACTTTGATACCGGATTTACCGAGTTCCTCGGCGGCGAATTTGCTGCCCTCTGCAACGACGTCGTACCAGGGATGAATGACCTTCGGAATGAAGACGAAGGTCAACTCCTTGTCGATGGGCTTGATGAGATCCTGCTGGCTCTGCGCGAAAGCACCAGTTGCGGCAATCAACGCTGCCGCAGTTGCAGTCACGAGAAGTTTCGACTGTTTCATTTCGTCCTCCCAATTTAAGGCGTACGGGCCGCGCACTGCGGCACGTCTCGATCCACTCCGGTCTTGGCTCCTCCACGTCATCTGCCAACGGCAGGCGCCGGAAGGACCGCTTACAAACATTCGTCTGGGCTGAAGGAGCGGACACGACGCCAGTGAAAAGCGTCGATACGAGCAACATCGCGGATGGTGCGACGAAACTTTTCAAGCGTGCAGCCGGCAACCGCGCGCATTCCTCCCAAGCCCGCAATAGGTAGAACATTTATCTGCGGACAAATATAAATGTTCACCATTGCACGGATTTGTCAACCGATTTCACAGCCTCGCGACGCGAATGATTACTATCCATATATAACTTAAGGGTTTTTGCCCGCATGCACTCACACGAAAGCCGCTGCCGAAGGTACAGCTCTCTGCTAAATCTGCCCGCAATCAATGCAACTATGCTTGCATATTTGTATTTTTAATGAGACATATGTGCATAACCAAACGGAGGAATCCATGCAAGCTGGCCTTCTAAAAGCGCCGAATGAGCTGTCTTTCGAGACGGTGCCCGACCCAAGCCTCGCGAAGGGCGATATCCTTGTCCGCGTCCGGGCGGCAACTGTTTGCGGCACCGACATCCGAATCTTTCGTGGCCGGAAAACCGCTGGTGTGCGCTATCCATCGATACTCGGCCATGAATTTGCGGGAGAGATCGTCGACGACGGAGGCCACAGCGGATTTGCTTGTGGCGAAGCCGTCGCCGTTTGCCCCGCAATTCCGTGCGGTTACTGCGACTATTGCAAGCGGGGATACGAGAACATCTGTCAGAATCTGACGGCGATCGGCTACGAAATTGATGGCGCTTTCGCGGAATACATCCGGATCCCGGAAAGGGCGGTCCAAGCGGGCAATGTGTTCAAGCTTCCCACCGGGTTGAGCTGGGAAAAAGCAGCGCTTGTCGAGCCGCTCTCTTGCGTATTGAACGGTCAGGAGAAGATCGGGGTAGAAGTGGGCGACACCGTCGTGGTCCTTGGATCCGGGCCGATCGGTCTCCTGCATGTGAAGCTGGCGCGTCATTCCGGCGCCTCGAAGATCATCGTGAGCGAGCCAAGCGCATCGCGGCGCGATGCGGCGATAGCAGCCGGCGCCGATATCGTTGTCGATCCCGTGAACGAGGACCTGTTGGCGCTCGTGCGCAACCACACAAAGGGCCTTGGTGCCGACAAGGTCATTGTCGCGATCGGAGTGACGAAGCTCGCCAATGATGCGCTCGCCCTTGCACGCCACCGAGCCAAGATCAGCTTGTTCGCGGGCTTTTCCGCCGCGGAAACCGCGAACATGGACGTTAACCTCATTCACTACAACGAGTTGGTCCTCACCGGGTCGTTCGGGCTCAATCGCCTGCAATTCGAAAAGTCGCTCGACATGATCGCCTCGGGACAAATCGAAGTCGATTCGATGCTGACGCATCGCTTCGAGCTAAAGGACATCAATGCGGCGCTGGAAACCGCTGAAAAGGGCAGCGCCGTAAAGGTCGCCATCGTAAACGCATGACGATGAAGGCGACTACCGGGCGGCTCGGCGCATTGAGGAAGCATTATCCCGTCGTCATCGTCGGCGGCGGTATCAACGGCTGCGGGCTCTTTCGCGATCTCGCTGCTCAAGGCGTCGATTGCCTGCTGGTGGACAAGGGTGATTTTTGCTCCGGCGCGAGCGCGGCGCCCTCGCGTCTCATTCACGGCGGCATCAAATACCTGGAGACCGGCGAGTTCCGTTTGGTGCGCCAGTCGGCAATGGAGCGCAACCTGCTCCTGAAGAATGCACCGCACTACGTAAAACCGCTGGAAACCGTTCTGCCCGTCTACTCCTGGTTCGGTGGAATCCTGCCATCGATCAAACGGTTCTTCCGCCTGAAGGCGACGCTTAACGACCGGGGCGCGATCATCACGGAAATCGGGCTGCGGATGTACGACCTGTTCGGTCGGCACTTCCGCACCATGCCCAATCATCGCATGCTCCTGAAGCGCTCGATGCGGGCCGCCATGCCCGACCTGACAAAGGACATCGTGGCCGCCGGAATCTATTATGAGGGCCGTATCACCCACGCTGAGCGGCTTGGCCTGGAACTGCTGCTCGATGGCATGACCGACCATAATCAGGCGATCGCGCTTAACTACATCTCGGCTACAGGCGATGGCCAAGGCGGCATCGTACTGACCGACGCACTGGAGGGCGAAAATTCCACGGTGACGGCCGATGTCGTCGTCAATGCTGGCGGCGCATGGATTGACGCCGTCAACCGCGGGCTCGGCATAGACTCGCACCATATGGGTGGCAACAAGGGTTCGCACCTCATTGTCCGCAACCCGAAACTCCATGACGCGCTCGGCGGCCGGATGATCTACTTTGGTTCTGCGGACGGCCGCGTTAACCTGCTTTATCCCTTCATGGGCAATGTGCTCGTCGGCTCGACCGACATCCCCGTCCGCGATCCGGACCACGCCACTTGTGACGCGGAGGAATTGCGCTATCTCAGCGCCGTCACGCGCGAGGTCTTTCCCGAAATTGAGATCCGGCCTGACGAGATCGTCATGACCTACTGCGGCGTCCGTCCGTTGCCGCGCAGCGAAGGCATCGATCCCGGCGCCGTCAGTCGCGACCATTCAATCGCGCGGGATCTCATGCCCGATGGCCGCACCCCCGTCTATTCGCTGATCGGCGGCAAATGGACGACCTATCGCGGCTTCTCGGAGGAGGCGGCCGATCTCGTGCTGGGTCTGTTACGCCACGGGCGCCGATGCTCGACGCGGGACATGGCGATCGGCGGTGGACGGGACTATCCTGATGATCCGGCGGCTGCCGTCCGCTTCGTTGATACCCTCTCCGCCAAAATGCGTTCGCGCGAGGCTGCCGTCGACCTCATACACCGCTACGGTACGCGCGCCCAGCTGGTGGCAGACGCTGAAGCGGCGGAGAAGGACCGGCCGTTGCAGTCCCTGCCGGCCTATGGCCGGTCGGAACTTGCCTGGATCTGCCGGAACGAAAGGGTGGGCCGGCTCTCCGACCTCCTGTTTCGGCGAACGGACATCGCCCTCTCGGGGCGTCTGTCGGCAGCGGTAATCGAAGAGGCGGCGGAGATCGCAGCTGAAAGCCTTGAATGGGACAGCGCCCGTCGCCAGATTGAAATCGACGCCACTTTGCAAACATGTCATGCTCACGGCATGGTAATATCGTAATCTCAGGGCACGTGCTACACGGAGGGTCAGATACATGCCGCCTTCGGTCGGTAGGGAAATAAAGCAAAGCTTCGGCGACCAGCTGCGCGGAATGCGCTATCTTGTGCGAATGCTGGGATCGGACGCACAGCGCCCGGGCCTCGCACCGCCGGCTCTCCCTGGAGCACTTCCGGAACTCGATCGCCTATTGGGCAAGACGTTTCGTGCGGTCGATAGCGTCATGAGCGTGGTGGAGTCTGCGGCCGCGGCGGTCCGCTCGTTGCCGAGCGACTTCAAGGGATTCGCGCCGCTTGAAAACTACAAAGCCGCTCAGGATACCGATCAGCTGCAGGAAGACCTGTATCTGGGACTGAAGGCCGTAGCCTCGATCGAAAGACCGAACCAGCTTATCCTGAAATCACGGTTGTTCGGTTTGAAGGACGATCTTCGCACACGCATTGCCCCGTCGGGCACTGCACAGGAGATGTCCGCCGAAGTCCTACTGGTACTTGTCCGGCGTAACCCCCTTGTCGATCTGCGTGAGGGTGGCGGTGAAGCCGATATCCTGAAGCAATATGTCGCCGTCGCGTTGCTCTTCGGCTTGTGTGCATCGGGACGCGTTCCACAGAGCGAAGCCAGTTCTCTCATCGAAGATTCGCTGCTGCTCGCAGGGACGCGGATCGAAACCATTTCCACGGAGATTCATTCCGGCCGGCCTAAAGAGGGTCTCGTGACATGTCTGGCGGCACTGCTTGACCACCTCGCCTGACTTCATGACGCAGATTGAACAATTGACCTGCCATGTGGATACTTGTACGCTGACTAATCAATTTCCAGAGTGAAAGTCGACGCATCGGATCGTCACTCTTCACGATTCGAAGTTGAATTTTCCCCCAACGTCTTGCGGGAAAATGCACGTACATGTGCGGGGATGCGGATATGGAAGTTCTGACACAAAGCGAAATGAGCGCACAGCCGGATTTTGGTCACCGGCTTCGCCAATTGAGATGGTTCCGCCGTACCTTCGCGGCATGTGTGCAGGCGCTCGACAAACGCTACGGCATGCAAACAAAGGTCGACGCTCAAGTGCTCGCAAGAGTTTTTGTCGATTGGGTCGAGATCATCGAGAAGAAGAAGAAGCTCGCGCACGTCGACCGCGCGGATTTCATAAAATTCTCAGGCGGGCTGATGTTGCGGGAGCTAATCAAAGCTCATCCTGCTGTCGTACAGATTCCTCCCCACTCCACGACAGAGGTTCCAGAGACTGTCGCATTCTGGCCGGAAGGGTTCCTCTACACCAATTTTTGCATTAGCGCCGTTTGTGCCGTCCACCTCCAGGAACTGGGGGAGGCTCTGGAACTGTCGGATAGTGTGGACGATCTCCGCACCTGGTGGTCATTCCGTGAGAATACCCACGAGATGCCCGCCTATGCGATTTCCTTTCTTGACCGGTTTTTTGGAGTAGAGCCGAACTGGGAGATGCCCGACCTTCCTGAAGCCCGCGCCGCTATGGCAGAGGCGGCGGCGGGTAAGGTTCTTGCTGGTAGCAAAGGCAAACTCGGCGCATGATGAGAGCCTTAATAGACAGCGGCCGCTAATTACCGCGTTGGTTTTCCACCAGCTGTCCTTGTTTCAGCTCCCTTTGAAAATTTCCGCGCAGCCCTGAGCTTGGCGAAATCGTCGCCGGCATGGTGCGAGGAGCGCGTCAGCGGGCTCGACGAGACCATGAGGAAGCCCTTGGTGTAGGCGACGGTCTCGTAGGATTTGAATTCGTCGGGTGTGACGAAGCGATCGACCTTGTGGTGCTTGCGGGTCGGCTGGAGGTACTGGCCGATGGTGAGGAAATCGACATCGGCGGTGCGCAGGTCGTCCATCAGCTGGAGCACTTCGTTGCGCTCCTCGCCGAGGCCCACCATGATGCCCGACTTGGTGAACATGGTCGGGTCGAGTTCCTTCACGCGCTGCAACAGGCGGACGGAGTGGAAATAGCGGGCGCCCGGACGGACGGTCAGGTAATTGCCCGGCACGGTCTCCATGTTGTGGTTGAAGACGTCGGGCTTGGCGGCGACGACGCGCTCCAGCGCGCCCGGCTTCTTGAGGAAGTCGGGGGTGAGGATTTCGATCGTCGTCAGCGGCGAGGCGGCGCGGATCGCCCAGATCACCTTTTCAAAATGCTCGGCGCCGCCATCGGCGAGGTCGTCACGGTCGACGGAGGTGATGACGACGTGCGAAAGGCCCATCTGCTTGACGGCCTTGGCGACGTTCTCCGGCTCCTCCATGTCGAGGGCATTGGGCTTGCCCGTCGCCACGTTGCAGAAGGCGCAGGCGCGGGTACAAATCTCGCCCATGATCATGAAGGTGGCGTGCTTCTTGTCCCAGCACTCGCCGATGTTCGGGCAGCCCGCTTCCTCGCACACCGTCACCAGCTTGTGGCTGCGCACGAGGTCGCGCGTTTCCTGGTAGCCCTTGGAGACCGGTGCCTTGACGCGAATCCATTCCGGCTTGCGCAGCACTTCCGTGTCCGGCCGGCGAGCCTTTTCCGGGTGGCGCACCCGTGGTGCGTTGGGAGCAAGATTGGTGCGGTCGAAAATCGTGACCATGTGGCTACGCGTTCAGCGCACGGCCATAAGCATCGAGGACGCTCTCCTTCATCGTTTCCGAGATCGTCGGATGCGGGAAGATCGTGTGCATCAACTCTTCCTCAGTCGTCTCCAGGTTCATGGCGATGACGAAGCCCTGGATCATCTCGGTGACCTCCGCGCCCACCATATGGGCGCCGATGAGTTCGCCGGTCTTCTTGTCGAAGATCGTCTTGACCACGCCCTGGTCCTCCCCGAGCGCCACGGCCTTGCCGTTGCCGGCGAAGGGGAAGCGGCCGACGCGGATGTCGCGGCCCTGCTCCTTGGCCTTGGCTTCCGTGAGACCGACGGAGGCGACCTGCGGGTGGCAATAGGTGCAGCCCGGAATCTTGGACTTGTCCATCGGGTGAACGTTCGGCAGGCCGGCGATCTTCTCGATGCAGATGACGGCCTCGTGCTCGGCCTTGTGAGCGAGCATCGGGGGACCGGCGACGTCGCCGATGGCATAGATGCCCGGAACGTTGGTCTTGCCGTAACCGTCGATGGCGATGAAGCCGCGGTCGGTCTTCACGCCGGCGGTCTCAAGGCCAAGATTCTCGATATTGGCCTGCACGCCGACGGCGGAGATCATGCGGTCGGCGGTGATCTTCTGCACCTTGCCGTCATTCATCTCCACATGGGCGGTAATGGCGTTAGCCCACTTCTCCACCTTGGTGACCTTGGCCTCCAGATGGATCTTCATTCCCTGCTTCTCGAATTGCTTCTTGGCGAGCGCCGAGATTTCCGCATCCTCGACGGGCATGACGGCCTTCATCACTTCGACGACCGTCACATCGACGCCGAGCGTGCGGTAGAAGGAAGCGAATTCGATGCCGATGGCGCCCGAGCCCATGACGAGCAGCGACTTCGGCATTTCTTCCGGCTTCATCGCCTCGAAATAGGTCCAGATCAGCTTGCCGTCCGGCTCGATGCCGGGCAGCGCGCGCGGGCGGGCTCCGGTGGCGATGACGATGTGCTTGGCGGTATAGGTGCCTTCCGGAAGGACGTTCTTCGGCAGCGGCGCCTGCGGCTGCTGGATCGCCTTGGTCGTCTTGGAAACGACGATCTCGCCGGGCTTGGTGATCTTCGCCTCGCCCCAGATGATGTCGACCTTGTTCTTCTTCATCAGGAAGCCGACGCCGCCGTTCATGCGCTGGGCGATGCCGCGCGAGCGGGCGACGATGGCCTTGAGGTCCGGCGTCACCGCGCCTTCGATCTTCACGCCGTAGTCACCGGGATGCTGGGCGTAGTGGAAGATTTCGGCGGAGCGCAGCAGCGCCTTGGTCGGGATGCAGCCCCAGTTCGAGCAGATGCCGGCGAGATGTTCGCGCTCGACGATGGCCGTCTTCAGGCCCAACTGGGCGGCACGGATCGCGGCAATGTAGCCGCCCGGACCCGAACCGATTACGATGACGTCGTAGGATTGAGCCATGTCGTTTCCTCGAAGCGATTTTATCAATGAAAACTGGAAGAGCGCTCATGTACCGACGCGCCACGGTATCGAATTGCTCCCGCCGCTTGGGAGATGGGCGGGAGCAATGGCAGCCAAAGAAGGCCGCTTAGACCAACATCAGCATTGGCCGCTCAATGTACGAGCGGAAGGCACCAAGCAATGCAGCACCCAGTGCTCCATCGACAGCGCGATGGTCTGTCGAGAGTGTCACGGTCATCATGGTGGCCGCCTTGACGTCATCCCCGACAAGTATGGGTCGGCGCTCGCCCGCCCCGACAGCGAGGATCGTGGCATGCGGCGGGTTGACGATCGCCGCGAACTCCCGGACGCCGAACATTCCCAAATTGGAAACCGCTGCTGTTCCGCCCTGGTATTCGTCGGTTTTGAGTTTGCCTTCCTTGGCACGCGCACCGAGATCTTTCATCTCATTCGAAATCGCTGACAGAGTCTTGATTTCAGAACTGCGCACGATCGGCGTGATCAGTCCACCCGGCACGGACACGGCAACACCTATATCCGCATGGTGATGCTTGAGGAGTCCTTCATCAGTCCAGGAGACGTTCCCGTCCGGAACTGCCCGCAGCGCCATGGCATAAGCCTTGATCACCATGTCGTTGACGGACAGTTTGTATTCGGCCTTCCCGTCCACGATCGGCGCCGAGGCGTTAAGTTCTGCGCGCAACCGGAGCAGCGCGTCGATGTTGCAGTCGAGCGTCAAATAGAAGTGAGGGACGGTCGATTTGGCCTCTACCAAGCGGCGCGCGATTGTCCGCCGCATATTGCTATGAGCAATGACCTCATAGCTTCCTTCAGCGAAGAGCTTACGTACCTGATCGTCCGAAGATGCGCCGGGAGCCGGCCCGCTCGCCGCGACCGTCAGGCCAGCATCGGAAGCCGCCGATTGCAATGGCCTGTAGGACAGGACGTCAGACTTAGACACCCGGCCCTTCGGACCAGAACCTGGAACATCAGCCAAATCAATGCCAGCATCCTGCGCGAGCCGTCGAGCCAAAGGCGTTGCTCGAACCTTAGCGGTACTTCCAGCAACGAGTGGAAGTGCCTCGGGCGTCGATGACGCCGGAAATGCGACAGTGGTTTCCGACGACTCTGTCGGAATTGCCGCTACCTCCGCTGGAGCGGGCGTGCCAGTGTAAGCCTCGCCCTCTTCGTATATCCAGGCCACTGGCGCGCCCACGGGAATATCGACTCCCTCGCGGCCGGTAATGTCGCGGAGGATTCCACTTGCGGGCGCATCGATCTCCATCGCCGCCTTGTCGGTCTCGATTTCGAAGAGCACATCACCCTTCTTCACCACCGAATCATTGTCGAAAAACCACTTGGAGATTCGACCGGTCGCCATATCCATATCGACCTTGGGTAGAATAACCTCAACAGGCATGTCAGCGCACTCCCTTGACGAGGTCACGCGCTGCGGTGATGATGCCGGGCACCTGAGGAACCGCTGCTTTTTCAAGATCCGGATTGTACGGGATCGGTGTCTCCGAACCGCCCAGGCGCACAATAGGCGCATCCAGGTAGTCGAAGGCCTCGCTCTCGGCAATCATCGCGCTCAGTTCAGCGCCGATGCCGAGCGTCTTGACGCCCTCGTACACACACATCAGCCGGGAGGTCTTCTTGACGCTTTCGATGATCGTCTCGCGATCCATCGGGCGTACGGTGCGAAGATCGATGACTTCAATGTCGATGCCTTCAGCCGCCAGCGCTTCAGCGGCCTCCAAAGCCTTGTGGACCATGATCGAGGTGGCGACGATGGTGAGGTCCTTGCCTTCGCGACGGACATCGGCTTTTCCGATCGGCACCGTGTAGTGACCTTCAGGGACCGGGCCTTTCATCTTGTAGAGCAACTTGTGCTCGAAAATCATGACCGGATCGGGATCCGCGACTGCTGCGAGCAGCATGCCTTTGACGTCATGAGGCGTCGCCGGCTGAATGACCTTGAGCCCCGGGACATGGCCGAGCCATGCTTCGATGCTCTGGCTGTGCTGTGCCGCGGCCCCCGTACCGGAGCCGGCCGGGAAGCGCATGACCACCGGAACGGATACCGCTCCACCGAGCATGTATCGCATCTTGGCTGCCTGGTTGACGATCTGTTCCATCGCAAGGGCGGCGAAATCCGAGAACTGGAACTCGAATATCGGCCGCAGACCAGTCACCGCCGCACCGACTGCAACGCCGGCGCCGCCGAGTTCCGAAATCGGCGTGTCCATGACGCGATCCGGTCCGAACCGGTCAATCAGGTCACCGGTAACCTGAAAGGCACCGCCGTAGACGCCAATATCCTCGCCCATCAGGATGACACGCTCATCCGCCTCCATGGCGATTGCCATGGCCTCCTGGATGGCTTGCGAATAGCTCAACTCTCTGACTGCCGTGTCCATTACGCCTGCTCCGTGTATACAAATTCCGCAAGATCGGCGATTTCCGGTGCGGGGCTTGCCTTCGCGAATTCGATACCCGCAGCGATTTCTTCGTCGACCGCAGTGCGTATCGCTTCCAATTCCTCCGGCGTCGCTATGCCGAGTTCCAACAGCTGAGCCTCGTAGCGCACGATCGGGTCGCGGTTGCTCATCCAGTCGTCAATCTCGTCCTTTGTCCGATACCGGTTGCGGTCGCTCTTCGAGTGCCCACGATAACGATAGGTCTTCGTCTCGATCAGAGTCGGCCCCTCGCCCCGCCGCGCGCGCTCGATGGCCTCGTGAGAGGCCTCAGCGACGTCGGAGAGCACGTTCCCATCGACAATCACGCCGGGCATAGAATAGGCGGCGGCGCGATCGGCGATGTTCGCCACCGCAGTCGAACGCTCGGTCGACGTGGACATGCCGTACATGTTGTTCTCGCAGACAAACACGACGGGCAGCTTCCAGACCGAAGCCATGTTGAGGGCTTCATGAAAGGCGCCTTCGTTGTTCGCGCCATCGCCGAAGAAGCAGACGGCAACCTTGCCGGTCTTCAGCCGCTTTGCGGTCAACGCAGCGCCAACGGCAATCGGCAAGCCGCCGCCCACGATACCATTTGCGCCGAGATTGCCCGTGGTGACATCCGCGATGTGCATCGAACCACCGCGACCGGCGCAATACCCGGTCGTTTTGCCGAAGAATTCTGCGAACATACGTTTCACGTCCGCGCCCTTGGCGATGCAGTGGCCGTGCCCGCGGTGGGTCGACGTGATCTGATCGTCGTTGGCCAGCGGCAGGCAGATGCCCATGGCACTTGCTTCCTGTCCGATTGACAGATGCATCGTGCCGTGGATAAGCCCGCGCATGTAGCTCTCTTCGGCGCCTTCCTCAAACTTGCGAATGAGGTGCATTTTGTGCAGCGCATCAAGCAGTTTCTCGCGGGGGTATTGACGATAGATAAAGGGCAGGTTCCCCCCATCCGCCTCGGGGGTAACCGTGGTTGCGGCTTCCTTTGCCATTGTTACTCTCCCTTGCCGTAGACGAGTGCGTCCTGGCGTGCCCGCAACGCGGCGATCTTTGAGCCAGGCACGACGGCCGAATTGTCGTAGGTGATCAGCTCGCCCTTCCTGATCGGTGCGGTGACCGTGCCATGCTGCAGGAGGCCGCACGGAATAGCCTTGCTGGAACGGGCCTCGCCGGCCGTCATGATCCATGCGCGATAGGTGTATTCACCGATAGCATCGAGCTTGTCGCCGGGCTTGAGGTCCCGTTTCGCGACGGCGCAGACTTCCGCTACGGGCGTCGAAAGCGGAACCATGTCGGGCTTGCCATACAAGACGACGCGTGCACAGGTCAGCGGCACTTCGAGCGAGGTGAGATGATACGGGCGATGGAAAGTGAAATACGGCCCCTTACCCATCTTCAGATCTTCCATGCGCTCGGACACACGCGGGTGGGACATGTCCGCCACGACGAAAACGCCCGGCGCCACACCCTTGCCGATCGAATAGTCGACCACACCCACGCGGGATAGAACCCCACCATCTTTTTCGGGGATAAGCGTCGACGAAAGCTGGTCGAGGGTTGCAGCAGGCCCGTGCATGCCGGGCTTGTCGGGAACAAGGCCGGTGGCATTTGCGATCGCTGCCATTTCCACCATGGTCTTCGAGCCATCAACGAATTCGACGAGCATGCGCACGTTCATGTGACGGCGAGTTGCCTCCTCGGCGTAGTCGTCCGGAACAGCGTCGACGTTGAGCGGATTGTTCTTGCCCTTCCCGGCTGCGACGATTGGATGCCCCATTGCCGAGACGAACTCGATGAGTTCCATGCAGGACGAGGGCTCATCGCCGGCGCCGAGCGAATAGGTGACGCCGAGGCGTTCGGCCTCGCTTTTGAGATAAGCACCAATCGTGACATCGGCCTCGACATTCATCATGACGAGATGCTTGCCGTGCTCCATCGCGGCAAGGCCAATCTCGGCGCCAACGCTCGGAACGCCGGTGGCGTCGATGACGACATCGATCAGGCCGCTGTCGAGGATCGTTTGGGCATTGTTGGTTACGGCAACCTTCCGGGCTTCCATTGCCGCGTTAAGGTCGTCGACCGAGCTTACCTCTTTGTGGTGGCCCGTCTCCTGGAAGGCGATATCGACCGCCTTTTGCGCGGCAGGGAGGTTGAGATCGCAGATCGCCCCGATCTCAAGGCCCTGCATATGCGCAACACGGGTGACAATATCTGTGCCCATTTCACCCGACCCGATAAGGCCGATACGGATAGGACGTCCGGTTTCTGCGCGCGCGACTAGGTCACGCGCCAAACCAGTTGGCGCGACGTTGATTGCCATCGAAATCTCCTCCCAAGGCATGGAACTATGTGTGAGTGTGACCTATCAATAGCAGTACATTTGTTTTTGTGTCAACACGATTGTTCATTCATGACGGCATTTCTGCGGCTTAATCCAGCAAAATGCCGATGACCGTGGTGACGCAGCCTCAAACAAAAGTGACACGCGTGCAAACGCCATTCGGTCCCATCCGGGGACCGGGCGTCCAAGAGCTGGCAGCAGGTGGTTTTGTCGAGAGGGTGTTATCTCTGGGCGCTGCGAAGCATGGCCCGAGCACTTTCCTCGTCTGTAATCAGAACAGTTGGCCGAACCAACTGCATAGCCGCAATCATGGCGTCGGCTTTCTCAGCACCGCCAGAGGCGAGGATCCGCAACGGCGCGCGCCGAATTCGATCAACATCCACCGACATGACCCTGTCATTGATGGGATGCTCGATCAGCTCACCGTTCTTGTCGAAGAAATGGAAGAGCAAGTCGCCAACGGCGCCGCGGCTTACCAGGTCCTGTCGCTGGCCTTCCGTCAGAAAGCCGCCTCGATAGAATGTGGTCGCGGAGTCAACGCCGCCCACGCTGACCACAACAGCATCGAGTGTATCAGCCATATCGAAGATTTCCTGGATACCGCAGCGTTTGATCAGCGCTTCCTTTGTAGAAGCGCTATCGACGACCGCAGGAGCAGGAATGAGGAATCCTTCGCCCTGGAAAGCCTGCGCGAAACGCCAGGCAAACTCTGCCGGATTGAAACGCCGAACCTGGCTGACGCCACCGAGCAGCGAAATGACCTTGAAATCGGGAAGCGTGCGGCCGCTGATGCTTGAGAGCGAGGCAAACAACGTACGGCCCCAGCCCACACCAACGGTCATGCCGGGCTTCATCGCTTCGGAAAGGAATGCGCCCGTGGCCGCGCTGATGGAAGGGATGGGATCGGCAGCCGGCTCGGAGATCGGCGCGACTATAGCCTCCCCCACGCCAAACGCCGCCTCCAGGCTTCGCTCAAGACGCACGACTTCCGACAGTTCGCCCTCGATGGCAATCTTCACTTCGTTGCGGGCACGGGCGTCTGCCAGCATCCGAACGACGGTCACGCGCCCCACTCCCAGAACGTCGGCAATATCGTTCTGAGTCATTTGCTCTACAAAATACATCCAGGCAGCGCGCACGCGCATCCGGTCCCGGTTACCGGGCGCCTGCGCACCGCTGTCCTCGTTCACATCCGCTGGTGGCGATGTATTCTTCTTTTTCCGAGCCACGTTGCCTATGGAATCCTTTCGCGAGAGTCATGGCATCTCTACCAACACTCCACGACATTGGGAATCCAGAAAATCAGCAATAGGAAGCGGTCAACCGGCCGCCTCAAGGACGTCGACAATACATTTCTTCGCCCGCGGAATGGATGCCGGGCTCATGCTGAGTTCGGTAAGACCCATTTTCAGGAACGCCGGGATGAGATCCGGACGGGCAGCGGCTTCGCCGCACATGCCGACCATAATGCCAGCCTCCGTTCCAGCCTTTGCGGTCAGTTCGATTGCCGCCAGTACCGCAGGATTGTTGACATCGTTGAGCGCTGCGACCTGGGGGTTCATCCGATCCGCCGCCATCACATACTGTGTCAGGTCGTTGGTGCCGATCGAGAAGAAATCGACCTCCCGCGCAAGGGCTGAAGCAATCATAACAGCGGCCGGCGTTTCGATCATCACCCCGAGCGCAAAACGCTTGAAGGGAATGCCATCACCACTGAGTTCATTTGCACATTCGTCGATCAATGAGCGCGTTCGCCGCACCTCGTCCAGCGTGGAGACCATCGGGAGCATAACTTTTACGTTCCCATGTACCGCTGCCCGAAGGAGCGCCTTCAACTGAGGCTTGAAGATATCCGGGCGATCGAGGCACATCCGCACCCCGCGCCAACCAAGGAACGGATTCTGCTCCACAGGAAATGTGATGCCGGAAACCGGCTTGTCGCCGCCGATGTCAAGCGTCCGGATGATGACTGCGGCGGGAGCAAATGCTCGCGCTGCCTCTGCGTAGATTTCGTACTGCATGTCCTCGGTCGGCAGGCCGCCATGCTTCATAAAGAGAAGCTCTGTCCGGAAAAGACCAACCCCCATGGCGCCGGCCTCTCTGGCCGCTTCAATCTCCTCGACCGAGCCGATATTCGCGGCGACCTCGATCGTCGTACCGTCCTGGCGTTTGGGCGTCAGATCCTTGAAAAGGCGAAGACGTTCCTCTTCCTTCGCAGCGGCTGCGATCTTCACCTCGAATTTCTGCCGAATATCGGCTGACGGATCCGCGATTACCTGTCCGATGCTGCCATCCAGCGCGATTTCCTGCGCGTGCGCCAGGTCTTCAATTGCGCTTCCGAGCCCCAACACAGCCGGAATCCCATGCGCGCGAGCGATAATCGCAATATGCGAGGTGGCACCACCATGAGCGCACACCACGCCCTTGACCAGCTTGAGCGGTGCTCGCGCCAGATCCCAAGCCCCAATGTCTTCGGCAAGCACGATTGATGGCCCCGAAATCTCGTCGAGACCGATATCGCGTTCGCCGGTCAACGCCAGGCAGATTTGCCGCGCAATCGCCTTGACGTCGTCCGCGCGGGCGTTGAGATAGACATCCGAGACGCGTCCGAAGGCAGATGCAGTACCCTCGGTAACGCTGAGGACGGCGTCAAGGGCATTGTAACCCTGACCGATCGCGCTGACGATTTCATCTGTGATTGCACTGTCGCCCGCGATGTCGCAAAGGGCTGCGATGATGCTGCGGTCGGTTTCCGAAAGGCTGTCGCCCGCAAGAGCGTCCTCCATCGACCTCTGCACCGTAGAAACGGCGCGACGAAACGCGTCGATCTCGGATGGAATTTCATCGTCGCGCAGCCGGCGATGGGTCGGGGAGAACTGCTTCGGAAAATAGTGAAATGCCGTACCCAACGCCACGCCTTCGCTCGCCGCGATTCCGCGCCTACCGTCAACTTCACCGGTGACGGCCGGTGCCGTGCGCACTTCGCCAGTTTGCGCCAATGGTGAGGAACTCTCCTCGCCAAGCCCGGAATCCGGGTTCTCCAGGAACGCCACCAGAGCATCCAGTGCGAGCTCGGCATCCTCGCCATCGGCCCGGAGCGTTACGGTGTCGTTCTCCTTCACCGCCAGCAGCATCAGCTTCACCGAGCTTTTCGCACTTGCTGCCTTGCCATTCTTGACGATTTCGACGTTGCATTCGAAGCTCTTGGCAAGCTTGACGAACCGTGTTGCAGGACGAGCGTGCAGGCCTTCGTGCACGCGCACGATAGTGGAGCGTTCCATGGAGTTGTCTCGTTGATTTGTGTGATGGCTGCGGTCAGGCGCCGATAGTAATCGTTTCACCGATCACCAGGGCGGCTTTCAGTGCATCGGCATCTACTGAGGCCGCACAGATTTCACCCGGTCGCTCGGTACTTACGGCATCATTGAAATTGATGACGACGTGCCCGAGATCCACGACCTTCTTCCAGGCGGTCTCTCCGACCGCTGTAATCGTTGCCTCGATTGCACCAATAGCAATCGATTGACCAACCGTCGGCGCTTCCTCAGCCGGGCCGATGCCAGGCTTGTGAAGGACCGATACTTCCGAGAGTTCCGGCGGGGCGCCATCCGCGAAAAGAATGACGACGCCACCTTCTGCGAGATCTGCTACGTCAGGCCCAACGGATGTTATCTGAGTCTTGAGATGAATCACCAATGTCTCCTCCGAATTGTGCATATCCTGCCGACTACCGGACGTAGCGGCCGTGTAGGCAGGCGGGCCGCCTGATGGAGCCCGCCCGCTTCATCAAAATACGACCAAGCTGACGAGCCAGGCGAGAAGCACCGAGAACGGCCCCATTATCTGGCGACTGATGAGGACGGCCGGCACGCCGATCTCGATCGTCTTCGGCTTTGCTTCTCCAAGCGCCAAGCCGACCGGCACGAAATCGCACCCGACCTGGGTATTGTAGGCAAACAGCGCCGGAAGGGCCATTGCAGGCGCTATGGTCCCGTTCGCGATCTGCGGCCCGATGATGGCAACGCCGACCACCTGCGCGATGACCGCGCCTGGACCCAAGATGGGCGACAGGAACGGCAGGCCACAAATCGCGGAGAGGATCAGCAGGCCAACGATATTGTTGGCAAGCGGTCCCATCGGCTGCGCCAGCACATCACCGATGCCGGTGTACAGGATCAGGCCGATCAACATGGTCACGAATGCCATGAAGGGGAGCACATTGCGCACGACCTGGTCGATGGTACGCCTGCCGGAATTGAAGAAGATCCCAACCACGCGCCCCATGACGCGACCGATACTCGCGATGAGATTGATGAACCCGCCACCGGACGTATCGACCACCGGGGGAGCCTTGACCGTCGCAGTAGGGGACACCGAGGACGTCGAGGCAACGGTCGCTGCTTCCGAGCCATCGGCCATGACGATATCCTGTTCCTTCACACCGGAGACGTAGATGTCCTCTGTGATGAACTGGGCAAGAGGGCCTGCCTGTCCGACCGGTGTCAGGTTGACGGTCGGAATGCGCTTGCGCGGATAAACGCCGCAACGCGCCGTACCGCCGCAATCGACCACTACAACCGCCATCTCGCCTTCCACCGGAGGCGACCGGAAGCCATCGACAGCCTCGCCACCAGTCATTTCCGCGATGCGCTGGGCTATCGGGTGAATGCCGCCGCCCGTCACCGAGACGATCTTGTTCTTCTGAGACGTCGGCTGGATGACGAGAGGCCCGCCCCAACCGGTCTTGCCTCGCGAGATTTTAACCGCCTTGTATTCCTTGACCATGATAAATCCCCCGCCAGTCCGTTAGAGTTCGACGCCCTGACGGCGTGCCATGATCATGGTGATACGTTCGGTCAGAATTCCCTTCAGCAGGATCACCACCAGACCGACGAGCGCGTACCAGATCGCCATCTGGATATGGAATCCGCTCGGGACAGCGCCGCTCTTTTCAAGTTCAAGCAGTGCAACCAGCACACCGCCCCAAACGAAATATTCGCCGGGATTGATGTGGGGGAAGAGTCCGAGGGGAGGATGGACGTAGGAGACCGCCGCGTCATAGAAAGCCGGCTTGTGTTTCTCTTCCAGGAACGATCCGAAGGTATAGGCCATCGGGTTGGTGAGGAAGAAGACGGACAGCAGCGGCAAGACGGTGTAACGGGTCAGTGCGATGCGCCCTGCACCGCGGGCTACGCCGTGAACGCGTTCCTCGCCCACCAGTTCGGTAAATGCGTAGAACGCCGTCATAAGCACGACGAGTGTGGGAATGATCCCGGTGACAAAGCCGGCGAAGACTTCGCCACCTTTCTGAAAGATCCCAATGAAGTATTTGCCAATGCTGGCAAGCCAGCCCAGTTGCTCTTCCTGAGCGACCGTGTTCAGTTTTTCCTTGAACTGCTCGACGGACAGGTCCGCTCCCGCCTGTGCAAGGATCACCAGTTTGTCGCTCGCTCCCTTGAGCGCGAACTTTCCATGTATTGCCGTATCGGACAACACCGATCCGACGTCATGTGGTTGAAGTTGGCTGCCGTAATCGGCCAGCATGGACATTAACATGCTTCCCTCCCTTTGCCGTTCTTGAACGGACCCTCTCGCAAAAAACCTTTATGCGGTTACGCAGACCTGCTTTTGGCGTTCGATCTTGCGCGCCCTCACCGTCTCAACCTGTGCGATAGCGCTTGCCACTGCCGCATCAATGCAGTCCTTGCTGTCCTGCTTTTGCGTGCGCTTGAGCGCTTCGAGCGTGATCCCCTCAAACTCGACGTTGCGCTGAAATTTTGCAAAAACCGAACGGCCGGACATCGTCAGAACCCGCTTGACCAACATGTCAGGCCCGACCACCACCATTGCGATGGCACCTTTGCGGAAGCGGCCACGTGCATGACCCGCGCCGACAAAACCGTCATCGAACTTGTTGGTTATCCCTTTGAAAACATCTGAATAGTGCCGCATCTGGAACCAGACGCCGACGGCCTGAATGGCCCACACCAATCCGAGCCCGAGTAGTGCCCACTGCCATATCGCCACTGCCACCTCCTCCTGGGCCGTGCCAACAATTGAACATGACCTAAATGAACATTTGTTTTTCTAAATGTCAATATGTATAATCGAACGTACCCAGCGACACGAAGCAATCACATGGATTGGCTACGTGCTGACATCAGATAAAAATGGTTCGGGAGGCACTACCTTGGAGCAGAAGCTCATCATTTTCGACTGCGACGGGGTTCTCGTCGACAGCGAACCCTTGGCTGCGGAGGCATACGTACGGATCTTCGCAAAGCATGGCCTTGGAATAACGACAGAGGTCATCAATCAGTGCATCGGCATGAAGCAGTCGGATATTTTCCAACGCATTGAAGACCTCACTGGTCATGCTTTTCCGATTGAACACCAGGATGATATTTGGCCCGAGACAAGAGCGCTGTTCAACGAAGCGTTGACGCCGGTGCCGGGGATCGTTGCCTTCCTTGAACGTCTGCAACTACCGCGATGTGTAGCTTCATCGTCTTCGATCGAACGCATCACCTTTAGTCTCGCAAGGACTGGGCTCTTACCGTTCTTTGGAGAGAGCATCTTTAGCTCGTCCATGGTGAAAAATGGCAAGCCGGCTCCCGACTTGTTCCTTTTCGCAGCAAGACAAATGGAAGTGGCGCCCTCCAAGTCAGTCGTCATCGAAGACTCACCTTTTGGCGTTCAAGGTGCAGTCGCAGCTGGAATGTTTGTCATCGGCTTCACAGGGGGAGGACACACAACAGCTAAGCACAGCGAGGAACTTGTGCGCTCCGGTGCGCACAAGATATTCTCACATTGGGATGATATCGGCGAATTTCTTCTTTCAAACTGAATCATGAGAGCAAACTTAGACTTATTTCTGTGATCGCCAGGTATATCAACGCTGCATGCAAAGATGGTGTCCGCAGCGGCGCTGATACCTGTCGAGGCTCCGTGTCGTAAACGTCGGGTTGATGACCTGTCGATGCGCGTATTGGCGCGCCTTGGATGATGCATCTACGACTGTCGGTCTCGACCCGTTCAATGGTGTACCTTATGTGCTCCGATCGAAACTGGGGGAACCGTGCGCATCGTCGGGTGGGACGACAGCGGGGTGCTTGCCGTCATCTCCCCATCATTGACACGGAAACCAGTGTGAACAGTCGCCTGGCTGTTTCAAAGTCGACGGAGACTTTAGAGGAGATTCGCTCCCTCAATAAGCTCGCCCCCTCGTTGTGAAGCGCCCGGCGTGCCATGTCGATGGCCTCGAGTCGATGAGGATGCAATCCACCGATTTTTGCCGTGCCAAGAGCCTCGCAGATTTGCTTGTAGTCTTTTATGATCCTTTGCAGAGTTCGAAAAGACATCATGTGTGTTGCAATTTGGCTACCTTGGTGACACGAAATACGAAGAACAAATTTCGTATCATCCTTTGAGAGTGATAGTTGATAAGGACCAAGATCCCGCCCGATAAGCTCGAAGACGCTATCTTCCACTAACTCTGCTATCGCAACATGACTTTCGTTTTCTAATTCTTTTCTTAAACATGACGGTACATTTTCCACTGAAACATGGGAAAGTTTGTCACGATGATTGATCACAGCGTCCTCACTTCTCTTAGGGAAGATGCTCTACCGAAGTCGCTCTCACAATATTTCATTGCACATTTCGCATCCGCCCGACCCTAATGTAAGACACCAGGGTCTTAACGGCGTCGTGCGCCTCATCGACACGCTACGAATGCTGCACGCATGAACATAGGACGAACCGGGCGCGCGACGCGTCTTCTACAACCAATGGCACTGTACCCACGTCTTACGCACTACTTGCTCCAGATATCGTGGTCAGCGATCAGGCTTTCACCACGCTCGCGGTGTGGATCTGGTCGATCGTCCTGCCGAGGCTGGCGTCGAATTCGGCGTCGCTCATCGTCGCGCGCAGGTCCTCCGTCAGGGCACGCGAGAAACTGGCGATCATGCCATGGTTGCGGCTGAGCTTTTCGCAGGCATCCGCCCGGCTGTAGCCGCCCGACAGGGCCACGACACGCACGACCGCCTTGTGCTCGACCAGCGGCTTGTAGAAATCCGCGACGCTCGGGATGGTGAGCTTGAGCATTACCCGCTCGCCTGCCGGCAGGGCGTCGAGTGCTCCAAGGATCTCGTCGCTGAGGATCGCCTCGGCCTCCTGCTTGGTCGGGCTCTTGATCGAGACTTCCGGCTCGATGATCGGAATGAGGCCGTGGCCGAGGATCTGCCGGCCCACCTCGAACTGCTGCTTCACCACGGCGGCGATGCCGGCCTTGTCGGCATTGGCGATCACCGAGCGCATCTTGGTGCCGAAAATGCCCTTCTTCACCG
>JARYGU010000025.1:0-65469 GCA_033795365.1 Shinella sp.
ACCCCACCAACTAGCTAATCCAACGCGGGCTCATCAAACCCCGATAAATCTTTCCCCCGAAGGGCGTATGCGGTATTAATTCCAGTTTCCCGGAGCTATTCCGCAGGGCTCGGTAGATTCCCACGCGTTACTCACCCGTCTGCCGCTCCCCTTGCGGGGCGCTCGACTTGCATGTGTTAAGCCTGCCGCCAGCGTTCGTTCTGAGCCAGGATCAAACTCTCATGTTGAGAATCCAATCATTGGCTTTACGTCACGTCCTGAATCGACGAGAACTCACACTCGTCTCAAAGCCAAAGCCCCAAAACGAAGTGTTGTCTCTTGATAAACGTGACCGCCAAAGTCTCTTCAATCAGGACCCAAATCGCTCAGGTCCCGCGAAACCACGCCGCCCACGTTTCTCTTTCTTCCATCTTCAATTGTCAAATAACCAAACAGGAAATAACCCGTTTACTCCCAAAGACAAACAATCAAACCCGAAACCCGTTCAGGCCAAAATCGCCAGTCCTAAAGGAAACCTCTCAAAGCCAAAGCCCAGAGCGAGACCAACCGTCGCCAGCAGCGCTGCCGCCCTCGTTGGTGAAGCGGTATGTAATTTGCCCTACCGGCCAAGTCAACAGCGATTTTGAGAAAATATCGGAAAAATCCATTTTGATAAATCCTTAACCATAACGTCCGTCGCCGCGGTGCGTTGTGGGGATAATGGGGATAGCCGCGGCCTTTCGTGTTGACTGGAAAATGAAAGGGCGCCTGCGGCCTTGCCGCGGCGCCCACATTTCCGATCGGCGGGAAGGCCCGCCCTAACCCTTCAGCTTCGACATGATCTGTTCGAGATAGCCGAGCAGCAAAGCCGAAACCACGAAGGCAAGATGCATGAAGGTCAGCCACATCAGCTTGCTGTCGGTATATTGCTGGGCGTTCAGAAATATCTGCAGGAGATGGATCGAGGAAATCGCGACGATCGACGACGCCACCTTGATCTTCAGACTGCCCGAATCGAGCTTGCCGAGGAAGGAGACATCGGTCTCTCCTTCGTCGAAGCGGCTGACGAAATTCTCGTATCCGGCGATCATCACCATCAGGATCAGGCTGGCGACCAGCGCAGCGTCGATCAGGCCGAGCATGGCGAGGATCATCTGCGCCTCGTCGAGGACGAAGACGTTCTGCGCGACCTTCAGGAACTTGTAGAGAAAGGCGACCGCATAGACGGCGAGTGCCGCAACGAGCCCGAGATAGAAGATGACGAGAATCCAGCGGCTCGACAGGATGATGCGTTCGATCAGCAATTCCAGGGATTTCATCGGCGCTCCACAGGCGAGTCAGCGGTATTGTCGCATGTACCTAATAAACGGTCGGCCCCACTGCAAGACCGGTCAGCCACGCCCGGAAAGAAGGCCTTCGATCAGGCCGACGAAGACACTGCCGGCCTCTTCCAGCGCACCGCTGTTGTCGATGACGGTGATCCCGCACTCCGGGGAGAATCGTTCCGGCCTGCGACCGAGCCGCGCCGCGATCGCGTCCTCACTTTCGCGCCCTCTTGCCGCCAGGCGCTGCGCCAGTATCTCCGGACGCGCGGTGATCATCACGACCCGAAGCCGCGGGAATACGGCCGAGAAATGGGGAAGCGCCGAGCGGCTGCCATTGGCCACGACCGTCCGCCCTTTCCGCAAAGCCGCCTGCGCCTCGGCCGGGATGCCATAGGAGAGACCGTGCGCCTTCCACGAGACGGCAAAGCGCCCGGCATCGCGCAGGCGCTCGAATTCGTCCTCGCCGACGCTGTCGTGATCCTCGCCGCCGGCGTCCGCCGCCCGGGTGATGACGCGACGCGCGAAGACCAGCCGCGGCTCGCCTTCGAAATGGCGCGCGGCGAAGTTCATGACGCTGTCCTTGCCGGCGCCGCTCGGGCCGACGACGACGACCATCGTGCCTTCCGCGGTCGGGCGCGCGCCCGGCCTGTGCGGCGGTGCCTCCTGCGCAGTCCCGTTCATCACGCCACCCGCCTGCCCTGCCGCCAGACGGAACGGATCACCGGCACGCCGCTTTCGCGTCGGACACGCACGAGGTCGCCGCGAAGTCCGACGGCGATGCGACCGCGATCGTCGAGCCCCACGGTCCTTGCCGGCGTCGCGGACACCATGGCGATCGCTTCGGGAAGCGCCATTCCCTCAAGTTCATCGGCGAGGATGAAGGGTGCATGGATCAGGCTCAGCGGCACATAATCGGACGAGAGCACGTCTAGGACGCCCATTTGGGCGAGATCGCGGGCGGCGATATTGCCCGAATGCGACTTGCCGCGAACGATGTTCGGCGCACCCATCAGCACGCTCATGCCCGCACCGTGCGAAGCCTTCGCAGCGTCGAAGCTCGTCGGGAATTCGGCAAGCCTGATGCCGTAGCCTATCGCCTCCTCGACATGTTCGAGCGTCGCATCGTCGTGGCTCGCCACGGCAATGCCGCGCGCCGCGCAGGCGGCGGTGATGACATCGCGGTGCGGCTTGGCGTAACGGGCGGAAAGCTCCTGCTGGCGCTTGCAGAAGAGGGCGAATGCCTCGTCGGAAAGACCCCGCTTCGTCTTGTAGTAGAGCGTATACTGCTCCATCGTCTGGAACTGGCGCTGGCCCGGCGCGTGGTCCATCAGCGATACCAGGCGGACCTGCGGATCGTCCTCGAATTCCTCGAAATGATCGAGCACGTTGTCGGTCGAGACCTCGCAGCGCAGGTGGATCAGATGCTCGGCGCGCAGCCGGTCCTCCTTCGCCGCATCGGCAAGCGCATCGGCCATCGCGCGCATCTCGCCCTTCTCGAAGCCGCCGTCCTCGTCGGAGCCCATGCGCAGGCAATCGAAGACGGTGGTGATGCCGGAGGTGACGATCTGCGCGTCATGCGCCTGGATCGCCGCCGTCTTCGGCCAGCGCACGCCGGGGCGCGGCGAATAGTGCGCTTCCAGATGATCGGTATGGAGCTCGACCAGGCCGGGGATCAGATAATCCCCTTCCATGTCATCGCCGCTGGCCGGGCCGCCTTCGGAAATGTCGGCGATCAGTCCGTCGCGAACGAGCACGGAACCCGGCACGATCCGGTCCTCGAGGACGATGCGGGCGTTGGAGAGAATGAGGTCTGCGGACATTTCAGGCTGACTTTCTGTTGGTTGCGCTCCCGAGCGGGAACAGCGAATGGACGGTGAAATCGGCGCCGCGTGCGGGCTCCCGGAAAAGCGCAAGGCCGCCGATCGCAAGCGGGCTGCCGTGATGCTCGCCGAAATGCCGGTACAGCGCCAGTTGCATCGACGCGGCCTCCCCCTCCGGAACCCTGCCGGTCAGCGTCATGTGGAAACGGAAGGTCTCGAAGACGTAAGGATATCCCCAGTCCATCAGATTGCTCCGCTCCGCTTCGCTCATCTTTTCGGGATTGCGGCGGGCGATGTCGGCTTCGCGAAGCGGTGCGCGGAACGGCTCGAAATATCGTACCACATCTGCGGCAAAGGACTGAAGCGGTGCGCACTCGGCCTGCGGAACGAAGGCGAAAAAGGAGCCGAGCCTGTCTATGACCACGGACGGAATGTCGAAGGGTTCGGCTTGCGCGGAAAAGCGGCCGATCTCGGCGACGAGGTCGGCTTCGCAACAGCCTTGCGCGAGCTCGAAGGGCGCCTTGAGCGTGGCGTGGAAGCCGTAGCGGCGCGGATCGGCCGTCAGGGAAGCGAGTGCGGCCCGATCGAAGCCCTCCGCGGCAGGCTGCTCCAGCGCGGCGCCGGTGAACGCGTTGCGGCCGAGCCAGCGGGCGGCGGCGAGTGTCAGGCCATGGCTGGCGGGCGGCGTGAAGTAGAGGGCGTATCTCAAAGCTCATTCCTGTTCAGTTCGGCGCCGCCTTCCCGGCGGCACCGGAGGGTAACGGGATTCGTGTGGCAGCATCATGCCACCGCCCATCACAAATTCCATCCGTCAATGCGCCGTGCGGCCGATCAGACGCGAGCGCAACGCATTCGATATCCCATCAAAAACGAATACGACGAGGAGAATGAGGAGCACCATATAGGCGACCTTATCCCAGTCCGCGTTGGTTCCCATGGCTTCTAAAAGCTTTAAGCCGATACCGCCCGCGCCGACCGCGCCGATGATCGTCGCGGAGCGGATGTTCGATTCCCAGAAATAAAGGGACTGGGAGATGAACACCGGCAGGACCTGCGGCACCACGCCGAAACGGTTGACGATCGCCGGGTTCGCGCCGACGGACTTCACACCCTCGCGCTGCTTGTCGTCGACATTCTCCAGCGCCTCGGCATAGACCTTCCCGAGAGCGCCGGTATCGGTAAAGAAGATCGCCGCAATACCCGGGATCGGGCCCGGCCCGAAGCCTCGCGTGAAGAACAGTGCCCAGATCAGCATGTCGATCGAGCGGAGGAAATCGAAGGTCCGCTTCATGCCCCAGTTCGCGATGCGGTTGGCAGTGATGTTGCGCGCGGCGATGAAGGCGAGCGGGAAGGCAACGAGCGTTCCGAGCAGCGTTCCGACGAAGGCCATCACCAGCGTCTGCAGGAGCTTCGAAAGAATATCGGCATGCTGCCAGACGCCGTTGGCAAGGAAGTCGTCCAGCATATGCGCGATGTTCGACCGCTGCGGGTCCAGCCGCTCGCCGGTGAAGGCGAGACGGGCGAGGTCGCCAAGGTCCCTACCCCAGAATTCGGAGCGCGTATCGAAGAAGAAGTTAGCCCAGCCGAGGAAGCGGCGCTGCACATAGACCTGAGAGGTGCGGATCTCCGCCTGACCTTCGAAGCCGTAGCTCACATTCACCTTGTTTCCATCCTGGACGAGGTTTTCCGGAGCGCCTTCGGGAAGAACGGCATTGTCCTCAGTCACCTCGACCGGATAGAGGGTGCCGTCGATATAGACGTCGACCCTGCCGGGCGTGACGTCCAGGCGGTTTTCCATGCCGTCGTAGATCACGCTGTAGCCGCCGTCGGCCATCGGCCGCAGCCAATCGATTTCCGCGCCTTGCGGGTATTGTCCGCGGCTCGACCACTGGGGAACCACGGCTCCATCCTGAAAGCGCAGCCGCGGCTGGGCGCGCCAGGAATACCAGTCCTGAAGGTAGACGGATGCCCGGTCCCAGCGCCCCTGCATGAAGGCAGGGCCGACGTTGAAAGCGACGAAGCAGACCGCGAGATAAAGGACGGTAACGCCCATACCGATCGCCATGCCCCAGCGCTGCATGAAGCTGCGCTCGAAGACCTGCGGATAGGCGGCCATGATACGGTCGCGGTCGGCGGTATTGACGGTGATCGATGACGGCATCACGCTGCTCCCCGGCCGAATTCGAAGGATTGCTGGCCGATCAGGCGGCGACGCAACCAGGCGGAGAACTGATCGACCGCTATGATGGTCAGGAGCAGGAGGATGACGATCGCATAGGTCTTGGCCGCGTGATCGCGGCCGATCGCCAGCCTGAAAACCTCGCCGATGCCGCCGCCGCCGACAGCGCCGATAATGGTGGAGGCGCGCACATTGATCTCGGCGCGCAGGAGCGTGTAGGACACGAAATTCGGCAGGACTTGCGGCACGATGGCGAAGCGCACCCGCTCCACCCAGCTTGCGCCGGTGGCGCGCAGGCCCTCCTCCGGACGCATATCCGCATTCTCCACCACCTCGAAGAACAGCTTGCCGAGAGCCCCGATCGTGTGGACGGTGATCGCGATGATCGCCGCGATCGGGCCGATCGAGAGGATCGCCGTCAGAAGTCCCGCGATGACGATTTCCGGGAAGGCGCGCATCACCTCCATCATCCGCCGTACCACCCAGCGCACAAGCCCGGCGCCGACGAGATTGGTGGAGGCGAAGAAGCAGAGCACGAACGCCAGGGATGCACCGATGATCGTGGAAACCAGGGCTATGTTGAGCGTGATGACAAGTTGGTAGATGAAGTTCGGAATATAGAAGCTCTCGGTCAGATAGATCCGGTCTGCCGTATAGTTGTACTTCAGCGAACCATCCGCGTAGGGAGACGGCAAGTCGAACATTGCCCGGAAGATTTCCAGCGGGCTGTCCGGCACGAAGTTCTTGATGAAATCGAAGAGATATGGAAGGCGCTCGAAGAACTTGCCGGAATTGGCGCTGTTGGCGAAATCAAGCGACGCCCCGAGCACAATCAGGAATATGGCGAGCGCGATGACGGTATAGATTCTGCGCACCATCAACTGCTGCTGATAGTGGCGCATGACGGTCGAAGACGAAAGGCTCAGGCCTCCGGTCAGGGTGGTCGCGCTGGTTGCCATGCCGGACACTTCCTCTTTCACGAAAAGCGACGGCGCATGCCTGCGCCGTCGCCGCATTTCATCGCGGACTTAGCCGCCGATGACCGACTTACGGGCGTCGATGATCGTCTGGTAGAACGACTGGTCGACCTTGATGTATTCCTTGTTCTGACCCTGGGTGTAAGCCTGGAAGCAGGCAAGGTCCTTCTTCGGCAGTTCGAGGAAGTAGGCCTCGACCTTGGCTCGCATATCTTCGTTGAGCTTGTTCGACACCATCAGCGGCCCGTTCGGGATAAGCGGCGACTTCCAGACCTCGACGATGTCGTCCATGTCGAGATTGCCCTTGTTTACCATCTGGTGCAGGTTGCCGCCGGTATAGCCCTCTTCCCAGCTGCCGACGCCCGAACCGAAGGTCGTGCCGACGTCGAACTTGCCGTCGAGGACGGCGAGCACGAGGTTTTCATGACCGCCGCCGAAGCCGCTTTCGGAGAAGTATTCCTTGACCGGCGCGCCGATTTCCTTCGGCAGGGCGACGTTCGGCACGAGGTAGCCGGAAGTCGAATCGGGGTCGGCGAAGCCGATCCGCTTGCCCTTCGCGTCAGCGAGCGTCTTGATGCCGCTGTCCTTGCGGGCGACCATGATCGAATAATAGCCGCTGGAGCCGTCGGACTGAGTGTAGGTCAGGATCGGATCGACGGCATTCGGGTCCTGGAGGTAGATCGCCGCATAGGAGGAGGCGCCCATGGAGGCGATGTCGATCGTGCCGCCGAGCAGGCCCTGGATGACGCCGTTATAGTCCGGCGACGGGAAGATCTGCACCTCCGGAACGCCGGTCGCTGCCTTCAGGCCATCAGCCACGCACTGGGTGTTGCGGATCTGGTCGGCTTCGTTCTCCGAGCCGTCGAGACCGATGCGCAGGACCTTGACGTCCTGGGCCATTGCGGAGCCGGTGAGCGCGGCAAGCGCCACGGCGGCAAGCAGAGCTTTCTTCAGCATGGGATTTTCTCCTGTTGGTCCGGCTGCGCCGGATCGTGTACGCCTGTTGTGGTCGGTTCGCCCTTGACGCGGGCCATTCGATCCCGGCGGGTCAGAGACCGGCCAGAGCCAGCGGTTTCGGGCCGGCGGATTCCTTGAGGTTGTCCTGGAAAGCCGGCGCCGAAGCGCCGTTGATGGCGGTCGAGGTCACGGTCTCGTCGATCTCCGATCCGTCGGCCGCGGTGCCGTAGATGCGGCGCACCGCTTCGGCATCGAGATCGCGCGGCGCGCCGTCGAACACGACCTTCCCCCCGGCCATGCCGATGATGCGCTCGCAGTAATTGCGCGCGGTGTCGAGCGTGTGCAGGTTGGTGACGACGGTGATGCCCTCGCGCTCGTTGATGTCGCGAAGCGCATCCATCACGATCTTGGCGTTCAGCGGATCGAGCGAGGCGATCGGCTCGTCGGCCAGAACCATCTTGGGAGACTGCATGAGCGCGCGCGCAATCGCCACGCGCTGCTGCTGTCCGCCCGAAAGAGTGCCGGCGCGCTGCAGCGCCGTCTGCTCGATACCGAGGCGTTCCAACGCGGCGATCGCCATGATGCGCTCCTCGCGGGTGAAGATGCTGAGCAGGCTGAGCGTCGTGGAGCGGTGATTCAGGCGTCCGAGCAGCACGTTCGTCAGCACGTCGAGTCGCGGCACGAGATTGAACTGCTGGAAGATCATCGCGCAATCGCGCTGCCAATTGCGCAAGGAGCGGCCGCGCAGCGCCGAGACCTCGATATCGCCGAAATGGATCGACCCGTCGCTCGGATCCACGAGCCGGTTGATCATGCGCAGCAGCGTCGACTTGCCTGCGCCGGAACGACCGATCACGCCGACCATCTGTCCCTGCGGGATGTCGAAGCTGACGGAGCTGACGGCGGCGTGTTTGCCGAAACGGCGGGTGACGTTCTGAAGACGAAACATGGCAGGCCTCTTTTTCGGGAGGTCGGTTGTGGAACACCATCCGGCTTTAACGCCGGCCGATGAAGCTCAAATGTCAGTTTCATGTCGGTATTGTTACAGTCCACAGGCCTGTTTTCCGCGGACTTGCGGCTTGTCAGGCACCGTAGCGCAGCAGGAACGTATCGGCGTCCAGCAGACGGAAATCATCGAGCGCCGAACGCAGCCGCGCATGGTCCCAGTCCCACCAGCACAGCTTTTCGAAACGGGCCACGATCTGCGGTCCGAAACGCTCCCGGATCAGCTTCGCCGGCACGCCGCCGACGATCGTATAAGGTGCGACATCCTTGGAGACGACGGCGCCCGCGCCGATCACGGCGCCGTTGCCGACCGTCACGCCGGGCAGGATCGTCGCGCCATGCCCGATCCAGACGTCGTGCCCGATCCTCACCCGATGCGCCCGACGCCATGCGAAGAAATCCTCCTCCTTCTCGGCATCCGCCCAGTAGTCGGCGGCACGATAGGTGAAATGATGCAATGTCGCCCGCCAGACCGGATGATTGGTGGCGTTGATGCGGACGGAGGACGCGATATTGGCGAATTTGCCGATCGTGGCACACCAGACCGAGCCGTCCTCCATGACATAGGAATAGTCCCCGATCTCGGCCTCGCTGATGCGGCAGCGCTCGGCAATCTCGGTATATCGGCCGAGCGTGCAATCGCTTACCGTAGCGCTCGGATGAACGAGCGGCACGTCCGAAAGCCTCGTCATGCGGCGGCCTTTCGCGGCGAGAACGCGGAAACGTCGACGATGCGGTCGGCAACCTTCGTGCGAACGTCGTCGTCGTGGAAGATGCCGAGAAGCGCGACGCCGGCGGCCTTCTTTTCCTCGATCATCGATACCACCACCTCCCGGTTCCTGGCGTCCAGAGATGCCGTCGGCTCGTCGAGCAGCAGGATACGGTGATCCGTGATGAAGCCGCGGGCGATGTTGACGCGCTGCTGCTCGCCGCCGGAGAAGGTGGCCGGCGGCAACTGCCAGAGCTCGCGCGGCAGATTGAGCCGCGACAGCATGTCCTCGGCGGCCGTGCGCGCCGTCTTCGTCTCCTCTCCGCCGGCAATCAGCGGTTCGGCGACGACATCGATCGCCGCGACGCGCGGCACGACCCGCAGGAACTGGCTGACATAGCCGAGCGTCGTGCGGCGCACGGAAAGCACGCTGCGCGGATCGGCGCTTGCGAGATCGATATGCGCGCCTTCGTGTTCGACCAGTATCTGGCCGCCATCCACGCCGTAATTGCCGTAGACCATCTTGAGCAACGAGCTTTTGCCGATGCCGGACGGCCCGCCGAGGACGACGCATTCGCCGGCCTTGACCGAGAAGGAAACATTGGAGACGACCGGCAGGCGAAGCCCGTCGCGCAGATGCATGGTGAAGCTTTTCGCGACTTCGGAAACGACGAGAGGGGTGGCCATGTCAGTCTTTCTCCTTGCTCGCGGTCTTCATCGCAAACTTCAATCCGGTTTTCGGGGCCATGGGATCAAACCTGTAGGATCGAGGATACGAGGAGCTGGGTATAGGCTTCGCGCGGGTCGTCCAGGACCCGATCGGTCAGGCCCTGCTCGATGACGAGCCCGTCCTTCATGACCATCATGCGGTGCGACAGCAGCCTTGCCACCGCGAGATCGTGGGTCACGATGATGGCCGAAAGCCCGAGATCCTGCACGAGCCCACGCAGCAGATCGAGCAGGCGTGCCTGCACCGAGACGTCGAGCCCGCCGGTCGGCTCGTCCATGAAGATCAGGCGGGGCGACGTGACGAGATTGCGGGCGATCTGCAGGCGCTGGCGCATGCCGCCGGAGAAGGCGCGCGGCTGGTCGTCGATGCGGTCCGTGCCGATCTCGACGCGCCGCAGCCAGTCACCGGCCGTGTCGCGGATATTGCCGTAGTGCCGGTCGCCGACCGCCATCAGGCGCTCGCCGACATTGGCGCCGGCGGAGACCGCCATGCGCAGCCCATCGGCCGGATTCTGGTGCACGAAACCCCAGTCCGTGCGCATCAAGAACCGGCGCTCTGCCTCGCTCATGCGGGAGAGATCGCGCATCGTCCCGTCGCGCAGGCGATATTCGACCATGCCGGATGTCGGCATCAGCCGTATCGCCAGGCAGTTGAGAAGCGTCGTCTTGCCGGAGCCGGATTCGCCGACCACCGCCAGCACCTCGCCCGGCCAAAGATCGAACGAGACGTTCCGGCAGCCGGCACGCGGACCGTAGAATTTGGAGATGTCACGGACCTTGAGAAGCGGTGCGCCGGTCATCGTGCAGCCTCCGTCTTGTAAGCAAGCATGGAACCATGACGGCCGTGGGCGCGGCGGTCTTCGCAGTGGTCGGTGTCCGAGCAGACGAACATGCGCCCGCCCTTGTCGTCGAGAACGACTTCGTCGAGATAGACATCCTCCGCGCCGCAGAGCGCGCACGGCTTATCGAACTTCTGGATCGTGAAAGGATGATCTTCGAAATCCAGGCTCACGACATCCGTGAAGGGCGGCACGGCGTAGATGCGCTTCTCGCGCCCCGCACCGAAGAGCTGGAGCGCTTCGGACATGTGCATCTTCGGATTGTCGAATTTCGGCGTCGGCGACGGGTCCATCACATAGCGCCCCTCGACCTTCACCGGATAGGCATAGGTCGTGGCGATGTGGCCATTCCTTGCGATGTCCTCGTAGAGCTTCACATGCATCAGGCCGTATTCCTCCAATGCATGCATCTTGCGCGTTTCGGTCTCGCGCGGCTCGAGGAAGCGCAAAGGTTCGGGGATCGGCACCTGGTAGACGAGCGTCTGGCCCGCCGTCAGCGGCTCTTCCGGAATGCGGTGGCGCGTCTGGATGATCGTCGCCTCGCGCGTCTTCGTCGTGACCGCGACATTGGCGACCTTCTGGAAAAAGGCGCGGATGGAAACGGCATTGGTGGTGTCGTCGGCGCCTTGGTCGATGACCTTCAGCACGTCGTCGGGGCCGAGGATCGCCGCCGTCACCTGCACGCCGCCCGTGCCCCAGCCGTAGGGCATCGGCATTTCGCGAGATGCGAAGGGCACTTGATAACCCGGAATGGCGATCGCCTTGAGAATGGCGCGGCGGATCATCCGCTTCGTCTGTTCGTCGAGATAGGCGAAATTGTAGGCCGCCAGCCCGGCCCCTGCGCTGGAAGATGGCATTGGAGGATTTCCCTCTGGTTCAGGAGATAGGACCGGCGATGCCGCCGGCGCCGGCGAGGAGACGACCGCACTCATTCCGCCGCCTCCTTCACGTCATCGCCCGACATTCGCGCGTCGTGCTCGGCGCGCATGCGGCGGACGAGATCGAGTTCCGCTTGGAAATCGACGTAGTGCGGCAGTTTCAGATGCTCGACGAAACCGGTCGCCTGGACGTTGTCGGAATGCGAGATCACGAATTCCTCGTCTTGGGCGGGCGCGACGATATCCTCGCCGAATTCCTCGGCGCGCAGCGCTCGGTCCACCAGGGCCATCGCCATTGCCTTGCGCTCGCTCTGACCGAAGATAAGGCCGTAGCCGCGGGTGAACTGCGGCGGCCTCTTCGCAGACCCCTTGAACTGGTTGATCATCTGGCATTCGGTCACCTGGATGCGACCGAGAGATACGGAAAAGCCGAGTTCAGGCATATCGAGCTCGACCTCCACCTCGCCGATGCGGATTTCGCCGGCGAAGGGGTGTGTGCGGGCATAACCACGCTGCGTTGAATAGCCGAGCGCCAGCAGGAAACCTTCGTCGCCGCGCGCGAGCGCCTGAAGGCGAAGCTCCCGGCTCATCGGAAATTCGAGCGGTTCGCGGGTAATATCGCCGATCTCGTGTCCTTCCGGGAGCACGCCGTCCTCCTCGACCAGCCCCTCGCCGGCCAGGATATCGGATACGCGCATGACCGGAACGGTCTCGCCATCCCGTTCTTCCGGATCCTCGACCACGCCATCGTGCAATAGCGAAGGGTCGAGCAGCCGGTGGGTATAATCGAAGGTCGGCCCCAGAAGTTGGCCGCCTGGCAGGTCCTTGTAGGTCGCCGACACGCGGCGCTCCACGAGCATCGCGCCCGTTTCGATCGGCTCCGAGTAACCGAAGCGCGGCAATGTCGTGCGGTAGGCGCGAAGCAGGAAGATCGCTTCGATCATGTCTCCCCTCGCCTGCCGGACGGCAAGTGCTGCGAGCGCCCTGTCGTAGAGCGACGCTTCGGCCATCACGCGGTCGACGGCGAGGCCGAGCTGGGCGACGATCTGTTCGATCCCGATCGCGGGAAGAGACCGGTCGCCGCGGCGGCGGTCGGCAAGCAGGCGATGGGCATTCGCGATGGCGGCTTCCCCGCCCTTGACGGCAACGTACATGGACTCAGCCCTCCCTGCTTGCGATGGAAACGGTGCGCGGCAGGCAGACGACCTTCTCGCCCGAGACGAGGATAAGATCGACGCCGCGCGGGAAAAGCTGGCGGTTCTCCGACCAGAGCGGCAGGAACGTCTCCGGCAGCCCTTTCGGCCCGATGACCGCCTCACCCTTGATGCCGGGGCCAGACAGCACCAGGGGAGCACCGCCCCTGAAACTTTCCAGTTCCACGACGAGTGTGGTGGAGCGGTCCGGATATTCCTGCGTTCCCTGGGCGAACAGGCTGAAGCCGGGAACGGTCGCGCCCTGCTCGATGAAGGCGAAGCGCGCGGCCTGCCTCTCCTCGGTCACCGGCGCGCCGGTGTGGAAGCCCAGCCAGCCCGGAAGCGCCGACTTGGCGAGCCTTTGCGTCAGCCATACCGGCGTATCCTGGTCGCAGAGCGTCAGCGCGACCGCGCCGGCGGCTGGCGTCAGCGGCGAAGGGGGCTGGACATCGCCCGCGATACGGCCGACCAGACCCGGACGCGCCATGCAATCCATCAACGTGCGGAACACGGCCTGCGCCTCGAAGACCGGCCGGGCGAATGCACCGGAAAATGCCTGAGCCTGCATGTTCATCAGTCGTCCCCCCGGACCATCGTGAAGAAGTCGACGCGTGTCGCCGCTGTCTGGCGGTTCCTGCGCGCATCCTCATCCGCGAGCCGCGCCGCGACTGCGGCAACAAGGCGCCGGACCGGCTCGGACCTGTCAGGCACTTGGAAGAGCGCGTCGAAAATGGCCGCAAGCCGCGCCTTCTCGCCGTCGGTGCCGAGCGACTGCCCGTGCCCGACCGTGCCGTCGGCCAATCGCACACTTGCGCGGCTGACGGTCGCCTCGCCCAGATTGAACGGTGCGCCGCCCCCGCCCATCCGGCCGCGCACCATCACAAGCCCGGTCTCGGGGCCGCGAACCGGAGCAACCTCGGGTTTTTCCGGCAAGCCTTCCCAGGCAGCCTGAAGTTCGGCTCTCGTCGCCTTGGCCAGCATGCCGATGGCGTTCCGGCGCTCGACCCCGTCCGGCGGGATCTCGCGTGCATTTGTGGAAGATACCATTGCAACTTCTCCAAATGTCTATTAATCTAGACAACCATACATCTGAGGATTTACCTACGCTGTGAGCGTGACAGGACTATGACAGGATTGAAAATGATCGAGCGGCAAAGCGGGGTCGCACTCTGGCGGCAGATCGCCGATCAGATGCGTTCGCTGATCAACAACGGCGATTTCGACGCGACAGGCATGATGCCGCCCGAGACGGCGCTTGCTGCCCGATTCGGGGTCAACCGCCACACCGTAAGAAGCGCGCTGGCTTCGCTTGCCGAGGAAGGGATCGTTCGGCCGATCCAGGGAATCGGCACGCGCATCGAAAGAAAGGGCCGCCTGAATTTTCCCATCTCCCGGCGCACCCGCTTTTCCCAGGGGATCGGCGATCAGGTACGCGATTTCGAAGGGCGCCTGCTGGAAGAGAAGCACGAGGTTCCTGGTGGAGCCGTTTCCGAAGCGCTGGAGATTCCGGTGGGAACACCCTGCATCCGGCTTGAAACGTTAAGCAGTGCCGACGGGCGCCCGCTTACCCGCTCCACCAGCTATTTTCCGGCCGACCGCTTTTCGCAGATCGGCGAGCAGTATGCCCGGACCGGATCCATCACACGGGCTTTCGCCGCGCTCGGGATCGAGGATTACGTCCGTCGTTCCACCGAAATCACCGCCATCCACGCAGAGGGCAGCGATCTTGCCGATCTCAAGCTGTCGCCGGGTGCGATCCTTCTCGTTACGACGGCGATAAACACCGATATCGCCGGGCTTCCGGTACAGTATTCCAGAACGCGCTTTGCCGCGGATCGGGTGAAATTCACCGTCGAGAACTGAAGAAGGCGGCACCTTGCGGCGCCGCCTTCTTCATGTTCGTCTTGCCGCTCCTCGACCTAGGCCCGTCGGAACAATCCGGCAATCAGGGAGATGACCAGAAGGGCCAGGAAAACGAAGAACAGGAACTGGGCGATCCCGGCCGAAGCGCCGGCGATGCCGCCGAAACCAAAGAGGCCGGCCACAATCGCGATCACCAGAAACACGAGTGCATAGTAAAGCATTGCGCATACTCCTCTTTTGCCATCGCGAGCAAAACGGCCCTCCGGAAGAAAGGTTCCAATTCACCGCTACCGGCTCCCGAAACGGACGGCGCCCAAAACAAAGCCGCCGCGGTCGATCCAACCGCGGCGGTCCTGCTTTCGTCGCTTCAGGGAGGGCTCAGTGCCGGCGCTGCCATTCGTCGATCTGGCGCTCGGCCTCGTCCTTTGCGATGCCGTAACGCTGCTGGATGCGGCCAGACAGCTCCGTGCGGCGGCCGTCGATCACATCGAGATCGTCATCGGTGAGCTTGCCCCACTGAGCCTGGGCCCTGCCTTTGTACTCGTTCCACTTGCCTTCGATGATGTCCCAATTCATGTAGCGATCCTTTCCTCAATTGCGCTTTGGGTTGCTGGGAAGAAAATCACGCCCAGGGCGGAATGTTCCCGTCGCGGGAGGCGGCTCTGTTCGCGCAAGTGGCGCAAGGAGCGCGTGTAAAAACGGAAATGGCTATCGGAACAAAAGCTTGCGCTGCGCATTCTTGCCCTGTCGCCATGCGCGAACACTCTATTTTGATCAGGAGGGGCCTATGCTCAGCACCGTACTTATCGTCATTTTGATCCTGCTTCTCCTCGGCGCCCTGCCGAATTGGGGCTATTCCCGCAGTTGGGGTTACGGACCTTCGGGCGGATTGGGCCTGATCCTTATCATCCTCATCATTCTTGTGCTCATGGGACGTATTTGACTGTCAGCAGGGATCATATGCTTCGATTGCGCACGCCGTCTCCAAAACGGTCTTGCGGCCAAACCATTGCATGCGCGCCCGCGCAAGCCGGCGTGAGGGGATCGATATATTGGATGTTGCAGTTTCCAGGGTGCGGCCGGGAGAACTTCCGGCGGCGCCTATCCGGACGTCTTGCGCTCAGCCTCGTCGAGCTTTTCCAGAAGGTCCAGAAGCTTGTCGGGAACCTGTTCCGTCTCGATAACGTCGTAGAAGGATTTGAGCTTGCGGCCGATGACGCCGTTGGGGTCGAAAGCCGAGGACGCCTGAGAGCCGCTGGCTGGTTTTTTGCTGTTGTCGGCGGGCTTCTTCATGGCATGCATCCCTTACGAAACTCTCCAATATCTTCCTTTTGCCCCAAAATCCAAGTAGCAACGTAAATCAAATATACCGCGAAAGTCGTTTCCGCTTGGTGAACCAACGGAAATCGTCCGAACAAGGACCGAATTCAGGGAGAATAATATGTCATTGTCCACCCGCATAGCACCGCATCTTCCCTATCTGAGGCGGTTTTCCCGTGCCGTGACGGGTTCACAAACCTCGGGCGACGCTTATGTGGCCGCCATGCTCGAAGCGCTCGTTGCGGATATAACGCTCTATCCCGAGCGTTCCAATGACCGGATCAGCCTCTTTCGGCTGTATTGCACACTGTTCGACAACATCCAGATAACCCTGCCGGACACGATTTCGCCCTTCGGCTGGGAGCGGCAGGCGGCCGCCAATCTCGCCAATGTACCCCCACCTGCCCGCAAGGCGTTCCTCCTCGTTGCCGTGGAGGGCTTCAATCTCGCCGAGAGCGCGGACATCATGGATGTTTCCGAAGAGGAGCTGGCCGCACTCCTGGACGAGGCGTCGAAGGACATCTCAAGCCAGGTCGCCACGGATATCCTCATCATCGAGGACGAACCGCTGATCGCCATGGACATCGAAGACATGGTCCGCAGTCTCGGCCATCGCGTCACCGGTATCGCCCGCACCCATGCCGAAGCCGTCGATCTCTACCATCGTTCGCCGCCCGGCATGGTGCTTGCCGATATCCAGCTTGCCGACGGCAGCTCGGGCATCGACGCCGTCAACGAAATCCTGAAGAACAGCAGCGTGCCGGTGATCTTCATCACCGCTTTCCCGGAACGTCTCCTGACGGGCGAGAAGCCGGAACCGGCCTTCCTCGTCACCAAGCCGTTCAACCCGGAAATGGTGAAGGCGCTCATCAGCCAGGCTCTCTTCTTCGACGAGCAGGCCCGCCTCCCGAAGACGGCCTGACAGCCGAGCCGCTCGAGAGAAAAGGGCTGGATCCATCCCAGCCCCGGCTTCAGTACCTATCGTCGCAAAAAATCGATCGCAGAGCCTAAGTTCTGCGATCGATTTTTGCATGTTCAACGATGTCGATTTCGTCGTGAATCGAAGGGCCGTGCGACAAGCGATGATGGGATCAATTCCAACCTTGTCATGGCAGGAAAAGTCGATATGGTTGTACGATGCAACCAACATCCTTTTCTCTTGTCGATCCTGTCAGAACCGCCTCGCGCCAGCTCGTCCGTGAACTCGGCTTCACGGGCGGCTCCTTTGCGGAAACCGATCTTTCCCCTTCCGCCGTCCATGCCTTGATCGAGATCGAGGCGCGGGACGGCATAACCGCGCATGATCTCGGCGCCCTTCTCCGCCTCGAAAAATCAAGCGTCAGCCGGATGTTGCGCAAGCTCGTCCTATCGGGCGACGTGGTGGAGACGGCAGCCGAGGCGGACAGCAGAAGCAAGCGCTTGTCGTTGAGCGTTTCCGGGCGGCGGCGTGTCGCGGCGATCCATGATTTTGCCCGTGCGCAGGTGGCCGGTGCATTGAATCGCCTTTCGCCCGGGCAAGAACAGACTGTGCTCGACGGACTGCGCCTCTATGCCGAGGCGCTGGGGAACGGCACAGGGTATCCTGGATCTTCCCGGATCGAAATCGTTTCCGGCTACCGAACCGGACTGATCGCACGCATCACGCAGATGCACGCTCTCTACTACGCTCGAACGTCCGGTTTCGGCCAGCGGTTCGAATCCGTGGTCGCCGGCGGCCTGGCCGCCTTCTGCGACCGGCTGGACAATCCAAACAACGCGATCTGGGTGGCGATGCGGGGGTGCGAGATCGTCGGCTCCGTGGCCATCGATGGCGAGGATCTGGGACCGGGAACCGCGCATCTGCGCTGGTTCATCGTCGACGATGCTGTGCGCGGAGAAGGCATCGGGAAGACGCTTCTCGCCGCCGCGCTCGCCTTCGCCGATGGCGGCGGCTTTGCTGAAACGCATCTCTGGACGTTCTCGGGCCTTGGCGCCGCCCGCCGTCTTTACGAGGCAAACGGCTTCGCCTGCGTCGAGGAGTGTCCCGGCCACCAGTGGGGCAGCGAAGTATTGGAGCAGCGCTTCGTGAGAAGGAAGCCATGACGCTTGGCCTCATGCGCCTGAACAAGAAAACGAGCCGCGTCAGAAAATTCGGCAAATCAACCCGCTCGCAACGTCCTGTTGCGGGCGGGTACGGCGGCTGGTGAGCGGCTCGATCGGCGTAGGCTTGGCGGATCGATCGACCCTTTTCATTTGGTCTGCTGCCGTCAGGCCTGCGCGGCGACCACGATGACCTCTACCAGGTATTCCGGAGCGGCAAGCTTGGATTCGCCGGTCGCGCGCGCCGGAGCGTGTCCCGGAGCGACCCAGGCATCCCAGACCGCGTTCATCTTCGAAAAATCGGCTATGTCGGCAAGCCAGATCTGCGCCGAGAGGATACGGGTCTTGTCGCTGCCGGCGAGCGCCAGAAGGCGGTCGACCTCGGCCAGCGCCTGGCGAGTCTGGGTGGCGACATCATGGCCCGCCTCACCGACCTGGCCGGCAAGATAGACGATCCCATTATGTACGACGGCCTGACTCATGCGCGGGCCGGTTTCAAAGCGTTTGATATCCATTGTTCGTTCCTGACAGCTTGTGAATTGCGATGGAGCGGACATCCGAGGGAGCCGCATACTATCCGCCTGAGAGGCTTTACCGGCGGCGCGTGACGTCTATACGACCCCGACGTGCCCGATGCCAAGTGTCGGAGCGAATATTATGGCGCCAATCCGGCAATACCGGCCAAACCGTTCTCGACGATCCTTTCCACCGCCGCATCGATGTCGACCGTCACCGCGCCGGGTTCGCCGGACGGATCCTCCAGCGTCGCAAGCTGGCTGTCGAGCAGGCTGACCGGCATGAAATGACCCGCGCGCGCCGCCATGCGCTCCACCAGCAGCGCGCGGCTGCCCCTCAGGAAGACAAAGGCGATCTTGCCGCCTGCCGCAAGCCGCAGCCGGTCGCAATAGGTTTTCTTCAGCGCCGAGCAGAAGACAACCTTCCGCAACCGACGTCTTGCCGCAACCGCTGACGCCCATGACGACGACTGCTTTCGTATTTTCCAACTGCATGCCTGCTCTTTCGTTCAGCCGCTACCGTTCGAGCGGATGGTAGCAGGCATAGACATGCGTCTTACTTCCCTCAAGGGGCGGCATCTCCTGCCGGCATATGTCGGTTGCCCGCCAGCAGCGCGGGTTGAACGGGCAGCCCGAGGGAGGGTTCAGCGGCGACGGCAGTTCCCCCTGAAGCTGAATGCGCTGGCGCTTTCCTTCGGGATCGGCGACCGGCGTCGCCGACAGCAGTGCCGCCGTGTAGGGATGGCGCGGATTGGCGAAGACCTCCTCCGCCCTGCCCATCTCCACCGGCCGGCCGAGATACATCACCATGACCTCGTCGGCGATGTGGCGCACGACGGAAAGGCCATGCGAGATGAAGAGATAGGCAAGCCCCATCTCCTTCTGCAGGTCCATGAGAAGGTTCAGCACCTGCGCCTGTATGGAGAGATCGAGCGCGGAGACCGGCTCGTCCAGCACCAGCACCTTCGGACGCAGCATCAGCGCGCGGGCGATCGCGATGCGCTGGCGCTGACCGCCGGAGAACATGTGCGGGTAGCGGTCGTAATGCTCCGGCCGCAGGCCAACCTTCGCCATCATCTCCTCCACCTTGCGGCGGCGGGTGGCGGCATCGTCCTTCGTGTTGATGACCAGCGGCTCCTCCAGAATGGTGCCGACCTTCTGGCGCGGATTGAGCGAGCCGTAGGGGTTCTGGAAGACGATCTGCACGAGGCTTCTCAGCGAACGATCGCCGACGCGCGCCGGCTTGCCGTCGATCAGGAGCTCACCGCCGCTCGGATCCTCGATCATCGTGACGAGGCGGGCGAGCGTCGACTTTCCGCAGCCCGATTCGCCCACCACCGCCAGCGTCCTGCCGGACTGCAGGCTGAAGGTGACGCCGTTCAGCGCGCGCACCGTGGCGGCGGGTTTGAACATCCCGCGCGAGACGGAATAGAAACGGGAAAGGTCCCTTCCCTGAAGCACGGTCTCGCTCATTACACGGTCTCCTCTGCCAGGACGGCGACAGGGCCGGGATGATGCAGCGGGACACCCCTCACCAGGGGATAGTTGCACAGCGCATTGCCGAACTCCGCCCCCTGCAATGCGACCGACCGCCTGCAGACGTCGGTCGCGTAAGGACAGCGCGGTGAGAACAGACAGCCCGTCGGCCGGTCGTGCTGGCCGGGCACCACACCCGGAATCGACGGCAACCGGCCGCCGACGGTCGCGCGTTCCGGCAGCGACGACAGCAGCGCTGCCGTATAGGGATGATGCGGATCGGCGAAGAGGTCGCGGACAGGCTGTTCCTCCACCTTCTGACCGGCATATTGGACCTGGACGCGCTCGGCCGTCTCGGCCACGACGCCCATGTCGTGCGTGATCAGCACCAGCGCCATGCCCTTTTCCCGCTGCAGGCGGACGAGCAGGTCGAGGATCTGCGCCTGGATCGTCACGTCGAGCGCCGTCGTCGGCTCGTCGGCGATCAGGAGCTTCGGATTGCAGGCGAGCGCCATGGCGATCATCACGCGCTGGCTCATGCCGCCCGACATCTGGTGCGGGAAGTTCGACAGACGATCCTCGGGCGCGGGAATGCCGACGAGCCGGAGGAGCTCGATCGAACGCTGCCGCCGTTCGGCACGACCGAGCCCCATATGGATGCGCAAGGTCTCGCCGAGCTGGAACCCGACCGTGAAGCACGGATTGAGGCTCGACATCGGTTCCTGGAAGATCATCGCCATATCCTTGCCGATGATCTTGCGGCGCTGGCGGCCAGAAAGTCCGAGCAGATCGATGCCGTCGAAGGCCATGCGATCGGCGGTGATCTTCGCCGTCCACGGCAGAAGGCCCATGACGGCGAGCATCGAGACGGATTTTCCGGAACCGGATTCGCCGACGATCGACAGGATCTCGCCCTTGTCGCAGGTGAGCGAAACCCCGTCCACCGCCCGGAACGGGCCGGAGGACGTTTCGAATTCGACGGTGAGGTTCTTTATATCGAGAAGGGGCATTACGACCTCTTCAGCTTGGGATCGAGAGCGTCGCGCAGGCCGTCGCCCATCAGGTTGATGGCCAGCACGGTAATGAGGATGGCAAGGCCTGGGAAGGTCACGACCCACCAGGCGCGCTGGATGAATTCGCGCGCTTCCGCAAGCATCGTTCCCCATTCCGGCGTCGGCGGCTGCGCGCCCATGCCGAGGAAGCCGAGTGCCGCTGCGTCGAGGATCGCGGCGGAGAAGGCAAGCGTCGCCTGGACGATCAGCGGCGCCAGACAGTTCGGCAGGATGGTGCGGAACATCAGCCTCAGCGTGCCGGCGCCGGCGACCTGCGAACCGATGACATATTCCTTGTTGCGCTCCGTCATCACCGAGGCGCGGGTAAGGCGTACGAAATGCGGCTGGTTGACCAGCGAGATCGCGATCATCGCGTTGAGCAGCCCCGGTCCGAGCACCGCGACGAGCACCAGCGCCAGAAGCAGCGACGGAAAGGCCAGGATGATATCCATGATGCGCATGATGAACGTGTCGATCTTGCCGCGGAAATATCCGGCGACGAGGCCGACCAGCACGCCGGCCATCACCGAGAGCGTCACGACGACGAGCCCTATGAAGAGCGAGAAACGCGCGCCGTAGATCAAGCGTGAGAGGATGTCGCGGCCGACCGCGTCGGTGCCCAGGATATGGCCCCAGCTTCCGCCCTCCTGCCAGACCGGCGGCATCAGGAGAAGCTCGCGATTCTGGATGCTTGGGCTGTGCGGCGCGACCAGGGGCGCCGCAAGAGCGACGACGAGGATGACGAGGAACAGGACGAGCCCTATCACAGCACCCTTGTTGCGGGAGAAGTAATACCAGAATTCCGCAAGGCCGGACGGCGGGGCGGAACTGCCGGACGCGATGACGGTCTCGGCGGATTTCGTTTCGACTGCGCTCATGACCGCTCCTATCGCCTGATACGCGGATTGACGAGCCCGTAGAGCAGGTCAACGATGAGGTTGACGACCATGATGACCAGGGCGATCAGCATCAGTCCGCCCTGCACGACGGCATAGTCGCGCTTGAAGACGGAATCGACCATCCATTTTCCGATGCCCGGCCAGGAGAAGATCGTCTCCGTCAGGATCGCACCGGCCAAAAGCACGCCGATCTGCAGCCCGATCGTGGTGATGACCGGGATCATGGCATTGCGAAGCGCATGCACGCCGATCACGCGGAAGGGCGCGAGCCCCTTCGAACGGGCCGTTCGCACGTAGTCCTCGCCCAATACCTCCAGCATGGCCGAGCGGGTCTGGCGTGCAATGACCGCAAGCGGGATCGTCGCGAGCACGACGGTCGGCAGGATGAGATAGGTGACGGCGGACTTGAACGCGCCGGATTGCCCCGAAAGCAGGCTGTCGATCAGCATGAAGCCGGTGACCGGCGGAAAGAAATACATGAACGAGATGCGGCCCGAGACCGGCGTCCATTGCAGGTAGCCGGAGAAGAAGATGATGAGCAGCAGCCCCCACCAGAAAATCGGCATCGAGTAGCCGACCAGCGCCACGCCCATGATCGTCTGATCGAGCCAGGTCCCCCGCTTGACGGCGGCAAACACGCCGGCAGGGATGCCAAGACAGATCGCCAGGAGGATGGCACAGATCGACAGCTCGAGCGTCGCCGGGAAAAGACTCATGAATTCGTCGATCACCGGTCTCTTGGTGACGATCGAACTGCCGAAGTCACCGGTCAGGAGGCCGCCGAGGTAATCGAAATACTGAACAAACATGGGACGGTCGAGGCCGAGCTGGTTCATGAGCTCGGCGTGCCGCTCCGGGGACATCACCCGCTCCCCGGACATCAGCATGACCGGATCTCCCGGCAAAAGCCGGATGAACGAGAAGGCGATGAGCGAAACACCCAGGAATGTGGGTATCAGGACGGCAAGCCGCCCGAAAACGAAACGCAACATGGGAGCCAAATTCCCTTTAGCATCCGGCGGCCCGATGAGTTCGGGCCGCCGGAATCGATACGCTCTTTGCGGCGTATAGGTTATTGTTCTTACTCTTACTCGACCTGTTACTCGGCGATGTCCACGCCGTCGAAACGGTGGATTCCGAGCGGATCCTGCACGAAGCCGGAAACCTTCTTGCTCATCGGAATGGAAACGATCGAATGGTCGAGCGTATTCCAGGGTGCCTCGCGCTTGAAGATGACCTGGGCTTCCTCGTAGAGCTTCGTACGCTCCGCGACATCGGCGGTTTCCTTCGCCTTCGTCATCAGGGCGTCGAATTCCTGGTTGCACCACTGCGCACGGTTGTTGCCGCCGACGGCATCACAGCCGAGCAAGGTATCGAGGAAGTTGTCCGGATCGCCGTTGTCGCCGGTCCAGCCGAGGATGACCGCACCGTCGCGGTTCTTGTCGGAGGAAAGCTTCAGATACTCGGCCCATTCATAGGAAACGATCTCGACTTCCACTCCGACCTTGGCAAGGTCCGCCTGGATGAGCTCGGCGGCGCGGCGCGCGTTGAGCATGTAGGGCCGCGCGACAGGCATCGCCCAGACCTTCATCTTCAGGCCCGAGACGCCGGCCTCTTCGAGCATCTTCTTCGCCGCCTCCGGATCGTATTTGTCATCCTCGACGGCATTGTTATAGGACCACATCGTCGGCGGGATCGGGTTTTTCGCGACCGTTGCCGCGCCCTGGAAGACCGCATCGACGATCGCCTGCTTGTTCACGGCCATGTTCAGCGCCTTGCGGACTTCCGCCTTGTCGAACGGAGCGACCAGCGTGTTGTAGGCGAGATAGGCGACGTTGAGGCCCTCCTCCTCCAGCACGGTGAGGTTCGGATCGTTTTTCAGTTCCGGGACATCCGCCGCGTTCGGATAAGGCATGATGTGGCATTCGCCGGCCTTCAGCTTCTGCGCCCGCACCGCCGCATCGGTGGTGATCGCGAAGACGAGGTCGTCGATCGGCTGCTTGCCGTTCCAGTAGTCCGGATTGGCCTTGTAACGGATCGCGGCGTCGGTCTGATAGGCGACGAAGGTGAACGGGCCGGTACCGAGCGGCTGCTGGTTCATCAGCTCCATCTTGCCGTCGGCCTGCAGCTTGTCGGCATATTCCTTGGAGAGGATGGACGCAAAGTCCATGCCGAGATTGGCAAGGAACGGCGCTTCCGGACGGTTGAGCACGAATTTCACCGTCAGGTCGTCAACTTTCTCGATCGACTTGATGAGTTCGGGAAAACCCATGCCGGAGAAGTATTCCCACGCGGCGCCGGCAACATATTTATGCCAGGGGTTGTCGTCCTTGTACTGGCGCTCGAAGGAGAAGATCACGTCGTCGGCGTTCAGTTCGCGGGTCGGAGTGAAGTAGTCCGTGGTCTGGAATTTCACGCCCGAACGCAGCTTGAACGTATATTCCGTGCCGTCGTCCGAAACCGACCAGCTTTCCGCCAGGCCCGGTTCGATTTCCGTGCTGCCATGCTTGAATTCGACCAGGCGGTTATAGACCGTTCGCGACGCGGCATCGAAGGTCGTGCCGGCCGTATAGAGGGCCACATCGAAGCCTTCCGGCGATCCCTCGGAACAGTAGACGAGCGTCTTCGACCAGGCGGCCGAAGCCATCATGGAGGCGAGCGCGGTCGCCGCGAGAAGAGTGGTCAGTTTTTTCATAACGAGCTTCCCAGATTTGTTTTTATTCTCTTGTTCCAGACGCGGTCGCTTGGCGCCCCGGTCTTGCGCGGATGGAACGATATTTGCCGCTGGAATGCAATAAGTTCGGGCAAAAATTTGTCCAAATGGAAAAATCCCGGAAAACCGTGCTTCCACAGGAATCCCCCGCCTCGAATCGCCTTGAAAGCCGGCAAGCCGCTCAACGCAAAAAACCCGAAGGGTTCGGTAAAATCCGCGTCATGACCTTTGCCGCGGGGAATTGCGGCGCTAGATTTGAACAGGTGGTTTGATCAAGGTTAAGGCCGCGTGCCCGTACTGACGAAACATCATCGCTGCTACGACCTCGAACACGATTTGGAGAAAGCTCTCAATCGTGTCGATTTCTTCCGCATATTTCACACCATGGCGCTGCGCTACGGCTTCGACCATTTCGGCATATTGCAGCTTGCCAAGGAACATGAGGCAAGCCAGCTCAGCAACCGCCTCGTGCTCAACGACCTGCCTGCCGGCCTTTCCGAGGCGTACGACAAACGCCACCATTTCAGCCGCTCCGCGATGTTCAGGAGCTTCCACAAATCGGCGATACCGAGCGTGTGGAAAAGCGGCGATGTCGAGGCCGGCGACAGCGAGGGGTCCGACCTGCTCGAACAACTCGGCTTCGACCTGGCCGCCTGCGTCCCCGTTCAGGCGGTCAGCGGCATGCGCTTCGTGGTCATGTTCTTCGGCGACGGCGAGGATATAGGGCAAACGGAGCACCAGGCGCTTTGCTACGAAGCGGAATGCGCCTTCGACTATTTCTACCGCGCAGTCCTCGCGACCAAGGCAGGCATGGGGCTGACGCCGCGGGAGACGGAAATACTGCGGTGGATTTCCTACGGGAAAACGGCAAGCGAAATCGCGCTGATCGTCTCCGTTTCCGAGCATACGGTAAACTCGCACACGGCGACGATCCTGAAAAAGCTCGACGTCGTCAACCGCACCCAGATGGTCGCCAAAGCGATAAGGGAGCAGATCATCCAATAGAGCTTCGGGAGATCTCTCTCCTACCAGATTAAAGAGACTTGTGAATGAACGTCGGGCAGATAAGAGTACCGGCGGATGTGGAGACGATATCGGCGGCTCCGCCGAAGCGGATACGGTCTCCGGACGCCCTTTCGACTGCATAGGTTCAGCAATCGCCATGACAGCCAAAGTGCATATATTGCTCGTTGACGACGATCCGGCCGAAAACCTGATCCTCAACGCCCTGATGCGCAAAGTCGTCAACTTCGACATCGAACTGCATTACACGGAGACGATCGACGCCGCGCTGGACTTCATCCGCGCCGGGAACCGCATCGACATGATCCTGATGGACAACCGTCTGCAGCCGCAGGCCGATTTTCGCGAGACGGTGCCGGAGCTGCGGCGCCACGGCTATATCGGGCCGATCGGCGTGATATCCTCTTCGATCAGCGATGCCTATTTCCAGAGGATCGAGGACTATGGCGTCGATTTCCGCATCGACAAGGCCGAACTCGATCCGACGAGCATCGGCTTCATCATTCAGGAATATCTCGGCAGGGATGAGGGCGCCGCAATCTAATGTTGTCGCGCAAAAGTGTGCAGCGGTTTTGCGCTAACGACATGCATCAAAACGAAGACTTAAAGCGCAGGAAGCGAATCCGAGAGATCGCGACGCGCTTTAAGAATCAAAACTCGATCTGCTGCCGGGCGCCGCCGTAACTCAGGCGGCCGGCTTTTCCAAGACCGGGCGGGCAGTGTCGATACCCAGAAGCATGCCGATCTGCGGCCGCGCCTTCACGAGATCGTCGATCGTATATTGCTGCAGCACCTCGAAGAAGGCGTTCAGCGCCTTGCGCAGCGCCGAATTCAGGCCGCAGCTGTCGACGAGCGGGCACTCGATTTCGCCGGCCTCGAAACACTCGGCCATGGCGAAGGAATCTTCCGTCACCTTGACGACGTCGAAGAGCGTGATCGCGGAAGCGGGTTTCGGCAGGCGCACGCCGCCGTTACGGCCGCGGACGGTCTCGACCAGCCCGGCCCTTGTCAAAGGCTGCAGGATCTTGAAGAGGAACAGCTCGGAAACGCCATAAGCGCGCGCGATCTCCGGAATCCGGCTGAGCTTGTCACCGTTCGCAGCGCAGTACATGAGCATGCGCACGGCGTAGTTGGTTTGTTTCGTCAGACGCATCTCAGTCTCCGAATTCCGTTTCCTGATCCCACATATAGGATGGATTGCAGTTTGGAACAATTCCAAAAAAGAAGATTCTCACATTCATGTTATCTCTCCTATGGCCGATTGACTGAATCCCCCCGGCAGCTAAACGTGACTTTAGCAGTTAAGAATAAACACGATCAGGAGGCTAAAATGAAACTGCTCAGAAATTCCATCGCGGCACTATCGCTCGCGGCCGCCGCCGTGGCAACCGCCGCGCCGGCTCATGCGGACGGGGAGGTCAATATCTATTCCTACCGGCAGCCGGATCTGATCAAACCGCTGCTCGACGAATTCAGCAAGGAGACCGGCATTACGACCAATGTGCTCTTCCTCGACAAGGGACTGGTCGAGCGCATCCAGGCGGAAGGCGCCAACTCGCCCGCCGACGTCATCATGACGGTCGACATCTCGCGGCTGACGGAAGCCAAGGATGCCGGCGTCACGCAAGCCGTCGACAGCGAGATCATCAACAAGGACATTCCCGCGCAATATCGCGATCCGGATGGCAACTGGTTCGGTCTCACCACCCGCGGGCGCGTCGTCTACGCCTCCAGAGACCGCGTCCAGCAGGATGCGATCACCTATGAGGAGCTCGCCGACCCGAAGTGGAAGGGCAAGATCTGCACGCGTGACGGCCAGCACGCCTACAATATCGGTCTCATTTCCTCGATCATCGCGCACAAGGGCGAAGCCGAAGCCGAGACGTGGCTGGCGGGCTTCCGCAACAATCTCGCCCGCAAGCCAGACGGCGGCGACCGCGACCAGGCCAAGGCCATCATGGCCGGCGAATGCGATATCGCGCTCGGCAACACCTATTATGTCGGCCTGATGATGACGAACGAAAAGGAGCCGGAACAGAAGGACTGGGCGAAGGCGATCAAGGTCCTCTTCCCGAATTCCGACGACCGCGGCACCCATGTCAACATTTCCGGCATGGCGATGGCGAAGAATGCGCCGAACAAGGAAAACGCCCAGAAGCTCATGGATTTCCTTGCGTCCGGCGAAGCGCAGAAGATCTATGCCGAGCAGGTCTACGAATATCCGGTGATGCCGGGCGCCGAGCCTTCCGAGATCGTCAAGTCCTTCGGCGAGATCAAGCCGGACACGCTGTCGCTCGCCGATATTGCGGCCAACCGCAAGAAAGCCTCGGAGCTGGTGGACAAGGTAAGCTTCAACGACGGACCGCAGATGTAAGCCTCCCAAGCACTCTGCGCGACCGGACGGCGGCCTGCTGCACAATTGCCTGGATCGGAAGCGATTTAGGCGTGAATTATGCAGCAGATTAAAAGCGCTACAGCGTCCCTTGCGCGTCAGGAATGACGCGCGGCGCTGTAGCCGCCGCCGTCCGCTTTTTCAAAGCATGCCTCACGAACAAGGCCTCCTCTTTGGCCGGTCCGGTCGCAAATATCCGTCGCAAAACCGATCCAAAAACTCCGGAATTTTGCAGCGAAAGCACAATGCGGATTCATGCGTCCATTCAATATCATTATCGCGACCCTAGCCCTTTTCCTTTTGCCCGTCGGGGTCAACGCTCAATCATCTCGACAGCAATTCACCGTGCCGACGGCCAGCGGCGGGGTTCTGGTCGAGAGCTTCGGAAATTGCACGAATGCAACTTGCCCAGCCGTTATGATCTTGAGCGGCAGCAAGGGCTTTGGATCGCCCGTTTATGACGAGATCGGCCAGACGATACGGGCGGCAGGTTTGAATGCCTACCCGACCTCGACGCTATCGCCAAGGCGAGCGGAGCACGGGCTCGCATCGCCTATTATGCGCAGCGGTTGCCGGACTGGATTTCCGCCGTTCAAGGCGTGGCCGCCTATCTCGAGGGGCAATCGCGCCACGGCGGGAAGGTCGGCGTTCTCGGAGTTTCCCTTGGCGCGCAAATCGCTTCGGCTGCTTCAGTCGGGCGAGTCGATATCGACGCTCTGGTGCTGGTCGATGGCGGTTTGCCGAACGGCTATTCGCAGCCTGTCGGCTCATTGCCGCCCCTGCTTCTGATTTGGGGCAGCGCCGACCGGACGTTTCCCTTGTCGATCGCCCGGGAGCTGCAACGGACGGCGCAGCAGCTTGGTGGGCCTATCACCCTTGATGTTTACGACGGCGGGGCGCACGACTTTTTCTTGAAATCCGGAACCCGGAACGCCGACGCAGCTCATCAGAGCGCGGCAGATTTTCTAGCATCATATTTGTCGCGGTAGTCCTAAATTCCACGATAAAATCGGGGAGCCGGAAGCTGGAGGAAAATCTGTCGCAAACTCAGGTGCAGAAGCCTGGGCTTGCGACAGAAAGTATTCCACATACGGATTACGGCCGGCCTTTTTGGGGGCCTCAATACGAATGCTTGCCGGTCACTTCATCGTCGGCATGACGAACTCGGCGCCGTCCTTGATGCCCGACGGCCAGCGGCTCGTGACCGTCTTGGTGCGGGTCCAGAACTTGATCGAGTCCGTGCCGTGCTGGTTGAGGTCGCCGAAGGAGGAGGACTTCCAGCCGCCGAAGGAATGGTAGGCGAGCGGTACCGGGATCGGCACGTTGACGCCGACCATGCCGATATTGATGCGGCTCGCGAAGTCGCGCGCCGCGTCGCCGTCGCGGGTGTAGATCGCGACACCATTGCCGTATTCGTGCTTCATCGGCAGATCGAGCGCTTCCTCGTAGTTCTTCGCACGCACGACGGAAAGCACGGGTCCGAAGATCTCGGTCTTGTAGATCTCCATGTCGGGCGTGACGTTGTCGAACAGGCAGCCTCCGACGAAATAACCGTCCTCGTAGCCCTGGAGCTTGAAGTTGCGCCCGTCGACGACGAGCTTCGCGCCTTCCTCGACACCCTTGTCGATCAACCCCTTGATGCGCGCATGCGCTTCCTTGGTCACGACCGGGCCCATGTCCGCCTTCTCGTCCGTATAGGGGCCGACGCGCAGGCCTTCCACCATCGGCACCAGCTTGTCTATCAGCCGGTTTGCGGTTTCCTCGCCGACCGGAACGGCAACCGAGATCGCCATGCAGCGCTCGCCGGCCGAACCGTATCCGGCGCCCATCAGCGCATTTGCGGCCTGGTCGAGGTCGGCGTCCGGCATGATGATCATGTGGTTCTTGGCGCCGCCGAAGCACTGCGCGCGTTTGCCGTTCATCGCCGCGGTGCCGTAGACGTAGCGGGCGATCGGCGTCGAACCGACGAAGGAGACGGCCGAGATGTCCGGATGCGTCAGGATGGCGTCGACCGCGCCCTTGTCGCCGTTGACGACATTGAGGATGCCCGCCGGAAGACCGGCTTCGATCATCAGTTCGGCAAGGCGGATCGGCACGGACGGGTCACGCTCCGAGGGTTTCAGGATGAAGGCGTTGCCGCAGGCGATCGCCGGCGCGAACATCCACATCGGGATCATCGCCGGGAAGTTGAACGGCGTGATACCGGCGCCGATGCCGACGGGCTGGCGGATCGAATACATATCGATCCCCGGGCCGGCCCCTTCGGTGAATTCGCTCTTGGAAAGATGCGGGATGCCGATGACGAATTCGCAGACTTCGAGACCGCGGACGATGTCGCCCTTGGAGTCCTCGACCGTCTTGCCGTGCTCCTTCGAAAGCATCTCGGCCAGTTCGTTCATGTTGTCGTTCAGAAGCTGGACGAATTTCATGAAGACGCGCGCGCGCCGCTGCGGATTGGTCGCCGCCCATTTCGGCTGCGCGGCCTTGGCGCTTGCGACGGCTGCGGCGAGTTCCGCGTCGCTGGCAAGCGCCACGGTCGCCTGAACCTCGCCGGTCGCCGGATTGTAGACATTGGCTGTGCGGCCGCTGGTGCCTGCGACCTGCTTGCCGTCGATAAAGTGGCCGATCTCGCGCATGGGAAATTCCTCCGGTTGTTATGACGGGATCATCGCACTACAATTTGCACAACTCAATCGCCTTCAGTAAGGAACCGTTGTGCAAAAATTAAAGTCGTTCGTGGGCATTGCGCGTCATATCCCCCTCTGCGCTGCCGAGCAGCGCGCCCACAACCGGGGAGATCGGCAAGGGGCTCGAACATCGCCCCGAATTCAGCGTCGTCCTTGGGCGAAGCACTGCAGCGATTCGCCCTCCCTTCTTGTGAAGGAGATGCCCGGCAGGGCAAAGTGGGGCGTTTCGGAACGCGCCTATCCGGCAGACGTCTCCCGATGAACTGGGACGACGCCCGCATGTTCCTCGCCGTGGCGCGCACCGGTCAGATCCTCGCCGCGTCGAGGCGGCTCGGCGTCAACCACGCGACCCTGAGCCGCAGGGTCAGCGCGCTCGAGGAGGACCTGAAGACGCGCCTGCTGGTACGCCGCACGAACGGCTGCGAACTCACGGCGGAGGGCGAAGCGTTCCTGCGGGCCGCCGAACGCATGGAAACGGAGATGCTTTCCGTGCAGGCGAGCATCGGGCGGATCGACACGGCAGTCGCGGGCACGGTCAGGATCGGCGCGCCGGACGGATTCGGCGTCTCCTTCCTTGCGCCGCGGCTGGGTCAGCTCACCGCACGCCACCCCCAACTCAAGATCCAGCTCGTGCCGGTGCCCCGCTCCTTCTCCCTCTCCCAGCGCGAGGCCGATATCGCCATCACACTCGAAAGGCCGGAACAGGGACGGCTGGTTTCGGCCAAGCTCACGGACTATACGCTCGGCCTCTATGCTTCCCGCTCCTATCTCGCGCAGGATGGTACGCCTGCAACGGTCGAGGAGCTCAAACAGCACCGGCGCGTCGGATATGTGGAAGACCTGATCTTCACCGCCTCGCTCAACTTCACCGGCGAGATCATGCGAAGCTGGGACGCCGCCTTCGAGATTTCCAGCGCGACGGGTCAGACCGAAGCGGTGCGCTCCGGCGCCGGCATCGGGATCCTGCACGACTATATCGCCCGGCAATATCCCGAGCTGGTGCGCCTCCTCCCGGAAACCTCGATCCGGCGCGCCTACTGGACCACCTGGCACGAAAGCGCGCGCGATCTCGCGCGCGTACGCACGGTCGCCGAATTCGTCCAGGAACTGGTGGCGAGGGAGCACAGGATTTTTCTGTAACGCCTCACGGCGTCGGGCATGACCGATCAACTACTCCGTGACGGTCTGGGCGAAACATCTTGCCAGCGTGTCTGGGGCCCCAAGCTTTTTGGCCCAACGGATTAACTCAGGCTTATCCGAAGGATCGGCCCATCCGCCCCACACGTCTTTGAATTGCTTATTGCCGTTCGCCCCCTCGAAGAAGAGAACGCCGTCATCGGTTTCCGGTGTCGAAACGTAGACAGCGCTCCACAGTTCGCCTTCCATTACGGAATAGAGTTTCACCTGAGACGGTTTCACCTTCCCGTTCAACGCCTTGGCGACCAGAGACGCATATTCGTGCTTGCGCGCATCGGTGATCGCCACGGCAACGCCCGTGCAGGGATTCGCGGCAGCGGCGAAAGTCGGAGCGATGATCGAGCCTGCCAGCAGGAGGCCGGCAACTTCTCCAAAACGGCGAGAACTCGGGGCGAAAAGCGCCTTTCGCATGGTTTGTCCCTTCCCGGTATTCCTCATCCTGCATCGCCGGCATTTCGCTGGCGAGCCGATAAGTTGCACAAATACGCAAATAGCTGCAATGGGGCCGGAGGGATTATGAACCGGGCAGGTACAGATAGAGGCCGCTTGACATGCGCTCGAGCGCCTCTTCGAGCGCAAGAGATGCAACCTGCCGACGCTGGTTTTTCCCGCTCGCTTCGAATGAAAGAGAAATGGTACGGTTGGGTGGTCTCGAACCACCGACCTCAGGTGCCACAAACCTGCGCTCTAACCAACTGAGCTACAACCGCACTTGTTGAAGCGCCTTGCGCTTGGCCGTCACATACGGGCAGCGAAGTTTTTTTGCAAGGCCCTTATTGCCCCTTGGGCATCAAAAAAGGGCCGGCCATGCTGGCCGACCCTTTATCCGAAGGTTCGAAACCGGTGTCGATCTCGCCGCTCAGGCGGCCTTGAAGGATTTCGCGGCCTTTTCGGCAGCAGACTTACCTGGAGCTGCAACGTTTTCCGCGACTTTACGGGTTGCTTCCTGGATCGACTTCGCCTGTTCGACGGTCACTTCCGCCTGCTTGCGCAGGAAGGCGGTCTGCAGTTCGAAAAGTTCGGAAATCGACTTCACGCCGAGAAGCGCCTCGAGATGGGAAAGCGAATTCTCCGTATTGGTGCGGAGCGCCTCGATTGCCTTCAGGCCGAGCTCGACCGAACCGGAGTGGGCGTTTTCGAAGGTGGCCTCGACGGTCTTGGTCGCGTCGTCCGCCGCTTCCTTCATCTTGGCATAGGCGTCCTTGGTCTGGGCAGCGCCCTTCTCCGCGAAATCGCGGAAGTTTTCAGCAAACTTGCTCGGGTCGAATGCGGCAAGCGAAAATATGTCGTCGGTCTTCTTCACAGCCATTTCAAGCTCCTTGTCGCGCCTCCCGGAGACGCCATCATTTTATGATGGTCTTCATATAGGAAATTTTTTTGTGCATTGCAACAATTTTGTGCGACGCACAATGTTAACCCTGCTTCCCGAAAGCAGTGGCTTGTTTTACGCCCGGCGCTGGACCGCCACAGGTGCCCCCGCTATTAATAAAGCGTTAATCCTGCGTTTTTCTCGCGCAGAAGCTGAAGCAGGCCTGCCTATGCCGACGAAACAGTACCCCTTTATCGATGTGGCCGTCCATGAGCGCGTGCGCGTGCCTTTCGCGCGCGGAGAGGCCGTGGTGCTGTTTTCGCCTGATCTGCAGCGGGTATTGTGGTCGAACGGCCGCGGCGCTGGCCTTTTCGGCCATGCCTCGATCTATGATTTCCTCGACGCAGGCCCGCCGCATGGCGATATATCCTTCCGGCAGCTGGAGGCGTCGGCGGCGCAACTTCGGGCCGCGGGCAGCATGCGCTCCTTCCTGATGCGCATCGGCGCCGGTTTCCGCAGCATGCCCGTCAATGCCCGGGTCGAGCGGATCGCGGTGCGCCAGGGCGACGAGGCGATCCTCTTCAGCGCTCCGGTCGCGGGAGAGAGGGAAGCCGCACGGGAACGCGCGATCGCCATGCTTTCCGGCTTCGACGATCCGGATACGCATATGGCCGTTTTGGACGGCGATGGCGAGGTCATCGCGGCGTCCGGCGAGTTCGACAGCCTCGGCATGGACGAAGAGACGCGCCGGCTGCTCGTCAATGCGGCCGGCCGCAACGGCGACTGGCTGGTGAAGCGCCCGGTTCCGACGGGAAAGGGCCACCTGCCAGCAGCGATCGGGCGCATCTCAGCCGATCCCGCGCTCCATCTGCTTTTCGCGGTCGAAACAATCATCGGGAATCTCGATGCCGATTCGGGCCTCGCGGAGCAGCATGGCCCGAAAAGGCTATCCGGTTCGCCGCAGGCCGAAACACTGCCCGAAATCGCGGATCACGCGCCCGGCACAGCGCCCGATCGCGATGCAGCACCTGACCGCCCGAAAGATGATGAACACCATGCGACCGCAAAAGAGCCTGCGCCGGACGGCCAGGCGCATGTGCAGCCTCTCAACGAGGAGCTGACGCCGAAGGAAGCCGATGCTCCGGCTCGGCCTGCGGTATCGCCGCAGGCCGAGCCGGGCGACTTCGTCTTCAACAGCCACGGTCGCCCGGTCCGGTTCGTCTGGAAGATCGACGCGGAAGGCCGCTTCCGCGAGATTTCCGGCGAGTTCGCCGAGGCGGTCGGCCCGCGTGCAGCCGCCATCGTCGGAGAAGCCTTTACGGATGTCGCCGGAAGATACGGGCTCGATCCGGATGGAAAGATCGGGGAGCTTCTCCGCCGGCGCGATACCTGGTCCGGCAAGACCATCCTCTGGCCGGTCGAAGGCACGAGCCTCGTCGTACCGGTGGACCTCGCCGCCCTCCCCACCTATTCGCGCAATCGCGAATTCGACGGCTTCCGCGGCTTCGGCATCGTGCGCATCGCCGATGCGGTCGAGGATCCGAAGGCACTCGGCCTGTCCTTTCAGACGCCGGCGCCGGCGGAGGACATTGCGGATGAAGCCCCCACGGAGCAGCCTTCCGCAATCGAAGCGGCAGCCGAACCCGTTTCCGCGGAGGAGACGATGGAAGAGAGCCGGGCGGAGCTGCCGCTCGGCGAAGAGCCTGCCGCCGCGGACATCGAGGCCGGCGAGAGAACTCCGGAAACACCGCCCGGCGGACCCGCCGGCACGGATGACACCGCTTCGCCGGACGACGTCTTCCGTGGCGAGCGCCCGGCATTGCGGCTGGTGGAAAACGAAGGCCGCCGGCAATCCGACAAGGTCGTCCAGCTCCAGGGCAGACGCAGCCGAAGCATCTTCGAAGGGTTGTCGAGCGGAGAGCAGGCCGCCTTCCGTGAGATCGCCCGCCAGCTCGGCGAGAGCTTCGGCAAGCGAAGGCCGGAAGACAGGCCGGCCGAACCGTCCGGCGTGCAATCGCCCGAAGCACAGGGCACAGGGCAGCAGGAAGACGCACGCACATCCTCCGCCCCCTCTGCCGGCGATTTGGAAGAGATGCCGGGGCTGGAGATCGGTCAGCATGCCGATGACATGCTTCCTGCCGAAAACGCCGCCGTCGCGCCGCCGCGCACGAGCATGGAATACGGCCTGACCGCCGCCGTCGTGGATGCGCTGCCGGTCGCCCTCCTGGTCCATGCCGGAGACCGGCTCGTCCATGCAAATCCCGAATTCTTCAAGCTGACGGAATATTCCTCCCTCGAACGGCTGGAGGCCGCCGGCGGCATCGACGCGCTTCTGCAAAGCCGCGACCTGGACGACGGCGAGCCGGACGGTACGATGCTGCTGCGCAGGGCGGACGGTACGGCGGGCCGCGTGCGGGCACGGCTGCAATCGATCCGCTGGGAGGACGGAACCTCGCTGATGCTCGCCTTGTCGCCGGCCCAGGCTGCGACGGCCGAGCCGCAGCCCCAGCCGGCCGAAGAGAGCGACGAACGCAATGCCGAGCAGATCGCGTTCGCCAATCTCCGGGTCGAGGCCGACGAGCTGCGCTCCATCCTGGAGACGGCGACCGACGGTGTCGTGATCGTCGGCCAGGAGGGCGAAATCCGTTCGATGAACCGCTCCGCAAGCGCCCTCTTCAACTATGACGACGAAGAGACGCAGGGCAAACCCTTCGCCATGCTCTTCGCTCATGAAAGCCAGAAGGCCGTGCTCGATTATCTTGCCGGCCTCTCCGGCCATGGCGTCGCAAGCGTGCTCAACGACGGTCGCGAGGTGATCGGACGCGAGGCATCGGGCGGCTTCATTCCGCTGTTCATGACTATGGGCCGGCTCTCCTCCTCCAGCGGCTACTGCGCGGTGATCCGCGACATCACGCAATGGAAGCGGACGGAGGAGGAATTGCGCAGCGCCAAGCGCGCCGCCGAAACCGCCAATGCCCACAAGAGCGATTTCCTCGCCCGCGTCAGTCACGAGATCCGCACGCCGCTCAACGCGATCATCGGCTTCTCCGACATGATGGCGACCGAACGCTTCGGGCCGATCGGCCATTCGCGCTATGTCGAATATGCCAACGACATCGGACGGTCCGGCCGGCATGTGCTCGATATCGTCAACGACCTCCTCGACATCTCCAAGATCGAGGCCGGCGAGATGGATCTCGAATTCACCGCAGTCGGCCTGAATGAAACGGTTGCCGAAGCCGTATCGCTGGTGCAGCCGCAGGCCAACAGCCAGCGGGTCATCATCCGAACCTCGCTCTCCGCATCCGTGCCGCAGGTCGTCGCCGACCTGCGCTCGGTCAAGCAGATCGCGCTCAACATTCTTTCGAACGCCATCCGCTTCACCCCTTCGGGCGGGCAGATCGTCGTGTCGACGGCCTATGAGGCCAACGGCAGCGTGGTGCTGCGCATCCGCGACACCGGTGTGGGCATGACGCGCAGCGAGCTGGAGCAGGCGATGAAGCCTTTCCGGCAGGTGACGACCGGCGCGCGCAAGCGGGGAGACGGCACCGGCCTTGGCCTGCCGCTCACCAAGGCGATGGTCGACGCGAACCGGGCGAATTTCTCGATCAGCTCGGCGCCGAACGAAGGCACCCTCGTCGAGGTCGTCTTCCCCTCGCCGCGCGTGTTGGCAGACTAAGGCGGTTGCGCTAGACGAGGAACATTCATTTCGGGGCCGCGCCGGCGAAAAACCGGGGCCCGCACTAAGGTAATCAGGCAGGCTGGTGCAGGCACTTCCCGGTATACGCGCCCTCAAGAGCAGCAGGAAAACCGGCGTCCTGGCGCATCCGGCGCTTGCGGCGGCAGCCGTCGTCGTTTCATTGGCGGTCTTGATGCCGATCGTCGCGATCGTCGTCATCGCCGCATCGGGCTCCGGCGGGGACTGGCCCCACCTGATCAGCAATGTCATTCCGCGGGCGACGATGCGCACGCTGCTTCTGATCGCGGGCGTGGGAGCCGCGACGGTGGTGACCGGCGTCGCCGCCGCATGGCTCGTCGCAAGCTGCGATTTCCCGTTGCGGCGTCTGCTGTCGGTGATGCTGGTGCTGCCGCTCGCCATTCCCTCCTATCTGGCGGCCTATGCCTTTGCGGAATTCTTCTCCTTCACCGGTCCCGTGCAGAGCGGCATCCGCACGCTCTTCGGCTATCAGACGAGCCGGGATTACTGGTTTCCCGAGATCCGCACGACGGGCGGGGCGGTTCTGGTGCTCGCGAGCGTGCTCTATCCCTATATCTATCTCGCGGCCCGCTCGATGTTCCTGATGCAGGGACGGGCGGCCGCCGATGTCGGCCGCACGCTCGGCGCCGGTCCGCTCGCGGTCTTCGCACGCATACAGATCCCGATGGCGCGGCCGGCGATCATGGTCGGCCTGACGCTCGTCACCATGGAAACGTTGAACGACATCGGTGCCGTGGAATATCTCGGCGTGCAGACGCTCACCTTTTCGATCTTCGACACATGGCTCAATCGCGGCAGCCTTTCCGGCGCGGCGCAGATCGCCTGCATCATGCTGCTCTTCGTCGTCGGACTGCTCTTCGTCGAGCGTTCCGCCCGCCGGCGCCAGCGCTTCGCCAGCCACAAGACGACCGCTGCCGTTCATGACGCCGTCCGCCTGAAGCTTCGCGGCTCCCGGAAATGGGCAGCCATGCTCGCCTGCCTGCTGCCGCCCGTTGCGGGTTTCGTGATCCCGGTCCTCGTGCTCGGCAATTACGCGCTGAACCGGCTGGACCAGTTCGCCTCAGCACGCCTTCTCTCGGCCGTGTGGAACAGCGTGTTCGTCTCGACAGCCACGGCCTGCGTCGCCATTCTGCTCGCCTTCATGCTCTCCTATGCGACCCGCACGACCCGCTCGCCGATGACGGCGGTCGCGGCGCGCCTGTCGTCCTTCGGCTACGGCGTGCCGGGAACCGTGCTTGCGATGGGCGTTCTGATGCCGCTCGCCGCATTCGACAACGCCGTCGACGGGCTGCTGCGCGAATATGCGGGCCTGTCGAGCGGCCTCCTCCTCTCCGGAACGGGCTTTGCCATCATCTACGCATGTACCGTGCGCTTCATGACGATGGCGGAAGGCACGATCGACGCCGGCTTCCAGAAGCTCTCTCCGCATCTGGACATGGCTTCGCGAACGCTTGGCCGCACGAGCGCGCAGACACTTGCAGCCGTGCTCGTGCCGATGATGCGCCCGGCCACGCTGACCGCCGCCCTCCTCGTCTTTATCGAATCGATGAAGGAACTTTCCGCGACGATCATGCTGCGCCCGTTCAACTTCAACACCCTGGCAACCCTCGTCTACGAAGACGCTTCGCGGGCACGCGTGGAGGATGCTTCCGTTGCGGCCGTCATCATCGTGGCGGCCGGGCTGGTGCCGGTGTTTCTGGTTTCGCGCTCACTCGATCAGGGGCGGGCATAAAAAAGGGGCGGCACGAAGCCGCCCGTAATTGATGCTGTTCCAACAAAAGCCAAGGAAACGACGTCATGCCTTCGGTGCCGCCGCGGCGGCCGGTACGCCCCTCATGGGACGCGCTCAAGTTGGGACGACCTTGCCCCATTGCGGATTAACAAATCCTTACCCCGTCCGTTCCGGCACAGCCTGCGCGTTCACAACTTCGTAAAGTTGGTTAATTCGCGCGCCCCGAAATCGTTAACGGCGGAAGGCGGTCAGGTCCGCAACGCCTCCAGCCCGGAAAACAACTCCAGGGCTTCCGGATTGGCGAGTGCTTCCTTGTTCTTCACCGGCCTGCCGTGGACGACCTCGCGTACGGCAAGCTCGACGATCTTGCCCGACTTCGTGCGCGGGATATCGGCGACGGCGAGGATCTTCGCCGGCACATGCCGCGGCGACGCGCCGGTGCGGATGCGCGTCCTGATCGCCTTTTCCAGCGCCTCGTCCAGCGCGGCGCCGGGGGCGAGCCTGACGAAGAGGACGACGCGCACGTCGTCTTCCCATTCCTGCCCGATGCAGAGCGCCTCGAGGACCTCTTCCATCTGCTCGACCTGATTGTAGATCTCGGCCGTGCCGATGCGCACCCCGCCGGGATTGAGCGTCGCATCCGAGCGTCCATGGATGACGATGCCGCCATGCTTCGTCCATTCGGCGAAATCGCCATGGCACCAGACATTGTCGAAGCGTTCGAAATAGGCCGCACGGTATTTGGCGCCGTCCGGATCGTTCCAGAACATGATCGGCATGGAGGGAAAGGCCTTGGTGCAGACCAGTTCGCCCTTCTCACCGCGCACCGGCCGGCCATCGTCGTCCCAGACATCAACCGCAAGGCCGAGCCCCGGCCCCTGGATCTCGCCGCGCCAGACGGGTTTCAGCGGAACGCCGAGCACGAAGCAGGAGACGATGTCCGTGCCGCCGGAGATCGAGGCGAGCTGGATATCCGGCTTGATGCCCTCGTAGACGAAGGAGAAACCCTCCGGCGACAGCGGCGAACCGGTGGACGCGATCAGCCTCAGGCCCGAAAGGTCGTGGGAAGTGCGCGGCGTCAATCCGCTCTTGCGCACCGCGTCGATATATTTGGCCGAGGTGCCGAAAACCGCGAATTTCTCCGCCTCGGCATAGTCGAACAGCACATTGCCGTCCGGCGCGAAGGGCGAGCCGTCATAAAGGCAGAGCGTCGCCCCGACGGCAAGGCCGGAGACCAGCCAGTTCCACATCATCCAGCCGCATGTCGTGAAATAGAAGAGCTTTTCGCCCGGCTCCAGGCTGCTGTGGAAGCGGAGTTCCTTGAGATGCTGCAGGAGCGTTCCGCCCGCCGAGTGCACGATGCATTTCGGGACGCCGGTGGTGCCGGAGGAGAACAGGATATAGAGCGGGTGGCGGAAGGGCAGCCGCGCGAACGTCACGGGCCTGGACGGGAACGGCGCCGTGAAATCCGCAAGCGTCCTGCCCCGGTTCAGCGAAGCCGCAAGCGCCGGTGCGTCGCCGGCATAGGGCACGACCAGCACCGGCACATCCAGTTTCGCGGCCACGGCTTTGACCTTTGCCGCCACGTCCTGGAGCTTGCCGTTGTACCAGTAGCCGTCACATACGATGAAAAGCTTGGGGCCGATCTGCCCGAAACGGTCCAGCACGCCCTGCTCGCCGAAATCGGGAGAGCAGGAAGACCAGATCGCGCCGAGCGAGGCCGCTGCAAGCATGCAGGCGACGGTTTCCGGCATATTGGGCATCATCGCGGCGACACGGTCGCCCTCGCCGATCCCCATCGCGGAAAAAGCCTGCTGCAAGCGGGAGACATGAGCGTGAAGCTCGTCCCAGGACCAGCGATAGGAAACCTTGTCCTCGCCGCGGAAGACGAGGGCATCTTCCCTGCCCGTCCGGCGAAGAAGATTTTCGGCAAAGTTCAATCTCGCTTCGGGGAAGAAGCGCGCGTCCAGCATGCGCTCGCCGTTTTCCAGGACCGTGCCGCCGCGATCGCCGATTACGTCGCAGAAATCCCATAGGCCGGACCAGAAGCCATCCCGATCCTCCACCGACCAGGCATGAAAGGCGTCATAATCCTCGAAGGTCCGCCCCGCCTTTGGCTCGCATTCCTTCATGAAGCGGGCCATCGGGCTGTTTTCCAGGACCTCGCGGGACGGTTCCCAAAGCGGCATTTCCAAGTTCATCCGTATCCTCCACACCGATATCGTCTCTATAACATGTTGCGACGCACTATAAAGGCCGGACAGTTCCGGCCGCGGCGCTTTCACGCCGCAATTCAGCCACCGGACTATTTGATTTCTTTCCGGCGAAGGCCTAATCCCTTCGCCAAACCCGCGAACAGGATGAGGACCGCTACCAGAGATGAACCTTCCCCGCATCATCGGCTCGAGGCAGATCGTGGCGGCGACCCTGGCGCTGCTCGTGCTGCTGCTCGCCGCGCGGCTGGGGATGCCCTTCCTCGTCCCGACCGCGTCGATCGGAGAGGACATCCGCAAGTCGATCGCCTCCTGGACCGGCGCCGAGGTGGAATTCGCTTCCGCGCCGCAGTTCGACTTCTGGCCCTATCCCAAGGTCACGCTGCGCGACGTCCGTCTCTTTTCGGCCGGCGCGGACAGCCGGAACGATCTCCTGCAGGCGAAGGAGGTTTCGGCTTCGTTCAATCTCATCGGCGCCCTTCGCGGGTCGCCGGAGTTTCACGATTTCGAACTGGTGGGACCCGTCGTTCATGTCGCCTGGAACGGGAACGGGGCATCCAACTGGCCCCGAAACGGCTGGATCGAGGATGCGATCGCCTCAGCGGCCGGCCCTGCGGCCGCAGATCCTCCGATCCTCCGCCACGACAGGATCGGCACCGTCACCGTCGTCAACGGCCAGTTTTCCGTCGAGGACGCACGACAGGGACGGTTCTACCGGATCTCCGGGGTGAACGGCACAGCCCGCTGGCCTGCGGTCAACAAGAGTCTCGGCATTTCCCTCAGCGGCAGCGTCAACGGCAAGCATGCGGAATGGACTTTCGTCTGCGATCGCCCGCTCGCCCTGATCGCCGGGCAGAACACGAATGTCTCGACGGCGTTTTCCTCGGAACCCGTGACCATGAAGTTCGAGGGCCTCGCCAATCTTTCGGACAACCCCTACATCGCCGGAGATCTCAGGCTCGGCACCCCGTCGCTCGCTCACCTTCTTGCCTGGAAGGGGGCGGACATCCCCGCCATGGGCAATCTCGGCCAGTTCAACATCGAGGGGCGGGTGACGGTTGCGGGTCATTCGGCAAAGCTCGACAATCTCCAGCTCGGCCTTCCGAATTCCGAGTCGACGGGCGTTCTCGAGATCGACCTTCCTCCGCAGGGCCGGCCGAGGCTCGACGGAACGCTCGCCTTCGACCGCATTGACCTCAAGGCGTTGCTCTCCGCGCTTTCGCCGCTGCCGAGCGCCGACGGCAGCATTGCGGCCGGCATCGATACCACCTTCATGCGGAAATTCGGCGTCGACCTGCGCCTTTCGGCAAGGAGCGCCAGCTTCGAGCCTTTCGCGCTCAGCGATCTCGCCGCGGGGCTTATGGTGGAGGATGGCCGCGCCTCCTTCGACATAGGCGACAGCACGTTCATGGGCGGACAGCTCAGCGGGAGGATCGCCCTGACGGAGGAAGGCTTCCAGGGCGGCGGACAGTTGCAGATGTCGCTGAAGGACGCCGACATCGCCGGCATCATCGGCACGCTCGGCCTTTCGGGGCCCCTGCCTTCCGGACGCGGCTCGGCCGACTTCGAGCTTTCCACCGACCTGCCCCTCTGGGCGACCGGCAGTTCCGACCTTTCCGGCGTTTTCCGCCTCAGGATGGGCAGCGGCGTCCTGACGCGGTTCAATCGCCAGCGCTTCGAAGACCTTCTGGCCACGGACAACTTCTTCAACGTCACCGAGGCGGCGGACGGGAATTTCGAATTCGTCCGCGCGGATATCGAAGCCAAGCTCGACCGGGGATCGGCCGAGCTGACGACCGCGACGATCGAGGGAGCGGACAAGACGCTGACCTTCTCCGGGATGATCCCCTATCGTAGCGGCAGCGTCGCCCTTGCCGGAACGATCGCCGACACGGCGCAGAATTCCGCCGCCGGTCGCCCCGCGGCAAGCTTCTTCGTCGGCGGCTCGTGGCCGGAGCCGGTCATCTCGCCGCTTTCGGTGCTGACCGGCACTTCCGGAGAGTAGGCGTCCGGGCCCTCCTCCGCAGCGCTTCCCGCTCCGCTTTGGCGCGAAGCCGTTCAGCGCCCGGCGAAAGCCGCCTGCTCGTCACGCTGACGCAACAGCTCGCGCCGCTTGGTCATGACCGAGGCGATGACGACGCCGATCGCGACGACGGCGATCAGTAGCGTGCAGGCGGCATTGATCTCGGGCGTCACGCCAAGCCGCACCTGGCTGTAGATCTTCATCGGCAGCGTGGTCGCTCCGGGGCCGGAGGTGAAGCTCGCGATTACCAGATCGTCCAGCGACAGCGTGAAGGCGAGCACCCAGCCGGAAAAGACGGCCGGCGCGATGATCGGAAGCGTCACCTCGAAAAAGGTCTTCAGCGGTGTGGCGCCGAGATCCATCGCCGCTTCCTCGATCGAGCGGTCGAAGGAGAGAAGCCGCGACTGCACCACCACCGCCACGAAGCACATGGTCAGCGTGATATGGGCGAGCGTCACGGTCCAGAAGCCGCGGTCGAAGCCGATCGCCACGAAGAGCAGCAACAGCGACAGACCGGTGATGACCTCCGGCATGACGAGCGGCGCATAGACCATGCCGGAAAACAGAAGCCGTCCGCGGAAACGGGTAAACCGCACCAGCGACAATGCCGCCATCGTGCCGAGTATGGTCGCCACCGTCGCCGAGAGGAGCGCGACGCGGATCGTCACCCAGGCAGCGTCGATCAGGCCCTGGTTGTTGAAGAGAGACACGTACCAGCGCGTGGAGAAGCCCGCCCACACCGTCACCAGACGCGACTCGTTGAAGGAGAAGATCACCAGGAGCACGATCGGCAGATAGAGGAAGGCGAAGCCGAGCACGACGGAGACGATATTGAAGCGCGACCATTTCGTCATGGCTATTTCCCCTGCTCTTCGGCTTTCGCCTGGGCATTCTGGAAGAAGACGATGGGTATCACCAGGATCATGAGCAGAATGGTCGCGACCGCCGCCGAGACGGGCCAGTCGCGATTGACGTTGAACTCGTTCCAGAGCGTCTTGCCGATCATCAGCGTCTGCGACCCGCCGAGAAGGTCCGGGATCACGAATTCGCCGACCGCCGGAATGAAGACCAGCATGCAGCCCGCCACGACGCCGGCGAGCGACAGGGGGAACGTCACCTTCCAGAATGCGGTTATCGGCGGGCAGCCGAGGTCCTGCGCCGCCTCGATCAGCGAGTGGTCCATCTTTTCCAACGCCGAATAGATCGGCAGCACCATGAAGGGCAGGTAGGAATAGACGATACCGATATAGATCGCAGTGTTGGTGTTGAGGATGATCAGCGGGTCCTTGATCAGCCCGATCGACATGAGGGCCTGATTGAGCAGACCTTCCGGTTTCAGGATGGCGATCCAGGCGTAGACGCGGATCAGGAAGCTCGTCCAGAACGGCAGGATGACCAGCATCAGGAGCGTCGGGCGCAGGGTCTTCGGTGCCTGCGCCATGCCGTAGGCGATCGGATAGCCGATCAGCAGCGTCAGGAAGGTCGAGAAGCCGGCGATCCAGAGGCTCGAGAGATAGGCGTTGATATAGAGCGCATCCTCGGTCAGCCAGACGAAATTGTCGAAGCTGAACTGCTGTATCTTCGTCCAGATACCCGACAGGCCGTCGACGAGCGAAAAGACGGGTTCGTAGGGCGGCTGGGCGATCGCCGTCGTCGACAGCGATATGCGGAAGACGATGAAGAAGGGGATGAGGAAGAAGAACAGCAGCCAGGCATAGGGGATGATGATGACGAGGCGGCTGAAGATCGCGGAGCCGAGCTTGTTCATCGCGTCAGTCCTTCAGCACGACGCCTGCCGTTTCCGTAAAGGAAACCCAGACCTTCTCGTCGTAAGCCATCGGATCCTCCACCTCGCGCTGCGCATTCAGCATCGAGGCCTTCACCACCTTTCCGCTGCCGAGCTTGACGTGAAAGACGGTCATGTCGCCGAGATAGCCGATGTCCCAGACCTCTCCCTCCGCCGCATTGACGGCGGGGTCGGCAGGGGCCGTCCGGCTGACCCGCAGCTTCTCCGGCCGGATGGCGAAGCCGGCATCCGCGCCGACGGAGGGACCTTCGGCACTGACGGTGCGCAGCTTGAAGCCGTCGGCGGCGGCAATCTCCACCTTGCCGTTTCCGTTGGCGGTCACCTTGCCTTCGATGATGTTCACGTCGCCGATGAAATCCGCGACGAAGCGCGAGTTCGGCGCCTCATAGATTTCCGCCGGCGTCGCCACCTGCACGACCTTGCCGTGGCTCATGACGGCGATGCGGTCGGCCATGGTCATCGCCTCCTCCTGGTCGTGGGTGACGACGACGAAGGTCAGCCCGAGGTCCTGCTGCAGGTCCATGAGCTCGAACTGGGTTTCCTCGCGCAGCTTCTTGTCGAGCGCGCCGAGCGGCTCATCGAGCAGGAGCACCTTCGGGCGCTTGGCAAGAGATCTCGCCAGCGCCACGCGCTGGCGCTGGCCGCCCGAGAGCTGATGCGGCTTGCGCTTGGCGAACTGCTCCAGCTTGACGAGCTTCAGCATCTGCGCGACGCGCCCGGCGATCTCCGCCTTCGGCATTCCGTCCTGGCGCAGCCCGAAGGCGATGTTGCTCTCGACATTCATATGAGGAAAGAGCGCATAGGACTGGAACATCATGTTTACCGGCCGGCGATAGGGCGGGATCCCGGCGATGTCCTGACCGTCGAGCACAATCTCTCCCGATGTCGGCCTCTCGAAGCCGGCAAGCATGCGCAGGAGCGTCGACTTCCCGCATCCCGACGCGCCGAGAAGCGCGAAGAACTCGCGGTGGAAGATGTCGAGGGTCAGGTCGTCGACGGCAGTGAAATCGCCGAACTTCTTCGTCACGTTCTTGAAGGAAATGAAGGGTTTCGATGTCGGATCCGCCCAGGGCGCGAAGGAACGCCGGATACTGCCGAGTGATTTCATGCCTGTCCCCATTTTTGATTGTCGGCACGCAACAGCAAATTGCCCGGAAGCGGTTCCGGGCAATTCGGTCTTTCGGGCTTACTGGCCGGTGACGACCCTCGTCCAGATGCGGGTGACGGTCCGCTGCGTCTTCGGATCGTAAGGCAGCTTCGTGTAGAGCTTGGCCAGCGCGTCCTCCGGCGGGTAGATCGCCGGATCCTCCAGGACCTCCTTGTCGATGAACTGCTGCGACGCCTTGTTGCCGTTGGCGTAGAAGACGTAGTTTGACGCCTTGGCGATCACTTCCGGCCTCATGATGTAGTTCAGGAAGATATGGGCTTCCTCGACATGCTGAGCGTCGGCGGGAATGGCCATCATGTCGAACCACATCAGCGCGCCGCCGTTCGGGATCGAATAGTTGACCTCGACGCCGGACTTGGCCTCCGCGGCGCGGTCGCGGGCCTGCAGCACGTCGCCCGACCAGCCGAGCGCCAGGCAGATGTCGCCGTTCGCCAGCGCATTGATATATTCCGAGGAATGGAACTTGCGGACGAACGGGCGGATCGTCATCAAGAGGTCGCCGGCCTTGTTGAGATCGTCGGGGTTGGTCGAGTTCGGATCGAGGCCGAGATAGTTGAGCGCGGCGGGCACGACCTCTTCCGGCGTGTCGAGCACGTAGATGCCGCAGTCCTTGAACTTCGCGGCGATCTCCGGATTGAAGATCACGTCCCAGCCTGGCGCGGCGTCGGATCCCAGGATTTCCTTGGCCTTGGCGACGTTGTAGCCGAGACCCGTGGTGCCCCACATATAGTCGATCGCGTATTCGTTGCCCGGATCATAGGTCGCGACGCGTTCGTTGATCACGTCCCACATGTTGGAGATGTTCGGCAGCTTCGACTTGTCGAGCTTCTGGAACACGCCTGCCTGGATCTGGCGCTGCAGGAAGTTCGCGGTCGGGACCACGATATCGTAGCCGCTGCCGCCGGCAAGAAGCTTGGTTTCCAGCGTTTCGTTGGAATCGAAAACGTCATAGACGACCTTGATGCCAGTCTCCTTGGTGAAATCGGCAAGGATCGAGTCGTCGATATAATCGGACCAGTTATAAACGTTGACGACCCTTTCCTGCGCATAGGCAGGAACTCCAAGCACCCCGGAGACGGCGACCGCTGCGGCCATCGCAAAAAAATTACGCCTTTTCATTTATTTAGCTCCCAGTTCCGCTTCAGATGCACTTCTCTGCCTAGGCACCTGTCCGCGATTATGGAGGTTTTTTTTGACGGAACAAGCGGCATTTCGCAACGCACCAGATTTCGGATTGATATCACATTTCCCCTGTTGCTATCATATTTCAAACGCCATCCGGGCGGGAAATCAAGCGAAAACTTACTGGAAGTCGAAAAGGCTGAGACCCGCCACCATTTCATCGAGTCCCAGAGGCCGCGTCACCGGCGGTTCCGAGCGCGCGAGACAGCCCTGCCGCTCGCAAAGCCGGCAGACGGGCCCCACCGCCACCGGCGCACGCCGTGCAAGGGATGCCGCGTAGACAGTCCCGTCGCCCGCACCCGCCTCGCAGCCGAGCAGCAACGCCGTGCGGCGGACCCGTTCCCCGAAGGCCGCCTGCGGCCCTTCCAGCGTACGGGAAACCACGAGGAAGGCGGCACCGTCCGGCATTTCCACATGCTCGGCCAAGATCTGCCCGGGCTGGGCGAAGGCGGCGTGGATGTTGAGCTTCGGACAGCCGCCGCCGAAGGATGCCTGCGGAAAGCCCTGCGCGCCGGCGCGGCGGAAGCGGTGCCCGGCATTGTCGATCTCCAGCATGAAGAAGGCGATGCCCGCCTTTCCCGGCCGCTGCAGCATCGTCAACCGGTTCGCCGCCTGTTCGTAGGAAACATGGAAACGCGACCGCAGAACGTCGATGTCGTAACCCACCCGCTCGGCGGTAACGTGAAAGGCCTCGTAGGGCATCATCAGCGCATGCGCCGCGTAATGGGCGAGCTCGAAACGGGCGATGCGCCGCGCCTCCGCCGTCGACAGGCCGAGCGCGTCCAATTCCGCGAAGATCTCGTCCTGCAGCGCGATCTGCACCGTCTCCATGGCGATCTCGCGCAACTGGTCGAAAGGCGAAAGCCGCTCTGAAAGGAAGAGCCGCATCGAATGCCTGTCGAAGCGGCGGCGCAGGTTCGGCATCGTATGGACGGGCAGAAGCCGCACGACGACGCCGTGTTCCCTCTTCAGCCAGGCCTTCAGCGCGCCGGCAAGATCGTCTCCGGGCGAAAGCGCAGCCTGGAAGCGCTCCGCCGCCTCGTCGATCCCGCCGAAATAGTTCGCCCGACGCTCCAGCGTCTCGCGCACCTCGTCCATCGGCAGCCGCGCCGAGGAGAGCGAGGTCGCATGCCCTTCGCGTGCCAGGAGTTCGGCGAGATCCGACAACCGCCCCGCCTGCTCCCTATAAGCCCGATAGAGCTTGAGGACTCCGCTTGCGACATTCGGCGCGGCCTCGGAAAGCTCCATCAGTTCCTGCTCCCCCGGCAATTCGCCGGAAAGCAGCGGATCGGCGAAAACCTCGCGCAATTGCCTCGCGCTGCCCGCCGTCTCACCCTGCAGGTCGTCGAGATCGATCTTGTAGACCGACGCCAGCCGCAGAAGCAGCTGCACGGTCAGCGGGCGCTGGTTACGCTCGATCAGGTTCAGATAGGAGGGCGAGATCGCCAGCGCCTGAGCCATGGCGGTCTGCGTCAGCCCGAGACTGTTGCGGATCCGGCGCACCTTGGGACCGGCGAAGATCTTGTTCTCGGCCATGTCAAACCTTTTACATCCGCCTCGACTTATAGCAATTTACAACATTTACAACTTTACAAATTATTCCGGTCAAGGACAGCACATCATAACTCGATTTCGCCGCTGAAAATCAAGCTTTATCTGGCGATCTTGTGCGCCGCACTGTAAAAATCGTCACATGAAGAGCGAAGGAAGAAACGCTGTCCCGGTCGCCTCATGACTGCAATTCGAATCGGAGGACGTTTTTAATGACTGATTTTTACAATCTTGTTCCCGCTGCGCCGCGCGGACGTTTCGACGGCATCGAGCGCCCCTATGCGGCCGAGGACGTGAAGCGCCTGCGCGGTTCGGTCGAGATAAGGTATTCGCTCGCGGAGGCAGGCGCCAACCGCCTGTGGAAACTCATCCACGAGGAGGATTTCGTCAACGCGCTCGGCGCGCTCTCCGGCAATCAGGCGATGCAGATGGTGCGCGCCGGGCTGAAGGCGATCTATCTTTCCGGCTGGCAGGTCGCGGCCGACGCCAACACTGCGTCCGCAATGTATCCGGATCAGTCGCTCTATCCGGCGAACGCCGCGCCGGAGCTTGCGAAGCGCATCAACCGGACGCTGCAGCGCGCCGACCAGATCGAGACCGCCGAAGGCAAAGGGCTTTCCGTCGAAACCTGGTTCGCGCCGATCGTCGCAGATGCGGAGGCCGGCTTCGGCGGTCCGCTCAACGCCTTCGAGATCATGAAGGCCTTCATCGAGGCGGGTGCGGCCGGCGTACACTATGAGGACCAGCTCGCATCGGAAAAGAAATGCGGCCATCTCGGCGGCAAGGTACTGATCCCGACCGCAGCGCATATCCGCAATCTCACCGCCGCGCGTCTGGCGGCCGACGTGATGGGCACGCCGACGCTCGTCATCGCCCGCACGGACGCCGAGGCCGCCAAGCTTCTGACCTCCGACATCGACAAGCGCGACCGGCCCTTCGTCGACTATGACGCCGGCCGCACCGTCGAGGGCTTCTATCAGGTCAGGAACGGCATCGAACCTTGCATCGCGCGCGCCGTCGCCTATGCGCCCCATTGCGACCTGATCTGGTGCGAGACCTCCAAGCCGGATCTGGCGCAGGCGAGGAGGTTCGCCGAAGGCGTTCACAAGGCGCATCCCGGCAAGCTCCTCGCCTATAACTGCTCACCCTCCTTCAACTGGAAGAAGAACCTCGACGACGCGACGATCGCCAGGTTCCAGCGGGAGCTCGGCGCAATGGGCTACAAGTTCCAGTTCATCACGCTCGCCGGCTTCCACCAGCTGAACTACGGCATGTTCGAGCTCGCGCGCGGCTACAAGGAGCGCCACATGGCGGCCTATTCCGAGCTTCAGGAGGCGGAATTCGCCGCGGAAGCGAACGGCTACACCGCGACCAAGCATCAGCGCGAGGTTGGTACCGGTTATTTCGACGCCGTCTCGATGGCGATCACCGGCGGCCAGTCCTCGACCACCGCCATGAAGGAGTCGACCGAACACGACCAGTTCAAGCCGGCAGCGGAGTGAGTGCCGGTTCGGTTCGTCCCTCACCCTGGCCTCTCCCCTCACGGGGAGAGGGTGCGGCAGGCGGATGAGAGGCAATGCAGTGTTCACTATCGAAAAACCCGACAAGAGAGGAGAAATGCCATGACAGTCCAGACAAGGGTCAGGGAGCGTGCGGAGGAGCAGTCATCCTCCATGACGCCCGATCAACAGGCGATGATCCGCATGGTCGCAAACGACCTCCACCGCCTCAACCAGTCCGTCATGAAGGCGATCGAGGCGGGTGTATCCGTCGAGCTCGTCCGCTCCGCCCGCCACCACGGCGGCGACGGCAACTGGGGGGATCTGCTGATCCCGGTAATCGTCACCCAGGGCCGCTGAGAAACGTAGCCGCGGGAAAGGCGGAGCGACCACCGGTTGCCCTGCCTCCCCCTTTTTTTGACCGCAATCCTCAAACATTGCGGCTTGGCCGTTTGCCGGCGAAGAGGTCGGCATGGCTCTTGACCAGGCGGAAGAGCCTTTCGGAGACGGTCCGGATATCGCGGCGATGCCGGTCCTCATGATTGGTGACGATCCATAGCCCGTGGCGCAACTCCTTCAATTCCTCGCCCGCGCGCTCGAGCGCCGGATCGAGATCTCCGACGAAGCAGGGCAGAACCGCCCGGCCCGCCCCGGCGCGGGCAAGATCGAGCAGCGAACGCGGCCGGCTGACGAGGATGGCGATGGAGGAGCCGGCATTCTCTTGCGGCCAGCGCAGATAGGGCGAAATCGCGTCCTCCTGTGAAACGGCGAGCCATCGCGTGGCGCGGCCCTCCGGCGCGTTGCGCCGTCGATAGGCGGCATAGGCCACCTCTCCCGCAGCCCGGAAGGCAAGATGCGGCTCCTCCGGCGCCACCGCGCGCACGCCGACGTCGCTCTGCCGGTGCGCCAGCGTCGCGCGCCTCTCGGAGACCGACATATCCAGCCGGAAGCCGTCGCGCTCCGTCCAGACCGCATCGATGTTCTCGCAGATCAGCCAGGTGACCCAGGTGCCCGCCATCAGCCGGACGACGGTGGCCCCGTGCGCCTCGTGCCGCCAGCTTTCGACCTTGCGCACCGCCGCATCCATCTCCTGAAGCTGATCGAACAGCGACTGTCCGTCGCCCGTCAGTCGATAGCCGGTCTGGCTGCGCAGGAAGAGCTGCCGTCCGATCGCCTGCTCCAGCTCGAGGATGCGCCGGCCGATCGTTGCCGGGCTGACGCCGGTCGCCTGCGCGGCGCCTGTCAGCCCGCCGTGGCGCGCCACAGTCAGGAATGTCTGATAGGAATCCCAGGCGATGCTTTTCATTTCTGAAAAACATAGTTGGATTTCTCCCGTTCATAAAGAAATTTTTGCACCATATCCTTGGCCTGAATTGAGCGGGCCTTCGCGATACCCGCCTCCCTCGAAACCGGAGACATCCTGCGTCGGTCCGCCGCCGCAAGGGACTCCTTTGGCTGGAGAATGGAAATGCAGGATATGCTTGGAATGTTCGTCCTCTTCGACTTGATGAGGAAGGAAAGGCGACGCCATCGTGAATTCGAGGAACTGCGGCGGCGGACAGCTCTGCGCGACGGCCTCGCCATATGGGCGCGGAGGCTACGCGCCGGTCTCCTGAAGCTCGAAAGATCGCAGGGCGCCCGCCCTGCTGAAGACGGCGCGAAAGAGACACCGCAACGTTGCGGCCATGCATGCACCCCCTGAACCGCTTCGGCGGCTCAAGGGATGCACATTGACCAGGTTTTCCGTGGGATCGAGGCGCCGAAATCAGGCGGCGCGATAGGCGGGAACGGCGCCTGATTGCTCGCCGACGTCGAAGCGGAAACGGGCGATCAGGGCCATCAGCGTGTCGGCCTCGCCGGCAAGCTGGCGGCTGGCCCCGGTCGTCATCTCGACCATGGAGGCATTCTGCTGGGTCATCTGGTCCATCTGATTGACCGAGCCGTTGACCTCCTGAAGGGCGGCTGACTGATCGCGGTTCGCGGTCGCGATCATGTCCACATACTGGCTGACGGCGACGATCTGCTCGCTGATGGACGCGAGGACCGCGCCGGTCTCCTGCACCAGGTGCGAACCGGAGCTGACTTCGTCGGTCGACTTGTTGATGAGCCCCTTGATCTCGCGCGCGGCTTCGGCCGAACGCTGGGCAAGCTCGCGCACTTCCTGCGCCACCACCGCGAAACCTTTGCCCGCATCGCCGGCGCGGGCCGCCTCGATACCGGCATTGAGTGCCAGGAGGTTGGTTTGAAAGGCGATGTCGTCGATCACTTCGATGATCTGCTCGATCTGGCGGGACGCCTCCTCGATGCGGCCCATGGCCGCGATCGCGCTGCCGACCACGGCCGCCGAATTGTCGGCGCTGCGCTTGGTCTCGGCGACCTTCAGATTGGCCTCCTGCGCCCGCTCGGCCGAGGAACGCACCGTCGTCGTGATCTGATCCACGGCGGCGGCGGTCTCTTCGAGGGAGGCCGCCTGAGCTTCCGTCCGCCTGGAGAGCGCATCGGCGGACTGGAGCATCTCGGCACCGTTTCGCTGGATGGAGAGCGCATTGGTCCGGATCTCGTCGAGCGTTTGCTGAAGGCGTTCGAGCGAGCCGTTGAAGTCCTGGCGAAGCTGCTCGAGCCGGCCGGTGAACGGCGTCTCGATCTGCCGCGAAAGATCGCCCTGGGCAAGCCGCCCGAGGCCGGCCGCAAGCGCATTCACCGCAAACTCGATCTGGCGGTCCATCTCCTGCTTTTCCGCATCGTTGCGCGCCCGTTCGGCCTCCGTTTCGGCATTGCGGGCGGAAACCTCGCGCTCGTATTCGATCTTCTTTGCCGCATTGTCCCGGAAGACCTCCAGCGCGCGGGCGATCTGGCCGAGCTCGTCGGCGCGGGCAAGACCCGGCACCGCTGTATCGAGGCGGCCTCCTGCGATGCCTTCGACGGCTACGATCAGGCCGCGCAGCGGCCGGACGGAGCGGCGGATCGCGGCGAAGGCCAGACAGCCGAAGATCAGCATGGCGACGCTTCCGGTCATGACCGCGATGACCTGCAGGTGGTGGATCTCGGCGAAATAGACTTCCATCGGAATGCCGATGAAGAGCAGGCCGACATTGGCGCCGGCGCTGTTCTTGATCGGGAAATAGCCGGTCATGAAGCTCTTGCCGAAAAGCTCCGCCGGACCATAATAGGCTTCACCGCGGGCGAGTACGGGCTGGGCGGGGTGGTCGGCGGCGAGCTTCGTGCCAATCGCGCGGCTGCCGTCCTCCTTCTTCACATTGGTGGAGACGCGCACATATTCCGTCCCCTCCTTACGGAAGAGAGTGGCCACGCCCGAGATCGAGAGCGCCGTGCGGTCCACCAGCTGGTGGTCGGCGGCATCCGGTATCTCCTCGGCGCGAACGGCATCGAGCCGCCCGTCCGTGATCTCGACGCCGGCTTCGCCATTCGCCGCGCCGTAGAGGACCGCCATGCTCCGGCTGGCGGCGCGAGCGTCCTCGGTCGCGCTGGTCAGCACATATCCGCGCAAGCTGAAATTCATCACAGCGATGATGACCGCGATGCTCAGGAAGACGAGCGCGATCGTCATCGCAACATATTGATATGTCACCGAGGACTTCAGGACCCTGATCATTACAATACCCCAATTTTTTTGTTATGATAAAGATCAATTTATAAGAAAATCTGAACTTTTACCTATCAAATGGCGGGGTATACGTACCATAAAACGAAAAATCCCGAGCACATGCCCGGGATTTTCTCAACTCATGCCTGAAATATATTCAGGCGGCGCGAGGCTGATCTTCGGATTCCGGTCCGGAAATTTCAAAGCGGAACTGTTCCACCAGCATCATCAGCGTATCCGCCTCGGCCGCGAGCTGGCGGCTCGCCGCCGTCGTCAGGTCGACCATGGAGGCATTCTGCTGGGTCATCTGGTCCATCTGGTTGACCGAACCGTTGACCTCCTGAAGGGCCGTCGCCTGATCGCGGCTTGCCGTTGCCATCATGTCCACATGCTGGCTGACGGTCACGATCTGCTCGCTGATCGAGGCGAGGACCGCGCCGGTCTCCTGGACGAGGCGGGCACCCGAGCTCACCTCCTGCGTCGACTTGTCGATCAGGCCCTTGATTTCGCGGGCGGCCTCGGCGGAGCGCTGGGCGAGCTCGCGGACTTCCTGCGCGACCACCGCGAAGCCCTTGCCGGCCTCTCCCGCGCGGGCCGCCTCGATGCCGGCATTCAGCGCCAAGAGGTTGGTCTGGAAGGCGATGTCGTCGATCACCTCGATGATCTGCTCGATCTGGCGCGAGGCATCCTCGATGCGGCCCATGGCCGCGATTGCGCTGCCGACCACGGCGGCGGAATCGTCTGCGCTGCGCTTGGTCTTGCCGACAACGATGTTCGCCTCATGCGCGCGTTCGGCGGAGGAGCGAACGGTGACCGTGATCTCCTCGACCGCGGCCGCGGTTTCCTCCAGCGACGAGGCCTGGGCTTCCGTGCGGCGCGAAAGATCGTCGGCGGACTGGCGCATCTCCGCGCCGCTGCGCTGGATCGAGAGCGCATTGCTGCGGATCTGGCCGAGCGTGTCCTGCAGGCGGACGAGCGAGACGTTGAAGTCCTGGCGAAGCTGCTCGAGGCGGCCGGTGAAGGGCGTGTCGATCTGGCGGGAAAGATCGCCCTGGGCCAGCCTTTCGAGGCCCGCGGCAAGCGCATTCACGGCAAAGTCGATCTGATGGTCCAGCTCCCGCTTTTCCGCGTCGTTACGCGCCCGTTCCGCTTCCGCCGCCGCGCGCTGCTCTTCGCTCTCCGCCTCGATACGGATCTTCGAAAGGGCGTTCTCCTTGAAGACGCCGAGCGCACGGGCCATGTCGCCGATCTCGTCGCGGCGGGCCTCGCCGGAAATGCCGGTCTCCAGGAAGCCATCGGCGATCCTGCGCATCGCGCCCGTGATCTGGCCGATCGGGCCCTTCAAGGTCAGGACCAGCGCCCCGCCGGCGAGGATCGCTATGAGGATGCCGAGAACGGTCGCGAGCACCGATACCTGATCGGCCTTCTCGCGCTCGCTGCCGGCGGTTGCCTTCTGTTCCTCCGCGAATTCGCTGAGCAGGTTCCAGATGCGGTCGATCGATCCTGCCGCGGCGGCGAACTCCTCGGTGCGCTTCGCGCTCTTCTCGATCAGAGAGGCGCTGTCCGCGCCCATCTTTTCGAGCGCCGGCGCGAGCCTGCCGACGATGCCGTCGAAGAAGTCGAGGCCGCTGACGCGCAGATCGTTCATGTCGCCGAGAACGAGCTTGATCGACGCCATCAGCTTCGCGCGGCTGTCAGGCGTCGTCTCGCCGAGGAACCGCGCCGCGGTGATGCGGATCGAATAGACCGATTCGACGAGCTTGCGTGTCGCCGAGAGAACCGCTTCGGAGCGGATGATCGGCTCGTCCAGCTCACCGAAGATACGCGTGGCCTCGCGCATCTTCACTGCCGCCGCTCCCTGGATCTGCAGGGAGATCGGGCTGAAGCGCGCGATGCGGCGGTTCAGTTCCGGAACGGTGACGTCGGCGCCGCCGGTCGATGCGAGGATTTCGGAAATCTCTTCCGAGGTCTTCGAAATCGTGTTGCCGATCGCTTTCTGCGGCCCGGTCAGGGTGCTGCCGATCGAGCGATAGGTCTTGCTGATAGCCGGGAAGCGCTCCTTGACGAGCTGGAGCTTGGCTTCGGGGTTCGCCGCACGCGTATAATCGGAGCTCAGGGACGAAAAGAACCGGCTTGCCGTCGTCAGCCGCTCTGCCTCGCGCAGCATGTTCTTGGCCATGTTCTCATCCTTGCGCAGGGCGCGCTGGATCTTGGTGGCCTCTTCGAGGATCTTGAGCTGCTCGGCCGCAAGGAAGATGAGGTTCTTCGACATGGCGTCGCGCAGCGCCACCTCTTCCTCGCTGAGCGTCCAAAGACCGCCGATCCGCGCCTCGATGTCCTGCGTGCCGGCCTGCGCCTGCGTCAGCTTCGTCCGGTCCGCGTTCTCGGGCAGGCCGTCCACGGTGCGGGCCAGGACTTCCTTCTGATCGGCAAGCCGCGCATAGACCTCATCGCGGCTCTCGGCGGTCGTATGCTGCAGGAACTGGCTCATGCCCGCATAGACGTCCTTGAAGCCGCTCAGCGATTGCAGGACGCTGTTCGAGATCTCCATCCGTCCCTGCAGGAGGCCCGATGCATAAAGGCCCGTGAAGCCGACCGCGCAGATGCTGGCGACGAAGGGCAGGATGAAGAAGATGACTTTCGTCTGGATCTTGAAACGGGCGAGCACGCGGTCGATGAACATGGCGGAAAGTCCCCCTGTTGGCGGCGTTCCACTCAGCTCTCTCGTCAAGAGCCTCCCAAGACCGAAACCGCCGGAATTGCAAAACAGACATGCGGACTTCGGCCGCGGTTCCAGGCTGCAATCATTGCGAACCACATCTTCCACTATGGGACGTGCGCGGTTCCGGAACTGTGCCGGAAATAATCAGGGGTAATCTTTAATAATTTGCCCAATGCCGATCGGGCATGCGACCGGGCGGATGGCGCCGTTCAGAACGGCCCGGCAGCAAAGCCGGCGAGCATGGCGACGAGAACGGCGGCTGCGATGCAGTTGAAGGCGATCGCCCTTGAGCGCCGGCTCTTGTCGGCGGCAGCAGCGATGGCGACGGCGCGGGCGGAAGGACGGCGTTCGGCAGGCATGGCGGTACTCCGGTTACGAGATACGGACATCCGGTTGATCCGACCAGCCGGCCCACATCATGTTGCTTCCCGTTCCGCCTCCCGGAACCGCCGGAAACGCCGACAGGAAGCCAGCATCCGACACCACTCCTTAACGGAGCGTAAAGGCGCAGCCGCTTCCTCAGACGCTTTGCCCGGCCGCATGGCCCGACGCCCAGGCCCATTGGAAATTGTAGCCGCCGAGCCATCCGGTGACGTCGACCGCTTCGCCGATGAAGAAAAGGCCCGGAACCGCCTTTACGGCCATGCTGCGGGAATCGAGGCCTTCCGTAGCGACGCCGCCGAGCGTCACCTCGGCCGTGCGGTAGCCTTCCGAGCCGGAAGGCCGGATGCGCCAGCGGCGCAGGCGCATGTCGAGCGCGTCGATCTTGCGTGCCGGCTGGTCTGCCAGATGCCCCTCCATGCCGATCTCGGAAACGAGGAGTTGCGCCAGTTTCTTCGGCATATGCTCTGCAAGCACGGTCTGCACCGCCTGCCGACCGTTCTGGCGCCGTGCCGATGCGAGCATGTCGGTCATCGCGACGTCCGGCAGGAGGTGCAGCTCTATCTCGTCCCCTTCCCGCCAGTAGGAAGAGATCTGCAGGATGGCCGGTCCGCTCAGTCCGCGATGGGTGAAGAGCATCGCTTCGCGAAACGCTGTTCTGCCGTGGCTCGCCACGATGTCGAGCGATATTCCGGGCAGGCCCTCGTGGGCCGCCAGCATGGCCGGGTCGAGCGTCAGCGGCACGAGGCCCGGACGGGTCTCGACCAGGGGCAGCCCGAACTGCTCGGCGATCCGGTAGGCGAAACCCGTCGCGCCCATCTTGGGAATGGATTTGCCGCCCGTCGCGATGACGAGAGAAGACGCTTCGGCCCTGCCGCCATCTCCTTCGATGCGAAAGCCGTGGCCGGTATGTTCGACGGTGGAGACCGGAGCGGACAACCGCAGCTCCACGCCGGCTGCGCGCATCTCCGCAAGCAGCATCGCGATGATGTCCTTCGCCGAATTGTCGCAGAAGAGCTGCCCCAGCGTCTTCTCGTGCCAGGGGATCCGATGCCGCTCCACGAGGTCGAGAAAGTCCCGCGGCGTATAGCGGGCAAGCGCAGATTTGCAGAAATGCGGATTGTCCGAGATGAAGTTCTTCGGACCCGCGCCGATATTGGTGAAATTGCAGCGTCCGCCGCCCGAGATGCGGATCTTCTCGCCCGGCGCCCTCGCATGATCGACGATCAGTACGCGCCTGCCGCGCTTTCCCGCCTCGATGGCGCACATCATGCCCGCGGCACCTGCGCCGATGATGATGACATCCCACTTTTCCGCCACGCCGGCCTGCCCCCCGTTCGGTCTCCTCTCCTTTCCGCTGGCTGTGCGAAAGTCAACTCGCAGGCCCCGCTTCGCGCGCCTTTTCCGGCAGGTCGCGCGCCCGATTTGACGCCGCCCTCCCTAGCCAAGGCCCAAAGTCCAGCTATGATGGGCGATCCGAAACCAAACCCGGTGTGTCATGCCATCAAAGAAAGCCGTTGCCCACACAGTAGAAAAAGCAGGCCGTTCTTCGAAAATTCCTCCCGCCCTTGCCGCATCGCGCGGCGTCAAAACCTGGAAAGAAGCAGCAGACTGGCTGAAGCTCAGGGGCATCGAGGATGTTGAATGCATCACACCCGATCTCGCAGGCGTTCCGCGCGGCAAGATGATGCCGTCGTCGAAGTTCACCTCCAACACCTCGCTCGCACTGCCGTCCGCGCTCTATCGCCACACGATCTCCGGCGAATATCCGGAAGAGACCGGCAACTTCCGCTACGAGCCGCGCGATAGCGACCTGAAGCTCGTCCCCGATCTTTCGACGCTCTCGGTCGTGCCATGGGAAACCGATCCGACCGCCCAGGTGATCTGCGATATCGTCGGCACCGGCGGCGAAAACGTTTCCTACACGCCGCGCAACGTCTTGAAGAAGGTCGTTGAACTTTATCGCGAGCGCGGCTGGAGACCCGTCGTCGCGCCGGAGATCGAGTTCTATCTCGTCGCCATGAATGACGATCCCGATTATCCGCTGCGCCCGCCGAAAGGCCGCTCGGGGCGCTCCATCCTCGGCGGACAGGGCTATTCCATCGCCGGGATCAACGAATTCGACGAGCTGATCGACGACATCTATCACTTCTCGGAAAAACAGGGACTGGAGATCGACACCCTGATCCATGAAGAGGGGCCGGCGCAGCTCGAGATCAACCTGCGCCACGGCGACCCGATCGAGCTTGCCGACCAGGTCTTCATGTTCAAGCGCACGATCCGCGAGGCGGCGCTGAAGCACGGCATCTATGCCACCTTCATGGCAAAGCCGATGCAGGGGCAGGCGGGTTCCGCCATGCACATCCACCAGTCCGTCGTCGACATCGAGACAGGCCGCAACGTCTTCTCCAATCCCGACGGCTCGGCGTCGAAGGAGTTCTTCCACTTCATCGGCGGCATGCAGACCTACGTCCCCAAGACGCTGGTGATGATGGCGCCCTATGTGAACTCCTATCGGCGGCTGACGCCGGAAATGTCGGCTCCGGTGAACAATGCCTGGGGTTACGACAACCGCACGACGGCATTCCGCGTCCCGGTATCGGATGCCGCGGCGCGGCGCATCGAGAACCGCCTGCCGAGCTCGGATGCCAATCCCTATCTGGCGCTTGCGGCCTCGCTCGGCTGCGGGCTGCTCGGCATCATGAACGAGGTCGAACCCGGCCCCCCCACGGAGGACACGGCGAACGAAGGATCGATCGAGCTGCCGCGCGGCCTTTTGGAGGCGGTGTCGTTGCTGGAATCCGACCCCGCGCTGGCGAAAGTGTTCAGCCCCGAATTCATCGGCATCTATGCCGGGGTCAAGCGCGGCGAGTTCGAGACCTTCATGCAGGTGATCAGCCCCTGGGAGCGGGAGTTCCTGCTGCTCAACGTCTGACGGGCGGCGGCGCCGGCCGCCTTTTTGATCACGGTCCGCTTCAGGAAAGGAACCGGCCTCCGGCTGCTTGGCGGTTCCCGACAATCGACGAAAGGCCCGCCATGTCCTGGCAAAGCCCCATTTCCCCCGGCATCTCCTGGTACGAGGCGACCGTTCCGGAGCGGCCGGAATATCCGCCCATGGAAGGTTCCTGCGAGGCCGATGTCGCGATCATCGGCGGAGGCTTCACTGGCCTGCAGGCCGCCTACAACCTTGCCCGCAAGGGTGCGCGCGTCGTGCTGATCGACGCCAACCGCTTCGGCGACGGCGCCTCGGGACGAAACGGCGGCCAGCTCGGCACAGGACAGCGGGCCTGGCCGGAAGAGCTGGAGGAGGAGCTCGGCTTCGAGCGCTCCAAGGCGCTGTTCGACCTTGCCGAGAGCGCCAAACGGCACATCCTCGACTTCGCCGAGGCCCGCCAGCTCGATATCGAATTCGTGCCCGGCCATCTCAGTGTGAGCCATAAGAAGAGCCTCGAGAAATACTATCGCGAGAACCCGGAGATCGCCGCGACCCGCTACGGCTACCCCCATTCCTCCTTCATGGACAAGGCGGAGACGCAGGAGCGGCTCGGCTCGACGCACTACGAATTCGGCGTGCGCGACACCGGCACCGGCCATATCCATCCGATGAAACTGTTGGCGGGGCTGGCGCGGGCCGCAAGGGAGGCCGGCGCGGTTCTTCACGAAAGAACGGCGGCGCTCAAGATCGAGCGAAATGGCGCAAAGGCGGTCGTCGCCACCGCCAGGGGCACCATCACCGCAGACAGGGCGCTGATCGCCACCAATGCCTATATCGGCAATCTCGAGCCGAAGACGGCGGCGCACGTGATGCCGATCCGCTCCTTCATCGGCGCGACGCCGGTGCTCGATGGATATCCCTCCGTGCTGCCGGGCGGCGAATCCGTTTCCGATTCGCGCTTCGTCGTGCGCTATTTCCGCAAGAGCCGCGACGGGCGCCTGCTCTTCGGAGGGCGGGAGGCCTATACCGCGGACGATCCGCGCGACATCAGCATCCATATCCGCCGGCAGATCGCGGAAATCTATCCCGCCCTTGCCGATATCGAAATCACCCATGCCTGGGGCGGCTCGGTCGGGATCACCATGCCGCGCAAGCCCTATGTGCGCGAGGTCATGCCTGGGATCACCTCGATCGGCGGCTATTCCGGCCATGGCGTCATGCTGTCAAACTACTGTGGCAAGCTCTATGCCGACGAGATCACCGGAGGCAGCGCGGAGCTTGACCTGATGAAATCGCTGAAAATCCCGGCCTTCCCCGGCGGAGCGCGGTTGCGTGCGCCCCTGTTGTTCCTTGCCTTGACGTGGTACGCACTGCGCGACAGGTTTTGAGGCGTGGGCGATTTTGTCGCGCGAGAGGCTCTGGCCTTTTTAAATCGATTAGATTATAACCCGGCCAACCCGAACAAGATTGAGTTTTGTGATGAGCAGCCAAATCATTCCCGTTGAACCCTTCGACTATGTCGTCTTCGGCGGCACCGGCGATCTTGCCGAGCGGAAACTCCTTCCAGCGCTTTACCATCGCCAGCTTGCCGGCCAATTGACGGAGCCGACGCGCATCATCGGGGCGTCGCGCAGCGCCATGACGCACGAGGAATACCGCAAGTTCGCGCTGGATGCGCTCAACGAACATCTCAAGAAGGACGAGCTCGACGAGACGCAGGTGAAGACCTTCTGCGACCGCCTTTACTACATTTCGGTGGACGCGAAATCGGACCAGGGCTGGGACGCGCTCAAGGCCATTCTGGACGAGGGCAAGGAGCGGGTCCGCGCCTTCTACCTGGCGGTGGCGCCGGCAATCTTCGGCGACATTTCCGAGAAGATCCGCGACCACAAGCTGATCACCAAGAACACCCGCATCGTCGTCGAGAAGCCGATCGGCCGCGACCTTGCATCGGCGACCGAGCTCAACGACACGATCGGCAGGGTCTTCCGCGAAGAGCAGATCTTCCGCATCGACCACTATCTCGGCAAGGAGACGGTGCAGAACCTGATGGCGCTGCGCTTTGCCAATGCGCTCTACGAGCCGCTGTGGAACTCCGCCCATATCGACCACGTGCAGATCACGGTGGCCGAGGCCGTCGGCCTCGAAAGCCGCGCCGGTTACTACGACAAGGCTGGCGCGCTGCGCGACATGGTGCAGAACCACATCCTCCAGCTGCTCTGCCTCGTGGCGATGGAAGTGCCCTCCTCCATGGACGCCGAGGCCGTGCGTGACGAGAAGCTGAAGGTGCTGCGCGCGCTGAAGCCGATCGACCAGTACAATGTCGAGCGGCTGACGGTGCGCGGCCAGTACCGCGCCGGCGCTTCCGGCGGCGGCCCGGTCAGAGGCTATCTGGAGGAGCTGGAAGGCGGGGTCTCCAACACCGAAACCTTCGTCGCCATCAAGGCCGAGATCGGCAGCTGGCGCTGGGCCGGCGTGCCCTTCTACATCCGCACCGGCAAGCGCATGGCGACCCGCATGTCGGAGATCGTCATCACCTTCAAGCCGATCCCGCATTCGATCTTCGACGGCACCGCCGGCCGCATCGAGGCCAACCAGCTCATCATCCGCCTGCAGCCGGACGAGGGCGTGAAGCAGTCGCTGATGATCAAGGATCCGGGTCCCGGCGGCATGCGGCTTCGCAACGTCTCGCTCGACATGAGCTTTGCCGAGGCCTTCGACGCGCGCAATGCCGATGCCTATGAGCGGCTGCTGCTCGACGTCATCCGCAACAACCAGACGCTGTTCATGCGCCGCGACGAGGTCGAGGCTGCCTGGCAGTGGGTCGATCCGATCCTGAAGGCCTGGGAGGCGGCCGGCCAGCAGGTCCAGGGGTATACCGCCGGAACCTGGGGACCGAGCCAGTCGATCGCGCTGATCGAGCGCGACGGCCGCACCTGGCATGAGACGTAAGGACCGGCAATGAACGCACGACTGCATGAATTCTCCGACGGAGCCGCACTGGCCGGGGCCCTTGCCGACACGGTCGCGGACGCGCTGGCCGAGGCGGTCGCCGCCCGCGGGACGGCCACCATCGCCGTTTCCGGCGGCTCGACGCCGAAGGCTTTCTTCAAGGCGCTCTGCGGGCGGGACATAGACTGGCGGCACGTGACGGTCACGCTGGTGGACGAGCGTTTCGTTCCGGCGGACAACCCGCGCTCCAACCATCTGCTGGTTACCGAGAACCTGCTCAAGGACAAGGCGGCCGAGGCGCGTTTCCTGCCGCTCTACCAGCCGGCGGCGGATGCCGCGCAGGCTGCCGGGATCGCCTCGCGCGAGACGGACGGTATCGGCCGGCCGTTCGACGTGGTGATCCTCGGCATGGGAACGGACGGCCACACCGCCTCGTTCTTCCCTGGCGGCAGCAATCTCGCCACGGCGCTTTCGCCCGAAACGCCGCGCGGCGTGATCCCCATGGAGGCGGAGGGTGCGGGGGAAACCCGGCTCACCTTCACCTTCGCCAGCCTTGAGGATGCCCGCTTGCTGGTGCTTCATATCGAAGGCCAGGGCAAGAAGGACGTGCTCGACAAGGCGAACGGGCCCGGCGACGAGACCGAAATGCCGATCCGCGCGATGCTGCGTCGCGCCTCGACGCCGGTCGACATCTATTGGGCGCCCTGACCGGGCGACCCCGTGCCGGCGGCGACCGCCGGGAAATGACATGGCGGAGAGCCGCCGAACCGTAGAACCATGCTGACAGGGCGACCGGCCTCCCACCGGACGCGCGGCGCATGGAAACCGCAATCGAGAGAAATCAGGATACTCCCATGTCCGCCGATTCCCGCATCGAAGCCATTACAGCTCGCATCGTCGAACGATCGAAGCCGCTGCGCGAGCCCTATCTGGAGCGCGTCCGGGCCGCAGCCGGCAAGGGCGTGCACCGCTCGGTGCTCTCCTGCGGCAACCTCGCCCACGGATTTGCCGTCTGTTCCCCCGCCGAGAAGGCGGAGCTTGCGGGCGACCGCGTTCCCAATCTCGGCATCATCACCTCCTACAACGACATGCTCTCGGCGCATCAGCCTTTCGAGACCTATCCGGAGATGATCCGTCAGGCGGCGCGCGAGGCGGGCGGCGTGGCGCAGGTGGCGGGCGGCGTTCCGGCCATGTGTGATGGCGTGACGCAAGGCCAGCCCGGCATGGAGCTGTCGCTCTTCTCGCGCGACCTGATCGCGATGGCGGCCGGCGTCGGGCTCTCGCACAACATGTTCGACGCGGCCGTCTATCTCGGCGTCTGCGACAAGATCGTGCCGGGCTTGGTGATCGCCGCGCTGACCTTCGGGCACCTGCCGGCGGTCTTCGTTCCCGCCGGCCCCATGACCTCGGGACTTCCAAACGACGAGAAGGCGCGGGTGCGCCAGCTTTTCGCCGAGGGCAAGGCGGGCCGCGCGGAACTGCTGGAGGCGGAATCCAAATCCTATCACGGTCCCGGCACCTGCACCTTCTACGGCACCGCCAATTCCAACCAGATGCTGATGGAGATCATGGGCTTCCACATGCCCGGCGCCTCCTTCATCAATCCGGGCACGCCGCTTCGCGATGCGCTGACACGGGAAGCGGCGAAGCGGGCGCTTGCCATCACGGCGCTCGGCAACGAATTCACGCCGGCCGGCGAGATGATCGACGAGCGCTCGATCGTCAACGGCGTCGTCGGCCTGCATGCGACCGGCGGCTCGACCAACCACACGCTCCACCTCGTCGCCATGGCACGGGCAGCCGGCATCATGCTCACCTGGAAGGACATTTCCGACCTTTCCGACATCGTGCCGCTGCTGGCGCGCGTCTATCCGAACGGGCTTTCCGACGTGAACCATTTCCATGCGGCAGGCGGCATGGGCTTCCTGATCAAGGAGCTGCTCAAGCACGGCCTGCTGCACGATGACGTGCGCACCGTCTTCGGCCGGGGTCTTACGGCCTACATGATCGACCCGAAGCTCGGCGAGAACGGCACGGTCAGGCGCGAGCCTTCGCCGGCCGTCAGCCACGACCCGAAGATCCTCGCCAATATCGAGACGCCGTTCCAGGCATCCGGCGGACTGAAGATGCTCGCCGGCAATCTCGGCAGCGCCGTCATCAAGATCTCGGCGGTGAAGCCGGAGCGGCACGTCATCGAGGCGCCGGCGAAGGTGTTCCACGACCAGCTCGAACTCAATGCCGCCTTCAAGAACGGCGAACTGACGGGCGATTTCGTCGCCGTGGTGCGCTTCCAGGGCCCGAAGGCGAACGGCATGCCGGAGCTGCACAAGCTGACGACCATCCTCGGCATCCTGCAGGACCGCGGACAGAGAGTGGCGCTGCTCACCGACGGGCGCATGTCGGGCGCTTCCGGCAAGGTGCCGGCAGCGATCCACGTGACCCCGGAGGCCAAGGACGGCGGGCCGATCGCCCGCATCCGCGAGGGCGACATCATCCGCCTCGATGCCGTCCACGGCACGCTCGAAGTGCTCGTCGATGCGGTCGAGCTTGCCGCGCGCGCGCCGGCCGAAGCCGACCTTTCGGGCAACGAATTCGGCATGGGACGGGAACTGTTCGCGCCCTTCCGCGCCATCGCCGGCCCGGCCGACCACGGAGCGAGCGTGCTCTTCGCCTAGGGCGGAGAGCCTTCGCACCCGCATCCCGCAGGGACTTCGCAGCGCGCCGTTTCTCTCACTCTTCTTGCGGGGAGAAGTGCCGAGCATATGCGAGCGATGAGGAATATTCCGCACGTTCTGTGTGTTCCGCGCCGTCCCCCTCATCCGGCCCGGCGGGCCACCTTCTCCCCGCCGGGGAGAAGAGGGAGAAAG
>JARYGU010000026.1:0-63741 GCA_033795365.1 Shinella sp.
CTAACATATAGCAAAACCGCTTCTAGCGGTTCAAGCGCAGCGTTACAAACCTCCACCTCTGGTGGAGGTCATGACTTGTATGCACGGTGCGCCGTGGGAGCGCCCGCAGTCAGCCGACGGTCAAGAGCAGCGGCCGGTGGTCCGAGACTTCCGGCATGGTGACGACCTCGAATGCTGCGACGGGGACATCCGGCGTCACAAGCATGTAGTCGGCGAAACGGCCGGATTTCCGGTAGTGGGAGGTTCGGGTATCGGTGAAGCCGCGCGCCGTGACGAGATCGCCGAGGCCGAGCGCCGCCAGGATCTCGAAGGTCCTGCTGTGCGGCAGCACGTTGAAATCCCCGCAGACGACGAGCGCCTCGCCCGGCCGGCGAAGCCTTTCTATCAGCGCCACGAGTGCGTGCGCCTGCTCCTCGCGGGAATGCGTGTCGCCCTTGCCCTCCAGCGCGCGAAGCCCGTGAAACTGGGCGATGGTGATCGGAAACCCGCGCGCATAGTCGAACAGTCTGATACAGTGCGCGTTTCTCGCGCGGGGATGCGCGCCGAACCCGTCCGGCGAAAAGCCGCCATGCACGAAATCGAGCGCCTGACCGATGACGGGGAAGGTATCGCGCACGAAGGTCGCAAGGCCGAACTCCTGCCAGCAGGGACGGTCGCCGTCGAACAGTTCGCCGCGTGCCGTTGGGCAGAAGAAGGCATCATGTGCGGGCAGGGCGGCCTTGATCTCCTTATAGAGGTTGGCGCGTTGCTGCAGCACATGGTCGCCGTCCCGGTAGGTCAGCCACTCCGACCGGGCGGCTTGCGCGCGCGGCACCTCCTGCAGGCAATAGACATCCGCATCGGCCACGGCGAGATAGTCCAGCAACGGTGCGTGCAGCATGCCGCCCCAGACGTTCAGCGACAATATCTTCATGGAACGAGGTTCCCTCCGCCGACAATAATCCCGGCAGGCTCTCCGGCGCATTCGAAGGGCGGATCAGCCCGATTGCGACAGGTCCCCCATTCGGTTCCAGGCGTCGAGGCCCGCGATCTTGTAGGCCTCGGCAAGGGTGGGATAATTGAACGTGTTCTCGACGAAATACTCGACGGTGCCCTTGAGGTTCAAAACAGCCTGGCCGATATGCACGAGTTCGGTCGCGCCCTCGCCGACGATATGAACGCCGAGAAGGCGGCGGGTCTTCATCGAGAAGATCAGCTTCAGCAGGCCGGTATCGAGCCCCATGATATGGCCGCGCGAGGTTTCGCGGAAGCGGGCGAGCCCGCATTCATAGGGTATCCCGCGTTCCTTGACCTCTTCCTCCGTCAGCCCGCAGGTGGAGATTTCCGGCACGGCATAGATTCCGTAAGGGAAGTATTTCGGCGGCTCCTTCGCGATCGCCCCGACGGCAACGCGGGCGGCGATGCGTCCCTGCTCCATCGAGGTCGAGGCGAGGCTCGGAAAGCCGACGACGTCGCCGGCCGCGAAGACGTGCGGGACGGCCGTCTGGAACGTTTCGGGATTGACGCTGAGGCGGCCGCGGCTGTCGGCCTCGAGCCCGACGGCGGCAAGGTTGAGCGTGTCGGTCGCGCCGACCCGGCCGGCAGCGTAGAGCACCATGTCGCAGGTGACGATCCGGCCGTTGTCGAGGGTGATCACACACCGCCCGTCCTCGCGTTTCTCGACCTTTTCGGCCTTCTGGCCGAGAAGAAGCTTCATGCTGCGGTCGCGCAGCTGGTAGATGAAGTCCTCGACGATCTCCTTGTCGATGAAATCGAGTATGGAAGACTTCGGATCGATGACCGTGACCTGCGTGTCCAGGGCGCTGAAGATGGTGGCATATTCGATGCCGATGACGCCCGCGCCGATGACTGCCATCGAGCGCGGAAGGTCCTTGATCTCGAGGAGTTCGTCGCTGTCGAGGATGCTTTTACCATCAAAGGGGATATTCGCCGGTCTGTAGGGCTTCGTGCCGACGGCAAGCAGGATGCTCTTGCCGGTGACATGGACCGACTCGCCGTCTTCCTTGAGGATCTCCATCGTGTCCGGCGTGGTGAAGCTCGCCTTGCCGCGGATGAGGTTGACGCGATTGCGGGCGAACTGATGTTCCAGAACCTCGACTTCATGATCGAGGGTGATGAGCAGGCGGCGGCGTAGGTCGTCGGCGCTGATCTCCTGCTTGACCCGATAGGCGCGGCCGTAGAAACCGCGTTCGCGCCAGCCGGAAAGATTGAGCGCAGTCTCGCGCAGGGTCTTCGACGGGATCGTGCCGGTATGGACCGAGACGCCGCCGACCCGCTTTCCCTGCTCCACGACGAGAACCTTGCGGCCTAATTTCGCGGCCTGGATGGCAGCCCTGCGTCCGGCGGGGCCGCTGCCTACCACTATCAGATCGTATTCGAGCATGAGAGATAAATCCCGCGGTTGCTTTCAGAATCATGTTGCACTGCAGCGCAGTTTGCTCGCGTCACGATTAACAGGTCAACCTGACCGATTTGTTACCGCGCGTCACGAGTTGGGAAAACCGAGCGCCGGCTCCATCATTTCGAACGTACGATCCATGGCATAGGCGCTGCTGAAGAAGATAGAGAAATGGCCGTAGGTGATGGAGATTTGCTGCTCGGCGGCCAGTTCGCCGAGCTTCGCGATACCGGCGGCGTAGAATGCGGCCGCGAGCCCGGTCCGGTCGGCGCCGGCCTTGCAGTGGATCAGGATCGGCTTCGGCGCATCGCGCATGAGGGCGATCAGCCGGGTGGCTTCATCGGCGTTGAGTTCTCTTGCGGCGGACATCGGAAAATCAACGTGATTGATGTCGAGCGCCTTTGCCGCTGCGACCTCGTCGTCGTACCACGCCTTGCCTCTGGCCGCGCCGCGCAGGTTTATGATGGTCCGTATTCCATAGTCGCGCTTCATCGAGGCGATCTCGACCGGCGAAGGCTGGGAAGAGCGATAGAGCTCGCCGGCCACCACCTCGTGAAAGTTGCCGGTGAGAAGCAGATGCGCTGCGTGCAATCCGGCGAGGATCGCTAGAAGCACAATGCCTCTCCGGATAGGCTTTGTGAATCGCCCACCGCGGAGGGATGCGAAAAAGGAGGTGGTGCTCATGTATTTTCCGCTCCAAGTGGCATCATATCAGCCGCAGCCCCTTGAGGCTGGCATGCCCGTCCTTGCCGATGATGATATGGTCGTGAACCGTGATGCCGAGCGGCCGCGCCGTCTCCACGATGGTCTTCGTCATGTCGATATCCGCGCGCGATGGCGTGGGATCGCCGGAGGGATGGTTGTGGACGAGGATGATCGCCGTTGCGGAAAGTTCCAGCGCCCGCTTGACCACCTCTCTCGGATAGACCGGCGTATGGTCGAAGGTGCCGCGGCCCTGTACCTCGTCGGCGATCAGCGCATTGCGCTTGTCGAGGAAGAGGATACGGAATTGCTCGCGCGCCTCGTGGGCCATTGCGGCATGGCAATATTCGATGACGGCCGACCAGGAGGAGAGGACCTGCTTGTTCCTGAGTTCGCTCTTCAATGTGCGTTGGGCGACGGCGGAGATGAGCTTCAGGTCGAGCGCCACGGCTTCGCCGATCCCCTTGACCTCCTGCAGCAGCGCGGACGGTGCGCCGAAGACGCCTGCCAGGGTGCCGAAACGCTCCAGAAGCGCCTTGGCGACGGGCTTGGTATCGCGGCGCGGGATCAGCCGGAAAAGCAGGAGCTCGAGGATTTCATAGTCGGCAAGCGCCGTATCCCCGCTTTCGCGGAAGCGGTTGCGCAATCGATCGCGATGGCCGTGATAGTGAGCCGGAGCGTCGTCCCTGTCCTCTATCGCCGCGGGCTTCGTCATGCCGACGGAGCGGGGCGGTCTTTCGGCAAAATGGCCGCGCTCGTCTTCCGGTCCGAAAAGATCGCTTCCGTTTTCTGCAAATCCAGTCACATGGGTTTCGCTTTGAGGAGGCGGAAGATCGTCCGGCGGGGAGGGCGGTTTCGTCATCGGCGCTAACCCGGCAGGCCGGGCCGGTCGAGGCCGCCGGGCGAAAGCGTGAAGATTTCGCAGCCCGTCGCGGTAACGCCGACCGTATGCTCGTATTGCGCCGAAAGCGAACGGTCGCGCGTCACCGCGGTCCAGCCGTCGGAAAGCACCTTCACATGCGGCCGGCCGAGATTGATCATCGGCTCGATGGTGAAGATCATGCCTTCTTTCATTTCCGGCCCTTCGCTCGCGCGGCCATAATGCAGGATATTCGGCGCATCGTGGAACAGGCGCCCGACACCGTGGCCGCAGAAATCGCGCACGACCGAGCAGCGTTCCGCTTCGGCATGGGTCTGTATGGCCTCTCCGATGGCGCCGGTGCGGGCTCCGGGCCTGACGGCGGCGACCCCGCGCATCAGGCATTCATGCGTCACCTCGAGCAGCCGCTCGGCGGCGCGCTTGATCTCTCCGACGGGATACATCCGGCTCGAATCCCCATGCCAGCCGTCGAGAATATAGGTGACGTCGATATTGACGACATCGCCTTCTCTCAGCGGCTTGTCGTTCGGAATGCCATGGCAGACGACGTGATTGATCGATGTGCAGGAAGATTTCGTATAGCCACGATAATTCAGCGTTGCCGGAAGCGCTCCGTGATCCATTCCAAACTCGAAGATGAAACGATCAAGCGCGTCTGTCGCAACGCCGGGCCTGACCAGCGGAACGAGTTCGTCGAGGCAGCGCGCAGTCAGCTGGCATGCCCTGCGCATGCCTTCGAACGCATCCTCGTCGTAAAGCCGGATCACACCCGTATTCTTCAGCGGTGCGGATGCGGCTTCGATATAGGTCACCATCATGGAGCTTTCGTTGGTTTTTTCCAGAATTTCATAAAACAGCCATGCCGGGTTCGTCCATGGCGATTAATGCGGATGGACGAATTTCGAGGGGCGAAACGATGCATTTGACCGCATAGGCTTCCACGCCACGCCGGATCGCCCGTTCGAACCCGGCGGCATAGACCGGATCGAGATCGCTGCAGATGCGGAAGCGCTCGCAATCGTCGCGCTGGACGAGGTAGAGCATGATGGCTCTATGGCCGGCTTCCGCCATGTCTCCCAGTTCCTCCAGATGTTTTGCGCCGCGCAGTGTCGCCGTATCGGGAAACTCCGCCAATCCCTCCTGCCGCCGGAAATGCACGTTCTTGACTTCAACATAGGCGGTTTTGCGGTCGGGGCCGGAAAGAAGAATGTCTATGCGCGAATTGCGGCCGTATTTCCTCTCGCGCTCCAGAACGGGATAGCCGCCGAGGTCGGCGACGAGGCCTGCCCGGATCGCCTCCTCCGCCAGGCGGTTCGGCAGGCCGGTATTGATGCCGACGGTCGTGCCGTCCGCCTCGATCAGCTCGAAGCGGTGACGGTATTTGCGCAAGGGGCCGTCATGCTCGGATATCCAGATGCGCGATCCCGGCGCCGTCAACCCGCGCATCGAACCCGTGTTCGGGCAGGAGCCGGTTATCGCACGGCCGTCATCGAGAACGGCATCGAAGAGAAACCGCTTGTAGCGCTGGATGAGCGTTGCGGGGATCAGGGGCGGATCGAACAGCATGCCGCCTCAATCGACCAATCCGGTGGCGAAGGCAAGCGTCCGTGCGCCGCAATTCGACAGGGGACGCTTGTTCGCGTCAGCAGCGAACCCGCACATAGGAACCGGGCGCTTCCTCGATCGAGTTGAGAGGGCCTCCGGTCTTGCGCGCCGGCACCTTGCGGTTATCGATCGCTTCGATCCAGGCATGCCAGTGCGGCCACCAGGAGCCCGGCGTTTCCTTTGCCTTTTCGACCCATGTCGCGAATTCCCCTTTGACTGGCCCGCCGGTCCAGAACTGGTATTTGTTCTTGTCCGGCGGATTGACGACGCCGGCGATATGGCCGGAGCCGGCCATGACATAGGTCACTTTTCCGCCGAAGAACCGGCTGCCGACGAAAACGGATTTCGCCGGCGCGATGTGGTCTTCCTTGGTCGCGAGATTGTAGACTGGAATCTTGACGTCCTTCAGCGACACCTTCTTTCCCGCCAGCACCATCTCGCCCTTGGTCAGATTGTTGCCGAGATAGCAGTTACGCAGATAAAAAGAGTGGTTGGCGGCCGCCATCCGGGTGGAATCCGAATTCCAGTAAAGAAGGTCGAAGGGCATCGGGTCCTGGCCCTTCAGATAGTTGTTGACGAAATAGGGCCAGATCAGTTCGGAGGCGCGCAGCATGTTGAAGGCGGTCGCCATCTTCGAACCTTCGAGATAGCCGGTCGTTTTCATGCTTCGTTCGATAAGATCGATCTGCTCCTCGTCGGCGAAGACCTTGAGATCTCCAGCATGGGTGAAGTCGACCTGTGTCGTGAAAAGCGTCACGGAACGGATTCGCCGGTCTTCCTCCTGTGCATGAAGCGCGAGCGTCGCGGCGAGCAGGGTGCCGCCGACGCAATAGCCGATCGCGTTGACCTCCTCCTCACCGGTCGCCTGACGGATCGTGTCGAGCGCGAAGCCTATCCCTTCGCGGGCATAGGCCTCCCAGTCCTTTTGCGCATGCCGCTCGTCGGGATTGACCCAGGAGATCACGAAGACCGTGTGCCCTTGGTCGACGGCCCATTTGATGAAGGATTTCTGCGGATTGAGGTCCAGAACGTAGAATTTGTTGATCCAGGGCGGGCAGACGAGGAGCGGGCGCTTCAGCACCTCCTCCGTGGTGGCGTCGTATTGGATGATCTGGCAGAGGTCGTTCTGCGCCAGAACCTTTCCGGGCGTCATGGCCATGTTCTCGCCGATCGCGAACTTGGTCGTGTCCGTCTGGCGCAGCCTCAGTTCGCCCTTGCCGCTCGCGATATCCTCGGCAAGCATGCGCATGCCCTTGACGAGATTGGCGCCGCTCGTTGCGACGGTCTCCCGGTAGAGCTGCGGATTGGTGGTGATGAAATTGGTGGGAGAAACGGCGCTTGCGATTTGCCTGACGTAGAAGGCGGCCTTGTGACGGGTATGCTCGTCGAGCCCTTCGGCTTCCGCCACCAGCTTTTCCGCCCAGTCCGATGTCAGGAAGTAGGCCTGACGCAGGAAATCGAAGAAGGGGTTTTTCACCCAATCCTCGTCGGTGAAACGCTTGTCGCCGGCATGTTTGTCTTCGACAGGCCCCACCTCTTCCCCGCTCATCCGCTGCAGCGTGCGCGACCAGATGGAGAAAAAGCTGGAAAGCAGCTGCGTTTGCGCCTCGAACGTGCGGCGGGGATCGGAAAGCCAATATTCGCAGACCTTTGAGAGCGTCTTGACCATGTCGATGACGGGTTCGGAGATCGTGTCGACCTTCTCCCCGCTTTCGCGCGGCGCAAGCCAGGCGGAAGCCGCCTTGCCAAGCTGCTCGGCGGTTCTGGCAAGATTGACAGCCAGCGCTTCCGGATCCTTGACGATATAGGGCTCGATCACCTTTGCATCGAAAGCGGCGAATCCTTTCGCGCCTCCGGCGGCGTCATGCTCCGTCGTCTTTTCGTCCTGCGCCACCCGTTCCTCCGGATTTTTGTTGTTAGTTGACGTTTGTACATCCTGACCGAAAAAGATTACAAGAACCAGACATCGTCGCTGCGCCTTCCTGTCCGACCGGACACATGGCGCTGCGGACGTCGTGTCTCAAGTGGGAGCTTATTATCCGATGGCGTTTGTTATGAGGCGGACCGGGCAGATTGTTTTTGCGGCGGCATTGTCGATCCTGTCCGTCGGGGTTTCGGGATGCAGCTCCACGACACCGGCGCCGACTGTGGCTGCGGCCGGCGGCGAAGGGCCCGACCGCTCCGGCGTCTACCCCGAGATAACGGGAGCGATGCCGGCCGCGACGACCCAGATGAGCAACGAGGAGGCTGCCTCGATCGGCAGCCGCCTGCAGGGACTGACGGCGCAACGCAGCTCGGGTGCGATCTCGCAGACGGAATACCTCAGGCGGCGCAGCGAACTGGAGGCGCTCGCCAGCGGCCACGGAGCCGAAACGCTCAAGGAAATACAGAAATAGGACTTGCCTTTCTCGCGGTTTGGCAGCAAAGCGATGATCGGTCCGAAAGACCGCTTGCGGGGGCGGCGCGCCTTCAATTCGAACGCATTGGCCGCTACCTGGAAGTCGTGATTCGCGCGGAGACAACGCCGTCCGGCGAGGGCGCCGGATAAGGCTCGCGCAGAGCGAGGTTGAAGATGGAAGAGTTTCACAAAGTCCGGCGCCTGCCGCCCTATGTTTTCGAACAGGTCAACCGTTTGAAAGCAAGCGCGCGAGCGGGCGGAGCGGACATCATCGACCTCGGCATGGGCAATCCGGATCTGCCGACGCCGAAGGCGATCGTCGACAAGCTCTGCGAGGTCGTTCAGGACCCGCGTACCCATCGTTATTCGTCCTCCAAGGGCATTCCCGGCCTTCGCCGCGCCCAGGCCGCCTATTATGCCCGCCGCTTCGGCGTGAAGCTCAATCCGGAGACCCAGGTCGTCGCGACGCTGGGCTCCAAGGAAGGTTTCGCCAATATGGCGCAGGCGATCACCGCGCCGGGCGACGTCATCCTTTGCCCGAACCCGACCTACCCGATCCACGCCTTCGGCTTCCTGATGGCCGGTGGCGTCATCCGCTCCATGTCCGTCGAGCCGGACGAAAGCTTTTTTCCACCACTTGAACGCGCGGTCAGGCATTCGATACCGAAGCCGCTGGCGCTGATCCTCAACTATCCGTCCAATCCGACGGCGCATGTGGCGACGCTGGATTTCTACAAGGACGTAATCGCCTTCGCGAAAAAGCACGACATCATCGTGCTGTCCGATCTCGCCTATTCGGAGATTTATTTCGATGACGCGCCGCCGCCCTCCGTGCTGGAGGTGCCGGGTGCGATCGACATAACCGTCGAATTCACCTCGATGTCGAAGACCTTTTCAATGCCCGGCTGGCGTATGGGTTTTGCTGTCGGCAACGAAAGGTTGATCGCGGCTCTGACCCGGGTCAAGTCCTACCTCGATTACGGCGCCTTCACGCCGATCCAGGTGGCTGCGACGCATGCGCTGAACGGCGACGGGTCCGACATCGCCGAAGTGCGCAGCATCTACAAGCGTCGCCGCGACGTTATGGTGGAGAGTTTCGGAAAGGCCGGCTTCGAAGTGCCGCCTCCGGCGGCGACGATGTTTGCCTGGGCAAAGATTCCCGAAAAGTTCCGTCATCTGGGCTCGCTCGAATTCTCCAAGCTCCTTGTCGAAAAGGCGGACGTCGCGGTGGCGCCCGGCGTCGGCTTCGGCGAGCAGGGAGACGACTATGTGCGCTTGGCCCTCGTCGAGAACGAGCACCGCATCCGCCAGGCCGCCCGCAGCATCAAGCGTTTCCTGTCGACGGCGGACGACACGATGCACAATGTCATTTCGCTCAACGCTCACCGTTGAGTTTCCCTTCCCCCGGCGGTTCAAGCCGGGGACCCATGCCTTAGGACAAGTTAGGACATGAACCATGGCTGATGCCCTCAAGATCGGCATTGCGGGGTTGGGAACCGTTGGTTCCTCGCTCGCGCGCATTCTCGTCGAACGGCGGGACATGCTGACGACGACGTGCGGACGGCCGATCGACATCGTCGGCGTCAGCGCGCGCGACCGCAGCCGCGACAGGGGTGTCGATCTGACGAAAGCCGAATGGTTCGACGATCCGGTGGCTCTCGCACGCGAGGGCACGATCGATGTCTTCGTGGAACTGATGGGTGGTGCGGGAGACCCTGCGTACTCGGCGGTCAAGGCCGCACTTTCCCGGGGTATTCACGTGGTGACGGCGAACAAGGCACTGCTCGCTGCCCATGGCGTGGAACTTGCGGTTCTCGCCGAGGAAAAGGGATCACTTCTCAACTACGAGGCGGCTGTTGCTGGCGGCATCCCGGTCATCAAGGCGCTTCGCGAGTCCCTGACGGGCAATACGATTTCCCGCGTCTACGGCATCATGAACGGCACCTGCAACTACATCCTGACCAAGATGGAGAAGGAGGGGTTGAGCTTCGCCGATTGCCTCAAGGAGGCGCAGCGCCTCGGCTATGCCGAAGCCGATCCGGCTTTCGACATCGAGGGCAACGATACCGCGCACAAGCTGTCGATCCTCACCACGCTCGCCTTCGGAACGAAGATCGCGGCCGACGACATCTATCTGGAGGGCATCACCAATATCTCCATCGAGGATATCCGCGCTGCCGCCGACCTCGGCTACCGGATCAAGCTTCTCGGGGTGGCGCAGAAAACGGACACCGGCATCGAGCAGCGCGTCCACCCGACCATGGTGCCGCTCGAATCCGTAATCGCCCAGGTCGACGGCGTGACGAATGCGGTCGCGATTGAATCCGACATCCTCGGCGAGCTCCTGATGGTGGGCCCGGGGGCGGGAGGCAATGCGACCGCCTCTGCCGTGCTCGGCGACATTGCCGATATCGCAAAAAGCCGGCCCGGCGCGCAGACCGTGCCGGTGCTCGGCCGCCCGGCATCGGGCCTCAAGCCCTACAAGCGCGCGCAGATCCGCACCCATCACGGCGGCTACTTCATTCGCCTTTCCGTCGAGGACCGTACCGGCGTCTTCGCGAGCATTGCCGGGCATATGGCGGAAAACCAGATCTCGCTCGAATCGATCGTGCAGCGCTCCAAGCATCACAACGAAACCGGCGAACCGCAGACGATCATCCTCGTCACCCATGCGACGATGGAGGATTCGGTGCGCAAGGCGGTGTCGTCCATCAAGAAAGATGGTTATCTCGTCGGCGAGCCGCAGGTCATTCGCATCGAGCGTCCGAAGACCGTCTAAATCCTGAGTCTTGCCCGCTCGGTGACGGCATCCATGCGCGGTTGGCGGTTTGGTCGGCATCGAATACTGATCGGAGAGGCGGCCGCTGCCGGCCGAGGTCCGGGGAGTTGATATGGGTGACATGGCGGATACGGTGAACCGTGCCTTTCTCGGCGTGGAACGCTCTGCGACCGGGCAGCGCTGGATCGCGCGCCTCGACAAGGCGGGCGAGAACCGCGCCCTTGCCATGAGCCAGACCCATGGCCTTTCCGATCTCATCGCCCGTGTCCTGGCAGGCAGGGGTGTCGCCTTCGACGAGGCGCTCGAATTTCTTGACCCCACCATCCGGAGGTTGATGCCCGAGCCCTACAGCCTGACCGACTGCGAGGCGGCGGCGAACCGCATCGCCGCAGCGATCGCCGGGCAGCAGAAGGTGGCGATCTTCGGCGATTATGATGTCGACGGTGCGGCCTCCTCGGCGCTGATGTACCGTTTCCTCCGGCATTTCGGGATCGAGGCGGAGATCTACATCCCCGACCGAATTTTCGAAGGCTATGGCCCGAACCCGGCGGCGATCGGTCAGCTCATCGATCGGGGCGCCGAACTGATCGTGACTGTCGATTGCGGCTCCACCAGCCACGAGTCGCTTGCGGCAGCAGCGGCACGCGGCATCGATGTTGTCGTCATAGATCATCACCAGGTCGGTGAAACGCTTCCCGAATGCGCAGCACTGGTCAATCCGAACCGGGAGGACGATCTGTCAGGGCAGGGGCATCTCTGCGCCGCCGGCGTCGTTTTCCTGGTGCTCGTCGCGTTGCAGCGGCTGATGCGGGTGCGGGGTGACGCGCGCGCCGGAAGCTTCGACCTGCTGGCGCTCCTCGACCTCGTCGCGCTGGCGACGGTTTGCGATGTGGTGCCGCTCAAGGGGCTGAACCGCGCTTATGTGGTAAAGGGTCTCGTTGCCGCTCGCCATCTCGGCAATGTCGGCCTGACGGCACTCTTGAAGCAGGCCGGCATCGGCGGTCCGGTCACGCCCTATCATCTCGGCTTTCTCGTCGGTCCGCGGATCAATGCAGGCGGGCGTATCGGCGATGCGGCGCTCGGCAGCCGCCTGTTGACGCTCGACGAGGGTGCGGGTGCCGAAGATATCGCCAAACGTCTGGACGAGCTCAACCGCGAGCGCCAGGCGATGGAGACGGCCATGCTCGCCGAGGCCGAAGCCGAAGCGATGGCGGAATATGGCGATGGGGAAAACGCTTCCGTGATCGTCACTGCACGCGAAGGCTGGCATCCGGGCGTCGTCGGTCTCCTCGCTTCGCGCCTGAAGGACAAGTTTCGCCGCCCGGCCTTCGCCATAGCCTTCGACCCTTCCGGACGCGGAACGGGTTCGGGCCGCTCGATCAGCGGTTTCGACATGGGCCGCATGGTGCGCGCAGCGGTGGATGAAGGATTGCTGGTCAAGGGAGGGGGCCATGCCATGGCCGCCGGCCTGACCGTGGAGAGGGCCAAGCTTGGCGGCTTGCGCGCCTTTTTCGAGGCGCGTGCGGAAAAGCCGGTGCGCGATCTCGTCGCCGTCCACACCCTGAAGATCGATGGCGCATTCAGCGCATCCGGCATGACGCTTGCCCTTGCGGACCAGCTCGAACAGGCCGGACCGTACGGCTCGGGCCATCCCCAGCCCGTTTTCGCCTTGCCTGCGCATCGCCTGCGCGACGTCCGGCCCGTCGGGACGAACCACATGCGCGTCACGCTGGAAAGTCCGGACGGAAGCCGGATCGACGCGATGGCATTCCGCGCCGCTGATGCGGAGCTCGGCAATTTCCTGATGAAGGAGCGCGGGCAAGCCGTCCATGCCGCTGGATGCATCTCGATGGATCATTGGCAGGGAACGCGCCGGGTGCAGCTCCGACTGATCGACGCGGCTAAGGCTTTCTGATTCGTGAGGAACCCGAGCGGTTGCGGCGATTTCTTGAAGCATGCTGTGAGGAAGATGGTACGCCCAACGGGACTCGAACCCGTGTTACCGCCGTGAGAGGGCGGCGTCCTGACCGCTAGACGATGGGCGCATCGTTGCGAAGCCCCGTATATAGAGCGCGATGGCGCGTCATGCAAGAACGGCCGGTCCGTCATTCGCTCTGACTGATCTGAAGGAAAGTGGCACGCCCTAGGGGAGTCGAACCCCTCTTTTCAGAATGAAAATCTGACGTCCTAACCGATAGACGAAGGGCGCGTGCGGTGGCAGTCTTATAGTCGGGGCTTTTCGTTTCCGCAAGCAGGCTGGAACGGGATTTTTCAAAAAAGCGACAGAAAAATTTCGGGCCCGCTGTTCTCTAAAAAATATAATAATAACAGATGGTTACATCTGAATAGTGCTCGATTCCGGCTCATGCCGAAATATTCCGAGGGAACTAGGGGTGAGAATGCGAAGAAGCGGCGGTCGTGCTTCAGACCGCCATCGGAAAGCCCGTTCCGGGCCGAAGGCGCATCATTTCTTACGGCGGCAGCGCCAGTTCCAGTCCCGCTCGGGACCGATATCGATGTGCACGGATTCGGTATGGCAATAGGTGCCCACGCCGCCGCGGCCGGGCATCGTGCGGAGATACTCGGCGAGTTCCCATTTGTCGACGCCGGCGATCTGGATGTCGGCCGCTTCGCAGCGCGTGTGCAGGGACTGCCGCGCCCGGTTACGCTTGGCGGCGCGAAGGCCGGAGGTCACGATGATAGGCTTGCCGTAATGTTTCTCGACGGTCTTCAACACCTGCAGGAGCTCCGGCTTGAAGCATCCGGTCTTCACCCTGTCGGTCTGCAGAAACAATCCGTTCGGGGCGAGGCGCGCGAGGCCGGCGATCGAGGCGATCTCCACGAAGCTGTTGTCTCCGCCTTCTTCGGCAACGTCGTCGTCATCCGTCTCGGAGTGCGAATCGGCATGCGGGATATCCGTGGCTGACATCATCACCCCCGGAAGCGAATCGGAACCGAGCGAGGCTTCCTGCCTCAGCCCCGCGCTATTTCGGTTGAGGACCGTGCGCGGCTGCTTCTTCGCCGGAACCGCGGCCTGATCGTCGTCCGGCTGTCCGGGTTTGCGTTTGGCTGCGAAGAGAGCGGCAAGCGTCATCGGTTTGTGGCTGTCGTCCGCCGGCTCCCGATCGACTTCCTGGCTGTTTGCAGCGGGCAGCAGGGTCTGTGCGACCTCGGCGCCGGCTGCGGGCTGGGTGACCACCACGAGCTCTGCGGGGCTGCTTCCCGTATTTTCGGCGACAAGCGCCGTGCGGGCGCTGGTCGGCAGCGGAACCCGGTCCGGCACCACGAAGGATTCCCCGCCACTGCCGGAAACGGTAGCGGCGTTCGCCTGCGCATTCTCAACCGGCATGTCCTCGACCGGAAGTCCGCTGGAATCGTCCCCGGCGGATGGACCATTGTTCTGGTAGATGCTGGCGCGGGCGGGATTTGCTCCAGGCAGCGCCGCATTGACGGGTGCCGTTGCAGGGCTTGCCGTATCTCCGGCCGTCGCGGTGCTGTTGTTGCTCCTGGCCGAAAAGATGCTCGATTGTCCGGCATTGAGTGCCGTCGGCTGCATCACCTGATCGGAAAGATCCGTTGCTTTGGCAGCCGATTCGGCATTTTCAGGAGCTTGCCCGGCGGAATTGACGGCGGCCACCATGGGATCGCGATATGCGGCCGAGCCCTGCTCGGAGGGCGCTGCCGCAGCACTTTTCGCGGCCGCTGTCTGATTCGTATTCTCGGAGGGAGTCGAAAGAGACCTTTCAGCGCTGACATCGCTGGATACGGCCGAAACACAGCCGGTGAGAGCGGATACTGAAACAGCCAGCAGCAAACCGCGCCGCAGCATGTTGAGCCCCGCTTTTGATCCTTGCAGTCCCCGCAACGAAAAATCCCCGATCCTGAATGATTTTCGTGCTTCTCGCCGGTCTTGCCGCCGGCCAAGCCGTCCAATCCTCGGTCCGCAGTTGCGGCCCTTCATGCGGACTCCGCTCACCACGAAAATGTTAATGTTTCACTCACGGCTGCAGAGAATCAACCGTCAGCAGGCAATCGACACGAACACAAGGCTTGCCTGGAAAAGAAAGGCTCTGGCGGGTCTCCCGATTCGTCCAGCCAGAATTGCTAATGTATTCTGAAGCCAAATCGGGCAAAACAATGTTCGTCCTGCCCGACATTATTGGTCTTGCTTTGTCCGAAACTTACCAGGTGCCCGTGTTTGACATGGAAACCCACGGCTCTGCGGCGGGAAGGCCGTTCCCCTTCTGCAGAATTTCGATCGAAATGCCGTCGGGTGAGCGGACGAAAGCCATATGGCCGTCGCGCGGCGGCCGATTGATGGTGACGCCGCCGTCCATCAGCTTCTGGCAGAAGGCGTAGATGTCGTCGACCTCATAGGCGAGGTGGCCGAAATTGCGCCCGCCCGTGTAATTCTCCGGATCCCAGTTGTAGGTGAGCTCGATGCATGGAGCCTTGTTCTCTCTTGCAGACCCGACGTCGCCCGGCGCGGCGAGGAAGATCAGCGTGAAGCGGCCCTTTTCATTTTCGATCCGGCGAATCTCCTCCAGGCCGAAAAGATCGCGATAAAAATGTAGTGATTCGTCGATGTCCTTAACCCGGACCATCGTGTGGAGATAACGCATTGTAATGTCCTCGCTATGTGCGGTGCGGCTAGTGAGAATAGGAAATCGACAGCTAGAGGCAAGCCTCGGATGATAGGAAACGGAGCAGTAAAACTTTCAACAAAGGCTTGCGCATCCGCATCGGGACGATGTTATGCTGACGTCAAGAATCAGTTAACCGTAACTCTATGTGACGCGTAATCGAGGGGCTGACAGATCATGGCGGATAGAATGTCTTCGAAGGAAGTCACCGCGAATGATGATCAGGGCGGCGAAGCCGTCAACCTGGTCGAGATCACCGGCGTCATCAAATGGTTTGACGTGGCGAAGGGCTTTGGCTTCATCGTTCCCGACAACGGGATGCAGGATGTCCTGCTCCATGTCACCTGTCTGCGCCGCGACGGCTACCAGACCATTCTGGAGGGAACGCGCGTGGTCGCCCTCATCCAGAAGCGGGACCGCGGCTATCAGGCCTTCCGCATTCTCTCGATGGATCAGTCGACTGCCGTCCACCCTTCGCAGATGCCCCCGGTCAAGACGCATGTGCAGGTGACGCCGACGAGCGGACTGGAGCGGGTTCTGGTCAAATGGTTCAACCGCACCAAGGGCTTCGGCTTCCTGACGCGCGGGGAGGGCACGGAGGACATCTTCATCCATATGGAGACGCTTCGCCGCTTCGGCCTCACGGAGCTGCGCCCCGGACAGGTCGTCCTGGTCCGCTTCGGCGACGGCGAAAAAGGGCTCATGGCTGCGGAGATCCATCCGGACGTGCCGATGCCGGGCAACCGGGCGCACTGATCATGTCGCGCCGGATTGCTTGCTTCTTGCAAAAAGGCGTCATTGCGACGCTTTTTTTGTTTCTGGCCTGTGCGGCGTCTGCCGTCGGCGCGGAAACATTCGAACGCGAATCCCTGAAGATCGTCGGCCGCGACGGCAGGACGCATGAATTCCTCGTGGAATTGGCCGTGACGCCGAACCAGCGCTCACAAGGACTTATGAACCGTCGCGAAATGGCCGCCGATCATGGCATGCTCTTCGCCTTCGGCGAGACGCGCCAGGTTCTGATGTGGATGAAGAACACCTATCTGCCGCTGGACATGTTGTTCATCGGCAAGGACGGGAAGATCCGCACGATCCGGGAGAACGCCGAACCCCTGTCGGAAGCGATCATCGATTCGAAGGTGCCGGTCGATTTCGTTCTCGAACTTAACGGCGGTACGGTGAAGAAGCTCGGCATACGGTCGGGAAGCCGGGTCGAAAGCCGGATGATCGAAAGCATGAGGACGGATCGGGATTGATCCCGCCGCAATCCTCTCTGCCGGCAGCGCCCTCCGGTTCTACCGCTCAAAGCCCGCCGCCGACGCGAAGGATCGCGCCGCTCGCATAGCTCGCTTCCGGCGAGGCGAGCCACATGACGGCATTGGCGATCTCCTCCGGCCGGGCCGCCCTGCCGAGCGGGACGCGCGCGGCGACCCGTTCGGGTCTGCCGGGATCTCCGCCTCGCGCATGGATATCGGTGAGCGCGGTTCCGGGAGACACGGCGTTGATGCGGATGCCCGCGGGCCCGAGTTCCTTGGCAAGTCCGATCGTGAAGGCCTCGATCGCCGCCTTGCTGGCGGCATAATGGACATACTCGTTCGGTGCGCCGAGCGTTGCCGCGATCGAGCTGATATTGACCACTGAGCCGGCCGCTTTTCGCTCTATCCATCGGGTGACCATCGCCTGTGTCATGAGGATCGTTCCGGTGACATTCGTATCTATCGTACGCCGAAGCGTGTCTTCCGGCAGATCGGCCAGCGGGCCGATTCGGCCGGTTATGCCGACATTGTTGACGAGGCAGGAAATCGCTCCGATCTCGGTTTCGGCGCGATCGATCATGGCGTCGAACGCGTCTTTCGTGCCGGCTGCATCGCAACGATAGGCCGCGCAAATACCGCCCTTCTCTTTGGCGCGGGAGACCACCGAGGCTGCCGAGTCCTCGTCGCTGAAATATGTGAGGGCGACGCTCCAGCCCTGCGAAACCGCCTTCTCGACGATCGCTTTGCCTATCCCGCGGCTTCCGCCGGTTATCAGCACCGTTGATCCCGTCATCATGCCTCCCATAGCAAAATCGGCCGAAAAGGCGCCGATGCCTTCACTGACATCTTTGAACCAGATTTTCGGACGTCGGGAAATATGCATCGCCGACGAGTTGCCGGTCTACGCCGAACGAACGCCGGCTGCGATCACCGGACTGCGGCAATCGCTTTGTCGCGAGCAGATGGAGTATAGAAGAACGTCGGCCCGGCACGTCCGACATTTTCAGGTCGGAAATGTCGGACGGACGTCGGATAAATGTCGGACGAAACGCATAACTAATTGATATTAGGCAGAAAACTGAGCGTCGCCAGATACGTCTGGACTCGAGATCGCTGTTTTCGCTGACAAATTCCGGCCGATAAACCACCTAAGGCCGGACTCCGTGCCTCATACCTTCAGACTCAGAGGCCCGATCGCCACATACCTCTGGACTCACGTAGCGGCCGGCGTACCACTCCGGCATAGTCAACGCCAAAACAGAGTGAGGCGACCATGAAAGTATCGATCATCGAGAAAGAGACTGGGCGATGCGTCGACAGCTTCAACCAAACATTCCAGTTTGCGGGTTCGATTGATTCCGCGGAAATGACGAAGCAGATCACCGAGGGCGCGGTCAGAGATGCGGTCAACTACGGCCTGATCTCCAAGGACGAAATGGATCGGTACGAAGTCAGGATTGACACGAGCGTCAGCGGGCAGGCTGCAGCATAGACAACGGCGACTGTCGGTGTGCCGCCGCCCTCGGGACATCACCCTGAGCAACGTAACATTCCGTGACAGTGCCGACCAATTGATGTCATTCAAATTCGCTTCATCATCAACGCGGCTTCCACGCTCGTGGCACGGCCAATGGAAGGCGCAGATAACCTTCATTATTTCGACCACACCAGGGATTGGATATCCACAACGCGCTGAAAATGCCGTCCTCTAAACCTCAGACGTTATCCCCACCTCTCCCCCTGCCCCTTGCGTGGCGGATTGCAAGATCAAATTAAGAGGACCAGCTAAGGTTCCATTCCAGAGAAAGCCAAGTAACCAACGCGATTTACGTCTAACGGGTGAGTATGCCAACACCCGCCTCCGGGATAGAATATCACTTGGACCGCCCCTTCGGGTTCTTCCGGGTCGGGAAGACCGCTGGGAGCGTTTTTGTCGAGGCCCCGCCTGCTACCAGGAGTGTGATCATCGGCGGGAAACTTGGGGCCTCCCCTTTCCAACTGAACAATCGGGAACGGAGGTCAGTTCTGCCCGACGGCTGGCTCATTAAGCCAAAAAGGTGAATACACCACCGCTACTTCCGAGTAGCGTAACTCAGATACGCCTCTGCGAGCTATGACTGACCAGAGTGTCCCGTCAATGTAGGCCGAAGTGCTTCTCGTGCCTCGCGAACGATGACAAGGGGGTGCCGCATGTTTGCATCACGACTGCCTTTCCTGCGACAGCTAACGGTGTTCGCCTCGATGGTCGTGGCGACGGACGTGCATGCACAGGCCGCAGCCACCCTCACGAAAGAGGAAGCAATAGAACTGCTATCACTAGCGGTGAAATGCCCCATAAAACCATGGGCCCGCTCGGTTACCGGAACGAATACTGAGATGATAACGGCCCATAGCCTGTCGTCCTCCACCGATAGGTTTTCGCTAAGTACACAGGAGGATGAGATATCCTTCAGTCCCGTCGCGGGTGTTGAGGGCAAGGGTGACGCTGGAACGAGGGTCAGTATTGAGTTCGCGTATAGAGATATCGGCAAAATCAACATACAGGAGATTAGTGACACATTCGCCTTGGAGCATCCGAAGACCGAGGTTCTGATCCAATGCAAGTCGCGAAGGAAATGTATCACCCGTAGCTTCGCTCCCATAGGCGAAGGATCGCAGTGGAAAGATCGTGAAGAACGGACTGAAAAGTTAGCCAAGGTCGGAATCAGGCTGTGTGACGCCGCCGTAGCCGCAGACGCCAAAGATTCATTAGAGAGCTTAGCGCAATGAGGAGAGTCCCAGGCATTGCTATCGCAATTCTTCTCGTCTTCGGTGAGGGCGTGAATGCGCAGACTGCCGAACAACTTGGTGATCTCGCCCAGAAGAATATCTGTCCACCACCGCTTGATCGATATTCACCCATCAATGCGAATGAAGTTTGCAACCCTGGTCTTAGAGAAACGAGAGCGTGTGACAGCCGCCACAAGCTCAGCAGCAGGAAATGGCAACAATGTTACGATGCGATAACCGAGTGTCGTAATGCCGTTCGGAAAGAGAACGAACAAATTCTTTCGTACAACAAACTGGTGACTAGATGCGCTTTCGAGCGTGCGTCCAAGCAGGCGGAGACCATGAAGGCAGCACAAGCCGCCGCAAAGCCTGACCAACAAGGGACCTCGACCTCTGCACGTATTGAAGCTGCGCGACGAAAAGCGGCTAAAGCCGATGAGGTGAACAAAGCGAATCGGGAAAATCTTAGAGATGCCCAGCGTGATTATGACCAGAGACAACTAGCCGAACTGGAGGAGCGGAGAGAAAGCATCCGTCTGGAAATGGAACGCTACGACAATGCGATGGCGGAGATTCGTCGACGGGATGCTGAAGAACGGCAACGCCAACAAGAGCGAAGGAACTCGTACGACCGCGCTCGTGCGGAAGCGGCAGCGGCTCGAAGAGCGCAAGAAGAAGCAGACGCATGGGCAACATTTAGCGGCATCATGCTGGGAATTACCTCTTCTGTCCTATCCAACGGGGTAAACAACCGTCCAGGATATTCAGGGGGTGGAAGTTCCGGAGCGCCGTCAGGAACAGGCAACCTTAGGTGCCGCCCAGGAGAGTCCATCCAACGATGCACAATGAGGTGATCGTCACCTGAGATCGATTGAGGGATGTCATCAAAGCGATGGCCCTTGGTGCCTAAAAACCCGGCGGACTCCATCGGTTCCTGCAAGGACGGTCGGTGGAACCGACCGTCGCGTTTCTTAATCAGTCGATCGCCTTATCCAGTAGAGCAGTCACTGCACGAGCCTTGATGTAATGGATGACACCGCCGCCTGCGCGATTGATGACGCCGGCGAATTTCAACACGATCTCTTGGTGTTCGAGAACACTCGCAAACACCGGTCCTCCAGAAAGTCCGTTTGCGTCGAAATCCATGGGAGATACGGTTCTACATTTTCCCACGGCAGCGTCTGCCGACTGCTCTATAGGCTCGCATGTCATTGATCGGATTACCGTACCTACCGTATTTTGATCGACAATGTTGTACTTCTGGTCCACGTAGGGGCAGCCATATGCCAGCAGGCCTATGATGTCGTCGCCGTCCTCAAGGGTAGTATTTGCGTCGACGCGAAAGAAGCGTTGGGAAAGAGAGCCGTTTTCCACCGATTGGGGGGTAAAATCAAAAGCGCACAGATCACGGGCGTCGGTGTCGTTCGATTCTTCGGTTGGCCGGTAGCGAGTATAGCCTGCAGAGGTCATGTAAGTGTTTTCCCCTGGAACCACGATGCCGATATCTTCGCCTGGGCGACCATGGACCTGATGAGCGGTTGATACGAGGAATTTGTTCCCTCGATAGTCGAGCGAGCTAGCCGATCCGATCAACTGAACTTCATAGTCTGTAACGTGAGTAAAAAGCGCCAGATTGCGCCCGAAGCTGTTCAAGCGCGTTTGAAGAGAGTTGGCTGGGACGAACAGGTCGTTGACCTTGACGCTCGTCCACACGTTCCTTCCGAGCACGGTATCAAGGTCGGCTCGCTTGTTTAGCAACGTAATGAGGTCTGTCATAACCACGTCCTACATGGACATCGAGGGGCTTGTGGGGGCGGGAGCACGAAGTGGTGATACGCTTCGCAATGGGTCCATACTGACATGGCGATGCCAACCGATCACCTCCGTGAAGGCGTCCTCGCAAATCCCGCGGCCACCCATCCCAGCAACAAACCGAGTGCAAGAACAGCCGCAGGTGGTCCCAAAGCGACCGCCGCCACAAGTCCCGGCGAGAACGGACCGGGCAGTGTAATGTTATCTGGTCCGAGGATCGCCCCTGGGGGTATGTCACCCTCTTCGAATTTCCGCTCCCAAGGGTCGCATATCGGCTGACCCGACCCGCAAGGCGGAAGGGGAACAGTTTCCGTGCCGGGGCCGCGCAGACGCCAAGCCATATCCGGCGCTGCGATGAGGACCGCTGCAAACGCAAAAAGCCACAAGAGCGTCGTGGCAGTCCAAAGCCGCAACCAACCCCGAGACCAGTTGATAGTTCCACTGCCTTCGGGAAGTCCTCCGTTGCCCATCACTCGTCATTACCCCAGCCTGTCGACACCTTTGAGATATAGCAACAAATGGCCATGTGGGAACAGTTCTTGTCATATCAGCGCACAAACCGCACAGGGCAGAGCTGATCCTTCTAGTCCCATGCAACACAGCCTTCGATCCTGTTTGTAAAGAATTGAAGGCTTAGCGATGTTGAATAAAAGAGTACGAAAACCAGTCGATGTGTGTGCCTACTGTGATCAGAGTCGCAAGCTTTGCCTCTCACACGCGAGTTCAACACGCGGTTTGATAAAGCTGGATTCAAGTTTTTGCGGGAATTCCGACGCCACATTAATGATGATGGGGGCCGCACTTGGGCGATCTCCCAACGCCAACTAATTCTGTTCTTTCTAGCAGTCTTTTGGCGCGCAGCGCTGTCATCCAATGAAAAGTATCGTGGTATTGTACTCAGCGAAGCAAATGCTGATCAAATCAAGCGCATTCTCAAATCACGCAATAATCTGACTCTGCGAGGCCTTTCGGTTCGCGTGCGAAACGTGATCGATGGCTACGGCTACATCGAACCCAATGAAATTCCAGGTGACGCAAACGTATTCTGGCCGGTTCCGCTTCCCAAAGATGAGGTTTGGTTTGCTTTGATGATGAATAATTTCTACATCGAACTGGAAATGCCAGGGAAACGTACGAAGCGGAAGGGACAAGGTTTCCTATCCCTTGATAAGAACGGCATCGAAATTGTCGACGTCGATCTGCACGAGGAACCTGTCATCTACGACACGTTTAAGTCGATGACCATGCAGCATATTGACGGCGAGGTGCCAGATGGTTTCTATCAATGGTCGATGAAATATCATCAGCGGCGGAAGAAACCGCTGCTGATGCAAAGCGAGATAGATACTCTCGCGGAAGAACTGGTCGCCGCTGAGAAGGACCCGCGCGGATCACCGAGGGATGTCCTCAAAAGGATGTTTCCCAATTGGTAATCGAACGATCTCGTCTCTCGCAATGATGGTGTTGGTAGGCAGCTGAAATGCAAACGTTGCCCCCAGCTTCCGCAACCGTTGCTTCACCCAGCTCGGCGCGCATCCCAGGTCGTCGGCAAGCAATGCGGGGTTCATATAAGTCGCGTGAAACTCCTGCACCGACGCCTCCGACAGCCTCGGCGATCCCTCGATCCGCTGGATCACGCCCATGGAGACCAGTTCGCTGATCGTCGCCTGCTGGAGCGACGTCAGCTTGGCCGCCTCACCGACTGTCATCCCCATCTTCGCCACAGGGAGGGTTACCCGTAGCCGCCTGAGGCCGGTTCCATCGGCCGAGAGGCCAACCACCGCCATCTCACCCTTCAGCACTTGCACGAACACGCCGCCGAGTGCCTGCTTGGTTCTCCGAGCATAGGATGAGACGCTCACCCCATTGCCTTCTGCCGTCGTCTTCACCGCCAGCGCCTGCTCGACGAGAGCTACGACATCCTCCCGCAGATACCGCACGGCTGGCGAATGGCTGATCAGGTTGGAATGATGGGTAATGAAGCCCGCTCGCTCGAGAAAACGAAACTCGTGACCTGGGATGCCCGTGATCGGGATCGTTTCGGGGAGCGTGATGAGGTCGGCAAGCTTCGTCCTCAACGCCTCAACGTCGTCCTTGGAGAAGGAATGAGCGTCCTTCCACGGTGTGTGGCCGACGCCGAGATGCTTTGCGAAACGGGAAAGCCCCTTGCGGTTCACGCCGAGTTCGCTGGCGGCTTCAGCCAACGTGAAGTCCCGCCTTTCAATTTCCATTCGGCTGAAGCGCTTCCGCCCGATGCGACCGACGTCGGCGAAGGCCTGAAGGAGCAGCCGCTCGATCCACGGGCGGAGTGACCCTTCCTCATCGGCGGAGCCGCCGCGGACCACGTTGCTGAGGCAGACTGCGATACCGCGCTTTCCTTACGGCCTCTGGCAGCGTATCCCGGATATGTGCTGCCAGTCGCTCCCGCAGGTCGACCTTGGACATCATGAGCGCCAAAAGGCCGTCGGCCGCAAGGAAAGCTCCGAGTGTCAGGCAGGCTTCAATTACGTGATGCAAGGGAACGCCGGGAAGCGGCAGGCCTTCCACGCCGAGGAGTCTGCCTTCGATGAACCGCTCGAGGCCGGTCGCCGCGGAGGAGGTTCCAGGCGTAGCTCCATCGGCCAAGTCCATGCCGTCGGGACCGACATCGAAATGCGGCCAGTGCCAGCGAACAATCTCTTCCCGTACCGTACGATCGACGAGCTCCTCGCAATGCGTAGGACAGGTCCGGTAGCAGACGAAGTCCCACCAGACCCGATGGTAGCGTGCCTCCCGCATGCATGATCGACACCAGCGCCGCTTCGAGATCGACATTTGCTTCAACCGCGCTGTCTCGGCACCGAGCCGATAAAGGTTGCCGTCGCGGATTGGCGTCCAGCGATCAAGGCCGTCGAATGCTTCCGCCGACAATGGCAACCGTTTGATTGCCGCGAGCATTTCCTCGGGGACGAGATTACGCCCGTTGAGACCGACCTCGTTAGCATAGACCCGCATGCTCGAATGGCCCTCATTCGCCACCAAGCGTGCAAAGTAACCATAGGCGGGTTCTCCGCGGCCATGGACGACATCCCAGCGGGAGAACGGACGGGCGAGCGCGTGTTCGATCTGCATCGGTCAGCCCTTTTCAAAATAGGGATAGCGGTCGCCAGGGCCGCGCATGCGGTTCACGGTTTCCCGCAATTGCTCGACCATGATGCAGCCCGTGTCCTGTCCGACGGCAAGCAGGCCCGCTCGGCCGACCAGGTTCATCAAACGGCCGATCTTGCCGCCGCTGTAGTGATGGAAGTCCTTGTCCCAGACCTCCAGGTTCGACTTCGACAGGAAAGGCAGGCGCTCGTCGATCTTGTCGATGAGCAGACGGAACATCTCGAACTCGGTGCCGCTGTCGCCCATCGGCTTCACGGTCTCGCAGTAGAAGCCACCACGATTGGCAAGGGCCGTCATCGTGTGGATCGCCTCCCGCAAGCGCTCCTCGCCGACGAGGAGAACGTTGAACAGCCTCGCGTCCACCATCTCCTTGATGAAGCCGCGGAAGGCCTTGATCTGAGGTGCCGGGCGGTCGGTCAGCAGGAGTTGCGCCTCGTCGAGGATGACGAGCTGCGTCGCCGAAGCGGCAAGCCGCAGAATGGAATTGTCCATCAGGGATGCGGACTTGATCTTTGGGATCGAGCGAGCGCCCGTCAGGTAGTAAAGGCGCTCGGCCATGTGGGACGGCGACATTTGCTCCGTCGCCTCAAGGTAAACGACGGGATAGGTTCACCCCCCTCTCCAACACCGTTCGGGAACTGCGAGGCGTAGTAGCGACAAATCATGGACTTGCCCGCATGGCTCTCGCCAAGCATGCCGCCCACGGCTCCCGTGTCGTACCCCTCACCCGTCGGGCGGTGAAAGCTTCCGATGAACGCCACGCCCTGGTTGAAGACAGGGTATCTGTATAGGAGCGTCTTGATCATCTCCTGGCGTAGGGGCTTGGGAAGTGCTGCCGCGGCGGCGCGTGCTTTGGGGGTAAGAAAGGCTTCAGTGTGGAACATGGCGGTCATTCCCATCCTTCGAACTTGGAGCGGATCGTTTCGATGTCGGCGGCCTCCGCCGCGACGGCGGGCTGCTCGGGCGTGGGTGCCTCAACCTCTGGAGCAGGCAACGACGGACGATTGAGCGGGTCTGGCTCCGCCGCCGGCATCGGGGCGGCGTAGTCCGTCCGCCCAACGCCAGACGTCGCGACCTCGACCGCCTGCGTGCGGCGGATGCGCTGGCGCTGACCGGAGATGAAGCGGGCGAGCTTGGTAGCGGTGTCGTGCTTGCGGCGCTTGGCGTGGATTTCGAGAAGCTCGTTCTCCAGCTCCGTCATGGACAGCGTCAGCATCTCGATATCGTCGGCCGCGCGGTTCTTCTCGCGGTTATGGGCGACGATCCGGCGGTGCTGGTAGAGCCGCATGCCCTTGGCATAGGACGACATCTCGGCGCAGATCGGAACCTCGATCATCTGGCCGTTATAGGGATTGTGGACCCAGATGCGGGACAGGTCCGCCGGATCGCGAACGGCTTTGTATTCCGTCGCCTTGTGGTGCTTCGTCCCAAACTTGTGAGCGGGGTTCAGCGTCAACTGTTCGAGTTCGGCGCACTGGTAGACGAGGTATTCCCACCGGACGCCGTCGGCTTGGATCGTGACGGGCGTCGTGTCACCCGCCAGCCGCACCATGATGTCGCGATCCACAAGCGGTCGATGCTGCGCGTTGACGATCCCCTTCTCCCACAGGTCGGCAGGAACGCCATGCATGGTGTGCAGCTCCCCAAGGCCTTCGTGGCTACGCGCGTGGTGGATGGTGGCGAAGTAGTAGGCGAGGAAGCCGTTCAGCTCCGAGAGCGAAATCTGCGGCACCGCCTTCATCTTCTCGGCGTCGAACTTCTTGCGCTCGTCGGGCGACATCGTCGTCGCGCCTGGCAGGCGGTCGATCAGCTGGATGTTCATGATGTGGAAGAGATGTTCGAGCGCGCCCTTCTCCCACGGATGACCTGGACGATATGGCGTGATCTGGAAGCCCAGCTCGATCGCCGCCTCGCGCGCCGGCATGCCGATCAGATGCTTGGCATTGTCCACGCCGAGCATGACGGGACGGCCATGCCACGGATAGGAGACGCCTGGAGGCAGGTCGCCCGCATCCTTGGGGAGGATCGCGTGCAGGAGGCCTTCGAGGAACGTCTCCAACGAAGGTGGCCCGAAGGTGATCGCCCAGCCGATGACGATGCCAGAATGGCGGTCGCGAAAGAGGACGAGATCGGGACGGCCGAATCCGATACCGCGGACGTCGTCGTAGACCACAATGCCCAGCGTCGTATGGTCCACATCCACCACGTCGATCGGATGCGCCGGTCTGATCTGGCGGATACGGCGGGCGTGGACACGGCCGGCATAGTCGTAGCCGTAGCGCAGGCCGTCGCGGGTGAATCCATCGACGGCCCAGAACCGACGCTGGATTGTTCGCCGCGACAGCATGCGCTTGGTGTCGCCGATGTCGATGACCAGATTGGCGAGGTCGTAGTAGTCGCCACCCTCGGCCGTCCACTCGATCAGCTTGGATCGGACGCTCTTCCAAGTTCCCTTGGGGTCCATCCAGGCGAGTTCGACGGCCTTCTTGATGGCCTCTTCGGTCCGTTCGCAGTAACGCGGATCGTCGTTGCCGGAGGAGACGTTCGGCGCGAGGGCGACCAACGGGTCGAAATTGACGAGCAACCGCGACTTGGAGAGCTTGTCGTAGATGGTCGAGATGCCCGGCGGACGCTCGCCGCGCTCGGCGGCAAGGCGCTCGATCGCACGCTTCATCAACTTCTTCGAGGCCTTGCCGTCGTTGAACTCGACGCACTCGTCGAGAGCGGCCTGCAGGTAGCGTTGCCAATATTCAGCCTTGGCCTTCTGCTCCTTCGTCAGGCACAGCGCCGATCCAGGCAGACGCTCGTTCTTGCCACGGCCGGCGGCCGCCACCAGCGGACGGATCAGGCCATTGCGTTCAAGGTGGCCGATCTGCCAGGTGTCGAGATAGAGCGGCGTGTTCGCCTTCACGTTCTGAAGCTCGATGTGCTTCTTCCCGTCCGGCGTGTCGTGCCAGCGTTGGACCGCGAACGGCGCACCCTTGGTTTTGTCGGCGTCGTAGATGAGGAAGTGGTCACCGGCCACGATGTCGTAGTGCTGGCCAGCCTTGTAGTCCCGCGGCGACGGCGGGATGCCGAGATCGGCGGGTGTCATGACCGTCATCTGCGGATACATGAACTCCATGCGGTTGACGCTCATGTTCATGCCGAGGCTCCTTTCAGGACGGTCGAGGCTGTGGTGATCGGCAAGGAGAGGTCCACGGTGAGGCTGCCGTCGATAACCAGCTGCATGACAGCCGTGAAGGCGAAGACCGACGCCTCCGTCCCGAGCTTGGCGACATCGGGGTGCCCCGAGGCCAGGGCATCGGTGATGGCCGCGATGGTCGTCGGGAAGACCAGTCCCATCACGGCTCGGCGCACAGCCGGCAGGGCCGCATGGTCTGCGGCGCACGGCATGTAACGCCACAGAAGCGAGGCGTTCGCCGCCATCGGCTGGGCAAGGACTCGGCGCTCGTCGTGCACGACGTACGGCCATCCGAACTCCTCTTCATAGTGGGCCACGAGCTGGGCCGTCTTCGCCTCGTGCCAAGGCGTATCCTTCTGGATGGCGACGGGGACATAGTCGATGCAGATCACCCGGTGGTCGCGCAGGAGGATGGCGACGTCGGTGATGTGGGTACGCTTGACGGGTTCGCCTTCGGACGTGGTCGACCAGTATTCCGTCGAGAACGGGAAGGCAGAGATCGACACGACCTCCGGATCGACGTCGAACTGCATCAGGCCCTGGCGCATCAGAGGGAGACGTGCGTAGACCGAGCGGCGCGGGTTCTTGGCAGTCGGGAAGATCGTCGGGATCGTGGGATTCCACGCGCCAATCTTGGGTTCCCATGCGGGAACGTGGTTTGGCCCGAAGATGTAGTCCTCGAGGGCGGCCAACTGGTGCGAGCTCAGGCGGTCCATGCGCCGCCCTCCTTCGTAAAGACGAGAGCGAGCGCCTGGATGAGCGCGAGCGGGATGCCGAGCGCGGCAAGCTCGGCCGTCGACAGGATAATGACGGGCTCAGTGAATCCGGAAGGGGGAATACGCATGACAGACTTCTCCCTCCGCTTGCCGTCCTCGGCAGCGGGTAAACACAGATCGAAATGTTCAGGAGATTGTCGTTGCCGGCTCGTGATGAACCGACCGACGCGCGCTACCGCGCTGCGACTATCATCGTCGCGGCGAAGAGTGCCGTCTGCTTATGCGTATTGAGGAAATTGCGATCCATGATCCGCCACCTTGTTGAACCCGACATAACGGGGGTGACCTCGGCGATCGCTGCCGAGAAGCCTCAGCGAACGATCAGAACCGGGGTGCCCGTATGTCTATTCGTGTCGCTGTCGAAGTCATTGAGACTGCTCCGTGGGCCGATTGAGCTCCGCTTGTATGCGGATGTTTGGTATCAAAGGTTAAACCGATCCGTAGACTTTTATCGATCTCCGGATTTTCCCAGCAGGATCGTGGGGCGAAATATGTTCACTTTCCGTTCGGTTGTCAACCACGTGTTCAGGCGATCTCGGATTGTGCTTCTTTCGATCGGTCTGCCTCGCGGTCCCGCTGTCGCAGGCGCTTGACGTAAACGCTATCCACCACTTCGCTCGCACCCAGGTTCAGAACACAATTTCCAAATGATGCGTAGGCGCTGTCGGACAGCTCGAAATTCAGTGGCAGGAGATTCTGGCGACGGTCATGGTCGATGCGCTTGAACCAGGTTCTGAAGAAGTCCGCTTGTGAGGCGCGTTTCGATGCCGTTCCTGCCGCGGTGAGCGGATTGCTCGCTTCAACCACTGCCTCCCGCGCGTCCTGCGCGACCGTAGCCACAAACTCGCCGAGGGACGGCCAATACTTCAGATCGTATCTTCCTCTCAGCGCGCGCACCTTTTCGCCGACGTGCATTTCATAGAGGGGGTAATCCCGCGCGGCGACTTCCATCACCTCCAACACGTCACAGTAGGTGTCGCTGTAAAAGCCATCCTGTCCGTTAATCGTCGACCGCTTTTCCAAAAGCACGGCGAGTTCGGATGCCTTCTTGGCGATCTCGTCATTCAGATCGTCCAGCCTCGCTCGCATTCCACGCGCCGTCGCAAGCTTTTTCGGGTTCCAGAACGCTGTTGTGTTGAGGAGCCCGTCGAAAAACACGCCGATCCCGACCTCCGTCGCTTCCAGCTTAGCGTGGACTTCCAAATATGCGTCGTGCAGTTCCACGGTACGTGACAAGAGCCTTTCAGCAACCCTGTTCACAGAGGGCAGTATCTTGTTCGCGGTGTTGTAGGCGATCTCGGCCCTGAGTACGGCTTCGCAGGCTGCGGTGTGAGCGACTGTGGTGTTAGACATGGCGTTCTCCTTGTTTCGCTTTAAGCCTAGCCGCATGCCTCCCGACTGTCGGAACCTGAAGCAAAGATTTTTCCAGGGCGTTTAGGTGCTCACGTCCGGTAAGGTAACAGGCCGGTCGAAAAGGGGAAGGAGGAGATGTCCAACGACGGTGGATATGCAACTAACGCGAGTCCACAGGTATGAGGCGCAGAGTCCAGGAATTTTGGAGATAGTCCAGACGTATCTGGCGCTGCATAAAAACTGGCGACCCCTGCAGGACTCGAACCTGCGACAACCTGCTTAGAAGGCAGGTGCTCTATCCAGCTGAGCTAAGGGGCCGTAAAAGCGTCATGGATCGCTCGTCAATGCGTCCAGGGCTGCGTGCGGTTGAAACGGAAATTGTCCGGATAGGCGACGCGCTTGCGCGTTGCTTCCTTCGGTTCGATCACGCGGTATTCGATGCCATTGCGCTGGGCATAGGCAACCGCCGCCTCGCTGGACTCGAAGGTCAGGCGGACCTGCTGGCGCGTATCGCGCGAACTCGTATAGCCCATGATCGGATCGATCGTGCGCGGCTTGTCCTGATCGAATTCGAGAACCCACAGATGAGTCTTTGCCTTACCGGACTGCATCGCGGTCTTGGCGGGACGATAGATCTTTGCGGACATGGAACAGGCTCCAGCATTCAAAAACGTCTTGCCGCTACTTCGGCGAGCGCCGTCCCATCCATAGCGCAGATTCCGTAAAGGAGGAATGACTGCACGGGCTTTATCCGGTTGAACGCCCGCCGGGATGGTCGGAGTGGAGAGATTCGAACTCCCGACCCTCTGGTCCCAAACCAGATGCGCTACCAGGCTGCGCTACACTCCGTCCGTTCCGGCGCATCGGGAGATACACGCATCTTTCAACGCCCGCAACAGCAAAAAGATCGGCATCGCAGAAGGCTTCGTGTAAAAAAACGGGCTGGTCCGCCTCCCGGCTCGCCAGCCCGTCCGAATACGGATCAGGGTCATTGGGGTACAGGGGTTCTCACCTCAATCCGGCTGCATCTCCGGATCCTGTAAAGCCGATCATGCCCGAACCTTGTTTTACTGATTGACATAATACGCATCTTTTTTGACACATTGCGAATGACCGTCGATGCGAAACGTCACCGCCCTTTAAGCGTCACCATCGTGCTCCTGCCGGAGTCGTCCATTATGTCGCTCGCCTCCGTGCTCGACCCGATGCGTGCGGCAAACCGTGTCGTGCCAGAACCCGTCTTTCGCTGGCGGATTCTTTCGCCCGGGGCGAGGCCGGTGGAGTTGACCTGCGGCGTCGAAATCAGGGCCGACGGGGATTTCACGGGGGATATATCCGGCGACGTCTTGCTGCTCATCGCCGGCTTCAACCAGGATCGCCATGCTGACAGCAGATTCATCGGCCGGCTCAAGAAGGCGGCGGGACGATTCGCTGTCGTGGCGGGGATCGAATCCGGCTGCTGGCTGCTCGCCCGCTCCGGTCTGCTCGACGGCCGCGCCGCAACGGCGCATTGGGAAGAGGTCGAAGACTTCGCCGCTGCTTTTCCTTCGCTGAACGTGCGGGCTGACCGTTTCGTCACGGACGGAAAGCTCTGGACCTCGGGCGGCGCGTCTCCGACCTTCGACATGATGCTGCATCTCATCCGGGAACGTTTCGGCTCGGCCATGGCGCTCGATGTCGCAAGCGTCTTCGTTTATGACGAGACCCATGTCGCGACCGATGCGCAGCCGCTCGTTTCCCTCGGCCGGATTCGGCAGAATGAGCCGGAGCTCGCGGCGGCGATCCGGCTGATGGAGCGCACCATGGATCGCCCCATGACGGTCTCGGCGCTTGCGCGGCGGCTCGGCATCTCCACCCGCAAGCTCGAGATGCTCTTCGCCGGCGCGTTCGCGATAAGCCCCGGCAAATATTACCTGCGGCTGCGCCTCACTGCGGCGCAGCGTATGGTGCGCGATACCCGGCTCAGCATGCGCGAAATCGCCCTGCGGAACGGCTTCGACAGCCTGTCGGCCTTTTCGCGTGCCTTCCGCAATCAATTCGGTACGAGCCCGCTGAAGCTGCGCAGGTCGGCGGGCGAGAGGCCGCAGGCTTGAAAAAGGCGGGCGTTGCCCCCCGCCTTTCAAAATGATGACGGCGCTGCCGCTTTTTCAGTGCAGGATCTGGCTGAGGAAGAGCCTGGTCCGCTCATGCTGGGGATTGTCGAAGAACTCTGCCGGCGAGTTCTGCTCGACGATCTGGCCCTGGTCCATGAAGATGACGCGGTTGGCGACCTGGCGTGCGAAGCCCATCTCGTGCGTGACGCACAGCATGGTCATGCCTTCCTCGGCCAGCGACACCATGGTGTCGAGCACTTCCTTGACCATTTCCGGGTCGAGCGCCGATGTCGGCTCGTCGAACAGCATGATTTTCGGCTTCATGCAGAGCGAGCGGGCGATCGCCACGCGCTGCTGCTGGCCGCCGGAGAGCTGGCCCGGATATTTGTGCGCCTGCTCGGGGATCTTGACGCGCTTCAGATAGTGCATCGCGATCTCCTCGGCGTCCTTCTTCGGCATCTTGCGTACCCAGATCGGCGCCAGCGTGCAGTTCTCCAGGATCGTCAGATGGGGGAAGAGGTTGAAGTGCTGGAACACCATGCCGACCTCGCGGCGCACCTCGTCGATCTTCTTCAGATCGTTGGTGAGTTCGATCCCGTCGACGAGGATGGAACCCTTCTGATGCTCTTCCAGCCGGTTGATGCAGCGGATCATCGTCGACTTGCCGGAGCCGGAGGGGCCGGCAATGACGATCCGCTCGCCGCGCATCACCTTGAGATTGATGTCGCGCAGCACATGGAAATCGCCGTACCACTTGTTCATGCCGACGATCTCGACCGCGACGTCCGTGTCCGAAACGGTCATCGCTGCGGGCTTGGTTTGTGGAGCCATGTTTGTTTCCCCTTTTTATCTCTTGTGTCCGGTGTCGAGGCGCCTTTCCACGAAGGCCGAATAGCGGGACATGCCGAAGCAGAAGATCCAGAATACGAAGCCTGCGAAGATAAGCCCGCTGACCGGCGTGACCGGCGAGGCCCAGCTTGCATCGGTGAAGTTCAGCCGCACGATGCCGAGCAGGTCGAACATGCCGATAATGGAGACGAGCGAAGTATCCTTGAACAGGCCGATGAAGGTGTTCACGATGCCCGGAATGACGAGTTTGATCGCCTGCGGCAGCACGATCAGCCGCATCTTCTGCCAGTAGCTTAGGCCGAGCGAATCGGCCCCCTCGAATTGTCCTTTCGGAATTGCCTGGAGGCCGCCGCGTATGACCTCGGCCATGTAGGCGGAGGCGAAGAGCGCCACGCCGACGAGGGCGCGGACGAAATTGTCCACCGTCCAGCCGCTCGGAAGAAAGAGCGGCAGCATGACGCTTGCCATGAAAAGCACGGTGATCATCGGCACGCCGCGGATGACCTCGATGAAGATCACGCAGACCGTCCGGATGATCGGCATATGCGATCGCCGCCCCAGGGCAAGAAGAATGCCGACGGGAAACGATACGGCGATGCCGACGAAGGAGAGGATCAGCGTGACCATCAGCCCGCCCCACAGCGGCGTCTGCACCGTTTGCAGGCCGAAAACCCCGCCATGAAGCAGGAAGAACGCGACGATCGGGAAGACGACGAAGAGCGCGAGCGCATTCAGGCCCTTCCGCGGAAGGGAAGGCATGAGCAGCGGGACCAGAAGCAGCACGAAAAGCACCGCCACCAGGATCGGGCGCCACCGCTCGTCCAGCGGATAACGGCCGAACATGAACTGCGAGAAGCGATCCTGGACGAAGGCCCAGCAGGCGCCGCTCCAGCCCTCCGGCTGGGCGCCGCCTTGGATGGTGGTGGCGCAGACGGAGCGGTCCGTGCCGAACCAGCTTGCCTGGACGAACAGCCAGTTGATGGCGCCCGGCAGCACCCATGCAAGCAGCGCCAGGGCCAGGACCGTCAGGACGACATCCTTCGGCGTGGCAAGCAGGTTGGCTCTTATCCAGCCGCCGGCGCTTCTCTCGCTGGCGGGTGCGGGCAGGGGAGGCAGGATATCCGCCCTGACGAATGCGGTTTTGTCAGCAAGTGTCGCCATCGCCTTATCTCTCCACCAACGCCATCTTGGCGTTGAACCAGTTCATGAAGAGCGACGTCGCTATGCTGATGCCCAGATAGACGATGATCCAGATCGAGACGATTTCGATCGCCTGGCCTGTCTGGTTCATCGTCGTGCCGCCGGTCGACACGAGTTCCGGAAAGCCGATCGCCACTCCGAGGGAAGAATTCTTCGTCAGGTTGAGATATTGGCTTGTCAGAGGCGGAATGATGATGCGCATCGCTTGCGGAACGACGATCAGCCGGGTCGTCATCGCGGGCTGCAGCCCGAGCGCGAACGAGGCTTCGCTCTGGCCTTTCGAAACGCCCTTGATGCCGGCGCGGATGATTTCCGCTATGAAGGCCGCCGTGTAGAAGGAAAGCGCCAGGTAGAGAGCGACAAATTCGGGCGCGATCACGCTGCCGCCGGTCAGGTTGAAACGGCCCTCGATCGGATAGTCGAACGTCAAGGGTGCGCCGGCTGCGAGGAAGACAAGGATCGGCAACCCGACGATCAGGCCGATGACCGTCCAGATGATCGGAAACTGCTGCCCCGTCGCCATTTGCCGGCGCGTCGCCCACTGCTTGACGCCGAGGGCTGCGATGATCCCGATGACGAGGGCCGCCGGAATGAGCCAGGCTCCGTCGCCCCAGATCGGCTTCGGGAAGGCAAGTCCGCGATTGTTGAGGAACATGCTGAAGGGCAACTGGATCGAATCCCGCGGTTGCGGCAGGACGCGCAGGACGCCCGAATACCAGAAGAAGATCACCAGCAGCGGCGGGATATTGCGGAATACCTCGACATAGACGGTGCAGAGCTTGGCGATCAGCCAATTGCTCGAAAGCCGGCCGATGCCGATGATGAAGCCGATGATGGTCGCAGTCACGATGCCCATCGCCGCGACGAGCAGCGTGTTCAAAAAGCCGACGAGCAAGGCACGGCCGTATGTGGAATCGCTGGTATAGGCAATCATCGACTGGCCGATGTCGAACCCGGCCCGGCCGTTGAGAAAGCCGTAGCCCGACGCGGTGTTGGATCGGGCGAGATTGGTGCTTGTATTGTGGACGATCCACCAGATGACAAGCGTCAGAATGACGATCGTCAGGACCTGGAAGAAGATGCCGCGGAATTTCGGGTCGTATACGAGCGACCTGAGGTCGCGTTCGCCGCGAGGCGCACTTATGGCGTGATCTGTCATGCGAGCCTGTCCCCATATGCCCTTTTGCCGGGCTTTTTATATGGACGGCAAGGCGGCTTCGGCCGCCTTGCGCTTATGCAGCGGTCTTAGCGGACCGGGGGAGCGTATTGCAGCCCGCCCTTCGTCCAAAGAGCGTTGATACCGCGCTCGATCTTCAAGGGGCTGCCGGTGCCGACGTTGCGGTCGAACGATTCGCCGTAGTTTCCGACGCCCTTGATGATGTTGTAGGCCCAGTTGTTGTCGAGGCCCAGGTCCGTGCCGATCTTGGTGTCGGCTTCCGTGCCGAGGAAGCGGCGGATATCGGGATTCTCGGAGTTCTTCATCTCGTCGACATTCGCCTGCGTGATGCCGAATTCCTCGGCTTGCACCATGGCGTAATGCGCCCAGCTCACGATGTCGAACCAGCGGTCGTCGCCCTGGCGAACGGCCGGGCCGAGCGGCTCCTTGGAGATGATTTCCGGCAGAACGATATGCTCATCCGGATTGGAGAGCGTCAGGCGGATCGAATAAAGGCCCGACTGGTCGGTCGTGTACACGTCGCAGCGGCCGGCCTGATAGGCGGCATTGACCTCTTCCAGCTTCTCGAAGACCACCGGATTGTACTGCAGGTTGTTGGACCTGAAATAGTCCGCGAGGTTGAGTTCGGTTGTCGTGCCGGACTGAACGCAGACGGCTGCGCCGGAGAGCTCGAGGGCCGATTTGACGTTCAGGCTCTTGGGAACCATGAAGCCCTGTCCGTCATAGTAGTTGACCACGCGGAAGTTCAGGCCGAGCGCGGTATCGCGGCTGATCGTCCAGGTCGTGTTGCGCGACAGGACGTCGACTTCGCCGGACTGCAGCGCGGTGAAGCGGCTCTGCGCGGTCGTCGGCGTGTAGCGCACCTTGGTGGCATCGGCGAAAATCGCAGCCGCGATGGCCTTGCAGAGATCCACGTCGAGGCCTGTCCAATTGCCGGCCGAATCCGGCGATGCGAAGCCTGCGAGACCCGTGTTGACGCCGCACTGGACGAAGCCCTTGGCCTTGACGTCCGAAAGCGTGTCCGCATGAGCAGCGGGAATGCCAAACCCCAGAACAGCAGCACCCAGCAATGCTGTTACGATTTTTTTTGTCATTTTTTGAAACCTTTTTCTGTTGTCTTGTTTCAAACCGCAACGCTGCGAGCGATAGCGCCTGCGGCACCCGCCACCCTCCCGGCGCGAGTAGATCTATCTCATGCGCAAAATTGCGCAGGGTCAAGAGATTGGGCCCATTTTCCGATCAGCAGGAAAAATTTGATAATTTCTGGTGGAAAATTGGGCAGAAAATGCGGGACGAATGCAGAAACACGCTTAAAAAAACTGCGCAGAGGTGGCCTTCGCATGGGTCTTCGACTATTCGCTCCGCCTTTTGTTGCCGGGTTTGGTCTTGACCGGACGGTTGGCGGGGCGGAAAAGACCTCACCATCGACAATTGCCAACGCTTCGGATCAGCCATGAAAGACAGAGACGAAATCCTCGCCGGCGCAGGCGTGAACACGCGCCTTGCCCATGCAGGCAACAACCCTGAAGATTATTTCGGTTTCGTCAATCCGCCGGTGGTGCACGCCTCGACCGTGCTTTTCCCGGATGCCGCCACGATGGAGAACAGGGCGCAGAAATATACCTATGGCACGCGCGGAACACCGACGACCGATGCGCTCTGCTCTGCGATCGACGAGCTGGAAGGGTCGGCGGGAACGATCCTGGTTCCCTCGGGCCTCGCCGCCGTCACGGTGCCGTTCCTCGGCTTCCTGTCCGCCGGAGACCATGCGCTGATCGTCGATTCGGTCTATTATCCGACACGTCATTTCTGCGATACGATGCTGACGCGGCTCGGTGTTGCGGTCGAATATTACGATCCGGCGATCGGTGCGGGCATCGAGGCCCTGATCCGACCGAACACCAAGCTTATCCATACCGAAGCTCCGGGCTCCAACACCTTCGAGATGCAGGACATCCGTGCGATCGCCGATGCGGCTCACCGGCATGGCGTCGTCGTCGCCATGGACAACACCTGGGCGACGCCTCTCTATTTCAGGCCGCTGGAGCACGGCGTCGATATTTCGATCCATGCGGCGACCAAATATCCATCCGGCCATTCCGATATCCTGATGGGTACGGTTTCGGCGAACGCCGCGCATTGGGAGCAGCTCAAGGAAGCCAATATCGCGCTCGGCATCTGCGGCGCGCCGGACGACGCCTATCAGATCCTGCGCGGGCTTCGCACGATGGGTGTCCGCCTAGAGCGCCATCAGGAAAGCGCCCTGCGCATCGCCGAGTGGCTGGAGGGCCTCGACGACGTGGCGCGCGTTCTTCATCCGGCCTTGCCGGGTTTTCCGGGCCACGATCTCTGGAAGCGCGACTTCAAGGGGGCGAGCGGCATCTTTTCCTTCGTGCTCGACGGCGCGAGCCCGGACCGTTTCAAGGCCAAGGCGCATGCCTTCCTCGATGCACTGAGGATATTCGGGCTCGGCTATTCCTGGGGCGGATATGAGAGTCTGGCCGTGCACGTGAATCTTGCCGATCGCAGGATTTGCAAGGCGCCCGCGGAAGGTCCGGTCATCCGGCTGCAGGTCGGCCTTGAGGATATCGCCGATATTCGTGCAGATATCGAGCGCGGCCTCGCGGCGGCCCGGGCCTTGTGAGACCACGGGCACCGGCCGTCAATCGGCTGCGGTATAGCCGTAAAGCCAGTCGAAATCGGACGCCAGGTCTTCGGGACGCCTGAATGAGAGAACCAGGTCGCGGCCGAATGCGAGCGGGCCTCTGGCGTGATAGGCGAAACGGTTGAAGGCGGCCCGGCTGCGGACGCGGTTGACGCGGGCCCGGCGGTGGGTCTCGAATTCGCGGATCGCCGATGGCATGTCGGTCGTACCAGCGGTCGCTGCGGCAAGTTCGGCCGCATCCTCGATCGCCATCGCGGCACCTTGCGCCGCGAACGGCGTCATCGCGTGGGCCGCGTCGCCGATCAGAACCAGGTCATGGCCGTCGAACCAGCGTCCGTCGCCGCATTCGTGAAGCGGCCAGACACGCGGCGATGCTGCGCGCTCCAGCATGTCCAGTATGGCTTCGTTCCAGCCCGAAAAGACGGCCCGCAATCGAGCCTGGCTTGCGGCATCGGGTTCGCTGGACCACGAGCCGCCCGGAGAGGACGCCTGATGGATGGCAACGATATTGAAGGCGTCGAACTGCGTCAGAGGATAGACGACGAGATGCGCACGCGGTCCGAGAAACGCGGAAACAACGTTGGCATCGAGAAAATCCGGAGCTTCCCGGAAAGGCAGCATGAAGCGCCAGGCGACATTGCCGGAAAAGCGCTCCCTACCGGCGCCGGGGACAGCCTGGCGCAACGACGACCAGACGCCGTCCGCACCGATGGTGAGGTCGGCGCGATGGCCGGTCCGCCCGCCGGGTGCTGATGCGCGCTTGCCCGCACTCTTGCTGCCGAGAACCAGATTGCAGAGCGGTTCGCTGCGGACCGCATCCAGAAGCACGCGCTGGAGGCTTGCGCGGTGCAGCACGCCATAAGGCGCGCCCCAGCGGCGGCGCGCATCCTTGCCGAGCGGCACGGCGGCAATCGGCTTCAGAAGAAACCCGGAAGCGAGCGTCACGCGCTCCGGTTCGTTCCAGCGCTCTTCGAGTTCCGGCAACAGCCCCAGCCGCTGCAGGATGCGCGAGGCGTTGGGGGAAAGCTGCAGTCCGGCTCCCACTTCTTCCAGCATTTCCGCTTGCTCGAAGACGTCGCAGGCGATCCCGCGCCTGGCGAAACAGAGAGCTGCCGTCAGCCCTGCAATGCCCGCGCCGACGATTCTAGCGGCGCGCAGGCTCATCTTTTTGAGGGAAGGCGGCCAGCCACTTAGGCGACAGCCTGGTTGACGAAGGTGCAGCCCGCCGGCTCAGTCTGCGTTTCCTTGAGGGATGAATTGAAACGGTAGAGCGTGGAGCAGTACGGGCAGACCTTTTCGTTGTCGTCGCCCATATCGAGGAAGACATGCGGATGGTCATAGGGAACGGAAGCGCCGACGCACATGAATTCCTTCACGCCGATCTCGATCACCCGGTATCCGCCGTCGTTCTGGAAGTGCGGAATGGTATGGCCTGCCATGTCATGCTCCGATGCAGTCGTCTTGTTTTGCGGCGGACATTAGTCTCCCTCAAACGAAATGTGTAGATGAAAAACCGCCGCGCTTCGTCGGAAAGTGAGGTTCCGGCGTTGCTGACCGGCGGCAAGGCGCATTAAAGAAGCGCATGATAAGGAAGGTCTGCCGATGAATCTCAATCCGCCCGCTTTTTCCAGCTTCATCCACGACGGCCTGGAACTCGCTTTCTTCGATGAAGGCGATCCTTCCGGCGTTCCGGTTCTGCTCATTCACGGCTTTGCCTCCAGCGCCAATGTCAACTGGGTCTATCCGGGCTGGCTGAAGACACTCGGCGATGCCGGTTACCGCGTGATCGCGATCGACAATCGCGGCCATGGCGCCAGCGCAAAACCGCACGATCCGGAAGCCTACCGCACGCCGCTGATGGCCGGGGACGCCGCTGCCCTGCTCGATCATCTGGGAATCGCCGAGGCGCATGTCTTCGGTTATTCGATGGGCGCGCGCATCACCGCCTTCCTCGCGCTCGCCCATCCTCACCGCGTCCGCTCGATCGTGCTCGGAGGCTTGGGTATCGGCATCATCGACGGCGTCGGCGACTGGGATCCCATTGCGGAAGCCCTGCTTGCGCCGTCGCTGGAGATGGTCACGCATCCGCGCGGTCGCATGTTCCGCGCCTTCGCGGATCAGACGAAATCGGACAGGGAAGCCCTTGCCGCCTGCATCAGCGCCTCGCGGGACCTGCTTTCGCCGGAAGATGTGGCCAGGATCGACGTTCCCGCGCTGATCGGCGTCGGAACGAAGGACGACATCGCGGGCGCTCCCCAGCCGCTTGCGGATCTGATGGCGAACGCGCGCGCGCTCGATATTCCGGGGCGGGATCATATGCTCGCCGTCGGCGACCGCGTATTCAAGCAGGCGGTGCTCGAATTCCTCGCCGAAGTCGATCGTTCCTGACGGATTTAGCCGGCATAAAGGGCTGCCGGCGAAGTCTTGACGGAACGGCATTTCGCTTAGCGGGCAATTGCCCTATATTGTCGGGCACATGAGCGACGAATACAGGAGAGCGCGGACGATGGCCGCCACGAACGAACTGCGCGCGGGTGAAAACCTCAAGGCTATGGACCCGATCTGGGATAGCCTGCGCGAGGAGGCAAGGATCTCCGCCGATTCCGATCCGCTGCTTGCAGCTTTCCTCTACTCGACGGTGATCAATCATCGTTCGCTCGAGGAGAGCGTGATCCACCGCGTCTGCGAAAGGCTCGACCATCCCGATCTCCAGGCAAACCTCCTGCGCCAGACCTTCGAGGAGATGATGAACGACTGGCCCGAATGGGGCGCGATCCTGCGCGTCGACATCCAGGCCTTCTACGATCGCGATCCGGCATGCCTGCGCTTCATCGAGCCGGTCCTCTACTTCAAAGGCTTCCATGCCATCCAGACCCATCGTCTGGCGCACTGGCTCTATACGCGGGGCAGGCGTGATTTCGCGCTCTATCTTCAGAGCCGTTCGTCCAGCGTCTTCCAGACGGATATCAATCCGGCTGCGCGCATCGGCAAGGGCATTTTCCTCGACCATGCCACCGGGCTGGTCGTCGGCGAGACCGCCGTCATCGGGGACAATGTCTCTATCCTTCACGGCGTGACGCTTGGCGGCACAGGCAAGGAGGGCGCCGACCGGCATCCCAAGATCGGCAATGGCGTGCTGATCGGCGCGGGAGCAAAGATCCTCGGCAATATCGAGATCGGCCATTGCTCGCGTGTTGCGGCCGGTTCCGTGGTGCTGAAGGCCGTTCCGCCGAAATCGACGGTTGCCGGCGTTCCCGCCAAGGTCGTGGGAGAGGCCGGATGCTCCGAGCCCTCACGCGCGATGGACCAGATTCTCGCTTCGGCCGCTTTCGACATCTGAGCCGGGAAATCGTCCGGATGAAGGCCGGCGAGGGTTTACATGCCCGTATGCAGGTGCGAGAAGCGGGCAAAACGAACCGTTGACGGAGAACAAGCGTGAAGCCGGAAGAAATCCGAAAGCTCGAAGCCTACTTCAAGCGCAATTTCAACAAGGACATGGTCATCAAGGCTCGTCCGCGCAAGGACGAATCCGCCGAGGTCTATCTCGGCGACGAGTTTCTGGGCGTGATCTTCCGTGACGACGAAGACGGGGAGCTCTCCTACAATTTCTCGATGGCCATCCTCGACATCGACCTCTGATAGCGCTTTTTCTGCTGTCAGTTCGAGCCCGGGCCGCACGCGGCGCCGGGTTTCTTTTTTGCCCAGCCTTGCGTGAAGACACCCGCCCTTACGTGAAGAAGAATGCGGCGCCTCTTCGACAACGTCATCAAGTCTTTGCAATGACGCGCCAATATTGCATTGCGTCATTTCATTGACTTTGTTGTGCGGTGCATATAAAGTAGGCATATCTTGGGTGGAGCAAAAAGGGAGTGCTCGATGTTCAACTTCGATGATGCCGGCAAGAAGAGCAAGGAAGCTGTCGATACCTGGATGAAAAGCTATTCGTCCATGGCCAAAGGCATGCAGGCGATTGCCACGGAAGCTGCAGATTATTCCAAGAAGTCCTTCGAGGACAGCATTGCGCATTTCGAGAAACTGTCGGGCATCAAGAGCGTGGAAGCCGCCTTCGAGCTTCAGACTTCCTATGTGAAGTCCATCTATGAAGGCTATATTAGCGAGGCGACGAAGATCGGCGAGATGTATGCCGATCTGGCCAAGGATGCCTACAAGCCTTACGAAGCGCCCATCGCGAAGGCAGGTGCCGCTGCCAAGTCGGCGGCTGCCGCCTGATCCGTTTCTGAACGTTTTTACGGAAGGCCGGTCATGGTCGCCATGGCCGGCCTTTCTGCGTCTTGCAGATGCCCGTCGCTCGTCAAACTCGCGTTATCCGCACAAATTTCGCTATTTCCTTCCCCTCCAGGCCGTTTATGATTGCGGTGCGGAACAGAGCACTTAAAATCGGGCGACGAACCACTAGATATGACTGGTCTATGACGGCAACCATCGCCGTGCGGCATCCGTAGATGACAGGATGCCGCAATCAAGGGAATGAACACGAATGACTGTGACACCGGTCCGATTGCAGAGCAGTGAAGGAAGCGGCGACACCCCCGGTCGCGGCACCTCCGTCATCACTCGCACGAAGCCGAAGACGAAGAAGCCGAGCCTCTACCGTGTCCTGCTTCTCAATGACGACTATACTCCCATGGAATTCGTGATCCACATTCTGGAGCGTTTTTTCCAGAAGGACCGCGAAGCGGCCACAAGGATCATGTTGCATGTGCATCATCACGGCGTAGGCGAGTGTGGCGTGTTCACCTACGAGGTTGCCGAAACCAAAGTGACACAGGTGATGGATTTCTCCCGCCAGCACCAGCATCCGTTGCAATGTGTCATGGAAAAGAAATGAGGAACGAACGTGCCGACATTTTCGACTAGCCTTGAAAAGGCGCTGCACCAGGCACTGACATTTGCCAACGAGCGCCACCATGAATATGCGACGCTGGAGCATCTGCTTCTGGCGCTGATCGATGACGCGGATGCGGCGGCGGTCATGGGCGCGTGCAACGTCAACCTCGAAGCGCTCCGCAAGACCGTCACCGATTACGTCGACAACGAACTCGCCAATCTCGTGACCGGTTATGAGGAGGACTCCAAGCCGACCTCCGGTTTCCAGCGCGTCATCCAGCGCGCGGTCATCCACGTCCAGTCTTCCGGCCGGGAAGAGGTGACGGGCGCCAATGTGCTCGTCGCGATTTTCGCGGAGCGCGAGAGCCATGCGGCCTATTTCCTGCAGGAGCAGGAGATGACGCGCTATGACGCGGTCAACTTCATCTCGCACGGCATCGGCAAGCGTCCGGGCTCCTCCGAAGCGCGCGCGGTTCGCGGCGCGGAGGATCAGGAAAACGAGCAGAAGCCGGCCCGCGGCAGCAGCAGCGAGGAAGAGGGGCCGAAGAAGCAGCAGGATGCCTTGTCCGCCTATTGCGTCAACCTCAACGAAAAGGCCAAGAACGGCAAGATCGACCCGCTGATCGGGCGTCATGCCGAGGTCAACCGCACGATCCAGGTTCTCTGCCGCCGCTCCAAGAACAACCCGCTCTATGTGGGTGATCCCGGTGTGGGCAAGACGGCGATCGCCGAGGGCCTCGCCAAGCGCATCATCGAGAAGAAGGTGCCCGAAGCTCTTCAGGACGCGACGATCTTTTCGCTCGACATGGGTACGCTGCTTGCCGGTACCCGCTATCGCGGTGACTTCGAGGAGCGGCTGAAGCAGGTCGTCAAGGAGCTCGAGGAATATCCGGGCGCGGTCCTTTTCATCGACGAGATCCACACGGTGATCGGTGCCGGCGCGACGTCGGGCGGCGCGATGGACGCATCGAACCTTCTGAAGCCGGCGCTCTCCTCCGGGGCGATCCGCTGCATCGGCTCGACCACCTACAAGGAATATCGGCAGTTCTTCGAAAAGGACCGCGCGCTCGTGCGCCGGTTCCAGAAGATCGACGTCAACGAGCCGACGCTCGACGACGCGATCGAGATCATGAAGGGCCTCAAGCCCTATTTCGAGGAATATCACAAGCTGAAATATTCCAACGAGGCGATCAAGTCGGCCGTCGAGCTTTCGGCACGCTACATCAACGACCGCAAGCTGCCGGACAAGGCGATCGACGTGATCGACGAGACCGGTGCCGCGCAGATGCTGCTTCCCGTCAGCAAGCGCCGCAAGCTGATCACCGAAAAGGAGATCGAGGCGACGATCGCGACGATGGCGCGTATCCCGCCGAAAACGGTGTCCAAGGACGACGAGACGGTTCTCGCCAATCTCGACAAGGAGCTTCGCTCGGTCGTCTATGGTCAGGATCTGGCCATCGAGGCGCTTGCCTCGGCGATCAAGCTAGCCCGGGCGGGGCTTCGCGAGCCGAACAAGCCGATCGGCTGCTATCTCTTCTCCGGCCCGACAGGCGTCGGCAAGACGGAGGTGGCAAAGCAGCTTGCGTCGTCTCTCGGCGTCGAGCTCCTGCGCTTCGACATGTCGGAATATATGGAGCGGCATACGGTCTCGCGCCTGCTCGGTGCGCCTCCCGGCTATGTCGGCTTCGACCAGGGCGGCCTTCTGACCGACGGCGTCGATCAGCATCCGCATTGCGTGCTGCTGCTCGACGAGATCGAGAAGGCGCATCCGGACCTCTATAACATCCTGTTGCAGGTCATGGATCATGGCTCGCTCACCGACCATAACGGCAAGAAGATCGACTTCCGCAACGTCATCCTGATCATGACGACCAACGCGGGCGCCTCGGATATGGCGAAGCCGGCGATCGGTTTCGGTTCGTCCAAGCGCGAAGGCGAGGACATGGAGGCGATCAACCGTCTGTTCACGCCGGAATTCCGCAATCGCCTCGATGCGATCATCCCGTTCGGCTCGCTGCCGACACCGGTCATCCATCAGGTCGTGCAGAAGTTCGTCATGCAGCTCGAAACGCAGCTCGCAGAGCGCAACGTCACCTTCGACCTGCATCAGGATGCGATCGCCTGGTTGGCCGAGAAGGGCTATGACGAGAGGATGGGCGCCCGTCCGCTCGCCCGCGTCATACAGGAGAACATCAAGAAGAAGCTCGCCGACGAAATCCTCTTCGGCAAGCTGAAGAAGGGTGGCGTCGTACGCGTTTCGGTCGGGACGAAGGAAGACGGCAGCAAGGGCATCGTCCTCGATGCCGTGCCGGAAACCGCGCCTATCAAACCGAAGGCGGAAATCACCACGCCTGCCCAGAAGCAGTCGAAGCCGAAGAAGGCCAAGGAAACGGTTTCGGCGACGGCATCTTCACCGCGCTCGCGGTCCCGCAAGCCATCCGAGGAACCAGCGGCTTCGGAAGACAAGGGTCCGCGCAAGGGCAGCACCGTGCCCAAGGTGCCGCGGAAGAAATAACGACAGGATGAGAGATGAAGCCGGGCGGGAAACTGCCCGGCTTTTCTGTTGCCGCCCCGGAACTGCGAATGAATGCCGAAGCAGAGATAGAGAAGAGGCCCGTCAGCCACTGGTTCGTGCTCGGCATGCGCGGCATCTTCAGCGTTCCGGCGGTGATCCTGATGCTGTCCTTCGTCGGCTTTGCGGCCTTCACCGCCGAGGCCGGCGTTCCGGCGGCACAGGTCATGTTCATGACAGGCGCGGTCTGGGCGCTTCCGGCCAAGGTCATCCTGGTCGGAAGCATGCTTTCCGGCGCGCATCTCGCCACTGCCTTCATCGCCGTGACGCTGTCTTCCGTGCGGCTGATGCCGATGGTGGCGTCGCTCGTTCCCGAGATACGCACGTCGCGGACGCCGACATGGCTGCTGCTCGTGCTTTCGCATTTCGTGGCGATCACGGCATGGGTCTTCGCCATGGAGCGGGTGAAGGACGTCCCTCGTGAAGGCCGCGTCGCCTTCTTCGCCGGCTTCGGCGTAACGCTGACATCTGCGAATATCGTGCTGGTCGGTCTTGTCTACGGAGCGGTGTCCGAATTCCCGCCGATCGTCTCCGGCTGCCTGTTTTTTCTGACCCCGGTCTACTTCCTGACCTCCATATGGATCTCGGCACGCCATCGCGTGATCTATTGGGCCCTCGGCATGGGTCTCGTGCTCGGCGCTTTCTTCTATCAGGTGGCTCCCGAGTTCGACATCCTGCTCGCCGGGATCGTCGGCGGCACGCTTGCCTGGGCGGGCGAACGTCATTTCCGCCGCGGCGGTGCGTCATGAGCTTCGATGGCGTCTGGCCCTATGTCTTCATCGCCATTGCAGGATGGATCGCGACGGACATCTGGCGCTGGCTCGGCGTGATCGCCGGCAACCGGATAGATGAGAGCTCCGAGACGTTGAACTGGGTGAGGGCGGTTGCGACCGCGCTCGTCGCCGCCGTCATCGTCAAGCTCATCCTCTATCCGACGGGCGTGCTGGAAGCCTCGCCGCTGTGGCTCAGGCTTGGTGCGATCGGTGCGGGGATCCTCGTGTTCTTCGCAAGCGGCCAGAAGCAGGTTCTCGGCATAGCTGCCGCCATCGGCTTTCTGGCGGCAGGACTTTCCTTCATAGGCATTTGAAACGCTCAGCCTGCGAGGGCGGCCCTCAGCTTTTCGGCGTTGGCGGCAAGGACGCCCTGATCTTCCATCGTGCCGGAATGGGGTTTCAAGGGAACGCCTTCCGCACGCGGAATGACGTGGAAGTGGAGGTGATAGACGGTCTGGCCGGCAGCGGGTTCGTTGAACTGGATGATCGTCACGCCGTCCGCCTCGAATGCCCCTTTGGCCGCGACGGCGATTTTCTGCACGACGGGGATCAGCCGCGAGAGCGTCTGGGGGTCCGCGTCGAGGATGTTGCGCGAAGGCGCTTTCGGAACGACGAGCGTATGGCCGTTCGCCTGCGGCATCACATCCATGAAGGCCAGCGTGTGCTCGTCCTCGTAGACCTTTTGGGAGGGAATTTCGCCGCGCAGGATCTTGGCGAAGATATTGTTCGGATCGTAGGTGCTGTTCGCCATATCTTTCTCCTCGTCATTGTTCCAGAGTCTCGCGAGGTTCAATCCTCGCCGGATGGTTCGTTTCCGCCCTTGCGGAAGGGGCTGTGTTCCGCCAGATATTCACCGGCTTCCTCCACTTCCAGCCGCTCGCGCTCGAGATAGTCCGCGACTGCCCGGCGTAGCCCCGGATGAGCGATGAAATGTGCCGAATGCGTCGTCACCGGCATATAGCCGCGCGCGAGCTTGTGTTCGCCCTGCGCACCGGCTTCGACCCGCTTCAGCCCCTTTGCTATCGCGAAGTCGATGGCCTGATGGTAGCACACCTCGAAATGCAGGAACGGGTGGTCCTCGATGCAGCCCCAATGCCGTCCGAAAAGCGCATCCCCACCGATGAAATTGATCGCGCCCGCTATGTAGCGGCCGGCGCGCTTCGCCATGACAAGCAGGATGTCGTCGGCCATGCGCTCGCCGATCAGCGAATAGAACCGCCGCGTGAGATAGGGACGACCCCATTTGCGTCCGCCGGTGTCCATGTAGAAGGCGAAGAACTGATCCCATATCGCTTCTGTGAGATCGCCGCCGGTCAGCCAGTCGATCGTGATCCCGTGCTCCACCGCGGCCCTTCGTTCCTTCCTCAGGGCTTTGCGCTTGCGCGAGGCGAGGGTCTCCAGAAAATCCTCGTGCGAGCCGTAACCCTGGTTGAGGAAGTGGAACTGCTGGTCCGTGCGATGGAGGAAGCCCGCATCTTCGAGGACCGCCATCTCGGCTTCCGGCGCGAAGGTCACATGGGCCGAAGAGACATTGTGCCGGAGAGCGAGCTCCTTCAATCCCGCCGCAAGGCCGCATTGTGTCGCTTGCGAATTCGTGCCGGTGCGAAAGAGCAGCCGCGGCCCGGTCGCCGGCGTGAAGGGAATGGATGATTGCAGCTTCGGATAGTAGCGCCCGCCGGCGCGTTCGAAGGCATCCGCCCAGCCGTGATCGAAGACATATTCGCCCTGGCTGTGATTCTTGAGATAGGCGGGCAGGGCTCCGAGCAGGCGGCCGCCCTCGCTTTCGAGCAGCAGATGCTGTCCGAGCCAGCCGGTCTCGGCGGTGGCCGAGCCCGATTCTTCCATTGCGGAAAGGAAAGCATGGCTGACGAAAGGATTGTGCGGTATGCCCGACTGGTCTTTCGCGGCACCGGAAAGGCACGACCACTCCGCCGGCGATATGTCGGCAAAGCTCGTTTCTATCCTGATTTTCAGGGTATCCGTCATCTTCAGGCGATCGGGATCTCGCGCGGATCGAACCCTTCGAAGGTCATCTGGTCCGCATATTCGAAGGTTGTCTTGAGGGCGGCCTCGTCCCTTACCGTCCAGGTGATGATCTTTCGGCCGAGCCTGCGTTCCTTCGCGATGAAGGGGTTCGGCAGATGGCCGTAGTGATATGAGATGAAGTCGAGGCCGAGCTGCATCGCCTCCTCGTGGGTGAAGAAATTCTCCGGCCGGTTGCCTTCCGCGGTCAGTCCGACCGGGCGTGGCGCTTCGAGTTCCTTGAGATCCTTGAGCAGCCAGTGATCGAAGCTCATCAGCGCGATCGGACCGGTGTAACCCTCGATCCGCTCCAGCACGTCGGCCGCAAAGCCCTCGTCGTCGCCCTTGCGGCCCTTGAGCTCGATGACCAGTGGCACGCGGCCATCGACGAGCTTCAGAAGCTGTGCGAGCGTTGGGATCCTGTCTGCCGTGCCCCCGACCGCGAGCATTCCGAGTTCCGCCGAGGTGCGGTCGCGCACGTCGCCGTTGATCGCGCAGAGCCGCCGCAGGTCGTCGTCGTGGAAGACGACCGGAACCCCGTCTGTCGCATATTGCAGGTCGCATTCTATCGCGAATCCGGCTTCTGCCGCCCGCGAAAATGCCGAAAGCGTATTTTCCCAGACGGTCCGGTTCATGTCGTGATAGCCGCGATGCGCGATCGGCTGCGCGGTCAGCCAGTCGATGTCCTGCATCAGGCGATTTCCATCATCGCGTCGATCTCGACGGCGGCGTTGAGCGGAAGGGCGGCCATGCCGACGGCTGCGCGCGCATGCTTGCCCGCCTCGCCGAGTGCTGCGGCAAGCAGGTTCGAAGCGCCGTTTATGACCAGGTGGTGCTCGACGAACTCTGGCGTAGACGCGACGAAGCCGTTGATCTTGATGATGCGCCGGATGCGGGAGAGGTCTCCCCCAAGCGCGGCCTTCGCCTGCGCGAGCAGGTTGATCGCGCAAAGCTCCGCCGCCTTCTGTCCTGCCGCTACGTCGACTGTTGTGCCGAGATGGCCGGTGACGGCGATCTTGCCGTCGGCGATCGGCAGTTGCCCGGAAATATAGAGGACCGAACCGCTGATGACATAGGGAACGTAATTGGCTGCGGGTGCGGCAGCTTCGGGAAGCGCGTATCCGAGTTCCTTGATGCGGTCTTCGATCTCTGCGGACATTCGATATCTCCGTTTTTGGGACGCGGCTTTGCGGTTCATTGTGGACAAGAACCGTGAGCAAGCGCAACAATTCTGTTTGAAGAGGGGCGGTGCCGTCTTTGTACCGCGGTGGTTGCCGCTCCGATTGCCTTGATTGCGTTTTTGGCGGGGCGGGCGCCTTATCGGCAATTCGCGCCTCGCTTTTGCCGGAAGTCTTCATATAACATCGAGGACGAGTCCAACAGGAGAAAACGGATGTTTCGCTCAAGCTTTGTCTCGGTCTCCATGGCCGCGGCATGTTTTGCCGGTTTCACGATCGCGGATGCATCTGCTGCGCCGGCAATCGGACTCACGCCGCATCGCGCCGTCTACGACCTCCAGCTCAAGGATGCGTCGGAACGCTCCGGCATCGCCGGCATGTATGGCCGCATGGTCTATGAATTCAACGGCAGCCCCTGCGAGGGTTATACGGTCAGCTTCCGCTTCGTGACCCAGGTGAATACCGGGGAGGAGACACGGCTTACCGATCAGCAGACCACGACATACGAAGACCTGAGGAACAGGAATTTCCGCTTCCTCACCCGGTCCTTCACCGACGAAAAGCTCGACAAGGAAGTCCGCGGTTCGGCCCGGGACGACGACAAGGGCGTGAGCGTGGATCTGACCGCTCCGGATGCGAAACAGGTCGAACTCGCCGCCAGCCGCTTCCCGACGGAACATATGCTGGAAGTGATCGATCGCGCGAGAAAGGGAGAGAAATTCTTCGAGGCGCGCATCTTCGACGGCTCGGATTCCGGTGACAAGTCGCTGATGACGACGACGGTGCTCGGCAAGAAGGAAATGCCGGAAACGGGCGACATCGACGCGGACAAGGCCGGAAGCTTTTCGAAGCAGGCGTTCTGGCCGGTAACCATCGCCTATTACAACGACGATGCGAAAGGAGATGCGCTGCCGGTCTACCGCATGTCGTTCAAGCTCTACGAGAACGGCATCACCCGCGATCTGACAATGGATTACGGCGAGTTCGTGCTGACCGGCAAGCTCGCCAATCTGGAGGTTTTCAAGGTGCCGGAATGCAAATAGGCGGGCAATGGAAGGCTGAGCCGCCCGTTTCTGCAGCTTTTTGCCGTTTTGCCCTTGATTTACAGCAAGACTGCGGTTAAGGGCAGCGCATTCCACACGTGAGACATGGGATTGTCCGGGAGAAATCCGGACCGTTCCGCCGGTGGCAGGGCCGATGGGTCTTGCTGTTCGTCTTACGGAGGTTCAACCGGAAAAGGAGAAAAAGGCATGGCATTGCCTGATTTCAGCATGCGCCAGCTTCTGGAAGCTGGTGTTCACTTCGGCCACCAGACCCACCGCTGGAACCCGAAGATGAAGCCGTACATCTTCGGCGACCGCAACAACGTTCACATCATCGATCTCGCTCAGACCGTCCCGATGCTGAGCCGTGCGCTGCAGGTCGTCAGCGATACGGTTGCCGGCGGCGGCCGCGTTCTCTTCGTCGGCACCAAGCGCCAGGCTTCGGAAATCATCGCCGACGCTGCCAAGCGTTCCGCCCAGTATTACGTCAATGCCCGCTGGCTCGGCGGCATGATGACCAACTGGAAGACGATTTCCAACTCGATCCAGCGCCTGCGCAAGCTCGACGAAATTCTGGGCTCGGAAGCTTCGGGCTTCACCAAGAAGGAGCGCCTGAACCTCGAGCGCGAGCGCGAGAAGCTTGAAAAGGCTCTCGGCGGTATCCGCGACATGGGTGGTACGCCGGACCTGATGTTCATCATCGACACCAATAAGGAGTCGATCGCCATCCAGGAAGCCAAGCGTCTCGGCATCCCGGTCGTAGCGATCATTGATTCCAACTGCGATCCGGACCTGATCGACTATGCGATCCCGGGCAATGACGACGCCTCGCGCGCGATCGCGCTTTACTGCGATCTCATCGCTCGTGCCGCCATCGACGGTATTGCGCGTCAGCAGGGCGCTTCTGGCCGCGACCTCGGCGCTTCTTCGGAAGTCCCGGTCGAGCCGGCTCTGGAAGAAGCCGAAGCCTGATAGGGGCGGGGAAAGCGGGCGCTGCCCCATTTCCCATGGATGATCAGGACGAGGCCGTTCTTCACCGGAAGGTCGAACGGCCTCGTCTTTTTCCCGGTACGCGCTGTTGGCGAGACCGCCGGGCGATGATGCCAGTCATCACGATGTTACAATGAGGGGTCATTCCCTGCGAAAAACCGGGGCTTTGTGCGGCAGGATCAGGCCGCGCGCTCCCAGAACCCGCGAAGAGGCGAGACGATGGAAATTACTGCAGCAATGGTGAAGGAACTGCGCGAGAAGACCGGCGCAGGCATGATGGATTGCAAGAAGGCGCTCAACGAGACCAACGGCGACATGGAAGCGGCCGTCGACTGGCTGCGCGCCAAGGGCATCGCCAAGGCCGACAAGAAGTCCGGGCGCACCGCGGCTGAAGGCCTGATCGGCATCGCCGGTGCCGGCACCAAGGCTGTGGTCGTCGAAGTCAATTCCGAAACCGACTTCGTCGCCCGCAACGATGCGTTCCAGGATCTCGTCCGCGGCATTTCGAACGTTGCGCTCGATACCGACGGCAGCGTCGATGCGATCGGTACTGCAACCTATCCGGCAACCGGCAAGTCCGTCACCGACACCATCAAGGATGCGATCGCCACCATCGGCGAGAACATGAGCCTGCGCCGGGCGGCACTGCTTTCCGTCGAGGACGGCGTTGTCGCGACCTACGTCCACAATGCGGTTGCCGACGGTCTCGGCAAGCTCGGCGTTCTCGTCGCGCTGAAGTCGACCGGCGACAAGGAAGCGCTCGCCGCCATCGGCCGCCAGGTCGCCATGCACATCGCAGCCACCAATCCGCTGGCGATCCGCGCCGAGGAAGTCGATGCCGCCGTCGCCGAACGCGAGCGCAACGTCTTCATCGAGCAGTCGCGCGCATCGGGCAAGCCGGACAGCATCATCGAGAAGATGGTCGAAGGCCGCATGCGCAAGTTCTTCGAGGAAGTCGCCCTGCTGTCGCAGGCTTTCGTGATCAACCCCGATCTGACGGTCGGTGCTGCGGTCAAGGAAGCTGAAAAGACGGTCGGCGCGCCGATCGAAGTCACCGGCATGGCCCGCCTCCTGCTCGGCGAAGGCGTCGAAAAGGAAGAGTCCGACTTCGCCGCCGAAGTCGCAGCCGCAGTCAAGGGCTGATTTTTCTTAAGCTCTACTTTGGAAAAGAACGGGGCATCGCGTGACAACGCGGTGCCCTTCGTGTATCCGGCAGACGGTAATGCCTGCACGACCCGATCAGGCCCGGCCTTGCCGGGCGGGGGCCTTCCACGATCGGTTTGCACATCCAGCCGCCAAACGTCAGTCTGAAGTTCAGGAGCAACGATGTCCGCCAAGCCTCTCTACAAACGTGTTCTTCTGAAAGCCTCGGGCGAGGCGCTGATGGGATCGCAGGGCTTCGGCATCGACGTGGCCGTTGCCGACCGCATCGCCTCCGATATCGCCGAGGCCCGCGCGCTCGGGGTGGAGGTCGGCGTGGTCGTCGGCGGCGGCAATATCTTCCGCGGGGTGGCCGTGGCCTCCAAGGGCGGCGACCGGGTCACCGGCGATCACATGGGCATGCTCGCGACGGTCATCAATGCGCTGGCGCTTGCGACCTCGCTTCGCAAGCTCGACATCGATACGGTTGTGCTGTCGGCGATCGCCATGCCCGAGATCTGCGAAAGCTTCTCCCAGCGCGCGACGCTCTATCATCTGTCGCTCGGCCGGGTCGTCATCTTCGCGGGCGGGACCGGCAATCCGTTCTTCACCACCGATTCCGCCGCGGCCCTCCGCGCAGCCGAGATGGGAGCCGAGGCGATCTTCAAGGGAACGCAGGTCGACGGCATCTATTCGGCCGATCCGAAGAAGTTTCCCGACGCGACGCGTTTCGACCGGCTCACCCATAGCGAGGTCCTGGAAAAGGGCCTTGCGGTCATGGATGTCGCGGCCGTCGCGCTCGCCCGCGAGAACTCCATTCCGATCGTCGTCTTCTCCATCCATGAAAAGGGCGGATTTGCCGAAATATTGACCGGCGGCGGCCGCGGCACCATCGTAACCGACAATTGATTCTGTGCGGGCGCCGGTGCGGCGACTGCTATAGTGTAAAGAAAGGCAACGGGAGTTTCTGCAATGAGTGAAGGTGTGGATCTGAAGGAACTGAAGCGCCGCATGGATGGCGCCGTTGCGGCTTTCAAGAGCGACATTGCCTCGCTGCGTACGGGACGGGCTTCTGCGAATGTTCTCGATCCTGTCACGGTCGAGGCTTACGGTTCGCGTATGCCGTTGAACCAGGTCGCGAACATCACCGTACCGGAGTCGCGCATGCTGTCCGTATCGGTCTGGGACAAGTCGATGGTCGGTGCCGTGGAGCGCGCCATTCGCGAGTCCAATCTCGGCCTCAATCCGATCGTCGACGGGCAGAACCTGCGCATTCCTCTGCCCGAGCTCAACGAGGAGCGCCGGCGCTCGCTCGTCAAGGTCGCCCACGATTATGCGGAGAAGAGCAAGGTCGCGATCCGCCACGTCCGCCGCGACGGCATGGACGATCTGAAAAAAGCCGAAAAGGACGGCGAGATCGGCCAGGACGTCAGCCGCAGCCAGTCCGAAAGGGTCCAGAAGATGACGGACGACACGATTTCCGAAGTCGACCGCTTGCTTGCGGAAAAGGAAAAGGAAATCATGCAGGTTTAACCTGCCGCAATTCTCTCTCGCTCTTTCGCCGGTTAGTCATGACAAAGATACCGCTTCCGAATGTTCCGGCTCACGTTGCCATCATAATGGATGGCAACGGACGCTGGGCCAATGGCCGCGGTCTGCCGCGCAGCATGGGCCATCGCAAGGGCGTGGAGGCGGTGCGCGAGGCGGTACGCACGGCAGCGGAGGCCGGAATCGGCTATCTCACGCTCTTTGCCTTCTCCTCGGAGAACTGGAGCCGGCCGGAAAGCGAAGTCTCCGATCTGATGGGGCTGCTGAAAACCTTCATCCGCAAGGATCTCGCGACCCTCCATAGAGAGAACGTGCGCATCCGCGTCATCGGCGACAGGTCGAACCTGCGCAGCGATATCCTTCCTTTGCTGCTCGAGGCGGAAGAGACCACGCGGGGCAACACCGCGATCACGCTGGTCATCGCATTCAATTACGGTGCGCGCGACGAGCTGACGCGCGCCATGCGGTCGATCGCGGGCGATGTCGCTGCGGGTATCCTCCATCCCGCCGACGTGACGGCCGAGCGCATCGGCGCACGCCTCGATACGGCGGACATCCCGGACCCCGATCTCATCATCCGCACGAGCGGTGAGGAACGCCTGTCCAATTTCCTGCTTTGGCAGGCGGCCTATGCGGAGCTGATGTTCATACCGGAGCTTTGGCCGGACTTTTCGCGCGAAACATTTCTTGCAGCCCTGGAGAGCTATGCGGCGAGGGAGCGGCGCTTCGGCCGCATTCCCGCACCGACGCTTGCGGTTGGCTCCTGATGCAGAGCGAACTCAGGCTGCGTATTCTTTCCGGCGTTGTTCTGGCCGTGGTCGTGCTCGCCGCAACGCTCGCCGGAGGGCTGGCCTTCCGGCTCGTCTCCGCCGCCATCGGCCTGCTCGTCTATTATGAGTGGTCCACGATCACCCGCCTGCCCGACGTCGATTTCCGGGGAAATGCCTTCGGTTGGCTGACGATTGCCGTAGCGTCGGCTTTCGTCGTCGTCGGCGATATCGACACCGCGCTTCTCGTCGTCGTTGCGGCTTCGGTCGCGGCGGCAATCTATGCGACGGCGCTGTCGAAGAGCCGGTGGCTTGCGGGTGGCATGTTCTATTCGGGCCTGACGGCGCTGTCGCTCGCCGCGATTCGCGGCATCGATTTCGCCGGCCTCGTGGCGATGCTCTTCGTCTTCGCGGTAGTCTGGGCAACGGATATTCTGGCCTATTTCGTCGGCCGGGCGCTGAAGGGGCCCAAGCTCGCCCCCGCGATTTCTCCCGGCAAGACCTGGTCGGGAGCCATTGGCGGAACCATTGCGGCAGTCGTCGCGGGCACGGCTCTCTACATGGTCTTCTTCCCGTTGAACGGTGTCTGGATACCGTTCGTCGCCTTGCTTCTCTCCATCTGCAGCCAGATCGGCGACCTTTTCGAATCCTTCATCAAGCGCCTATTCGGGGCGAAGGATTCAAGCCGGCTCATTCCGGGGCACGGCGGGGTGATGGATCGTGTGGACGGTCTTGTTTTTGCCTGTTTCGCAGCGTTCCTGCTAGCTCTTGCCCATGCCGCGGCAAGGGGCAATGCGACGTCGGTGGGTGCGTTTCTTCTCGGTCTGTGACGAATTAGGGATCAGAATATGGATTTGCTCCTCGGGGCCTTCGCTTTCATAACGGGCTACATCATCCCCTTTCTGATCGTCCTGACGCTCATCGTCTTCGTCCATGAGATGGGCCACTATCTGGCCGGCCGCTGGTCGGGCATCGGGGTTACGTCCTTTTCTGTGGGCTTCGGACCGGAAATAGCCGGTTTCACCGACAGGCATGGTACGCGATGGAAACTTTCCGCGATTCCGCTCGGCGGCTATGTGAAATTCTACGGCGACGAGGACGCTGCCTCCACGCCGGATTACGAACGCTACGCCCGGCTTCCGGAGGAGGAGAGGTCGAGGACTTTCCTCGGGGCCTCGCTCTGGAAGCGCGCGGTCACGGTGGCAGCCGGACCGATCGCGAACTTCATCCTCGCGATCGCCATCTTTGCCGTGATGTTCTCGATCTATGGGCGCCAGATTGCCGATCCGGTGGTGGCGGAGGTCCGCGAGGACAGTGCAGCCGCCGCCGCCGGCGTGGTGCCGGGCGATCTTCTCGTCGCGCTCGATGGGCATCCTGTAACGACCTTCGACGACGTTCGCCGCTATGTCAGTGTCCGTCCGGAAATGCAGGTGATCGTGACCGTGCGTCGCGACGGCCGCGAAATGGACCTTCCGATGGTGCCCCAGCGGACCGAGATCACCGACCAGTTCGGCAACAAGATGGAGCTCGGCATCATCGGCGTCGTGACCAATCAGGAGACCGGCAACTTCCGTGTGGTCGAATATGGACCGGTCGAAGCTTTGGGGCAGGGCGTGCTGCAAAGCTGGCATATCGTCACCGGGACTTTCGACTACCTGTCGAACCTCGTTACGGGCCGCATGAAGCCGGATCAGCTCGGCGGTCCGATACGCGTCGCGCAGGCTTCCGGGCAGATGGCGACGCTCGGTGTTGCAGCCGTGCTGCAACTGGCAGCCGTTCTGTCTGTTTCCATTGGACTTTTGAACTTAATGCCGGTCCCGGTACTTGATGGGGGCCATTTGATGTTTTATGCGGTTGAGGCTATTCGCGGCAGGCCGGTCGGCCCTGGGGCGCAGGAGATCGCTTTCCGCATCGGCATGGTGCTGGTGTTGATGCTGATGGTGTTTGCGACCTGGAACGACATATCGACGTTGCTGGGATAGGAATACGGAGAGGCTGCGGTTCGGCCGCGAATCTTTCTTTAGGCGGCAAATGCAGGTCCCGATAAGGATCTGTTTACTTTAATTGAACTGCGTAGTGACCATTGGGCCACGGTTTGAATCGAAGTAAACAGAAATTAACGGGCTAGCTTGCTTGTATGGCAAAAGCGGTTAAAACGGCAAACGTGACCGGAGTCGGTGCGAACTCGCTCGGGGACGTGGGAAACAAAGGTAAGTTGTGAAATGAAAGCTGGTTCAAGATTTTTGAACGCGGTGTCTGCCGTTGCTCTGTCTGCTAGTATGGTGATGACGGGGGGCTCCGTAGCCACGCTCGTTTCTGCTACTTCCGCTGAGGCTGCCGTTATCCGTCAGATCGACGTGCGTGGTGCCAACCGTGTCAGCCCTGAAACCGTGCGGGCCAATGTCACGATCGTGCCCGGCCGGAATTTCACGAATGCCGATATCGATGCCTCCGTCCGGCGGCTTTTCTCGACAGGCTACTTCTCCGATGTCCGCATCAGCGTTTCGGGCAGCACGCTTGTCGTTACCGTCGACGAGAACCAGCTGATCAATCAGGTCGTCTTCAACGGCAATCGCAAGATCAAGGACGAGAATCTGAGGGGCGTCGTGCGCTCGCAGTCGCTCGGCCCTTACAGCGAGACGACCGTCGAGGCCGATCTCCAGGCGATTCGCGATGCTTACGCAGCCATCGGCCGCAGCGATGCGACGGTGACGACCCAGGTCGCTCCCGTTGGCGATGGCCGCGTGAACCTCGCTTTCGTCATCAACGAAGGTGACCGCACGAAGATCTCCAAGATCAATTTCGTCGGCAACCAGGCCTATGGCGATTCCCGCCTGCAGTCGGTCATCAACACCAAGGAATCGGGGATCTTCTCCTTCCTGACCCGCAAGGACGTCTACAGCCCGGAAAAGCAGCAGGCCGACGAAGAGGCGCTTCGCCAGTTCTACTTCAACAACGGTTACGCCGACTTCCGGATCGTTTCCTCGGAGGCGACCCTTGACGAGAGCACGAACGAATACACGATCACCTTCACCGTCGAGGAAGGCGAGCGCTACAGCTTCGGCAATATCAATGTCGAATCCACCGTCGAAGGGGTCGACGCGGAAGAGCTGAAAGGCCTGCTCAGGACCAGGCCCGGCCGCACCTACAGCGCCCGCGACGTTCAGGAATCGATGTCCGAAATCTCCGAGCGCGTCGCTGCGAAGGGTTATCCCTTTGCGCGTGTCACGCCGCGCGGCAACCGCGACTTCGGCAACGGCACGATCGCGGTCGATTACCTGGTCGATCAGGGCGAGCGCGCTTACGTCGAGCGTATCGAGATCCGCGGCAACACCCGCACCCGGGACTATGTGATCCGCCGCGAATTCGACATCAGCGAAGGCGACGCCTTCAACCAGGAAGTCATCAGCCGCGCCAAGCGCCGCCTCGATGCGCTCGGCTTCTTCAGTGCCGTCAACATCACCACGGCGCCGGGCAGCCAGCCCGACCGCGTCGTGCTGATCGTCGACGTGCAGGACCAGTCTACGGGTACCTTCGGTATCGGTGCGGGTTACGAGACGGGCGACGACGGCGGCTTCAAGGTCGAAGCCTCGATCGAGGAGAAGAACTTCCTCGGCCGCGGCCAGTACATTCGCGTGTCGGCCGGTGCCGGCCGCGAATCGCGCGACTACAGCATCTCCTTCACGGAACCGTACTTCCTCGGTTACCGCCTTGCCGCGGGCTTCGACATCTTCCGCAGCGAGGATGACTCCGAGGATCATTACGCTGTTGATACCACCGGATTCAGCCTGCGCGTGACGGCACCGATCACGGAGGATCTGTCGACGACTTTCCGGTACAACTACACGGAATTCGATTACAAGGGTGATGAAAGTGAACTTTCGTCGCCTTACCGTCGCGTCGTGGCGAACAGCCCGTGGGTGCGCTCTTCCGTATCGCAGACCATCACCTATGACACGCTGGACGACCGCACGCTTCCGCGCGAAGGCTTCTTCATCAATGCGACGCATGAAGTTGCCGGTCTCGGCGGGGATTCCGAATTCTACAAGATCTACGGCAAGGCGCGCTACTATCAGACGCTGATGCGCGATGCCGACATCATCGGGTCGGTCTCCGTGGGCGGCGGTCACATGATCCCGTTCGGCCGCAACCCGCAGGTTTTCGACCAGTTCACGCTGAACGCCAACGATCTTCGCGGCTTCGAGAGCGGCGGCATCGGTCCGCGTGCGACGAGCACCGGCGATGCGCTCGGCGGCACGACCTACTTCACCGCTTCGGCCGAGGTCACCTTCCCGGTTCCGTTCGTATCGCGCGATGCCGGCTTCCGCGGCGCGCTCTTCGTCGATGCCGGTACGCTTTACGGCAACGACGTCTCAACCCTGGCTTCCGACGAGGTCCGTGGTACTGACATGTCCTTGCGCGTTGCTGTCGGTGCCGGCGTGGTCTGGGCTTCGCCCTTCGGTCCGCTGCGCTTCGACTATGCGGTCCCGCTCAAGAAAGAAGAATTCGACGAAACCCAGCGTTTCAAATTCGGCATCTCGTCGCAATTCTGATACCGGCAGTCCAGAACTGCGAGAGACGAACGTTCTGGAGCTTTGCTGATGGAGCATAACTGGTTCTTTCCGCCCCATGACGGTATTCGCCTGGGTGACCTGGCGGCCCGGCTGGGGGCGGAGCTCTCCGACCAATCCGCCGCCGACCGCCTCGTTCGCGATGTTTCGCCCGTTTACCGGGCGAAAGAGGGCGACCTTTGCTATATGCTCTCGCGCAAGAGCCGCGCGGAGCTCGAGACCTGCAAGGCGACGGCGATCCTCTGCGACGCTTCGTTGGCCTCGCTGGTCCCGGCACATGTGGTCGTCCTGACCACCAACCGCGCCCATACGGCCTTTGCCCTTGCCGGAGAGATCCTGCATCCCGAAGCCATGCGGCCGCCCGCCACGATTTCTGCTGCGGCCGGCATCTCGCCCGCGGCCTTCATCGATCCGACCGCCAGGCTCGAAGCCGGCGTCGAGGTCGAACCGATGGCCGTCATCGGGGCGGGGGCGGAGATCGGCGAGGGAACGCGCATCGGCCCCGGCGTGGTCATCGGAGCGGGCGTCCGGATCGGCCGCAACTGCACGATCGCCGCCGGCGCTGGCGTGCAATATGCGCTGATCGGCAACAACGTCATCCTCCATCCCGGCGCGCGCGTCGGCCAGGACGGCTTCGGATACGGGCCGAGCCCGAAGGTGGGCATGATCAAGATCGTGCAGATCGGTCGCGTCATCATTCAGGACGACGTCGAGATCGGCGCGAACAGCACCGTCGATCGCGGTGCCATGGACGATACGGTGATCGGCGAGGGGACGAAGATCGACAACCAGGTCCAGGTCGGCCACAATGTCCGCATCGGCCGGCATTGCGGCATTGCTGCTGGCGTCGGCATAGCGGGAAGCGCGCGGATTGGCGACGGGGTCATGATCGGCGGCGCGTCCGGCATCAACGGGCACATCACTATCGGCAATGGAGTGCAGATTGCCGCCATGAGCGGCGTCGCCTCGGATATTCCTCCGGGCGAGCGCTACGGCGGCATACCGGCCCGCCCCATGCGCGATTTTCTCCGGGAGGTCGCGGAAATGGCGATGCGGGCAAGCAGTCGTAACAGGAAGCAAGGGGGCAAGGATGAGTGAGGAACCAAAGGCGGTGCTCGGTGTCGCCGATCTGCGCGAGATACTGACGCTTCTTCCTCATCGCTATCCGTTCCTGCTCGTCGACAAGATCATCGAGATCGACGGTGACAGTTCCGCTATCGGCATCAAGAACGTCACGGTGAACGAGCCGCATTTCATGGGGCATTTTCCTGACCATCCGATCATGCCCGGCGTGCTGCTGGTCGAAGGCATGGCGCAGACCGCAGGGGCGATCTGCGCGCGCAAGGCGGCCTCGGGATCGAACCTCGTCTATTTCATGACCATCGACAATGCGCGTTTCCGCAAGCCGGTCGTTCCGGGCGATCGCGTGGAGTTCCATGTCGTCAAGCAGAAGCAGCGCGGCAATATCTGGAAATTTCACTGCGACGCAAAAGTTGATGGGCAACTTGTCGCCGAAGCTGATATCGGCGCCATGATTGTCAAGAAGGAAGACGTCTGAACATGATTGCAGCGAGCGCTAAGGTCCATCCGCTTTCCGTCGTGGAAGACGGAGCGGTGATCGGCGAAAACGTCGTCATCGGACCGTTCTGTTACGTCGGTCCGAAGGTCGTTCTGCAGGAGGGCGTGGAGCTTCTGCCCCATGTCGTGGTGGCAGGCCGAACCACCGTCGGCCGCGGCACGCGCATCTTTCCTTCCGCGGTCATCGGCGGCGATCCGCAAAGCGTTCATCACGGCGGCGAGGAAACGACGCTGACGATCGGCGACAATTGCACCATCCGTGAAGGCGTCACCATCAACACCGGCACGAAGGATGGCGGTGGCAAGACGGTCGTCGGCAACAACAATCTCTTCCTCGCCTATTCGCATGTCGCGCATGATTGCCATGTGGGCAACAACGTCATCATGTCGAACAATGTGATGCTTGCCGGCCATGTGACGATCGAGGATCGGGCGATCCTGGGCGGCGGCTCGGCCGTCCACCAGTTCACCCGCGTCGGCCGGCATGCCTTCATCGGCGGTCTTTCCGCCGTTTCCTACGACGTCATTCCCTACGGCATGCTGAACGGCAATCCGGGTGTCCTCGGCGGACTCAACGTCGTCGGCATGACGCGCTCGGGCATGGACAGGCCGACGATCCACCGCGTCCGCCGCGCTTTCAAGCAGATATTCGAACAGGATGGCGCAGCCCGCGCCAATGCGGCCGCCATTCGCGACGAATATGCCGATTGCGAGCCGGTCATGCATATTCTCGATTTCATCGCCGCCGAGAGCGACCGGGCGCTGTCTTCTCCGAACCGCAACAAAGGCTGAGCCCGATGGAGCGCAGCCGGGCCGATAGCAAAGGCCGGCTGGCCATCATCGCCGGCGGAGGCCTGTTGCCGCTCTACGTGGCCGAGGAGGCGAGACTCCACGGCGAGGACCCCTATATCCTTGCGCTTGCCAACGAAGCCGACCAGGACTGGTCCTCTTTCGAGCATGAGCGGGTGGGCGTCGGCGACTACGCGGGCCTCAGTGCCGCCTTCGAAAAACACGGCATCGGTCGTGCCGTCCTTTCCGGCTGGGTGCGCCGGCGTCCCGAATGGCGCGATATCCGCCCGACGCTTCGCACGCTCATGCAGATGCCGGCCGTCATCCGCACGCTTCTGGCAGGCGGCGACGATACGGTTCTGAAAATGGTCATAAGGCTGATCGAGGCGAATGGCGTGCGTGTCGTCGGCGCCCAGGAAATCGTCCCCGAGCTGTTGGCGGACGAAGGGCCGGTCGGCTCGGTAAAGCCGGACGACAGCGATCTCAGGGATATCGAGGCCGGTTCGGCTGCGGCACTGGCGCTTGGCGATCTCGATGTCGGGCAGGGTGCCGTGGCCGTCGGCGGCCGCGTCGTCGCGCTGGAGGGCGCCGAGGGCACCGATGCAATGCTCGAGCGCGTGGCCGACCTGCGCCGGCAGGGACGCATCTCCGCCAGACGCAGAGGCGTGCTGGTCAAGTTGTGCAAGCCGCGACAGGATATCCGTGCGGACCTCCCCTCGATCGGCATTGAGACCCTGCGCCGTGCCGAGGCTGCGGGGCTCGCGGGCATTGCGGTGGAAGCGGGACGCTCGCTCGTCCTCGAGCGCGACAGGCTGACTGCGGAAGCCGACACCGCAGGGCTCTTCGTCACCGGCATCCTGCCGCGCAACGGACGAGCGAAACCATGAGGAGCGGTCCGTTGAAAGTCGCGGTTGTCGCCGGCGAAGTCTCCGGCGATCTGCTCGGCGGCGATCTCGCTGCGGCGCTGAAGAGGAAGCTGCCGGACGGCATCGAGCTTGTCGGCGTTGGCGGCGATGCGCTCCAGGCGCAGGGGCTTCGGTCGCTTTTCGATTTCTCCGAACTGTCGATCATGGGGGTGTCCCAGGTTCTGGCCAAGCTGCCGAAGCTTCTTTACCGCATTCGCCAGACGGCGAACGCGATCGTTGCGGCAAAGCCGGACCTTCTCGTCATCATAGACAGCCCGGATTTTACCCACCGCGTCGCCCGCATCGTTCGCGAGCGCCTGCCGGAGCTGCCGATCGTCGACTATGTGTGTCCGAGCGTCTGGGCATGGAAGGAGGCGCGCGCACCGCGCATGCGCGCCTATGTCGATCACGTGCTCGCCATCCTGCCCTTCGAGCCCGAGGTGATGGCAAAGCTCTCGGGTCCGCCGACGACCTATGTCGGCCATCGCCTTGCGATGGATCCGCACGTCGATGCGGTGCGTGCCCGGCAGATCGAAAAACCCGTTTCCGCGTCGCCCGGTGCAGGCTTCACCTGCCTGTTGCTGCCGGGCTCGCGCGCTGGCGAGATCAGCCGTCTGCTGCCGTTGTTCCGCGAGACGGCGATGCTGATGACGGAGCGCGGCGGTGCGGTGCGTTTTCTGCTGCCGACCGTTCCCCGCCAGGAGGCCTTGGTCCGCCAGCTCACCGCAGACTGGCCGGTGAGGCCGGAAATCACGATAGGCGACGAGGAAAAGTGGCAGGCATTCGCCGCAGCGGACGTGGCGATCGCCGCATCCGGCACGGTCATCCTGGAATTGGCGCTGGCAAGAGTGCCGGTCATCTCCTGCTACAGGCTCGACTGGCTGGCAAAGCTGATGACGTGGCGCATAAAGACCTGGACGGGCGCTCTGCCGAACCTGATCGCCGACTATCCCCTAGTGTCGGAATTCTTCAATGAAGCGATCCGGCCGGGGCTTCTTGCCCGCGCTGCTGAAAGACTTGCCGCCGATACGCTGCAGCGTCGGGCGATGCTCGAGGGCTTCGATCTCGTTCATCAGCGCATGCAGACCCCGGTGGCACCCGGTGAAAAGGCGGCGGATGTCGTTCTCGGTCTCCTTGCCGCGCGCAAGCCCGGCGCCTTCGCCTAAAAACTCCGTGCCTGCATTGAGAAACGGCGTAAGCGTCCGGTGGTGGGAGGGTTATGCGATTGTGACGATAATAACGACTACAAGCACCCACGGGATCAAACCGATCCATCCTGCCATAGGAGCTTGGCAGATCAGTGAGCCATCGGGGACACGTTTAAATCCCAG
>JARYGU010000027.1:0-62195 GCA_033795365.1 Shinella sp.
GAAGCGCCGATCTTCCAGGTCGCCGACTACGGCCTCGTCGCAGACCTCTTCGAAGCCCTGCCGGAACTCGAAAAGGCATTGTGACGCATCCCTGACGGGAAATCGAAGCCGGCGGGTTTTGCCAGGAAGCGACCCGCCGGCTTCTTGCGTTCAGGCGTGGTCGCTCTCGCAAAAATCGTGGTTGGCCAGCGCGCGGATCACGTAGCAGTCCCGTACCTGGTTTCCGTGGCAATGGGTCGCAATCCGCTCCAGCTCGGTCTCGAGCTTTCTCAGCCTGGCGATCTTTTCGCGAACTACCTGAAGCTGGTCGGCAGCGATACGGTCGGCTTCGGCGCAGGGACGTTCCGGATGCTCGCTGAGCTCGATCAGTTCGCGGATGGCCTCGATCGTGAGACCCAGTTCGCGGGCATGCCTGATGAACGAGAGGCGATCCCTCTCTTCTTTCGTGTATCGCCGCTGGTTTCCCTCCGAGCGCTCGGAATGGGAAAGGAGTCCCATCTGCTCGTAGTAGCGGATGGTCGGAATTTTCACGCCGGTCGATTTCGACAGATCGCCGATGGTCAACATGTCTATCACCTATAGCTCCAGCTTCTAGAGTTTCATATAAGGTTAAGAAAATATCAAGACAAGCGCGACAGGATTTCCCCGCTTCGTCGGCGTCGTCGGGATGGCGTTTTCGACAAAACTTTGTCTTAGTTACCGGGCATGAAGGCACATATGATCAGGGTCGAAGGGTCGGATTGCAGGAGCGGGATGGCTGAGGCCTTTTTTCTGCGCTGGAGGATCGTTTACCGAATCGTCACAGCATTGCTGCTGGCGGTCGCGCTTTCCGGCTGCATGTCGACCTTCGACGACGTGGGTAATCCCGTCCCGCCGCTGTCTGCGAAGCTCCTGAAGGAAATGTCCAAGAAGGGCATGAAACCCGAGAGCCCGGTCCTCGTGCGGATATTCAAGCAGGAAAGCGAGCTTGAAGTCTGGAAGCAGGACAAGACCGGACGTTATGCGCTTCTGAAGGTCTATCCCATGTGCCGCTGGTCCGGAAAACTCGGACCGAAGACCAGATCCGGAGACAGGCAGGCTCCCGAAGGCTTCTATCATGTCTCCGCGGGCATGCTGAATCCGAAGTCCCAATATTACCTTTCCTTCAATCTCGGCTATCCGAACCGCCTGGAATCGGCGCTGGGCTACACCGGCGAGGCGCTCATGGTCCATGGGGCCTGCTCGTCCTCGGGATGCTACGCGATGACCGATCAGGGCGTGGGCGAGATCTACGCGATCGTTCACCGCGCGCTTGCAGGCGGGCAGAGAAGCTTTCAGGTACAGGCTTATCCGTTCCGCATGAGCGCCGAGAATATGGCACGCCACGGAAACGACCCGAATTTCTCCTTCTGGAAGACCCTCAAGGAAGGTTACGACTACTTCCAATTGACCCGGCTTCAGCCGAAGGTCTCCGCGTGCGGGCGCCGTTACGTCTTCAATGCGGAATTCGATGGCGGTGAACCGCGCGATCCGCTTGCGGAATGCCCCGCGCAGATCGGCCAGACAGATTCACAATTGACGGCCCGGCTGCAGGCGGAAACGCAAAAAATCGAGGCTCTTCTCTCAAGCGAATCGACCGTGGGGGCCACCGCCTATGTCGACGGGGGAATGCATCCGAGCTTCCGCGCGCTCCTGGAGCGCAGCGGGCCGGAAAAGCTGGCCGCCAAGATTTCGCGGACGAAATATCCCATCAGCCGGCCGGACGCAGCCTTGGCCGATCCCTACAAAGGGAGATAGCGCCGCCGCGCTCCGTTCGACGCTAGGCCGGAAACGGCTCCTGGTTCACCGCTGAGATCATCGGCGGGGAAAGGCTCGTCACCAGGATCGGCGTTCCATTCGGGACGCGATTGTAGAGGTCGACCACATCCTGGTTGATCATGCGCACACAGCCGGAAGACACGGATTTCCCGATCGTCCACCACTCCGGCGAACCGTGGATGCGGTAGAGCGTGTCTTCTCCATTCTGGAATATGTAAAGCGCGCGGGCGCCGAGCGGATTCGTCAGTCCCGGTTCCATGCCGCCATTGGCGATGCTGTACATTTCAAGTTCCGGCTGGCGGGCGACCATCTCGTCGGGCGGAGTCCAACGCGGCCATTGCCGTTTGTACTGGATGACGCCGCGGCCGGCCCACTCGAAGCCCGCCCGGCCAAGGCCGACGCCATAGCGCATCGCCTTGCCGTTTTCATAGGTCAGATAAAGAAAGTGGTTTCCGGTATCGACGACGAGCGTGCCGGGCCGTTCTCCTGTCGGGTCGTCCACGAACTGCCGATAGAACTGGGGTTCTATCCGCTGGTAGGGAATAGCCGGAAGCGGAAACTGCTCGTCGAACTTTTCGCCATACATGCTCGCAAGCGAAGGATCCTCGCGGACGAAATCGGCTTGCTCTTCTTCCGGAAATCTGCGCGGCGTGGTCGTGCAGCCAGCCAGCGCTGCAAGGGTCAACCCGCCCGTGGCTTGAAGAAAGGCTCTGCGTTTGAATTTGAGATCGGTCAATTCAATATCCTTCGAACTGCAAATGCCAGGGCAGTCTAGAGCGTGAGTTTGTGTCAGACCCGAGCCGAATGTTAGCGCTGTTCCCGATTCGACCGCAGTGTTGCACGTCTGCCACGATATTCCTCGCAAGAGAGTGACTGAAACCCTCGCTAGAATACGGAACTTGGCCGCGAGTTCCCGACGTACGCAACCGGATCGAACACAATTATTTGAGTACCGGCGCTTTGCGTCGCATTTCGAAGCAGAAATACCGAGAGAAGCGAAACTCCAAGCCGATGAATCCGATTTGGTAACCAGTTGTTCAAATGCATACGGCAATGTCGGCCTGATCGGAGGTCCGGCGTGGCAAAGGCAGGAAACACGAAAAACCGCAGACGGCGGCAGAGTAGGACATCATCCCGGAAGGGTATGGGGCTCTGGTATGCGGCCGGAGTGGCGGTCATCGCGGGCGTGCTGCTTCACGACAACCGGCATCGGCTGGAAGAATTTCTCGATCCCGCATCCCTCCGGCGCCCGGTGGCGGCGCAAAGCGCTGCCAGGAAGCCGGAAGCGAGCCGCCAGACCGCCCGCGTCGACAATCCCGCGCGCGTTGTTCCGAAACCTGCCGAACGGACCGACGAACAGGCGCGCATGGAAGAGCCGGCCTTTACCGGGACCTGGTATTTCTGCGCGTCGAGGAAGGACAACTGTATCGTCGACAGCGATACGATCATCTTCCATGGCGAAAAAATCCGAATCGCCGACGTCGATACGCCGCAAACCAAGCGGGCGAAGTGCGAGGACGAGAGGAAGCGGGGCTTTTATGCCCAGCAGCGCTTGCGCGAGCTGCTGAACGAAGGCGGATTCACGCTCGCGTCATGGCCGGGTCGGAGGCAGGATGCTCAAGGCGAAAAACTTCGTGTGATCCTTCGCAACGGCCGCTCCATCGGAGAGCAACTCGTGGCGGAAGGCCTTGCCCGGCCGCCGGCCGGTGCCGCCCGCTCCTGGTGCAGCTGATCGCTCCCGTCGCAGGGCAACCAAAACCGTGTTCACATTTCCAGCAATGCGTAAGGACGGCCGGTCGGCTTTTCGACATGGGTGGCGACATTGAAGACCGGCGTCCCGCTCGGCGTTTTGCCCTGATAGGTTCCCTTGTGCGCGTGGCCATGCACCACTGCCTTCACCGGAAACCGGTCGATCGTCTCGGCCAGCCGTGAAGAGCCCAGGAAAGGATAGATCTCCAAGGGTTCGCCGACGACCGTCTCGGCTATCGGCGCGTAGTGCAGGACGACCATGGCGCGCTCCGCGCTCACCTTCCTCAAGGCGTTCTCGAGACGCATCGCCTCGTCCACGCTTTCGGAGACCATGGCCTTGATCGCCGGTTCGCCGAAGGAGCCGAGCATGTACCGGCCAAAGCCGCCGGCGAAACCCTTGGTGCCGACAAAGCCCACGCCCTCGATTTCCACGGCCTGCCCGTCGAGGATATGGATGCCCGAGGCCTGAAGGATGGATGTCACCTCGGCGACGGCGTCGCATTGATGGTCGTGATTGCCGAGAACGGCCACGACGGGAATGGTGCAGTGTTTGAGATCCGCCGCCAGCATCTCGGCCTCCTTGGGCTTTCCAAGGTCGGTCAGATCGCCGGCGATGACCAGAACGTCCGCTGCCTGCGAGATTTCGGAGAAGAGGTTCTTATAGGATGCCGATCCGTCCTCTTTCACGTGAAGGTCGGCAACTGCCGCCACTCTCAGCTTTCCGTTCGATTTGGCCATGCCTGTTTCCTACTCCTCGCGCAGTTCGCCTTCGCCGCCGACATCGGCGAAACCCCATTCCTTGACGTCGATCGCATAATCGGCGCGCGAATACATTCTGCCGCGGCAGATCTTCATTTGCGGGAGCGGCAGGTCGCGCTGCGCCGCCAGCCTGTCGAGCAGCTCATCCATCAGCCAGAGCGGAACCTTGTCGCGCTCGGACGGATATATCCACCGGAAATTCAGCAGATGGATGAGGAGCACTTCCCAATGCACCTCCATATATCCGAGCAGCTTCTGCCAATCGATCCGGTCATGCGCTTTCAGGATGACGTGGGCGACGTCGGCTCCGTCGTACCGATGGCGCAGCTGAATGAAGCATTTCGACCAGACCAGCTCTGTCGGAGCGATGATCGATACCGGATGACCGTTCATTTTTATATGCAGCGAGTGCTCGAACCAGTGATCGTTGACCGGCATGGTGCCGTTTGAGGATGCGAAGATCACGTCGAAGAAATGCCGTCCCTTGAAGACCTTTCCCAACCACCTGTCGTCCTCGATCTCCACCGCGTATCCGCGGGATTTGAAGTGAGAGAGGATCCGTGCGTAGTCGCCCGCCTTGCAGAAGACGTCCAGGTCCTTGGTCGGTCGCGAAATGCCGGTATAGGCGCTGACGGCAAAGGTGCCGGCGATCAGAAACGGTATGTTCGTCTCGACGAGCCCCGCTATGGATTCGCCTACGAAGGCCTCGGCCTCGGCGTCCACCATCTGCGGCAGGGCGCGGGGCTCGGTAATCTCCTTGCGATCGGGTTGCGTCGAGGCGGCTGATATCATGCAGGTTTCTCCTGAGGCGCGCATGCATCTCACGGAAACCCCGCCGCTGCCCGGAAGTTCCGCCAAAGATCGCAAGGGCCGCAGCCGCCGAAGGCACCTTCGAGCGTGTTCTGCCTGCGAATTGCATGTCATACGGAAAATAGGCAGCGCGACTGCGGAAAGCCCCTTACAGGTCGAGTGCCTCTCTCAAATCCATCGGTTTTCGCGAGCGAACATCAAGATCGGCTTCGATATGGTCGATGTGGGCGACGATCAGCCGCGAAACAGCCTGGACGTCTCCCGTTGCAAGTGCTGCGGCGATCTCCTCATGCTCGTGATGTCCGCAGCTCGACGTGGCCGATTGTCCGTAGAGCGCTATCACCAGCGAGGAGCGTGCGATCAGCTCCTTCATGAAACGTTCCATGACGCTGTTGCCGGCGATGGCGGCGATCAGCAGGTGAAAGTCGCCGGAAGCCTTGATTTCGGCACGGCGCGCATCGCGGCCACGCTGCGCGATCAGGCTCTGCTCTTCAGCCAGGAGTTGGCGCACGCGCAGGAGATCGGCCGGCGTGATGTTTTTTGCTGCTGCAGCGGCGATCCCCGGCTCGATCTGCCGGCGGGCCTCGAAAATTTCATGCGCCTCCTGCGGGGAGGGATGCGCGACGAAGGCGCCGCGGTTGCGCTCCACCCGGACCAGGCCCTCATAGGACAGCGATTGCAGCGCGCCGCGCACGAGCGTGCGGCTCACATTGAAAAATTTTCCGACATCGACTTCGGAGAGCTTCGTCCCCGGAGCAAGCCGTCGCTCCACGATCGCCTCGCGAAGCGCCTCGCGAATGGAGTCCATGCCGCCCTCGGCGGCTTCGCCGGTTGCAAACGCAAAATTCCGCATCATCTCGCCTGCCTATATTCGACGGCACGTTACAGCCTTTTGCCGACGAATGAAATGGATTTCGTCACCAATATCAGTCCCGCTTTGTATACAAAGTTAAGATTAAATTGACGACAATAGCTTAATAATTGTGCAGTGCGGCAAGGATCGCTCTTTTTGTACGAAGATCGATATTTCTCCATCAATTCAAGAGTTTGATACCTGGATGATGCACTTGGCACGGCAGATGCATGGACTTTCCGAAAGATGGGAGCTCCGAATGTCCAAAGCATCCGAGATCGATATCGTCTCCGTGTCCAAGACCTATGGCAACACCACCGCGGTCCACTCCATCAGCTTGAAGATTCCGGGTGGCAGCTATTGTTGCCTGCTCGGCCCCTCGGGCTGCGGGAAATCGTCCACGCTGCGCATGATCGCAGGCCATGAAAGCATTTCCTCGGGCGACATACGTCTCGGCGATGCCGTCATAACCGATCTGCCGCCAGCAAAACGGGGAACATCGATGATGTTCCAGTCCTATGCGCTGTTTCCCCATCTCGACCTTGTCGACAATGTCGCATTCAGCCTGAAAATGAAGGGTATCGACAAGGAGGAGCGGCGGATAAAGGCGCTTCAGATGCTCAAGCTGATGCAGATGGAGGCCTATGCTGGCCGCCGGCCGCAGCAGCTTTCCGGCGGCCAGCAGCAGCGCGTGGCGCTCGCCCGTGCGCTCATTACCGGGCCCGACGCGCTCCTTCTCGACGAGCCGCTGTCTGCCCTCGATCCCTTCCTCAAGATTCGTATGCGCGCCGAGTTGAAGAAGCTGCAGAAAAGCCTCGGCATCTCCTTCGTGCATGTTACCCACAGTCAGGAAGAGGCGATGGCTCTCGCAGATATCATCGTCGTCATGAATGACGGCCGCATCGAACAGGCGGCGCATCCGCGCGAAATTTTCGAGCGCCCGGCGACGGCCTTCGTTGCGCGGTTCATGGGCGATCACAACGTCCTTTCGGGGCGGGTCATCTCGAACGGCGGCGGCCGGACCGTGCTCGAAGTCCCTGAGGGGCAGACCTTTGCCGTCGCGGGGGAGGGGCGCGAGATCGGCTCGCCCGCCGATATCGGCGTGCGCACCGACCGGGTCCGCATCGAAACGCCCACGGAAAAGACGCTCGGTTTCCACGGCGTCGTCTCGAACGTCGAATATCGCGGTTCCTCGGTGAAGATCACGGCTGCCGGGGCAGGAAGCGACGACTTCACCGTGATCCTTTCGGACAAGGACTACTTCGAGAAACCCGTCTCCGTCGGCGACGCGGTTTCGCTGAGCTGGGCCCTGGAGGATGCGATCCTCCTCGGCCGCGTACCATCGTGAGATTGCCACTGTCAGAACATCACCAAAAGGGGAATGACAATGACGACTGAAACAGGGACGAAAAAAACCGGCTTCACACGCCGCTCGCTTCTGAAAACCGGTGCCGCTGCGGCGGGCGCGATCGCCGGATCGGGTGCCATCACCGGCTTTCCGACCATCTGGGCGCAGAACCCGATCACGCTGCGCCAGTTCGGAACCGGCGTGTCGAACATCAACGCCATTGCCGAGAAGTGCAAGGAAGACCTCGGCATCACACTCGAAATGACGGCGACCGATTCCGATGCGGCCGCCCAGCGCGCCGTGACTCAGCCCGACAGCTACGACATCGCCGACATCGAATACTGGATCGCCAAGAAGGTCTATCCGGCCGGTGTCATGCAGCCGATGGACGTCAAGAAGCTGAAATATTACGACAAGATCGTGCCGCTGTTCATCAACGGCAAGCTGACGCCGGACAGCGTCATCGCGCAAGGTACCGCGCCGCATACGGTCGGCTTCGTCGAGGCGCCGGATTCCAAGACATTCGCTGCCGAGCCCACGCAATGGATGACGATGGTTCCGACCATCTACAACGCCGACACGCTCGGCATCCGCCCCGACCTCGTCGGCCGCGAGATCACCACCTGGGCCGATATCATGGACCCGGCCTTCAAGGGCAAGACCTCGATCCTCAACATCCCGTCGATCGGCATCATGGATGCCGCGATGATCATGGAGGCGATGGGCAATATCAAATATGCCGACAAGGGCAACATGACGCGCGAGGAGATCGACGCGACGATCGACTTCCTGATCAAGGCCAAGCAGGACGGCCAGTTCCGCGCCTTCTGGAAGTCCTTCGACGAGAGCGTCAACCTGATGGCGTCGGGCGAAGTCGTCATCCAGTCCATGTGGTCGCCGGCCGTCGCCGCCGTGCGCTCCAAGGGGATCGCCTGCAAATACCAGCCGCTCAAGGAAGGCTATCGCGCTTGGGGCGGCGGCCTCGGTCTTGCGGCGCATTTGACCGGCGCGCAGCTCGATGCGGCCTACGAGTACATCAACTGGTACACCTCCGGCTGGGTCGGCGGCTACCTCAACCGCCAGGGCTACTATTCGGCCGCAATGGAGACGGCGAAGGAGTTCATGACCGCCGACGAATGGGGCTATTGGGTCGAAGGCAAGCCGGCCGAGGGCGACATCATGTCCCCGGAAGGCAAGGTGATGGAGAAGGCAGGCGCCGTGCGCGACGGTGGCTCCTTCGAGGAACGCATGGGCAAGGTCGCCTGCTGGAATTCGGTGATGGACGAAGACCGCTACATGGTCCGCCGCTGGAACGAATTCATCGCGGCTTGAGGCCCGGTCGGGCGAGAGGTCCAACCAGCCCCTCATCCGCCTGCCGGCAGCTTCTCCCCGCATGCGGGGAGAAGGGATCATGACGTACCGTCATGCCGATCTCGTGCGCTCCTTTGGGCACGTCCCCTCTCCCCGCTTGCGGGGAGAGGGCTGGGATGAGGGGTAAAACCATCCGATAAACACCTGCATCGATCAGGAGATCGCCGCATGAACGCAGCCATCACGCAAGACAAGGTGTCCGTCGAGGCATTGCCCAGGCCGGCGCTTGGCGATCGGCTCGGCCGCATGGCATCCGCCATCGCTTCCTATCTGCAGGCGCTGCCGCTGCTCCTGATCCTCGGCTTCTTCTTCGTGCTGCCGATCCTGACGATCGTCGTCGTCAGTTTCTGGGATTACGATTTCGCCGGCCTCTATCCCGACTTCCTGACCATGAACTACACCGATACGCTCGGCTCATGGGTCACCTGGAAGACCTATCTCAATACGCTGAAATTCACGGCGATCGTCTGGGGTATCACACTCGTCATCGGTTTCTGGGTCGCTTATTTCCTCGCCTTCCACATCCGCACGACGACGATGCAGATGGTGCTCTTCCTCGTCTGCACCGTCCCGTTCCTGACGTCCAACATCATCCGCATGATCTCCTGGATACCGGTTCTTGGCCGCAACGGGCTCGTCAATACGACGCTGGTCGAGCTCGGCATCATCCCGGCGCCGATCGAATGGCTGCTCTATTCGGATTTCGCGGTCATCCTTGCCATGGTGCATCTCTATACGCTCTTCATGGTAACGCCGATCTTCAACACGCTGATGCGCATCGACCGCTCGCTGGTCGAGGCCGCGCGCGACGCCGGCGCCTCGGACTGGCAGATTCTGTGGAATGTCATCATCCCGCTTGCCAAGCCCGGCATGGCGATCGGCTCCATCTTCGTCGTGACGCTGGTGATGGCGGATTTCTCGACCGTGCAGGTCATGTCCGGCGGACAGAGCGCGTCCGTCGCGCTGATGATGAAAAACCAGATGTCGCTGCTGCAATATCCCGCCGCCGCCGCCAACGCGGTGGTGCTGCTGGTCCTCGTCCTCCTTATGGTCGCGGGCATCCTCCGCGTCGTCGACATCCGCAAGGAGCTTTGATCATGAGCAGGGAAAAGCGCACCTTCGGCTTCTATGTGCTCGCGATATTCTTCACGCTGTTCGTGCTCTTCCTCTACGGACCGCTCTCGGCCATCCTGATCCTGTCGTTCCAGGGGCCGAACGGCGGCTTGACTTTCCCGCTGAACGGCGTGTCGCTGCACTGGTTCGGAAACCTCATGGAAACCCAGGCCGTCGGAAACTTCGGCGCCTCCTTCCGGCGCTCGCTTGCGCTCGGTCTCATGGTGATGGTGGTGACGGTCGTCGTCTCGCTGCTTGCCGGCCTTGCCTTCCGGCGGCGCTTCATAGGCGCGACGCCGCTGTTCTATCTGGCGGTGGCAAGCCTCGTCGTTCCGTCCATCATCATCTCGCTCGGCATCGGCGTGGTGTTCCAGCAGCTCGGCCTTCGGCCGGCCTGGTATTCCTCCGGCTTCGGCGCGCATCTCACCTGGACGCTGCCTTTCGGCGTGTTGATCATGTTCGCCGTCTTCAACCGCTTTTCCCCTGCCTACGAGGAGGCCGCGCGCGATCTCGGCGCGTCCTCGTGGCAGACCTTCAGCAATGTCGTGCTGCCGATCATCGCGCCGAGCCTCGTCGGCGTCGGCCTCTTCGGCTTCACGCTGTCTTATGACGAATTCGCCCGCACGCTGATGACGTCCGGCACCTACAATACCCTGCCGCTCGAAATCTACGGCATGACGACCAACGTCACCACGCCGGTTCTTTACGCGCTCGGCACGGTCACGACCGTCTTTTCCTTCACCATCATCCTGGCAACGCTGGGCATCATCCTCTATCTCCGCCGCAGGCAGGCACGGGCTCTTTGATCGGCATGCGCATCCTCCTCGTCAATCCCAACACCACCCGATCCATGACGGAAAAGGCCGCTGCCGCCGCGCGCGCGGTTGCCAGCCCCGGCACGGAGATCATGGCCGCGACGTCGCTGATGGGCCCTGCCTCCATCGAGGGGCACTATGACGGCGCCATGGCGCTGCCTGGCCTGCTCCATGAGATCGGCAAGGGCGAGAAGGCGGGAGCCGACGCCGCAGTCATCTCCTGCTTCGACGATACAGGCCTCGATGCCGCCCGCGCGATGGCCGGCATCCCGGTCGTCGGCCTTTGCGAAAGCGCGCTGGTGACCGCCGGTTTCCTGGCGCAGCGCTTCACCGTCGTCACCACGCTCGAACGCTCGCGCGTCCTCATCGAGGATCTGGCCACCCGCTACGGCATGGCGAACCGGGCGAAGGTGAGGGCGGCCGATATTCCCGTCCTGCAACTGGAAGAAACGGGATCGGACGCAATCGCAAAGCTGCGCGGCCAGATCGAGTTGGCGCTGAAGGAAGACGGCGCCGAGGCGATCGTGCTCGGCTGTGCCGGCATGGCGGACCTTGCCCGGCAATTGCAGGAAGACTACGGCGTTCCCGTCGTCGACGGCGTGTCCGCCGCCGTCAAGCAGGCCGAGGCCCTGGTTTCGCAAGGGTTGTCGACCAGCAAGCGCGGCTCCTACGCCTCGCCGCTGGCAAAACCCTATTCCGGCATGCTGCGCGATCTCGCGCCGACCGGCTGATCTTTCCTCGCTTGAATGCTCAGATGTTCGGCAGGTGAAACGCCTGCCGGAAATAGGACCGGAAAGCCTGGATGGCCGGCGTGAACTCGATGTTGCGCCGCCAGGCCAGGCCGACATCCATGGCGGGCACGGGATCGCTCATATTGATCGTCTCGATCCGGCGGCCCTCCAGCGACCAGGGGCGGTGAACCATGTCCGACAGGATCGCCACGCCCTGACCGTTTGCAACGAGCGAGCGCACCGCTTCGACCGAAGATGTCCGCAACACGACGCGGGGCTGGTAGGGCGAGGCGCTCCAGTATTTCAGCGAGGAATGCGCCGCCTCGTCGACCGTCAGCATGATATAGGGCTCCTCGGCGATCTCCTTCAGCCCGACCGTCCCCTGCTGGAGAAGATGATGCTGCGCCGGCACCCAGAGCCGGCGCGTCGACCCCAGGAGTTTTTCCGTTGCCAGTGCCGGATTGAGGATGTTGGAGGTGAGCAGCACCGAGATGTCGTAACGGTTGGTCAGCAGACCTTCCTCGATCGATTCCCGGTTCAGCTCGAAAAGCTGGATGTCGAGCTTCGGAAAGAGCCGCCGTAGCCGCTCGATATGAAACGGCAGGAAATAGCCGATCACGGTATAGGTCGCAGCCACCGTTAGGGTGCCCTCGACCTCGTTGCTGACGGCGCTCAGATGCGTCGCCTCGTCGACCTTCTTCAGGATGTCATAGGCATGCGACAGGAACTGCCGTCCCGCCGCGGTCAGGTCCATGCCGTGCGGAGAGCGCACGAACAGGCCGATGCCGACCGTCCGTTCGAGCTCCTTGATCGCGGTCGTCACCGCCGATTGCGAAATCGAAAGATCGACCGCTGCCTGCGATATCTGCCCGAGTTCGGCAGTCGCGACGAAGTACCGGAGTTGCCGGAGGCTGATGCTCATAGGCAACCACCATCAAATAAAACAAAACCGAGCCATCTGATTTTCAGATTCATTGGCGCAATCATCGGCATTCTATCGACCTGAACTGGGCATTCGCACGTTATCTGACTGAAATTGCAGGATATCGCGATGCAACAATATCAGGCAGTAAATTCTGATTTTCAGATACTAAACATGTAAAAATAGAATTTTTCAAATGCTTTGATTCCGCCTAGCGTCTCTGTCGAGAAAAGCGGCGGCGGCCGCTTCTGCTCATCAAGGCAGCATGCGAGGAAGAGAACTTGGTCGAGGTAGTGGATATCAATTGCGACATGGGCGAAGCTTTCGGCCGCTGGCGGATCGGCGACACCGAGGACGAGATGCTGATGCCGCTGATCAGCTCCGCCAATATCGCCACCGGCTTTCATGCCGGCGACCCGAACCTGATGGACAAGACCGTCCGTCTCGCCACCGAGCATGGCGTCGGCATCGGCGCGCATCCGGGATATAACGACATCCAGGGTTTCGGCCGGCGCAAGATCGCGGGCACCGCAAAGGAACTCGCCAATGACATCATCTATCAGGTCGGCGCGCTCAAGGCGTTCGCCCGGCGCCATGGTGCCCGGCTGCAGCATGTGAAGCCGCACGGCGCACTCTATATGGAAATGGCCATCAATCCGGAACTCTCGCAGATCTTCGTGCACTATATGCGCACGGTCGAGCCTAACGCCTTCATCTTCTGCATGGGCGGTTCGGCGACGTGGCGCGCCGCGCAGGAAGCCGGGCAGCCGGCGATCCGCGAGTTCTACGCCGACCGCGACTATGACGACACCGGCTCGATCGTCTTTACCCGCGACGCGGGCCGGCCCGATCCGGCTGCGATCGCGCGCAAGGTCGTGCGCGCCTGCAAGGAAGGCAAGGTGCGCACCGTCACCGGCAGCGATATCGAGATCGCTTTCGAATCCATCTGCTTCCATTCCGACACGCTGGGCGCGTTCGACATCGTGCGCCAGATGCGCGAGGCGCTGATTGCGGAAGGCATCCGCATCGCCCCGGTTTCCGAAATCAAGCACACCTGAAATTCCTGCGGAGAGAGACATGAGCAAGATCGAGATCAGATCGCCCCTTCCCGGCACCTTCTACCGTTCGTCAGCACCGGATGCCGCTCCCTTCAAGGTCGATGGCGATGTGGTTTCAAGCGGCGATACCATCGGCCTGATCGAGGTCATGAAGACCTTCCAGGAAGTCCCGGCTGGCGTCGAGGGCAAGGCGCTCCGCTTCCTCATCGACAACGAGGAGCCGGTCATAGCCGGACAGGTGATCGCCGAGGTCGAGGCATGACCATCCGCTCGCTCCTCGTTGCCAACCGCGGCGAGATCGCGGTGCGCATCATCAAGGCGGCAAAGGCGCTCGGCATCCGCACGGTGCAGGTCCACAGTACCGCCGACGCGGACATGCTGGCGGTGAAGCTTGCCGACGAAGCGATCGATATCGGCCCGCCCGCCCCAAAGAAATCCTATCTCAACATCGAGGCCGTCGTTTCCGCCGCAAAGGCCGCCGGAGTGGATGCGGTTCATCCGGGTTACGGTTTCCTGTCCGAAAATGCCGATTTCGCCGATGCGGTCGAAGCGGCAGGCCTGACCTTCGTCGGTCCCAAGGGAGATGCGATCCGGCTGCTCGGCGACAAGGTTGCGGCGCGCGAGGTCGCAGCCCGCGCCGGTGTGCCGACCGTTCCGGGAAGCGCAGGGCGCATCTCGAACCTCGATGCGGCTCGTGCCATTGCCGAGCGAACCGGCTTTCCGGTCATGATCAAGGCTGCAGCCGGCGGCGGCGGACGGGGCATCCGCATTGCCGGCGATATGGCCGACCTCGAGCGTCACTTTCCGCAGGCCTCCGCCGAAGCGCAGGCCGCATTCGGCGACGGCGGGCTCTATCTCGAAAAGGTCATCACAAAGGCCCGCCATGTCGAGGTGCAGATCCTCGGCGACGGCAGGAACTTCATCCATTGCTTCGAGCGGGAATGCTCGCTGCAGCGCCGCCGGCAGAAGGTCTGGGAGGAAGCGCCGTCCTTCCTGCTGCCGCAGTCGGTGCGGGAGAGGCTTTGCGCCAGCGCGGTTGCGCTCGCAAGGGAGGTCGGCTACCGCGGCGCCGGCACCGTCGAATATCTCTACGACGAGACAAGCGGTGAATTCTACTTCATCGAGGTCAACACCCGCATCCAGGTTGAGCATCCCGTCACCGAGATGATCACCGGCATCGATCTCGTCGAGGAGATGATCCGTATCGCGGGCGGCGCGCCGCTTTCCCTCGTGCAGGAAGACGTCACCGCGCGTGGCCACGCCATCGAATGCCGCATCAATGCCGAAGACCCGGCGCGCGGCTTCATGCCTGGGCCGGGCAGGATCGAGACGCTCCGCGTACCGGAAGGCGAGGGCGTGCGCTTCGACACCATGCTCTATGAAGGCTATTCGATCCCGCCCTTTTATGACTCGCTCGTCGGAAAGCTGATCGTCTGGGCCGAAACCCGCGACGCCTGCCTCGAACGGCTGAAGGCGGCGCTCGAAAATCTGGTGATCACCGGCATCCCGACAACCGTGCCGCTGCATCTGGCGCTTGCCGGAGATGATGCCGTCCGGCGCGGCGAATTCCGTACCCGCTTCCTCGAAACCTGGCTTGAAACCAAATTCGCCGGCGCGCCCGGCAAAAGCGCGGAGGTTGCCTGATGAGTACGCGATATTCCTTCGGGGGTGACGAACACCTTTTCGTCGAATGCAGCGAGGAGATGTCGCTCGAAGCCTTCTTCAAGAGCCTTTCCATGGCCAAGGGCGTGCGTGAGAGCGGCATCAAGGGCGTCACCGAGATCTGCCCGGCCAATGCCTCCTTTCAGATCAAGTTCAACCCCGATATTATCCATCCCGACGATATCCTGAAGGAAGTCAAATCGATCGAAGGGGCCGCAGAGAAGGCCGAGCCGGTCATCAAGACCCGCATCGTCGAGATCCCGGTCTTCTACAACGACCCCTGGACGCACGAGACGCTGATGCGCTTCCGCGAGCGCCATCAGGAGCCATCGGGCACGGACCTTGATTATGCCGCCCGCATCAACGACTATGGCTCGGTCGACGATTTCGTCGAAGCCCATTCCGGCTCGCCTTGGTTCGTCTCGATGGTCGGCTTCGTCGCCGGCCTGCCCTTCATGTACCAGATGGTCGAGCGCCGACGGCAGATCCAAGTGCCGAAGTACCTGCGCCCGCGCACTGATACGCCGCGCCTGACCGTCGGCCATGGCGGCTGTTTCGGCTGCATCTATTCGGTGCGCGGCGCCGGCGGCTACCAGATGTTCGGCATCACGCCGATGCCGATCTTCGATCCGACTCAGACGACCAGCTATCTCCGCGACTTCATGGTCTTCTTCCGTCCCGGCGACATCGTAAAGTTCAAGCCGATCGGCCGCGACGCCTACGATCAGGCGATCGAAGACGTGGACAAAGGTCGCTTCGCTCCGCCGATCCGCGAGGTGAGCTTCGATCTCAGGGAATTCCAGAAGGATATCGACGGCTACAACGCCAAGTTGGAGGGCACGCTCAATGGCCATTAAGGTGCTTCATCACGGGCTTGCCACGACAGTTCAGGATCTCGGCCGCCCCGGCTACTTCCATCTCGGCATTCCGGTCGGCGGCGCCATGGACCGTTATGCGATGCGGGCCGCCAACCTGCTCGTCGGCAACGACGAGGGGGCGGCCGGCCTCGAAGCCGTCTTCATCGGCCCGAAGCTCGAATTCACCGAGGACACGCTGGTCGCCGTCACCGGGGCCGACATGCCGGCCAAGGTCGACGGCGAGGTGCGGCCGGGTTGGACCGCCTTCAGGGTCAAGGCCGGGCAGGTTCTGACCTTCGACTTCCTGAAAGCGGGCGCGCGCATCTGCATCGCCGTCTCGGGCGGCATCGCCGTTCCGGAGGCGCTGGGCAGCCGCTCGACCTATCCGATTGGCGCGCTCGGCGGCTTCAAGGGACGTCCGCTTGCAGCCGGCGACGAACTGCCGGTCGGACAGGGCTCGCTTGCCGGCGAAGGCCGGTCGGTCGGCGAAGACCTTCGCCGCAAGCCGGGCACGCCGGCAGCGCTGCGTGTCCTGCCGGGCCTCTACTGGCACCGCGTGACGGAAGAATCGCAAGCGAATTTCTTTGCCGACGAGTGGAAAGTCGCCAACGAGGCCGATCGCATGGGCTATCGCTTCAAGGGCGGCCGCGAGCTCGAATTCGTCGAACGTCAGCAGCCCTTCGGCGCCGGCTCCGATCCATCCAACATCGTCGACAGTTGTTATCCCTACGGTTCGATCCAGATTCCCGGCGGTACCGAGCCGATCATCCTGCATCGCGATGCCGTGTCGGGCGGCGGTTACTTCATGGTCGGAACGGTGATCTCCGCGGATATGGATCTCATCGGCCAGCTTCAGCCGCATACGCCGACACGGTTCGTCGAAGTCGATATGGCAGAGGCGCTCGCGGCGCGGGCGGATCGCAAACGCGCTTTGGAGCGGCTCCGCTCCGCCCTGGCGTGAGGCGTGGACGATGGCCGCGCTCTCACATATTCGAAGGAATCATGGGAACGGCCCCGGGCATCGTTCATTCCTGAACGCGCGTCAGGTAATCCGCCGTCACGCTCGGACCCGGAATGATCGCGACGATCTTCATCTGGGCGATCGTCCGGTTGACCGAGGCGTCGAGATGGCTTTCCATCATGGCTGCCGCGGCCTTCGCCGATCCGCGCAGAAGCAGTTCCGCAATGAGGCGAAGCTCGGTTATGATCGCCGGGTCCCCCGGAAGGCCGAGGCGCCGCAGCAGCCGCTCGGTCGCCGTCACCGGCAGCAGGTTGTTGCGGATCAGGTCCTTGAGCTTGTCGTTGGGCGAAGACATCACGCAAAGTTCGATGAAGCGCGACTGAATGTTCTCCAGTGCGCTGTAATCGGTCGTCTCGCGCTGCTCCAGCGCCGAAAGCCGCTTGAAGAGGTCACGCAGCCCGTCATGGTCGAGATATTCGGCGCCTGCAAGGATCGCCTGAGGCTCGAGCATCCGCCGCAGAACGAAGTGGTCCTTCACCATCTGCGCCGTCAGGGGGCCGGCAATCCAGTGGGAGCTCTGGTTCTTGCGCACCAGCCCGCGCTCACGGAGCCGGGTCAGCACGTCGCGCACGACGGTGCGGCTTACGTTGAAATGGTTCGCAAGCTCGATCTCGATGATGCGGTATTGACCGAAGACCACGCAGCCGGCGACGTCGGCTTCGACGGTGTTGTAGATCCGCTCCCAGGAGGAGCGGCTCTGCAAGGCCTCATCGGCGTGCCTCGGAATGGTGAGGCCGAGTGTCTTGATGTCCGTCCGGTCCGGTTCGATCCCCTTTCCAGGCGGACCGACGAGATAGCCTCGGCCGCTGAACCGGTGCACCATCCCGTCGCTTTCGAGCTTCTGCAGCGCTCGCTGGACGGGCACCCGCGAGATTTGCAGGATTTCCGCGATCGGCCCTTCGAGAAGCACGAGACCCGGCGGCAATACACCTTCGAGGATATTGCTTCGAAGAACGTCCTCGGCGATCTCGTAGCGTTTCTGCGCGCTCTGGCCGGTGCGGGTTTCGCTCATTTCATCCGACATCATCGTTGTCCTTCGACCACATTACGCATTTGCGTGGTGAAGGACAGTGCAAAATAGAAAATGATTATTGAATACATAATTGCAAAGGCCTTCCGCCTCGATCCGACCTCGTAGGTCTTTCGCGGCGACGCGGCTGCTGTGCGAATCGGCGAGCGATATTCGGCTTTCGACGGGATTTGCCCTGTTTTGCTCCTTAATTGTGGGGTTATTGCTGTCGCGCTCGCTCGGGTGCGACGGGACGACGGGGCGCGGTTTCCCTTCTGAGTGGGTTGCCGCAAAAATCTCGATCCCTTTAAAAAAGTGTGTTGAATACAAAAATCATTCGTGCCATAGTTTTCGTATCAAGCGCTCGCGAGAAGCGCGCTAGGTGGAACTGATTGAAACGCCAAGGAACAACTCGTTGACGCGCAGGTAGAGAGTCTGCGCCGTATCATGGCTTCTTTAGCGTCCTGATCGTGGAAGGTCGGGTGACGGCGAAGCTTTGACCCGAGTGTTCCTTGCCTTGAAAACTGGCAGGAATCCTGTGTCGGCCGTACTCCAACTCAAGCATGTCGCAAAATCCTACGGCGATCTTCGCGCGCTGGACGGGATCGAGCTCTCCCTTCCCGACAATGCCTATATCTCGCTGCTCGGGCCGAGCGGATCGGGCAAGACGACCCTTCTCAGGGTGATCGCCGGCTTCGAGGAGCCGGATAACGGTTCGATCTTTTTCGGCGGCCGGCGCATCGACGGCATGGCTCCGCACAAGCGCGGCATCGGCTTCGTTTTCCAGAACTTCGCGCTGTTTCCGCATCTTTCGGTGGCGGGGAATATCGCTTTCGGACTTGAGAACCGGGAGGATGAACCCGTCAGCGACCAGCGCGTCGTCGCGCGAAAGGTCCGGGACATCGTCGCCCTCGTCGGGCTTTCGGGACTTGAGGATCGCGCAGTGACGCAGATTTCTGGCGGCCAGCGCCAGCGCGTCGCCCTTGCGCGCACATTGGTCACGGAACCGAAGATGGTGCTCCTCGACGAGCCGCTCGGCGCTCTCGACGCCAATCTCCGCTCCCGGATGCGCAGTGAGCTCAAGGCGATCCGCGAGCGTTGCGGCGTCACCTTCCTCCACGTGACGGGAAGCGAGGCGGAAGCGCTTGCCATGGGCGACACCGTGCTTGTGCTCGACCGCGGGCGCATCGCCCAGTCTGCCGATTCGGACACGCTCTACAATCGGCCGGCATCCCCTGCGGTTGCGCGGTTCCTCAACTGTTACAATCTCTTCTCCGGAGATGTCGTCGATGAGGCTTTCGTCTGCCAGGCCGGCCGCTTCGCCGTCGGCGGCGCCCGCCTGCGGGCCCGTGAGCCCGCCTATGCCATCCGTTACGACCGTGTCGCCATCCGGGCGAAGGATGCCCCCGTTTCGCCCGAAGAGATCCGCATCGAAGGCAATTTCGTTGCGAGCGAATATTCGGGCGCTGCGGTCAATTCCTTCTTCACGCTCGATGACGGGCGGGTGTTCGAGGTGGAATCCCATCTCAGCCATGCCGCGCCGGAAACCTATTCGGCGCAGGCGCGCTACGCCCTGGTGTGGAAGAGGGAGGACGCCCTTGTCTACGCCTGAAATGTCTACGCCTGAGACGCGAGCGGCGGCCGGTCGGCCGGCATGCTGCCGATGCGCAGAAACCTTCCTGGAGAACGAGAGATGACGATGGCGATCAGCGAAGAAAACGTGGTCGAGACGACCGCCGTCGCCCGCCGGCCTTCCGGCAAGACCCTGTGGCTGCTGGCTCCCGGCGTCCTTTGGATGGTGCTGTTCCTTGTCGTTCCCATCCTCATGATGGTCTATGTTTCGTTCTGGACGCAGACGACCTTCAAGATCGAACCGACGCTGACCGTGAAGAGCTGGGTCACCTTCTTCACCAGCGACACCTATCTCGGGGCCTTGTGGACCACCGTCCGCATCTGGCTGCTCGTGCTGGCGGCGACGCTCGTCGTCGGCTACCCGGCCGCCCTCTTCGTCGGGCTGTTCGTCAAGAACAAGACGCTTTCGACCGTTCTCCTGGTGCTCTGTGTCATCCCCTTCTGGACTTCGTTCCTGATCCGCGTGCTGGCCTGGCGGCCGATGCTCGGCAAGGAAGGTGCAATCAATATGATCCTCATGAAGCTCGGCATCGTCACGCAGCCGATCGAGGTGCTGCTGTTCTCCGAGCTTTCGGTCATCATCGGTATGACGCAGATCTACTGCGTCTTCATGGTCGGCCCTATCGCCTTCATGCTCGGGCGGATCGATCCCTCGGTCATCGAGGCCGCGCAGGATCTCGGCGCCGGATTCTGGCGCATCTTCCGCACCATCATTCTGCCGCTCTCCATGCCCGGCGTCGTCGTCGGTGCGATCTTCGTTTCCGTCATGGTTCTGGGAGAATTCGCGACATCTGCCGCTCTTTCCGGCCGGAAGGTGAATCTGCTCGGCAATATCATCGTGACGCAGGTGGGATCGTTGAAATGGGCCTTCGCAGCCGTGGCCGGCGTGGTCCTCACGATCCTGATGGGCGCTGTCGTCGCCGCCCTCCTGCGGGTCGTCGATCTCAGGAAGGAGCTCTGATCATGAATGCGAGCGGCATCAAATTCAGCCTCGGCGCTTACACGGCCCTCTTCCTCGTTTTCCTCTACGGTCCCCTTGTCGTGCTCGCCATCCTGTCGTTCCAGACTGGACCGGAGGGCGGGCCGCAATTCCCGATCATCGAATGGTCGACCTACTGGTACAAGCATCTCTTCGGCCTGACGCCTCCGTCGCGCATCGCGCCGCTGCCGATAGAACAGGCGCTCTTGCGGTCGCTGGCGCTGGCCGTGATGACGATGATCGTCTCTACCGTACTCGGCGTGACGGCCGCCCAGGCCTTCCGCCGCAAGTTCCGCGGCTCGGGCGTCGTCTTCTACCTCATCGTCCTCGGCATGATGGTGCCCGGCGTGCTCGTCGGCCTCGGCATGGCGCTCGTTGCCAACACCTTCGGCATCGACCGGCATTGGTGGGGCACGGCTTTCGTCCTGCACGTCGTCTATACCTTCCCCTTTGCCTTCCTGGTGATGCTTGCGATCTTCAACCGTTTCGACCCCAGCGTCGAAGAGGCAGCCTGGTCGCTCGGCGTCTCGCCGGCACGCACCTTCCGCAAGATCACCTTTCCGCTGATCTTCCCGGGCGTGCTTTCGGCGATGCTCTTTGCCTTCACGCTTTCCTATGACGAATTCTCCCGCACGCTTTTCGCTTCGGGGCGCGACCTGACGCTGCCGCTTGCGATCTACGGGACATTCTCGGTCGAGGTTCACCCGAATGTCTTCGCCTTCGGCGTGCTGACGACGCTGTTCTCCTTCGCGCTCCTCGGCACCTATGCGGTTCTGATGAGCCTGTCGGTCCGGCGTGCGAAGCGGATAGCGGTACAGGAGGAAGCGTGATGGGCGAACGGCTCTCGGCAATTGTGACAGGCGCGGGTTCGGGTATCGGCAGGGCGATCGCGATCCGGCTGGCGGCCGACGGTTATGCGGTTCTCGCAAACGACCTCTCGGCGGAAAAGGCGGCTGCGGTCGCAAGCGAGATCGAGGCCTTCGGCGGCATCGCGAGAGGGCAAGCAGGCGACGTATCCTCGGAAGCCGACGTCGCAGCCATCTTCGAGGCTGCGGTCGCCGCCCATGGGCGCGTCGATCTCCTCGTCAACAATGCGGGTATCGCTCATCAGGCGCCTTTCGAGAACCTGACCGTTGCCGATTTCGACCGCATGTTCGCCGTGCATGTGCGCGGCACCTTCCTGATGACCAAAGCCGTCCTGCCCGCGATGCTGGAGCGCAAGAGCGGGGTCATCATCAATATCGCCTCGCAACTCGGCCAGATCGGCGGGATCGAGCTCGTTCACTATTCCGGCGCCAAGGCAGCCATCATCGGCATGACGAAGGCCCTCGCCCGCGAGGTATCGAGTCGTGGCGTGCGGGTCAACGCCGTCGCACCCGGCCCCATCAACACGCCGCTCGTGCTCGGGCTGTCCGAAGATTGGCGGGCCGCCAAGAAATCCGAGCTGCCGCTTGGGCGCTTCGGCGAACCGGATGAGGTCGCTGCGGCAGTGACCTTCCTGGCGTCGCCGCAGGCAAGCCTCTTCGTTGGGCAGACGCTTGGCCCGAATTCCGGCGACGTGATGCTTTGAAAGGATGAATGACATGTCCGAGAGTTCCAACCGTATCGTGATCGTAACCGGCGCCGGCATCGGGATAGGTCAGGCGACGGCAAAGGCCTTCGCCGCCCTTGGCGACCACGTGGTCGTGACCGATGTCCTGGAGCGCGAGGGTGCTGAAACCGTTGAAGCCATACGAAAGGCCGGCGGCTCGGCCGAATTCAAGCCTTACGATGTCCGTTCGACCGAGGCGACGGAGGCGCTGGTGGACGACGTCGAGGCACGTCACGGCCGCATCGACGTCGTCGTTGCCAATGCCGGCATTGCTCATCGCACGCCGCTTGCCGCCCTGACCGACGAGAAGTGGGACCTGACCTTCGATATCGATCTGAAGGGAATATTCCGGCTGGCGCGGGCGGCGGCTCCGGGCATGCGGGCGCGCAGGTCCGGCAGCGTCGTTGCGCTCTCCTCGATCATGGGCATCGCCTATGGCTGGGATGAGCATGTCCATTATTCGGCGGCGAAATCCGGTGTCATCGGTCTTGTGCGCGGACTTGCAGTGGAGCTGGCAAGGGACGGCGTCCGCGTGAACGGCATAGCACCCGGCTATATCCGCACGGCGCAGCTTCTTTCCGAAGAAAACTCGCTCGGGCCGGCCGGGGCCGAGAAGGCAGCGGAATTCATTCCGATGGGCCGCCTCGGTACGCCCGAAGACATCGCCGACGTCATCGCCTTCCTGGCATCGGACGCCGCGAGATACATGACCGGTCAGGTGCTGGTCGTGGATGGAGGCCTCCTGGTGGGGCGGTACTGAACCGCGTCAGTCCTGCCGCTTGCCAAGGCCTGTGGCGGGATGGCGCTAACGATGAGGAGCGGCGAGACGAATGCCGTTCCGGGGAACAACGAACAAAGTGGAGAAGAGACATGTCCAGAATGGAAATCAACCGCCGCTCGCTCCTGAAGCGCTCCGCGGGGATGATGGCGCTCGCCATGGGCGGCGGCACGCCGTTTTTGTCATCGAGAATGGCGTTTGCGCAGGCTGCCGATCTCGCGGGCCAACAGCTTCGCACCGTCGGCCTCTCGGTCACGGTGCAGGAGCGCATCCTTGAGCAGTTCAAGGCGGCTTCGGGCGTCGGCTCGACGTCCGGCACCGCGGCGACCTTTCCCGATGCGCAAACACGGATCCTTTCCGGTTCGAAGGACTACGATTGCTGGGAGATCATAGCGGAACGTTTGCCGGCGATTGTCATGACCGACAATGTCGAACCCATTCCGGCGGCCTCGCTCAAGAATTGGGCGAACATCCGCGACACCTTCACGACTCCGAGCGACAAGTGGGACCGTTCGGCCCAGATCGTCGGCCAGATATGGGCAGACGAGGAACAGACCGTGCTCAACATGGTGCCGGCCGTCTACAACTACGACTCCATCGGCTACAATCCGGACGTCGTCTCGGAGGAGGAAGCCAATACCTGGGCGGCGATCTTCGATCCCAAATGGAAGGGCAAGTCCGGCCTCAACACCGACCCGCTGATCGCTTTCGGCCAAGCCATCATGGCGATGAACTCGCTTGGTCTTTCCGACGTGAAGAACCCGGGAAATGCGAGCGCTGCGGAAATCGACGAGGCCGCAGCCTTCCTCATCTCCAAGAAGAAGGAGGGCCAGTTCCGCGCCCTCTGGGGCGATTTCGGCGAGCTCGTCAATCTGATGGCTTCGGGCGAAATGGTCGTGTGCGACGCCTGGCAGCCCGCCGTCATGGCCGTGAAGGCACAGGGCAAGCCCTGCCGCTATGCCGTTCCGAAGGAAGGCTATCGCGGCTGGGCGATCGGCCCGTCGATGATCGCCGGAACGTCCAACAAGGAAGCGGTGATCGCCTATGCCGACTACTGGCTCTCGGGCGAACCGGGCATCACCGTCTCCGAGCAGGGCTACTATTCGCCCTCGACCAACATCAAGAACGTGATGTCGCCGGAAAAATATGCCTTCTGGTACGAAGGCAAGCCCTGGGTCGGCGCCGAGGAGCGCGGCATCAAGGAAGGCGATTTGCGCGACGGCGGCTCGCTGGAAGAGCGCGCCAAGAATGTCGCCTACTGGCATCAGTGGCCGGAAGAATATGATCATCTGATCCAGAAATGGGACGAATTCCTGAACGCCTGAAACGAGGCTTTGCCCCTCGCAACCCACATCTTCTCCCCGCAGGAACGGGGAGAAGATGCCGGCAGGCGGGTGAGGGGCGGGTACAAACGATACCGGAGAGCGGCAATGATATTCGACCTCGAGCTTAGCAAAGTCGGCAAGGTCTATGACAATGGCACCCCTGCCGTCATCGATTTCAATCTCGCCGTCATGAAGGGCGAGTTCATCGCCTTCCTCGGACCGTCCGGCTGCGGCAAGACGACGACATTGCGCATGATCGCAGGCTTCGAAAGCATCTCTTCCGGCGACATGATGATAAGGGGCGTCCGCATGAACGACGTGCGACCCGAAAACCGTCCGACATCGATGATCTTCCAGAACTATGCCCTGTTCCCGCACATGACGGTGCGCCGGAACGTCGGCTATGGCCTGGAGGTCAAGGGGCTCGCCAAGGCGGAACGCGACGCCAAGGTCGACAGGATCCTGGCGACGCTTGGCCTGGAGGACATCGCCGAGCGCAAGCCGGACAAGCTTTCCGGAGGCCAGCGCCAGCGCATCGCGCTTGCACGCGGGCTCGTGGTTGAGCCGGACATCCTGCTTCTCGACGAGCCGCTCGGCGCTCTCGACGCAAATCTCAGAAAGGCGATCCAGAACGAGCTCAAGCTGCTGCAGAAGACGCTCGGCGTCACCTTCGTCTTCGTTACCCATGCCCAGTCGGAGGCGCTCGCACTCTCCGACCGGATCGTAGTGATGAACCAGGGCCGCGTCGAGCAGATCAGTCAGTCGCACCAGCTCTATACGCGCCCCAACACGCCTTTCGTGGCGCAGTTCATCGGACGCAATACGATTTTCGAAGGCGAGATGCTCGACATGGAGGGCGAGACCGCAGTCGTTTCCACGCCGGTCGGCAAGCTGTCCGGAAAGGCGAATGGCGCAATCTCGGGCAAAGGAAAAGCCAGCCTCGTCGTTCCGGCGGAAGCGATCGAGGTACACAAGGCGGAAGAGGCGACGCGGCAGCGTATCTCTCGCGAGGGTATCGGCAATCTCGTCGATGCCCGCATCGAGCGTTTCGATGTCGTCGGCCATATCTCGCACCTCACGGCGAGCCTTCCCGACGGGCGCTCGGTATCGCTCGAGGCGCATGTCGACAAATACAGGCCAGGCGCCTTCCCGGTCGGTTCCGGGGTGCTGCTTTCGTGGAACCCGGCGGAGGCAACGGTCATTCCCGCTCACTGAACGATAATTCCAGAAGAAACCACAAGGAGACTATCCCATGGCGAAGGAAATCTTTTGCAGTTTCGGCATCGATGTCGATGCCGTTGCCGGCTGGCTCGGATCCTACGGTGGCGAAGACTCGCCCGACGATATCTCGCGCGGGCTGTTCGCCGGCGAAGTCGGCAGCCCTCGTCTGCTGAAGCTCTTCGAGCGCTTCGGCATCAAGACGACCTGGTTCATTCCCGGCCACTCGATCGAGACCTTCCCCGAGCAGATGCAAGCCGTGGCGGATGCGGGTCATGAGATCGGTATCCACGGCTATAGCCATGAGAACCCGATCGCGATGACGCGCGAGCAGGAGACGGAAGTGCTCGACAAGTGCATCGAGCTCGTTACCAAGCTTTCCGGCAAGCGTCCGACCGGCTACGTCGCCCCCTGGTGGGAATTCTCCAATGTCACGAACGAGCTGCTGCTCGAACGCGGCATCAAGTACGACCACTCGCTGATGCACAACGATTTCACGCCCTATTATGTGCGCGTCGGCGACAGCTGGACCAAGATCGATTATTCGAAGAAGCCGTCGGACTGGATGATACCGCTGAAGCGCGGGCAGGAAACGGATCTCATCGAAATCCCGGCTTCCTGGTACCTCGACGACCTGCCGCCGATGATGTTCATCAAGAAGTCGCCGAACAGTCACGGCTTCGTCAATCCGCACGACATAGAGCAGATGTGGCGTGACCAGTTCGACTGGGTGTATCGCGAGATGGACTATGCGGTCTTTCCGATCACCATTCATCCCGATGTCGCCGGACGGCCGCAGGTGCTGATGATGCTGGAGCGCCTCTATGCTCATATGATCAAGCATCCCGGCGTGAAATTCGTTACCATGAACGAGATCGCGGATGACTTCGCGAAGCGCTTTCCGCGCAAGACGTAACGATCGCAATGAAGGGGGCGGGTCAGCCGCCCCCTAGGACGAGGAAGTGCCATGTGCTCGCTTTGCGGCGTGCTCGGAGGAAACGAACACTGGGCCGATGCCGTGGCGCGGCCTGGCGTCTATACGCGCAACCTGGAACCGATCGATCGCCGCCGCGAACGCGCCAACCGCGTCCGTGTCGCCAACCGTGTGCTGGCTTTCTACGGCCTTCAGCTTTCCGACTGGCAGGGCGCTTCCTTCGTGCTTTCCACCCGGACGGGAAAAAGCGAGATCATCGAGGATCTCGGTCATCTATGGCCGGCCGCCGAGCGGCTTTGCGGGCGCCCCTGCGACCCGCTGAACCCTGAAATCGTCACGCGGATGGAGGCGGAGCGCTGTGAGTGACTTTCCTGCCTTCACACCCGTCAACTTGCTGACCGGCTTTCTCGGTTCCGGCAAGACGACGCTGCTCAAGCGAATGCTCTGCGATCCGGCGCTTGCCGACACGGCGGTCCTCATCAACGAATTCGGCGAGATCGGGCTCGATCATCATCTCGTCGAGCGCATAGACGAAACCATGGTGCTGCTGCAGTCGGGTTGTCTCTGCTGCACCGTGCGCGGCGAACTCGTCGATGCCATCCGCGACCTCCATTCCCGACGCGAAAAAGGAGCCGTGCCGCCCTTCCGGCGGCTGGTGATCGAGAGCACGGGGCTTGCGGATCCCTTTCCGGTGCTTTCCACGCTGAAAGCCGATCCGGTGCTTCGTCACCATTTCCGCGCGGGCAATGTGATCACCGCCGTCGACGCGGTGAACGGTCTGCGCCAGCTCGACACTTATATCGAATCGAACCGGCAGGCGGCGATCGCGGACCGGCTGGTCGTCACCAAGACCGATCTCGCGGGCGGGGACGCACTGAGCCTGCTTGCCCGACGGCTGCGGCAGATCAATCCGGACGCGGAGATGGCAATTGCGGCGGACGCGGAATTGCACGTCGCCGGGCTTCTGGACGAAGCGACCACGACGCGCGGCGGACTGATACAGTCGCAAAGCGGGTTTTATTGCGAAACGCCGGTCGTGCTTTCGACGGCGGAGGGGGAGGCGCACCAGGCCGCCGTCAGCTCTTTCGTCATGACGGTGGACGGTGCCATCGACTGGACCTCCTTCGGCATATGGCTCACCATGCTTCTCAACCGGCACGGCGAGCGCGTGCTGCGGGTCAAGGGCATCCTCAATCTCGAAGGCGAGGAGCGTCCGGTCGCCATTCACGGGGTGCAGCATCTCGTTCACCCGCCGGTGCACATGAATGCCTGGCCGACAGCGGACAGGCATTCGCAAATCGTCTTTATTGTTGACGGGCTCGATGCCACGTTGTTGAAGCGATCCTTCGAGGCCTTCACCGGACGCGCAAGAGCGCCTGCCCGCGAAGAGAAGGTTTTATCCGCTCAGGCCGCGTCATAGGTAATCCGTCCGTCGATGAACAAGCACCAACCTGCACCGCGAAACCCTGCTGCTCCTGCGATCCACACCGCCGGGCGCCCGAAATTGCGCGTGCTTGGAACCGCTATCTCGCTTCTGGAGGAGTTGCGGGTCAAGGCCGCGGAGGATCTCGGGATCGAAGTCCAGTTCGACAACAACGATTTCCTGACGACGCAGCACAAGGCGGCACAGGAGCCGGACAGCTATGATATCTACGACCAGTGCTTCCACAATCTCGATATCGTTTGGTACTGGCGGGCGGTGCAGCCGATCAATATCGAGCGCATCCCGCTTTGGGGCGAGATCAACGACCTGACGAAGACCGGCCATCTCGGACCCAATGCGCGGCTGGGGCAGGGGGATGCCCCGGTCAAGAAACTCTTCGTACAGCCCAATCTGGAGCTCGGCGACAGCCCGTCGCGTTTCGTCTCGATGCTGCCGACGAGCCACAATTTCGATAGTTTTGCCTATCGCACCGATCGCCTCGGCCCGACATCGCAGATGAATTCCTGGGGGGCCCTTCTCGACGAGGCGTGGGCGGGTCGTGCCGCACTTGTCGACGAGCCGGCGATCGGCATCTTCGACGCGGCGCTGGCTGCGCAAGCGCAAGGGCTGATGAGCTTCCGCAATATCGGCAACATGTCTGTGGACGAGATCGACGAACTCATCGGCATTCTCGAGGAAAAGAAGAAATCGGGCTTCTTCCGCGCTTTCTGGCGTACCGCCGAGGATGCGGCCGGCCTGATGATCCGCAACGAGACGGATATCCAGAGCATGTGGTCGACCGGGATCAATATCCTGAACGGGCAGGGCATTCCTGTCGAGCAGGCGGTGCCGAGCGAGGGATATCGCGCCTGGCATGGCGGGCTATGCCTCGCTCGCGGCCTTAGTGGGCGAATGCTGGACGTCGCCTATGAATATCTCAACTGGTGGATTTCCGGCTGGCCGGGTGCAGTGGTTGCCCGGCAGGGATATTATATTTCGACGCCGGAACGCTCGCGTGCCTTCATGACTCCGGCGGAGTGGGACTATTGGTATGAAGGATTGCCTGCGGCCGAGGACCTGCCCGGTCCTGACGGCTCTATCCGCATCAGGGCCGGATCGGTCAGAAGCGGAGGCTCCTATTGGCAACGGGCCAACTGCATTGCCGTCTGGAACACGACGATGGACGAGCACAATTATCTCGTCCGGCGCTGGATGCAACTGGTGGGACGATAGCTAGGAAAAACGTAGATGACGCATCCGAATGCCGGCAAGACGATCGCGCAGCTTGCATCGCTGATACAGTCCGGTTCGCTCGATCCGGTGACGCTTGCCGAAGAGACGCTCGACGCCATACGGTCTCATGGGGATCAGGCGATATTCACGAGACTTCTGCCCGAGCGCGCGCTCGCGGAGGCGCAGGCATCGTCCGTTCGGATCCGTCAGGGTCGATCGCTCGGCATGCTGGACGGAATACCGATTGCCTGGAAGGATCTGTTCGACATCGAGGGGCTCGCGACGACGGCAGGCTCCGTCGTCCTCGCGGCAGCGGAATTCGCCGAGCAGGATGCGGCGGTGGTCGAGGCCCTGTCGGGCGCAGGCATGGTCAGCGTCGGACGGGTCAATATGAGCGAGTTCGCCTTTTCGGGGCTCGGCATAAACCCGCATTACGGCACGCCGGGAAATCCTGCCTCCTCGGATGTCGCTCGCCTGCCCGGCGGGTCGTCGTCCGGCTCCGCCGTTGCCGTCGCAGCCGGCCTCGTGCCGGTGTCCATCGGTACGGACACGGGCGGCTCGGTCCGTATACCGGCCGCCTTCAACGGTATCGTCGGCTACAAGGCGACGCGCGGGCGATATTCGATGCGCGGCGTTTTTCCACTGGCAAAGAGCCTCGATTCCCTCGGTCCGCTCTGCCGTACGGTTCAGGATGCGGTCTGGGTCGATGCCGCGATGCGCGGACTGTCGGCGCCCGTCATCCGCCGGGGGGCCGTCGGCGGTCTCCGCCTTGTCGTGCCGGAAACGGTTATGTTCGATGGTGCGGAAGAAGGGGTCGTCGCAGCCTTCGAGGCCGCTTTGGAGCGCCTGCGGGATGCGGGTGCGCAGATTCGTCGCCAGCCATTTCCGATCTTTTCCGAGATTTTCGACCTTATGGCCAGGCACGGCCCGCTTGTGACGGCGGAGGCCTTTGCTCTGCATCATCAGCGCCTTGCCGGGCCTGAGGCTGCCGCAATGGATCCGCGTGTCGTCGCCCGTACAAGGCTCGGGGAGAAAACCGGTCTCGTCGACTATATCGAGACCCTCTCCGCCCGCGAACGGTTGATCGCGGAAATGCGCGAAGCCATCGCCAGCGACGAGTTTCTCGCCTCTCCGACGCTTCCGCATGTCGCGCCGCCGACGGAACCGCTTCTTGCCGACGACGATCTCTTCGTGAAGATCAACGGAAAGACGTTGCGCAATACGCTGATCGGCAATTTCCTGGATTGGTGCGGCGTTTCGATGCCCTGCGGGACAGGTGACGCCGGGATGCCGGTGGGGCTGTTGCTTTCGGCTCTGCCCCATGACGACGACAGGCTTCTTTCGGCAGCCCTGGCGGTCGAAGATACGGTTCGCGCTTTCTGATTTTGCATGGAGCCGGAGGGCTGGCGATCTCTCGGCCGGCTGACCATTATCGGAAGCGTGCAAGCCTCTGCTTCCGTCCTTGAAGCTGAATAGATTGCGTTTATGAGGTCCGGCATTTCGCATCCGCGAATAACACTGGAAAATTACGCTGCATGCCTTTATCAATTTCAACAGGGTGGCGTCCGGCCGGTCCTGTCGAGAGGCAGGGCTTCGGTCGGTACATGTGGGATAGCGAGTGTGATGATCAGCAGTGTCGGCATCATTGGGGCGGGTCAGATGGGATGCGGCATCGCGCATGTCTCGGCCGTTGCGGGCTATAAGGTCCAGATCTACGATCTCTCGGCCGAACGCATCGAGGCCGGTCTCGCAACCATCAACGGCAATCTCGCTCGCCAGGTGTCCTCCGGCAAGATGACGGATGAGGACCGCAAGAAGGCGCTGTCTCTCATCAAGGGCTCGACCGATCTCAACGATCTTTCTCCGGCAGACCTCGTGATCGAGGCGGCAACCGAAGACGAGACGGTAAAACGCAAGATCTACGGCCAGATCTGTTCGGTTTTGAAACCCGAAGCCATTCTCGCCACGAACACGTCTTCCCTCTCGATCACGCGTCTCGCATCCGCGACGGACCGGCCCGAACGTTTCATGGGCATCCATTTCATGAATCCGGTGCCGGTGATGAAATTGGTGGAGCTCGTACGCGGTATCGCCACGGAGGAAGAGACCTTCGCTGCGGCGAAGCAGTTCGTGGGAACGCTCGACAAGACCGTTACCGTTGCCGAGGACTTTCCGGCCTTCATCGTCAATCGCATCCTTCTGCCGATGATCAACGAGGCGATCTATACGCTCTACGAAGGCGTCGGGTCGGTCGAGGCGATCGATACCGCGATGCGGCTCGGCGCCAACCATCCGATGGGTCCGCTGCAGCTTGCGGATTTCATCGGCCTCGATACCTGCCTGTCGATCATGCAGGTGCTGCATGATGGCCTGGCGGATTCGAAATACCGCCCTTGTCCGCTGCTGGTTAAATATGTCGAGGCCGGCTGGCTCGGCAGGAAATCCGGCCGCGGTTTCTATGATTACCGCGGCGATGTCCCAATTCCGACGCGCTGAGCAGGGTTCCGGCTCCTTTAAGCTCTTTTGAATGAGTTCGCCTTATTTTCGCTGCGGCGAGAATTTTCGGGGCGGACATATGAGGGCAATTTCTCTGAGGGCGGAGGAGCCGGCGGCAAAAAACCGCCTGTTCGGTCGCGGCGCCATGCTCATGATGCTGATCGTCGGCATCGTGCCGAACGGTCTCTTTCTGGCCGCGATGCCCTTTTTCATCGCGGAGCGGCTGATATCGCCCCTTATGTACCTGCTGGCGGCGGTCGCGGCGTTCTTTCTGCCGCCTTTCTTCGCCTATATCCTCTTCGCGCTCGTCGCGGCGATCGATCTCAGCCTGATCGTTCTCATCGCTTTCCATCTGCCGGTCATGACGGCGCTGGATTCCATAAGATTCATGGCGACGATCGATATAGCTGCGTCGGTATTCTATATTGCGTTGATCTCTGCGAACTTTATCATCGCGCTGCTTACGGCGTGGCTGTTCAACCGGTATCGGACGGAAATGCGTCTCGCCTCTCCGATCCCGGCGACAGTCCTCGCGCTGGCGTTGGTCGCCGCCGATGCTCGCTTCAATCTTCCTTATGTCTCCAAGGCGGATCCGGATTTCGACAGCGCGATGTCGCAGAACGGCCTGGATGCAAAGGTGGTCGCCGCCCGAGGAAACAATCTTCTCATTGTTTTGGTGGAGGGACTCGGGGCATTTGCCGACCCTGCGGAAAGACGCCTTTTATCCGGGAAGCTGGAAAGTGCAGCCGCAGCCGGACATTACACCCTCACCTCCGGGAGGACGCGCTATGCCGGATCGACGACCTCCGCGGAGTCGCGTGAACTCTGCGGCCGCTGGGGCGATCACCTGGATTATATCCGCGGTCCTGGCCCGTTCGATTGCCTTCCGCGCGGACTTGCTGCGAAAGGTTACCGCACTGCCGCCTATCACGGCTATACGTCCGACATGTTCGAGCGGGATATCTGGTACCCGAAGATAGGCTTTGAGGAGTTTCACTTCGCCGAAGATATGATCAAGGAAAAGCCGGAGCTGGTTGCGAGCCGGTGCGGAAGCGTCTTTCTCGGGTTGTGTGACCGAGAGGTGGCGGAGGTCGTGCGCAGCAGGCTGCTGAACAGAGGTGAGCAGCCGAAGCTGGTCTATTGGCTCACGCTCAATTCCCACATTCCCTTCGTTGCCAAGAAGGAGGGGAAACTTGCCTGCGGCTCGGTGAAAGCCGCTATCTCGAATGAGACGGTCTGCGAGCTGACCGAACTCTGGGGAGACGTTTTCGAATCCGTGGGCTCGATTGCTGCCGATCCCCGGCTTCCCCCGACCGATATATTGCTGGTCGGCGATCATCACACGCCGCTCTGGGAGCGGGATGCCAAGGATCGCTTCAGCTTCGGTGAAGTCGACTGGTATTTTCTGCGTAGCGGCAAGGTGCTGCGTGAGCAACGGTTGGCGGCACGCTTCGGTGGCATATCCTTGCGGCTGAGGTAGTCAAGCCTTGCAAATCCATGGCGCTTTCCGCAAGGAATAGTTGCGCATTCCGTCCAGGTGCCGATTGGCGAAATTATTTTTCGCGTGCCGGAAGGTGATTGGGCCGGCGTGTCTCGGATTGCTGCCGTGCAGGCAGTACTGTCGCGCCAAATTTCACAGGCTCTTCCGGAGAACTTCTTCAAAATGAAACGTTTCCTGCTGATCGGCGTGGCTCTTCTCGGCCTTGCCGGCCCAATATCGGCCCATGCCGCTGACAAGCTGCTCAATGCCTCCTACGATGTGGCGCGCGAACTCTTTGCTGCCGAGAACGAGGCCTTCATCAAGGAACATCCGGGCGTCACCGTCGATCAGTCGCATGCCGGAACGTCGAAGCAGGCACGCGCCATCGTGGAGGGGCTGGAGGCGGACGTCGTCACCTTCAACCAGGTCACGGATATCGATTTCCTGGCAAAGAACGGCTTCGTCGCCGAGGACTGGCAGACGAAATTCCCGAACAATGCTTCGCCCTTCTATTCCTTCCCGTCCTTCCTGGTGCGTGCAGGCAATCCGAAGAACATCAAGGATTGGGACGATCTCGTTCGAGACGACGTGAAGGTCGTCTTCCCCAATCCCAAGACGTCCGGCAATGCTCGCTACACTTACCTTGCCGCGGCAGCCTATGCGAAGGAAGCCTTTGGCGGCGACGAGGAGAAGGTCAAGGAATTCGTCACCAAGCTCTTCGACAATGTTCCGGTCTTCGATACCGGCGGGCGCGCGGCGACGACAACTTTCGTTGAACGCGAGATCGGGGACGTCATCATTACGTTCGAGGCCGAAACACGGTCTATCGCCAAGCAGTACGGCGAGGCCAAGTTCGAGAGTGTCGTACCGTCTGTGAGCCTGCTCGCCGAGTTCCCGGTCGCAATCGTCGACAAGTGGGCCGGTGCCCACGGAACGACGGAACTTGCCAAGTCCTACCTCGACTTTCTCTATTCTCCCGCCGGGCAGCGGATCGCCGCCGAGTTCGGCCATCGCGTCCACAATCCGGAAGTGGCGGCGGAGTTCAAGGATCAGTTTCCTGAAATCCGTCTGGTCAACGTCGACGACGCTTTCGGCGGCTGGAAAAAAATCTCCGAAGAGCATTTTGCCGAAGGCGGAATTCTCGACAGCATCTACGGCAGCCGGTAAGACGACCTCCTGAAAACGACTGATCGGGCCGGCGGGCATTCTATGCCCCGCCGGTTCTTGCTGTGAAAGAAAGGACGAGGATCGTGAAACGGCGTGTGCTTCCGGGATTGCCGCTGTCGCTCGGAATTACGCTCGTCTATGTGGCGATCATCGTCGTACTTCCGCTTGCCGCGCTCGTCTTCAAGGCTGCAAGCCTCGGGCCGGAGGACTACTGGCGGATCGTTTCCTCCGATCGAGCGGTCGCCAGCTATCGGATCACCGTGCTGTGCGCCTTCGCCGCGACGCTTTTCAATCTCGTCTTCGGATTGGCGCTCGCCTGGATCTTGGTGCGCTACCGTTTTCCCGGCCGCCGCATCGTCGATGCGCTTGTCGATCTGCCCTTCGCGCTTCCCACCGCGGTCGCGGGCATCTCGCTCACCACGCTCTTTGCCGCGAACGGCTGGTTCGGCGCTCCGCTTTCCGCCATCGGCATTAAGGTCGCCTACACGCCGCTTGGCATCATGATCGCGATGGCTTTCACCAGTCTTCCCTTCGTCGTGCGTACCGTGCAGCCGGTATTGGAGGAACTCGACCCCGCTTTGGAAGAAGCCGGCCAGACGCTGGGAGCGGGTGATCTCTCGATCTTCGTGCGTGTCATTCTGCCGCTTCTGACGCCGGCGCTCCTGGCCGGCGTTTCGCTTTCCTTCGCGCGCAGCCTCGGCGAATTCGGGGCCATCATCTTCATCGCAGGCAATCAGCCGATGGAAACCGAAATCACCGCGCTTCTCGCCTTCATCAGGCTGGAGGAATATGATTATCCGGCTTCGGCCGCCATTGCTTCGGTGATGCTGGTCACCGCTTTCGTCATGCTCGCCTTGACCAATCTCATGCAGGCGCGGGCCCTGCGCTATACGGCGAGGGCCTGATCGATGTCCGCAGGCAAAAACCGCCGCCCGTCGCGCGTCGGCGATGCGCCACTCTTCCGGCGCATACTGCTTTCAGTCGTTCTGCTGTTCGTCGCGATCGTCATCGTGGCGCCGCTTCTGGTGATCGGCGTGCAGGCCTTCTCCATGGGCGTGACCTATTTCGGCGCGACGATTGCCCATCCGGATACGCGCCACGCCATCCTCCTGACGGTCGTCACCGCCCTCGTCGCCGTTCCGGTGAATACGGTCTTCGGCATTGCCGCCGCCTGGGCGATCACGAAATTCGACTTTCCCGGCCGGCGGCTGCTTCTGGTCGTTATCGAAATTCCGTTTTCGGTCTCGCCGATCGTCGCGGGTGTCGCCTATCTGTTCGTCTACGGCTTGCAGGGCCTGTTCGGCCCCGCCTTGCAGGCGGCAGAGGTCAAGATTCTGTTCGCCCTGCCGGGCATCGTTATCGCAAGCATGTTCGTGACCGCACCTTTCGTCGCACGCGAGCTTATTCCGCTGATGCAGGCCCAAGGGCGGGATCTCGAGGAGGCGGCCACGTCGCTCGGCGCCAGCGGATGGCGGACATTCTTTTCGGTGACGCTGCCGAACATAAAATGGGCGCTGCTTTACGGCGTTGTTCTTTGCAATTCACGCGTGATGGGCGAATTCGGTGCCGTTTCGGTCGTCTCCGGCAATATCCGCGGACAAACCAACACGCTGCCGCTCCATATCGAGCTTCTCTACCACGATTATAACGCCGTCGGCGCTTTCGCCGCCGCGTCCATCCTCGCGATGCTGGCAATCCTGACGCTCATTGCAAAGGTTGCTCTGGAGCGTCAGGGCGCCGGGCGCATTCGCCGTCCGTCCTCGCTCGCCGGCACAGAACCTCAGCCTTCGGAGGCCAAGCCTTGAAAATCCGCCTCAACAATGTCGTCAAGACCTTCGAGACCTTCCGCGCCGTGCACGGCGTGTCGCTGGAGATCGAAAGCGGCGAACTCGTAGCACTTCTGGGACCATCGGGCTCCGGCAAGACGACGATCCTGCGGATGGTGGCCGGCCTGGAGTTCGCCGACGGCGGCGAGATTCATTTCGGCGAGGAGAATGCGACCGATATCCCCGTTCGCGACCGCGGCGTCGGCTTCGTCTTCCAGCACTACGCGCTTTTCCCGCATATGACCGTCGGCGAGAACATCGCCTTCGGAATGAAGGTGTCCAAGGTGAAGCGGTCGAGCCAGGCCATCACGGATCGGATCGACGAGCTTCTGAAACTCGTGCAGCTTGGCGGCCTGAAAGATCGATTTCCGGGACAGATATCCGGTGGCCAGCGCCAGCGCGTGGCGCTCGCACGCGCTCTTGCAGTCGATCCGCGCGTGTTGCTTCTCGACGAGCCGTTCGGTGCGCTCGATGCCAATGTCCGGCGCGACCTGCGCCGCTGGCTGAGGAAGATCCACGACGAGCTCGGCATCACCACCCTTTTCGTCACCCATGACCAGGAGGAGGCGCTTGACCTGGCGGATCGCGTGGTCATCCTCGACAAGGGCCGGATCGTACAGCAGGGAACGCCGGAAGACGTCTGCCGCAATCCCGAGAATGCTTTCGTGATGAACTTCCTCGGCGATGCCAATGCGCTTCCCGCGGCCGTCCGCGACGGCAAGGCCTATGTGCAGGATGTGCCCTTCGATGCTCCCGCGATCGAGGACGGAGCGGCGAACATCTATTTCCGTCCGGCGGATGTCGCCTGGCGGGAGGACGGCCATGGCGTGGCGGCGCAGATCGTGCGCGTGATCGACAGACCGGATTCCCGCCGTGTTCTGGCGATGACGACGGGTGGGCAGCCGGTCGAGTTCGACACTGCTCCGGAGTTTCCGCATCGCAAGGGCGAGCACGGCTTTCTCGACATCCGCCGCCCGCGGATCTATCCTGCGGCCTGACGGGTCAGGAAGCGGGTCTGCCCGTGGTCGCCGCGCCGATCAGTGCCTTCGCGTCCTCGCTGTCCCAGGCGGCGGGGCCGTTCATGGCGGATACCAGGCAGCCCTTGTCGTCCATCAGCAGGGTCACCGGCAGGCCGAAGGCAAGGCCCTCCTTCTTCAGCGTGTTGAAGACGCCCATCGAGGCATCTCGGTAATAGCCGAGATCGTGGACGCCCGTTTCGTCGAGAAAGGCTTTCGGCTTCTCGTCGGAACCAGTGTCGATGTTGATCGCGACCACCTCGAAACGGTCGCCGCCCATGGATTTCTGGAGGGCATTCAAGGCCGGCATCTCTTCCCGGCAGGGCACGCACCAGGTCGCCCAGAGATTGACCAGCAAGGTCTTGCCGGAAAAATCCGACAGCGACTTCGCCTTGCCGTCCGGACCATTGAAGGCGAGCGCCGGAAGCTGCCGGTGTTCGGGAACGCTCATCATCGCCGCGACCTCGCCTTTGAACAGCGGATCAAGCCGTTTCGCGGTCTCGCCGGTGTCGGCGCAGGCGGCATTGTCGGTCTCCGACAGCGCGGTACCATTGCCAGACCGGCTCTCCATCACGTATATCGCTGCCGCACCGGCGAGAAGTCCGGCGATACCGGCGACGGCGATCAATCTTGCTGCCGGCAGGCCCAGCGTCTTCTTCACTGACATTTCATTCTCCAGGATAGGTACCATGGCTGACGGAACTTCCAAGACCCAATCCTCCAACCAGATGTGGGGCGGCCGCTTCGCTTCGGGTCCGGATGCGATCATGGAGGAGATAAATGCCTCGATCGGCTTCGACAAGAAGCTTTATGCCCAGGACATCCGCGGCTCTATAGCGCATGCGACGATGCTGGCGCATCAGGGCATCATCTCGCAGGACGACAGGGACAAGATCGTCGAGGGCCTGAACACGATCCTGTCGGAGATCGAGAGCGGCCGGTTCGAGTTTTCGCGCCGGCTCGAGGATATCCATATGAATATCGAGGCGCGGCTTGCCGAAATCGTCGGTCCGGCCGCCGGACGGCTTCACACCGCACGTTCGCGCAACGATCAGGTGGCGCTCGATTTCCGCCTCTGGGTCAAGGAGGAGATGGAGAAGACGGAGAAGGCGCTGACCGGCTTGATCGCCGCCTTCCTCGACCGCGCCGAAGAGCACGCGGCAACGGTGATGCCGGGTTTCACCCATCTCCAGACGGCGCAGCCGGTGACCTTCGGCCATCACTGCATGGCCTATGTCGAGATGTTCGGGCGCGACCGTTCCCGGCTTCGCGATGCGATCGTGCGGCTGGACGAAAGCCCGATCGGCGCGGCGGCGCTCGCCGGCACCGGCTTTCCGATCGACCGGCACATGACGGCTCAGGCGCTCGGTTTCCGCGAGCCGACCCGCAATTCCATCGATACGGTTTCGGATCGCGATTTCGCGCTGGAATTCCTGTCGATCGCCTCGATCGCGGCGACGCATCTTTCACGGCTGGCGGAGGAGATCGTCATCTGGTCGACGCCGCAATTCGGCTTCATACGGCTCTCGGACGCGTTTTCGACGGGTTCCTCGATCATGCCGCAGAAGAAGAACCCGGACGCGGCCGAGCTGGTGCGCGCCAAGACGGGTCGGATCAACGGCTCGCTGGTCGCGCTTCTGACCGTGATGAAGGGACTGCCGCTCGCCTATTCGAAGGATATGCAGGAGGACAAGGAACAGGTGTTCGACGCGGCCGAAAGTCTGGAACTCGCCATTGCTGCGATAACCGGAATGGTTCGCGACCTGGAGGTCCGGGCCGACCGGATGAAGGCTGCCGCCGGTTCCGGATACTCCACGGCGACGGATCTTGCCGACTGGCTGGTGCGGGAGGCGGGGCTCCCGTTCCGCGAGGCTCATCACGTGACCGGCCGTGCGGTCGCGCTTGCCGAGGTAAGTGGATGCGATCTGGCAGAGCTTCCGCTTGACGATCTGAAGGCGATCCATGCGGCGATCACCGGGAAGATCTATGACGTGCTGACCGTGGAGGCCTCGGTGGCGAGCCGTACGTCCTTCGGCGGAACGGCGCCTTCGGGCGTTCGCAGCCAGATCGCCTGGTGGCGCGAGAGGCTCTGACGGCACGCTTGCGGAATCCGTCCGAAGAATCAGGGTGCACAAGCATTTCAAAACCCGGTATGGGTTCTGACGAATTGCGACCGACCAATGTGCAACAGTCAACCGCTCCGCTAGGGACCGCCGGCATGCATCTTCGAAAAACCTTTCTTGTATTCCTCGTCCTTTGCCTTTCGGGCTCGCTGCTGAGCGCCTGCGGCCGCAAGGGCGATCTCGAAGTGCCGGGCGGTGTGCCGATCACCAAGCAGGAGCGCGAGGCTGCGGCAAAGAACAACAAACAGGATGTCGAGGATCGTCCCTTCGTCCTCGATCCGCTGCTTTAAGAGACGTTCCGTGAACCACTTCGAATATCGCGACGGCATACTCTATGCCGAGGACGTGCCGGTGCCCGGGATCGCGAAGGCGGTCGGCACGCCGTTCTACTGCTATTCCACCGCCACGCTGGAGCGGCATTACAGGGTTTTTTCGCAGGCCTTCGACGGCGTCGACGCGCTGGTCTGCTATGCGGTGAAGGCCAATTCGAACCAGGCGGTCCTGAAGACGCTCGCACGGCTCGGCGCCGGCGTCGACGTCGTCTCGGAGGGCGAGCTTCGCCGAGCGCTGGCTGCAGGCGTGCCTGCTTCGCGCATCATGTTCTCGGGCGTCGGCAAGACGCCGCGGGAGATGGATCTTGCGCTGGAAGCCGGCATCTACTGTTTCAACGTCGAATCCGAGCCGGAGCTGGAAATCCTGAATGCCCGCGCGCTGAAGGCGGGAAAGCAGGCTCATGTCTCGTTCCGCATCAATCCGGACGTCGATGCGCGCACACATGCCAAGATCTCGACAGGCAAGAAGGAAAACAAGTTCGGCATTTCCTGGGAGCGGGCGCGCGCCGTCTACGCTCGGGCGGCCGAGCTTGCGGGTATCAAGGTGACCGGCATCGACATGCATATCGGAAGCCAGATAACCGAGCTGCAGCCCTTCGAGGATGCGTTCAAGCTCCTGCGGGAGCTCGTCACCACGTTGCGTACGGACGGGCATGTGATCGACCACGTCGATGTCGGCGGCGGGTTGGGTATTCCCTACAAGACCGACAATTCGCCACCGCCGCTGCCCGACGCCTATGCGAAGATCGTCAAGGACCAGCTTCGAGGCCTCGATTGCCGCATCATCACGGAGCCGGGCAGGCTGATTGTCGGCAATGCCGGGATTCTGGTGACCGAAGTCATCTATGTGAAGGACGGCGGCGAGAAGACATTCGTCATCGTCGATGCGGCGATGAACGATCTCATCCGCCCCACGCTCTATGAGGCATGGCACGAGATCCGGCCCGTGCGCATCTCGGCGGCAAATTCACCGCGCATCAAGGCGGATGTCGTCGGTCCCGTCTGCGAGACGGGGGACTATCTCGCGCTCGATCGCGAGATGGCGATGCCGAAGCCGCAGGACTTGTTCGCCATCGGTTCGGCAGGTGCTTATGGTGCGGTGCAGGCCGGCACTTACAACACCCGTCTGCTGGTGCCGGAAGTGCTCGTAAAGGGCAGCGAGTTCCACGTCGTGCGCCCGCGGACCAGCTATGACGACCTGATCGGGCTCGACTCGGTTCCTGCCTGGCTCTCCTGAGTCCGGGAACTTGGGCCCATCGACGGGAGCAATGCACGGATCGATCACGATTTCGCGCGTGCCCTCGTCTTCGCCATAAAGAATGTTATCCTCATCTCATGAGAAGCGGCCTTTGCGGATGAAGCGAAGATGCCTGCAACCGGGAACGAGGACGGATGACGGTAGAGACGGACAGCCATCGCGAAGCGCATGAAGCGGGCGAAGCAATCTCCCGCCGGTTGAGGGTGAAGCGGATCGCCGCACAGGCGGTGCTTTTCGCCGAGGCGCTTTTGCCCCGGCTTTTGCCGGTGGTGTTGCTTGTCGCTCTTTTTCTCGCCGTGACCTGGTTCGGCTATTTCCGTCATGTGCCCGCCTGGCTTCATATCCTGACGCTTGTGGGCTTTGCGGTTGCTCTTCTCGGCCTTCTCGTCCGGCTCAAAGGAATTGCCTGGCCGGATGCGGACAGCGCCTATCGCATGCTGGAGCGTCGAAATGCTCTCGAGCATCAGGCAATCCGCGTGCAGGAGGACAAGCCTGCGGGCGGCGGGGTCTTCGCCCAGGCGCTATGGCGCGAGCACCAGCTTCGCATGGCCAAGCTGATCGGTTCCCTTCACACTGGCACCCCGGAGCCCGATATCGCGCGTTACGACCGTCATGCGCTGCGGGCGATTCCCGTTCTGCTCGTCGCTGTCGCCTTTGCCTTTTCCTATTCCAACCGCGGCGGCTTGCTTTCCGACGTGCTCGTGCTGCCGACGCCGGCGGAAGCGGCGCCCGACGTGCGCATCGATGCCTGGGTGGCGCCTCCGGCTCATACCGGAAGGGCGCCGATCTTCCTGACCGGCACGACCGAGACGTCTCCCGGCGAGCTCAGCATACCCCAGTTCAGCGACCTGACGGTGCGGGTCACAGGGGGAAGCGGCAACGAGACAGTGACCTATCAGCCCGAAGGCGAGAGCTCCGCCACCGTCATCCGCGCCGAGCCTGCGCCGGAAGCGCAGGCCGGCGAAAGCGGCTCGCAAGATACTGCGGAAACAGCAGCCCAACCGCAGGCCGGAGCGCCTGCCGGCGCTCAGACCTTGAACTACAAGATCGTCCACGACGGCAAGCTGCAGATCGATGGGCGCGAATGGGCTTTCTCGGTCATTCCCGATCGCGTTCCGGAGATCGCCTTCGATGGAATCCCGAAGAGAACGGTTGCTGCGGCGCTCGAAATCAGCTTCCTCGCAAAGGACGATTACGGAATTCAGGAAGCCTTTGCGGAAATCGTGCCGGTCGAGCCGCTGGCGGAAGGGGCTAGACCGCTCTATCCCGCCCCGGAGTACCGCCTCGACCTGCCGCGCCGCAGCGCGCGGGACGCCAAGGGTACGACCAGCCGAAACCTGTCGGAACACCCGCTTGCCGGCAACCTGGTACGCATCACGCTCGTTGCGAGGGATGCCGCGGGGCAGGAAGGGCGCAGCCAACCGCAGGAAATGATTCTCCCGGCGCGCAACTTTTTCGAGCCGCTCGCAGCGGCGATCGCCGAGCAGAGGCAGGTCTTCGCTCTCGATGCCAACCAGATGCCCCGCGCCCTGGCCCTCAACGACGCCCTGATGATCCGCCCGGAAGAGACGATCCCCAATCTCACGCATTTCCTGCTGTTGAAATCGGCAAGGGAGCGCATGAAGCTTGCGCGTGACGACGACCAGCTCCGGGCGGCTGCGGACTATCTCTGGGAGATCGCGCTCGGAATCGAGGACGGCAATCTGTCGCTCGCCGACCGGCGCCTTCGGGATGCCCAGCAGGCTCTTTCCGACGCGCTGGAACGCGATGCCCCCGATGAGGAGATCGCCAAGCTGATGCAGGAGCTGCGTGAGGCGATGCAGGCCTATATGGAGGAACTTGCTCGCCAGGCGATGAAAAACGGGCAGATGCAGGAGAATGCTCAGCAGGGCCAGATACTGCGCCAGCAGGATCTCGAGCGAATGCTCGACCAGATCGAGAACCTGGCGCGTTCGGGCTCCAGGGACCAGGCCCGCCAGATGCTGTCTGAAATGCAGCGGATGATGAACAACCTCCAGGCCGGACGCATGCGGCCGCAGCAGGGCCAGCAATCTGACGCGATGCGCCAGCAGATGGATAAGCTCGGCGAATTGATGCAGAAGCAGCAGCAGCTCATGGATCAGACGTTTCAATACGATCAGGCGTTGCGGGACCGGATGCAGCGCGGCGATCCGCTGGAGGGCGAGGACAGCGAGCTGTTCGACCAGCAGCCGGGCGACCAGGGGCAGCAGCAGCAAGGCGAGGGTGAGCAGCAGCAAGGCCAGTCGCCCACCGATCAGATGACGGCGGAAGAGCTCCGTCAAGCGCTCAAGGATCTGAAGGCGCAGCAGGATGCGCTGGGCCAGCAGCTTAGTGAACTCGAAAAGGGGCTGCAGGGCATGGGGCTCGATCCGGGGAAGGGCTTTGGCGAGGCCGGACGCGAAATGGAGGGTGCGTCGGATGCTCTCGGTCAGGGGCAGGGCGAACCCGCCGTCGGCAGCCAGGGCAGGGCATTGCAGGCGCTGCGCGACGGCGCGCAGGAAATGATGAACCAGATGCAGGCCATGGGCCAAGGCCAGGGTGAAGGCATGGGTGTGCCCCAGGCGGGGCGCAACGGCCGCGATCCGCTCGGACGCGAACGTCCGACCAACAGCGAGGGCCCGGACTTCGGCGGCCCCACGAAGGTTCCGGAGGAGATCGACATCCAGCGGGCCCGTGAGATCCTCGAGGAAATCCGCCGCCGGCTCGGCACCGGAACATCGCCCGGCCTGGAACGCGACTATCTGGAGCGCCTATTGGGAATCCGCTGACCGCTTTCGGTAAAGAGGCTCAGGCGGCGAGTGCCTGAGCGACAGCCGTGCGGATATCCGGCAGGGTGAACGGTTTGCTGACGACATCGACGATTTTCGTCGCCAGATCGTCAGCGCGTTCGCGTTGCTCGGCATAGCCGGTCATAAGCAGGATCTTCATGTCGGGAAACGCGCTTGAGGCCTTGTGAGCAAGCTCGATCCCGTCCATGCCCGGCATGCGGATGTCGGAAAGAAGCAGATCGAAGCGGCCTTCCGCCAGAGCCTCGAATCCGGCTGCGCCATCGGCGGCTTCGACAATCTCATGTCCATCGAGGCGAAGCGCCCGGGCAACGAAGAGCCGCAGCGAATCCTCGTCTTCGGTGATCAGAATTCTCGCCATGATTTCCCCTTTGAAGCCGTCAAACAGGCCTCGGTCGCGCGGCCGTCATCTGCCGCTGGTTCTTTCGCCCGCCCGGAGCCAAAAGACCAGAGTTTCCTTTTCGATCGGTAAACGAGGAAGGGAGGAATCTCGTATTCTACACCGCGTCGCCGGTCACGATGCCGACGAAGGGCAGTTCCCGGAAGGCGTAGGCGACGTCCATTCCGTATCCGACGACGAAATGGTCGGGGCATTCGAAGCCGACATAGTCGGCCTCCAGCTCGGTCGTACGCTTCACCCGCTTGTCGAGGAGAACGGCGACGGTGACGTTGCGCGCGCCGCGTTCGTACATCAGTTCCTTTGCGAATTTCAGCGTCCGGCCGGATTCGAGTATGTCGTCGATGAGCAGGATGTCACGTCCGTGCACGTCGCTGTCGATATCCTTTATGATCGTCACGCCCTGCGAAACGGTTCCGGCGCCGTAGCTCGACAGCGTGATGAATTCCACTTCCGGGGCAAGGCCTTTCGCATGCATCGCACGCAGCAGGTCGGCGGCGAAGATGAAGGAACCCTTGAGAATGGATATGACGAGCAGGTCCTGAATGGGACCGGCCTTGATGTCGGCGGCGAGTTCCGCATTGCGGGCAGCGATCTGCTCGGCGCTGTAAAGCGTTTCGATGTTCTTTCCGCGTACTACCGGCATACGGGTCTCACTCAATCCTGTGATTTCTGACGAAGCGACGTCGGGATCGGGAGGCCGCTTTCGAGGCGGCCATTAGCATAGTCATTCCGCCGGCGCACCAGCCGAGGCGAACGAAACCTCTATTTTCGGCAATTTTCCGCCCTTATGCGGCACCCTCAGCGCGAAATGGCCGCGTTCGCCGCCGGCGAGGACGGAGCGGGAAAGCTCGACACGGCGGGTGATCCGCCGACCGGCTTCGACGGTTTCGATTGCGAGCACCGGCACGGAGTAGGGGATGTCGGCGTGGTTTTCCACCGCACCATAGACGGAAAGAACCCGCATGCCGTTCTGCTCGTCGAGCGAACTCGTCACGTCCGTGATCGCGAGCGCCGGGCGAGATGGAACCAAGGCTGCATGAAGTGCTGCCATGCCGCCGGTGAAGGTGAAGACGGCAATGAAGGTGAATGCGACGACCGCGGAAAAGGTGCGGGCCGGCAAAAACTGCAGCAAACGCTCGAAAAAGCTTATGAGGGCAAGCGACGCGCGAAATACCGGCTGTGCGGCTGCGGAAGGACTGCCGCGTCCGCGGGCCGCCGGGCGTGCGGGTTTGTTGTCGTTGTAAACCCGCCGCGCCGCGTTTTTCGCCAGAACGACGAATTCCGCATCGACGATTTCCGGCACCGCGCGCCGTGTGGTCGGCGTGCGGCGAGCCGGCTTGTCCGGCGGCAGGAGGTCGATCCGCCCGGTATGCCGCTGCTCTTTCGACCGGAATGCATGCATCGCCGCCCCTTTCGCCGACAGCCGGCCTCTTGTAGTCTCAGCCGCTAAAAGTCGGGCATTGAACCGAATCCTTACGAAACGTAAACCATATTGGTTAATGCTTCGGAAATCCGGTCCAAGAAGGGCCGCTTTCCTATGCGATCCGCAGGCACGGGACAGCGGGCGGAGTCTTGTCTACAGGGTTGACCCATTTGATTCATTTCGAAAATGTCGGATTGCGCTACGGGATGGGGCCTGAAGTCCTTCGTGACCTCACCTTCGATATCCCGCGCCGCTCCTTCCAGTTTCTGACCGGGCCGTCGGGCGCCGGCAAGACGACGCTGCTCAGGCTTCTCTTCCTGTCGCTGCAGCCGACGCGTGGCCTTATCCGCAGCTTCGATCGCGACATCTCGGCCATACCGCGCGACGAGCTTCCGATGCTGCGCCGGCGGATCGGCATCGTCTTTCAGGATTTCCGGCTGCTCGATCATCTGACGACCTACGAGAATGTCGCTCTGCCTTTGCGCGTGCGCGGCAAGGAGGAGATTTCCTATCGCGCCGATGTGCTCGAGCTTCTGAAATGGGTGGGGCTCGGGGAGCGGATCAACGTCCTGCCGCCGGTTCTCTCAGGTGGGGAGAAGCAGCGGGCCGCGATCGCCCGTGCCCTGATCGACCGACCCGAGATCCTGCTTGCCGACGAGCCGACGGGCAATGTGGATCCGCCGATGGCGCGGCGTCTGCTCAGTCTCTTCCTGGAATTGAACCGGCTCGGCACCGCAGTCGTCATCGCAACCCACGATCTTTCGCTGATGGACCAGGTGGAAGCCCGCCGCATGATCCTCTCGCAGGGACGGCTCGACATCTATGATTGAGCCCGCGACCATGGAGAACCCGAAAAGCACGGAGACAAGCGCGGCCGCGCGGCGGCCAGAAATGCGCGTGCGGCCGATGGCGCCGATCGTGCCGCAGGCGAACGTCTCGGGCAATGCGCTGATGCTCGTGATCGCGATCATGGCCTTTCTGGCCTGCCTCACCTATGGTGCGGTCAGCATGGTGCGGGCGACCGCGGCGAGCTGGCAGAGCCAGATCTCGCGCGAGATAACGATCCAGATCAAACCCGACGAGACGCTGGATATGGAAGCGGCATTGCAGGATGCCCGCGATCTGGCGCTGACGTTCGATGGTGCAACGAACGGACAGATCGTCGATCGTGCGGCGACCGCGCGCTTGCTGGAACCGTGGCTCGGTGCGGGGCTCGATCTCGATGAACTGCCGGTGCCGCGGCTCGTCATCATCACCATCGATGAGCAGAACCCGCCGGATTTCGCTGCGATGCGCCGGGCCTTGTCGGAGCAGATACCGCAGGCCTTCCTCGATGACCACCGCACCTGGGTGGATCGGCTCGTGGCGATGGCCCGCACCACGGCCTTCATCGGCACTGCGGTTCTGGTCCTGGTCTTTTCCGCCATGGTCCTGACCGTCGTTTTCGCGACGCGCGGTGCGCTTTCGGGAAACCGCCACATCGTGGAGGTTCTTCACTTCGTCGGTGCGGAAGCCGGCTTCGTCGCGTCGGAATTCCAGAAGCATTTCCTGAAGATCAGCCTCAAGGGCTCCCTTGCCGGTGGTGCCCTGGCCGCTCTCTGCTTCGCGATTGCGGGATTCTGGCAGAGCCGGTCGCTTGCCACCCCGCAGAGCGACCAAGCCACGGCGCTCTTCGGCACGTTCTCGATCGGCTTCTCCGGCTATCTCGGCATCGCGATCACGATGATCGTGATAGCTATGCTGACGACACTTACCGCGCGCTTCACCGTCATGCGCACGATCTACGAAATCGACCTCATCCGCTCGGATCCCGCCCGCACGGACACGATACCGGACGCGTAGCCCGAAATAGGCGGAAAACGGCAAGAAATCCGGACTACTCCTTGCCGCAATCTGCGGCTAAGAGAGAATCATGAGCACCGGTGAACACGCTGAAGCGGAGCGGATGTCCAACTCCATGGCATTGGCGAAGGCCATGGTGCCGAGCCGTCATCGGCCGGCGCGTCGCGTCGTGCGCGCGGTCCTCGTCACCCTGCTTCTGGCGTTCGGTGCCGGGGTCTTCGGTTTCATGCGCTTCGCAGACAAGGTCGCGGCACTGGAACCGCCGCTCCAGCCGAAGGCAGACGCCATCGTCGTGCTGACGGGAGGATTTCAGCGGATCGATCAGGGGCTGGAGCTGCTCAAGTCCGGCGCCGGAAAACGGCTGCTCATTTCCGGCGTTCATCCGGCCACGAGCGGCAAGCAGATCCTGAGTTTCACCAGGAGCTCCCCCCAGCTTTTCGATTGCTGCGTCGACATAGGCCACGACGCGATAGACACGATCGGCAATGCGAACGAGACCGCCCGCTGGATCAGCAATCACGGATATCACCGGGTCCTCGTGGTGACCAACAATTATCATATGCCGCGCAGTCTTCTCGAGTTGCGCCGAAGCGACGAGAAGACGACATTCCTTCCCTATCCGGTGGTGAATTCCGACCTCAAGAACCGGAATTGGCTGAGAGAGCCGCTGGTGCTGCGTACGATGCTGTCGGAGTATCTCAAATATTCGGTCGCCAAGCTGCGCGATATTGCCGGGGCAGGTTCGGCCAACGGATTGCGTGGCGAAGCGGGAGCCCATTCTGCCGTGGCGGCTATGCCGCAATAGTGCGCAAGCCTGTTTCCGGCAGCAGAATAATCGTGTAGGCAGGCGGCTTACGGTGCCGGGTGTCGGTGGATGCCCAAGCTGCCGCCGAGGAGAAGCCTTTCCTGATGATCGCCGTCCGTTCCATCCTTTTCAATCTCGTCTTCTACATCAATCTCATCGTTCAGATGGTCGTGCTGACGCCGATCTATTTTCTGCTGCCGCGCAAGAAGGCTTATTTCGTCCCCAAGAACTGGGCGCGAAGCAACCACTGGCTGTTTGCGAAGATCGTCGGCACGACCTTCGAGGTCGAAGGGTTGGAGAACATTCCGAAAGAGAGCTATATCTTCGCGCCAAAGCACCAGTCGTTCTGGGATACCTATGCGCTGCTGCCGTGGCTCGATGACCCCTTCTATATCCTCAAGCGGGAACTGACATGGATTCCGCTCTTCGGCTGGTACGTGATCAAGCAGCGCATGGTCCCGGTCGACCGCGGCGCACGCGGCAAGGTGATGGCCGCCGTGATGGAGCGGGCCCATGCAGAAATGGCGACCGGCCGCCAGCTGATCATCTACCCGGAAGGTACCCGCCGCCCGCCGGGAGCGCCCCCGGAATACAAATACGGCATCGCCCGGCTTTACCGCGATTTGCAGGTGCCTGTGGTTCCGGTGGTGATGCATCCCGGTCTTTTCTGGCCTCGCCGGAAATTCCTGCGTTATCCGGGGCATTTCAAGGTCAGGATACTGCCGCCGATCGCGCCGGGAATGGACCCGGATGCCTTCCTTGCCCACCTGATCGAGGTCATGGAAAGCGCGAGCGATCAGCTGCTCATCGAGACCGTGGACGCCAATCCGCAGGTGCCTGTGCCGCCGATCGCCGCGGCCCGGCTTGCCGAGCTTCGCGCGCGCTCGGCCTCACAGGGTCAGGCTGCTCTTCCGGCATGAAGCCGGCCGGCCGCTCGCCCGACCTCCTCCAGCCAATGATCCCGAATGCCCATTTCACGCAGGTGGCACAGCGTATTGGAGACATAGTCGATGTTCGGGCCGGACCTGCCGCTTGCGGCACTGACCGCTTCGGCCGCCTCTTCTATGCTCAGCGCTCCCGCATATTGGCGATGCGCCCGGTCGATCACATAGGCGAGCGCCTTCACCTTCCGGCCGCTGCCGAGCACGACGGGCAGAACGCGCTCCTTGTAAACCTGCGTCACCAGTTCCCGTTCGCGAAGATAGTCGACGACGGCATTCCGATGTTCGAAGCCGACGCGAAAAGCCATGCCCCGGCAGGAACCGCCCCGGTCGAGGCCGAGCACGAGGCCCGGCTTCTCCTCGGTCCCCCGATGCACCCAGGAGCGCACACAGAGAGAGCGGCGAAAGCCGAAGAGATGCGCCGTTTCCTTATCCTCGAATTCGAAACCGGGATTCCACATCAGCGAGCCGTAGCCGAAGACCCAAAATTCGTTCATATCCACTGTCATGAGCTGTCAAATCCGAAATGCCGCCGCAATTGACGGCTTTCTCCCGCTCCCGGTCAAATCATTGCCGCCAACATTGGAGAACATCATGGCATCGTCAAGCCAGGTCGAAACATCAGGCAGCGCCCGCAAGCTGAAACGACTGGCCTTTGCCATTGTCGCCTTCGTCCTGATCTATACGGCCGGCTGGTTCTATGGTGCCGCGCAGTTGAAGGATCTGCTCCTCGGACGCATGGTCGAGGCAGAGGCCGGTGCATTCTCCGTATCCTGCCCTGGTCTCGAAACGCGCGGTTTTCCGTTCCGCATCGGCGTCTTCTGCGACAGCGTCGGCATGGATGATCGTTCGTCCGGTGCTTCCGCCTCCTTCGGCGCGTTGCGCTCGGCAGCACAGGTCTACCGGCCCGGTCATGCGATCATCGAGCTCGACGGGCCGGCGGAATTCCGAGTCTCGCCCTATCTCTCCGTGACGGCCGACTGGTCACTCCTTCATGCCAGTGCGGTCGCATGGCTCGACGGTCTGCAGCGGGGCTCTCTCTCGTATGATGGCCTGAACGGCAGGCTCAACGCGCCTGCCCGCGGTGTTTCGGCCGGCTTTGCCGCCAGACACGGCGAGGCCCATGTGCGGCAGAACGGCGAAGCTCTCGATGTCGCCCTTTCGGCGGACGGTCTTTCGCTTTCGATGGTGCAGGCGCTGCTGCCGGCGTTCGACATCGCGGCCGACATCACCTTCGCCGATGCGGCGCGCTGGATATCGAAGGAGGGTCCGCCCGAAAATCCTCTGCGCGGCAGCAGAGGAGAACTGCGGCGCCTGTCGATCGATATCGGCAACGGCAGGACGGCGGCCTTGTCCGGGCCGTTCTCCATAAACGACGAGGGAGCTCTTTCCGGCCAGTTCGATCTGGACATGCGCGGGATCGATGTCTGGCGGGATGCCATCATCTCCGCCTTTCCGGACACTGCCCGCACGGTCCGCAACATCGCTGCAACCGTCAAGGCGTTGTCGGGCAACGGCCAGGATGCGGTCGTCAAGCTGAACGTCAACGATGGTACTGTCTATCTGGGAATGATCCCGATCGCATTCCTCGAACCGTTCTGACCGCGTCGGGCTTTTCAGGGTTTCGGGCTTTCCGCCGGCCGGCCGAAATTCGGCGCCGCCGTATCCTGTCCCGCGTCGATGATCGAGCGGCGGACGGCGCGGGTCCGGGTGAAGAGATGGAAGAGCTTGTCGCCGTCGCCCCAGCGGATGGCGCGCTGCAGGTAGGCAAGATCCTCGGAAAAGCGCGCAAGCATTTCCAGGATGGCGTCCTTGTTGTGGAGGCAGACGTCGCGCCACATCGTCGGATCGGAAGCGGCGAGACGCGTGAAATCGCGAAAGCCGGATGCCGAGTATTTGATGACCTCGGATTCGGTGACGGTCTCCAGATCGTCGGCCGTCCCGACGATATTGTAGGCGATGATATGCGGCAGGTGCGACACGATCGCCAGGACCTTGTCGTGGTGTTCCGTATCCATCTCGTCGACGCGCGAGCCGAGCGTCTCCCAAAAGGTCGCGAGCTTCCTCTTGGCTGTCGCGTCGGTTCCCGCGATCGGGGTCAGTATGCACCAGCGTCCATGGAAGAGCTCGGGGAAGCCGGAATCGGGGCCTGAGTGTTCCGTGCCTGCCAAGGGATGGCCGGGAATGAAGTGCACGTCCTTCGGCATGTGCGGCAGCATCTGGGCGACGACCGAACCCTTGGTCGATCCGACATCGGTGACGATCGCTCCGGGTTTCAGGTGCGGCGCGATTTCCTCCGCCACGCTGCCCGAAGCGCCGACCGGAACGGAAACGATGACGAGATCGGCGTCGCGCACTGCCTCGCCGGCAGAGAGCGTATAGTCGGTCCCGAGTTCCAGTTCGCGCGCCCGCTCCAGGGTCTCCTGGCTGCGCGTTGCGATCGACACGGCCTGTGCAAGTCCCTGCTTTTTGACGGCGCGGGCGATGGATGAACCGATGAGGCCGATGCCGATCAGCGCGATCTTGTCGAATTGCTTAGTCATTACCTGCTCTCGCCCGATGAAGCATCTTTTCTGGAAGACAGGCAGGCATTAGCGGCGATGCCGGGATTTGTCGAGGGCGTCAGTCGCGCAAGCTCTTTCGTGTCGTGGGCACGCCCTGGGGCGCCAGCACAGGGACGAAGACCCGGCGCGACGCTCTCGCGGCGACCGGCAGGCCCTGGTAAAGCCGCTTCTGTGCCTCCACGATGATGACGCCCGCGAACATCGGCCAGAGCGAACGGCCGATCCTTTCGAACGCGCCGCGCAGCTTGTGCACGCTTCGAAGCTTGGAAGGCGGAAAAAAGAGGGCATCGGCATAAGCGCCGGGCGTGAAGTTCGTTTCGCGCAGGAGCGCCGTCAGCTGACGGCGCGAATAGGGACGCCCGGATCCGAAGGGCGTATGCTCCATGCGCGCCCAGACGCCTCGCCGGTTCGGCACGACGATGACGAGCCGGCCGCCCGGCGCCAGAACCCGCCAGAGCTCCTTCATCGTTTCGCGCGGGTTCTCGGCGAATTCCAGGGCATGGACCATGAGAATCCGGTCGATAGAGGAATCGGGCAGCGGCAGTTCCTCGTCGAAGACCAGTGCTGTGGATGAAAGCTCGCCTGGAGGCCAGTTCACCGCGCCCTGGCCGGCCGGCATGAAGGCAAAGGTCCGTTCCGTATCGGCCCGGAACCGATCGAGATAGGGCACGGAATAGCCGAGCCCGACCAGCCTTTCGTCGGGAAGCCGCGCCCATACGGACGAGAGCGCCATGGCGATCGAATGATCGGCCAGGCGGCCGAGAGGGGAATGATAGAATTCCCTGAGATCGACGATATCGGCGTGCATTGCCCAAATGTTAGCAGGCGAGTGGTGGACTTCAAGGCCGCAACCCTTACATTCGGATGAAACCGGAACAAGACTTCGGAGAAATGCCATGCCGTCGCTAGAAATCGAACTCTTCCCCTGCCGCAGCGATAACTTCGGCGTTCTCCTGCATGATCCCGCTTCGGGCGCGACCGCGAGCATCGATGCGCCGGAAGAAAAATCCATCCTGGATGCTCTCCAAAGGCGCGGATGGAAGCTTACCCATATCTTCACGACCCATCATCATGGCGATCATGTGGAAGCCAATCTGGCGCTGAAGGAGCGCTTCGGTGTGGAAATCACCGGGCCGGCGAAAGAGGCGCAGCGCATACCGGGCATAGACCGGACCGTCGACGACGGCGACCGATTCGAGTTTTCTGGCCATCCGGTCGACGTCATCTGGACGCCCGGCCATACGGCGGGACATGTCTGCTTTCATTTTTCGGACGATGGGCTGCTCTTTGCCGCCGACACGCTTTTCGCGCTCGGCTGCGGGCGGTTGTTCGAAGGCAGCCCTGCCGACATGTGGAGCTCGCTTTCGAAGCTTGCGGCGCTGCCGGATAGCACCAGGGTCTATTTCGGCCACGAATATACGCTGTCGAACGCCCGCTTCGCCGTGACCGTCGATCCGGAGAACCCGGTGCTCGTCGAACGTGCCAGGGCGATTGAAGCGCAGCGCTCCAAGGGCGAATTCACCGCTCCGACCACCATCGGCATCGAAAAGGCGACCAACCCGTTCCTGAGGGTCGCCGATCCGCGCATCCGCAAGGGGCTCGGCATGGAGAAGGCCAGCGACGCCGAAGTTTTCGGAGAAATCCGCGCCCGCAAGGACAAGTTCTGATGACACCGACGGAGATCGTCGAAACGCTCGGAATGGAGCGTCATCCCGAAGGCGGCTGGTATGTGCAGACCTTCCGCGACGGTTCCGGCGGGTCACGCGGCCATTCCACCGCGATCTATTACCTGCTCGAGAAGGGCGAACGGTCGCACTGGCATCGGGTCAGCGATGCCGCCGAGATATGGCATTATTATTCCGGCGGGCCGATCGCCCTTTCGCTTTCGCCGGATGGCTCGTCCTGCGAGACGATGATGCTCGGGCCGGATCTCGCAAACGGCGAACGGCCCCAGCTCGTCGTTCCGGCCAATTGCTGGCAGTCCGCCGAACCGCTTGGCGATTGGACGCTCGTCGGCTGTACCGTTGCACCGGGCTTTGAATTTTCGTCATTCGAAATGGCGCCGCCCGGATGGAAGCCCAGTCGCTGGCCATGACCCCGGATCAGGCGTTTTCAGGAGCCGTCTTGAGAGCCGCCTTGCGGAAGATCATGTCCTTCGCGGCAAGTACGGCGCCGCCCGTCACGAGCAGGCAGGCGGCGGCTATGCGCCATGAGGGCTCGGCGAAACCGCTGAGGATCAGCACCAGCGTCGACAGCAACGGTGCGGCATAGCTGGCTGCTCCGAGTATCTGGATATCGCCGTTCTTGACGCCGAAGTCCCAGGCATAGAAGGCGGCTCCCACCGGCAGCAGTCCGAGCCCGGCGATGGCGAGCCATTCGAAACCGCTTGCCGGCCAGACCGTCGTTTCGAGCAGTAGATGGCAGAGCAACGAGAGGAGGGAGGTCGCAAGGCAGAACCCCGTCACCATGTCCGTGGAGACGGCGTCGAAGCGCCTCGTCAGCAGCGAATAACCCGACCAGGTGAAAGCGCAGAGAAAGGCCGCGCCATAGCCGAGCGAATAGGCGCTGTCGAAAGCGATGCCGTTGCGTGCGACGATCAGCACCGTGCCGGCAAGTCCGGCGAGCGCGCCGGCCAGGTGATACCAGCGAAGACGTTCGCCCGGCAGCATTGCGGATCCGATGACGATGAGCAGGGGCCAGAGATATGCGATCAGACCCGCCTCCACGGCCGGGGCGTTCCGCAGTGCCGTGAAATAGAGGAAATGATAGCCGAAGAGGCCTGCTATTCCGGTGATCCAGACTTTGGCGGGCTGCTTGAGCAATGCGAAGCGTTCCGGGCGGGCAACCAGCACGGCAATTCCCGGCAGGCTGCCGATCAGAAAGCAGATAGCCGAAAGCTGGAAAGGGGGCATGCGGCCCGACGCCGCGGTGAAAAGCGCCAGCAGCGCCCACATCAGGATAGCCGAAAAGCCGATCAGCGTCGCTCGCAGTTTCACCCTAGTCCCCCGAAGATGCGTGTGAACGCAGAGAAAGCCGTTCAGCCCCCGAAGCGCGTGGCCGAGACGGTGACCGGCCCATACTTCGTCGGAATCCGAACATAGACGGGAGCGTATACATTGACGTCCTCCGCCTTGGCAAACCAGATTTCCATGGTGGTCAGCCGCCGCAGATACTCGACGTCGTCTCGGTCCTTGCGGTAGCCGGACTTCGGCACGAAGCGAATGCCGCAGACGATCACGTCGCCCTTGAAGCCATTGGTGGAGAAGGGTTTGGTTCCCTTTGGAGTGAGCTTGATATCCATCCGGGACTCGCCGTCGAAGATCGGAAGCGTCCGCGAGCAGACATCCGTGTCGGCGGGAAATATGAGCCCCGAAATCGGATCGAGCACGGAGCGCATGTCGCTTTTCGTGACCGGGATCCAGTTCTCGTTGCGTTTTCGCGGAGGCGTCATGCTGTGAGCGACGACGTTGCCGTTGCGGAAGGTGACGTCGATGGCCCGACTGCGCTTGCCGCTCTTGTAGGAAACCGAATATTTGGTCGCACGCAGGTTCTTGCGGGCGATCACCCCGGAGACGGATGTCACGCCCTGCGTGGGGCTGAAGATTTCGGCAAGTCCGGCGGAACGCATGCTGCCGAAGATCGAATAGCGGTTCTCGGAAAAGGCGGAGCGGAAGGTTGCGGTTGCAACGGGAAAGCCTGCGAGGCGTATGCTGTAGTCGGTGAGATGCTCGGTTTCGGCGGCTGCCGTCGCCATAGGGGCGTTGCCCAGCGTGAAAGATACGGCTATCGCTGCAAACCACCCGCGCCAGTTCATCCGCAACCGCTCCTTTGACGGCCAAGCTCTAGAAATTCATTGCGGCATTTCTACGCCACGTGGCGGCGATATCAAGTGCCACCGACGAGGCCCGGAGAGTTGAATTTCAAGGCGTTCTCAACAGATTTCCCGCAGGCGCACAGGTTTGGCTTGACGCGCCCGTTCAGTGTGACTATAGAACCGCAACTTTCCAAATAAGGCCAGACGGACTGCGGCCGGGCACGGCACCGGAAGCGTATTGTCCGAAAGCTTGAGAAAAATAGGTGTTAACATGTCTCGTATGTGCGAGTTGACTGGCAAGGGCGTCCAGTCGGGCAACAATGTCAGCCACGCAAACAACAAGACCAAGCGCAAGTTCCTGCCGAACCTGTGCAACGTCACGCTGATTTCCGATGCTCTCGGCCAGCGCTTCCGTCTGCGTGTTTCCGCTGCTGCTCTGCGTTCGGTCGAGCACCGTGGCGGCCTCGACGCCTTCCTTCTGAAGGCCGACGAGAACGAACTGTCGATGCGCGCCCGTCTGCTGCGCCGCCAGATCGTCAAGAAGACCGCGGAAGCCGCCTGATTTCAGGTTGCCATCTCCGGAAATCGAGCTTGAAGGCTTGACCGCTCAGCCGGCCAGGCCTTTGCTTTGTGAAGTCGTTTTCAACTGGTGGCATCACCCAGGATAAAAAAATGCAGGCGCATCGCATTACCCTGATCTACGTTCTCATGATGACGCTTGTCGTCGTCGCTTCGAATATCCTCGTGCAGTATCCGCTGTCCGGGGAGCTCTTCGGCATCAATCTCGGCGATCTGCTGACCTACGGCGCCTTTACCTATCCCGTCGCTTTTCTCGTCACCGACCTGACGAACCGGCAGTTCGGGCCGCGCGTCGCACGGCGCGTCGTCATCGCCGGCTTTGCCGTTGCGGTTCTGTTTTCCTTTGCCGTCGCAACGCCGCGCATCGCGATCGCTTCGGGTTCGGCCTTCCTGGCCGGCCAGTTGCTCGACATCTCCGTATTCAACAGGCTGCGCCGGCAGACGTGGTGGCGCGCACCGCTGATCGCCTCTCTGATCGGCTCCGCGCTCGACACGATCCTGTTCTTCTCCTTTGCTTTCGCACCGTTCTTTGTCTTCTTCGGCCCGAACGATCCCTTCGCGATCGAGACAGCTCCCCTCTTCGGCACCTTTGCCGCCGAGGCACCGCGATGGATCTCCTGGGCGCTCGGCGATTTCACGGTGAAGGTTCTGGTCGGCTTCGTCATGCTGCTTCCCTATGGAGCATTGATGAGCGTGCTGAAGCCGATGCCGGCCGCCGAAAAGAGGGTATAGGCCCGCGAAGGTCCGGCCGGTATCCGGCGGGTTTCCGCTTGCCGTCAGTTCGTCTGTAGCAGGCGAAATTCGAGCATCAGGTTACGCTGCAGGATCGAATGGTTGTCGTCCGAAACGACGAAGATGCGGACATCCCCATCCGGCATCGAGACCACATCCATCGCCTCCATATTGTCGATCTGGTGGCTCATATCCGCATCGAGCAGCACCTCGCCGTCGACGACGGCGCCGGGTTTTATATCGCTGCCGGCGATGCGGCGAATGCGCATTCCCACCCCGTCGGAAAGCCGGAACCGACGCTCCAGCAGCAGCAGGTCGCCGTTCGGCAGGAAGGCGCCGTCGGTGACGTCCCAGGGATCGTTCCGGCGTATTGCAAAAGTCCCTTTCCGAGGCCCCTCGAGCACCGCCGCGATCAGATGCCCGTCAGCGTCCAGGCTTCGCTCGGCAACGGTTACCGGCACGTAGCCAAGGGGACTGCCGGGCGGCGACATGGCCACGGTCTCAAGGCCCTGATTGCGGCGAAGCTCGCTAACGGGAAACGGCAGCGGCAGGGTTCGCAGCGGCGCGCTGGTCTCGAAGCCCGGATCCGGATAGAGATCGATGCGATGGCGCTGTTCGTAACTCACCAGAAGCTCGCCATGGCCGAGTGCAAGGCCTTCGGCATCCATGCGATATTTCTCGTTCTCATTCCTGCCTTCGGCGTTCAGCATGGAGGTGATGGCCAGCCCGTCGAGCCCGGAAAGTCTTCCCTCCTCGTCCCGCTGGATTTTTCCCGTCAGCCAGTGGCCGGTGTCCAGAACGGCGACGAAATGCTCGCGGTCTTCACGGAAGCGGATCGCCGAGATGGCGCCGAGCAGCGCATCGCTCGACGAAAAGGTGAAGCCGCCGAGGAATTCGAGCTTGCCGAAGACCCGGGCCTCGGACCCCACGGCAAACAGGGAGAAGGCGCGGCCCGTCACCGGGACGGAAACGCTTTGTGCCGATGCCGCGCCACCGGCCGCCGCGACACCGAGCAGGACGGCAGCAAACAGGCATCGCAGACGCTTCATAGCATTCCTCGTTGATCTGCCCGTTGCAGAGCGTCGTCCATCAGGGCGTGCGGATCAGCCGGCCCTGCGCATCGCGCCGCCCCGTCTGCCCGTACCTTCCTCTTCGAAAAGCGAGGCGAGCTGTTCCGTCATCGCGCCTGCAAGCTCATCGGCGTCGACGATGGTCACCGCGCGGCGATAGTAGCGGGTTACGTCATGGCCGATGCCGATCGCCAGAAGCTCGATCGGCGAGCGCGTCTCTATCTGCTCGATCACCGCGCGCAGATGGCGCTCGAGGTAATTGCCCGGATTGACCGACAGCGTGGAATCGTCGACCGGCGCTCCGTCCGAGATCATCATCAGGATGCGCCGCTGCTCGGAGCGGCCGAGCAGGCGGTTGTGGGCCCAAATCAGGGCCTCGCCGTCGATGTTCTCCTTAAGGAGCCCTTCGCGCATCATCAGCCCGAGATTGCGCCTCGCGCGCCGCCATGGCGCATCCGCCGACTTGTAGACGATATGGCGCAGGTCGTTCAGCCGGCCGGGCGATTGCGGCTTGCCTGAGGCAAGCCATTTCTCACGCGCCTGCCCGCCCTTCCAGGCCTTGGTCGTGAAGCCGAGGATTTCGACCTTGACGCCGCAGCGCTCCAGCGTGCGGGCGAGAATGTCGGCGCAGGTCGCAGCCACGGTGATCGGCCGGCCGCGCATGGAGCCGGAATTGTCGATCAGCAGCGTCACCACCGTGTCGCGGAAGTTCGTGTCCTTCTCCCGCTTGAAGGAGAGGGGTTGCATCGGGTCGATGACGATACGCTGAAGGCGGGCCGTATCGAGATATCCCTCTTCGAGATCGAATTCCCAGGAGCGGTTCTGCTGCGCCATGAGGCGGCGCTGGAGGCGGTTTGCGAGACGGCCGACCGCGCCCTGCAAATGGGCGAGCTGCTTGTCGAGAAAGGCGCGCAGCCGGTCGAGCTCGGCCTCGTCGCAGAGCTCCTCCGCGGTGATGATCTCGTCGAACTCCTCGGTGAAGACGCCGTAGTCGACCTTCTCGTTGAAGTCGGAGAACGGATTGTTCGGCCGGCGGACCTCTCCCGGCGTTTCCGTCTCGTCGTTGTCCTCGTCGGCGAGATCGTCGTCGGATATCTCCGCGCCGTCCATCTCGCCTTCTTCCATCTGTTCGTCGGCAGTTTCGTTCTCGTCGGCCGGGGAGGCGTCGTCGCCAGCGTCCTCCTCGGCGTTGCTTTCGTCCTGTTCGTCGCTGCGCGGCTGGTCCTCGTCGGTCTCCGTCTCGCTATCTTCCGGCTCGGTCTCGTCCTCGCCATACTGCTCGGCGACATTCATCGAGGAGAGCATGTTGCGCACGACCCGCGCAAAAGCCTGCTGGTCGTTCATGGCGGAAGACAATCCCGCCATATCGCCGCCCGCCTTGTTCTCGATGAAGTCGCGCCAGAGATCGAGAACCTTGCCGGCGGTGGCCGGCGGCTTCTCGCCGGTCAGCTTTTCGCGCACCATCAGCGCGATGGCCTCTTCCAGAGGGGCGTCCGCCTGCTTGTCGATCGCGCCGAAATTGGCCCTGGCATATTTCTCCGAAAGCATCGAGCCGAGATTTGCGGCCATTCCGCGCATGCGGGTGGCGCCGATCGCCTCGACCCTGGCCTGCTCGACGGCGTCGAAGATGGCGCGCGCATCCTGCCCCTGCGGCGACATCGTCGCATGGATGCGGGCATCGTGGCAGGCCTTGCGCAGCGCCATGGAATCGCCCAGGCCGCGCTCCACGGCGAGCTCCTCGCGCGTCGGACGCTTGGACAGTTCCGGCAGGCGGATGCGCTCCCCGGTCAATCCCGGACGCTCATTGGCAAAGACGACCTCGATCTCGGCGTCGCCCGCAACCGAGCGGATACAGCCGGTCAGCGCCCGGCGGAACGGCTCCACGTCTACCGGGGAACCGGGTCTCGGCCTGGAATTGTCACCGCGCGAAGCCATGCGTCATATCCTCGACCGTCAGGCCGTGGCCTCCAGAACGATATTGGCCGCGCTTTCCTTGAGTTCGACGCCGAAGGCGCGCTGATACTGTTCGGCCACCAGCGAGCGTTCCAGTTCGTCGCACTTGTTGAGGAACGTCACACGGAATGCGAAAGCGATATCGCCGAAGATCTCCGCATTCTCTGCCCAGGTTATGACGGTACGCGGGCTCATGACGGTGGAAAGATCGCCGTTGATGAAAGCGGCGCGCGTCAGGTCGGCGACCCGCACCATGCGCGAGATCGTCTCGCGGCCGTCGGGCCTGCCGGAAAGGCTCTTCACCTTGGCCGCCACGATGTCGACCTCGTTGTCATGCGGCAGGTAGTTCAGCGTCGTCACGATCGACCACCGGTCCATCTGTGCTTGGTTGATCTGCTGCGTGCCGTGGTAAAGGCCGGTCGTGTCGCCTAGGCCGACGGTGTTCGCCGTCGCGAACAGACGGAAGGCCGGATGCGGACGGATGACACGGCTCTGGTCGAGCAGTGTGAGGCGGCCCGAGGATTCGAGAACGCGCTGGATGACGAACATGACGTCCGGCCGGCCCGCATCGTATTCGTCGAAGACGAGCGCGACATTGTGCTGGTAGGCCCAGGGCAGGATGCCGTCCTTGAACTCCGTGACCTGCAGGCCTTCCTTGATGACGATGGCATCCTTGCCGACGAGATCGATACGGCTGACATGGCTGTCGAGATTGACGCGCACGCAGGGCCAGTTGAGCCGTGCCGCGACCTGTTCGATATGCGTCGACTTGCCGGTGCCGTGATAGCCTGAAACCATCACGCGGCGGTTATGCGCGAAGCCTGCAAGGATGGCGAGCGTGGTCTCACGGTCGAAGAGGTAGTCCGGATCGAAATCCGGCACATAGGCGTCGGCTTTGGTGTAGGCTGGAACGCGGATGTCCGTGTCAATGCCGAAGACCTCCCGCACCGATACAGTGGTGTCCGGGAGGTTGGAAATGTCGATATCCATCTTGCTCATCATGTCTCCGCGACGGCCGCCACCCTGCGCCCGCCTTATGTCCTATGGCTGTTCGTCTGCTCTAGCAGAAGCCGGCCTGCTTTAACAATTGATATGCTTGAATGACGGCGCGAAAACGCTCTTCCGAACCTCTGTCTCCGCCATTTGCATCGGGATGATGCTGTTTGACAAGGTTTTTGTAGGCACTCTTTATGTCCTGCGACGTGGCGGCAGCATGAAGCCCCAATGTGTCGAAAGCCTTCGCTTCCAGCGTCTTCAGCTTTCTTGTCCTTGGTTCCATGCGCGGGCCGCGGCTGCGCCCCTGCTCGAAAAAGCCGAAGGGATCGCGGATGCGCTGATTTGCCCCGGCGGTGCCGGAGCGGACATTGCCGTGCGCCGGCCCGTTCTTGGCGGCCTTGTTCACGCCCATCGTCCATGTCGGGCGATGGCCGGTGATCGCCTCCTTCTGATAGCGCGCGATCTCGCCGTCCGAAAGGCCGGAGAAGTAGTTGTAGCCTTTGTTGTATTCCTTCACATGCTCGAAGCAGAACATGAAGAACTGGCCTTCGGCGTTGCGTCCGACCGGTGCGCGATGCGCAGCGTTCTCCTCGCATCCGTCCCACTGGCAGATGGGAGCGGTGCGTTCGGGGCGCTCGACGCGGCGACGCGTGCGGATGCGGTCGAAGTATTTTGAATCGAGTTTCATGCGGCTCATTATGGGGTTGGCGGATGACCACAACAAGAATTGACAAAGCGGAATGTTGCTGGCTTTGTGGGACCATTTTCCCGGGCGGAGCGCCCGGGTTCTTGCGTGTCCTGCAGGCAGAACGATGACGATGAAATCCCGCATAGAAGATAGGTTGTCGAAGGCCTTTTCGCCAGAGCGACTCGATGTGGTCAACGAGAGTCATTTGCATGCCGGTCACCAGCCTGAATTCTCCGGGACGGGCGAGACGCATATGCGCATCAGGATCGTCTCGCCGGCATTTTCCGGAATGAGCCGGGTCGCCCGTCACAGGGCGGTAAACGATATCCTCAAGGAAGAATTCGACGCCGGGCTTCACGCGCTGGCGATCGAAGCCGCTGCACCGGGCGAACCGACACGCTGGTAATCCGAGGGGGAACACTCGGTCCGCGTCCGGCGTTTGCCTCCGCGTCAGGAGGAAAAGTCGATGGCGAATGACAAAAGACCCCGTATCGCACGCATCTGGCGCGGTCGCACGACCCCGGACAAAGCCGATGCCTATGAGCGTTACAATTACGAGGCAGGCATCCGCCCGCTGATTGCCAGAGCGCTGGCGGTGCAGACCTTCCGCGAGGACCGGGAAACCGAAACCGAGTTCGTCACCGTCTCCTACTGGGAGAGCATCGAGGCGATGAGCGCCTTTTCCGGCGACGATCCGACCCGCATTCATCATCTGGAAAAGGACAGGGATTTCCTGATCGAGCTTCCGAAATGCGTTCAGGTTTTCGAATTGCGCTCCAGCCACGCAGCGTTCGGTCCGGATTTCGGATTGGGCTAGCGCAGCGTGCATTCATGTGTGTTCGTAGCCTGCCGCCTTGAAGTAGTTTCTGCACTCGGTTGTCGAGAAGAGGGAGCA
>JARYGU010000028.1:0-58317 GCA_033795365.1 Shinella sp.
CCGGCCGAGACCCCGACCGAAAAGGCGGGAGGAAATGAAGGAAGACGCAAAGCCACGGGCGGAAAAGCCGCCGCGTGAACGTCTTTGCATGGGTGAGAGGATGGGAACGATGGACGAATCCAGCGAGATCGATGGGGCACCGCTTTCCCCAGAACAGCATGACTATGCCTGCCGCGTCGCCGCCTATAGAATTGGCCTGTGGTTTTTCTGCCGTCGGCGATGGTGTCGGCGCAACGTGTGCTGCGGCGGCCCGCTTGAGGAATGGGATCTGTCGGATACCGACGACGAGCCGTATATAATCGACCTGCCGCCCTGCATCGATTCGACGACGTCCGACGAAATGGCGCAGTTTGAGCAATTCTACGACCAAGTGGGCGAGGTGCTGCAGATGGAGCCGGATTTCAGGCCCCTGCGGTTCCGCTGCCTCAAGGGCAGCCCGAAAGACCATCGATGAAAAACCGCCCGGAAATCACCCTCCGGGCGGCCCGTTGTTCCGGCTCAGGTCCGCATGAGCCGGCCCGTCACATCAGTTCGACTGCCAGCTCTTCACCAGCTCGTCGTAATTGACGGTGATCGGCTTTTCCTTCTCGTTCTCGATCTTGAGCTGCGGCGCGAGATTGCCCTTGGAGACGGCATCCTTGTTCCAGTATTCGATGTCGTGCTCCTCGGCGAGTTTCGGGCCGATGTCGCCCTGGATGCCGGCGCGCTCGAGGCGCTGGAGCACCTTCTCCTGTTCGGCGCAGAGCGAATCCATTGCTTCCTGCGCGGTCTTGGCACCCGAGGACGCATCGCCGATCGCCTGCCACCAGAGCTGGGCGAGCTTCGGATAGTCCGGAATGTTCGTGCCCGTCGGCGACCACTGGACGCGGGCGGGAGACCGGTAGAACTCGATCAGGCCGCCGAGCTTCGGCGCACGGTCCGTGAAGGACTGATGGTCGAGCGTCGACTGGCGGATGAAGGTGAGCCCGACATGCGCCTTCTTCACGTCCACGGTCTTCGAGGTGACGAACTGCGCATAGAGCCAGGCGGCCTTGGCGCGGTCTTCCGGAGTGGACTTCATCAGCGTCCAGGAGCCGGCGTCCTGGTAGCCGAGCTTCATGCCTTCCTTCCAGTAGACGCCGTGCGGCGACGGGGCAAAGCGCCACTTCGGCGCGCCGTTCTCGTCGACCACCGGCAGGCCTTCCTTCACGAAGTCCGCCGTGAACGCCGTGTAGGTGAACATCTGCTGTGCGACCTCGCCCTGGCTCGGCACCGGGCCGGATTCGGAGAAGTTCATGCCCTGCGCGGCCGGGGGCGCATAGGCCTTCATCCAGTCGAGATATTTCTGGATCGAATAGACCGCCGCCGGTCCGTTGGTGTCGCCGCCGCGCGCGACGCAGGAGCCGACGGGCCGCGAATTCTCGTCGACCTTGATGCCCCATTCGTCCACCGGCTTGCCGTTCGGGATACCCTTGTCGCCATTGCCGGCCATGGAGAGCCAGGCGTCGGTGAAGCGCCAGCCGAGCGACGGGTCCTTCTTGCCGTAGTCCATGTGGCCGAAGACCTTCTTGCCGTCGATCTCCCGGCCGGTGAAGAACTCGGCGATGTCCTCATAGGCCGACCAGTTGACCGGAACGCCGAGGTCGTAGCCGTACTTCGCCTTGAAGTCGGCCTTGTTCTTCTCGTCGTTGAACCAGTCGTAGCGGAACCAGTAGAGATTGGCGAACTGCTGGTCGGGAAGCTGGTAGACCTTGCCGTCCGGCGCGGTGGTGAAGGAGATGCCGATGAAATCCTCCAGGTCGAGGTTCGGGTTCGTTACGTCCTTGCCTTCGTTCGCCATCCAGTCGGTCAGGTTGCGCACCTGCTGATAGCGCCAGTGGGTGCCGATCAGGTCGCTATCGTTGACGAAGGCGTCGTAGATGTTCTCGCCCGACTGCATCTGCGTCTGCAGCTTTTCGACGACGTCGCCCTCGCCGATCAGGTCGTGGGTGATCTTGATGCCGGTGATGGCGCTGAAGGCCGGTGCGAGCACCTTGGATTCGTATTCATGCGTGGTGATGGTTTCGGAGACCACCTTGATGTCCATGCCGGCAAAGGGCTTTGCCGCATCGATGAACCACTGCATCTCGGCTTCCTGCCCGGCGCGGTCGAGCGACGACATGTCGCCGATTTCCGCGTCGAGGAATTTCTTGGCTGCGTCCATGTCCGCGAATGCGGACCCGGTAAAGGCCAGCAGCATGGCTGCCGTCGTTGTCAGAAGATGCCGTCGCATGATCGTCCTCCCTTAAAGGTTTTGCGATTGCAGGTCGGGCTTCCGGCTCCCTCCGGACCGCCCCTTTCAGTCAACCTTGCGTCAGACCAGCTTGAAGACGCCGATGGCGTAAACGATGGAAAGCGCAAGAGCCCACCACAGGTTGGGACCGACGAGCCCCAGCCATGCGAGATGTATGAAGGCGGCGCCGAGCAGCGACACGAACAGCCGGTCGCCCCGCGTCGTCTCGAAACGCAGGATGCCGACGCGCGGATTGCCGCCCGGCGAAAAGTATTCCCAAACGCCCATGCCGACGAGGAGCGCGAAGATCACGATGAAGAACAGCGCCGTCGGCAGCGTCCATGCCATCCACGAGAAATCCATGACCCTTCCTCCTCAGACGCGGCCAAGGGCAAAGCCCTTGGCGATATAGTTGCGCACGAAATAGATGACGAGCGCCCCGGGGATGATGGTGAGAACCCCGGCTGCCGCCAGCACGCCCCAGTCCATGCCGGAGGCCGAGACCGTGCGCGTCATCGTGGCGGCGATGGGCTTGGCCTCGGTCGTCGTCAGCGTCCGGGCGATCAGGAGCTCGACCCAGGAGAACATGAAGCAGAAGAAGGCCGCCACCCCGATGCCCGATGCGATCAGCGGCACGAAGATCTTCACGAAGAATTTCGGGAAGGAGTAGCCGTCGATATAGGCCGTCTCGTCGATCTCCTTCGGCACGCCCGACATGAAGCCTTCGAGGATCCAGACCGCCAGCGGCACGTTGAACAGGCAATGGGCGAGCGCCACCGCGATATGCGTGTCGATCAGCCCGAAGGCCGAATAGAGCTGGAAGAACGGCAGCGCGAAGACGGCCGGAGGCGCCATGCGGTTGGTGAGCAGCCAGAAGAACAGGTGCTTGTCGCCGAGGAACCGGTAGCGCGAGAAGGCATAGGCCGCCGGCAGCGCCACCGCGACCGAGATCACCGTGTTCATCACCACATAGATGATCGAGTTGATATAGCCGTTGTACCAGGCCGGATCGGTGAAGATCACGACGTAGTTGCGAAGCGTCGGCGCATTCGGGATCAGCGTGAAGGTTCCGGTGATCTCCGTATTCGTCTTGAAGCTCATATTGACCAGCCAGTAGATCGGCAGGAGCAGGAAGACGATATAGAGCGTCGGAACGATCCAGGAGAAGCTGCGGCCTTCGGATCGGATATTTGCGGACATGATTTTCCTCCCTCTCCCGTCAGGCCGTATCATCGCTGCTGGTCATGACCGTGTAGAAGATCCAGGAGAGCAGCAGGATGATCAGGAAGTAGATGATGGACATCGCCGCCGCCGGACCGAGGTCGAACTGGCCGATGGCCATTTTCACGAGGTCGATCGACAGGAATGTCGTGGAGTTGCCCGGACCGCCGCCGGTAACGACGAAGGGTTCGGTATAGATCATGAATGAATCCATGAACCGCAGCAGGAAAGCGATCAGCAGGACCCTTTTCATCTTCGGCAGCTGGATATGGCGAAAGACGGCCCAGCGCGAGGCGCCGTCGATCTTTGCCGCCTGGTAATAGGCTTCCGGGATCGAGACGAGCCCGGCATAGCAGAGGAGAACCACGAGGCTGGTCCAGTGCCAGACATCCATGACGATCAGCGTCACCCAGGCGTCGAAGACGTCGTTGACATAGTTGTAGTCGAAGCCGAGCAGCGCCAGCGTGCGTCCGAGAAGCCCGATGTCGACGCGCCCGAAGACCTGCCAGATCGTGCCGACGACATTCCACGGGATCAGCAGCGGCAGCGCCATGAGGACAAGGCAGACCGGCACGCCGATGCCCTTCTTCGGCATGTTGAGCGCGATCAGGATGCCGAGCGGGATCTCGATCGCCAGGATGATCGCCGAAAAGGCGAGGTTGCGCCCAAGCGCCTGCCAGAAGCGGTCGGAATGGAGCACATCGGTGAACCAGTCGGTGCCGGCCCAGAAGAACTCGTTGTTGCCGAAGGTGTCCTGAACCGAATAGTTCACCACCGTCATCAGCGGGATGACCGCCGAGAAGGCGACGAGCACCAGCACCGGCAGCACCATGAACCAGGCCTTGTTGTTCCAGGTCTTCTCCATGGCTCAGCCCTCCCTGCCGACGCGCCAGCTGTCGGCATAGATGCTGACGGCGGCCGGATCGAAGGTGACGCGGGGATCGGCGGGGATCTCGCCGTCCTCGGAGACGGAGATCGCGATCGGCCGGCCGCCGAAATCGGCGCGCACGATCTTGCGCCGGCCGATATCCTCGACCTTGCGGATCGTCACCGGCATGCCCTCACGGCCGAGCGAGATGAATTCCGGCCGGATGCCGAGCTCGGTCTTCGCACCCGCAGCAATCTCCGGCCTGTAGTCGAGCGTAAGCGTCTGCGAACCGAGCTTCACCGTCGCGCCCTCCACCTCGGCCGGCAGCAGGTTCATGCCCGGCGAGCCGATGAAATAGCCGACGAAGGTGTGGCTCGGCTTCTCGAAGAGCTCCGCCGGCGTGCCGATCTGCACGATTTCGCCGTCATACATCACCACCACCTTGTCGGCGAAGGTCAGCGCCTCGGTCTGGTCGTGCGTGACATAGACCATGGTGAAGCCGAACTGCTTGTGCAGCTTCTTCAATTGCGAGCGCAGCACCCATTTCATGTGCGGGTCGATGACCGTCAGCGGCTCGTCGAAGAGGATGGCGTTGACGTCGTTGCGCACCAGGCCTCGGCCGAGCGAGATCTTCTGCTTCTGGTCCGCCGTCAGCTTGCGCGCCTTTCGGTTCGCCCAGTCGGAAAGCCCGGTCATCTCGAGAATCTCCTTGACCCGGCGGTCGACCTCGGGCTCGCCCACCTTGCGGTTGCGCAAGGGGAAGGCGAGATTGTCGTAGACCGTCATCGTGTCGTAGATGACCGGGAACTGGAAGACCTGCGCGATGTTGCGCTCCTGCGTCGACAGATTGGTCACGTCCCTGCCGTCGAAGAGGATGCTGCCTTCCGATGGGTGGATAAGGCCGGAAATGATGTTGAGCAGCGTGGTCTTGCCGCAGCCCGACGGCCCGAGCAGCGCATAGGCGCCGCCGTCGTTCCACTCGTGATGGACCTCCTTCAGCGCATAGTCGGCCTCCGACTTCGGATTGTCCGTGTAGGCGTGGCGGATATGGTCGAGATTGATGCGTGCCATGATCCCTCCTCAGACCTCGGCGACGAGCGCGCCGGCGATCGCCCGGCCGTCGGGGCCGAACGCCATCAGGTGGCGCGTGTCGATATGGACGGTGATCTCCGCTTCCGGCTCGATGTCGTGGATGCCGGGCGCGAGCATCACCCAGCGCCTGCCGCCGAAGCCGACATGGACGAAGCTTTCCGAACCGGCGATCTCGGAGATCGCCGCGCGCACCCTCACCGCGGCGCTGCTGCCGTTCTGGGGGACGAGCGAAAGATGGTGCGGCTGGAAGGCGATGGCGCACGGGCCATCCGCGATGCCGGCAAGATGCGCCGGAACCGGGATCGCCGGCTCGCCGGCAAGCATGAAGCTGCCGTCGTGCTTCACAAGCGCGATCGTGTTCAGCGGCGGGTCGGCGAAGGTCTCGGCGGTCACGAGATCGACCGGGCGGCGGTAGACATCGATGGTGCGGCCGAACTGGCTGATCCGCCCTTCGGCGAGCGCTGCCGTATTGCCGCCGAGGAGCAGCGCCTCGGAGGGCTCCGTCGTCGCATAGACGAAGATCGCGCCGGAGGCGGCGAAGATCTTCGGCAGCTCCTCGCGCAGTTCCTCGCGCAGCTTGTAGTCGAGATTGGCGAGCGGCTCGTCGAGCAGCACGAGGCTGGCATTCTTGACGATGGCGCGCGCCAGCGCCGTGCGCTGCTGCTGGCCGCCGGAAAGGCTGAGCGGCGTGCGGTCGAGATAGGGCGTGAGCTTCAGGAGCTCCGCCGCCTTCTTGACCTCCCGATCGACCGTCGCCGCATCCGCACCCTTGATGCGCATCGGCGAGGCGATGTTCTCGTAGACCGTCATCGCCGGATAGTTGATGAACTGCTGGTAGACCATGGCGACGCTGCGGTCCTGCACGCGCACGCCGGTGACGTCCTTGCCGTCGAACAGGATCGCGCCCGAGGTCGGCCGGTCGAGCCCGGCCATCAGCCGCATCAGCGACGTCTTGCCCGACAGCGTCGGCCCGAGCAGCACGTTCAGCGATCCGCGTTCGAGCACGAGGTTCGTCGGGTGGATATGCGTTTCCGCCCCCGAAACCTTCGTGACATCCTTCAATTCAAGCATTCATGTCTCCAACGTTCCTCCCTGCCATCGGAATGCATGCTAATTCGGGGCCTTCGCCGCCTCCGTCATGTAGTCCTCCAGCGCAGCCGCCTCTTCGGCGGAAAGATAAAGCCCGCGTTTGGTGCGGCGCCACAACACGTCCTCCGCGTGGCGCGCCCATTCCTCCTTCATCAGCCAGCGCACTTCGGCCTCGTAGAGATCGCTGCCGAAATGCCGCCCGAGATCCTTCTCGGATGCCGCATCGCCCAGTATGTCAGAGGCGCGGGTTCCGTAAAGCCGGATCAGCCGGCGGGCGTGGCCGGCAGCGAGAAAAGGATAGCGCGCCGAAAGCCGGCGGACCTCCGCCTCGAAGCCGTCGACGGGGAAATCGCCGCCGGGAAGATGCGATTTCGCCGTCCAGCTCGCGCCCTTCTCGCCGATCGCGCTGCCGATCTTTTCCAGCGCATGCTCGGAAAGCCGGCGATAGGTCGTGAGCTTCCCGCCGAAGACGTTGAGCAGGGGAGCATCCGCCCCGCCGCCTTCGACCTTCAGCACATAGTCGCGCGTCGCCTCCTGCGCCTTGCTGGCGCCGTCGTCGAAGAGCGGCCGCACGCCGGAATAGGTCCAGACGATATCGGCTCGCTTCACCGGCTCGAGGAAATATTCGCTCGCCGCGCCGCAGAGATAGTCGATCTCCTCGTCGCTGATCTTCGCCGCGCGCGGATCGCCCTCATAGTCGCGATCCGTGGTGCCGATCAGCGTGAACTCGTTCTCGTAGGGAATGGCGAAGAAGATGCGGCCGTCCGGGTTCTGGAAGAAGTAGGCGCGCGGATCGGAGAATTTCTTCCGCACGACGATGTGGCTTCCCTGCACGAGGCGGACATTGTGCACGTCGTTGCGCCCGAGCGCGCCGGCAAGAACCCGGTCCACCCAGGGACCTGCGGCGTTCACCAGCATGCGGGCGCGAACGGTCGTCCGGTCGCCGGATTCGACGTTTTCCGTCTCGACGCTCCAGTGGCCGTTCTCGCGCCTTGCGGAGACGACCCTGGTGCGGGCCTGGATATCGGCTCCGCGGTCCGCCGCGTCGCGCGCATTCAGCACCACCAGCCGGGCATCGTCCACCCAGCCGTCGGAATATTCGAAAGCCTTGTCGAACAGCGGCTTCAGCGGCTTGCCGGAAGGATCGCGGGTCATGTCCAGCGTGCGCGTCGCCGGCAGAAGCTTGCGCCCGCCGAGGTGGTCGTAGAGAAACAGGCCGAGCCGGATCAGCCACGCCGGCCGCACGCCGCCCTTGTGGAACGGCAGCACGAAGCGCAGCGGCCAGATGACATGCGGCGCCATCGCCCAGAGCACTTCGCGCTCCATCAGCGCCTCGCGCACCAGCCGGAATTCGTAATGTTCGAGATAGCGCAAGCCCCCATGGATGAGCTTGGTTGCGGCCGACGAGGTGCCGGAGGCGAAATCCTTCATTTCGGCAAGAACGACGGAATATCCGCGGCCGGCCGCATCGCGCGCGATGCCGCACCCATTGATACCGCCACCGATGACAAAGATGTCCCGGATCATCTCTTCCGCCAAGTGCCCCTCCATTTTCGCAATGCACAATTTTGCGCAATTGCGAAAGCAGAAGAAGTTAAAACGAAAATTTTCCGAATGTCAAACGAATGCAGAAGGAAATCCGCCGTTTCAGCGATCACTGAAATTGCTCGTCTCGACAAGGCGCACATCCTGCTCCGTGCAGATTGCGCGGATGTTCTCCAGTGCGCAGCGGTCGGTGATGAAGGTGTGGACCTGCGAGATATGTCCGATCCTCACCGGCGCGGTGCGCTCGAACTTGGTGGAATCCGAAACGAGGATGACATGGCGGGCATTGGCGATGATCGCCTGGGCTACCTTCACCTCGCGATAATCGAAGTCGAGGAGTGCCCCGTCGTGATCGATCGCCGAAACGCCGATGACGGCGTAATCCACCTTGAACTGGCGGATGAAATCGACCGCCGCCTCGCCGACAATCCCCCCGTCCGAGCCGCGCACGACACCGCCGGCGATCACCACCTCGATCGAGGGATAGACGCGCAAGCGATTGGCGACATTGATGTTATTGGTGATGACCATCAGCTCTTTATGATCGAGCAGCGCCTCGCCGACGGCCTCGGTCGTCGTGCCGATATTGATGAAGAGCGAGGAATTGTCCGGGATCATCTGCGCCGCCGCCCTGCCGATCGCCTGCTTTTCGGAAGCCGCGATCGAGCGGCGTGCCTCGTAGCGGACATTCTCGTTGCCGCTCGGGAAAAGCGCGCCGCCATGGATGCGCGTCAGCACCTTGTTGTCGCAGAGATCGTTGAGGTCCTTGCGGATGGTCTGCGGGGTCACGGCGAATCGCGCGGCCAGATCCTCGACCAGCACACGGCCTTCCGCCTTCGCCAGATCCAGGATTTCCGCCTGGCGGCCTGTCAGAAACATGGAGCCTCCCTCACTTTCGCTTTTTTTCATCATATGCAAAAACGAAAGCGTGGCAATTCGTCATCCGCGCTGTTGGAGATCGCGGCGATTTTTACGATACTGGGCTCTGCGAGGGCCAAAGGGAGGGCTGGGCATGTTTCATCCGGAAGCGTTCAAGGGCGCGAATGTCGTCGTGACCGGTGCGGGGCGTGGCATCGGGCTGGAAGTGGCCCGGCAGTTCCTGGAATGCGGGGCGAACGTTCTTCTTCATGGCGGGAGGGCGCCACACGGCGCGCTGCCCGGCTTCGTCGAAGCGGCGGAGAGCGAGGGACGGGCGCATGTCGTTCACGGGGATTTCCTGACGCCTGCGGGCGTTGCGGCGGTTGCCGGCCGGGCGGCCGGGCTGTTTTCGCATGTGGACGTGCTCGTCAACAATGCCGGCACGATGGTCGGCCGCTTTCCGGCGGGCGAACTAACGGATGCGCAATACGAAACGGTCGTGCAGCTCAACCAGACATCCGTCGTGGAGATGACGCGCGCGCTGCTGCCGCAGCTTCGCAAGGCGTCGGGGGCGGCGATCGTCAACACGGTCTCGATTTCCGCGCTGACGGGCGGAAGCCCCGGCTCGGCGATCTATTCGGCCACCAAGGCCTTTGTCTCCACCTATTCGAAGGCGCTTGCCCGCGAACTTGCGCCGGACGGCATCCGCGTCAACTGCGTTTCGCCCGGAACGATCACCACCGATTTCCACGGGCGCTATTCCTCGCCGGAAAAGCTGGAGGCGACGCGCAAGACGATCCCGCTACAGCGGCTCGGAACGGCGGAAGATTGCGCTCCGGCCTATCTCTTCCTCGCATCGAATGCGCTTTCCGGCTACGTCACGGGCCAGGTGCTGGAGGTGAACGGCGGCCAGCTCATCTGCTGAGTGCCGCCGGGCGGAAGCGAAAAGCCGCGCCTGACCTTTCAGCGCCGGACGTCGATCACCGCGCGTCCCCTCACCTGACCCTGGAGGATCCTTTCCGCCAGTTCCGGCAGGTCGGCAAGCCCGTATTCCTCCACCATCTCCTCGAGCTTTTCCATCGGCAGGTCGGAGGCGATCCGGTTCCACGCGTCGACGCGCTGGTCGTAGGGCCGCATGACGGAATCGATGCCGAGAAGGCTGACGCCGCGCAGGAGGAAGGGAATGACGGTGAAGGACGGCACGGCCGCGCCGCCGGCAAGCCCGATCGCGGCGACCGCGCCGCCGTATTTCATCTGCTTCAGCACGCGGGCGAGCATGTCGCCGCCGGCCGAATCGATCGCACCCGCCCAGCGCTCGGACTCGAGCGGCTTGCTGTTGGCCTCGGCGAGCTCAGACCGCGCGACGATCGCCTCGGCGCCGAGATCGCGCAGATAGCCCTCCGTCTCAGGCCGACCGGTGACGGCAGCGATGGAATAGCCGAGCTTCGCCAGCAGCGCGACCGCCACCGAGCCGACGCCACCGGCAGCGCCTGTGACCAGAACCTCGCCCTTGGTCGGGGAGAGACCGGCTTTTTCCAGCGCCGTCACGGCAAGCATGGCGGTGAGGCCTGCCGTGCCGATCGCCATCGCCTGGCGGGTCGAAAGCTCCTCCGGCAGCGGCACCAGCCAGTCGGCCTTGACCCTGGCGCGCGTCGCATAGCCGCCCCACCAGATCTCGCCGACGCGCCATCCGGTCGAAACCACCCGGTCGCCCGGCCGGTAGCGCGGATCGTCGGACGCCTCGACCGTTCCGGAAAAATCGACGCCCGGCACATGCGGAAAGCTGCGCACCAGCCCGCCCCTGCCCTTTATGCAGAGCCCGTCCTTGTAGTTCAGCGTCGAATATTCGACCGCGATCGTGACGTCGCCGTCCGGCAGGCGTGCATCGTCGAGTTCCTGCACGGCGGCCGAAACCGTCCCTTCTTCCGCCTTTTCCACCAAGAGCGCGCTGAACGTCATGATCGTCTCCTTCCATCCGCTGCCGCTCTCTTTATATGTGGCGCGCATTTGGCCCCGCCACTGTTCTTTTGTATCAAAGCCGCAGACAATGACGGCGCATGCCGGCGGGCGGAGGGCGCATGATCGACAAGCTGGAATATTTCATCGCGCTTGCGCGGGAGCGGCATTTCGCAAGGGCCGCCGAGGAACTGGGCATCTCCCAGCCGACGCTGTCGGCGGCGATCCGCCAGTTGGAGGAGAGCCTCGGCGTCGTTCTCGTCAATCGCGGCTCGCGCTTCCAGGGCCTGACCCCGGAAGGCCAGCGCGTGCTGGAATGGGCGCGGCGCATCGTCGGCGACACCCGCACCATGCGCGAGGAGATGCGCGCGGCGCGCAAGGGCCTCTCCGGCCATATCCGGCTTGCCGCCATCCCGACGACGCTCGCCATGGTTCCCCGCCTCACCGCGCCCTTCCAGGAAAAGCACCCCGACGTCACCTTCTCCGTACTCTCCACCACGTCGCTCAAGATCCTGAGCCTCTTGGAGAATCTGGAGATCGACGCGGGCCTGACCTATCTGGAAAACGAGCCGCTCGGGCGCGTCACCAGCGTGCCGCTCCATTCGGAACGCTACTGCCTGGTGACCGCGACGGGAGGCCCGCTTTCCGACCGCGAGAGCGTCACCTGGAAGGAGGTCGGCGATCTTCGGCTTTGTCTATTGACCGCGGACATGCAAAACCGCCGCATCATCAACCACCATTTCGCCGAAGCCGGCCTCAAGGTGGAGCCGACGCTCGAATCGAATTCGATGATCGTTTTGTTCTCGCATGTGCGAACGGGACGCTGGTGCAGCATAATGCCGCGAAATGTCGCAAAATCTTTCGGATTTCATGAGGAAATCAGTATAGTTTCCATCGTCGAGCCCGAACGGCACCATACCGTCGGATTGGTCGCCACGCACCGCGAGCCCTTCACGCCGCTCGTCTCCGCGCTGCTCCACGAAGCGAGAATCCTTGCAGAAAAGGGCGTGGATTGATAGAATTTTCCTATCGATCGACGGGACAGCTTTATTGACCACCTCGGGCTTCCCTGAGACACTTTTGGAACCATAGCGCGAAGGGATGTTTGGGGCTCGTCTTCGCCTGCTGTTTCAAGCTTGACGGCGGCCCGGATTCCCGTCCCAGACGGAGCATCCGTTCGCGCCGGTTCGGGAGGTCCGAGAATGAATGTGCATGTGCCCGGCGATGTCGGGGCAAGAACGCTGGCGATCGTCGGCGAACTGAAAGGGCTGGAAGGCCCGCTTCTTCCGATCCTGCACGAGATACAGGCCGAGTTCGGCTATGTGCCGCAGGAAAGCCTGCCGGTGATCGCCCGCGAGCTCAACCTTTCCCGCGCCGAGGTCCATGGCGTCGTCACCTTCTATCACGACTATCGCGACCACCCGGCCGGCCGGCATGTGCTGAAGCTCTGTCGCGCCGAAGCCTGCCAGGCGATGGGCGGGGACGCGATCGCCGAGCGCATCAAGTCGCTGCTGGGCATCGATTTCCATCAGACCACGCTTGACGGCGCGGTGACGCTGGAGCCCGTCTACTGTCTCGGGCTCTGTTCCTGCGCACCCGCCGCGATGCTCGACGGCGAGGTGCATGGGCGGGTGGATGCCGAACTGGCGAACGAGCTCGTCGCGGAGGCGCGCAAATGACCGTCCGTATCTTCATTCCCCGCGATGCCGCAGCCCTGGCGCTTGGCGCCGACAGGGTGGCCAAGGCGTTCGGCGCTGAAATCGCGGCCCGCGGGCTGGACGCTCAAATCGTCCGCAACGGCTCGCGCGGCCTCCACTGGCTGGAGCCGATGGTCGAGGTCGAGACGGCGGACGGCCGCATCGCCTACGGCCCGGTGAATGCCTCGGATGTCGCGGCCCTGCTCGACGCCGGGCTGGCCGAAGGAAAATCCCACCCGCTCTGTCTCGGCCCTGCAGAGGAAATCCCCTTCCTCAAGAACCAGACCCGCCTCACCTTCGCCCGCTGCGGCATCGTCGATCCGCTGTCGCTGGACGATTACAAAGCGCATGGCGGACTGAGAGGGCTTGAGAAGGCCGCCCGAATGGCGCCTGCCGATGTCGTCAAGGAAGTGACCGATTCGGGCCTTCGCGGCCGCGGCGGCGCCGGCTTCCCGACCGGCATCAAATGGAAGACCGTCCTCGATGCAGCCGGCGACCGCAAATACATCGTCTGCAACGCCGATGAAGGTGACTCGGGCACCTTTGCCGACCGCATGATCATGGAGGGCGACCCCTTCGTGCTGATCGAAGGCATGGCGATCGCCGGCCTCGCGACGGGCGCCGCCAAGGGCTTCGTCTATATCCGCTCGGAATATCCCCACGCGATCGAGGTGATGACCGCGGGCGTCGAGACGGCGCGCGAAGCGGGTGTCCTCGGGCCGTCGGTGCTCGGTTCCGGCAGGGCCTTCGACATCGAGATCCGCACCGGGGCAGGCGCCTATGTCTGCGGCGAGGAGACCGCGCTCCTGAACAGCCTGGAAGGCAAGCGCGGCATCGTGCGCGCCAAGCCGCCGCTGCCGGCGCTGCAGGGCTTCATGGGCCGGCCGACCGTCGTCAACAACGTCATCTCTCTCGCCTCCGTGCCGATCATCCTCGACAAGGGTGCCGCCCATTACAAGGATTTCGGCATGGGCCGCTCGCGCGGCACGATCCCGATCCAGATCGCCGGCAACGTCAGATATGGCGGGCTTTACGAGACGGCCTTCGGCCTGACGCTCGGCGAGATCGTCGATGCGATCGGCGGCGGCACGGCGAGCGGCCGGCCGGTCAAGGCCGTGCAGGTCGGCGGGCCGCTCGGCGCCTATTTCCCCCGCGCCCTTTTCGACACGCCCTTCGACTACGAGGCGTTCGCGGCAAAGGACGGCCTCATCGGCCATGCCGGCATCACCGTCTTTGACGACAGCGCCGACATGCTGAAGCAGGCGCGCTTCGCCATGGAATTCTGCGCGGTCGAAAGCTGCGGCAAGTGCACGCCCTGCCGCATCGGCTCGACCCGCGGCGTCGAGACGGCCGACAAGATCGCCCAAGGCATCGAGCCCGAGAAGAACCGCGAATTGCTCGCCGACCTCTGCAACACGATGAAATTCGGCTCGCTTTGTGCGCTCGGCGGCTTCACGCCCTATCCGGTGATGAGCGCGATGAACCATTTCCCGGAGGATTTCCGGCCGGCACCGATGGTGGAGGCTGCGGAATGATGGCTTCGCCCTTCATGAATTTACCCCTCGCCCTAACCCTCTCCCCGCACGCGGAGAGAGGGGACTTGCCTTACGCGGCGCTGGCGAAGGACGGAAGCGTTGCCTCGCTTTTCCTTCTCCCCGCGAGAACAGGGAGAAGGTGCCGGCAGGCAGATGAGGGGCCGGCGCCGACGTCGCCGGAAAAGACATATTCCAGAGGAGAAGACCATGCCCCTCGTTCCTGAAATCGACTACGGCACGCCCGCCTCCCGCGCGGAAAAGACGGTGACGCTCACCATCGACGGCAACGAGATCAGCGTGCCGGAGGGCACCTCGGTAATGCGCGCCTCGATGGAGGCCGGCATCCAGATCCCCAAGCTCTGCGCCACCGACATGGTCGACGCCTTCGGCTCCTGCCGGCTCTGTCTGGTGGAGATCGAGGGCCGCAACGGCACGCCCTCCTCCTGCACCACACCGGTCGCGCCGGGCATGGTCGTCCACACCCAGACCGGGCGGCTGAAGGACCTGCGCAAGGGCGTGATGGAGCTCTATATCTCCGACCATCCGCTCGACTGCCTCACCTGCGCGGCCAACGGCGACTGCGAGCTGCAGGACATGGCGGGCGCGGTCGGCCTTCGCGACGTGCGCTACGGCTATGACGGCGACAACCACGTCAAGGCGCGCAACAACGGCGACATCAACGCCAAATGGATGCCGAAGGACGAATCGAACCCCTATTTCACCTACGATCCTTCCAAGTGCATCGTCTGCTCGCGCTGCGTGCGGGCCTGCGAGGAGGTTCAGGGCACCTTCGCGCTGACGATCGAGGGCCGCGGCTTCGGCAGCCGGGTCTCGCCCGGCATGCACGAGCATTTCGTCGATTCCGAATGCGTCTCCTGCGGCGCCTGCGTGCAGGCCTGCCCGACGGCGACGCTCACCGAAAAGTCGGTGATCGAGATCGGCCAGCCGGAGCATTCGGTCGTCACCACCTGCGCCTATTGCGGCGTCGGCTGTTCCTTCAAGGCGGAAATGCGCGGCGAGGAACTGGTGCGCATGGTGCCCTGGAAGGACGGACAGGCGAACCGTGGCCATTCCTGCGTCAAGGGCCGCTTCGCCTACGGCTATTCGACCCACAAGGACCGCATCCTCAACCCGATGATCCGCGAAAAGATCTCCGATCCCTGGCGTGAGGTCACCTGGGAAGAGGCTTACTCGCATGTGGCAAGCGAATTCCGCCGCATCCAGTACCAGTACGGCCGGGAATCGATCGGCGGCATCACCTCCTCGCGCTGCACCAACGAGGAGACCTATCTGGTGCAGAAGCTGGTGCGCGCCGGCTTCGGCAACAACAATGTCGACACCTGCGCCCGCGTCTGCCATTCGCCGACCGGCTATGGCCTCGGCCAGGCCTTCGGCACGTCGGCCGGCACACAGAATTTCGACAGCGTCGAAGAGACCGACGTCGTCATCGTCATCGGCGCCAACCCGACCGACGGCCACCCGGTCTTCGGCTCGCGGCTGAAGAAGCGGCTACGCCAGGGCGCCAAGCTGATCGTCATCGACCCGCGCCGCATCGACCTCGTGAAGGGCCCGCATGTCGAGGCTTCCTATCACCTGCCGCTGAAGCCGGGCACCAACGTCGCCGTCGTCACGGCGCTCGCCCATGTCATCGTGACCGAAGGTCTCTATGACGAAAAATTCATCCGCGAACGCTGCGACTGGTCGGAATTCGAGGACTGGGCGACCTTCGTCTCCGAGCCGCGCCACAGCCCCGAGGAAACGGAGAAATTCACCGGCGTTCCGGCCGAAACGTTGCGCGGCGCAGCACGCCTCTTTGCAACCGGCGGCAACGGCTCGATCTATTACGGCCTCGGCGTCACCGAGCACAGCCAGGGCTCGACCACGGTGATGGCGATCGCCAACCTCGCCATGGCGACGGGCAATATCGGCCGTCCCGGCGTCGGCGTGAACCCGCTGCGCGGCCAGAACAACGTGCAGGGCTCCTGCGACATGGGCTCCTTCCCGCACGAGCTGCCGGGATACCGCCACATCTCCGACGACGCGACGCGCGACATCTTCGAAAAACTGTGGGGCGTGACGCTCGACAACGAGCCGGGCTTGCGCATACCCAACATGCTGGATGCCGCCGTCGACGGCACCTTCAAGGGCCTCTACATCCAGGGCGAGGACATCCTGCAGTCCGACCCGGACACCAAGCATGTCTCCGCCGGCCTTGCCGCGATGGAATGCGTCGTCGTGCAGGACCTCTTCCTGAACGAGACGGCGAACTACGCCCATGTCTTCCTTCCGGGCTCGACCTTCCTGGAGAAGGACGGCACATTCACCAATGCCGAACGCCGCATCAACCGCGTTCGCAAGGTGATGACGCCGAAGAACGGCTATGCCGACTGGGAAGTGACGCAGAAGCTCGCCCAGACGATGGGGCTTGCCTGGAACTACAGGCACCCCTCCGAGATCATGGACGAGATCGCCGCGACGACCCCGAGCTTCGCCAAGGTCTCCTACGACTATCTCGAAAAGATGGGCTCGGTGCAGTGGCCCTGCAACGAGAAGTTCCCGGAAGGTTCGCCGATCATGCATGTGAACGGCTTCGTGCGCGGAAAAGGTAAGTTCATACGCACGGAATATGTCGCGACCGACGAGAAGACCGGGCCGCGCTTCCCGCTGCTGCTGACCACCGGCCGCATCCTCAGCCAGTACAATGTCGGCGCGCAGACGCGGCGCACCGAAAACGTCGTCTGGCACGCCGAGGACCGGCTGGAGATCCATCCGCACGACGCGGAGGATCGCGGCATCCGCGAGGGCGACTGGGTGCGGCTGTCGAGCCGGGCGGGCGACACGACGCTGCGCGCGCTCATCACCGACCGCGTGGCGCCGGGCGTCGTCTACACCACCTTCCACCACCCGAACACGCAGGCGAACGTCATCACCACCGACTTCTCCGACTGGGCGACGAACTGCCCGGAATACAAGGTGACGGCGGTGCAGGTCTCGCCTTCCAACGGCCCGTCCGATTGGCAGGTCGAATATGACGAGCTTTCCCGCCAGTCGCGCCGGATCTCCGGTAAGCTGGAGGCGGCGGAGTAATCTGAATGCTGGTTTCGCGGTTCATCCTCCCTCCTGCCCTGGCTTATACCTCCCCCTCCAGGGGGATGATGATCGCCAGGTTCGGGAAGTCAGGCAGGAGTACCCCGCGCCCATGAAGCCGAGCAAACCCACCGCAAAAGTCACGGAACTCGCCCGGCGCGACGGGGTGCTGAGCGGCGGCGAGCGTATCGTGCCCGAGGAGACGCCGATCGCCTTTTCCTATCGCGGCTCCACCCATGCGGTGATGATGGCGACGCCAGCCGACCTCGATGATTTCGCCGTCGGCTTCAGCCTGACGGAAGGCATCATCTCCGATCCTTCCGAGATCGAGCTGATCGAGCCGGTCGCCGAGGACAAGGGCATCGACCTGCAGATAAGGCTTGCGGAGGCGCAGAACGATGCGCTGACGGCGCGCCGACGCCATATGGCCGGACCGGTCGGATGCGGCCTTTGCGGCATCGAATCGATCGAGCAGGCCGTTCGCGCCACGCCGTCAGTTCGTGCGTCGTCGCTTACCTTGAGCGAGGACGAGGTCACCGAGGCGGTTCGCCTGCTGAACGGGCAGCAGCCGCTGCATATCGAGACGCGCGCGGTGCACGGAGCCGGGTTCTACGTTCCCGGCAAGGGAGTGATCGCGGTGCGCGAGGATGTCGGCCGGCACAATGCGCTGGACAAGCTGGCGGGTGCCGCAGCACGCGCCGGATACCGCGGTGCAAGCGGCGCCGTCGTCGTCACCAGCCGCGTTTCCGTCGAGATGGTGCAGAAGACGGCGATCGTCGGCAGCCCGTTCATCATCGCCATCTCGGCGCCGACGGCGCTGGCGATCCGCACGGCCGAGGAAGCCGGAATGGCGCTGATCGCGCTGGTGCGCGGCGACGAGTTCGAGATTTTCACAGGCGCGGAGCGCGTGACCTCCGGCCTTGCCGGCCGGTTGAAGCGGGCAGGAAACGAATAGGGAAGAAGAAATGTCGAACACCGATGCAAAACTGGTCCGCATGGCCAACCAGATCGCCACCTTCTTCCATTCCCAGCCCGCCGCCGAAAGGGCGGTCGGGGTTGCGACCCATATCAACAAGTTCTGGGAACCGCGCATGCGCCGGGCGTTCTTCGACATCATCGACAACCATGCCGGCGAAGGGCTCGATCCGCTGGTGCTGGAGGCCGCACCGCTGATCCGCCGGCCGCAGGCCGATCCCGACACGGGTGCGGGAACCGGCGAAGACACCGCCAAGGGCGCCCCCGGCGGCAAGGGCACCGCCGCCGGCGAAGCTCTTTCTGAAACGAGCGTTCCCTGACCGCAGGCGGCCGCCCGAGCCGCCGGAGCGCACTTTAAATTTTCGCCGGCCCTTTCAGGGCTGCGCCTGCAGACCTATATCGAAACGGCAATCCGGTGCACCCGGCACCGCACCCGCGCCCAGCGGGTCTTTCCAGTACGGTTTTTGCAATATTTTCTTTGATCAACTTACCGCTTCAGTGCGGGGGAGTTTCTCATATGCGCTACAATCAACTCGGCAATACGGGCCTTTTCGTTTCCGAACTCTGCCTCGGCACCATGACCTTCGGCGACGCCGGAGAGAAGAATGGTCAATGGGGAAAAATCGCCGATGTCGACCAGAAGGCGGCCGACGACATCACTGGACGCGCCCTTGCCGCCGGCGTCAACTTCATCGACACCGCCGACGTCTATTCCTTTGGGAACTCCGAGCGCCTGCTCGGCCAGGCGCTGAAGAACCTCGGCGTGCCGCGCAAGGACGTGGTGATCGCCACCAAGTTTCTTGGGGTGATGGGCGACAAGCCCAATGATCGCGGCGCCTCGCGCGGCCATATCATGGATTCGGTCGAGGCAAGCCTGGAACGGCTGCAGACCGACCACATCGACCTCTACCAGATCCACGGCACCGATACGGTGACGCCGATCGAGGAGACGCTGCGCGCGCTGGACGATCTCGTGTCCCGCGGCCTGGCGCGCTATATCGGCCTTTCCAACTGGCAGGCCTGGCGGATCGCCAAGGCGCTCGGCATCTCCGAGAGGCGTGGTCTTGCCCGCTTCGAGACGATCCAGGCCTATTACTCCATCGCCGGGCGCGATCTCGAACGCGAGATCGTTCCGCTGATGAATGAGGAAAAACTCGGGCTTATGGTCTGGTCGCCGCTTGCCGGCGGGCTGCTTTCCGGCAAATACGGCCCCGGCGCACCGGGCAATGGCGAAGGCCGCCGCGCCGATTTCGACTTCCCGCCCGTCGACAAGGACAAGGCCTGGGATATCGTCGCGGTGATGCGCGAGATCGCCGCGAAACACGACGCCAGCGTTGCGGAAGTGGCGCTCGCCTACCTGCTTGCGAAGCCCTTCGTGACCACCGTGATCATCGGCGCCAAGCGCGTCGAGCAGCTCGAACAGAACCTGAAGGCCGTCGACCTGAAGCTCGATGCAGACGACATGAAAACGCTGGACGAGATCAGCGCGCTTGCGCCGGAATATCCGGGCTGGATGGTCGAGCGGCAGTCCGCCGGCCGCCGCCCCGAGCCCTTCCAGCCGAAGGCCTGACCGGCCTCCACCGCCCGCAGTCCACGATTGCGGGCGGTTTTGCTTTTCGCGCTGCCTCTGGTATTCCTTTATCTCCATGCATCTCGCTTCGCAAAACCGCTGACACTTTTGCGCGACATGCATTGAAAGCCCGATCCGACGCGGGCCATCGGAGGAGGACTGCTTGAACACAGAGGCCGCGCGCAAGATTTCCGATGCGGGACGCGACCCCGAATTCGGCCCCTGGCTTGCCCAGGCCTCGATCCTCGTCGTCGACGACGAGCCCGGCATGCGCAACTTCCTCGTGCGGACGCTCGGGCCGCGCTGCAAGCGCATCGAGGAGGCGGCAGACACGGTGGAGGCCTCCCGGAAGCTGGATTCCCACCACTTCGACGTGGTGATCCTCGACAACATCATGCCCGGCAAGAACGGCGTCGACTGGCTGGCCGAACAGCGCGCTATCGGCTTCTTCGCCGACGCGATCCTGATGACGGCCTATGCCGACCTCGAGACGGCGATCATGGCGCTGCGCGCCGGCGCCGTGGATTTCGTGCTGAAACCTTTCCGTTCGAACCAGATCCTGAATGCCGTCTCGCGCTGTCTCGACCGCATGCGGCTGCAGCGCGAAAACTTCGTGCTGCGCTACGAGCTTCGCGCGACATCCGACCATATCCTGCTGCGCGACAAGCTGATCGGCGAATCGCCGGCGATCCGGCAGGTGCGCGAGACGATCGCGCGCGTCGCCCCGCTGCCGACATCGGTCCTGCTGACGGGCGAATCCGGCACGGGCAAGGAGGTGGCGGCGCGCTCGATCCACTCGCTTTCCGACCGCGCGGCAAAGCCTTTCGTGCCGGTCAACTGCGCCGCGATTCCGCCGGACATGCTGGAAACCGAGCTCTTCGGCCACATAAAGGGCGCCTTCACCGGCGCCGAGAACGGCCGCGAGGGCCTTTTCATGCATGCCCAGGGAGGCACGCTTTTCCTCGACGAGATCGGCGAGATGCCGCTTGCCACCCAGAGCAAGCTTCTGCGCGTCATCGAGGACCGCCGCGTGCGCCCGGTCGGCGCGGAGCGCGAGGTTCCGGTCGACCTTCGCTTCATCTTCGCGACCAATGCCGACCTTCAAAAACAGGTGGAGACCGGCCGCTTCCGTCCGGACCTCTTCTACCGCATCAACGTGATGCAGCTGCACCAGCCGCCTCTGCGCGATCGCGGCGACGACGTGCAGGATCTCGCTCAGCTCTTCATGCACAAGCTTTCCCAGCAGCTCGGCATGCCGCCCGTCGCGATCGACGCGACCGTGCGGGCCGCACTTGCCGCCTATCCCTGGCCGGGCAATGTGCGCGAGCTTCGCAATCTCATCGAACGCTCGCTGATCCTCGGCCGCTTCCCCGACGATTTCCGCGGGCAGCGCGCAATGGCCGCCGGCTCGTCAGCCGGCACACTCGAAGAGATCGAGCGCCGCCACATCCTCGCCGTGCTGGAGGAGACGGGAGGCAACCGGGATCAGGCGGCGCGCCGGCTCGGCGTCTCGCGCAAGACCATCGACCGCAAATGCGCCGCCTGGAATGTCTGAGCCCATCGCCAGAGACGCCTCCTCCCGCCCGCAGGCGCGCTCCATCCGGTTCCGGCTGCTCGCCATCGCGCTGCTGCCGACGCTCGTCATCCTGCCGCTGCTTCTCGGCATCACCGTCGTCCGCTGGAACGCCAAGTTCGACGCGCTCTTGATCTCCAAGGTCAACGGCGATCTCACCATCGCGCATCAGTATCTCTCCCGCATTCTCGAAAACACCGGCGAGCACATTCAGGCTCTCGCTCTATCGGCGCGCTTCCGCGACATGGCGGCGGCGGACGGGATCGGTCCCGGCATGCCGGGCTACCTGCAGCAGAGCCGCGAGCAGCTCGGGCTCGACTTTCTCTTCCTGATGAGCGCGGAAGGCAGCGTGCTCGCCGGACCGCCGGAAATGGCGCGCACCATCCGGCGCGACTGGCCGATCATCGCGGGGGCGCTTGCCGGCGAGGCTTCGACGGCGATCGACATCTTCTCCAACGGAGAGCTTGCCGCGCTCGGGCCCGATCTTGCCATGCGGGCGCGGCTCGAGCTGGTCGCGACACCGAATGCCATTCCGACCGACAGGAACGACGAGACGCGCGGCATGGTGGTCCATTCCGCAAGCCCCGTGACGCTTTCCGACGGCACGAAGGCCGTGCTCGTCGGAGGCATCCTGCTCAACCAGAACCTCGTCTTCATCGACACGATCAACGATCTCGTCTATCGCGAGGCGAGCCTGCCGGAGGGAAGCCAGGGGACGGCGACGCTGTTTCTGGACGACGTGCGCATCTCCACCAATGTCCGCCTTTTCGAGGACCGCCGCGCCCTCGGAACCCGGGTTTCCGCCGCAGTCCGCCAGGCGGTCCTGGGCGAGGGCCGCATCTGGCTCGACAGCGCCTTCGTCGTCAACGATTGGTACATCTCCGCTTACGAACCGATCACCGACGGCTATGGCAAGCGTGTAGGCATGCTCTATGTCGGCTTTCTGGAAAAGCCCTTCGCGGAGGCGAAATACCAGACGCTGCTGACGATCGTGCTCGCCTTCCTGGCTGTTGCCGCCGCGAGCGTTCCGATCTTCCTGCGCTGGGCGCGCGGCATCTTCAAGCCGCTGGAGCGCATGGCCGATACGATCGGAAGGGTGGAGGGCGGCGATCTCGGCGCGCGCACGGCGCTTCCGACCGCCGAGGACGAGATCGGACGCGTCGCCCAACATCTCGACCACCTTCTCGACCTCATCCAGCAGCGGGACCGGCAATTGCGGACATGGAACGAGGAGCTGAACAGGCGGGTGGAGGAGCGCACGCACGAACTGCAGCTTGCCAACCGCCAGCTCGAGGCGACGACGAAGCAGCTGATCATGTCGGAGAAGCTCGCGGCGATCGGCGAAATCACCGCCGGCGTCGCCCACGAGATCAACAACCCGGTTGCGGTGATCCAGGGCAATCTCGACGTCGTGCGCACCGTGCTGGGGGCGCACGCCGACGAGGTAAAGACGGAAATCCGCCTGATCGACGAGCAGATCCACCGCATCAGCCAGATCGTCACCAAGCTTTTGCAGTTTGCGCGGCCGGAGGAATATGCCGGCTATGTCGACCGGCATTCGCCCGCGAACGTCATTTCCGACTGCCTGCCGCTGGTGCAGCATCTGCTGAACCGAGCGGAGATAAGCGTCGAGCGCGACGACCGGGCGACGCGGCTCCTGCTGATGAACCGGACCGAGCTGCAGCAGGTGCTCGTCAACCTGATCGTCAACGCGATCCACGCGATGCCGGAGGGCGGAAAACTGATGATCCGCACGTCCGACCAGGATCGCGACGGCAGAAAGGGACTGGCGATAGAAGTCGCCGATACCGGCGTCGGCATGAGCGCGGACGTGATGAGCCGGATATTCGATCCCTTCTTCACCACGAAACGCCAGCAGGGGACCGGCCTCGGCCTTTCCATCAGCCAGACGCTGATCACCCGCCAGGGCGGCAGCATGACGGCCGAAAGCACGCCCGGCAAGGGAACGACCTTCCTGATCTGGCTTCCGGAAGCCGCCTGATTTCGCAGCGCAAACGACATTCTGTCCGCGCCCGCCCGGACAATTTGTCCGCCCCGGCAGTCAAGGCAGCGTAAGCCATTGAAAAGGCAGCACCCATGTCCTGGCATGCACATTGCATCGTACCCGTGGCGAACATCGGGGCACTGGGCGCTGCAGACAAGTGGCGAAAGAACAAGACCGTGGAGGCGGTCGGCGGCCAGGCTATCCGTTGTCGCAACAATCGTTGGGACAGCCGCCCCGATAGCGGGCGAAACGGAGGAGACTGCATGTCCGTATCGACAGAAACATTTGCCGGTGGGGGAGGCGTTGGCCTGCTCGACCGTGAACGAATCATTGCCCGGCCCGGTTTCAATCGCTGGCTGGTGCCGCCGGCAGCACTTGCCATCCATCTGTGTATCGGCATGGCCTACGGCTTCAGCGTGTTCTGGCTGCCGCTTTCGAGAGCGGTCGGCATCAGCGCTCCGGTCGCCTGCGAAGGCCTCAACCTTGCCACCGCCCTTTTCACGACGAGCTGCGACTGGCGCGTCAGCGACCTCGGCTGGATCTATACGCTTTTCTTCGTGCTTCTCGGTTGTTCCGCCGCGATCTGGGGCGGCTGGCTGGAGCGGGCGGGTCCCCGCAAGGCCGGCTTCGTATCCGCGCTCTGCTGGTGCGGCGGCATCGTCGTTGCCGCGATCGGCGTCATGACGCATCAATTGTGGCTGATGTGGCTCGGCGCCGGCTTCATCGGCGGCATCGGGCTCGGCCTCGGCTATATCTCGCCCGTTTCGACGCTGATCAAGTGGTTCCCGGACCGGCGCGGCATGGCGACCGGCATGGCGATCATGGGCTTCGGCGGCGGCGCGATGATCGGCGCACCGCTCGCCAACCTGCTGATGAACGTCTTCAAGACGGAGACCTCCGTCGGCGTCTGGCAAACCTTCGTCGTCATGGCGGCGATCTATTTCGTCTTCATGATGGGCGGTGCCTTCAGCTATCGCATTCCTCCCGCCGGCTGGCGCCCGGAGGGCTGGACGCCACCAGCCGCGAAGAACCAGATGATCACGACGAAGCACGTGCATCTGCGCGATGCCCACAAGACCAGGCAGTTCTGGCTGATCTGGGCCGTGCTCTGCCTCAACGTCTCGGCCGGCATCGGGGTGATCGGCATGGCCTCGCCGATGCTGCAGGAGATCTTCGCCGGCTCGCTTCTCGGCCAGCCGGAACTGCGCTTCTCCGACCTTTCGGCCGAACAGCTGACCGCGATCGCCGCGATCGCGGCAGGCTTTACCGGGCTGCTGTCGCTCTTCAATATCGGCGGGCGCTTCTTCTGGGCATCGCTCTCCGACAAGATCGGCCGCAAGAACACCTACTTCACCTTCTTCGCGCTCGGCATCGTGCTCTATGCGCTGGCCCCCTGGGCTGCCGGGCTCGGCTCGAAGCTGCTGTTTGTCGGCATGTTCTGCATCATCCTGTCGATGTATGGCGGCGGCTTCGCCACGATCCCCGCCTATCTCGCCGACATCTTCGGCACGCAGTTCGTGGGCGCGATCCATGGGCGGCTGCTGACGGCCTGGGCAACGGCCGGCATCATCGGCCCCGTCGTGGTGAACTACATCCGCGAGGCGCAGATCGCCGCCGGCATTCCGCGGGCGCAGGTCTACGACTTCACGATGTATATCCTCGCCGGCATGCTGGCGCTCGGCCTGATCGCCAATCTCTTCGTCCGGCCGCTTTCCGACAAGTGGTACATGAAAGATGAGGAGGTCGCGGCCCTCCAGGCGAAAAGCAAGACCGTCGACAGCGGCCCGTCCGGCTCCTTCGGCATCGGCAAGGGCGGCTTCGACGGCAAGGCTCTCGCCGCCTGGGCGGTGGTCGGCATCCCGATCCTGTGGGGCGTCTGGGTGACGCTCCAGCAGACCTTCGCCCTTTTCCGGTAAGACTCCATCCTCCCTAAGACGGGGAAGGCGGCCGATGGCCGCCTTCCCCAGCGAAAATGCCATGGCCGCATCGAACCCTTACCGGCTTTCATCCGGCGGCAGCGGCAGTACCTCCCCTTCCGGAGATGCTGCGCAGTTGCGGGACGGGCTGGCGATGCGGACCGGAGCGATCGTCGCTTGCGGGAGAGCGGCTGCCGTCATTCAGGCGGAATTGCCTGAGCAAGGCATGCAGCGCCTCCGCCTCTCGCGCCATGGCATGGCTCGCGGCCGTGCTTTCCTCGACCATCGCGGCGTTCTGCTGCGTAGCCTGATCCATGGCGTTGACTGAGCTGTTGATCTCGCGCAGGCCCGTCGACTGCTCGCGCGCCGCCTCCACGATGGCGGCGACGTTGACGTTCACCTCCTGCACCTGCGCCAGAATTTCCTCGAGCGCCTTGCCCGTCTGCCCGACCAGCGAAACGCCGTTCTTCACATGCGCTCCGGAAGCGGTGATCAGGCTCTTGATATCTTTCGCCGCGCTCGCCGAGCGCTGTGCAAGCTCGCGGACCTCCTGGGCGACGACGGCAAAGCCCTTGCCGGCCTCCCCGGCGCGGGCCGCTTCCACACCCGCATTCAAAGCCAGAAGATTGGTCTGGAAGGCGATATCGTCGATGACGCCGATGATGTTCGATATCTCGCGCGAGGACTGTTCGATCTGGCCCATCGCGTCGATGGCGCTCTTGACCACGAGGCCGGATTTTTCCGCCCCGTCCTTCGTCCGCTCCACGAGAGTGCCCGCTTCCTCGGCCCTGCGGCTGGAATCGGAGACCGTGACGGTGATCTCGTCCAGCGCCGCCGCGGTTTCCTCGACGGAGGCGGCCTGTTGCTCCGTTCGCCTGGAAAGATCGTCCGCAGCCGTCCGTATCTCCCGGGCGCCGGAAGCGATCGCGTTCGCATTGTCGCCGACCGTCCGCATCGCATCGTTGAGGCGCGCCGTCGCCTGGTTGAAATCCTGCCGCACCTTCTCCATCGACGGAACGAAGGGGGTCGCGAGGCTTTGGGTGAGATCGCCTTGCGAAAGCGCGGTAAGGGCTGCTCCGAGCGCATTGATGGCGGACATGCGCTCGGTTACGTCGGTCGCCAGTTTCACGACCTTGCAGATGCGGCCGTTCAGATCGCGGATCGGGTTGTAGGCCGCCTGGATCCAGATCTCCCTGCCGTCCTTGCCATAGCGGACGAACTCGCTGGCTATGAACCTGCCTTTGGCGAGATCGGCCCAGAACTCCGCATAGTCCCGGGTTTTCACATATTCCGGGTCGCAGAACAGGCTGTGATGTCTGCCTTTGATCTCGGCGAGGCTGTAGCCGAGCGCGGCGCAGAAGTTTTCGTTGGCATCGAGGATTTCGCCGGCGGGCGTGAATTCGATCACGGCTTGCGAACGCGAGAGGGCATCGAGCTTGCTCGCATCCTCCGACGCCCTGATCTTGGCATCAGTGATATCGGCCGCGATCTTCACGATCTTGTAGGGCTTTCCGCCGCGCAACACCGGATTGTAGGAGGCCTGGATCCAGATTTCGCGCCCGCCCTTGCCGACGCGCTTGTAGCTGCCGGCATCGAACTCGCCCCGACCCAGCCTTGCCCAGAAATCCCGGTATTCCTGCGAGGCGGCATAGTCGGGCTCACAGAACATCCGATGATGCTGGCCGGCAATTTCGGCGAGCCCGTAGCCGAGAGCACGGCAGAAGTTTTCGTTGGCGGTGAGGATATTGCCGGAAAGGTCGAACTGGATGACGGCCTGCGACCGGGAAATGGCTTCGACTATCTGTCTGCTGTCGTTAATCTGTCCGAATGAAAGCATGACCTTTTCTCTCCAATGGTCTGCCGATTTGATCACCCCGTACGGCCTCGATCGATACGGCACGCAAGCGCGCACGCTCGCCGTCGGCACAGGTCCTACGGACTCTCGTGGAATCAGCTTCTGGAGATCTCATGCGGACGTCATGCCCGCGCCGTCTTGCTGCTTACTCAATCAAAGATAGCAAAAGTATTGTTAAAAAATCCTAAAGTTCTAAATGACGGAGGCTATGTTCTTGTAAAATATGAATATATATATGAGATTTTCAATCAGGATTCCGGTGCTGGGAACGGCGTGTCTTTCTGGATTTCATGACACAACCATAAAGAGTGTGCAAGCGGAGACTATCCCGTTGCCTTTCGTAAGGTAAGGCGCACTGAACGCCGCAAAAAAACCGCCCGGCCTTTCGGCGGGCGGTTTGGTCGGAATTCCGCTTGAAAAGCGTCAGGCGGCGAGATCCTCGACCTCGCGCTCCTTGAACATGCGGGCCAGATTGAGGAAGCATATCATGCCGTTCTCATGGGCGATGATGCCTTCGGCATAACCCTTGTCGAACGATGTCGTCACTTCCGGGACCGGCTGGATCTGGTCGCCGCGAATGGTCAGGATATCGGATACGCGATCGACGACCAGGCCGATGACCATGCTGTGCACCTCGGCGACGACGATGGCGCTGCGCTCGTTGGCCTCGGTGCTCTTCATGCCGAGCTTGTGGGCGAGATCGATGATGGGGATGACGGTGCCGCGGAGGTTCATCACGCCGATCACTTCCGGCGGGGAATGCGGTATCGGCGTGGAAGGCGCCCAGCCGCGGATTTCCCGGATGGTCGTGGTCTTCACGCAGAATTCCTGCTCATGAAGACGGAAGGCGATGATTTCCAGCACCTCGCCATTGTATCCGGCCATGTTGATCGTCGTCATCGGTTTCGCCCCCTGAAACACAAGCGCTGCCCTGCAGCCCGAAAACGCATCATTACCGCCTGCAGGTTAATTTCTTTCGAATGAAGGCACGGCGTCGCACAAGGGGGCGGCCATGCCATCGGCTTTCCAGATTGCAGCCGGCACCAAGCCTCTCGATGAACACACAGTACACGACAGCAATCGGATTTATCCCTCATCCGGCCTGCCGGCCACCTTCTCCCGCAAGCGGAGAAGGAATGAGGGCCGCAACGCCGGCGATCCTCCTCTCCGCCTGCGGCGAGAGGGTCAGGGTCTAAGTCCGCAACACCGCCTCGAACTGGTCGACCGCCCAGTCGACCTGGGCGCCGGTTATCACGAGCGGCGGCGCTATCCTGATCGTGTCGCCATGCGTGTCCTTGGCGAGGATACCGCGTTCCTTCAACGCCTCGCAATATTTGCGGGCGCCGCCGGCCGCGGGATCGAGCTCCACGGCGATCATCAGCCCACGCCCGCGCACCTCCTTGATGATATTCGAACGGATCTCCTTGAGACCCTTCTGGAAGCGTTCGCCCATGCGCGCAGAATTGCCGATCATGTCCTCTTCCGTCAGCACGCGAAGCGCGGCCCGTGCGATGGCGCAGGCGAGCGGGTTGCCGCCGAAGGTCGAGCCGTGCTGCCCCGGCTTCAGGACGCCCAGGACCTCCGAATTCGAGAGGACCGCGGATACCGGATAGAAGCCGCCGGAAAGCGCCTTGCCGACCAGCGTCATATCCGCCTCGATGCCTTCGTGCTCTTCGGCGAGCAGCTTGCCGGTGCGGCCGAGACCGGTCTGGATTTCGTCGAGGATCAGCGTGATGCCGTGCTTCGTGCAGAGTTCGCGCACCGCAGGCAGATAACCCTGGGGAGGAATGAGGACGCCGGCCTCCCCCTGGATCGGCTCTATCAGAAAGGCGACGGTGTTCTCGGTGATCGCGGCGCGGAAAGCCTCGATATCGCCGAAGGGCACGTGACGGAACCCCGGAGCGAAGGGACCGAAGCCGTTGCGCGCATCCGGATCGGTCGAGAAGCCGACGATGCCCATGGTGCGTCCGTGGAAGTTGTTGTTGCAGACGACGATCTCCACCTTGCCTTCCGGCACGCCCTTGACTTCATAGCCCCATTTGCGCACGGCCTTTATCGCCGTCTCCACCGCCTCGGCTCCCGAGTTCATCGGCAGCACCTTGTGCGAGCCGGTGAGCGCGGCGATCTCTTCGTAGAAAAGCGCGAGCTGGTCGTTACGGAAGGCGCGGGACGTCAGAGTGAGCTTCTGCGCCTGCTCGATCATCGCGGCAAGGATCTTCGGGTGGCAGTGGCCCTGGTTGACCGCAGAATAGGCCGAGAGGCAATCGAGATAGCGGTTGCCTTCGGTGTCCCAGACATAAACCCCCTCGCCGCGCGAAAGCACGACGTCGAGAGGCTTGTAGTTGTGAGCGCCGAGGCGATACTCGGTTTCGATCAGGCTGGCGGCGTTCGGCGTCATGGGTCTTCTCCGGATGATTGATCAGGCGCTGCGGGTCGGCCGGTCGAAGATGCGGCGGCCGAAAAGGCTTGCGGTGAGCTCGACGAGAATGCGCGCGCTCTTGCCGCGATCGTCGAGGAAGGGATTGAGCTCCACGACATCGAGCGAGGAGACGAGCCCGCTGTCGCAGAGCATCTCCATGACCAGATGGGCCTCGCGGAAGGTGGCGCCGCCGGGAACGGTCGTGCCGACGCCCGGCGCGATGTCCGGATCGAGGAAATCGACGTCGAGGCTGACATGCAGGAGGCCGTTCTCGGCCTTCACCGTGGCGATGATCTCGCGCATGATCGGAGCGATGCCGGTTTCGTCGATCGCCCGCATGTCGAAGACGTTTACGCCGTGCTCCGCGATCTCCTCGCGTTCGCGCGCGTCGACGGAACGGATGCCGATCTGAAATACCTTGCGCGGATCGACAAGCGGCCGGCCCTTTTCGAGGATCGGGGCGAACTCGGCCTCACCGCAGAAGAAGGCGACAGGCATGCCATGCATGTTGCCGGAGGGCGAGGTCGCCGGCGAATTGAAATCCGCATGCGCATCCAGCCAGAGGACGAAGAGCGGGCGCCCTTCTTCGGCGGCGTGGCGCGCCATGCCGGAAACGCTGCCCATGGAGAGCGCGTGATCGCCGCCGAGGATGAGCGGAAAATGCCCGGCACGGGCCGCCTCATGCACTGCACCGTCCAGAGCGCGCGTAAAGGCGGCGACGATCTGCAGATTGTTGGCGCCGGGATGATTGGCGAGATCGCGCACCGGCAGCGGCTTCAGGTCGCCCTGGTCGCTGACGGTATGGCCGAGCTCGGCAAGCACCGTGTCGATGCCGGCGATGCGCAAGGCCGCCGGGCCCATTGCGGCGCCGCGCCGCCCCGAGCCTTCTTCGATCGGCGCGCCGATCAGGGCCACTGTTTTGATTTCTGTCATTGCTTTCCCCGCAGTTCGCGTTTTTTCCGGTCCGACCCGGATTTTACAGCCATTATTGCCGCACGCCATGCTGACAAAAAGAGGGAAAACTGACAAATAGAGCGGCATATTATTCAATATGCTAAGCGCGAGAATACAGAATGATAAGTCTCGACGATCTTGACCACGCACTGATCGGCGCGCTGCGCCACAATGCGCGCACACCGGTCTCCTCGCTTGCGGCCATGACCGGCGCTTCGCGCGCCACGGTGGCCGCCCGCATCGAACGGCTCGTCTCGTCGGGGACGATCGCCGCATTCACGATACGCACCGGGGCGGAACTGTCCGGCAGCGGCGTGCGCGCCATCGTGATGATCGAAGTCCACGGCAAGATGGCCGACCGGGTCTCCGCGCAGCTTCGCGGCCTGCCGCAGGTCCGCGCGCTGCATTCCACCAACGGAAGATGGGACTTCATCGCCGAACTCGAGGACAAGGATCTCGGCACGTTCGACGAGACGCTTCATCGCATCCGCCTGATCGACGGGATCACCGTGACGGAGACGAATATCCTGCTGAAGACCACGAAGAACGCACTCTCGTAAGGAGGCGCCTTCGGGCCGGATGGTGCGAACAGCGCCGGGCTCCCCGAAAATGCGGATCAGTATTCGCGTTCGTAGAAGATGCCCGCCGCGCCGCCACTGCTGCCCGCCTCGCCGCGCAGCTTCACGCCGCGCCCGACATCGAGATTGATGACGGCCTTGCCTCCGCCGGATTCGGCATCCTGCTTGAGCTCCAGATAGGTGCGATCGTTGAGATACTTGCCGGCCGAGACCTGGGCGCGCCCTTCCGCGTCGGTGGAGATGTCGAGATCGTCGACGCCAAGCCTGCTGCGCAATCCTTCGAGAAGCCCGCCGGAGCGCCCGCCCGCAAGCTGGTTCACCGCGGCGGCGAGCTGGGCGATCTGCAGCGCCGACAGATTGGACATCGAGCGATTGAAGATGAGCTGTGCCAGGATCTCGTCCTGCGGCAGAGCGGGCGAGGAGGAGAAGCTGACCGTGGGATTGCTGGCAAGCCCCGCCACGGTGACGGTGATCGTGGTCGAGCCGGCGGTCGAGGTCGCCTTCAGGTCGAGGGTCGGCACGAGCCCGCCCGCAAAACCGATATTGCCGTCGGTGAAATCGAGGCGCTTGGCAAGGATTTCCAGCCGCCCGCGGCGCATTTCGAAACCGCCGCTGATGTCGGGATTGGGCGACGTGCCGCGAATGGTCAGCCGGCCGCCGAGTTCCGCGTCGATCCCGCGTCCCCGCACGAATATCTGGCCCGGCGCATCGACGACGAGATCGAGCCCGATGCCGCGGCCCTCGCCGCTTCCGCCGGTATTTTCCCTGTGGATCTCGTTGTTCATGACGACGACATCGCGCGGGGCGTTCTTGTGCTTGATATCGATTTCCGAAAGCGAAGCCGGCAGCTTTTCCGGAATGGTGATGGCCGCCTTGCTGATGCGCACCGTGCCACCGAGGACGGGTGCCGACAGCAAGGGGCCGGTCAGCGTCAGGTCGCCGGCGACATTGGCGTTGAAGAGCGTGCCGTCGACATAGGTGATATTGCCGAGATTGATGGTCAGGTTCGCCGGATATCCGGAACCGGGCGCTATCCCGACGGTCCCGCTGCCGGAAATACGCCCGCCGCTCGCAAGCGTTCCCGTGAGCTGTTCGATGGTCGCCTGCTGGCCGTTGAGCGAAACGCGTGCGGCGAGGCCGTTGATTGCGAGATTGCGGCGCACGTCGATGAGCTGCGCGCCGGACGTGGAGACGGTGCCGCTGATGACGGGGCTTCGCGCAGCGCCCGAAATCGAAAGATCGACCGCGGCATTTCCCGAAAGCGTAAACCCCTGCTCGGCCAGTTGGGCGGCCAGAAGCGAGAAGGGCAAGGTTCCGTCCACCTTGATGGAAAGCGGCATATTCCCGGTGATGCCGACGGTTCCGCTGCCGCGGAAGGACATGCCCCCGCCCCCCGAAAGGGTGGTGTCGAGCCGGACCGTATTATTCGCGAATTCGCCCTTGGCATTGATCGCGAAGGCTCCGACGCCTGCGGATCTCGTCTGGCTGATCGCCGCCCCCTGCCAGTCGAGCGCGTAGCCGACGACCGGTGCCGATGCGCTGCCCTTGACCGTCACCGTTCCGCCGATCGTGCCTTCCGCACCCAGCCCGGCTGCGAAGGCATTCACGAGGCTGGCCGGCAAGGCATTCAGCCTTGCCGAAAGGTCGAGGGCCTCTCCGGCCGTGCCGCTGACCGCGATGTTGCCGCTGCCGGCCGCTATGGTCAGCCCGTCGAGCGTAACCGTTCCGCCATCCACGCCGATGCGGGTGGGGTTCGCCAGCCGGACGGCAATTCTCCTCGGCGCGGCCTCGAAGCGGTCGAGGCCGACATTGATGCGGCTTCCCTGCTGCTCGATCCGGGCCCTTGCCACCAGCGGCGCGCCATCGTAACGGCCGCCGAGGTCGACATTCGTGACCGCGCCTTCGCGGTTGAAGGCGAGATTCAGCCCCTCCAGCCTGTTGGCCCCGGCGACCAGCGATTCCGTCCTGACGCTGCCGGTTATCGCCGCCGTCTTGAGATCGGCGATCCGGAGATCGACGGAGGGCTTTTCGATCCGCAGAGTATCGCGGCGTATGCCGGACCCGTTCGCCTGGAGGGTAAGGGCTGTGCGCCCGCCGCTGTTGTCGATGACGACATTGCCGGCAAGATCGCCTGCCGCCTTCTGGCCGGCCATGGCGGCAAGCAAGGAGAGATCGGGGAAATTGAAGCGGATCGTACCGTCGGGCATGAAGTCGGGCGCAAGCGTCAGCGCGCCATTCAGGGTATTCGGCCCGATCTCGGCCTCGATCGTCGGAATGGATATCCGCCCGGCTTCCGACACGACGTTGGAGCGTATGTTGATGGCCTGGCCGTCGAGGGCGCCGGTCACCGTCAGCGCGCCGGACGGGCTGCCGGGCACGGCCTGGCCGTCGAGCGTCACCACCAGATCGCTCAAGGTGCGCCCGGCAAGCGTCGCGCCGCTGGAAGTCACCTCCGCCCGAACACCGAGGCCATTAAGTGGCCCCTTGGCCGTCATCTCGAAATCCGCCTGCCCCGTGGCATCGGCCAGGAGCTTGCCGAGTTCGAGCACCCGGCCGGAGAGCGCCGCGTCGAGATTGCCGCCGGCAAGCGCGACCGATCCGGCAGCCTCGACGGTACCGGATCTGAGCTGGAAATCGCGCAGGTCGAGCGCACCGTCACCGGCCGCCGAAAGCCGGCCCTCCATCGCAATCGTGGTATCGAACTTGGCCGCCAGACCTTCGGGCAGAACGGCAGGCAGGGCGAAAAGCTGGAAGGAAGCTTCCGCCTGCCTCGACTGAAGGCCGTAGGAGCCGGAGAGCGTGCCGCCGATGCTGGCGCTTTCGATCGTCACCGGATTGAAAGCCACGTTTTCGGGGGAAACGTCCAGCGCCGCCGATACCTTGATCGGCCCCTTGACCAGCCGTTCGACATCCGCGCTGGCAAAGGCGGTGTTTCCCGTCCCTATCGTCGCATCGACCTTGCCGCTCCGGGTGGCGAGATTGAAGGCGGGGCTCTTCGCGGTGAGGCGGACATTCTCCACCTGTGCCTGCGGCAGCGTTGCCGAAAGCACGGACGCGCTTGCGTCCAAAGCCGCGCCATCCGCGGGGCCGGTTAAGGTGGCATTCGCCTGCTCGATCAGAAGTCTTGCCTCTCCCTCCGCAAGCGGCCAGCGAAAATCGATCGGCCCGTTCGTTCCGGCAAGCCGGACCTCAAGGTCGTTAGCGCCGCTGGCGCTTGCCGTGCCGCTGGCATTCAAGGTCAACGCGCCGGTCGAGATGTCGCCTTTTTCGATGCGGATCATATCGGACCCGTCGAAGGCGGCCGCCACGTCGATCCCGGTCGTGCCGGAAAAAAGCGGCCGGAGCTGCGGCGGCATCAAAGCATCGAAGGAGCCGCCTCCGCTCAGCGCGACCCTGTGCACGCCCTCGCCCGAAAGCTCATGCCGCCCGTCGAGCGCGAGAACCTCGCCACCGTCGAGCGAAGCGGAGAGCTTGCCGACCCATTGCGAAAGCGGACCGTCGCCGGTCAGGCGAATATTGACGGCCGGCTCTCCGGGAAGCTTCAGGACCTGCGCGAGCATTCCGCCGGGCGGCTCGGCGATGTCGGCTTCGAGACGCAATTCGTTGCCGGGCGGATTGAAGACGATGTCGGCGGCAAGCCGCGCATCCGGCCGCTCCGTCTCGTTAAGGGCAAGCTTCAAGGCCACGCTGTCGCGGGTGGCGCTGCCTCCGCCCGCAAGCGCAAGCCTCTGCTCCCGGCCGGCGACCGCTTCCCCGATCAGGATTTCCGGTATTTCGAGGCGGTCGACCGCAACTTCAAGCGGGAGGGAGAATGGCTCCTTCGAGGATTGCGTTTCCTCCTGCGCGGCTGGCGATGGCAGCCGCAGAAGCGAGACGGAGGATGCGGCAACGTGCTCGGCATTGAACCGGAACGCCAGCAGGTCGAGCGGCGTCCAGTCTACGGAGAGATCACGGAGTTCCGCATAGGCCCCGGCGGCATCCGAAACGGTGACGGAACCGATCCGCAAATGACCGGTCAACAGGCCGGACGGATCGGCAATGGCGATCCGGCGATCCGGCGTCGATGCCAGGTCCTCGACCATACCGGCGGCAAGACGTGCGCCGGAATCGGTGAAGCCCACATAGGAGACGGCCGCAAGGAGCACGACGACGAGAAGGATGAAGGCATAGCCGACATAGCGCAGGATATGGCGAAGGATGCGGGCGAACTGAATCATGTTTCATCCATATCGCATAAGCGGAGCCGGTGAAATCGCATGTGGAAGTAAAGGACAAGTTCTTTCACACGCCGCAGCGAGCATAGCAGCCGAATCCGGCAGCAATCAGAAGGATTGTCCGATCCCGGCATAGATTCCGAAGGAACTTCCGTCCGGATATTTGCGCAGCGGCATCGCCACGTCGAGCCGGATCGGACCGAAGGGTGTCAGATAGCGAAGACCGATGCCTGCGCCGGCTCGTATATCGCTGAAGTCCGGGATCTCGTCGACGGATACCGTGCCGACATCCACGAAGGGCACGACGCCGATCGTCTCGGTGACGTTGACGCGGACCTCCGCAGAAGCCTGCACATAGGAGCGGCCGCCGAGAAGCTCGTCGTCGGCGTTGCGCGGCGAGATCTCCTGGTAGCCGTAGCCACGCACGGTGCCGCCACCGCCAAGGAAGAAGCGCCGCGTCGCCGGGATGTCCGAGAGCTGGTCGCCGCCGATGATCGACCCCGCGCCGATCTTTCCGGCAAGCACCACCCGATTCTCGGAGCCCAGGCCCCGATAGGTCGCGAACGAGCCTTCGAAGCTCGAGAAGATGGTGCCGCGATAGGTCTCGTAGCTCGGCTTGGCATTGATCAGCGCGCGATAGCCGGTCGTCGGATTGAGCTTGTCGTCGCGGGTGTCGCGGACATACTCGATCGGCAGGCTGACCGTCAGATACTTGTTCTTGCCGAAGGCATCCTCGACATCGCTCCACATCACCTCGCCGCCGCCGGAGATGCTGTCGTAATCGGAAAGCTCGAACGTGACGCCGGCGGCCCCGGTGAAGGTTGTAGCACTGTAGGCGTCCGGATCGACGATGGCCGCCCTCAGGCTGGCGTTGAACGTCGACGTGGGACCGAAGGCTCCGGGCTTGGCGAAAAGGATCGCGGTCGAATAGTCGAGATCGCCGACGCCCTCCGAATCGCCGATGCGATTGACCGCCCCCTCGATGCGCAGGGATTCCGCCCGCCCGAACAGGTTGCGGTGGCCCCAGTAGCCCTGAAGCCCGATGCCGTCTGTGTTCGAATATTGCGCGCCCACCCCGAAGTAGCGATGCTTTCCCTCGGAGACCTCGATGGTCATCGGAAGGGAGCCGTCAGGCGCGAGCTCGGTCGCCTCCCGGATGCTTACGCTCGAAAAGACGCCGAGTTGGCGCAGCCGGTCGGAAGCCTTGGTCAGGGCTTCGGGCGAATAGGGCTGGCCGCCGTTCAGCCGCGAATAGCTTCGCACGAATTCCGCATCCACAGTCTTCGTTCCGGTGACGCCGACCGTGCCGACGGGCGCGACGGGACCGCCTTCGGCGCTGATAACGACGTCCACGGTCTGCGCGTCATGATCGGCCGTGGCGCTTCTGTCGGTCAGCCTGGCAAGCGGACGGCCTTCGGATTTGAGATCGGCGACGATCTTCTCCCCCGCCCGCAAGATGATCGTGGAATCGGCGCGCGCCCCCGGCACCAGGTCGTAGTCGGCAGGATTGCGGCTTTCCGCGTCGCCCGAAAAGGTTATCTCGCCGAACGTAAAGGCCGGACCCGGGACGACCCGTATGTTGACCGGGACGGATGCGCTGTTGAACTCCGGGTTGGGCGGAAGCGTATCGATATCCTGCCCGTTGACCGTCACCTCCACCACGCCGCCATAACGCGCCTTCTCATAGAGAGCCGCGAGAATGCGGTCGCGGTCGTCGCGCGCCTTGATCACCAGCCCGAGATCGCCGGAAACGGGCTTGCCCTCGTCCTGCTTCAGGAGCGCGCTGCCCTCGATCGCTTCCTTGAGGTCGTCGTCCTCGGTGCCCGTGTCCAGCGTCAGCGTATAGTTGACGGGGTCGATGACCTGAGCCGTTTCCTCCTCGTCCTCGAAGAACTTCATGCCGAAGATCTCGAAGGCGAAGGCGTTGCCGGCAAGAAACGGCGTGCAGGCGAGAGCCGCTGCTACCGCGAGCGCTGTGCCAGCTTTCAGATACGCAAAACTCTTCCCTGGCCGGTTCACGACTTCCCGCATCCGCAGCTTTCGACCGCCTCTCTCGTTCGGTGCGGGGCAGATCCGGAAATCCGGTCCTGCACACGTCACAGACTTCGTGCGAGCCGGTGAAAGACATTTTCGACCGGCTCCAGGCTGGAAATGACCCTAACACGTTAGGATTTCCGTAATATTAACGCCGTTTTACACGCCGCCGACGGGAATTTGAAGCTTCGGCCGTCATTTTGTCGATGCACGGCTGCATCACCGGCAAAGAAAAGCCCCGGAAGAGATCCGGGGCCCAGCAAGCAGGAACTGCCGCCTTTTAATAGCCGCGCGGGCAATCGTCGATGTAACGGCGGCCATAGCGGTCGCGATAGTAGCACTGTCCCGGCTGTTCGGTGACGTTGCCGATGATCGCGCCGGAAACGCCGCCGATCGCTGCACCGACGGCAGCGCCGCGAACGTTGCCGGTGATCGCGCCGCCGAGGATGGCACCGGATGCCGCACCGATTCCGGCGCCTTTTTCGGTCTGCGTGCAACCCGCGACTGCTAGGCCGACCAGAACGAGCGCAATGACTTTCTTCATGAATGTCTCTCCAAAAATTGAGCGGCCCGTTGTTGTGCGGCCCGCTATCCCCTGTCCGTGAGGGCGGAAAAACCTGCTCACCTTAACAGCAGTTTCGCCACTATGGAAAAATACTGTTGAAAATATGGAAGTCTATGGGGCCAAACTATTTTTCCGAAGGCCGGGATCAGCTTCCCCTTCGCTCTTGCGCATCTCTCCGGCACACGTTGCGGTCACAGGAAAATTTTCGGTTCCAATACAAAGTAGCGGTTGATCGCAGGCGCAAAAAGTCAAATGATGCATTTGTCGAGGAGCGGCGAACCGCGGTAGCGCCTGTCTGCGGACTGCGGGACGCCGAATGAGACACCCGAAGCAACGGGAACTGCTGATGGCTTTTATTCCGAACCCATACCGCGGACGTGGCCGCGACCTGTCCTGATTTCGGAATGATGGCTCCGGCATTGCGGGTACCCGCCTCAGGAGGAGCGAATGACGAAAATTTCCATGACGGTCAACGGGCGCAAGGTGAGCGGCGAATGCGAGGATCGCACGCTTCTCGTCAATTTCATCCGGGACAATCTCTGTCTTACCGGAACGCATGTCGGCTGCGATACGTCGCAATGCGGCGCCTGCGTCGTGCATATGGACGGAAAATCCATCAAGAGCTGTTCCATTCTGGCCGCGCAGGCCGCCGGTTCCGAGATCCTGACGATCGAAGGGCTTGCAGCCGGGGGTGAACTGCACCCGGTTCAGGCCGCCTTCAAGACCCATCACGGCCTGCAATGCGGCTTCTGCACGCCGGGCATGGTGATGGCCGCGGTCGACATGATCAACCGGCATGGCGCCGATCTCGACGAAAAGACGGTGCGCGAGAACCTCGAAGGCAATATCTGTCGTTGCACCGGCTACCACAACATCGTCAAGGCGATATTGGCAGCAGCCGAAGAGATGGGGGCCTCGCGCCAGGCGGCAGAATGATTTTCTGAAGCGAATAGCGAATAGCTTCGTCAAAGCCGAGCTTCTTGCGCACATTGGCAACTGTTCCGTTTTCTCTCTTCTATTCGCTATTCGCTACTTACTATTCGCTCATACTTCCCGGGAGGAGATGACAGATGGGTGTTGAAGGTATCGGCGCACGCGTCGCGCGAAAGGAAGACAAACGGTTTCTGACGGGCAAGGGGCGCTACACGGACGACATGGTCGTGCCGGGGATGAAGCATGCCGTCTTCGTCCGCTCGCCGCATGCGCATGCGAAGATCAGAAGCGTCGATACGGCGGCGGCCGAGGCCATGCCCGGCGTGATCGCCGTGCTCAACGGCAAGCAGATGCTGGACGACGGGATCGGCAATCTGATCTGCGGCTGGATGATCCATTCCAAGGACGGGTCGCCGATGAAGATGGGCGCCTGGAGGCCGCTCGCCCATGAAACGGTTCGCTATGTCGGCGATGCCGTTGCCCTGGTCGTTGCCGACAGCGTCGCCGAAGCGCGCGACGCCGCCGAGGCCGTGATGGTCGACTACGAGCTGCTGCCGGCCGTCACCGATGCAGTGAAAGCGCTGGAGGCAGGGCAGCCGCAGCTGCATCCGGAAGCGCCGAGCAACCTCATATTCGACTGGCAGATCGGAGATCCGGACGCGGCGGACGCGGCGATCGCCTCGGCGGCGCATGTGACCGAGATGAAGATCGTCAACAACCGGCTCGCGCCGAATGCGATGGAGCCTCGCGCCGCACTCGGCATCTATGACAGCGCGGAGGACCATTTCACCTGCTATACGACCAGCCAGAACCCGCATGTCGCGCGGCTGGTGATGAGCGCCTTCTACAACGTCGCCCCGGAAAACAAGCTGCGCGTGATCGCGCCCGACGTCGGCGGCGGATTCGGCTCCAAGATCTTCATCTATCCCGAAGAGGTCACCTGTCTCTGGGCTTCCAAGCGCACCGGGGTTCCGGTCAAATGGACCTGCGACAGGACCGAGGCCTTCCTCACCGACGCCCACGGCCGCGACCATGTGTCGACGGTCAAGATGGCCTTCGATGCCGACCACCGGATCATCGGGCTGAAGGTCGACACGGTCGCGAATTTCGGCGCCTATATGTCCCTCTTCTCCTCTTCGGTTCCGACCTATCTCTATGCGACGCTGCTCTCCGGCCAATATGCGATCCCGGCGATCCACGCCAATGTCCGCGCCGTCTACACCAACACCGCCCCGGTGGATGCCTATCGCGGGGCGGGAAGACCGGAAGCGACCTACCTGCTCGAACGGACGGTCGAGACGGCAGCGCGCGAGCTCGGCATTTCCCCGGCCGAGCTGCGGCGCAGGAACTTCATCCGCAGCTTCCCCCACCAGACGCCCGTGATCATGAACTATGACGCAGGAGACTACGAGGCTTCTCTGGAAGCCGCGATGGCGGCGGCTGACTGGAACGGCTTTGCGGCGCGCAAGGCCGAGGCGGCCGCACGCGGCATGAAGCGGGGCATCGGCATGAGCTGCTATATCGAGGCCTGCGGCCTCGCGCCCTCGGCCGCGGTCGGCTCCCTCGGTGCCGGCGTCGGACTTTGGGAATCGGCAGAGGTAAGGGTGAACGCCGTCGGCACGATCGAGGTGCTGACCGGCTCGCACAGCCACGGCCAGGGCCACGAGACCACTTTCGCACAGCTCGTCTCGGAACGCTTCGGCGTGCCGATCGACAATGTCTCGATCGTCCACGGCGATACGGACAAGGTCCAGATGGGCATGGGGACCTACGGCTCACGCTCCGGCGCCGTCGGCATGTCGGCCGTCGTCAAGGCCCTCGACAAGGTGGAGGCGAAGGCGAAGAAGATCGCCGCGCATCTCATGGAAGCGGACGAGAGCGACATCGTGCTGGAGAACGGCGAGCTGAAGGTCGCTGGAACGGACAAATCTGTCCCGTGGTTCCAGATGGCGCTCGCCGCCTATACCGCCCACAACCTGCCGCCCGGCATGGAACCCGGTCTCAAGGAAGGAGCGTTCTACGATCCGACGAACTTCACCTTCCCTGCCGGTTGCTATATCTGCGAGGTCGAGGTCGATCCGGAAACGGGCAAGACGAAAATCGTGCAATTCGTCGCCGCCGACGATTTCGGCAACATCATCAATCCGATGATCGTCGAAGGCCAGGTGCATGGCGGGCTGGCGCAGGGGATCGGACAGGCGATGCTGGAGGGTGTGCACTACGACCCCTCCACGGGACAGCTGCTGACCGCGAGCTACATGGATTACACCATGCCGCGCGCCGACGACCTGCCGTCCTTCAACATCTCGCACCAGAACACCCCCTGCCCGGGCAATCCGCTCGGCATCAAGGGTTGCGGGGAAGCGGGCGCCATCGGTTCGCCGCCCGCGCTGATCAACGCCATCACCGACGCCATCGGCAACAACGACCTGAGCATGCCCGCGACGCCCGGAAGGGTCTGGGCTGCGGCCAACGCCGCGCACTGAGGAGGAACAATATGTATGCAACCACATATCACCGCGCTTCCTCGGTCGAGGAAGCCGCCCGCCTTCAATCGGGGGCCGACGAAAGCAAATATGTCTCCGGCGGCATGACGCTCATCCCGACGATGAAGCAGCGGCTCGCCGCGCCGACGGATCTTATCGACCTGCGGCACATACCCGAACTGAGGGGCATTTCCGTCAATGGCGGCCGGGTCCGCATCGGCGCCGGCACGACCCACTCGGAAGTCTCGGCGTCCGCCGAACTGAAAGCCGCCTGCCCGGCGCTTTGCCATCTCGCGTCGCAGATCGGCGACCCGCATGTGCGCCACATGGGCACCGTCGGCGGCTCCATAGCAAACAACGATCCGGCGGCGGACTATCCGGCCGCCATGATGGCGCTAGACGCCACCATCGTCACCGACCGGCGCGAGATCCCTGCCGGCGATTTCTTCATCGGCCTGTTCGAGACCGCGCTCGAGGAGGGAGAGATCATAACGGCGGTGGTCTTCGACGCGCCGGCGCGGGCCGCCTATATGAAATTCCGAAACCCGGCCTCGCGCTATGCCATGGCCGGGGTTTTTGTGGCGAAAACGGGAGACGGCGCGGTGCGCGTCGCGGTGACGGGGGCTGGATCGAACGGCGTTTTCCGCCATGACGGCATGGAAGCGGCCCTTGCGGCGAACTGGTCGCCGGATGCCCTGGCCGATATAGAGGTCGACGCCACGGAGATGCTCTCCGATATTCACGGCAATTCGGAATATCGCGCCAATCTCGTGAAGGTCATGGCCAAACGCGCGGTCGCGGCCGCCTGAAATGCCGAGGACGGCAAGACACAAGCCAAAGGCGGTTCCGGCCGCCTTTTTTCATACCCTTTTTTATCCCCTCGCCTTGACAGATATCGGTCCGGAATGGCTTTGTTGCTGAAGGGCACTTTGGAATAGTTCAAAGGTCGGCGCCTTTTTGCCGCAGCCGCCGCGGTTGCAGTTCGCCCATTTGGCGTGTAGCGCAATGGCGGACAATGGCAGAAGCCGGAACGCTTTGCGTCGTACCGGTTTGGAGACAGCAATGGATTTCGAGACTTTCTTCAAAAACGAACTGGAAGCAGTGCGCCAGGAAGGCCGTTACCGTGTCTTCGCCGATCTGGAACGCTGTCGCGGGAGTTTTCCCCGGGCGGTACGCCATACCGCTTCGGGTGCGCAGGAAGTCACCGTATGGTGCTCGAACGACTATCTCGGCATGGGCCAGCATCCGAAGGTCACCGAAGCGATGAAGCTCGCGGTCGACCAGTGTGGCGCCGGCGCCGGCGGTACCCGCAACATCTCCGGCACGAATCATTACCATGTGCTGCTGGAGCGCGAACTTGCGGACCTGCACGACAAGGAAGCGGCCCTTCTCTTCACCTCCGGCTATGTCTCCAACTGGGCGGCGCTCGGCACGCTCTGTTCGAAGATCCCCGGCGTCATCGTCTTCTCCGATGCCGGGAACCACGCTTCGATGATCGAGGGCATCCGCCACTCCAAATGCGAGCGGGTGATCTGGAAGCACAACGACATCAGGGATCTCGAAGCAAAGCTCGCCGCCGCCGATCCCGCGGCGCCGAAGATCATCGCCTTCGAATCGGTCTATTCGATGGATGGCGACATCGCGCCGATCAAGGAAATCTGCGACATCGCCGACCGCTACGGCGCGATGACCTATCTCGACGAGGTGCACGCCGTCGGAATGTACGGCCCGCGCGGCGGCGGCATCGCCGAGCGCGAAGGGCTGATGCACCGGCTGACCGTCATCGAGGGAACGCTCGGCAAGGCTTTCGGGGTCATGGGCGGCTACATCGCTGCCTCCGAGGCGCTTTGCGATTTCATCCGTTCCTTCGCCTCCGGCTTCATCTTCACCACCGCGCTGCCGCCTGCGCTTGCCGCCGGGGCGCTGGCTTCGATCCGCCACCTGAAGGAAAGCCAGACGGAACGCTTTGCGCATCAGGAGCGCGTGCGCCGGCTGCGCTCGCTCCTCGACAGGAACGGCATCCCGCATATGGCGAATCCGAGCCACATCGTCCCCGTGGTTGTGGGGGATGCGGCCAAATGCAAGTGGATCTCGGATCTGCTGCTCGACAGCTTCGGCATCTATGTCCAGCCGATCAACTATCCGACCGTACCGAAGAAGACGGAACGGCTGAGGATCACCCCGACGCCGCTGCATTCGGACGCCGATATCGATCATCTGGTCGGCGCGCTGCATTCGCTGTGGTCGCGCTGCGCGCTGGCGCGGGCGGTCGCGTAGGCATTGCTGCGCGTCCGAAAGGACGGGAAGCGGACGCCTCAAACTGCGTCTCACCGTTACGCCTGATGGCCGCTTATGCGGCCATTTCCATTTTGGCGACGAGTTCGCTTGCCTTTCGCCGGGCTTCCGCATCGCCGGCGAAAACCGCCTCGATATCGTCCGCAGCGGGATGGGAGGCCATGTCGTCCATCACCTTTTCGGCAATGTCCGCCATGTCGAGAAAACCGATCCGCCCGTCGACAAAGGCATGGAACGCGACCTCTTCCGCCGCATTCATGATTGCGCCCTGCAGCCCGCCCCGTTCCAGCGCCACGCGCGCAAGCCTCAAGGCGGGGAAACGCTCCTCGTCCGGCGGCTCGAAATCGAGCCGCGCGAGCTTCGTGAAATCGAGCCGTTCCACGTCCAGCCTGGACCTTTGAGGATAGGTGAGCGCGTAGCCGATCGCCGTGCGCATATCCGGGCAGCCGAGCTGTGCGAGGACCGAGCCGTCGGAGTAGCCGACCATCGAATGGATGACCGACTGAGGATGAACGACCACTTCGATCTGGTCGGGCCGGACATCGAAGAGATGCCGGGCCTCGATCATTTCCAGCGCCTTGTTGAACATGGATGCGCTGCCGATGGAGATCTTCAGGCCCATCGACCAGTTCGGGTGTGCGCGGGCGACCGCTGCCGTGACGCCCGCCATCTGCTCGCGCGTCCAGGTGCGGAACGGCCCGCCCGAAGCGGTGAGCACGATGCGCTCGACCGCATGGCGTTGATCCTCCTCCAGTGCCTGGAAGATGGCGCTGTGTTCGCTGTCGACCGGGATCAGGCGCCCCCCGCCTTCCTCGACCGCTCGAACGAAGAATGCGCCCGCCGAAACGAGACATTCCTTGTTGGCGAGCGCGATGTCGGCGCCTCGTTTTGCCGCGGCAAGCGTCGGCGCGAGCCCCGCCGTTCCGACGATCGCCGCCATGACCCAGTCCGCATCCGCCGACGCCGCTTCCACGAGGGCGTCCCGGCCCGCCGCCGCTGCGATCCCGCTGCCCGAAAGCGCCTGCTTCAGTTCGCCGTAACGGTTTTCGTCGGCGGTGACGGCGAGGCGGGCGCCACATGCACGCGCCTGCTCAGCCAGCAACTCCACGTTGCCGTTTCCGGTAAGCGCCGCGATTTCGAACCGTTCCCGTCCGCCGAGCTGCGCGATGACGTCGAGCGTGCTCGTGCCTATGGAACCAGTGGAGCCAAGGATAGTTATGCGGCGTTCTTTCGCTTCGCCGGGAGCCATGGGTGATTTCCGCGATTTTTCTTTTTCTGTTCTCAGTGGCTGTACAGCCGAATGCAAGACGCAACAAGACGTCCGCGGAATTTACCGATGCCGGCGGCGCAATGTCGCCATGTCTTGCATCCATAGCTTGACCTTTGCGCCGTAGCGGCCATAACGTCCGGCAGGCGGTTCGACCGCAACATGCGATTGGAGATTTCTGTGCGGATTCCGGTTTCTGCCATTACCGTTGCCTTCGTTTGCCTTCAGCCGCTTTCCCCGGCGCTGGCAGTCGATCCCGTCCCCCCGGGGCTGGGCGGCGCATGGCTTGCCGAAGACATCAACGGCGGCGGCGTCATGGACAATCTGCAGACGACGCTGGAGATACGCCCCGACGGCAGCTATGGCGGCAATGGCGGCTGCAACACCTATCGCGGCAATCTGAAGGTGGAGAACGGGGGCATCACATTTGCGCCTGCCGCGGCCACGCGCAAGATGTGCGCGCCCGCCGTCATGGACCAGGAGCAGAAGTTCTTCGACGCCCTCGGCACCGTGAAATCCTGGCGGCTCGAAAACGGCGTCCTGCACCTTTCCGACAAGGACGGAGGCCATGCGCTTCGCCTTTCCACCCTGCCGAACGGCACCGACGTCGTCATAAGGCTTCCCGGCCAGCCCGTCGCCGTCGACAGAAGGACGATCACCTACCAGTGCGACGGAGACATGCGGGTCGGCGTCGAATATATCAACGCCCGCCCGATCGCGCTGGCCGTAATGACCTTCGGCCAGGACGTGGTGGTCGCATCCAATGTGATCGCGGGTTCCGGCGCGAAATATGCCGGCGGCCAATACGAGTGGTGGACGAAAGGGCCCGAGGCCATTCTCTCCGACCTGTCGAAACCCGTGGCGGAACGCGACGTCAGCTGCCGACCGGCAGGTTGAGCGCTGACAGGAAACGATCCGGCCGCTATCATGCCGCACTTCCATGCTTCGTCGTTGATCGGGTAAGAACGTGATCACTTTCCGCGTTGGACAGAAGGTCGTCTGTGTCGACGACCGTTTCAGGAACGTCTCCATCGACCAGGGCATCCGCAAGGGGGCCATCTATACGGTGCGTTGGGTCGGGCATTACCGGCACTATGTCGACGGGGACTTCTACGGCATCAAGCTGATGGAGCTCCATCGCGGCAACGACGACGGGCCGGAGGGCTACGGCGCCGCCGACATGCCTTTCCGGGCCAGCCGTTTCCGTCCGCTCGTACGCGACCGTATCCGGGATATGCTCGGCATCAAGGCGCCCCAGCCAAAAATCGAGGCACGCCCTTCCGCGATTCCGAAGGTGCGCCCGAAGCAGCCGGAAACCGTCCCGGAGCGCGAGAAGGAGGAGGTCTGAGGGCGCTGCCCTCAACGGGCTTCGACGTGCTGCGTGAGATAGGTCGGGTCGAACTGCGCAAGGGCCTTCAGCCGCGGCCAGTCCAGGATCGTGATCGTCTGGTTGAGCCAGGTCAGAAGCTCGTCCCGGCGCAGCATCTGCAAGGTCTTGTTGAGATGGACCACGGAGATGCCGAGAACATCCGCAAGCTCGATCTGGGTCAGCGGAAAATGGAAGCTGTAGCCCGCGGTCCGCTTGACGGCACGCAGCCGGACATAGAGCTCGCAGACCAGATGCGCGAGATGCGCCTTCTTCGAGCGGCGCCCCATCGCCACGATCCATTCGCGATGGATGGCTCCGTCGACCAGCGTATCCAGCCAGAGCAGGCGGGCAAGATGCGGCTGGGTCTCGGTCAGTTCCTTGAGCGCGCTGTGATCGGCGAATGCGACGTGACAGGGCGACATCGCCACAATGCCATGATCCATCGTTTTCAGAAGGAAAGCGTGGAGATCGACGAAATCGCCGGCAATGTGAAGCGCGGTTATCTGCCGGGTTCCGTCGGCCAGGAACTTGTAGCGGGCTGCAAAGCCGTCGACGAGAAGCGTGCTGTAAGTCGGGCGGGCTCCTTCCGAAACGATATCCTCATCGACCATGAACCGCCGGTCGCGCGAGATTATTTTCCTGAGAAGCGCCTGTTCCTCATCCGTCACGACATCACGATTTTGGAGATTTAAGAGCAGCGATTCTATCAATTCAGTGACCCGCCAACCGGAATTACGCAGTGTCGCGTAACCCAAGACGGAGGTGGGCTCATTTAACATTGACACACTGGGCGCCGAATCTCCTTGTTTTCAGGAACAAATTTCGCTTCCCCCTTCCCGGATGGAGAAACGGGTGAAGCGCATGGCATGAATATCCGAGCGTGAGGGCTACCCCGAAAAGCTCTTCGGCGCGCAGGAAAGCGGGAAAAGGATAGTTTTCTTGTCTCAGCCGGCAAATGCGGTCCATGCGCAAAGCAGACGGGAAAAGACATCGATGGTGATCCCGGCGCGATTCGAACGCGCGACCCCCAGATTAGGAATCTGATGCTCTATCCTGCTGAGCTACGGGACCACTGAAAGCACCCATACAAAAGCTCGCCCCGCAAGCCAAGTGGTTTTCGCGCGCTTTATCCGGGTCAGCCCGCGGAGAGGCGGCTTTCGGCGAGCCGCACCCAATAGCTCACACCATGGGGGATCACGTCGTCGTTGAAGTCGTAGGCAGGATGATGCAGACCCGCAGTGTCGCCATTGCCGATGAAGATGAACGCACCCGGCCGCGACAGCAGCATATAGGAGAAATCCTCGCCGCCCATCATCGGGTCGACCCCGGCCGCGACATTCGCCGCGCCTGCGATATCCGTGGCGGCGGAAACCGCATGGCCGGTTTCTTCCGGGTGGTTGACCGTGACCGGGTAGTTGCGGTGATAGGCGACAGCGACCTGCGCACCGGCAGCGGAGGCGATCCCGCCGCAAATCTGCCGGATGCGCGCCTCGGCTTCCTGCCGAAGCTCCTCGTTCAGGGTGCGCACCGTCCCTGCGAGTTGGGCCTGCTCCGGAATGACATTGTGGGCGAAGCCGGCGTTGAACTTCGTCACCGAGACGACGAGAGAGGAGATCGGATCCGCGGCGCGCGAAACGATCGTCTGGAGCGCGCCGACGATCTGCGAACCGACGACGATCGGATCCACCGTCTTGTGCGGCAGCGCCGCGTGCCCGCCGCGGCCGGTTATCGAAATGGTGAACTCGTCCGTGGCTGCCATGATCGGGCCGGGGCGGGTGCCGAACTGCCCGACGGGCATGCCCGGGAGATTGTGCATTCCGTAGACCTCCGCGATGCGGAAGCGCTCCATCATGCCGTCCTTGACCATCTCGTTGCCGCCGCCGCCGCCCTCCTCCGCCGGCTGGAAGATCACGGCAACGTTACCGTCGAAATTGCGCGTTTCGGCGAGATACTTTGCCGCGCCGAGCAGCATCGCCGTGTGGCCGTCATGGCCGCAGGCATGCATCTTGCCGCTGACGGTCGAGGCCCACGGCTTGCCGCTCGTCTCCGTCATCGGCAGGGCGTCCATATCGGCCCGAAGGCCGACCGTCTTACCGTCGCGGCGCCCGCGGATAAGGCCCACGACTCCGGTTCTGCCGATACCGGTCACGACCTCGTCCACACCGAACTCGCGCAGCTTCTCCGCAACGAACGCCGCCGTCTTCTCCACCGCGAACAACAGCTCGGGCTGACGGTGAATCTGCCTGCGCCACTGCGTTATTTCGTCCTGAAGCTCGGCGGCGCGGTTGAGAATCGGCATCAGCATGTCCTGTCGTTGTTGCAGCCGGAAAAAGCCGGCGTAAAATCATCGATGGCTTTGCCATCACGCTGCCATATAGGTTAAATAGGGCGACGGCTCGTTACAACCACACATTTCCAGAGGACACAGGCTTGCAGATGACTGGAAGATCCACGCGCCGGAGTGCGGCATTCTTTGGAATCGCAGCTGCTCTTGCCACTTCGCTTTTCGCGAACACCGCCGCGGCCGACCAGGGCCCGCGCATGCTGGTGGACGTGAATACGCTGAAGGTTCTCGATCATCGCGACGCCTTCCAGAAATGGTACCCCGCCTCGCTGACCAAGCTGATGACGGCCTATACGGTCTTTCGGGCGATCAAGGCCGGCGAGGTGACGCTGGAAAGCCCAGTCGTGATGAGCAAGCGCGCCGCCGCCGAGCCGCCGAGCAAGATGTATTTCAAGCCCGGGCAAGCGATGACGCTCGACAGCGCCCTGAAGATCATCATGATCAAATCGGCCAATGACGTGGCGGTCGCCATCGGCGAATCGATCTCAGGATCGGAAGAGGCCTTCGTCGCCCGCATGAATGCCGAAGCCGCCCGCATCGGCATGAGCTCGTCGAATTTCATCAATGCGAACGGACTGCCCGGCAAGGGACAGTACACCACCGCCCGCGACCTCGCAGTCCTCGCGGTCACGCTGAAGCGCGAGTTCCCCGAATATGCCCCCTATTTCGGTCTCGAAGGCTTCACGACGGGCAAGAGGGAATATCCGAACTACAACATGCTGATCGGCCGCTTCGACGGAGCCGACGGCATGAAGACCGGCTTCATCTGCGCCTCCGGTTTCAACCAGGTTTCTTCCGCCACCCGCAACGGCCGCAGCGTCGTTTCGGTCGTGCTCGGCGAGGGAAGCCTCGGCGCGCGCGCCGACGAATCGGCCAATCTGCTGCAGAAGGGATTGACGACCTCCGGCTTCGGGGCGCCGACGCTCGGCCAATTGCGGCCCTATGGCGAGACGCGCGAAATCGTTGCGGACATTTCCGAGGAGATCTGCTCCAAGCACGCCGCCAAGGTGCGCAGCGAAGGGCGTGACGAGGCCGGACGCCAGAAACTGCTTTCGCCCTATATTCGCGAGCTCGACCGGCCGCTGAAGCTCGTCTATGCGGGCCTGATCGGCGGCGGTGCGGTCAAGGCCCAGCCGAACGAGCAGGCTGCCATCGGCGATGCCGGCGAGATCGTCAACATCCCGATCCCGATCCCTCGCCCCAGCTTCTGACAGGAAATCGACGATGTCCATTGCCGAGCGCCGCGTGCCGGTATCCGTGCTGACCGGGTTCCTGGGTGCCGGCAAGACGACCCTGCTCAACCGCCTCCTGAAGGATCCGTCACTGACGGACACGGCCGTCATCATCAACGAATTCGGCGAGGTCGGCATCGATCATCTGCTGGTGGAGCAATCGAGCGACGGCATCATCGAGCTTTCGGACGGCTGCCTTTGCTGCACCATCCGCGGCGAGCTCGTCGATACGCTCGCCGATCTGATGGACCGTATGCAGACCGGGCGAATCCGCCCGCTGAAGCGCATCGTCATCGAGACGACCGGCCTCGCCGATCCCGCTCCGGTGCTTCAGGCGATCATGGGCAATCCGGTGATCGCGCATTCCTTCCGGCTCGACGGCGTGGTCACGGTCGTGGACGCGGCAAATGGTCTTTCGACGCTTGCGCATCATCCGGAAGCAGTCAAGCAGGCTGCGGTGGCCGACCGGCTGGTGATCACCAAGACCACGCTTGCCGGCGCGGATAGGACCGAGGCCTTGAAGCGCGAACTGGTGCTGCTCAATCCGCGGACATCCATCATCGAGGCGGACGACGGACAGGCCGCCGGTGCGTCGCTCCTCGCCTGCGGCCTGTACGATCCGGACACGAAGATAGCGGACGTCCGGCGCTGGCTGAACGAGGAAAAAGCATCCGGGCATCACCATGACCACCATCACGGTCATGATCATGGCGAGGACCGCGGCCATCACGCTCGCCACGATCACGGTCACCATTCGCCCCACCAGCACTCCCATGATGTGACGCGGCACGACGCGACGATCCGCTCGTTCAGCATCATGCATGATCGGCCGATCGATCCGATCGCGCTCGACATGTTCATCGATCTCCTGCGTTCGGCCCACGGCGAGAAGCTGCTGCGCATAAAGGCGATCGTCGCGGTTTCGAACAATCCCGACCGGCCGGTGATCCTGCACGGCGTGCAATCGGTCTTTCATCCGCCGGAAAGGCTGGCGGCCTGGCCCGACCCAGCGGACAGGCGCACGCGAATGGTGCTAATCACCAAGGACCTTCCGGAAGCCTTCGTGCGCGATCTCTTCGACGCATTTACCGGAACGCCGCGCGTGGACCGGCCGGATCGGGCCGCGCTGGAGGAGAACCCCCTCTCGGTTCCGGGCCTGCGGATGTAGACCGGATCAAAGCTTCTTTCGAATGAGGAAGCGATGGCCGGCATCCATCCGCTCGTTCGCTTCGAGGCGGTGCCCGTTCTCGTGGCAGAAATGGGGGATGTCGATCACCGCAAGCGGATCCGTGGTCTCGACCCACAACGCCGCCCCGGCGGGCATCGTCTCAAGACGCTTGCTGGTCTTCAGTACCGGCAGGGGACATTTAAGCCCCTTCAGATCGTAGACCTCCGACAATTCGGACGGAACGGTCATTTCTCCCAGAACTTCCAGAAGGGTTTCTTGCCGGACGGCGCCGTCCCGCCTTGAGCCACGACATCGGGCGGAGTTTCCACCGCTGCGTCCGCACTGTTGCCCGCTCCACCGGCCTGGCCGGCATTTGCGGCCTGCAGTGCCGGATATGGGGCGGCTTCGGCTGGGACCGGCGGCCTCTGCGCTACGGCTGCCGCTTCCTCGGCAGCGAGACTCCGCGTCGCGATTTCCTGATTGCCGGCATTTTCCTGCCGGACTTCAGGAGCCGGCATGGCGGTTTCCGCCTGAAGCGCCGTGTCCTTCGACCAGAACTTCCAGAATGGCTTTCGATCGGTCTTCTCGACCGCAACGAAGGCCGTGGCCGAGCCCGGATTTTCCGTCGGGACGGGCGGCCCGCCCGCAGGCTTTTCCGCCTTCGCGGCAGCAACATCCGCCGCGAGGTTCTCGGCTTCCGCTATCTTCCTGGCTTCCTCGGCCTGCCTGGCTTTCTCCGCCATCTCGATCTTGCGCTGGGCTTCCTGCTCGGCCTTCCTTTTCGCCGCCTCGATCTCGCGCAGCGACATCAATTTGCCGGCGTCAATCGAATTTCCCGTCGGCGCATAGGCGAGTTCACGTCCCTTGCGCTGCTCCGCGACGATCGCCTTGCGTTGCGCCTCGCTCGGCTCGAGCCATACCTTGCCCTCGTATTTCTTCATCGCCTTGCGGTATTCCATGGCGTAGGTCTTCTCGTAGGAAGAAAGCGCCATCTGGAGCGAGGCGGGCGTCGTCATGGCGGGGCATGCGCCGGCGGGCGAGAAACTTCCGTTTTCAGTCTGCTGGTTGAAGACATATTTCTTCTCGCAGACATTGACCACTGGCGGACGCTTGGTCAGTTCGAAGTGATCGTAGCCGACCTTCAGCATCTTCCAGAATTCGATGTTCGGATTGTCGCGATGACGGGCCATGTTCTCCGCGGTCATGCGGAAGGGTAGCGACTGAAGCTGGATCATCTCCTGTCCGCCCTTGAAGGCATCCCGCGCGAACGCGAAGATCTCGATCATCTGCTCATCGGTCATCGAGTAACAGCCGGACGACGAGCATGCGCCGTGGATCATCAGATTGCTGCCGGAGCGGCTGTTCGCCCGGTCATAGTTGTTCGGAAATCCGGTGTTGATGGCGAGATAGTAGCTGGAGTTCGGATTGAGGTGATGACGCGACAGTGGATAGAAGCCCTCCGGCGCCTGCCGGTCGCCTTCCTTGACCTTAGGCCCGAGCTTGCCCGACCAGGCGCAGACCTTATAGCTCTTCACCAACTGGTAGCGGTTCGCCCGATTGGCCTTCCAGACTTCCAGCGTGCCTTCTTCCTTGAAGATGCGGATCATGATCGGCGCGTTGCGATCGATGTTCATCGACGCCATCTTGGTCAGCAGACTGCCCGAAAGCTGGTACTCGGTCTTGTTGGAGACCTTTTTGATATCGACGGCGGCCGTATCCAAAGCGTCGTTCGTGCAGCCGGAAACGGCTATGGCCATGAGGGAAACAGCGACAAGAACTTTAAGGCGCATTAAAAAGTCCACGAGACGAAAAAGGCTGCTTCGGTTCGCCGGCGCAGCGCGGAATCATATCCGGCTTATACTTGATAAAGCGTTACCGGAAAATCGTTCGCGGTGCTGCGGAGCTGTCGGGACTTTGAGACACGAGGAATATGGCCAAGATTTGGTCATATTCGCGTTCCGGGAGAAAAATTCAGCCGCCGCACCTTCGCTCAGAGATGCCGGCCGATATCGAGATAGCGCTGGCGTCGCTCCTTGCGGAGCTGATCGCCGGGCTTTCCGGAGAGGTCTTTCAGCGCGTCGGCGATGACATCTCCGGTTCTGCCGATGACAGCGGCCGGATCGCGATGCGCGCCGCCGACCGGCTCGGGGATGATGCTGTCGATGATCCCGAACCCCTTCAGGTCCTCGGCGGTGATCTTCATGTTGCTTGCCGCCTCCTTCGCGCGCGTGGAATCGCGCCAAAGGATGGAGGCCGCGCCTTCGGGCGAGATGACGCTGTAGATCGCGTGCTCCAGCATGTAGACCCTGTCGCCGGTCGCAATCGCGATCGCGCCGCCAGAACCGCCCTCTCCGAGCACGACGGAAACGATAGGCACGCGAATGTTGAGGCACATTTCCGTCGAGCGGGCGATCGCTTCCGCCTGGCCGCGCTCCTCCGCGCCGATGCCCGGATAGGCGCCTGCGGTGTCGATCAGCGTAATCACCGGAAGACGGAAACGGTCGGCCATTTCCATGATGCGGATAGCCTTGCGGTAGCCTTCGGGCCGGGCGCTGCCGAAATTGTGCTTCAGCCGCGACTTGGTGTCGCTGCCCTTCTCCTGGCCTATGACGGCCACGGGCTCTCCGCGAAAGCGGCAGAGTCCCGCCTGAATCGCCTCGTCCTCGGCGAATTTGCGGTCACCGGCAAGCGGCGTGAACTCTTCGAAGAGCTGTGCTGCGTAATCCAGGAAATGCGGACGGGAAGGATGGCGCGCCACCTGCGTCTTCTGCCAGGGCGTGAGTTTGGAATAGATCTCGGCCATCGCCTCGCGGGCGCGCACCTCCAGCCGGGAGACCTCGTCCGTCGTATCGATGCTCTCGTCCTCTTCGGCGAGCTTCCTCAGCTCATGTATCTTGCCTTCGAGGTCGGAGATGGGTTTTTCGAAATCGAGGTAATTGTGCATGAGATGCGTTTCCGATCGTTTGCTCCAACTTGCCCCCGAGGCTTCCTGTCAGCAACGGCAGCGGTGCGGTGGCGGTCCTAATCCGGTTTTTTTGCCTGTTTGGCAAGGGGGTGATGGGTCTGGACCAGTTCATGCAGGCGCTCTTCCAGCACATGCGTGTAGATTTGCGTCGTCGAGATGTCCGAGTGTCCGAGCAATTCCTGCACCGCCCGCAAGTCCGCGCCGTTCTGCAGCAGGTGACTTGCGAAGGCATGGCGCAGGACATGCGGCGAAAGCGTCGCAGCCCGGATTCCGGCGCGCGAGGCAAGGGCCTTCAGATCGCGCGCGAACACCTGGCGGGGAAGGAAGCCTTCCTTGCTGGCTGCAGGAAAGAGAAAAGGATTGTCCTGCGTTTTCTTGCCGGCTGCCGCCTCCGCTTCCAGAGCATTGCCGTAGGCCTGCAGCGCCGCGATCGCCGTCCGCGACAACGGGACCAGCCTTTCCTTGTTGCCCTTGCCCCTGACGACGAGAAACCGGCCGCTTTGCGAAAGAACGGTGGCCGGAAGGGAGACGAGTTCGCTGACGCGCATGCCGGTGGCGTAGAGAAGCTCGATCAGCGCGTGCATGCGTTTGCGGGCAAGAAGGCCGGGCCCCGGCTCTGCCGCTTCCCGCTCGGCCTGGCCGATCAGCCGGGTTACGTCATCTATGCTGAGGGTCTTCGGCAGGGACCGGGCCTTGCGCGGCGGGTCGAGCACGCCGGTTGGATCGTCTCCGCGAAGGCCTTCCGCATAGAGGAATTTATAGAACTGGCGCAGTGCGGAAAGACGGCGGGCCTGCGACGACGCCGCAAAACCCCGGCGCGCCAGATGCCCGATATAGGCCCTGAGATCGTCGGGGGTGGCTTGGGTCAACCGCACCGAATGTTCCCTCAGGAAGGAACGTGCGTCTTCGAGATCGCGCTCGTAGGATTGCAGCGTGTTCGCCGCCGCACCACGCTCGGCGCTCATCATCTCGAGGAAGGACTCGATATGGACTGCGGAAAGATCCGTCATTGCTGCGGGTTCACCCGCTCTGAGGGGATGCGGATCGTCACGCTCCTTTCCCGCGGCTCGACAAAGGTGACCAGGGCCACCATGGCTCCATAGATCACGCCCGCTATCATCGCGCAGACGAAAAGGAACCGAAAGAGTGTTGGCATGCGGTGCTCCCTGGCATGAGCCCTATATCGCCCCGGCAAGGAGCAAGTGCAAGACCGTCACCGATCCGCATGGCGCAGGCTTGACGCTCATGGCGCTTTTGTCGATACCGGACGGGAAACAACCGGAACCCGCGATGACAGACCTGATCGAACCGGCCACACCAACGCTTGCCGCGCGGGCCCGAAAGACGCTCGGGAAGCGCAATCTCGTGCTGATCGGCCTGATGGGGGCCGGAAAATCGGCGATCGGCCGCCTGACCGCCCAGGCGCTCGGCATTCCCTTCATCGATTCAGACCACGAGATCGAGCGGGTTTCCCGGATGAGCATTTCCGATCTCTTCGCCGCCTATGGCGAAGACGAGTTCCGCGCGCTGGAGACGCGCGTCATCAAGCGTCTGCTCAAGACCGGCCCGCGCGTCGTCTCGACAGGCGGCGGCGCCTATATCAACGAGCGCACCCGCAAGCACATCAAGCGCGGCGGGCTGACGATCTGGCTGAAGGCCGATCTGGATGTACTCTGGGAGCGCGTCAACAAGCGCGATACCCGCCCTCTGCTGAAAACCGAAAATCCGAAGCAAACGCTCGAAAACCTGATGCTTTCCCGCTATCCCATCTATGCGGAGGCGGACCTTACCGTGCTTTCGCGGGATGTGCGGAAGGAAGCGATGGTGGAAGACGTGCTTGCCGCGATCGCCGCAACCCGTCCGGAAAAGTGAAGCCGATGAACACGCATGCCGCAACCAAGCCGAAGCGAAATGTCCGGGTCGAGCTCGGCGACCGCTCATACGACATCCTGATCGGGCCGGGGCTCATCGCCGCCTCCGGCAGCGAGATCGCGGCACGCCTGAAGGGCCGGAAGACCGCCGTGGTCACCGACGAGCACGTCGCTCCGCTCTATCTCGACGCTTTCATGGCTTCGCTGCGCGAGAGCGGCATCGACACCGTGCCCGTGGTTCTGCCTCCCGGCGAGAAAACCAAGAGCTTCGAACATCTGATGACGGTCTGCGACCGCGTACTTGCCGCACGCATCGAACGCAACGATGCCGTCGTGGCGCTCGGAGGCGGCGTGATCGGTGACCTGGCCGGCTTTGCCGCCGGCATCGTGCGGCGCGGATCCCGGTTCGTCCAGGTGCCGACGTCGCTCCTGGCCCAGGTCGACTCCTCCGTCGGCGGCAAGACGGGTATCAACTCGGTCCACGGCAAGAATCTGATCGGCGTCTTCCACCAGCCCGATCTGGTTCTGGCCGATACAGATGTCCTCGACACCCTTTCGAAACGCGAGTTCCGCGCGGGCTACGCGGAGGTCGCGAAGTATGGCCTCATAGACAAGCCCGGCTTCTTCGCCTGGCTCGAGAAGAACTGGCAGGGTGTGTTTGCCGGCGGGGAGGCGCGCATCGAAGCGATCGCGACGAGCTGTCAGGCGAAGGCAGACGTAGTCGCCGCTGACGAGCGTGAAAACGGCATGCGCGCCCTTCTCAATCTCGGCCACACCTTCGGCCACGCTCTGGAAGCGGCAACGCAATACGACAGCAGCCGGCTGGTGCACGGCGAAGGCGTGGCGATCGGCATGGTGCTGGCGCATCAGTTCTCCGCAAGGATGAATCTTGCAAGTCCCGACGATGCCAAGCGGGTCGAGGCGCATCTGAAAGAGGTCGGCCTGCCTGTCTCAATGGATGCCATCCCCGGCGGCCTTCCGCCGGCGGAGGTTCTGATGGATGCGATTGCGCAGGACAAGAAGGTCAAATCGGGCAAGCTGACATTCATTCTGACGCACGGAATCGGGCGATCCTTCGTTGCGGACGACGTGCCCGCTTCCGAAGTCCTTGCCTTCCTGCGGGAAAAGCATCCGCTATGACGAGCGAAACCATACTCGCCTTTTTTGCCGAGTACTGGCTGGTCCTTCTTTCCATCCTGGGGCTGGTCATAGCCTCGGCGTTCTTTTCCGGTTCCGAAACCGCGCTTACCGCCGCATCGAGGGCCAGAATGCATACGCTGGAAACCAACGGCGAGATTCGCGCAGGACTGGTCGGAAAGCTGATCGAGCGGCGCGACCGGCTCATCGGGGCATTGCTGATCGGCAACAATCTGGTCAATATTCTCGCCTCCTCGCTCACCACCAGTCTTTTCCTGGGCCTCTTCGGCGATTCGGGCGTGGCGTTCGCGACGCTTGCGATGACCGTGATCCTCGTGATCTTTTCGGAAGTGCTGCCGAAGAGCTGGGCGATTTCCTCACCGGATCGCTTCGCTTTGTTCGTCGCACCGGCGGTGCGCATTTTCGTTGCGGTCGTCGGACCGTTGTCGACGGCGGTCAATGCCATCGTCCGCTTCATCCTTGGGCTTTTCGGGGTCACGCTAGCCAACGACGTTCCGATGCTGACGGCGCACGAGGAACTGCGCGGGGCGGTGGACTTCCTTCACCGGGAAGGGTCGGTCATCAAGGCTGACCGGGACAGGTTCGGCGGCATCCTCGACCTCGACGAGCTCGAAGTATCCGACATCATGATCCACCGCACGGCGATGCGTGCGATCAATGCGGATGAAGCGCCCGAGACGATCGTCCGCCAGATACTGGAGAGCCCTTATACGCGCTTGCCGCTCTGGCGCGGCGCGGCGGACAACATCATCGGCGTCGTTCATGCGAAGGACCTGCTGCGGGCTCTGGCCGAGCCGAACATGGAGCCGCAGAACCTCGACATAACCAAGATCGCGCAGAAGCCGTGGTTTGTGCCGGATACGACCAATCTCAAGGAGCAGCTCAATGCCTTCCTGCGGCGCAGGGGCCATTTCGCCATCGTCGTCGACGAATATGGCGAGGTGCAGGGCCTGGTGACGCTGGAGGACATCCTGGAAGAGATCGTCGGCGATATTTCCGACGAACACGATATCGAGATGCAAGGGGTTCGCCAGGAGGCCGACGGTTCGATCGTGGTCGACGGCAGCGTCCCCATCCGGGATCTCAACCGCGCGCTCGACTGGAATTTGCCGGATGAGGAAGCGACCACCATCGCCGGCCTCGTCATCCATGAATCGAAATCGATTCCGGAAGAACGGCAGGCGTTCACCTTCTACGGCAAACGGTTCATCGTGATGAAGCGCGTGAAGAACCGCATCATGAGGCTGAGGATACGCCCGGCCGACGAGACTGCGGCACTGCGCTAGAGCGGCGGGCGTTCTGACCGAATCGCGCGGGATTCCTGTTTATGCGGTTTCGTGATTCACTTCGGTTGGAGGTGATTTGCGATGAC
>JARYGU010000029.1:0-52020 GCA_033795365.1 Shinella sp.
CGGGGACGATTTTTCCTGAAGATTTTCGGCAAGGTGTTGATTTGCCTTGCGGCGATGGCGGGCCTTCGCGCGAAAACTTGCCCCTCACCCTCACCCTCTCCCCATCCTGACAGGGTGAGGGGACGTGCCCTGCGATATGTTTTGCTTGCGCAGACCTGCCCGGCCACTCGAACCTTTATCTCGCGCAAGAGATTGAGCGAGCGGGCGGGTGCCCCAAGCCTCCTTCTTCCCGCATGCGGGGAGAAGGTGCTGGCAGGCAGACGAGGGGTCTTGCCGCAAACTCGGCGTGTGCTGCGTCCCCCTCATCCGGCGCTGCGCGCCACCTTCTCCCCGCGGGGGGAGAAGAGGGAGCAAGCCTATGGGCCGACCATATGCGACAGCCCTGGCGGCGAGGGAGAGGAGACGGAACCGAAGGTTAGCCGGAGGGCGTCAGCCTGCGGGCCAAACTCCGGATTTTGTTGGTGAGGGGCGCAACGCCCCTCACCTGCGATTTCCATCACTTAGTCTGCGGCTAAGATGTTGAAATCGCTTCTTCTCTCTGAAGGGGGAGAAGAGACGGCGGCGGCGTCATTTTGCGTCGACCTTCTCGGCAAGCCAGATCTTGATGAGCGACTGGTAGGGGACATCGCGCTTGCCGGCTGCGACCTTGATCCGCTCCAGAAGCGCATTCGGCAGCCTGAGGGAGATCGACGTCGAGGACGGCTTCAGGTTGGGAAGGCGGACATTCGCGGCCTTGCTCCAGTCGACATGGTCAGCGGAATCGTGGCTTTCCCAGAAGGCGCGTTCCTCGGCTTCGGTGGCGAACTGCGGCACAGGCTCAGGTTTCCTGCTCATAACAACCTCGCTCCTTGCGGCTCATGTCCCGAGCCGAGATCACCCGTATCTTCGTACCGCTGTCCCGAAGCTTCAAGTGGTATGACTGCGGGTAAGAAACGAGATGGTTCAGGCAGCGGCGAGCGTGGCGGAGAGGGCGGAGAGGAGTGCGTCGGCGTGTGCGGGGGTGAAGCAGAGGGGCGGGCGGATCTTCAGGGTGTTGCCATAGAGGCCGGCGGCGCCGATGAGGATGCCACGCTGCTTCAATCCGTTGATCGCCTCGCTCGCGCGCTTCGTGTCCGGCCTGCCGTCTTCCGTCTCGAAATCGAGGCCGATGAAAAGGCCGGCGCCGCGCACCTCGGCGATCTCCGGACGGTCCGCCTTGAGCGCGACCAGCCCGTCGCGCAGGTAGGCCCCGGCCGATGCGGCGTTCTCGACCAGCTGCTCGTTGCGGATGACGTCGAGCACCGCGAGGCCGGCGGCGGCGGCGACGGGATTGCCGCCGAAGGTGTTGAAATAGCCGGTCTCCTCGCAGAAGGCGGCAAGCAGTTCCGGCCGCGTCACGACGCCGCCCATGGGAAAGCCGTTGCCCATGGGCTTGCCCATGGTGACGATGTCGGGGACGATGCCGTGCCGCCCGAAGCCCCAGAGGCCGCCGCCCGTGCGCCCGAAGCCCGGCTGTACCTCGTCGGCGATGAAGAGGCCGCCTTCGCGCGCGACGACGGACGCTGCCTGCGCAAGGAAGCCCGGCGGATCGGCATAGATGCCGTCGCTCGAAAAGATCGTGTCGACCACCAGCCCGGCAAAGCCGAAGCCGCTTTCCTTCAAGCCGGCGATCGCCCTTTCGACATCGGCGGCGAAGGTGGCGGCGACGTCGGGCCCGGCCGGCGCGGGGACCGTGCGCACATGCGGCGCGACCGGCCGGCTCTTCAGCGAGGACGGCGAGATCCCGGTGACGGCGGCCGTGTTGCCGTGATAGGCGGCGCGCGTGACGACGAAGCCCTTTCCGCCCGTCGCGCTTTCGGCGATGCGCATGGCGAGGTCGTTGCTTTCGCTGCCCGTGCAGGTCATCACGAGATTCGAGAGGGGGGCCGGGAAGGTCGCGAGCAGCCGTTCGGCATAGGCCTCGACCGTGCGGTTGAGGTAGCGGGTGTGGATGTTCAGCGTTGCGGCCTGGCGCGCGATCGCCTCCACCACCTGCGGATGGCAATGGCCGACGGAAGGGACGTTGTTGTAGACGTCGAGATAGCGGCGGCCATCGGCGTCGTAGAGATAGACGCCTTCGCCGCGCACCATTTCGATCGGTTCCTCGTAGAACAGCACCGAGGCTGCGCCGAAGGTGTCCTGACGGTGTCGGATGCGCTCGGCGAGCGGTCCGTCGACCATGGTGCCGGCCTCGAAGCGGTTGAGGGCGAGGATCTGCTTGACGGTCGTCATGACATGCGCTCCGGCTTTGACAAATAGGCGTCCGCGAGATCGACGGTGCCTTCGGTGTAATCCGGGCCCAGGCTTCTGGCGGTCGGCGTTTCCGCATGGGAGGCGATCCATGCGGTGAGCTGCATGCGCCGCAGCATGACCAGCATGGGAAGGCTTGCCGCGTGCTCGGGCGCGAATTCCGACACGCGACGGTAGCCGTCCAGCCAGGCGGCCATGAGATCGGGGATGACGGGCTCGTGCTCCATGAAGCTGACGGCGGCGGCGAAATCGTAGGCGAACCAGCTTAGGCCGCAATCGTCGAAATCGATGACCCCGAGCCGCGTGCCGTCCACCAGGAGATTGGCGGCGCGCATGTCGCAGTGGACGAGGCCGAAGCGGTCGGGACCGTAGCCGTAGGCCGCGGTTTCGCGCGAAAGCCGGGCATGCAGCCTTTCGAGCAGGAGACGGCCTCCTGCCGTCAGCCCCAGTGCCCGGCGCCAGTCTCCCCAATAGGCCCTGTCGCCGATGATCGTGTCGAAGGTCCAGTTCTTGCGCACGAAGTCTTCGGGACGCGCCCAACTGCGGCTGTGGCGATGGAGGCGCGCATTGATCTCGCCGAGATGGCCGTACCACTTCACGAGGTCCTCGCCGGAATCGGGCTCCTTGCCGGACATGTGCTCGAAGGCGACGGCGTGGCGCTGCGTCTCCCCGTCGGAGAACTCGACGAGCAGGCGCCCGTTCGACGCCGGGATCGGCCGCGGCGTCTCCACCACGCCTTCGCGCCGCAGGGCGTCGATCCAGGCGAGCTCGGAGCGGATCTCGTCCTGCGTATGATAGCCCGGCCGGTGCACGCGGAAGATCATCTTGCGGCCCGCCGCACCGTCCTCGGCGACATAGGTGGCGTTTTCGGAGATCGTCAGGAGCGAGAGGGGAGACGACGGCGCAAGCCCCCAGACGGGTAGCGTCGAGCGCAGCGCGGCTTCCAATCGGTGCAAAAGGCTCGCGTCATAGAGCATGCGGTCGTCCATTCGTTCTGCGGCGGCAAGGGCCCGTGCCCTTACTGCGGCAATAGTATTACATCGCTTCGAGGGCGCCGAGCGATTCCGGCAATACCTGGCCGCCGTCGACGACCAGGGTCTGGCCGGTGATGTAGGCCGCTTCCTCGGATGCGAAGAACAGCGCTGCATTGGCGATGTCGTCCGTGGTGCCGAGACGCTTGAGCGGGATCGATGCCTCCATGCCGGCGATATAATCCGCGCCCATGCCGTCGAGCCCCTCGGTAAAGATGTTTCCGGGCATGACCGCATTGACGGTGATGCCGCGCGGGGCGAGCTCGATCGCCGCGGTGCGCATGAAGCCGAGCTGGCCGGCCTTGCTGGCGCCGTAATGCGACCAGCCGGGATAGCCGGTGATCGGGCCGGTGATCGAGGAGGTCAGCACGATCCTGCCGCCGCCCGCCGCCGTCATCGCCGGCAGGACCGCCGTGACGCTGAGAAAGGTGCTCTTCAGGTTGGTGGAGATGACATGGTCGAAATCGGCCGCCGTCAGCTCGCCGAGCCTGCCGGAGGGAAAGATGCCGGCATTGGCGCACAGGATGCCGATGGAACCGAAGCGCTCGACGGCCGCCGCCGCCATCGCTTCGCAATCCTCGCCCTTCGAGACATCCGCGGCGAAGCCGGCGGCGTGCGGGCCGATCTCGCCGGCGACCCTGTCGGCGTCGGCCCGGCTGCGCGAGACGACGAGGACGTTGATCCCCGCCCGCCCGAAGCGCAGCGCGATGCCCCGTCCGATCCCGCGGCTCGCTCCCGTGACGATGGCGGTTCTTCCCTGCAGCGACTTCAACATTTTTCCCGGAACTCCCACAATGGAGGACTGTCGCGCAACCGGCGGCAAAAGCGGCGTATTCTCACGTAAAATCAACAGCAAAACCGTCGCATGCACCAATTTCGATGCTTGCCGGCCTTCCACGATCAAGGTGCAGCAAAATGCCAATGTTGTAAAGTGCACATTTTTTTGAGATGATTGCAACATTGAGGAGAAACGGGCGAGGTGCCGGCCGGCCGGCTTCGCCAACGCCGGCGGCGGGGTGCGCCTCTTGTCCTTTCGGAACGAAGCTGCAAAGACCGTGGCCATGATGCCGTTGCAAATCTCCTGCCATCCTCCCTTCCTCGTGGTCGATCTCGGGGCACCGCACCGGGTCTTGAGCTGGTCGCTCAACCGGCCGGGCTTCGTCACGGCACGGAGCATCGCCTGGCTGCAGGTGAAGGAGGACGACCTCGCCGATGCCGATCCGGCAGCATTGATCGAGGGCAAGATGGCGGCGGCGGGCCATGGCGGCGCGGTGGGGCTGATGACCTCGCGCGACATCCGCAAGCATCACCGTGGCGAAGCCGTCGAAGGGGATGTGTCGGCGGATTGCGTCGCCACGGTCGGCCTTGCCAATGCCGGGCGGGTCGGCCAGCCGCGCGCCATGCACAGGGCCGGCACGATCAATTTCGCCATACGGGTTTCGCGGCCGATGAAGCCGCAGGGATTGATCGAGGCGCTGGCGATCGCGGTCGAGGCGCGCACGGCGGCCATCCTCGACCTCGGCTGGCGGGTGGACGGCGTTGCCGTCACCGGTACGGGAACGGACTGCGTCGCCGTCGCCGCGCCCGATCTGCCGGACGGGGACATCTATGCCGGCCAGCATACGCCGGTCGGCGCCGCCGTCGGCCGTGCGGTCTACGATGCGGTCCGTAAGGGTGCGGGCGAATGGATCGCCGAACGGCGGGGAGCGTGAGGACGGCGATGACGAAACCAAAACCAAAGCGGCAGCTGCAGATCCTGGCGGAGCTGGACAACGCGCCGAGCCTGCGCATCGCGGAGCTCGCGCGGCGGCTTTCCGTTTCGACCGAGACGATACGCCGCGATCTCGACGAGCTCACCGAGCAGGGTCTCCTGAACCGCACCTATGGCGGTGCGGTGCGTCCCCTGAGCTCGGAACCGTCCGTCACGGAGCGCCACGCGCTGTTCGTGGAGGAGCGCCAGCGGATCGCCAGGGCTGCGCTCAGCCTCGTGCGCGACGGGCGCGTCATCATGATCGGCTCGGGCTCGACGACGGTGCATGTCGCCCGCCGCATCGCGGTGGAGATGAGGAACGTCACGGTCATCACCCATTCCTTCGGCGTTGCGACCGTGCTCGCCATCAACCCGACGATACGCGTGCTGATGATGCCGGGCGACTACAAGGCCTCGGAAGGCGCAACGGTCGGGGTGGACGCGGTGACGTTCCTTCTGAATTTCCATGCCGATTTCGCAATTCTCGGTGCAAGCGGGCTTGCCGAAGCCGGTCCTTCCGACGCGCTTCTCGATTGCGGCTCCGTCTATTCGATGATGGCGCAGCGGTCGGCCGAAACCGTCGTGGTCGCCGACCACTCGAAATTCGGGAAGGTGTTTCCGGCGTGCTATGCGCCGTGGAAGCAGGTCGGCCATGTCGTGACCGATGCCCCTCCTCCTTCGGCCCTTGCCGCCGCGATGAGACGCTCCGGCGCCGACATCCTGGTTTGCTGAGCGTCCACCGAACGGTCGATGTTGCCGGACGCTTGCGGCCGATAGGCTCATCCCTGTTGGAGCCCGGCCCATGCCTTGCCATGCGGCGCGAATGTGCTCCGTCCGCGGACAGGCGAGGGCCGCCGGCGGGGCGAGGATGCCGGGTATCCTCAGCCGCGCGCTTTTGAGAGGAAAGACAATGAACATAGCTCTGGAAACGAAACTCCGTCCGGCCGGCGCGGCCGGCGCAGACCATCCGCTGGATCCCTTTTCCATGGCGGAGCTGGTTCTGGCCGCGCAGATCGTGCGCGATCACTTCGGCTGGGGGGACGACCTGCGCGTCGAGACCATCGACCTCGACGAACCTTCCAAGGATATCGTGCGCGGCTTCAAGCCGGGCGATCCGATCCGGCGCATCGGCCGCTTCAACGTCTATCAGCGCGGCGTCATGGGCGTGTGGCAGGGCAAGGTCGATCTCGACCGGAAGAAGGTGTTCGGCGAAGTCTTCAAGCCGGAGGCGCGCGCCATGGTGGCCATCGAGGAAGTGCTGGAGATCGAGGCCGCGGTGAAGGCCGATCCGCGCTTTCAGGACGCCCTGAAGCGGCGCGGCCTCATCGACAAGCTCGACTATATGTGCGTCGATCCGTGGACGGTCGGCAATTTCGGACACGAGCTGCATCAGGGCCGCCGGGTGCTGTCCTGCTTCATCTGGATGCGCTTCTTCCCGAACGACAACTACTATGCCCATCCGGTCGAGGGCGTGCACCCGCTCGTCGATCTCGCCACGCTCGAAATCCTCGAGGTCAAGGATTATTTCGAGGAATCGGGCGAGTACATCCCCGTGCCGGACGTTCCGCTGAACTACGACGCGGACGTGCTTACCGAATTCCGCGCGCCTTCCGTTCCCCTCGACGTCGTGCAGCCGCAGGGCGCGGGGTTCAAGGTGGACGGCAACAAGGTGACCTGGGAAAACTGGGATTTCCGCGTCGGGTTCAACGGCCGAGAGGGCCTGGTCCTTTACACGATCGGCTACACGCACAAGGGCAAGCGGCGCCCCATCGTCTATCGCGCCTCGATCGCCGAACTGGTCGTTCCCTACGGCACGACGGAGCGCAACCACTACCACAAGAACGTGTTCGACCACGGCGAGCTCGGCTTCGGCCGCATGGCCAATTCGCTGTCGCTCGGCTGCGACTGCCTCGGCGTGATCCACTATTTCGACGGGGTCGTGCCCGGCAATTTCGGCGATGCGCGCACCATCAAGAACGCCATCTGCCTGCACGAGGAAGATGCGGGCCTGTCGTGGAAGCATTTCGACGTCCGCTCCGAGCGCACCGAAGTGCGCCGCGCCCGCCGACTGGTCATCTCCTCGATCTCGACCATCGGCAATTACGAATACGCCTCCTACTGGTATCTGCATCAGGACGGGCGCATCGAATTCGAGATGAAGGCGACCGGCATCATCAACACCGCCGCCTGCATGCCCGGCGAGCCGGGCCGCTTCGGCACGGAGGTCGCCCCCGGCCTGGTCGGCCATATCCACCAGCACGTCTTCTGCGCGCGGCTGGACATGGAGGTGGACGGGCCGAACAATACCGTCGTCGAATGCGACACCTTCGCGCTGCCGCCGGGGCCGGACAACCCTTATCTCAACGGCTTCGCGGTCGAAACCACGGCGCTGCAAACCGAACTCGGCGGCAGGCGGAATGTCGATTTCGACAAGATGCGCTACTGGAAGGTCATCAATCCGGAGGTGAAAAACTGGGTCGGAACGCCGACGGCCTACAAGCTGGAGCCGTCCTCGCCGGTGCGTCCGTTCACCCATCCCGACAGCCCTTCGGGCAAGCGGGGACGCTTCATCGAGCATCAGCTCTGGGTCACGGCCTATGATCCGGACGAGCGCTATCCGGCTGGCGAATTCGTCAACCAGTCGACCGGCGACGACGGCGTCGCGGTCTGGACGCAGAAGGACCGGCCGATCGAGAATGCCGATATCGTGCTCTGGCATGCATTCGGCCTGCATCACCTGCCCCGGCCGGAAGACCATCCCGTCCAGCCGTGCATCTCCTGCGGCTTCAAGCTGATGCCGACCGGCTTTTTCGATCAAAATCCGGTCATCGATCTGCCGCGGGTTAAAAATGAGGCAAGTTGCCACGCTTCCAAGGGCGGATGCTGCGCGTCCGAAGCGGCGGAATAGCGACCGCCGGGAAACCGGGCGGGGCGCAGTGACGTCACCGCTCTCCGGTTTCGACCAGGATAAAGTCCGAAAACATGCAGGATTTCAAAGGGCGGGCGTCACACGGCGCCCGCCTTTCCTCGTCAATCGTATGACAGTGACGGCGAACCGAATACGGGTGCAAGGCCCCCGGTCTCCGTGTTAGACTGGCACGCGGCTTGCTTGTTTGTCATCTCCGTAGGAAACTGTTGCTTTCAGGATGAGGACGCCATGACTCAGTCCGTACAACACCGAAACGAATTCATCGACAACACCTTCGAACTGCTGGGGCGCACGCTGAACGCGAGTTGCCTCTCCTTCTATTCGGTCGACAACGACCACAATCTCTACGATTTCCGTTGTGCGGGCGTTCCGCGCGATTTCTTCCGCCTTTATCTTTGCGAGATGCATCGGCTCGATCCGCTGCATGTCCGCCGCGTCGCCTATCGCCCCGACAGGGTCGTGCGGATGCAGGAAGCGCCGGACTATATGGAACAGGCCGAAATCGACGAATATGTCCGGTTCCTGCGCCGCTTCGAATGGGTCGAGAATATCGACCTCCTGTTTCGCCACGACGGGAAGATCAAGGCGGGCCTCAGCGTGTTCTGGAAAAAGAAGGACCGCTGCACCTTCGACCAGGCCTTCCGGCTCGCCTGCGACCTGCAGCCGTTCGTCGAATATACATTGTGGAAGCATGTCGAGGCGCCGGGGACGGACCCGATGGTGAAGGCGACGAAGACCTTCCATCTCACCGCCCGGGAAAGCGAGGTGGTCAAGCTTTTGTGCGCGGGGCGGACCAATGCGGATATCGCGACCTGCCTCGGCATCGGCGTTTCGACCGTCAAGACGCATCTCATCCGGATATTCGAGAAGATCGGCGTCGAGACGCGGGCCGGCGTGGTCGCAAGGCTCTCCTCCTACTGGTGAGCGGCCCCGCGCGATCGCCGCGGTGATGAGCCTGCGAGACACCCGGGTCCACCGAAGGGTTGATTGTGGCAGGGCGGAATATCTTCCAGTCTTTCGAGGCGTCGTCAGGACCTGACGCCTCGCAATCAGCAGACTGGTGTTTCGATGCCTCTTCCTTCCCGCCCGGCCCAGGGCCATCGCACATGGATGCCGGATTTCTCCCTCTTCTCCCCCGCGGGAAGAAGGTGGCGCGCAGCGCCGGATGAGGGGGACGCGGAATGCGCGGAATATGCGGCAAGACCCCCTCATCGCCTCGCTCCGCTCGGCACTTCTCCCCGCGGGGGAGAAGTGGGAGCAAGCCGTGGGACAAGCCATATGCGATGGTCCTACCCCGCGGCCGGGGCCGGCATGCTTCTGCGCGACGGCGACGGGCTGCTCGCGGCGATCATTCTCCTGCTTCTCGTGCTTTCCGCATGGCTCTTGCTTTTCGCCATGGCCGGCCAGACGGGGCCGTTTTCGGGGTTCCTCTTCTCAAGCGAGACCTGGCAAAGCCTCTGCATGACGCCGGCCGGCGGCCTGTCATGGGCCGTCGCCGGCTCCGCCGGGATCATGGGGGCGGCGATGGCTGTCGCGATGATGCTGCCTTGCGCCCTGCCTGCCTGGCAACATCTTCGGCGGGGCGGGGAATGGCAGCGGGCCTGCGCCTTCATCGCCGGATATGCGGCGGTCTGGATCGCGATCTCAGCCATTGCGGCCGCGGCCGAGATCGCCGCAAAGCAGGCATTTGCGATCGACCCCGGTGCCGCTGCGGCGGTCCTTGCCGTCCTTGCGGGCGTCTACCAGTTCAGCAGGGCGAAGACCGGGGCCATGGCGCATATGCGATGCGAAACCGTGGCCGAGGCCGGAACCGGCGGCATGCTGCGGGGCATGCATTATGCGCGGCATTGCGTGAGATCGAACGGGCCGGCGATGGCGCTGATGCTCGCGACCGGCATGACGGACATGCGCGTCATGATCGGCCTTTGCGCCGGAATGCTCCTCGAAAAGATCGCTCCGCGCCCCCTGACGGCCCGTCTCGTCGGCGCCGCTCTCCTCGGCACCGGCGCCGCCTGGGCTTATGGCGCGTTTGCCGCGTGAGCGGGCGGGTCAACCGAACGGTGGATGGAAAGGCTTTCCGAGCCCTCGATAATGGCCTCACAAAAAGGGAAACGGCACTGGCGGCGGCAGACGCTTCCCACTTCAAACAGCCGCCCGACCACCAGAGGACAAGACGATGAAGCGCAAGAACCTGCTGCAATCCTTCAGCCAATCCCGCCGCGAATTCCTTCGTCAGACCGCCGCGCTTTCCGCCGGCATCGCGGCCGCAAGCCTGCTTCCGGGCGCGGCACGCGCCGCGCGGGAAAAGGAGCTGACGATCTACTGCTGGGAAGGCTACAATTCCGACAAGGTGCTGGACCCCTTTCGCCGCGAATTCGAGACCGACGTGAAGGCGCAGGGGCTGATTTCGGACCCGGATGCGGTCAACCAGCTGCGCGCCGGCGACACCAAGATCTGGGACATCATCAACCTCAACAATGCCTGGGGACGCAAGCAGCTCTATCCCGAAAAGCTGATCGCGCCGCTCGACAAGGCGCGTTTCGAGCCGCTGTGGAACATGATGCTGCCCGAGTTCAAATGGCCCTATCACTGGGCGATGTCCGAAGACGGCGAGAACCTGCTCGGCATGATCCAGCGCTACGGGCCCTCCGGGCTCAACATCAATACCGACAAGATATCAAAGAAGATGGCAGAGGACGAAGGCTACGACCTGTTCCTTTCCGACGAGTTCAAGGGCAAATACGCCATCCTGATGTATGACGACTGGGTGATCATGCATATCGCGCTGGCTGCCGGTTTCAGCCCGTTCAAGCAGCTCTCGGAAGACGAGATCGCCAAGTTCGAGACCGTGATGCGCAAGGCGATCAACAATGCGGCCTTCCTCAGCGACGACATGAACGCCATCGCGCTGAACATGATCAACGGCGAGATCCTGGGAAGCCTGCCGGGGAGCCTCTACACCATCTCGGCCGCCCGCTACGACGGAAACCTGAACATGCTCAACGTCATTCCCAGCAAGGGGCCGGCGGATACGGGCGGCAGGGCGGGGGTCTGCTGGATGGAGCTGACCTCGACCGTCAACAATCCGCAGCTTTCGCCGCGCGCGGGCGATTTCCTGGAATACTGCTTCCGGCCGGAAACGGCGAAGAACGTTTCCTTCGCGGAAGGGACCTACAATCCCGTCGCGCAGATGGGCGACAAGCGGGTGATGGAATTGTTCAGCTCCGAGGAACTCCAAGCGCTGCAATATGACGAGCTCTCCGCCAGCATGGCGAAATGCGTCGATTTCGACATCATTCCCGACTATCCGAAGCTGCATGCGATCTTCACGGCCGCGGTTCGCGAGCGGAAGGCTTGAGACGGGATTTACGGGCAAGGCCGGCGATGATGCCGGCCTTGCCGCTTTCGTCCCGCACCAAAACCGTTCGCCCGAAACCGATGCTCAACGCGGAGCCCTGAAATGACAGCAACGAGCCCGGCGGATATCCGCCGTCCCATCCTGCAGTTGCGCGGCGTCGACAAGCTGTTCAACGATTTCCCGGCCGTCGACCGGATCAATCTCGACATACACGAAGGCGAATTCTTCACGATCGTCGGCCCCTCCGGCAGCGGCAAGACGACGATGGTGCGCATGCTGGTCGGCATGGACAAGCCGACGAACGGCGACATCCTGCTGCGCGGAAAGCGCATCAACGACCTGCCGGCCAACAAGCGCCCGACCTGCATGGTGTTCCAGTCGCTGGCGCTCTTTCCGCATCGCAGCGTCGGCCAGAACATCGAATTCCCGCTGAAGATACGCGGCGTTTCGGCCGAGGAGCGCAAGGCGAGGGCGATGGAGTTGATGGCGCAGCTCCGCCTGCCCGAGAGCTATTACCGCAAGAGCGTGATGCAATGTTCCGGCGGAGAGCGCCAGCGTGTGGCGCTGGCGCGCGCGCTCGCCTTCGATCCGGACATCCTCTTCTTCGACGAGCCGCTTTCCGCATTGGACTACCGGCTGCGCAAGCTTCTGGAAAAGGAGCTGAAGGACATTCATCGGGCAACGGGAAAGACCTTCGTCTACATCACCCATTCGCTGGAGGAGGCGATGGTGATGTCCGACCGCATCGGCGTGATGAACAAGGGGCGCTTCGTGCAGATCGGCACGCCGCGCGAGATCTACGGCAGCCCGCAGACGCGGTTCGTCTCCGAGTTCATGGGCGAGGTGAACGTCATCGACGTCAGCCGGCGGGAGGACGGCACGGTCGTCGATATGCTGACGGGAAGCGCCTATGCGACGCCGTCGGTCGCCGGCGCGTTCGAGACCGGAACGCTCGTCGTCCGCCCGGAGGACATGCGCTTCCTCGCCGACGGCGCGGAGGCCGACAACCGGCTCTCCGGCGTCATCTGCAACGAATATCTGCTGGGCTCGCGCGTCCAGTACCAGGTAAGGGTCGGGGAGGCGCGTATCCTGCTCGTCGAAAAGCTGCGCGACCAGAACCCGGAGGGCGATTCCGACGGCGCGGTGACGATCGGCTGGAACTCGAAGGATTCGATGCTGTTCCCGGCCAACCGCCTGCAAGGCTGACGACCGTGTCCTGATGGCCTTGCGGCTCTCGTTGCCGGCAATGTCCCGGATAGCGAGACCGCAGCGACGGAGAAGATTGATGACAGATGCAAGCCGGCTGATTTCCGGAGAGACCGTGGCGGCGACGACAAACGAGACCTCGCAACTCGCGCGGCGGCTGAAGGAGGCGCTGACCAATCCCGGTCTGGTCGCCGCCATTCCCATCGGGCTGCTGTTCGTCTTCGGCTTTCTCGGGCCGCTGGCGCTGGTGCTGGCCTTCTCGGTGATGCCGGCGTCGAGCTTTTCCCTCGCGCAGGCGCCGACCTTCGAAAACTATGCGGCGATCTTTTCGAATTCCTATTACATCTCCTTCGGCATTTCGCTTTTCCTCGCCGCCGCGACGGTCGCGATCCTTCTCCTGGTCTGTTATCCGCTGGCCGTCGCGCTGGTGCGCGTCTTCGGAAAGAAGGGCGCGCTGCTGACGCTCCTCATCACGGCGCCGCTTTTCGTGGCCGACAACCTGCGCCTGACGGGATGGATGCTGTTCTTCGTCAAGGGGGGCGTGCTTTCGGGCACGCTCGCCTATTTCGGCGTCGAGATGGACTCGATCCTCTACACGATGGGCGCGACGCTTTTCGGCCTCGTCTACATCTACCTCCCCTTCATGCTTTTCCCAATGGTGCTCGGCGTTTCCATGGTGCCGCCGCAGGTGCGCGAAGCGGCCTTCGATCTCGGCGCCACGCGCTTCCAGATCCTCAAGGAGATCGACATTCCGCTCGCCATGCCGGGTATCCTGATGGGCGCGCTGATGTGCTTCATCCTGACGGCGGGGGCAATCACCGAGGCGAAGGTGATGGGCGGCACGGCCGTCGTCACGATCGCGCAGGACATCCAGAAGGAATTCACCTTCGCGCAGAACTGGCCGCGCGGCTCGGCGCTTTCGGTGGTGATGATCCTGCTTGCGGGCGGCCTGTCGCTCGCGCTTCTGAAACGCATCGACCTCGACACCATTTTCGGACGGAAGTAACGCGATGAACGATTTCAGCCGCACTGCCCGCTATCTCTACGGCAGCCTCGTCGCCCTGCTGCTACTCTTCATGTACCTGCCGATGCTGACGATCGCGCTCGCCTCGCTGTCGCGGTCGAAATATTTCCGGTTTCCCATCCCCGCCTGGTCGACGAACTGGTATTCCGAAGTCTTCCAGTCGCTGTCGATCCGGGACTTCTTCTGGACGTCGCTGATCATCGCGGTGCTTGTGGCGCTGGTGTCCACGGTTCTCGCCTTCTTCGGCGCGCTCGCCTTCGCGCGCTACCGGTGGAAGGGGCGCAAGCTCTACCAGAAGCTCCTTCTCCTGCCGATCCTGTTTCCGCAGGCCGTCCTCGGGCTGGCGCTGCTCCTGTGGTTCACGGCGCTCGGCATCGAGACGAGCTGGCGTTCCGCCGTCTTCGCCCATGTCGTCTGGATCGCGCCGATCACCACGCTGGTCATCGCCATTCCCGTCTACGGCTTCGACCCTTCCGTCGAGGAGGCCGCCTACGACCTCGGGGCGACCAGGTGGCAGGTCATGCGGGAGGTGACGCTGCCGCTTCTGGCGCCGGGCATCCTTTCCGGCTTCGTCTCCGCCTTCCTGCTCTCCTGGGCCAATTTCCCGCTGTCGATGTTTTCGACCGGGGCCGACCAGACGATACCGGAATGGATCAGCGCCAAGGTGCAGTCGGGCTATACGCCGCAGGTTCCGGCGGTCGGTACGCTGATGATGGCCGGGGCCGGGCTCATCCTTGCGGCCGGATATACGGCAGCCGCCTTCCAGTCGCACCGCCGGCGCCGGCTGGTGGCGGAGGGGCATTGAGGTTCCCAGCAAGAGCCTGCCTCAGACGGCGAGAAGCGACGCCTCCTTCGACGGGAGCGTGACGGAGAAGCCCGAAGGGCCGACGTCGTGGAAGAACTGGCGGAAGATGTCGATGAAGACGCGCACGAACAGGGGCTTGGCCGTGCCGTACAGGTCGATGACGAGGAGCGTCGGCGGTGGAAGCTCGTCGAGGATCGGCCGGCGCACGATCGCCTGGCCGTCGGAAGTCGCGCGGCCGATCGGCCGCATGTTGAGGATGGACATGCCGAAGCCGGAGGCGACGGCCGAGCGCACCGTTTCGTAGGAACGGGTATGGAAGCGCACCTCGGGGCGCCTGGCGAGGATGTCGAACAGCGTCAGCAGATAGGTCGCCGTCTGCGGCATGTCGAGCAGGATGAAAGGCCGGGTGGCGATCTCGGATAGCCAGACGGCCTCCTTTCGCGCCAGCGGGTCGTCGCTGTGCAGCACGGCATGAGCCGGCACCTTGCAGATCGGTGTGATGCTGTCGGTGTTGATCGTGCCGATGTCGTAAAGCACCGCAAGGTCGATCAGCCCTTCGGCCAGCCAGGCCTGCAACTGGACCTGGTCGCCCTCCAGAAGATCGATTTCCACGTCGCCGACGCTGTCGACATAGCGCCGCAGCATCTCCGGCATGAAAAGGGCGCCGAAAGGTTCGAAGCAGCCGATGCGGAGCACCTTCGGAACCCGGTCGCTGAGATCGCCTATGGCGCGGCTGAATTCGGTCGCCGCCGAAAGCATCACGCGCGCAGCACTCACGAAACGCTCGCCTGCGGGCGTGATCTGCACGCCCTTCGCGGGCCGCCGCTCGAAAATGCGCGCGCCCATCTCGCTTTCGGCAAGCGCGATCGCGGCAAGGATCGAGGATTGGGAAATGTAGAGCGCCTTGGAAGCTGCCTGGATGCTGCCGAGGCGCGCGACTTCGCAGACATAGCGCAATTGCCGGACGGTCAGATTCATGGCGCTGCTCCAAACATGCATGAAGTGTATAAAGTTCCGCAAAAGAATACATTTTGTGAAATGAAAAGATAGACGCAGACTGTCTGCGTTCGAGCGATCCCGCCGCAAGACGCGGGACGAGACCGACAAGGGGTGAACAGCTTTATGACAGTCAGCAATCCTGTTTCAGGAAACGAGGACCTGTGCCTTTCGGGCGCCGCCAAGCTTGCGGCATCCTATCGCGACGGGTCGCTGTCGCCCGTCGAGGTCGCCCGCGCGGCGATCGACCGGGCGGACGCAATCAACCCGGACCTGAACGCCTTCACCATGATCGACCGCGAGGGCGCGCTTCAGGCGGCTGCCCTTTCCGAGAAGCGCTGGCGCGAAGGCGCGCCGCTCTCGCCCGCGGATGGCATTCCGACGACGCTCAAGGACATCGTCTGGGTCGAAGGCTGGCCGGTGCGCTACGGCAGCTCGACCACGCCGGCCACGGCCTGCAGCGAGGACGCGCCCTCGGTCGCGCTGCTGCGCAGGGCGGGCGCGGTGTTCATCGGGCAGACGACGACGCCGGAATTCGGCTGGAAGGCCGTCACCGACAGCCGCATGTTCGGCGTCACGCGCAATCCCTGGAACAGGCAGAAGACGCCGGGCGGCTCTTCCGGCGGTGCCGCCGTTGCCGCGGCCGCCGGAGCCGGCGTCTTCCATCTCGGCACGGATGGCGGCGGCTCGATCCGCGTACCGGCATCGTTCACCGGCATCGTCGGGCTGAAGCCGACCTTCGGGCGCGTTCCGGCCTATCCGGCAAGCCCCTTCGGCACCGTCGCCCATGTCGGCCCGATGACGCGCAGCGTGGCGGATGCGAAGGTCATGCTCGCCGCGATGTCCGGACGCGACCTGCGGGACTGGGCGCAGGGTGCCGGCGAACTGGCCGCGCTCGACGACGCGGATATCGATCTTTCCGGCGTGCGGGTCGGGTACTGGGCGACGCCGCCTTCCGGCTATCTCGACGACGAGGTGGCGGCGGCCGTCTCCGCGCGGGTGCGGGAGCTGGAGAAGGCCGGCGCGCATGTCGAGACGGTCGATCTGCCGGGCGACGATCTCCTTCAACTCTTCCACCATCACTGGTTCACGGGTGCAGCGGCGCGCCTGGCGCTGATCCCGCGGTCGGAGCATGGCTCGGTCGATCCGGGCTTCCTGGAGGTCGCGAGGGAGGGCGCGGCGATCGATGCGGCCACGCTGGTTGCGGCGCAGGTCAAGCGCGCGGCCTTCGGCTCGGCCATGGACGCGCTGCTCACGAAATACGATTTCCTCGTTTCTCCCGGTACGCCCGTCCCGGCCTTCGACGCCGGGCTCGAAGTGCCGGCCGGCAGCGGTCTTGGCCGCTGGACCGAATGGGCCGGCTTCAGCTTCCCGATCAATCTCAGCCAGCAGCCCGCCGCCGTCATTCCCTGCGGCGCGACCGCGGCGGGCCTGCCGGTCGGTTTCCAGATCATCGGGGCGCGGGGCGGGGATGCCCGCGTCCTCTCCGTTGCGGCGAGCCTGGAGGCGCTGTTCTCCCGGTAAGCGCATGACCGACGCATGACGACTGAACAGCCGAAGATAACGGCAACGATAAAAGGGGTAACGGTTATGATGAAGAGACGTGCAATGCTCCAGGGGGTCCTTGGCGCCGGCGCCGCGGGAGCCTTCCTGTCGGATATCAACAGCACGGCGCATGCGCAGGATACGACGCCGATCCCGGTCGGCTCGGCACTGCCGATGTCCGGCATCGCCGCCGCCGACGGCATCGAGTTCAAGAACGGGCTGGAGCTGGCGGCAGCCGAGATCAATGCCGCAGGCGGCATTCTCGGCCGGCAGATCGAGCTTCACATCGAGGACACGAAGGAAATGGGCGCCGACCTGGTCAGCCAGTCGATGCAGCGCCTCATCGACCGCTTCAACACGCCGGTCCTGATCAACGGATACAATCTCGGCACCAACATGATCGAGATGGACGTCGCCGCCGACAACGACGTCATCATGATGCACTACAACACGCTGATCTCGCACAACGAGAAGTTCAAGACCGATCCGGAGCGCTATTACGGCTCGTTCCAGGGCGATCCGCCGGAATACTGGTACGGGCCGGGCTGCCTCAATTTCCTGAAGACGCTGTCGGACGGCGGAAAATGGACGCCGCCGAACAAGAAGATCGCGATCATCCCCTCGGCCAACGAATATTCGATCGTGATTGCCAATGCGATCCGCGACAAGGCTGCGGAATTCGGCTTCGAGGTCAGCCTCTTCGAAACCGTGCCGTTTCCGACGAACCAATGGGGACCGACGCTTGCGAAGCTGCGCCAGGACCCGCCCGCAGCGATCCTCGTCACGCACTTCCTGCCGCAGGACCTCGCCCAGTTCATGGTGCAGTTCCTGGCGCAGCCGACGAACAGCCTCATCTACATGCAATACGGCCCGTCGCTGCCGGCTTTCCGGGAGATCGGCGGCGAGGCGGTCAACGGCGTCGTCTATTCGACGGTCGTCGGCTGCCTTCCCGACGAGTTCTCAAAGCCCTTCCGCGAGGCCTACCGGGCGAAGTTCGGGCCGAATTCGGCCTACATAACCGGGTCGCAGACCTATGACGGGCTGTGGATGTGGGCGCTTGCGGCCGCGATCGCCGGCGGGCCGGGCGAGCCCTTCAACAAGGAACAGGTGCAGAAGGTGGCCGCCGTCATGCGCCGCAACGTCTATCGCGGCGTCAACGGCACCTATCGCGCCGACCCGGAGGGACAGTCGAGCTACTGCTATCCGACGCAGGTGGCGGATCCGTCGCTCGGCATGCCGCACCAGTTCCTGCAGCATCAGGACTACAAGACCGATCCGAAGCTGATCGCTCCCGTCCTCTACGCCACCGACGAGTTCCTGCTTCCACCCTGGATCAAGTGATCCGGGAGCCGGCGCAAGATTGTCGATGGCGATGTGGTCCGGACTCGAGGGCTCGCCCGCGGTCCGGACGAAGGAGCAGGGTATGAAGGACGAGACGGAGCCGATGCTGGTGTGCGAGAACGTGGTCAGGCGCTTCGGTTCGCTGGCGGCGGTCGACGGGGTGTCGCTGTCGGTGAGGCCGGGCGAGATCGTCGGCATCGGCGGCCCGAACGGGGCCGGCAAGACGACGTTCTTCGACGTGGTGACGGGCATCATTCCGCCGAGCGAAGGGCGGATCCTTTTCGAAGGGCACGACATCACCGAGGAGGGGGCGGACGACATCTGCCAGCGCGGCATCGCCCGGACCTTTCAGCTCAACGCCGCCTTCGACAGCCTCACGGTGCGCGAAAACGTCGAGGTGGCGGCCTATTTCGGTCGACACAAGCGGCGCGCGCCCGGTTTCCGGATGGGCGCCGACGTCCGCCGCCAGACCGGGGAGGCGCTGGCCTTCGTCGGCCTCCTGGAAAAGGCGGAGGAGCCGGTCGCGCAGCTCCCGGTGCTCGACCGCAAGCTGCTGATGATCGCCGGCGCGATCGCCACCGGACCGAAGATGCTGTTCCTCGACGAGCCCGTCGGCGGCCTGAACACGGGCGAGATCGACCATATCATGGATATCGTCCGCAAATTGCGCGACGAGGGGCTGACGATCGTGCTCATCGAGCATGTCATGCGCTTCCTGCTGGCGCTGTCGAGCCGGGTCATCATCATGCACCACGGCAAGGTGATCTTCGAAGGTCCGCCGGATGCGGTCGCCGAAGACAGGACGGTGGTCGAGACCTATCTCGGCGAGGGCACGCAGAAGCGGCTGAAGAAATACTTCTCCGAAGAAGGAGCGCGGCCATGACGGCATCGGGCAAACCGGTCCTCAGCCTGACGAACGTCGTCTCGGGCTATGGCGGCATCGACGTGCTGAGGGGGATTTCTCTGGACGTCTCCGCAGGCGAATTCGTGACCGTCGTCGGGCCGAACGGCCACGGCAAGACGACGCTGCTGAAGACGATCTCCGGCCTGGTGCCGATCCGGCAGGGCGCGATCAGCATCGAGGGCGCGAGGATTTCCGGCGGGCCGCACGCGGTCGCCGGCCTCGGCGTCGCCCATGTGCCGCAGGGCGACATGCTTTTCTCCGAAATGAGCGTCCTGGAGAACCTTCTGATGGGCGCCTATCTCGCGCCGAACAAGGCCGAGATCGACCGGCGGCTCGACGAGGTCTACACGCTCCTGCCGAAGCTTTCGGACCGGCGCCACCAGATCGCCTCCACGCTTTCGGGCGGCGAGCGGCGCATGGCCGGCATCGGCCGCGGGCTGATGATGGGCGGCCGCATCCTTCTGATCGACGAACCTTCGCTGGGGCTCGCGCCGCTGATCATCGAGCAGATCTACGGTGTCATCGCGGCGCTCAGCAAGTCGGGCCGGACGATCCTGCTCGTCGAGGAAAATCCGGCGCGCGTCGCGGATCTCGCGGACCGGCTGCATCTCCTGGACGACGGCGAGATCGTCTGGTCCGGTCCGCCCGCCGACCTGCTCGCGCGCGACGAGCTGCTTGCAACCTATCTCGGAGGCTGATCCTTTGTCCGACATCCTGATGTCCATTCTGGTTGCCGGTCTCACCTCCGGCGCGCTTTATGCCCTGGCAACCGTCGGCCTGTCGCTGGTCTGGGGCTCGATGGGCATGCTCAACATGGCGCATGCCGCGATGCTGACGCTCGGGGGCTATGCCGCATTCACCTTCTCCACCGCGCTCGGCCTGCCCATTCTGCTCGGATTGCTGGGCGCGCTGGTCGTGGGGGCCGCCGCCGGGGCACTGCTCTACCTGCTGATCGTCGGCAACCTCCTGAAGAACGACAAGGCGACCTTCGAATCCAACGTCATGATCGCCACCGTCGGCGTCGGCATCGCGCTGGAGAACGCCATCCTGCTTACCTATGGCGGCCAGCCGCTGAAGCAGCCGCTCTCGGTGCCGGGCGCGCTCGTGCTCGGGCCGTTGACGCTGCCCAACCAGAACATCCTGATCATCGCCACGGTGATCGTCCTGATGATCGCCATCGCGCTGCTGCTCAGCCGCACCCGGATAGGGCGCGCGATCCGCGCGACGGCGCAGAACCGCGATGCGGCGCAGCTGATGGGCGTGCCGGTCAACCAGGTCTATTTCCAGGTCCTGGTGCTTTCCGGAGCGCTCGCCGGCATCTGCGGCGTCATGGTGAGCTCGATGACCCAGCTTTCCCCGCCGCTCGGCAACGATCCGATGCTCAAAGCCTTCATCATGTGCGTCGTCGCGGGCCTGGGCAATCTTCCGGGCGCCGTTGCGGCCGCCTTCGGGCTGGCACTCCTGGAAGCGTTCGTGCAATACGCGGCCGGTGCCCGCTGGGGCTTTCCGACCTTGCTTTTCGTCGTCATCGCCGTGCTGATCTGGCGGCCCGCGGGCCTGTTCGGACGCGTGCAAATCCGCCGCATGTGAGGGAACCCATGGCAAACATCACGGCTTCGCCCTCCCGGCGTCTCTCCGGTTCCGCAAAGCGGGATCTCGCCATCAGCCTGGTGCTGATCGCGGCCGCCGTCGCCCTGCCCTTCATGGTCGACAGCCGCTACATCCTCGGCCAGATCGTCCTTGCGCTGTTCTACGCGACCATCGCATCGCAGTGGAACCTGCTGTTCGGCTTCTCCGGCATTTTCTCGCTGGCGCAGATGGCGATCTTCGCCTTCGGCGGCTACGCGACGGCCATGCTCTGCTTCTATTTCGGCTGGAACGTCTGGGCGGCGCTCGTGCCGGGCGCGCTCGGCGCGGTCGTCTTCTCGCTCGTCGTCGGCCTCGCCTGCTTGCGGCTGACCGGTGTCTATGTGGCGCTTCTGACGCTCGCGATCGCGCAGACGATGTATCTGCTGATCGTCACGGATACGGAATGCTTCACCATGGTGGGATCGATCTGCCGGCAGTTCACCGGCGGTGCGGTCGGCTTCGCCCGCTTCGGCGACCTCGGCACCAGGGCGCTCCTGAAAGGGCAGTGGCTCATCGGCAACTATGCGATCGTCGCCCTGCTCTTCGCCGCGACCATGGTCTTCACCTATGCCGTCGTCAAAAGCCCGATAGGGCTTGCCTTCAGGGCGCTGAAGGACAATCCGGGCTATGCGGTCGCACGCGGGATCAACCGCTTCCAGGCGCAGCTCCTCGTCTTCGGCATCTCGGCCTTCTTCACCGGGCTTGCCGGCGGGTTCTATGCGGCGCATTTCCAGGCGATCGGTCCCGGCATCCTGTCGATGTCGCAGCTGATGTTCATCATCGCCATTACGGTCGTCGGCGGCGTCGGCACCTTCTGGGGGCCGCTCGTCGGAACCGTCGTCCTCGTCGCCGCCGACGAGCTGATGCGCGAAGCCGGGGAATTCCGCACCCTCGGTCTTGGCGTCATCATCGCGCTTTCCATCATCCTGATGCCGAAGGGGCTCGTCGGCCGCCTCGGCGATCTCGTGCGCTGGAGCCGCAGCCGCAGACAGGCCTCGGTATCGCGCAAACTCGCAGAACAGCCGGCTCCGGCCGGAGAATGAAAAGGGGGATATCATGTACGATACCATCATCGTCGGTGCCGGGTCGGCCGGCTGTGTGCTCGCCTATCGCCTGAGCGCCGATCCGGGCCGCAAGGTCCTCGTCCTGGAAGCCGGCCGTGCCGCTCCGGTGGCCTCGGACGTTCCGTCCGACTGGGTGACGATGTTCAACACGGCGTCCGACTGGGGCTACCATACCGAGCCGCAGGCGGGCTGCCGCGGCCGGCGCATCTTCTGGCCGCGCGGCAGGATGGTCGGCGGTTCCGGTGCGCTCAATGCCATGATCTACATCCGCGGCCTGCCCTCCGACTACGACGCCTGGGAGGCCATGGGCTGCGCCGGCTGGGGCTGGAAGGACGTCTTCCCGGTGTTTCTCGACTCGGAAGCCAATGCGGATTTCCGCAACGATCCCTATCATGGCAATGACGGGCCGCTGCATATCGGCAACGTGCCCTATGTCGATCCGCACGAAAGGATGTGGATAGAGGCGGCGCAGGCGGCCGGCTATCCCTTCAACCCGGACTACAACGGCAAGACGCAGGAAGGCGTCGGGCTGTTCCAGTTCACGATCAGGAACGGCGAGCGCTGGGGCACCGGCAAGGCCTATCTGCGTCCGGCGCTCGAACGCTCCAATTTGACGCTGAAGACCGGCGTCATCGTCACCGGGCTGGTGATCGAGAACGGCCGCGTGAAGGGCGTCAACTATCTGGTGAACGGTGTGGCGGAGACGGCCTATGCCGGCAGCGAGGTGGTGCTGTCGTCGGGCGCGATCGGCTCCTGCCAGCTGCTGATGCTGTCGGGCGTCGGGCCCGCGGGCGAGCTCGAGGAGGCGGGCGTGAAGCCGGTGCACGACCTGCCGGGCGTGGGCAAGGACCTGCAGGACCACCTGAACATCCCGATCACCTTCTACACGAAGGAGCCGATGGGCATCGGCGCCTGGACCGAGGAGACCATCAACGACAGCTTTATCGAATGGAAGGACAAGCGCAGCGGCATCCGCACGTCGCCCTGGGTCGCCTCGGGCGGCCATGTCTGCAGCCGGCCGGGCGTCGAGCCCGACCTCCAGCTCTACGGCGCGATCAGCCCGCACCGCGACTATGCCCGCTTCCTCGGCGGGCGAAGCGGCATCACCGCGCACTGCACGCTGCAGCGGCCGAACAGCCGCGGCGAGATCCGCCTGCGTTCGGCCAACCCGGTCGAGCACCCGGCGATCGACCCGAAATATTTCGTCAGCGATCCCGACGGGCTCGATCTCGCGACCATGATCGCGGGCATACGCATCAACCGCAATATCGTCGCCCAGTCGCCGATCCGGGAGCTGATCGACTACGAGGTGACGCCGAGCGCCGAATGCGAGAGCGACGAGGAGCTCGCCAACTATGTGCGCGGACATATGACGACGCTCTACCATCCCTCGAGCACATGCCGGATGGGCATCGACGCGATGGCCGTGACCGATCCGGCGACGCTCAAGGTCCACGGGCTGGAAGGCCTGCGCGTCGCGGATGCGTCGGTGATCCCGAAGATGGTGTCCGGCAATTTGAACGCACCGACGATCATGGTGGCCGAGCGTGCCGCCGCGATGATCCTCGCCGGCTGAGGGGTGAAAAGATGACGATTTCGCAATCCGGTTCGACATGGCACGAGAAGGCCTCCGCGCTCTCGCTTGAAGGGCGGCTCTTCATCGACGGCGACTATCGCCAGGCGGCCTCCGGCGGCAGGTTCGAGACGGTCAATCCGGCAAACGACGCCATCCTTGCGGCGGTCTCGCGCGGCGATGCGGCGGATATCGACCTGGCCGTGGCGGCGGCGCGCAAGGCGTTCCGCTCCGGCGCGTGGTCGCGGATGGCGCCGCGGGCGCGCATGGCCGTGATGCTGCGCTTCGCCGATCTGGTGGAGGCGCATGCCGACGAGTTCGCGCTGCTCGACACGCTCGACATGGGCAAGCCGATCCAGGAAATGCTGAATGTCGACATTCCGCTGGCGCTGACCTGCCTGCGCTTCACGGCCGAATGCATCGACAAGATCGAGGGCAGCGTCGGCTCGACGGCGAGCGACGTGCTGAGCTACGTGCTGCGCCAGCCGCTCGGGGTCGTCGGCTGCATCGTGCCGTGGAACTATCCGCTGCTGATGACGGTGTGGAAGATCGCGCCAGCGCTCGCGGCCGGCAATTCCGTCGTGCTGAAACCGGCCGAGCAATCGCCGCTGAGCGCGCTGCTGCTCGCCCGCCTGTTCATGGAGGCGGGCGGTCCGGCCGGGGTGCTGAACGTCGTCAACGGTTTCGGCGCGGAGGTGGGCAAGGCGCTCGCCCTGCACATGGACGTCGACAAGATCGCCTTTACCGGCTCGGCGGAGGTCGGCAAGCTGATGCTGATCTATTCCGGCCAGTCGAACATGAAGAAGGTCGCCACCGAATGCGGCGGCAAATCCCCCCATATCGTCATGGCCGATGCGCAGAACCTCGAAACCGCCGCCTGGTGGGCGGCCATGGGCATCTTCGGCAATCAGGGGGAGGTCTGCTGCGCCGGCTCGCGCATCCTCGTGGAAAAGCCGGTCGTGGCGGATTTCCTCGATCTCCTCAAGACAAGGGCGAAGGCGGATTACGTGCCGGGCGACCCGCTCGACATCGCCACGACCATGGGGCCGCTCGTCACCCGCGAGCAGCAGAAGCGGGTGCTGGACTATGTCGAGATCGGCAGGCAGGCGGGCGCCGACTGCGTTCTCGGCGGTGGCATCCCCGCCGGGCTGGAGCACGGCGCCTATGTCGCCCCCACGATCTTCGCCGGCGTCGACAACGGCATGCGGATCGCCCGGGAGGAGATTTTCGGTCCCGTCGCCACGATCATTCCCGTCTCCGGCTACGAGGAGGCGGTCGCCGTCGCCAACGACAGCAGCTTCGGGCTGGCCGCCGGCATCTGGACGAGCGACCTCGGCAAGGCGCACCGCTTCGCCCGCGATGTCGAGGCCGGCATGGTCTATGTCAACAGCTACATGAACGGCGACATGCAGCTTCCCTTCGGCGGCTGGAAGGAATCCGGCAACGGCCGCGACAAATGCATGGATGCGATCACCTCCTACACGCAGTCGAAGGGCGTGTGGGTCACCATCGGCAATTGAAGGCAGAACAGGCGAGGGGAGCAAGGACCGTGAAGACTGGCTGGAACTTTCATGAACTCTATCTCTGGCACGATACCGGCAATGCCGCGACCCTCTATCCGCCGGGCCTGACCATCGAGCCCGGGGAGCATGCGGAGAACGCCGCGACCAAACGGCGCTTCAGGAACCTCATGGAGGTTTCTGGCCTGACGGAGCAACTGGCCAAAGTGGATTCGGTGCCGGTGACGGAGGACGATCTGGCGCTCTTCCACAGCCGCGACCACATCCGCCGGATCAAGGCGCTCAGCGACGATCGCGGCGGCGACGCGAGCTACCTGACGCCCTTCGGGCGCGGCAGCTACGAGATCGCATGCCTTGCCGCGGGCGGGACGGCGGCGCTGATGGACGCGGTTCTTTCCGGCACCGTCGACAACGGCTACGCCCTGGTGCGCCCGCCGGGCCACCACGCCGAAAGCGACAAGGGCATGGGCTTCTGCCTCTTCGGCAATGTTCCGGTCGCGATCATGAAGAACCGGCAGAAGCACCGCTTCGACCGCGTCGCCACCGTCGACTGGGACGTCCATCACGGCAACGGCACGCAGGCCGCCTTCTATGCCGACCCGTCGGTCCTGACGATCTCGATCCACCAGGAACGGCTCTATCCTCATGACAGCGGCGACCGCGAGGAGCGGGGAACGGGCAAGGGAGAGGGCTACAACCTCAATATTCCGCTTCCCGCCGGCAGCGGGCACGGCGCCTACATCGCCGCGTTCGAGCAGGTGGTGATCCCGGCGCTGGAGCGCTACAGGCCGGATCTCATCGTCGTCCCCTCCGGCTTCGACGGCTCCGCCGCCGACCCGCTCGGGCGGATGATGCTGCACAGCGACACCTACCGGCAGATGACGCGGATGCTGATGGAGGCCGCCGACAGGCTTTGCGGCGGACGGCTGATGATGTCGCACGAGGGCGGCTATTCCGCCTCCTACGTGCCCTATTGCGGCCTGGCCGTCATGGAGCAGCTGTCCGGCATCAGGACGCCGATCGACGATCCCTTCCTGGCGGTGTTCCGCGCCTATCACGGGCAGGAACTGCGCGCCCACCAGCAGGAGGCCATCGCCGCTGCCGCCGGTCTCGTCAAGGACCTCGGATGATCGTCCGTTCCGGCCTGCCGGTCAGAGCTTGTCGAGCTGTTCCTTGTGATAGTCCCAGAATTCCCGGGAGAACCGCTCGACGATGTCCGAGCGGACCGGGTCGGCCAGGCGGATCGCCAGGAAACCCGCATCGATGAAGATGCTGAATGGGCGGATGACGATGTTGCGCCCCCTGAATTCGCTGGCGGAGGTGGGGTCGATGATGGCGATGCCCGCTCCTTCGTCCACGAGGCTGAGCGCCGTGTGCGACAGGCGCGTCTCCAGCGTGGCAAGGCGCGTTACGCCGGCGAGCGCGACCTCGACCCGCATCGCGAAGATCGTTCCAGGCTCCAGGCTGATCATCCGCTGGCCGCGGAGATCCTTGGGTTCGATGATCGTCTTTTGGGCGAGCGGATGGCTCGCGGGAATGGCGACGATGGCGGCGACGGGATGCGTTTCGATGGTGAAGCCCGGCCTGTCCAGCGGTCCGTCGGCATAGCCGATATCCGCCTGGCCGGCGGCAACGGCCTCGATCACCATGGACGACGGCAAACCGCTCAAGGAGGCGTTGAGATTGGGCTTGTCGCGCAGGAAATGGGCGAGGAAGCGCGGCAATATGCCGTTTCCGAGCGCCGGCATGGCTGCGATGCGCAGCGTGCCCGCCGAATGCCGGCCGATCTCCTCGGCGACGAGCGCGATCCTGTTCAACCCCACGAAAGCCCGGTCCACCTCCCTCATCAGCGTGAGCGCTTCGCGCGTCGGGCTGATCTGATTTCCCCTGCGCTCGAAGAGCAGGAGCCTGGTCGCACGCTCGAAATCGGCGATCAGCCGGCTGACGGCCGGCTGGGTCACGGACATGAGCTCGGCGGCGGCAGTCATCTTGCCCGTCAGCATTACCGCACGGAACGCTTCCACCTGTCTGAGATTTATCTGTGGCTTCATAATATCTGCTTATTCACGACCCCTGATTTCGAATTTGACCGAATACTGCGACAATGCAAGATTTTTCCCGACCGCGCGGGCGAAGGGCCGTCCGCAAGGAACCACGCCGCGGCTCTCCGGCTGCGGCAAACGACGCATGAAACATGCGCGGGGAACTGAAGGGCTAGTTTTTTGCAGTATTACCAGCTCATGGGCTTCGGGCCCGATGGGTGGGGCCGCGACATGCTGGCAGCCACCGGGATGACGGTCGCCGTGGGTGTGGCCGGCTTCATCGCGGGCATCCTCCTCGGCCTTTGCGGAGCGGCCGCGAAGCTTTCCCGCTTCGCCTCCCTGCGGATGGCGGCCGAGATTTACACGACCGTCTTCCGGGGCGTGCCGGATCTTCTGGTGATCTATCTCTTCTATTTCGGCTCCAGCTCCGCGATCTCGGCCGTCGCATCGCTCTTCGGCGCCGAGGGCTTCGTTGGAGCGCCCGCTTTCCTGACGGGCGCCGTCGCGATCGGCGTCGTTTCGGGCGCTTACCAGACACAGGTCTTCGTCGGGGCGGTGCAGGCGCTTTCCAAGGGCGAGATCGAGGCCGCGCGCGCCTGCGGAATGCCCTCTTTCCTCCTTTTTCGGCGGATCGTCCTGCCGCAGGCGATCCGCTTCGCCATTCCGGGTGTCGGCAATGTCTGGCAGCTGGTCCTGAAGGAATCGGCATTGATTTCGGTCATCGGGCTCGTCGAGCTGATGCGCCAGGCGCAGATCGGCGCGGGCTCCACGCGCCAGCCCTTCAGCTTCTATCTCACCGCCGCAGCGCTCTACCTGCTCATCACCTTCGTTTCCGGTCTCGGTTTCAGGGCATTGGAGCAGCGGGCGATGCGCGGCGTGCGGAGGGCGGCCTGATGCTCGACCTGCCCTTTCTTGCGCAAACCCTGTCGACGCTGGCCGGCGGCATTCCGCTAACGCTGCAGCTGACTGCGCTTTCGGTCGCGGGCGGCGCCGTACTGGCCTTCGGGCTGGCGCTGATGCGGACGAGCGGCAGCGTCCTTCTCGATTTTCCCGCGCGCTTCTACATCTTCGCGTTTCGCGGAACGCCGCTTCTGGTGCAGATCTACATCATCTATTACGGCCTCAGCCAATTTCCGGCGCTGCGCCAGAGCTTCCTCTGGCCCTTCCTGCGCGAGGCCTACTGGTGCGCGGCGCTCGCGCTCGCGCTCAACACGGCGGCCTATAGCGCCGAGATCATCCGGGGCGGACTGAACTCGGTCGGCGCAGGACAGATCGAGGCCGCACGCGCCTTCGGCATGTCCCGCGTCCTCGCCTTCCGCCGCATCATCCTGCCCCAGGCGATCCGGCAGATGCTGCCGGCCTACAGCAACGAGATCATCCTCATGCTCAAATCGACGGCACTCGCCTCCACGATCACGCTGATGGAGGTCACCGGGCTTGCGGCAAAACTGATCTCGCAGAGCTACCGGCCGGTGGAAGTCTTCGTCTGCGCCGGAGTGATTTATCTCGCGCTCAATTTCGTCGTCGCCAGGATTTTCGCAGCGCTGCAACGCGCCTTTTCCCCGGAAACGAGGGAGGCGCCGGCAGCCTTGCCCGGCACAAGGATCAAGGCGGACTGTCATGGCTGAACATTCGAGCACTCCCGCCGTCGACCTGCGCGGCATCCGGAAAAGCTACGGGCATCTCGAAGTGCTGCACGGCGTTTCCCTATCGGCGCGCGACGGCGAGGTAGTCTCCATCCTCGGCTCCTCGGGCTCGGGAAAGTCGACGCTGCTGCGTTGCGTCAACATGCTGGAGGTGCCCGACGCCGGGACCGTCTCGGTCCGGGGCGAGACGATCGAGGTCGTCCGCAAGGCGGGGCATCCCTCGCGTCCGGCGGACATGGCCCAGGTGAACAGGGTGCGGGCGAAGGCCGCCATGGTTTTCCAGTCCTTCAATCTCTGGTCCCACCTGACGGTCCTGGAGAACCTGATCGAGGCTCCCGTCCATGTGCAGAAGAGGAGCCGGCGCGAGTGCACGGCGGAAGCGGAGGCGCTGCTCGAACGCGTCGGCATCGCGGAAAAGCGCCATCACTACCCGGCGCATCTGTCCGGCGGGCAGCAGCAGCGTGCGGCGATCGCCCGGGCGCTTGCGATGCGGCCGAGCATCATGCTCTTCGATGAGCCGACCTCGGCGCTCGACCCCGAACTGGTGGGCGAGGTGCTGAAGGTCATCCGGAATCTCGCTGACGAGGGGCGGACGATGCTGATCGTCACTCATGAGATGGCTTTCGCGCGCGAGGTCTCGAACCGCGTGGTCTTCCTCCACCGGGGGGTGATCGAAGAGGAGGGAGTGCCTCAAGACTTGTTCGCAAATCCGCGATCGGACCGCCTGAGGCAGTTCCTGTCGCGCGAGGGCTCAAGGGCTTCGAACTCCGGCTAACCGGCAACCAAAGACAAGGCAACCAACACAATCAGAAGGGTGAACGCATGAAACTCAGCATCCTGCTTGCGGCCGCAACGCTTGCCGCCGCGACCGTTACCGCCTCCGCCGAGGAGCGGACCGTCCGGATCGCGACCGAAGGCGCCTATGCGCCGTGGAACTTTTCCGGCCCGAACGGCACGCTCGAAGGGTTCGAGATCGATCTCGCCAACGAGCTTTGCGCGCGCATGAAGGTCAAATGCGAAATCGTCCCGCAGAACTGGGACGGCATCATCCCCGCGCTGGAGGCGCGCAAATACGATGCCATCATGGCGGCGATGAGCGTGACGCCGAAGCGCGAGGAGGTCATCGCCTTCTCCACGCCCTATGCCGCCGGCATCAACAGTTTCGCCATCCTGTCGGGCGGGCCGCTCGCCGGCCTGCCGGGTACCGGCGAGGTCTATTCGCTGGACAAGCAGGAAGCCGAGGCCAAGGAACACATCGACGAGATGGCCGCCCTTCTGCAAGGCAAGGTCGTCGGCGTCCAAGGCTCGACCACCGCGGCCACCTTCATGGAGACCTATTTCAAGGACGTCGCGGAAGTGCGCGAATACAAGACCACCGAAGAGCACAATTTCGATCTCATGAGCGGCAGGCTCGATGCCGTGGTGGCCAATGCGACGGTGCTCGCGGCGGCGCTCGAAAAGCCCGACATGGAGGGTGCCCGCCTCGCCGGACCGATCTTCTCGGGGGGCGTCTTCGGGGTCATCGCCGTCGGCCTGCGCAAGGACGACACGGCGCTGAAAGCCGAGTTCGACGAGGCGATCAAGGCGGCGATCGCCGACGGAACGGTCAAGCGCTTTTCGGAGAAGTGGTTCAAGGTCGACGTGAGCCCACGCGGTTGAAACCCGGCGGTTCCGGCGCGACCAGAAGGCCGTGCCGGGCCATGGGCATGACGGAACGGTTCATGACGAAAACGAATATATCGGAGATCGCCGTCATCGGCGGCGGGCTGGTCGGCGCATCCATCGCATGGGGGCTCGCGCGCTCGGGCCTGAACCCGCTCGTGCTCGACGGCGAGGATCTGGATCCGAGGGCGTCGCGGGCGAATTTCGCGCTGGTCTGGGTCCAGGGCAAGGGTATGGGCGCGCCGCATTATGCGCTCTGGTCGAAGGCGTCCGCCGAAAGATGGCCCGACTTCGCCGCGGCACTCCATGCCGATACCGGCATAGACGTGTCGCTGCGGCAGCGGGGGGCCTTCAGCTTCGCGTTGTCGCAGGGTGAGCTCGACACCCTCCACGCCGAGATGAAGGTCATCGACCGCGAGACCGACGGGAAAGCCGTGCCTTACGAAGTCCTCGGTCCCGGCGAGACGCGCGACCGCCTGCCGGGGCTCGGGCCGGACGTCGCCGGATCCATCTATTCGCCTGCCGACGGCGACGTGAACGCGCTGCGTCTCTTGCGCGCCCTGCATGCGGCTCTCAAGTCGAAAGGCGTGGATTATCGCGCCCGTCATGCGGTGGAGCGGATCGAGCCGCTGGCTGACGGCTTCCGGCTTTGCGGCCGTTGGGGAGACCTTTTCGCCCGGCGGATCGTGCTCGCCGCCGGTCTCGGCAATGCCCATCTGGCGCCGATGGTCGGGCTTGCGGCCCCGCTGAAGCGCAGCAAGGGCCAAGTGCTCGTCACCGAAAGATGCGCGCCCTTCTTTCCCTATACCTCCGCCACCATCCGGCAGACGGACGAAGGCGGCGTCATGATCGGCGACAGCGAGGAGACGAACACGTCGTCCACCGCCACGAACCAGGAGATCAGCGCCGTGCTCGCCGGTCGGGCGATCCGCGTCTTTCCGGCTCTCGCAGACCTGAATATCGTGCGCAGCTGGACCGGCTTCCGCGTCAAGTCCGCCGATGGCCTGCCGATCTACGAACAGTCTGCCGCCCATCCCGGCGCCTTCATCGCGCTCTGCCATTCCGGCGTTACCCTTGCGGCCAACCATGCGCTCGTCGTGGCCCCCCAGATCGCAGCCGGCGCGCTTTCGCCCGACCTCGCCCCGTTTCATTCCCGGAGGTTCCATGTTCCGCAGGCTGCGTGAACCCGCCGATCCCGTGACCTTCTCCTTCGACGACCAGCCTTTGCGGGCGGCGCGGGGGCAGAGCCTCGCCTCCGCGCTTCTTGCAGCCGGCGTGGACACCTTCCGCAGCAGCATCGTCGCAGGCGAGCCGCGCGGGCCCTATTGCATGATGGGCGTCTGCTTCGAGTGCCTGCTGACGGTCGACGGCGTCCGCAACCGCCAGGGCTGCCTTGTGGAGGTGCGCGACGGCATGGTGGTGACGAGCCAGCACGGCGCATGCGCGCTGCCTGCGGGAGACGCGCGATGACGGCGCGCATCCTTTCGGACGCGGGCAGCATCGCCGCCACCTACGACCTTGCCGTGATCGGGGCGGGGCCGGCCGGGCTTGCGGCGGCCGCCGAGGCGTCCCGCCTGGGCGCGCGCGTGCTTGCGATAGACGAAAACGCCGCTCCGGGCGGCCAGATCTACCGCTCCGTCACGCGCAACAGTCCGCGGGACCTGCCGGTCCTGGGGCAGGATTACTGGAACGGGCAGGCGCTTGCGGATTCCTTCCTGACGTCGGACCTCGACTACGCGCCCGGGGGTACCGTCTGGAGCCTCGAGCCCGCGACGGCCGGCGACGACGGCAGAGGCATCCGCGCCAGGATCGGCATCTCGCTGAACGGCGCCGCATGCCTCATCGACGCGAAGGCCGTCATCATCGCGACGGGCGCCATGGAGCGGCCGATGCCGGTTCCCGGCTGGACGCTGCCGGGCGTGATGACGGCGGGCGCGGCGCAGATCGCGCTCAAATCGGCAGCGATCGTTCCGGCCGGCCGCGTCGTGCTCGCCGGCTGCGGCCCGCTCATCTACCTGCTTGCGGCGCAGCTCCTCGATGCCGGCGCGGAGATCGCCGCATTGCTCGACACGACGGACCGGCGCCGGTATCCCGCCGCCGTCCGCCATCTTCCGGATTTCCTGCGGTCGCCCTATTTCCGCAAGGGGCTTTCGCTCCTCCTGAAGGTCCGGCGTTCCGTCCCGGTCGTCTCCGGGATCACCGCGCTTCGCATCCTCGGCGACCGCAAGGCCGAAACGATCGAATTCCACACCGGCCACCGCAAGCGGACCGTCGCTGCCGATTGCGTGCTCCTGCATCAGGGGATCGTGCCCAATATCAATCTTGCAAGCGCAGCCGGTTGCGCCATCGAATGGAACGAGAGGCAGCGCGCCTTCCAGCCCGCCACCGACACAGAAGGGGGCAGCTCCCTTCCGGGCATATTCGTCGCCGGCGACGGCGGCGGCATCGGCGGCGCACAGCATGCGGAGGTTTGCGGGCGCATCGCCGCATTTGCCGCACTTCGCACCATCGGCCTGGCGGTGCCGGAGACGGCGCTTGCGGCGCTTCGGGAAGAGCGTCGGCGGTTTGCGAAGGGACGGGCCTTCCTCGACACGCTCTATCGGCCCGCCGAGGCGTTCCGCGCGCCTCCCGATCCGGACACCATCGTCTGCCGTTGCGAGGAGGTGCGGGCAGGCACCCTGCGCGGGATCGTCGCGCTGGGGGTGCCCGGCCCCAACCAGCTGAAGACCTTCGTGCGCTGCGGCATGGGACCGTGCCAGGGGCGGATGTGCGCGCTCACCGTCTCCGAGATCATGGCCGCAGAGCGCGGGACGAGCCCGGCCGAGATCGGCACCTATCGCCTGCGCGCGCCGGTCAAGCCCCTGCGGCTGTCGGAAATGGCCGCGATGCCACCGTCTCCATCGGCGGTGCTCGCCGTCACAGGCCGGTCGCCGGACGAGGGTCCGTGATCCATCAAGTTCAACCAAGGAAAGGAAAAACAATGACCAACAGGCAGATTCGCACGCCCATCATGCACCGGGTCGTCGAGCATAACGGCATGGTCTTCGTGGGCGGGACGACCTGCGACGACGAAAGCCTCGACATGGCAGGGCAGACCCGCGAGATCCTCGCCAAGGTCGACGGCTACCTGGCCGAAGCCGGGAGCGACAGGACAAAGCTGCTGTCAGCGACGATCTTCGTCACCGATCTCGGCCTGAAGCCGCAGATGGATGCCGTCTGGAAGGAATGGCTGGCGCCGGAGCACCTGCCGGTGCGGGCGACCGTCGGCGTGGCCGATCTCGGCGGCGACACGCTGATCGAGATCGTCGTCACCGCACACAAATAGGCCGCATCGGCAACTCCCGTCCAGAAGGCGTTTTCATGAAGATCAGCAATGTCACGATTTACCGGGTGGAGGGCGGCGGCCTGCGCCCCGTCCTCGTTGAAATCGAAACCGGGGAAGGCATCTCGGGTTTCGGCGAGGCAGGCGTTGCCTACGGCTACGGCGCGCCGGCGGTGGCCGGGATGCTGGAGGACATGGCGCCTCATCTCGCCGGGCGGGATCCGTCCCGCATACGCGAGATCTGGCAGGATCTCTACGATCACTCCTTCTGGGCCAAGGGCGGCGGCGCCATCACCTTCGCGGCGATCAGCGCCATCGAACTGGCGCTTTGGGACATAAAGGGCAAGGCGCTCGGCGTTCCCGTGCACGCGCTTCTCGGCGGCGCGATGCGCCCGGACGTCAAGGTCTATGCCAACGGTTGGAACCACGAACACGACGACGTGGCGAACTGGGCGCGGGCGGCCTCCCGTCCGCTGAAGGACGGCTACACGGCGCTCAAGTGCTATCCCTTCGCGCATGAGCTGGCGGACGGAACGTTCCGGCACGTATCGGCCCGCATGGTCGACGACGGCCGCTTCCGCCGCGCGACCGACAGGGTGAAGGCGCTGCGCGCGGAGGTCGGGCCGGAGGTCGAAATCATGCTCGATCTCTCCGGCGGGGTCTGCGACGACCAGCTCGCCCGGTTCCTCGATGTCTGCCGGGATCTCGAGATCGCCTGGATCGAGGAGCCCGTCGATCCGTTCAATCTGGCGGGGCTTTCGAGGACCGCGCAGCGCACCGCCATCCCGATCGCCGTCGGCGAGCGCGTCTATGGCCGCGCCGGCTTCCGCAACGTCCTCGACACCGGCGCGGTCTCCATCGTGATGCCCGACGTCGCCAATTGCGGCGGCCTCCTGGAAGCGGTTCAGATCGCCGGAATGGCGGAGACGTACAATGCGCGCGTCTCGCCGCACAACTGCGCGAGCTCACTCTGCTCGGCGGCCTCGCTCGTGCTCTGCGCGTCGATTCCGAATGCGATGAATCTGGAGGTCTATCCCTATTTCTCCGACCAGAACACCTATGTCCAGGTCCTGGAAAACCCCCTCGAGCAAACCATCCGCAAGGGGCGGGCGACGATCGGCGATATGGCCGGCCTCGGCGCCGTCGTGGACCGGAAGGCGCTGCACCCGTTCAAGGCGTTCGCATTGCGCTGAACGGGAAGGAATGTGGACGCCGCTCCACATCCCTTCCCGTCGATAACCGGCCGGGCGACGATCTCACTGCTGCTTCAGGATCTCCGGCAGGGCCTCGATGAGGCGCGCCCGGGCGGCGAAGCTTGCGGGTTCGTCCGATTTCTCGGTTCCGATCTCCAGCCTTGCAAAGACCACCTGGTATTCGTCCTTTTCCGCCCAGCCGACGAACCAGCCGAGGGGGCGGTTGCGGTCGATCTCGCCGGCCGCGTCACGAAGCCACCCGCTGCCCGTCTTGCCGCGGACGGTCCAGCCGTCCTTTGCCGCATAGACCGGGATGATCGCGCGGGTCATGTCGTAAGCCTTGTCCGAAAGCGGCAGCGCATGAATGAAGAAGCGGCGGACGAAATTCGCCTGCTCGTCCGGCGAAATGACGAGCGAGGACATCAGCCAGGATTGAGTGAGGCCGTTCTCGCCCGGCCTGCCGGACACGTCGGCATTGCCGTAGCCGAGTTTCGCCACATAGTCGGCAAAGCGCTCCTCGCCGAGCCGGCGTGTGATCTCCCGCGAATACCACAGGATCGAATCCTTTTCCCAGATGGTCGGATCGACGGTCTTCTGCTCACGCTTGCTGCCCTTGAATTCCGGCCTGTAGTCCCAGGTGGGATTGTGCTCGTCCTGAAGAATTCCGGCGTCGTAACCGATCAGCGCCAACGGGAGCTTGAAGCTCGACATCGGGGTGAAGCGTTCGTCGCAGATCCCCTCCCGATGAAGCGTCTCGCCGGTGACGGCATCGAGGATGACGGTGCATTCGATGCGGGAGGCGGCATATGCGGGCTGCTGCAGGCCGAGACCGAGCGCCGTCAGGAGAACGCTGAGGCCCATCTTCAGTTCACGCGGGATCGTCATTCCAAAGCTCCATGTCCGATGCGATGCCTCTGGTTAGGCGGATTGAGGGAAATGGACAAACGATGTTATCTCGCGGGACATGCAAATTGAATTTGGGCTCCCATGGTCAGACCGCATCTTCCGCTGAACGCGTTACGCGCCTTCGAGGCGTCGGCGCGGCATCTGAGCTTCACGCGCGCCGCGATCGAGCTCTGCGTAACGCAGGCGGCGGTCAGCCATCAGGTGAAGCTGCTCGAGGAGCGCCTGAACGTGACGCTCTTCAAACGGCTGCCGCGCGGACTGATGATCACCGCGGAGGGCGAGGCGCTGCTGCCGGTGCTCAGCGATTCCTTCGACCGGATGGCCGACATGCTGGAGCGCTTCCAGGGCGGACACCTTCGCGACGTGCTCACCATCGGGGCGGTCGGGACCTTCGCGGTCGGGTGGCTCCTGCCGCGACTCGGCGATTTCCGCGATCGCCATCCCTTCATCGACGTCCGGCTTTCGACCAACAACAACCGCGTCGACATTGCGGCGGAGGGCCTGGATTTCGCCATCCGCTTCGGCAACGGCGCCTGGCACAGCACGGAGGCGGAGCGGCTGTTCGAGGCGCCGCTTTCGCCGCTCTGCGTGCCGGAGATCGCAGGGCGGCTGAAACGGCCGGAGGACCTCGCCAAGGAGACGCTGCTCAGGTCCTATCGCACAGACGAGTGGCCGGGCTGGTTCGAGGCGGCGGGGATCACGTCGCCGGCGCCGGTGATGAAGGGCATCGTCTTCGATTCCTCGCTTGCGATGATGGAGGCGGCGATGCAGGGCGCAGGCGTGGCGCTTTCGCCGCCGCTGATGTTCTCCCGCCAGCTTTCGAGCGGCATGATCCATCAGCCGTTCGAGATCTACACCTCCAGGGGCAGCTATTGGCTCACGCATCTGAAATCGCGCGCGCCCACGCCGGCAATGCGCGCCTTCCGCGACTGGCTGCTGCCGCTGGCGCGCGAGGCGGGATGATCGCAGGCGGAAAGGGTGAGCGGCGCCGCTCGTCTGCCGCGCCGCACTCTTTTCCCTGCCGGGGCATGGCAAAGCAGGTCAAAGCCCCAGCGGCTGCGGAAAACCGGGGGATGGCGTAAGCGGCTGAAAGGCCGTGCGCAGCATATCGACCATTCCATCGACCGCGGGGCTGGAGTGATAGGGATTGCGGCGAAGGACCACGCGGGAGGAATCGATCGGCGGGAATCCGTCCGCCTGCGTGAGCTCACGCCCGTCGGGCGGAATATTGCTGCGGGCAAGCGGCGCGACGCCGAGGCCGGCCGATACCGCCATGCGCAGGCCGCTGCTGGTGTCGCAGCTATAGGCGACGCGGTAGGCGATCGCATGGTTTTCCAGCGAGCGGATCGCGAAATCGCGGCACCAGTTGGAGTTCCAGTAGAGCGCGACGGGCAGGGGCTTCATGAGGTGGCGCTCATGCGTGGCCGATGTGACCCAGACCGTCGGGTCGATGCCGAGCACTTCCCCGCCGGTCCGCCCGTTCCAGTCGAAAACCACGGCAAGATCGAGTTCGTCCCTTTCGAGGGCGGCAAGCTGCTGGGAGGAGTAGCCGCACAGCACCGTCACCTCCACCGCCGGATGGCGTTCGGAAAAGGCGGCGAGTGCGCGGGGAAGGATCGTCTGGCTGTATTCCTCCGGAATGCCGATGCGCACGGGACCGTCGAGCGGCTTCTCGCGCATCGCCGCCGTGGTCTCGTCGACGAGGCCGACGATCCGTCGGGCATAGGGCAGGAGCCGGCGACCCTCCTCGGTGAGCGCCACGCCACGCGGGCCGCGGCCGAAAAGCGGCTTGCCGATGACGTCCTCCAGCCGGCGCACCTGCATGCTGACCGCCGACTGGGTGCGTCCGACGGCCTCGGCCGCGCGGGTGAAGTTTTCCGTGTCGGCGATGACGAGGAAGGTTCTGAGCAATTCGCTCTCAAGGGGTAGCTGCATTTTTGACGCCATCGGTTTTTCTTATGGCAGGCATTCTCACAATTCGTTTGTGGAATGTCAAAGGGCGGCGAAGATGGTGCGGTGACAACCGGAATCGACGGCCATGGATACTCGCGCGCTCTTCTCCTTTTTCGTACAATTGATTGAGACCTGGCGGCGGCGCGAGGCGGATTGGTGCGCGCTTGCACTGATCACGGCGCGCAGGAACGATCACCTGCTGCGCGATGCCGGCCTGACGCGGGAGGAGGCTGAGGCGCTGCTTGCCGGCGATACACCTCAGAGCGGCTGTCCGTCGGGACCGACGAGGCCGTGCTCGCGGTATACGTCCATCTCGTCGCCGGCGATGAAGGCGAATATCTTCGGCCCGCCGGCGCGGCGCTGGAGCAGATAGACGAGATCGAAGGAGATGGTCGCCGTGCTGCCGTCCTTCTTGGCATAATCCGCGACGTAGAAGACCCGCACGCGGTCATGGCCGTCATAGAGGGACGCCGTCTCGACATGGTCGATGCGCATCGTCTTGGTGCCGATCGCCTTGTAGAAGGCATAGGCTTCGACGAGCATGCCCGCGAAGCGCTCGTCGTTCCTGCCGGCGACGATCCCGCCCTTGACGGAAAGCGAAAGGAAATCCTCGGCGAAGAAGGAACGGATGAGATCCGTCTCGACCCGTTCGCCAAGCGAGCGTTCATAGGCGTCCGCATAGCGGCGGAAGAAGCTGTCGTAGTCGGGGCTCGTCTCGGTCATCGCATGCCAACCTTCGAAAGATCCATTGCATCCCGGCCTCCGGGACCGGCAACGCCCGGAACGCGGGCCGGTTCCCCCGAACCTCTCCTCACGTCTTCGGCAGGAGAGCGTCAAGCACGGCCGGGAGAACGTCGTTCAGAACATGATCGGGCATCTTCTTGCCTTCGATGCGGGAAAACTTGCCGTCGAGAACGAGATGGGCGAAACCGTGCACGGTCGACCAAAGGCCGAGAAGCAGCGGGTGAACGGCGGCATCGGACGGCTGGTCCTCGGACTGTGGGCGCAGGGCGTCGATCGTCCCGGCAAGCGCATCCTTCGCCGCTCCGCCGGCCGCGAGAAGCCGCTCGTCATCGGCAACGAGCAGATCGTGGCGGAACATCAGATGGAAACGGCCGGGAAAGGCGAGGGCGAAGCGCACATAGCCTATGCCCTGTACCTTCAGCCGCTCGGCCGGCGAAAGTGGCGGAGCTGCCGGATCGATCGTGATATGGCGGGCCAGTTCCTCGAAACCGAGGATCGCCACTTCGGTCAGGAGGCCGGCGGAACTGCCGAAATGATGGGCGGGGGCGGCAGGGGACACGCCGGCGCGGCGCGCAGCCTCCCGAAGCGTAAATCCCTCAAGGCCACGCTCGGCGAGGATCTCGTCCGTCGCGCGGATCAGCGCTTCGCGCAGGTCTCCATGGTGATAGCCCGTCCTCTCCAATTCGTGATCTCCCTCGCATTCTTCTTGCGATTCTCTAATCTTTACATTGTACAGATATTTGGCTAGCGTGTCACTTAACACCGTTAAGATCGATGGGGCGCCGATGACCACGGATGCATGCCGCTTTTTCTCCGCCTGGATGCAGGCGCCTCTTACCGTCGCATCCGTCCTGCCTTCGGGTAACGCACTGGCGCGGCTCATCGTTTCGGAGATCGCCGCGGAAACGGGGCCGGTGATCGAACTCGGCGTGGGGACCGGCGTCTTCACCCGGGCCCTCCTTCGCAAGGGCGTCAGCGAGAGCAGCCTGACGCTGGTGGAAAGCACCGCCGAATTCGCGACCTTGCTCGGGATGCGGTTTCCCGCGGCGCGCGTGCTGTGCATCGATGCGGCCGATCTCGGGGAAAACCATCCTCCGGCGCATGCGGGAGCCGCGGTGAGCGGATTGCCGCTCCTGTCGATGCGGGCGGAAAAGGTGGCCGCCATCCTTTCCGCAACATTCTCCCGGCTGCGTCCGGAAGGAGCTTTCTACCAGTTCACCTACGGCTTCCGCTGCCCCGTTCCCCGTGCGGTTCTCGATGACCAGGGCCTCGGCAGCGTGCGTATCGGCGGAACGTTCCGCAACCTGCCGCCCGCCGCGGTCTACCGCATCGCGCGGGCCTGAAGGGTTTTCTCCGCCGCTCGTCGCTGCCACGAGCCAATGCCCCGGCGCCGGCGGGGCCGGGGCATTGGCGCCATTGCGCCCTGCCCGCCGATCCGCTATGAGACGCCGCGACTTAGATAGCCGCGCGCGCGCTTGCGCGTGACATCCCAGTACCGGTAGACAGATATGGCACGCATCGTGATGAAATTCGGCGGAACCTCCGTCGCTGACCTAGACCGCATCCACAACGTTGCCCGCCATGTGAAACGCGAGGTCGATGCCGGACACGAGGTGGCTGTGGTCGTCTCGGCCATGTCCGGCAAGACAAACGAGCTGGTCGGCTGGGTGCAGGGCATGCCGAAGGCGACGGGCGCCAACTCGCCCTTCTACGATGCGCGGGAATACGATGCTATCGTCGCGTCGGGCGAGCAGGTGACCTCCGGGCTGCTTTCGATCGCGCTGCAGTCGATGGGCGTCAATGCCCGCTCCTGGCAGGGCTGGCAGATCCCGATCCGCACCGACAACGCGCATGGCGCGGCCCGCATCATGGAGATCGACGGCGGCGAGATCGTCCGCCGCATGGGCGAGGGACAGGTGGCGGTCGTCGCCGGCTTCCAGGGACTTGGTCCGGACAACCGCATCGCCACCCTGGGGCGCGGCGGTTCGGACACGTCGGCAGTCGCGATCGCAGCAGCGGTGAAAGCGGACCGCTGCGACATCTATACCGACGTCGATGGCGTCTATACGACCGATCCGCGTGTCGAACCGAAGGCGCGGCGCCTCAAGAAGATCGCTTTCGAGGAGATGCTGGAAATGGCATCTCTCGGTGCCAAGGTGCTGCAGGTGCGCTCGGTCGAGCTTGCCATGGTGCACAAGGTCCGCACCTTCGTGCGCTCCAGTTTCGAGGACCCCGATGCGCCGGGCATGGGCGACCTCCTGAACCCGCCCGGCACGCTGATTTGTGATGAGGAAGAGATCGTGGAACAGGAAGTCGTAACCGGCATCGCCTATGCCAAGGATGAAGCGCAGATCTCGCTCCGTCGCGTCGCCGACCGGCCGGGCGTCTCAGCCGCGATCTTCGGCCCGCTCGCCGAAAGCCATATCAATGTCGACATGATCGTCCAGAACATTTCCGAGGACGGTTCCAAGACCGACATGACCTTCACGGTGCCTTCGGGCGATGTCGACAAGGCGCTCCGGGTTCTGGAAGGCGCCAAGGAAAAGGTCGGCTTCGACGTGATCCAGCACGAATCAGGGCTGGTCAAGGTGTCGGTCATCGGCATCGGCATGCGCAGCCATGCCGGCGTGGCGGCGTCCGCTTTCAAGGCACTTGCCGAAAAAGGCATCAACATCAAGGCGATCACCACCTCGGAAATCAAGATTTCCATCCTGATCGACGGTGCATATGCGGAACTCGCCGTGAGGACTTTGCATTCCGTCTACGGTCTGGATAAGAAGTAAGTCTCCGGATTCTCCGGCGCCTGTTTCATCACCGGTGCCGGCGGCGCCGGTGGGGATCGTCCAATTTCGGGAGACGTTACGCGATGAGAGACCTCTCCGCGGGTCCGCGCGTTCTTCTCAAGCGGCTGCGCGAATTGATGGCGGAGCCGCTGGAGCCGCAGGAGCGCCTTGACCAGATCGTGCGCCAGATCGCGAGCAATATGGTCGCGGAGGTGTGTTCGGTCTATGTGCTGCGGTCCGACGGCGTGCTCGAGCTCTATGCCACCGAGGGCCTCAATCCCGGCGCCGTCCACCTCGCGCAACTGAAGATGGGGCAGGGCCTCGTCGGCACGATCGCGGCTTCTGCCCGACCGCTCAACCTTTCCGACGCGCAGTCGCATCCGGCCTTCACTTATCTGCCGGAGACCGGCGAAGAGATCTACCATTCCTTCCTCGGCGTGCCGATCCTGCGCACAGGGCGCGCGCTCGGCGTTCTCGTCGTGCAGAACAAGGCGAGCCGCAACTATCGCGAGGACGAGGTCGAGGCGCTCGAAACCACCGCGATGGTCATCGCCGAGATGGTGGCGACGGGCGAGCTGAAGAAGCTCACCAAGCCCGGCCTCGAACTCGACCTTTCCCGCCCGGTGACGATCGACGGGGCGAGCTTCAGCGAAGGCATCGGGCTCGGTTATGTCGTGCTGCACGAGCCGCGCATCGTCGTGACCAATCTGCTCAACGAGGATTCCGAGCACGAGCTCGGACGGCTTGCCGAGGCGCTGGGATCGCTGCGCATCTCGATCGACGACATGCTGTCGCGCCGCGACGTTTCCATGGAAGGCGAGCACCGCGAAGTGCTGGAGACCTACCGGATGTTCGCGCACGACCGCGGCTGGGTGAGAAAGCTCGAAGAGGCGATCCGCAACGGCCTGACGGCGGAAGCGGCGGTGGAGCGCGTGCAGAGCGAGACGAAGGCGCGGATGATCCGGCTGACCGACCCCTATCTGCGCGAGCGCATGCACGATTTCGACGACCTCGCCAACCGGCTCTTGCGGCAACTGACCGGCTACGGCGCGAAGCTTTCGGGCGGCTCGTTCCCCGCTGACGCCATCGTCGTGGCGCGGGCCATGGGGGCTGCCGAACTGCTCGATTATCCGCGCGAGAACGTGCGCGGCCTCGTGCTGGAGGACGGCGCGGTGACGAGCCATGTGGTGATCGTCGCGCGCGCCATGGGCATTCCGGTCGTCGGCCAGGCGCCCGGCGTGGTGGCGCTTGCGGAAAACGGCGATCCCGTGATCATCGACGGCGACGATGCGCGGGTGCATCTGCGCCCCGTGCAGGACCTGCAGCGCTCCTACGAGGAGAAGGTCCGTTTCCGGGCCCGCCGGCAGGAGCAGTACCGGGCGCTGCGGGCGGTCGAACCCGTGACGAAGGACGGCAAGGCAATCAATCTGCAGATGAACGCCGGCCTGCTCGTCGACCTGCCGCATCTCAACGAATCGGGCGCATCGGGCATCGGGCTCTTCCGCACTGAATTGCAGTTCATGATCGCCTCGACCATGCCGAAGGCGGAGGAGCAGGAAGCGTTCTATCGCAGCGTGCTGAAGCAGGCGGCCGGCCGGCCGGTGACCTTCCGCACGCTCGATATCGGCGGCGACAAGGTGGTTCCCTATTTCCGCGCGACGGAAGAGGAGAACCCGGCTCTCGGCTGGCGGGCGATCCGGCTTTCGCTCGATCGGCCGGGGCTGCTGAGGACTCAACTGCGGGCGATGCTGCGCGCCACGGCCGGCGCCGAACTCAGGCTGATGCTGCCGATGGTGACCGAGGTCTCGGAGCTGAGGGACGTGCGGGAACTGCTGCAAAAGGAAATCCAGCGGCAGTCGAAGCTCGGCGAGCAGCTGCCGCGCAAGCTGCAGTTCGGCGCGATGCTGGAAGTGCCGGCGCTGCTGTGGCAGCTCGACGAATTGATGACGGAGGTCGATTTTGTCTCCGTAGGCTCCAACGATCTCTTCCAGTTCGCGATGGCGGTGGACCGCGGCAATGCGCGCGTCTCCGACCGTTTCGACACGCTCGGGCGGCCGTTCCTGCGCATCCTGCGCGACATCGTGCAGGCCGGCATCCGCAACGACACTTCCGTGACGCTTTGCGGGGAAATGGCGAGCAAGCCGATCTCCGCCATGGCGCTGCTCGGAATCGGCTTCCGCTCCGTCTCGATGTCGCCGACGGCGATCGGGCCGGTGAAGTCGATGCTGCTCGCGCTCGACGTGGAAAAGCTGGCGGCCGTCTTGATACCTGCGCTCGAAGACACCAAATCCGGCGCATCCGTCCGTGAAATCCTGGCGCAGTTCGCAGCCGAGCACGGCATCCCTCTTTAGGCATTTACCAGTTGGAGTGAACGGTGGCGAAGCTTCCGGTTGAAAAGATGCGCGAACTCGAACGCCGTTTCGGCGAGATCGAGGCGCGCATGTCGGCGGGGCCGGATTCGGAGACCTATGTGCGGCTGGCGTCGGAATATTCCGAACTGCAGCCGGTGGTGACCAAGATCCGCGAATATCAGAAGACGCTTTCGGAGATCGCCGATCTCGAGGCGCTCACTTCCGACAAGGCGACGGACCGCGAGATGCGCGAGCTTGCGGAGACGGAACTGCCGGAGACGAAGGAACGTCTGGAAAAGCTCGAAGGCGACATGCAGATCCTGCTTTTGCCGAAGGATGCGGCGGACGAGAAGAGCGCGATCCTGGAAATCCGCGCGGGGACCGGCGGCTCGGAAGCCGCGCTCTTTGCGGGCGATCTCTTCCGCATGTACGAGCGCTTCGCCGCCGCCAACGGCTGGAAGGTCGAGGTGCTTTCGGCAAGCGAGGGCGAGGCGGGCGGCTACAAGGAAATCATCGCGACGATCTCCGGGCGCGGCGTCTTCGCCAAGCTGAAGTTCGAATCGGGCGTGCACCGGGTGCAGCGCGTGCCGGAGACGGAGGCAAGCGGGCGCATCCATACTTCGGCGGCGACGGTCGCGGTGCTGCCGGAGGCGGAGGAGATCGACATCGAGATCCGCAACGAAGACATCCGCATCGATACGATGCGCTCCTCAGGCGCGGGCGGCCAGCACGTCAACACCACCGATTCGGCCGTTCGCATCACCCATCTGCCGACCGGCATCGTCGTCACGAGCTCGGAAAAGTCCCAGCACCAGAACCGGGCCAAGGCGATGCAGGTGCTGCGCTCGCGGCTCTACGACATGGAGCGGCAGAAGGCCGACAGCGAGCGCTCCGCCGACCGCAAGAGCCAGGTCGGCTCCGGCGACCGCTCCGAGCGTATCCGCACCTACAATTTCCCGCAGGGACGGGTGACCGACCACCGCATCAACCTGACGCTCTACAAGCTCGACCGGATGATGGAAGGCGAGATCGACGAAGTGGTCGATGCGCTGCTTGCCGACTATCAGGCGGGGCAGCTCGCGCAGCTTGGCGAACAGGGCGGCCCATGATCGCCGCTACGCTCTCAGCCGCCGTCTCAGACGTCCGCCGCCGTCTTGCGGCGGGCGGCATCGCCGAGGCGGCGCGCGAGGCCCGACTCCTGATCGGCGGGCTGCTAGATCTCGACGGCACGGCGTTCATAACGGATGGTTCGCGGGTGCTGACGGAGGAGGAGGCGAGCCGGATCGATGACGCAATTTGTCGCAGGCTGGCGCACGAACCGGTCTACCGGATACTCGGAAAGCGGCCGTTCTTCGGGCTGACGCTGACGCTATCGCCGGAGACGCTGGAGCCGCGGCCGGATACGGAGATCCTGGTGGAGCGCCTGATCCCGCCGGCACAAGGGATCGTCGCGCGAAACGGCACATGCCGGGTGCTCGATCTCGGCACGGGAACGGGTGCGATCTGCCTGGCGCTGATCGACGCGGTTTCGGGCGTTACGGGCGTCGGGGCAGATATTTCCGCCGGGGCTCTTGAAACCGCGAGACGCAATGCCGATCTCAATGGCATGTCGGAACGATTTAAAACCGTCGAAAGCGACTGGTTTTCCGCCATTGATGGCCAGTTCGACATCATTACGTCAAATCCGCCCTATATAGTCTCTTCCGTCGTGGATACGCTTGCGGAAGAAGTTCGGCGGTACGATCCCCGGCTTGCGCTGGACGGCGGCCCCGACGGGCTCGACGCCTACCGGCACATAGCGGCGGGAGCCGGCGCCTTTCTGAAAAAGGCCGGTTTTCTCGCATTCGAGATCGGATACGACCAGAAAGAGGCGGTCATCGACATTCTTCGAAAGGAAGGCTATGGCCTCAACGATGAGGCCCGCGATCTCGGCGGCAACGATCGCGCTTTGATCTTTCAGGCAGAGGCCTGAAGTTGCAGCCGCCAGACAGGTTCTTTCACCGCTCTGAAGAAAAGGCTTGGAATCATCCACGAAGCGGGCTAGGTTGCGATCACGCACTGGGCAAGAGGTCATGCACTACAGATTCGCTCTGGCATGACCCGATCGCGGGGGTTGCTCTCTCAGCAGAGTCGCTAGGATTGAAGACTGCCTTGTGCGGGTACCTGTTCATTTAACGTCTTATGGCGACAGGACCACCTATCGGCGTGGTTCGACGCACGATAAGGACTGCTTGATCCGGCGCGTCCCGGTCAGGAGCGCAGACACATGATCATCAAGACGCGATTTTAGGTGAGTGGAAATATGAGGCCAGGACAGCAAAACAAGCGCGGCCGCGGGCGTAACAACAACAATAGCAACAACAATAACAACAATAACCACCGCAAAGGCGGCAACCCCTTGACGCGGACCTACGACAGCTCCGGTCCGGACGTTAAGATCAGGGGTACGGCGCAGCATATCGCCGAGAAGTATTCGGCTCTGGCAAGAGACGCGCAGAGCTCCGGCGATCGGGTCATTGCCGAGAATTACCTGCAGCATGCCGAGCATTACAACCGCATCATTGCCGCCGCACAGGCGCAGATGCAGGACCGCTTCCAGCGCGACGAACGCACCGACTACAACGACCGCGGCGATTTCAACGACCGCGACGGCTTCGAGCGGGATCAGGACGACATGGATTCCTCCCCGGCCGAAGAGCCTGCGGTTGCCGCCGCGCCGGCAGCACCCGAGCCCAGACGCGCGCCCGTTGCCGCGCCGGTCGTGGAAGAGCCGGTGGTGGACGGAACGGGACCGCAGCCGGTGATCGAAGGTACGCCTGCGGAAGTCTCGCTCGAGGAAGAGGCACCGGCTTCGGCGCCGCGCCAGACCCGCCGCCGCACTGCCGCCCGCCCGCGCAGACCGCGCCGGGGAGAGGGTGCACAGGCAGGAGAGGACGGCGCAGAGGCGCCGGCAGCCAAGAGCGGCGATCCCGCCGTTCTGGAAGCGGCCTCCGAATAATCCGCAATATCTTGGATACTCCAAAACCCGGCCTTCACGGCCGGGTTTTTCCGTTTGATGCCGACTGCGCTGCACGTCCGCAAGACAAGGGATGCAGCGATAACTTTGAAATGCGCCTAATCCTTTCCCTGAATCGATTCCGATTTACGGAATCGTGCAATCGTCAGTGGCGAGGAGCGGATGCGCCCACGGAAAAAAGATCGCCGGCGTCCCCCTCCGCATCCCTTTAATTTTTCGGCCGATCCTCCCATATTCCCTTCGAACGTCTGACTCGGCACAAGGCCGGTCACGTATCAATGACAGGCTTGCCTTTGAGGGAGCCTGATCCTGAACCGTCGAGCGGTGCCGCAACGGGCCGTTCGAGAGATGGAGGTAGCCGAATGAATATCGAAAAGTACTCCGAGCGCGTTCGCGGGTTCCTGCAATCCGCCCAGACGCATGCGCTCAGCGAAGGACATCCGCAGTTCACTGCGGAGCACGTGTTGAAGGTCCTGCTCGACGACGACCAGGGCATGGCGTCGTCGCTGATCGAGCGCGCCGGCGGCAGCGCGAAGGAAGCCCGCATTTCCAATGATGCCGCGCTCGCGAAGCTGCCGAAGGTTTCCGGCGGCAATGGTTCGTTGTCGCTTTCGCAGCCGCTCGCCCGCGTTTTCACCACCGCCGAAGACGCGGCCAGGAAGGCCGGCGACAGCTTCGTCACCGTTGAGCGGCTGCTGCAGGCACTGGCGATCGAGACGACGGCATCGACTTCGGCGACGCTGAAGAAGGCCGGGGTCACCGCGCAGAGCCTCAACCAGGCGATCAACGACATCCGCAAGGGCCGCACCGCCGACACGGCGAGTGCGGAGCAGGGCTTCGACGCACTGAAGAAGTTCGCCCGCGACCTGACGGCCGATGCGCGCGAAGGCAAGCTCGACCCGGTGATCGGCCGTGAGGACGAGATCCGCCGCACCATCCAGGTCCTTTCCCGCCGCACCAAGAACAATCCCGTGCTGATCGGCGAGCCCGGCGTCGGCAAGACGGCGATCGCCGAGGGTCTGGCGCTCAGGATCGTCAACGGCGACGTGCCCGAAAGCCTGAAGGACAAGAAGCTGATGGCGCTCGACATGGGCGCGCTGATCGCAGGCGCGAAATATCGCGGCGAGTTCGAGGAGCGGCTGAAGGCCGTGCTCTCCGAAGTGCAGGCGGAAGCGGGCGAGATCATCCTGTTCATCGACGAGATGCACACGCTGGTCGGCGCCGGCAAGGCCGACGGCGCGATGGACGCCTCGAACCTCCTGAAGCCGGCGCTTGCGCGCGGCGAGCTGCACTGCGTCGGTGCGACGACGCTCGACGAATACCGCAAGCATGTCGAGAAGGATGCAGCACTTGCCCGCCGGTTCCAGCCCGTCATGGTGGACGAGCCGACGGTCGAGGACACGATCTCGATCCTGCGGGGGCTCAAGGAGAAGTACGAGCAGCACCATAAGGTCCGCATCTCCGATTCGGCCCTCGTTGCGGCAGCGACGCTTTCCAACCGCTATATCACCGACCGGTTCCTGCCGGACAAGGCGATCGACCTGATGGACGAGGCGGCTTCCCGGCTGCGCATGCAGGTGGATTCCAAGCCCGAAGAGCTCGACGAGCTCGACCGGCGCATCATCCAGCTCAAGATCGAGCGCGAGGCGCTGAAGAAGGAGACCGACCAGTCCTCCAGGGACCGGCTGGAGAAGCTCGAACTCGACCTTTCCGCGCTCGAGGAGCAGGCCGACGCGCTGACCGCGCGCTGGCAGGCGGAGAAGTCGAAGCTCGGCCTTGCGGCCGATCTCAAGAAGAGCCTCGACGAAGCGCGCAACGAGCTGGCGATCGCCCAGCGCAAGGGCGAGTTCCAGCGCGCCGGCGAGCTTGCCTATGGCGTGATCCCGAAGCTCGAAAAGGAGCTGGAGGAAGCCGAAAGCCAGGACGGGTCGAGTCTCGACCCGATGGTGCAGGAAGTCGTGACCGCCGACAACATCGCCCATGTCGTTTCCCGCTGGACCGGGATTCCCGTGGACAAGATGCTGGAGGGCGAGCGCGACAAGCTGCTGCGCATGGAGGACGAGCTGGCGAAATGGGTGGTGGGCCAGGGTGACGCGGTCCAGGCGGTGTCGCGGGCAGTTCGCCGTTCGCGCGCCGGGCTGCAGGATCCTAACCGGCCGATCGGCTCGTTCATCTTCCTAGGCCCCACCGGCGTCGGCAAGACGGAGCTTACCAAGGCGCTTGCCCGCTTCCTCTTCGACGACGAGACGGCGATCCAGCGCATGGACATGTCGGAATATATGGAGAAGCACTCCGTCGCCCGGCTGATCGGCGCTCCTCCCGGCTATGTCGGCTATGAGGAAGGCGGCGCGCTGACCGAATCGGTCCGCAGGCGGCCCTATCAGGTCGTGCTGTTCGACGAGATCGAGAAGGCGCATCCCGACGTCTTCAACGTGCTCCTGCAGGTGCTCGACGACGGCCGGCTGACCGATGGCCAGGGCCGCACCGTCGACTTCAAGAACACGATGATCATCATGACGTCGAACCTCGGCGCGGAATATCTTGCCGCGTTGGGCGAGAACGACGACAGCGACAAGGTCCGAGAGCAGGTGATGGAGGTGGTGCGCGCGCATTTCCGGCCGGAATTCCTGAACCGGATCGACGAGATCATCCTGTTCCATCGCCTCAGGCGCTCGGAGATGGGAGCGATCGTCGACATCCAGCTGGAGCGGCTGCGCAAGCTTCTCACCGACCGCAAGATTGTGCTGGAACTGGACGAGGATGCGGTCCACTGGCTGGCCGAGAAGGGCTACGATCCGGTCTATGGCGCAAGGCCGCTGAAGCGGGCGATCCAGAAGCATCTCCAGGATCCGCTGGCGGAAAAGATCCTTTCCGGCGAGATACCGGACGGATCGGTGGTGAAGGTGACGTCCGGCTCGGACCGGCTGCTCTTCAAGCCGAGGCCCGGCGCCGTCAGCAAGGCGGCCTGATCCGGTTTAGCGATCGGCATGCAATAGCGCGCGAAAAAGCTTTTCGCGCGCTACTTCCATCAGGAGCTACGGATCGGATGCGTTACTGCCGCGCGGCGACTTCGGCCGTGGTGCTGTCGTCGTTGCCGAGCAGTTCGTCGATCCGCTTGCGTTCGATCGAGAAGCGCGCGAGCGCCTCGCCTTCCAGCGATTTTCCGGATGGCAGGCGGACCTTCATTGCATCCACCTTCGTGCCGTTGACGATGAGCTCGTAATGAAGGTGCGCACCGGTCGAAAGGCCGGTGGAACCGACATAGCCGATCACCTGGCCCTGCCGGACCCTCGCACCCTCCCGCACGCCCTTGGCGATCGCGCTCTGGTGGTTGTAGGAGGAGACATAGCCGTTGGCGTGACGGATAAGCGTCTGGTTGCCGTAGCCGGTGGCCCAACCCGCCTTCTCGACCACCCCGTTGCCGGTGGCGATGATCGGCGTGCCGCGCGCAGCAGCCCAGTCTGTGCCGGTATGCATGCGCGAGAAACCGAGGATCGGATGGCGCCGCATGCCGAAGCCGGAGCTCAGCCTGCCGTTCGGAACGGGGTTGCGCAGCAGGAACTGACGGATGCTCTTGCCGTCCTGGTCGTAATAGTCGATCGATCCGTCATCGGGGCTCTGGAAACGATATACCCGGGTCTCGGTGTCGCCGAACTTCGCATTGATGAAGAGGAGCTCGGAATTGTCCGTCACCTGGCCGTTGGCGTCGGCGACCGAGAAGAAGGCCTCGAGCGAATCCGTCGGGCGCAGCTGCGCCTGGAAGTCGACATTGCTGGCGAGCGCGCGAATGAGCTCGCTCGTCATCTTCTGGCCCATGCCGTAGGAGAGGGCGGCGCGGTAGATGCCGTCATAGACGCGCGGCAGATCGCGTCCGGCGATGATCGCGGGCGTGTTCGTGTCGTCGAAGGCGCTTGCGACGGCAGCAAGCTCGGGCGGTTCGGCGCCCTCGACGAAACGCCCCTTGTCGTTGAGCGCCACCGTGACGACATGGCGCGCATGCGAATAGACGCTGGCGCGCACGATGCTCGCTTCCTTGCCTTTCTGGATGATGCAGATCCGCAGCACGTCGCCTTCGCCGAGCTCGCGGCCGCCGAGAGGCTTTTCCAGATAGGAGGCGAGGTCCTCCGACTGCGCCCTGGTGTAGCCTGCGGCGGTCATCGCCTGAACGATGTCCTGGGCGCGGCGGACCGGGATGACGTCGTCGGCATATTCGGCGTCGTCCGCCGTGAGATTATCGAAGGAGGAGACGCTCATATTCTCCTCCACCACCCGCGCGCTCAAGCCCTGGAGCAGGTCGAGATCGGTGGAATCGGAGGCAAAGCGGCGCGGGTCGACATAATAAAGAGAGGCAACCTGGGTGCTGCCGTCCGTCAGCACGGACCCGTTGGTGCGAACGTTCTCCTCGACCTCGTCTATCGACATCTGGTCGCCATAGTCGAGGGCGGAGCCGCCGGTCGGAAATTCGCTGGTCTTCAGGGCCACCTCGGACTCCACGTCGGAACCGTAGATGGTTCCGGTGCGCGAAAGCGGCGGCTCTTCGCCCTCGTCGGCGCTGGCAAAGATCGCCAGGGGATCGAAACGGGGATAGTCTTCGGAGGCCACGTGGTTGGCGGCGAGCGCCATCTTGACATGGGCGAAGGGCTGGCGGCGCACCACTTCCTTCTCGCCGTCGTGGATCATGGTGGACACTTCCATGATCTTCTTGTCGGCGGGCTTGGCGACGATGTTCGGCTCGATGATCCGCTCGCCGCGCTTGGCGGTGTCGCCGGCCTTGCCCGCCTGCGCGGCCGGAGAAAGCGCCGCATAGGCTTCTGCCGGGATCGCGAGCTGCTGGCGGCCGTCGAGGGCGGCGAAAAGCGCGACGCCCATCAATATGGAGGAGGTGATGCCGGTGAGGAACGTACCCGAAAGCCAGCGCAGCGAAATCTCGCGTCTGTCGGGCGCACGCCGTCCGTCGGCCAGAATCGGCGGCTCGTTGCCGAGCGATCGGAGCATGTTGCGGTCCGTCATCGTGCCAATTCCGGTCTATCCTGTCGTCGAGCCGTTTCGCCGCGGAAGATGTACATGTTCGCACGCCCGAGTCAAATCAGGCGGGTTGCATGCCTGTAGAGAAGGGGATTGTGAAAATCTGAAGGCAGACGGCGAGCGAAATGCCGTTGCAGACGAATTTCCCCCGAAAGCGCCAACGGACACGCCGGCCCGAAAATTCTTTCAAAAAAATGTCACGAACCCGTTGACTTGTTTTTATGATGGGCATAGAAACCGCCTCACGAACGAGGGCGGCGGCGCTGCTAGCGACGGATGGTCTCGCTCATAGGTTTCCGGAAGGATGCGGCATGGTTTAGCTGGGTTGTTTTGCCTGGTTGGGTTTTGCGTTTTTGCGGAGTAAACGGGTTATTTCCTGTTTGGTTATTTGACAATTGAAGATGGAAGAAAGAGAAACGTGGGCGGCGTGGTTT
>JARYGU010000002.1:0-573652 GCA_033795365.1 Shinella sp.
CATGCTCCACGAAAGAGCCAAAGCCGGCTTACCGCGATCTTTGATCGCGGGCGGCTTTGGGGCGGCATGCATGGTGGCGTCAGTGAGTGGGTGGCGAGAGGGTCCGTCCGGAAACGGAAGCGCCTCGCCTTAATTTCCCTTGCGCGGCCATCGCAGAGCGACCGAAGTCGCGGATAAAAACCGCCGAACGGGGCGCTGAGAGGTGCTACATATAAAATAAAACTACGAGGCAGCTTTCAGCGCCCCGTCCGAACACTATAAATAAACACGGCGTCGATGACGCGCGTGTCTGAAGGCGTATCGAGGAGCAAAAGGGTGTCCGACAAGACCATAAAGGACTGGCAGGCTCTGGCCGAGAAGGAGCTGAAGGCATCGCCGGAGACGATCGTCTGGCAGACGCCGGAAGGCATCGCGGTCAAGCCGCTCTATACGGCCGAAGACCTGAAAGGCGTCGATCATCTCGGTTCGCTTCCGGGGTTTGCTCCCTTCACCCGCGGACCCCGCGCGACGATGTATGCCGGAAGGCCATGGACCATCCGCCAATATGCCGGCTTCTCCACCGCCGAAGCTTCCAACGCCTTCTATCGCCGCAATCTCGCCGCCGGCCAGAAGGGTCTCTCGGTCGCCTTCGACCTCGCCACCCATCGCGGCTATGACAGCGATCATCCGCGCGTCGAAGGCGATGTCGGCAAGGCGGGCGTGGCGATCGACAGCGTCGAGGACATGAAGATCCTGTTCGACGGCATCCCGCTTGCCGAGATGTCGGTCTCGATGACCATGAACGGCGCGGTGATCCCGATCCTCGCCTCCTTCATCGTCGCCGGCGAGGAGCAGGGCGTCTCGCGCGCCGAGCTTTCGGGCACCATCCAGAACGACATCCTCAAGGAGTTCATGGTCCGCAACACCTATATCTATCCGCCCGAGCCCTCTATGCGCATCGTTGCCGACATCATCGAATATACGGCGAGGGAGATGCCGAAGTTCAACTCGATCTCGATCTCCGGCTATCATATGCAGGAGGCCGGCGCGACGCTCGTCCAGGAGCTCGCCTTCACGCTTGCCGACGGGCGCGAATATGTCCGCGCCGCAATCGCCAAGGGACTCTCCGTCGACGATTTTGCCGGTCGGCTCTCGTTCTTCTTCGCCATCGGCATGAACTTCTTCATGGAGGCGGCCAAGCTGCGCGCCGCGCGGCTCCTGTGGACCCGTATCATGGAGGAGTTTCAGCCGAAGAAGGCGTCCTCCCTCATGCTGCGCACCCATTGCCAGACCTCCGGCGTCTCGCTCCAGGAACAGGATCCCTACAACAACATCATCCGCACCGCCTTCGAAGCGATGTCGGCCGCGCTTGGCGGCACGCAATCGCTGCACACCAATTCCTTCGACGAGGCGATCGCGCTTCCGACGGAATTTTCCGCCCGCATCGCTCGCAACACCCAGCTCATCCTCCAACACGAGACCGGCGTGACGAAGGTGGTCGATCCGCTCGCCGGCTCCTACTACGTCGAAAGCCTTACCCATGAACTGGCGGAAAAGGCCTGGGCACTGATCGGGGAGGTGGAGGCCATGGGCGGCATGACCAAGGCCGTCAACGAGGGACTGCCGAAACGGCTGATCGAGGAGGCGGCGACCCGCCGCCAGGCCGCGATCGACAAGGGCGAGGAGGTCATCGTCGGCGTCAACCGGTACCGGCTGGAGGAGGAGGCGCCGATCGACATCCTCGATATCGACAACAGCGCCGTGCGCGCCGCCCAGATACGGCGCATCGAAGAGACCAAGCGCCGGCGGGACGGCACGAAGGTCGAAGAGACGCTCTCGGCCCTTGCGGATGTGGCGCGTTCCGGCAAGGGCAACATCCTCGCCGCTGCGGTCGAGGCCGCGCGGGCGCGGGCAACGGTCGGGGAGATTTCCGATGCGATGCGGATCGCCTTCGGCGATCACGCCGCCGTGCCGGAAGTGGTGAGCGACATCTACGGCGAGGCCTACCGGGACGAGCCCGAGATGGCGGTCCTGCGCGCCCGGCTTGCCGATCATGCCGGATCGGCCGGCGTGAGACCGCGCATCATGGTGGCCAAGCTCGGCCAGGACGGTCATGATCGCGGCGCCAAGGTGATCGCCTCGGCCTTCGGCGACATCGGCTTCGACGTGCTCGCCGGCCCTCTCTTCCAGACGCCGGAAGAGGCCGCCGACCTTGCTATTGCCGAAAAGGCTCGCGTGGTCGGCATATCCTCGCTGGCCGCTGGCCACAGGACGCTTGCGCCGCAACTCGTCCAGGCGCTGAAGAGGAAAGGGGCCGAGGAAGTCATCGTCGTCGTCGGCGGCGTCGTGCCGAGGCAGGACTACCAATTCCTCATCGACAACGGCGTCGCGGCCGTCTTCGGCCCCGGAACGAATGTGCTCGAGGCCGCCAGTTCGGTCCTCGACCTCATCGAGGGAAAACGGCGGAACATATAAGGCCGCCGCGACTTCGATATCGTCGTTCAAGGCCGGGCAGGTGGCTTAAGGGAATAGGGGACTTCGTCCTCGGAGGGAACCGGATGCGATGCACCCCCCGCCGCATATCGGCCGGGGGGTGCATCCGGGTCATCGAATAATCTCGACAACGGTGTGGGTCTGCGGATCCACGATCACGCGTTGGTTGTTCACCACGGCATACGCGTAGGCGGGATCGTCAGGCACCGGTGTCAGAACGACGGTCTGGGGGATGGGGCGACCGATTTCGATAGGTTCTTCAATGACGACCGTATCCGACGGAACGGGTTGGCGCTCGACATAGGTTATGACCTTTCTCGGCGGCGGGTCGATAGCGGCGCCGGCAACTGCACCGGCGACACCGCCGACCGCGGCCCCGACCGGGCCACCAACGATGGCACCCGTAACCGCGCCGCCCGCGGCGCCGGTCACGGCACTGTCGTTGCCGTCGTCATCAGCATAGGCGGGCATGCTGAGAGCACCGACAGCAATAGCGGACATAAGGACAAGTTTCAGTTTCATAGCGTTTCTCCTTTCCTCATCCCACATGAAGAAAATCCGGCACTATTGCCGTTGTTCCTGTCCGGAACCGCAGAATTCCCGCCGTCTATTCAACTCGCATGACAGGGCGTTAACTTCCGTAATGTTGCTTCGGTTGCCTTCCCGCATCTGATTTCCGGGAACTATTGACGGCATAGCCGGTTCGGAGGCCGGCTCATCTTCGAGGAGTGACGGATAGTGCTTTCCAGCGGGAAAAGGCGGCCATGATCGCTCTCGGGCTGGCCCTCATCGCCGCGGCCGCTTCCCCGCTCGGCGGTGCGCTGGCGATCTGGCTGAAACCTTCCAGCATGCTGCTTTCCGTCGCCGTCGGTCTTGCCGGCGGGGTCCTGCTCGGCACATTCGCATTCGAGATGTTGCCCAAGGCGCTGGAGCTTTCCTCGCTTCCGGTCGCCGTCGCCGGCTTCATCCTCGGGTTCGGGCTCGTCTATCTGCTCGATCTCTACACGAACCGATGGTGGATGGCCGGACCGGAGGCTTCCCAGCGGCCCAAGGTGAAACGCATGCACCGGCGGATCAGGCCGCATGGGAGCAACAGCACCGTCCTTGCCGCAGGGACCAGCGTCGAGGAGCTGATCGAAGGGCTGATGATAGGCATCGGAGCGGCGTTCGATCCGGGAACCGCCATCATCGTCGCCGCCGCCATCTGCATCGACAATGTCAGCGAAGCGATGAGCATCGGCGAACTCATCCAGAAAGAGGAGAGCGAGGAGGGCGGAGAGAGGAGTTCCCCCAACCGGCGGATCATGGGGTGGACATCGCTTATCGGTGCCTCGCTGTTCGTCTCGGCGGCGGTAGGCTGGTTTCTGCTTGGGCATCTCGGCGAGACCGTCAGGGGCTTCCTCTTCGCGCTCGGTGCGGGCGGCATGTTCTATCTGACCGTCACCGACCTGGTCCCGGAGGCGGAATCGCACCATTTCCAGCAGTCCGCGGCCGCGGCGATCGGCGCAGGATTTCTCGTCATCATGGTCCTTTCCGAGCTGATGTAATGGCTGCGCCAAAGAAAAAGCCCGCCGGTAAGGACGGGCAAGTTTGAGGTTTGGCACATGGCTCCATCGGTGGACCCGACGGTGCCGACCAAAGCCGCGCCTGCGGATTCGCAAGCACCGGCGCGGCTTCGATCGACGCTCCTAACGGCGTGTGAGGACGATTGTTCCAGCTCAACCCTGCCGGTGACGACCCCGGCGCTCGGCTTCGACCTCCTCTTCCGAATAGTGCCCCTGCGTTTCGTCGAAACGCCTCCGGCCGGCATCCTCGTATGCGGTGCGGCGGGCTTGAGTGTCGACGCGGTTCGCCTGCTGCAGAATGGCCTCGGCGTCCGCCACGAGGCCCTCATCGACCTTCGCGACGATCATCGTGCCGCCGCGGCGGATGCCTTCGGCGTAGACATGGGCGTCTTCTTCCGAGACGCCGGAATTGATCATCGCGCCGACGAGCCCGCCGACTGCGCCTCCGGCGACCGCGCCTGCGGCGGCGCCGGCTGCCGTGGCGGTCAGCCAGCCGGCCGCAACGACCGGGCCGACGCCGGGTATCGCTATCAGCCCGAGCCCCGTCAGGAGCCCGCCGGCGCCGCCCGCGATGGCGCCGAGCCCGGCTCCGGTTCCCGCACCCTCGGTGGCCATGCTGTCCTGGGAATAGCTTTCATCCTTGCTGGTGTTGGAAACGATGCTGATATACTCCGAGGGTATCCCCGTCTCTTCCAGCCGGGTCACCGCCTGCCTGGCATCGCCGTAGGTTCCGAAAAGTCCGGTAACGGTCCGCATGGTGAATTCCTCTTTGCCTCATAGATCCCGTCCAGGATCACACCCGACCAATCGGCAGGCATGGCAAAAGTTCCTTCCGGCGCATGGGATGCGGCGATCGGGCGCAATGGGTGGATTGAGGCGGTGGAACCATGCATCGGCGGACGGCGTTTCGGGAGCACCGAAACCGGGGAATTGCGAATGGCGCCGCGCACCTTCTGGAAGGGATATCTCAAGCTCTCGCTCGTCACCTGTCCGGTGGCGATGACGCCTGCGACGACGGAAAGCGAGAAGGTCCGTTTTCACACGCTCAACCGGCGCACCGGCAACCGCGTCGTAAGCCACTATGTCGACGCGGTCACGCACAAGGTCGTGGACGAAGACGACGAGGTGAAGGGCTATGCGCGCGGCGAGGACGGTTATGTGCTCATGGAGGAGGACGAGCTCGAAGCCGTCGGCCTCGAAAGCACCCGGACGATCGACATCGAGATGTTCGTGCCGGCCGATACGATCGGCTGGATATGGTACGACAAACCCCACTATCTCACCCCCGACGATCCGGTCGGGGAGGAGGCTTTCGCAGTCATCAGGGAGGCGATGGCCTCGACCGGAACCGTCGGGATGTCGCGGCTGGTCATGTATCGCCGCGAACGGGCGGTTATGCTGGAGCCGCGGGAAAACGGGATCGTGCTGTGGACGCTTAGATACGGCGACGAGGTCCGCGATCCGGAGGACTATTTCGGAGCTCTCGATTCCGGCAAGGTCGATCCTGAGCTCATGACGCTCGTCACGAGGCTGATCGAGGAGCGCACCAAGTCCTGGGATCCCAGGATGGCCGATGACCCGGTACAAGAGCGGCTCCTCGAAATCATCGCCTCCAAGAAAAAGGGCAAGAAGCCCAAGAAAACGACGGCAAAGGCCGAGCCCGAACAGGCAAGCAACGTCATCAGCATCATGGACGCGCTGCGCAAAAGCATCTCCTCGGAGAAGAAACCGCGCAAATGATCGGCCGTCAGGCGGCTTTCCTGCGTCTCGCCTTCGGTGCTTCGAGCGGAACTGCCGCTGCCCTGAAATCTTCCCACGGATCGGCGCTGAGCGCGGCAAGCCGCGTCGATATGTTGGCGACGGTGAAATAGGAGGGGCCGATGCCGGGGTTCAGTTCGTCCCAGGACAGCGGCGTCGACACCGCGGCTCCCGGCCTTGCCCGCGTGGAAAACGCCGCGACCGCCGTCGCCCCGCGCTGGTTTCGCAGATAGTCCACGAGTATTTTTCCGTGGCGCTTCGATTTGGTGATGGTGGAGACGAAGCGATCCGGGCTGTCGGATGCCATCGCGTCGGAGATCGCCTTCGTGAAGGCCTTCACCTCCTGCCAGTCGGCCTTGGGTTTCAGCGGCGAGACGACATGCAGGCCCTTGCCGCCGGACGTCTTGACGAAGGCTTCGAGACCGGCGGCCTTCAGTCTTTCGCGGGTTTCTTCGGCGGCCGAGATCACGGCGTCCCAGCGCACCTCCTCTCCCGGATCGAGATCCATGATGATCGTATCCGGCCGCTCCCAATCGCCGATCGTCGATCCCCAGGGATGGATTTCCAGCACGGCTCCCTGCACGAGGCCCATGAGGCCGTCCAGATCGTTGATGCTGATCAGCAAATCCTCCGAGGGCTCCTTCGGATCCTTGACCAGAACGATGTTCCGGTTCAGCCCTTTCCAGGCATGCTTCTGGAAGAACTTCTCGCCGCCGATGCCGCTCGGGCAGCGCAGGAGGGCAAGCGGCCGTCCGACTATGAAGGGCGCGATATGCGTCCAGACCTCGGCATAGTAGTCGGCAAGCCCTTCCTTCGTGACGCCTTCGTCCGGCCAGTAGATCCGGTCGGGATGCGTGAGCTTCACGGTCCTTTGCTGGGGGCTCGCAGCCTTGGCGGACGCCTTGGGAGCCTCCCTGACGATCTCCTTCGCCGGCTTGTCCTCCCGCAGGCCGCGGAACGAGGAGTGGCGCAGGTTGCCATCCGCGGTCCAGGCGCGGAACTCGATCTCGGCGACAAGTTCGGGGCGGACGAAGCGGGCCTGGCGCGCCTCTTCCGCCGTCAGCCTTTCGTCGAAGGGGCTCGCAGAAACGCGCATGCGTTCGAGCCTTTTGAACAGGTCTTGCGCGACTGTAGCGGAAAAACCCGTGCCGACCCTGCCGACATGGTGGAGCTTTCCGCCGTCGTACACGCCGAGGACAAGGGAGCCGATCGCCCGGCGCGACGTCGTCGACGGCACGTAGCCGGCGACGACGAATTCCTGGCGCGCCGAGCATTTCGCCTTCAGCCAGCCCTTGCCGCGGCCGGAACGATAAGGAGCATCCCGCTGTTTCGATATGACCCCTTCGAGGCTCAGCCGGCAGGCATGGCGCAGCACCATCGCGCCGCTCTCGTCGAAGTGGCTGCTGTAGCGGACGGTTCCGACGCCGTTACCGACGATCTGTTCGAGCAGGGATTTCCGGTCGGTCAAGGGCACCGCCGTCAGGTCGTAGCCGTCGAGATGGAGGAGATCGAAGGCGTAGAAGACGAATCTGTCGGACCGGCCTTCGCTCAGATCCGACTGGAGGGCGGAAAAGTCGGAGGCTCCCGAACCGGTTTCGACGACCAGCTCCCCGTCGACGAGCGCCGTTCCCAGCGGAAGGTCCTTCAGGTCCGAGACGACCTGCTTGCCGAACCTCTTGGTCCAGTCGAGGCCGCTGCGCGTCAGGAGCTTCACGCGGCCCGCCGCGATGCGGGCCTGAAGCCGGTAGCCGTCGAACTTGATCTCGTGGATCCACCGGCTTCCGGAAGGAGGGGATGAGGAGAGCGTTGCAAGCGTGGGCGGAACGAAATCCGGCAGCGCCGCCTTCTTCGCCCCCTTGACCTTGCTGGGGTCCGGTGCCGCGGGTGCATCGGAGGTCTCGTCGTCGGCGATCTGCTTCGCCTTCGAGGCTTTCTTCTTGATCCGTCCCGTCTTGGACGACCAGCCGGGGGCTTCGCCGGCGACATCGTCTATCTCGCGGCCGGTCTTCACCGATTCCGGCCGCTCCTCCAGGATATCGGGATCGCCTTCGCTGCGCGCCGCGTCGTCCTCGCCCTTGATGAGCAGCCAGTTTTCCCGCTTTTCCCGCGGCTTGTGCGCCATGCGGATGAGATGCCAGCGCCCGGCGAGCTTTTCGCCCGACAATTCGAATTCCAGGTGACCCTTGGCGTAGCCCTTGTGGGGGTCGTGCACCGGCTTCCATGTCCCGCGATCCCAGACGATGACCGTGCCGCCGCCATATTCGCCTTTCGGTATGGTGCCTTCGAAGCCGCCATATTCGAGCGGATGGTCTTCCACATGGACCGCAAGGCGCTTTTCGCCGGGAACGAGGCTCGGTCCTTTCGTCACCGCCCAGCTCTTCAGCACGCCGTCCATCTCCAGCCTGAAATCGTAGTGAAGCCGGGTCGCATCGTGTTTCTGGATGACGAAACTGTCGCCGCGGCTGCGCGCCTTGCGGCCCTTCGGCTCGGGCGTGGCGGTAAAATCGCGCTTCTTGCGGTATGTTTCGAGCGCCATCGGTCAGCTCGCTTTGCGGCGCGGCGGCGCCTGCTTCGCCTTCGCCGCCTTTGCCTTCGGTTTCGCGGACGGCTTCTTCCCGCCTATGCCAGCGGATTGGCGGAGCGCCTCCATGAGGTCCGCGACCTTTTCGCGTTTGGGTTCCTTGCGGACCTCGATCTTCTTGCCTTGCAGCTTCGCCTTGACGAGCTCGGCGAGCGCGGCCTCGTATCGGTCGTCGAATTTGGAGGGATCGAACTTGCCCTTCTTGGTGTCGATGATGTGCTCGGCGAGCTCCAGCATTTCGCCTTCGATCTTCAGCTTCGGAATGTCGTCGAAGGCCTCCCTGGCGGACTTGACCTCGTAGTCGAAGTTCAGCGTGGTGGCGACGAGACCGTCGTCATGGGCGCGGATCAGAACGGTGCGGACACGACGGAAAAGCACCGTTTGCGCGAGCGCTGCGACCTTCTTCGCCTTCATGCCATCCCTGATCAGGGCGAAGGCTTCCTGTCCGTGACGATCGGAGGGGGCGAGATAATAGGGCTTGTCGAAGTAGACGTCGTCGATCTCCCGGCAGGGTATGAACGCCTCGACGGCGAGCGTCTTGTCGCTTTCCGGCACGGCAGCCGCCACTTCATCCGGCTCCAGGACGATATATTCGCCGGAGCCGATTTCGTAGCCTTTCACCTGGTCTTCCCGTTCGACCGGTTTACCGGTTTCGCTGTCCACGAACTGGCGGTTCACCCTGTGGCCGGTCGCGCGGTTGATCGTATGAAAGGCGATGCGTTCCGAGGTCGAGGCAGCCGTATAGAGCGCCACGGGGCAGATCACCTCGCCGATCTTCAGAAAGCCTTTCCAGTTTGCGCGCGGTGCCAAGGTGAGCCCCTTCGTTGTCCACGGCGATTCCAACGCGATCCGCGGATCGATTGTTCCGCCCGCCGGGATGCTTTCCGGAGCGTATCCCGGTCCCGAGGCGCACGGTCAGGGCGAGAAAAATGCTTCCGGCTCGACTTCGAAACGGAACCGGCGGACACAATGCCGGTTGGGGACTGCATGTTTCAGCTTTCGAGGTGTTCTCCCGTTGCCGATGACCGGTGTCCTCACATTTCACAAATGCATCAATTACGGCTCCTATTGGCAGGCCCGCTGCCTTGTCGAAGGCTTGCGCTCCTTCGGGGTGGATGCCGTCATCCTCGACCACAATTCCAGGCGCGTGGACCTTCAGGAATGGCGCTGCGCGTTCCAGCCGCTGCTGCCGGCCAGGACCGCCAGGGACGACTATCCGCGCTACGCATCCAAGATGCGGAAGTTCTTCGATGCGTTTTCCAGGCTTCCGAGCTCGCCTTCCTTCCCGCTCGAGGAGCCTGCGGAAATGGAACCCGTCCAAATCGCGGTTGTCGGAAGCGACGAGGTCTGGAACTTCAGGCATCCCTGGTATGGCGGGTGTCCGATCTTTTTCGGCGAAGGCCTGAAGGCCGGGCGCGTCGTTTCTTACGGCGCCACGTTCGGCAACTGCACGGCATCGCATCGGCTGGAAGGCCACTGGTCGGCCAGGCTCGGCGGCTTTGAGAGCATTTCGGTGCGCGACCGGACTTCCATGCAGATCGTCCGGGATGCGCTCGGATACGAGCCCCGGATCGTTCTCGATCCATGCCTTCTTTTTCCCGAAAGGATCAGATCCCCGCATGACGCGCCCACCGATCGCCCCTATGTCGCCGTCTACGGACACAGCTTTCCCGAATGGTTCCGGACGGCTGTCACAGGATGGGCAAGGCGCAATTCCTCCCTTGTCCTCAGCGTCGGATACAGGAACGATTGGGCGGACAGCCAGTATATCGATGCGGGGCCGGAGGAGTTCGCCGCCGTCATGGCCGGCGCACAGTCGATCGCAACGAACTTTTTTCACGGCTGCGTCTTCGCGCTCGTCAATGAGCGGCCTTTCGCCTGCGCCCTGTCCAGCTACCGTTCGAACAAGATCCGCGATCTCCTCACCCTGCTCGGCGCAGACAGGCATATCATGGCGGAGGCGGATCCCTGCTCCGCATACGAAAAGACGCTCGGCGAGCCGATCGATCCGGCGGTCGGGCAGCGCATCGCAGCGCTGAGGCATTCTTCGGCCGGGTATCTGAAACATGCTGTCCTGTAATCTCACAAGACCGCGGCGTCACCCGCTTCCGCTCGCACCCGGGGATATGTCCAGGTCCGGCCTCTGCATCGGCTGCGGCATATGCGTGGCGCATATCGACAGGCCTGATCTCAGCATGGAATTCGACCGTTACGGCCAGTACAAGCCGACGGGAGCACGGGAATGGCTGGGGAAGCGCGACGAAGCGTTTTCGACGATCTGCCCGTTCTCTCCCGCGGCGTGCGACGAGGACGTGCTGGCGGAAGAACGCTTTCCCGCAGCCATACGGCGAGACGACCGGATCGGGCGGTTCGAGGCAGCCTATGTCGGACATGCGCAGGAACAGGACTTCCGGGAGAACGGCAGCTCGGGCGGCATGGTCACATGGGTCGCCTGCGAGCTTCTAGCAGGAGGCCTGGTCGACGGCGTGGCTCATGTGGCGGCGCAGGAGACGGGTTGCGGAGAGCCTCTTTTCCGATACCGCATATCCCGATCGCCGGACGAGCTGAGGTCAGGGGCGAAATCGCGGTACTATCCGGTGGAGCTCTCCCGGGTGATAAGGGAAATTCGTGAAACGCCGGGGCGCTATGCGATCATCGGGATACCCTGTTTCATCAAGGCGGTTCATCTCGCCTGCGCGCAGGACGCGGTGTTGCGGCAGCGGATCGTTTTCACGCTCGGCCTGTTCTGCGGCCATATGAAAAGCGCCCGCATGGCGGAAAGCTTCGCATGGCAGATGGGAACCGGGCTTAAGGCCGTTTCGTCGTTCGACTACCGGCTGAAGAATCCCGAGCGGCCGGCCAACTGGTATGCCGCGCAACTGAAGCTCGAGGACGGGTCGGTCCGGTGCCGGGACTGGTGGAACATGGCGGACGGAGACTGGGGCGCCGGTTTCTTTCAGAATTCCGCCTGCGATTTCTGCGACGATGTCGTGGCCGAGACCGCCGATATCTCCTTCGGGGATGCATGGCTCGAGCCCTATTCGTCGGACGGCCGGGGAACGAACGTCGTCATCGTCCGCTCGCCGCTGCTGCTCGACATCGTCAGAGCGGGCATCGCGGGCGGGCGTATCCGTCTTGAGGAGGTCGGCCCGGATTTCGTGGCGGCGACGCAGGCGGCCGGCTTCAGGCAGCGTCGCGAGGGGCTTGCCTACCGCCTGACCTTGCCGAAGCGCGGCATCGTGCCGGTGAAGCGCGTCTCGCCCGACGCATACCGGCTCCCGTCGCGGCGCAAGCTGATATACCGGATGCGGATGCGGACCAGCCGGTGGAGCCACAGGGTCTTCTGGCTCGCGCGGGTGCTGCACTGGCCGAAGCTCTATATCGGCTGGGCCTCGGGGGCGTCGGCGCTTTACCACGGGTTTGCCTATTCCCGCGGCAGGCTCGGCAGGATAGCCAAGCGGTTCGGCATCGGAGACATCGAATGGCGCGACTGAGCGGCTCCCCGCAGTCAGACGTTTAAACGCCGGATGCCGCCCATGGACGTCGCGGACGAAATCGCTCTGCCCGGAGCATAGCGTGCGATCATGTCCGAGCAGAATTGCGCGAATTCTTCGGGAACATGAGGGGCGCTGGTGTGGTGAGGGGCGATACCCCTGTGCTCCGGCGTGAAGCAGAAGGTCACGGTGACGGCGAAATCCTCCAGCGCGCGCATCTGCCGGTCGAACCAGTCGAGCGCATCGGGGCGGAAGCTGTCGGCCCAGGAAAGGCCTGTTCTGATATAGGTGACCCCCAGCCGTTTCATCCAGGCGACCGCATCGTCCAGCCGGTGATCCTTGTAATGGAACCACTGCACGAGGCCGAGGTCGGGCGTGTGATTTGCGAATTCCTCCAGCGCCGGCTTCGGAGATCCGTCTTCGCGCAGGAGCCCCATGTAAAAATGGCGATAGTAGGAAGAGCCTTCGGCTTCGCGATGCCGCGTGGTCGCCTCCCAGTCGCGGGGAAGATCGTAGAGGCTGTACCATTGGCAGCGCTCGACCTTGCCCTTCAGAAGTTCGGCCGTGCGCTTCATGCCCCAGCGCTGAACCTCTTCCGATCCGAAGGACGAAACGCCCACCTCGCTCACCCAGATCGGCAGATCGGTCACATCGCGGATTTCCTCGATCTTCTGCGGCCATTCGTCGATCTGCCAGAGGTTCCAGTCGAGCGGAAAGCCATGGACCGCCACCGCGTCGACATGGTCTAGCACGCCATATTCCTTCATCCGCGTCATGAAGCCGGGGTCGATCGGGGAAATGCCGCCAAGCACCTTCGTCAGCTCCGGGTTCTGTGCCGCGATGGCATCGGCGGCAAGGTTCGCCATCCGGGCGAAGAGGTTCCACTCCGGGTCTATTTCCGGATCCCAGTGCGATTTGTTGTTCGGTTCGTTCCAGATCATGGCAGCTTCGATCATCTTTGCCTCTTTCGTTCGCTTCAGGAGACCACTTCGTTCAGCGTCAGGACTTTGGCCCCCCAGTTTCCGATGGCGACGGACGTGATCGAGGCCGGCGAGATCTCGAAGCGAGGCCAGGCGTCGATCGGCAATCCCAGGACGTGGCTGACGACGGATTTGATGACGTCCGCATGAGAGACCAGAACGAGCTTTCGCCCGTCATTCGGCTCGATCAGCCCTTCGATGAATTGGAGCGCGCGCCTCTGAACGTCCAGCATGGATTCGCCGCCGGGCGTCCGGCTGAGGCTGCGCAGGGTATTCCAGCGGCGCCACGCCGGATCGGCATCGAGCGCCTCGAAGTGCTGGCCGGACCATGCCCCGAAATCGATCTCGTCGAGGGAGGGGCTGACGATCGCATCCGGCAGCAAACAGGCTTGCACGATCGCAGCGGCGGTTTCCATCGTCCGCTCCCGCGGGCTGGTATGGACCGCGTTCGCCTTCTCGCCCGCCATCCGCCGGGCCAGGCGTTCCGCCTGCTCGCGGCCCGCCGGGCCGAGCGATATTCCGGCGGACCGGCCTGCCAGGAACCGGCCGCAATCGTCGTGTGCGGCATGCCTGACGAGAAGGAACGTGACGGTCATTCCGCCGCTCCGCGCAACGCGTCCTCGTCGGCGATGAAGGCCAGGGTCCGCCGCCGCGCCTCTTCGTCGGTGAACTGCTGCGGCGGAGATTTCATGAAATAGCTGGACGGACCCGTCAGGATGCCGCCGACGCGCCGGTCGAGCGCAAGCTTCGCGCAGCGGATCGCATCGATGACGACGCCGGCGGAATTGGGCGAGTCCCAGACTTCGAGCTTGACTTCGGCATTGAGCGGAACGCCGCCGAAGGTGGTTCCCTCAAGCCGGATATAGGCCCATTTTCGGTCTGTGAGCCACGGCACATGGTCGCTCGGGCCGACATGGATGTCGCCGCCGGCCAAGGGGACGTCCATCTGGCTCATGACCGACTGGGTCTTGGAGATCTTCTTCGATTCCAGCCTCTCGCGTTCGAGCATGTTCAGGAAGTCGGTGTTGCCGCCGAAATTGAGCTGGTAGGTATGGTCGAGCCGTACGCCGCGTTCGCGGAACAGGTTGACGAGCAGGCGGTGCACGATCGTGGCGCCGACCTGGCTCTTCACGTCGTCGCCGACAAGCGGGAGGCCGCGCTCGGCAAATCGCCGCTGCCATTCCGGCTTCGATGCGATGAAGACCGGTATGCAGTTGATGAAACCGCAGCCGGCCGCCAGCGCCTGCTCGGCATACCACCGAGTGGCCTCCTCCGATCCCACCGGAAGATAGGAGACGACTATGTCGGCCCCGGCTTCGCGGAGCGCTCCGGCCACGTCGGCGACCGGCGCCTGCGATTCCTCGATCGTGTCGCGTAGATATTTCCCGATCCCGTCGAGCGTCCGGCCGCGTTGCACCTGCACGCCCGTCGGGGCGACATCGGCGAAGCGATGGGTGTTGTTCGGAGGCGCATAGATCGCATCCGCCACATCGCGCCCGACCTTGGACGCCGCGACGTCGAAGGCCGCCACGATGTCGATGTCGCGGATGTGATAATCGCCGAGAACGACATGCATCAATCCGGGAACCGGCTGATCGCTGCGGGCTTCGCGATAATAGGTCAAACCCTGCACGAGGGAGGACGCACAATTTCCGATGCCGACAAGGCCGACGCGAATTCGTTTCGAAAGCATCTTCTTTCCCAACCATCTACAATGCTTGCCAAACAAGCCGGAAGGGGAATGGTTCCTGCATAAAAGTTCCGAGGTTCGGCAGGGCGGTGGATCATGGGACGCTCACAGGCGTTTGGAGATGTCGAATACGATCGGAGCAGGCGATGTTGGTCTATGGCGATGTCGAGCACGAGAAGCCGGTTTGCGAGATCTGCGCGCAGATCGAATCCGGTCTGGAATGGTGCGCGAAATCTCCCGGCGGACGCGAACGGCATGAGAGGCTGGTCGGCTGCTTCATCAAGGCCGCGGAACTTCTGCAGGGCATCTCGGACCGGCAATTCGCGCTCCATCAGAAGGACGATCTCACCGCGGAGCAGGCGCTTGGCGGCACGCTTCTGTGCGGGCTGGCCGCTTCGGTGACGCGCTCCTGGAAGGCCGGTTTCGGCGGAGAGCTGGTGCTGCCCGGCGGCTGGAAGGCTGCGCTTTCCGAGCTCTCCGACAGCGGGCCTGTCCGGGTGAGATCGGGCGAGGGGTACGCCTTCTACGCGCTCTATCCGGAGGGCTACATGGCGGCGGCGGAAAGGTCCGGCCTTCCGGCGGGCACGATCGTCATCGGGCTTCGCAGCATCGGGACCGGGCTTGCGGCCATGGTGGCCGCGGCGCTCGGTTCGCGCATGTATACGCTGCGGCCGGTCGGCCATCCCTTCGACCGGCGCGTGGAGATCGGCAGCGCCATGGCAAGCCATATGCTGGCCGACAAGGAGAAGGATTTCGCGATCGTCGACGAGGGTCCGGGATTTTCGGGAAGCTCGTTCGGTTGCGTCGCCGACTGGCTGGAAGCCAATGGCGTAGCGCCGGAGAGGATACATTTCTTTCCGGGGCATTGCGGAGATCTCGGCGGCCAGGCGTCGCGGACGCATCGCGAACGTTGGGCGCGGCGCCCAAGGCATGTCGTCGAGTTCGACGACCTGATCCTCAAGTCAAAAAGCGAAAAACACCGCCTGGAGGCCTGGATATCGCAAGTCGTCGGGCCGCTTTGCGAGCCGCTCAGGGACATTTCCGGCGGTTCCTGGCGCGCGTTGCGCTACCTTGACGATAGATCCTGGCCACCCGCCAACGCGCAGATGGAAAGGCGCAAATTCCTCGCACGCACTCCCGACGGCGCCTGGCTCGTGAAATTCGCGGGCCTCGGCGAAACCGGATCGGCCAAGCTGCGCAAGGGGCGGCTTCTTTCCGATGCCGGCTATATTCCGGAGATCGCCGGAACGGTTCACGGTTTTCTGGTCGGGCGCTGGATCGAGGGCGTAGCGTTCGATATTGCCGCCTGCGACAAACGGCAGGTCGCCGAGCATGTCGGGCGATATCTCGGCTTTCGGGCCCGCAAGCTCGGGACGGACGGCGCGGGCGCATCGCCGGGCATCCTTTTCGAGATGGCCATCTTCAACACGAGCAAGGCCATGGGCGAGGAGGCGGGAGAGCGGGTGGCCCGGCTGCTCGGCCGGGCGGAGCGCTTCTGCCGCGACATTCGCCCGATCGACACGGACAATCGCCTTCACCGCTGGGAATGGCTGCTCGACGCGAACGGTCGGCTGATCAAGACCGACGCGCTCGACCACAGTTCGGCGCATGATCTGGTGGGCCGCCAGGACGTGACCTGGGATATCGCCGGCGCGAGCGTCGAATTCGATCTCTCCCGCCAGCAACGCGATCACCTTGCCCTTGTCGTCGGCGACGAGACCGGCCGCCGGTTCGTGCCCGAAATGCTCACCGTCCACGAAGCCCTGTATCTGGGCTTTCAGATCGGCCTCTGGAGCACCGCGGGTGCAGGAACGGACGCAGAGCGGAGGCGTATCGAGGGACTGGTCCAAGGGTACAAGGATTGCCTGTCGCGGCTTCTCGAAGAGGACCAATAGCTTTGCCTTCTGAATAAGGAAATCCATTCCATATCAAAGGGAAGGCCAGGAAATCTCAGGTATGGAATCATTCACTTCCAGGAATACCGGAACTGCCCGCTCGCCATATCGGGCATCCGCAGGACAGCCCTCCGGCTGCTCGAGAGGTTCTCAATCGCCGCCCTTGCGCTCGGGGTCGTGGCTGTGGTGCCGGTCGTGCTCGCCTCCGCCGCCGGAGACCTTGCTGCGGCTGCGCCGGTCCGGTTCGGCCGGCGGCTTCGGTATGTCCAGCGGAGCTTTCGCATTTTCGTGCGAGGCGCCCGGCCCGCCCTGCCGGATTGTTTCGGGAATCTTTTTCGAGGTTGACATGCGCTTTGCTCGCTATCGGTCCTGTTGGTAGCCCTGGTGGGTCGTATTGATCTTCGTGTTGCCCTGCTGCCCCTTCTTGTCGGGGTTCGGGGACGTGTCCGCCCGGGCTTCGTCGGACCGGGGAGCGGACTGCTCGCCGCTTCCCTTGCTGCTCCGGTTCGCCGGCGGTACGGGTGGTGGCCTGCTGGTCATGAAAGCTCCTCCTTGGTGGAGATTCCTCAGCGCCTGTTGGCGGTATGATCGTGATACTGGTCCGTCTGGACGTTCTTTCCGTCCAGGCCGCGTTCGCGCGAATGCTGGGATTTGTCGCGGTTGGAAAGCACCTTGTTCTCCGGTACCTTATCCTCGTCGAGCTCGGTCATCGCTCCGCTGCCGTCGCCCTTGCCGGACGAACCGGCGCCAAAATGTTTCCGGTCTGCCTTTGCCATTCCATCCTCCTGCATGGCTCATGGACTCACCGGTTCCAACGAACCGGTCTGGTCGATGTTCCATTGCCGAAATCTTTCATGGAGCCGGTGCCGCGACGGCAAACCGATGTCATCTGCCGTAGATCGCGTCGATCGCGCGTGCGAGCTCGACCAGATGTTCGCATTTCGGATCGAAGCGCTGGCCTTCGGCGAGCCGTTTAGCCCAGTCGACGGCCGCGCGCCCGCCCCATTCGTCGGGCGGCATGGTGAGAAGTTCCTTCTGGGTGCCATGGTACTGCTCGGCGACGAAATCGAAGAAGGAGCCGTCGATATTGCGGAAGGTCGCGCCGCCGGCTGTGCCGTAGAAGCTGGCGCTGATGATGGCGTCGCATCCTGCCTGCAGACGCCACGAGCAGGTGAGCCTGAGGATCGTGCCGTTTTCAAGCTCGATCGCCGCGATGGAGAAGTCCTCGACCTCGTCGCTGTCCGCATCCAGCGGGCGACCCTGGCTGTAGAGACTGCCGGAGGCCCGCATCACTTCGGGAAAATCCAGTGCCCACAGGGCGAGATCGATCAGGTGGACGCCGAGGTCCATCACGCAGCCGCCGCCCGAGAGCGACCTGTCGTAGAACCAGGCCTTGTCCGGGCCGTAGGCATTGTGAAACACGAGATCGACGGCGAACACGTCGCCGAGCTCGTTTGCCTCGATGAGCGCGCGGATCCGACGCATGCCTTCCGTGTGGCGATAGGAAAGGTCCACGTCGAGAAGCCTGTCGGCGCGCCTGGCCGCGTCGATCACGGCCTTCGCCTCGGCCGCGTCGCGGCCGAGCGGCTTCTGGCAGAAAACCGCCCGCCCCCTTTCGAGCGCCTGCAGCGATTGCCCGGCGTGAAGTGCGCTCGGGGTCGCGATCACGATCCCGTCGAGATCAAGGGCAAGGAGCTCTTCCAGCGACGGAACGACGATCGCGGAGGGGGCGATCTTGCGGGCTTCCCCGGCCATTTCGGGCGACGGATCGGCGATGGCGACGGCGTCGGCGATGCCCGACTCCACGATCGCCTTCATGCGGTGCCGGCCGATCCAGCCCGTTCCGAGAAAGCCGAGGCGGGGCCGCCTGGCGTTCGCCGTTGCATTGTCGTGCTCTGGATCCGGTTTGTTCATGGATAGATCACCAATGCTTTCATGAAACCGTCCGGTCGGTCGCGGGTGGCGTTCAGCGCATCGTCGAGACGTTTCAGCGGAAAGGAATGCGTATAGAGCATCGACGGATCGAGACGGCCTTCGGCAACCGCGTCGACGGCTTTGCGGATGCCGCTGATATAGATCGCCGGATCCCGCTCGTGCGCGTTGACGACGTCGAGGCCGCGCCAGTTCCAGAGCTGCATGTTGATCCGGCGAGGGCCGTCCTGGTGGTAGCCTGCGACGACGAGCCGGCCCCGCTCCCTTGTCAGCTCCGCGGCCAGGTCGAGCGGCCACTGCTTGCCGACCGCCTCGATCACGCAATCGCAGAAGCGCCCGCCGGTCAGGTTCTTGACCTCTTCGATGATCCGCCAATGGTCTTCCATCAAAATTGCCTCGCCGGCCCCCAGGCGCCGAGCGGTATCGAGCGAAAAGGGCCGGCGGGAGATGGCGATGACGCGGGCGCCGGCCGAGACGGCAAGCTGCGTCAGAAGCGCTCCGATGAAGCCGATACCGACGATCGCGACGGTCTGGCCGGCGCTAATTCCGCTGCGCGCGAAAATGTTCATCGCACAGCCGAGCGGCTCGCCCGGAAAGGGCACGGTCTTCAATGCGTCGGGAAGGCGCACGACCGCTTCCTGGTCCGCAACGTCGTGCGTGGCGTAGGCATGATAGGAGAGAGCCGCGACGCGATCTCCGATCGCAAGGCCTTCGACCCCGCTTCCCATCGCATCGATCACGCCCCAGCCTTCGTGGCCGAGTCCGCCGGGTTCCGTCGGGAACTGCATCCATTCCGGCCCGGCCCACGGCGTCAGGTTCGAGGCGCAGACGCCGCAGCCTTCCAGCCGGACCCTCACTTGTCCGTTCCGGGGTTGCGGCAAGGGCAGGCTTTCGATCGCGAGCCTGCCGGGTCCGGTAACGATCGCCGCCTTCATGAGGCCGGTTTCCATCGACACTGCAAAGTTCACCGCGGGGTTCCTTCTGGATGAGGAAATGGAAGGTTTGTCTTTCCTTTACGCCCAAACTCCGGGGCGCCCGCCGGGTTCCAGAAACGAACATAGATGAAGTCAAAGATGATTATGATGCCTCCGACGAAGGAACAACCGCCGCATCAGAAGGTTCGGCAGGAACAAACCAGCTTTGTTGGCACGAAATCAAGGTGAAAAATGCGGCAGATTCTCGTCACAGGCGGGTGCGGCTTTATCGGCCGCCACGTTACAGAAGAACTCATCGCAAACGGATATAGCGTTCGCATCCTCGATGGACTTATCGACCAGGTACACGCCGACGCGGAGGTCTCCCTTCCGCCCGATGCGGACCTCGTTCGCGCGGACATCAGGGACAAGGATGCCGTTTCGAGGGCATTGAAAGGCGTGGATGCGGTCGTCCACCTGGCCGCCGAGGTCGGGGTCGGCCAGTCCATGTACGAAATCGCCCGCTATGTCGGCGTCAACGATCTCGGAACGGCCGTTCTCCTGGAAGCGATGATCGGCCTTCCGATCAAGCGGATCGTCGTCGCTTCCTCGATGAGCGTCTATGGCGAAGGCCTTTACCGGAACGGGCAGGGCGAACGCCTGGGCTCCATCCGCCGAAGGGCGGCCGAAATCCGCGAAGGCCGGTGGAGCCCGCGCGGCCCCGGCGGAGAGATCCTGACGCCGGTCGCGACCGATGAGGAAAAGCCGGTCGATCTCGCATCGATATACGCGCTTACCAAATATTCCCAGGAGCGCCAGGTCCTCATTTTCGGGCAGGCCTACAATGTCGAGGCTGTTGCGCTTCGCCTCTTCAACGTCTTCGGCGCCGGCCAGGCCCTTTCCAATCCCTATACCGGGGTCCTGGCGAATTTCGCCTCCCGGCTTGCCAACGGCCAGCGCCCGATGATCTTCGAGGACGGCGAGCAGCGACGCGATTTCGTGCATGTGCTGGATGTGGCCCGCGCCTTCCGGCTGGCGCTCGAAAAGCCGGACGCGCCGGGCCACGTCATCAATATCGGAAGCGGCCAGGCCTATACGATTTGCGAAGTCGCGCGGCTTCTCGCTGATGCGATGGGCGTGCCGCATCTGGCGCCCGAGATCATGAACAAGGCGCGTTCCGGCGACATCCGCAATTGCTTCGCGGACATCGCGAAGGCCCGGGAACTGCTCGGCTTCGATCCGCAGCACCGGCTGGAAAACGCGTTGGGCCCATTCGCGGAATGGGTGCGCGGCGCCGGCGCGATCGATCGCGGCGCGGAAATGAAGAAGCAACTGGAAGAGAGAGGGTTGGTATCGTGACGTCCGAAACCCCGCCTCCTCGCAAGCAAGGCGGCACCGGCCGCCTGGAAGAGACGACGCGGCTCGCCGCACCGTCGCTGACCGGAAAGGCGGCGCCGATCGTGGTCGCCGGCGGCAGCGGCTTCATCGGCTGCAATGTCGCCGACAGCTTTCTCAAGGATGGCGAGGATGTCATCGTCCTCGACAATCTGAGCCGCTCCGGGGTCGAGGAGAATCTTCGCTGGCTCAAGGAGAACCACGGCGGCCGCGTGCATCCGGCGCTCCTGGACGTGCGCGACCTCGCAAGCATCGAACCGGTTTTCTCGCAGGCCAAGGCGGTTTTCCATTTCGCCGCGCAGACGGCGGTGACGACGAGCCTCGCCCAGCCGCTGGACGACTTCGAGACGAACGCGCGCGGCACGATCAACGTCCTGGAGGCCGTGCGCAAGGCAGGCCGGAACGCGCCAGTGATCTTCGCCAGCACCAACAAGGTCTACGGCGGGCTCGAGGACATGGAGATGGTCGAACTCGACGACCGCTACATCCCGGCCGACCAGACCGTGCGGGCGCACGGCGTCGGCGAGGAACGCAAGCTCGACTTCTGCACGCCCTATGGCTGCTCGAAGGGCGTGGCGGACCAATATGTGCTGGACTACGCGAAATCCTACGGGCTTCCGACGGCGGTGCTGCGGATGAGCTGCATCTATGGGCCGCGCCAGTTCGGAACGGAGGACCAGGGCTGGGTCGGCCACTTCCTGATCCGCGCGCTGCAGGGCGAACCCATTTCCATCTACGGCGACGGCAAGCAGGTGCGCGACGTCCTGCACGTCAACGACGCCGTCCGGGCTTATCGGGCGGTTCTGAAGTCGATGGAGCAGGTCAGGGGGCGAGCCTTCAATCTCGGAGGCGGGCCGCACAATGCCGTCAGCCTCCAGATGGTGCTGCGCGAGATCGAGCGACTGACGGGGCGCCCGCTCGATACCTCCTTCGACGCATGGCGGGCAGGGGATCAGCTTTTCTTCGTCGCCGATACCCGGCTGCTCCAGCGGCATGTCGGATGGAACCCCCGGGTGAAATGGCGCGACGGGATCCGCGATCTCCACGACTGGCTGCTCGAATATCGTTTCGGCGGCGCCCGTCTCGGCAGGGCGAGGAGGGCGAGGGCGTGACAGCAGCAATCCGCCCAGCGGCCGCCGATTTCCAGACCCCACTGCCGGAAGGCGCTCCGCGCCGCGTCCTGATGACGCTCGATGCGGTTGGCGGCGTGTGGCGCTACGCGATGGACCTCGCGCGGGAACTGCGCGGGAGCGGAATTGAGACCGTGTTCGCCGGTTTCGGCCCCCCGCCTTCGAGGGATGGCTTTCTGGAGGCCGCCGCCATAGGTACCGTCACCTGGCTGGAGGCGCCGCTCGACTGGACCGCGGAGCGGGAAGACCAGCTGGATCGCATTCCGGCATTTCTCGACGATCTGATCGCGGAATACTCGATCGACCTTCTCCATCTGAACCTGCCGTCGCAGGCGGCTGGGCTCAAGGTCGACGTGCCGGTGGTCGTCGTGTCGCATTCCTGCGTGGTCACCTGGTTCGAGGCGGTACGCAAATGCGCGCCGCCTGCCGAATGGTCGTGGCAGCAGCGGCGAAACCGCCAGGGTTTCGATCGATCGGATGTCGTGCTGGCGCCGAGCCGCAGCCATGCCGACGCGCTTTTGCGGTGCTACGGCCGCATCGACAATATCGAGGTGGTTCATAACGGTAGCCGCATCGAACCGTCCCCGGTTCCGAAGGAGGATTTCGTCTTTGCCGCCGGCCGCTGGTGGGACGACGGCAAGAATGGAAGCGCGCTCGACAGGGCGGCTGCGCTTACGAAAGCGCGCGTCGTGATGGCGGGGCCTTCCGACGGGCCGGCCGCGCAGCGGATCGCGATCGACCATGCCGAGCATGTCGGCGAACTGCCGCACGGGCGGACGATGGCGCTGATGTCGCGCGCCGGCATCGTCGCCTCGCCGTCGCTCTACGAGCCGTTCGGCCTTGCCGCGCTCGAGGCAGCGCGTGCGGGGGCGGCACTGATCCTCGCGGACATACCCACCTATCGGGAGCTCTGGAGCGGCGCGGCGCTCTTTGCCGATCCGCGCGAGCCGAGATCTCTGGCGGAGGCGATGGACAGGCTCTCGTCCGATACGGAGCTTCGCGCCGACCTCGGCCTTCTGGCGCAGCTGCGGTCGCGGCAGTTTTCCGTCGAGACGCAGGGCAGCGCCATGGCCGAGATCTATGCGCAGGCGATGCAGCACAACGGCCGATCAACGGCGACGGGTGAGCCATGAAATTCCTCTTCTACACGCATTCACTTGTCTCGGACTGGAACCACGGCAACGCGCATTTCCTGCGCGGCGTCATGCGGGACCTCGTGGCGCGAGGATACGAGGCGCTTGCGCTGGAGCCGGCGAAGGCGTGGAGCCGCGAAAACCTGCTGGCGGACCAGGGACAGGCAGCGGTCGCGCGCTTTCATGCAGCGTTTCCGGAGCTGAAATCGCGCATCTACGACGCCGCGTTCGACCATGAGGCGGTGCTGGACGATGCCGACGTGGTCATCGTTCACGAATGGACGGATCCGAAGCTCGTCGCAAGGCTCGGGCGGGCGCGCCGGAGCGGAACCTTCACGCTGCTTTTTCACGATACCCATCATCGGGCCGTCTCGTCGGAAACGGAGATAGCCGCTCTCGATCTTGCCGATTACGACGGCGTGCTCGCTTTCGGAGAGACGCTGCGCCAGCGCTACCGGCGTGCCGGCTGGGGCAGGAACGTCTTCACCTGGCACGAGGCGGCGGACGACAGGCTCTTTCATCCGCTGTCTCCGGCGGAGAAAACGGGAGATCTCGTCTGGATCGGGAACTGGGGAGACGACGAACGCAGCGCCGAGATCGCGGAATTTCTCGTGGAGCCTGTGCGGAAGCTGCGGTTGAGGACCACGGTTCGCGGCGTGCGCTACCCGCGCCGGGCGCTCGATGCGCTGAAGGCGGCAGGCATCTCCTATGGCGGCTGGGTTGCCAATGCGGACGTGCCGCGGGCATTCGCCGAAAACCGCGTGACCATCCACATCCCCCGGCGGCCCTACGTCGAGGCGCTTCCCGGCATACCGACGATCCGGATGTTCGAGGCGCTTGCCTGCGGCATTCCGCTGATCTCGGCTCCCTGGAGCGACCAGGAAGGATTGTTCCGTCCCGGCGAGGACTTTCTCTTCGCGAAAAGCGGGACGGAAATGGCCCGGCTCCTCGAGGCGGTGCTCTCGGACACCGACCTCGCCGCGGCGCTTTGCCGGTCGGGTCTGGAAACGATCCGCAGCCGCCACACCTGCCGCCACCGTGTCGATGAGCTTCTGCTGATCCTGCGGCATCACGGCACCCGCCGGGTCGTCGAAAATCTCACGGCAAAGGAGGCTGCGGAATGAAGATCGCTTTCTACGGTTCGAGCCTGGTTTCCGCCTACTGGAACGGGGCTGCCACCTATTATCGGGGGCTTCTCAGAGCGTTGAGCGTGAGAGGCTACGACATCACCTTCTACGAACCCGACGTCTACGACCGGCAGAAGAACCGCGACATCGATCCGCCGGAGTGGTGCAGGGTCGCGGTCTATGAGGGCAGCGTCGAGGCTCTCCGGCAGGTCGCGGGCGAGGCCGCAGCCGCGGACATTGTCATCAAGGCAAGCGGCGTCGGCTTCGAGGACGATCTCCTGCTGCAGGAGATCATGGGTCATGCGGCGCCACACGCGCTGAAGATATTCTGGGACGTCGACGCGCCGGCGACGCTCGCCGAAATGCAGGAGAGCCGCGATCACCCGCTCCGCAACGCGCTGGCCGAGCTCGATATGGTGCTGACTTATGGCGGAGGCCGGCCGGTCGTGGAGGCCTATCGGGCGCTGGGCGCTGCCGACTGCATCCCGATCTACAATGCGCTCGATCCGCAGACGCATCATCCGGTGGAGCCGGAGGCGCGCTTTGCCGCGGATCTCGGCTTTCTCGCAAACCGCCTGCCCGACCGGGAGGCGCGCGTGGAGGCCTTCTTTCTCGAACCCGCCGCTCGCCTCGCGAACCGGAGATTCCTGCTCGGCGGATCGGGGTGGCAGGACAAGCCGATGACGTCGAACGTCAACTACATAGGGCACGTCTCCACCCGCGATCACAACGCGTTCAACGTCACGCCGAAGGCCGTGCTCAACATCTCGCGCGAGAGCATGGCGCGAAACGGCTTCTCGCCGGCCACGCGGGTCTTCGAGGCCGCTGGAGCGGGCGCCTGCCTCATCACCGACCATTGGGAAGGCATCGAGCTTTTTCTGAAGCCGGGGGAGGAGGTCCTTGTCGCCCGCGACGGGCAGGACGTGGCGGACCTTCTTGCGGGATTGACGGAAGAGCGGGCGGCAGCGATCGGAAGACGCGCCCTGGAACGGGTTTTGAGGGAGCACACCTACGAGCACCGCGCGGCCGAAGCGGACCGGCTGTTCCGTTCGCGCCGCCACCGGACAGAGGCTGCCGAGTAATGACGCGCGCCCTCGACATCGTCATCCTCGGTCTTTCGCTGTCGTCTTCCTGGGGGAACGGTCACGCGACCACCTACCGATCCCTGCTGCGGGGCATGAAGGCGGAAGGGCATAGCGTTCTCTTTCTCGAGCGGGACGTGCCCTGGTATGCGAAAAACCGCGATCTCTCGAAACCGGATTTCTGCGAGCTCGCCTATTACGGCAGCGTGGACGACCTGCTGGCCCGCTACGGCGACAGGTTGCGGCAGGCCGATGCGGTCGTGACCGGGTCCTATCTGCCGGACGGCGTCGCGCTGATCGACGCGCTCGCGGCGCTCGGGCTCGGCACGCTCTGCTTCTACGACATCGATACGCCGGTGACGCTGGCAAAGCTCGACCGGGGCGACGAGGAATATCTGGCGCTGAGGCAGGTCCCGCTGTTCGACATCTATTTCTCGTTTTCGGGCGGGCCTGTGCTCGATCTTCTGGAACGACGCTACGGTGCGCGCCAGGCAAGCGCGCTCTATTGCTCGGTCGATGCGGACCTCTACCGCAATACCGGCGAGAAGCCGGTCTGGGATCTCGGCTATCTCGGCACATACAGCCCGGATCGCCAGCCGGTTCTCGAAAAGCTTCTGATCGAACCGGCGCGGCGGCTGCCGGATTTGCGCTTTGTCGTCGCTGGTCCGCAATATCCTGAAAATATCCGCTGGCCCGACAATGTGGAGCGGATAGAACACCTGGCGCCGGCGGAGCATGCATCCTTCTACAGCCGCCAGCGTTTTACCCTCAATGTCACGCGGGCCGACATGGTGGCGGCAGGATGGTCGCCGAGCGTTCGCCTTTTCGAGGCTGCAGCCTGCCAAACGCCTATCATCAGCGATTTCTGGGATGGCATCGACTGCTTGTTCGAAGACGCGGTGATCATCGTGCATGACAGCCCGGATGTCGCCGCTGCCCTTGCCGGGACAACCGGGGAGCGGCGCAGGGAACTGGCAGAAAAGGCGTTTTCCATCACCGCCGCATCCCATACCGGACGAGCGCGTGCCCGCGAATTCGCTACGGCCCTGGCTGCGGCGGCAAAGATGGTCTCTGGATGCCGCGAACGTCATGAACATGGAAATTCCGGGCAGCAAAGGAGAGCAGCCAATGCTTGACAGGGCAGGCAGAAAGAGGAAGACCGTGCTCGTTGCCGGGGGGGCCGGTTTCGTGGGATCCCATCTGTGCGACGCACTGCTTGCCGCCGGCCACAGGGTCATCTGCGTCGACAGCTATCTGACGAGTTCGCGCGAAAACATCCTGCCGCTGCGAAATCATCCCGATTTCAGGATGACGAAGCACGACATCTGCGACGAACTGCACATCGAGGAGCGGATCGACCAGATCTACAATCTCGCCTGTCCGGCTTCGCCTCCGCTCTACCAGGCGGACCCGATACACACGATGATGACGAGCGTCGCGGGAACCGGAAATCTTCTGCGGCTTGCGGAGCGGCATGGTGCGGTGTTCCTGCAGGCCTCCACGAGCGAGGTCTACGGCGATCCGGAAGAGCATCCGCAGCGCGAGGACTACTGGGGACATGTCAACTGCATCGGGCCGCGCGCCTGCTACGACGAGGGAAAGAGAGCGGCCGAAACGCTCTGCTTCGACAGCCTCAGAGCCGGCAAAGTCGACGCCCGGGTCGTCCGCATCTTCAATACCTACGGTCCACGGATGCAGCCGAACGACGGCCGCATCGTTTCCAATCTCATCGTTCAGGCGCTGAGAAACAAGCCTTTAACCATCTATGGAGACGGAAGCCAGACGCGTTCCTTCTGCTATGTGGCGGACCTGGTCGAGGGATTGGTCAGCCTGATGAACGTCGAGCCGAATCCAGGGCTGCCGGTGAACATGGGCAATCCCGGGGAATTCAGCATCTCGGAGCTGGCCGAAATCGTGCTGTCGAAGATCAAGACACGCTCGCGCGTCGTCTATGCGCCGCTGCCGGCCGACGACCCGCAGCGGCGCCGTCCGGACATAGGCCGGGCGCGGCGGCTGCTGGGCTGGGAGCCGAAGGTGCCTCTGCGCGAAGGCCTGGCCCACACCATCGACTGGTTCCAGCTTGCCCTGAAGGAGCAGGCGGTCGAACGGCGGGCAAAAGGAGAGGGCATGGCGGCCCGTCGCACAGCCAGCGCGCAATCGGGGTTCTGACAATGACGGCGGAAATCGACAAAGCCGATCTGGAAACGCAGATCGCGGCGCTCGGACCCTGGTTCCACAATATGCGGATCGGCGGCATCCAGACCGCACCGGATCATTTCCTCGGAGACTATCCGGCGTTCAAATGGGCAAAGTTCCAGCACGTGGTTCCCGAGGACCTGGAAGGGCGGAGCGTCCTCGACATCGGCTGCAATGCCGGCTTCTATTCGCTGGAGATGAAAAGGCGCAATGCCGGCAAGGTGGTCGCGATCGATTCCGATGCCCGCTATCTGCGCCAGGCGGAGTTCGCGGCCGGGCATGCGGGGATGGACATCGAGTTCCGCCAGATGTCGGTCTATGACGTCGGGCGCCTCGGCCGGCGTTTCGACCTCGTGATCTTCATGGGCGTGCTCTATCATCTGCGCCATCCGCTTCTGGCGCTCGATCTTCTTTACGAGCATGTCGTGGACGGCACGATGCTGTTCCAGTGCATGCAGAGAGGATCGGCCGAGATTTCGCAGTTTCGGGAAAATCATGACTTTTCCGACTGGTCGATCTTCGACCGGCCGGATTATCCCAAGCTGTATTTCGTGGAGGAGCGCTATGCGGACGATCCCACGAACTGGTTCGTGCCGAACAAGTCCGGGGTGGAGGCGATGCTGCGCAGTTCCGGTTTCGAGATCGTCGCCAATCCGGAGCGAGAAGTCTATCTCCTCACGCGCGGGGAGCGGCATTACGCCGCCGAGCCGCCGCCGGCGATCTCCGGCGCCTGACCGGCCATGATCCGCCGGATATTTCCCCGGCGCCCGCTTTTCGTTTCACGATCATTCAAAAGAGCCGGTTGCGGTGGAACAGCGCCGCCGCCTGCCGGTTCGGGCAAGGTCGAAGAGAGGCTTTGCTCGTGCTGGACGTCAAAATCATCTCGATAATCGTGATCCTGCTCGTCTTGGCCATCGTCGTCTTCGCAGGCTGGGCCCTTTGACGCCCGGTCAACTCGCACCGTTTGCAGTCCTGGAACATCGCGGTGCCAGCCGGGTTAGCCGGTCAGCAGGAGCCGAAGGATGTCCCGGCACGGCAGGAGATCGGACCGATGAAAGCACTCACCTGGCATGGCAAATACGACATCCGATGCGAAGTCGTGGACGATCCCGTGATCGAGGATGGCCGCGACGCGATCATCAAGGTGACGGCCTGCGCGATCTGCGGCTCGGATCTACATCTTTACGACGGCGTGATGCCGGAAATGCACAGAGGCGACATCATGGGTCACGAGACCATGGGCGAGGTCGTCGAAGTCGGCAGGGAAAACAAGAAGCTCAAGGTCGGCGACCGCGTCGTCGTTCCGTTCACGATTTCCTGCGGAGAATGCTTCTTCTGCCAGCGCGGCTTCTTTTCCGGATGCGAGCGGACCAACCGGGATCGCAAGAAGGTCACGAAGCTTTGGGGGAATTCGCCGGCCGGCCTGTTCGGTTATTCGCATCTTCTCGGCGGATACAGCGGCGGCCAGGCGGAATATCTGCGCGTGCCCTATGCCGATGTCGGACCGGTCAAGGTACCCGAGGACTTGAGCGACGAGCAGGTGCTCTTCCTGTCGGACATCTTCCCGACAGGATACATGGCGGCTGAGTTCTGCGACATCCAGCCGGGCGATACGATCGCGATCTGGGGCTGCGGGCCGGTCGGGCAGATGGCGATCCGGTCCGCCTTCCTTCTCGGCGCCGAGCGCGTCATCGCCGTCGATACGGTGCCCGAACGACTGGCGCTCGCCGCCGCGGGAGGTGCGCAGACGCTGGATTTCATGGCAGAGGACATTTACGACCGGATCATGGAGCTGACCGGCGGACGCGGCGCGGACGCCTGCATCGACGCGGTCGGTACCGAGGCGGATGCCTCGGCAAGCTGGGATTCCCGCATCGACCGCATCAAGGTCGCGACCTTCATGGCCACGGATCGCCCGCATGTCCTGCGCCAGGCGATCCATTGCTGCCGGAATTTCGGCACCGTCTCCATCGTCGGCGTCTATGGCGGCTTTCTCGACAAGATACCGATGGGGTCCGCGATCAATCGCGGCCTGACCTTCCGGATGGCGCAGACGCCGGTCCAGCGTTACCTTCCCCTGCTGATGGAGCGCATCCAGAAGGGCGAGATCGACCCTTCATTCGTCATCACCCACCGCGCGAGCCTCGGTGAGGGGCCGGAGCTCTACAAGACCTTCCGCGACAAACAGGACGGCTGCATCAAGGTCGTCATGAAGCCCTGAAGGGGAGAATTCCGATGAATCCAGTTCGTGAAGGCAACGGCCTGGCCATCGTCACAGGCGCATCGACCGGCATCGGCTACGAGCTTGCCAAATGCGCGGCGCGGGAGGGATACGACCTTGTCATCGCCGCATGGCGGAGCCCGGATCGGCCAAACGATAACGCCGCCGCCGCACCCGGACAGCGGCCCGGAGCGGTATTTCCGTTTGCGAAGGCGGATGTTCGGATCAGCGCGGAGAGAGCCTCCGGGCTCTTCCGTTGCGCGCGACCAAGGCGCCCAGCGCGAGGCCGGCGAGAAGCGAGCCTGCGATCACGGCGACGGCGCGCTGGTTGTCCGAGCGGAGCCCTCCGTCTATGCCGCCCGGCTCCGCCGGCGGGCGGTAGAGATTTCCGTTCGTCGCGGGTACGGCGCGGGCGCGTGCGAAATACCAACGCATGAAGGATGCCGTGAGCCGGGTGCTGAGCTTCGGCGCAAGGAAATGTCCGAGCCTCACGAGGTTTGCGACCTGGCCGACCGTCACGGTGTCGCGCGGGTGGCGTGCCGTCCTGACGATGGCGGCGGCAACCTTGCGGGCATCGTAGACGGGAGGAGGGGCGGAGAGCTTGCGGCGCATATAATTCGCCCCGTGCGCGATGCCGGGCGTGTCGATGAAGGACGGATAGATATCGCAGACATGGATATCGGGCAGATCCTCCAATTCCGCCCGCAAAGCTTCCGAGAAGCCTTTGAGACCGAATTTGCTGGCCGAATAGGCGGCGGCGAAAGGTGCCGCGGCAAATCCTCCGAGCGAGATCATGTTGATGAAGGTGCCGTAGCCCTGCTCCAGGAAGATCGGGATCGCGGCATGCGCGTCGTTGAAATGGCCCATCAGGTTGACCCTGATGACCTGTTCGTGCGCTTCGATCGGGGTTTGCGTGAACTCTCCGACGGCGCCGACGCCGACATTGCTGACCCAGACGTCGATCCGGCCGAAGCTTCTTGCCCTTTCCGCAAGTTCCTTGACTGCATCGGCATCGGTGACGTCCGTGGGAACGACGAGAACGTCCGCTCCCAGGGCGCGACAGGATCTTGCGACGGCATGCAATGCAGAAGCGCCCCGCGCCGCCAGCACAAGCCGGGCTCCGGCGCGCGCGAAGGCATAAGCGGTGGCTTCGCCGATCCCGCTCGATGCGCCGGTTATGACTACGACGGCTTCCTTGAGGTCCTTCACCATTGGCGGCTCTTCGTTGTCCTTGTGTGTTGATACGTCCTGTCTGCGGCTTAGGGGCCGGGCCTGGTGCCTGTCTGGGGCGCCGCCTCGTCCATCGCCTTCTTGTTGCGTTCGGGGATTTTCTCGTCCTGCCGCTTCAATTCGCGCTCGATCGTCTCCCGGTCGCCTTCGGCGGGCTGATCCTGCGGCTTGTGGGTCTCGGGTTTCATGTTTCTCACCTTCCTTCGGATCCTGGCAGCCAAACCCGGGCGCATTGCCATTGTTCCTTCTGATCGGCGGAACATCGGACATGCGTCCTTCAACGCAGGAACAAAAAGCTTCGATGCCAAGTTTGATGTGGGGTATGGCCGCGCTTTTGCAGGCGCGCCGGAACGTCGTCCATCAACATCATTCCTGAAGAGGAAAATCCCTATGGCAACCTATCCGACACCGCCGTTTCCAAGCCAGAAACAGCCGATGCCCGGTTTGACGGGAAACATGGATCCGGTCCCGGATCATGGTGAGCAATCCTACAAGGGTTCAGGCCGGCTGCAGGGCAAGAAGGCGGTCATCACGGGCGGCGACAGCGGTATCGGGCGTGCGGTCGCAATCGCATTCGCGCGGGAAGGAGCGGATGTGCTGATCTCCTATCTCGATGAGCATGAAGACGCGGAGGATACCGGCCGGTTCGTGCAGGAAGCCGGCAGGAAAGCCGTTCTGCTCCCCGGCGACATCAAGAGCGCGGATCATTGCCGGGCCGTTGTCAGAAAGGCCGTGGACGAGTTCGGCGGGATAGACATTCTTGTCAACAACGCGGCGCACCAGGCGACGTTCAAGGAGATCACCGACATTTCCGACGAAGAATGGGAGCTGACATTCCGCGTCAATATACATGCGATGTTCTATCTCACCAAAGCGGCGGTCCCGCACATGAAGTCCGGCTCGGCGATCATCAACACGGCCTCCATCAATTCGGACAATCCGAATCCGAGCCTGCTTGCCTATGCCACCACGAAAGGCGCGATCCAGAACTTCACCGCAGGTCTCGCGCAACTGCTGGCTGAAAAAGGAATCCGGGCGAATGCCGTTGCGCCGGGACCGATCTGGACGCCGCTCATTCCATCCACCATGCCTGAGGAAGCGGTAAGCAATTTCGGCAAACAGGTTCCGATGAAGCGGCCGGGGCAGCCGGCCGAACTCGCCACCGCTTATGTGATGCTTGCCGATCCGCTCTCGAGCTACGTATCCGGCACGACCATCGCGGTCACCGGCGGAAAGCCGCTCATGTAACGGCGTTCAAGGACCGGCATTGAGGATGCAGCAGCATGCAACATCTCGAGCAGGCGATACAGATTGCGAACGATGCGCATCAGGACCAGGCCGACAAGCTCGGCCGCCCGTTCTTCGAACATTGCAAGCGCGTCGCGTCGGCGATGACCAGCGACGAGGCGCGCGCCGTCGCCTATCTTCACGACGTGGTGGAGAAGAGCAATTCCTGGACGTTCGACCGGCTCAAGGAAGAGGGATTGCCGCCGGCCTTGATCAAGGCGGTCGATGCGCTGACACACCGGTCCGGCGAGGACTACGAGGATTTCGTCAGGCGTGCGGCATCCAATCCTATCGCCCGGCAGGTCAAGCTCGCCGATCTCGAGGACAATCTCTGGCAGACGGAGCAGCTCGGTGCCGACGGAAGCAAATATCGCCGGGGACTGGAAATCCTGAGCGGGTCCGTACTGCCTTCGGGTAAATGACGGCAGCAAGACGGAGGCGGCGTATCGGCACATCAACAACGCGACAAGCGAGGAACAACGCACCTTGCCGGAAGTTCGGCTCGTCAAACAGACGAACCCGTAGATTGCCCGATATGCCTTCAACGAGCCGCAGAGCTGGTAAAATTCGTCATCTTCCGGAGGGCAGCGACCTGGTGCTCAAGAGCGGCCTACCCGACTGGCTGGCAAAAACGCTGCGGGAAAACGGCGTCAAGCGGCTCAGCAAACTGTCGGCGATGACCGACCGGCAGATCCTTGAGTTGCGAGGTGTCGGAAAGCGGTCGGTCGAACTCATCCGAGCCAAGCTCGCCGAAACGAGAAAGTCCGGCGGCGCAGATATGCGCTGATGCGGTATTTGCCATGCCGCCCGCCGACATGGATGGAGAAGCCAATGAACGTTGTCGACTTGAGCAGAGCCCGGTCCGACCAAGATCGCCCGGATGCCGACCTCATTCGCTACGACGATCGCGGACGCGAGATGCGGACCTATGTTCTCGACTATGAGATGGATGGCTCGACCTGGGGTGCGACGATTCTCGCCTATTCCATGGAAGACGCCCAGAAGCGGGTCGATGCGATGCGAAAAAGCCTTTCGCTACGCGGCGAACTTCATGCGGTCATTCCAGCGGAGTGATGAGGGAACGTATCAGCGTATCGCGTAATCCTTCTCGCGATACGCCTTACCCTCTCGATCGAAAGAGGCGCATGGTCAGCGGAATTTGGGCTGCTTCAAAGGGGAATTCGCCTGGATTTCATGAAGTGGGGCGAACTTGCCGAGCAGCTTCACCAGCTTGCGCTCTTCCGCGCGGTCGATGCCGTTGCGCCGGCAATGCTCGACGACGTCGTGCGAACGCGGGCCTGGGGTCTTGATCTGGCGATTCGATGTGTGGTGCATATCGGTTTCCTCCTGTCGGTATAACGATGCGCGGAAGAATTGGTTCAGTTGGATCCCCTCAAGTTTTGCTGTTTTCTTCCGGATAGGACATGCTCCGGAAGAGACCGGCAGATCCGTCCGGGTCGGCGGCATGGGGTTGCTCACATGCTCTCGCCCGGAAGCGGATCTGCCATCAGCGTCGAAATGATGTCTCCGGCCGTAAAGAGCGCCATCGTAACGGCTGCGAGGACGAGGACATGGGCCGCGATCGACGCCGTGCCGAAGCCCCGGCTTGCGGCATCGAACAGTTCGGGCGCGCGCATCAGCAGCGTCACCAGAAGAGCTCCCGAAAACAGAGCGGCGACGACGAGCCAATGCAAGTCTACGAAACCGCAACAGAAAACCGTAGCGATCCACGCGAAGGGTAAGACGAAGATCACGATATGCCTCCCTATCGGCAATCTGATCCCGGGCAGGGCCTTTGTCCATAATCTCGCCATCGGCAAATAGCGGTAGACCGCTACCGATATCGATGGTTCCCGGCTCATTCACAGGGCGGATACGTCGTCTTGTCGCGACGTGCGTTTCATGGGTCAGAGATGCGGTTCGATCTTCACGATCCGCCGGGTAAGCTTGAGCGTGCGGTCCGGCTGGATCAGATAGGTCTCCTCGATCCCGCGTCCCTGCTCATCCACAAAGTTGTGCGGGAAGATCGTTCCCGGCGGGCTCTTCGTCAGCAGGGTGCGGGGTTGCCCGCCATAGATCAGGCTGCCGGGGATGGGCTCCAGCGTCGTTCCGGTGCATCCGCCGAGGGCGGCGAGCAGGGCGACTGCCAGGATCGTCCGCGCTTCCATCGTCATCTCCTTCGCCAGCCGATAATTTTGGTTCTGCCGCTCCGGCGGAACGGCGCTTCCGGGATCGTCCTCAACAGGCGGGCGCAAGAGAGGTCATTTGAAGGTAACGCCGACACGGCTCTCGCTCCGCCAGACGACACGACAATGGACTTGTCCGAGCTGAGGGATCTTGGCGTCGAACCTGTTTCCGAGCTCGAAGGACATGGGGATCTGAAAACAGGCACCCATGCTGTTGTAGTTGAAGAGGATGGTTGCCCCGAGAGGCTTGCCGTCACGATGGATAGGCACGATTTCCAAACATTCCACGCGTCTCTGCCTGCGTCGTTCGACCATAGGACCTCCTACACGAATTAATGACGCAACTGCCAAACGTACACCTGAAGAATAGTTGATGAATATGCTCCAGGTCACGCCGTAAACAAAGCATTAATTCTATCTTAAAGCGAAGTTGTGGCTGCCGGGTTGTGTTTCACGGCGAAATAGGGGCTGAGATCGGATGAAAATATGCAAGCTTGCAAAGCGCAGGCCCTGGACAATTGGCGGGCGCCGCACGAAAAGCGCGTCCAGGAAAAACGATTCGATGCTTCGGTTGAAGCAAACTCGCCGCTTTCAGTCGCCGGATGGGCGAGTTTTCCCGCGCGCGATGAGAGACGGCCGGAGAAGAGCCCGGCCGCCCGTCGTTTCTTCTTTTACTTGCCCGCAGCCTGCGCGGCGTACATGTAACTGTCGTAGCTGTATTCGGCCACGCGGAACCACTCGAAGGACTCGTCGCGGAACTTCTTCCAGGCCGGATAGATCTTCGCCCAGGCCGGATTGTTGGCGTTGTATTCCTCGTAAAGCTCGAATGTCGCCTTGTAGGCGGCGTCCATCACGTCGCGCGGCAGCGGACGGAGCTGTACGCCCTTGCCGACCAACGAGCGGATCGCGGTGGTGTTCTTCACGTCGTAGAGGGCCTGCATGTTGACATTGGCCGCCTTGCAGGCGGTGTCGAGCGCAACCTTGTAGGTTTCCGGCAGCGCCTCATATTGTCCCTTGTTGACGAAGAAATGGATGGTCAGCCCGCCCTCCCAATAGGCGGGATAGTAATAGAACGGAGCGATCTGGTAGAAGCCGAGCCGCTCGTCGTCATAGGGACCGACCCATTCGGCCGCATCGATCGTGCCGCGCTCGAGCGAGGGATAGATGTCTCCGCCCGGAAGCTGCTGCGGCACGACGCCGAGGCGGGACATGACCTCGCCCGCAACGCCGGCGATGCGCATCTTCACGCCCTTCAGGTCGGCAAGGCTGTTGATCTCCTTGCGGAACCAGCCGCCCATCTGCGCACCCGTGCCGCCGCCCGGTATGCCGACGACGCCGTATTCGGAAAGAAACTCGTTGTAGAGCTCATTGCCGCCGCCGTGATAGAGCCAGGCGTTCTGCTGGCGGGCATTGAGGCCAAAAGGAATGGTGGAGCCGATCGCGAAGGTCGGGTTCTTGCCGGTGAAATAGTAACCGCAGGTATGGGCGATCTCGACCGTGTTGGACTGAACGGCATCGATGGCCTGCGGCCCGGGAACCAGCTCGCCGGCCTGGAAGACCTGGATCTGGAACTTTCCTTCGGTGATCTTCGACAGCGCGTCGGCCATGACGACGGCGCCGCCATAGATAGTATCGAGGTTGTTCGGGAAGCCGGACGTCAGGCGCCAGCGAAGCGTGGGCAGCTCCTGGGCGATTGCGGGCGCGGCAAGGCTCGATCCGGCGGCCGCGGCGGCGCCCGCGAGCGCTCCCTTGGTCAGGAAGTTGCGGCGATTGAATGCATCAGTCATGAAAGTCCTCCTCAGTTTGGTTTTAGCAGCCGGCCGATCGATCGTTCGCGCCGGCTGCGGTGGGTGCTTTACGCGCTACTGCGACTGCTCTCCTTCTTTCGGCGGCGTGCCGAAGCTTGGCGTCGGCGATCCGAAGCTCGGCGCCGGGGAGCCGAAGGCCGGCGGCTCCTGCTGCGCTCCTTCATTCGGCTGGGGAGCGCCGAACGGCGGGGTGGGCGTGCCGTAGGGATTGGCTCCCTCGGCTCCCGGCATCGGAACGTTGAGCTGGATCGTCGACGGATCGACCGTCACCTGGCCGGCCTTGTAGTGCGTGACGAGCTGCGGGAAGGCGATCACGACGGCGACCATCGCCAGCTGAATGCCGAGGAACGGCAGCGCACCCATATAGATCTGCCCCGACGTCACCGGCTGGATCGTCGCCCCTGTCACCCGGTCCTTGTAGGCCCGGCTCGGCGCGACCGAGCGCAGATAGAACAGCGAGAAGCCGAAGGGCGGATGCATGAACGAGGTCTGCATGTTGATGGCGAGCATCACCCCGAACCAGATGAGGTCGATCCCCAGGGCGTCGGCGACGGGCGCCAGCAGCGGAATGATGATGAAGGCCAGCTCGAAATAGTCGAGGAAGAAGGCCAGGAAGAATACCAGCAGATTGGCGACGATCAGGAAGCCGATCTCGCCGCCGGGGATCGAGGTCATCAGGTGCTCGACCCAGATATGGCCGTTGACGCCGTAGAATGTCAGCGAAAAGACGCGCGCGCCGAGCAGGATGAAGATCACGAAGGAAGAGAGCTTCGCCGTCGCATAGAGCGCCGACTTGATCATCGTCAGGTCCAGGCGGCGATTGAGGGCGGCCAGAACCAGCGCGCCCACGGCACCCATCGCTCCGCCTTCGGTCGGCGTCGCAACGCCGATGAAGATCGTGCCGAGCACGAGGAAGATCAGCACCAGCGGCGGCACGAGGGAGGTGACGACCTTGCGCGCCAGTTTCCAGCCGCGCAGGGTGCGCGCGTTCAGGGGAAGCGCCGGAACGCTCTTCGGCTGGAGGAAGGACATGATGATGATGTAAATCGCATAGAGAGCGACGAGGATGAGGCCCGGAACCAGGGCGCCCTTGTACATGTCGCCGACGGAGCGGCCGAGCTGGTCGGCGAGGATGATCAGCACCAGGCTCGGCGGGATGATCTGGGCCAGCGTACCGGATGCCGCGATGGTGCCGGCGGCGACCTTCCGGTCATAGCCGTAGCGCAGCATGATCGGCAGCGAGATCAGGCCCATGGAGATGACCGAGGCGGCGACGACGCCGGTGGTCGCCGCAAGGATCGCGCCCACGAAGATCACCGCGAAGGCAAGGCCGCCGCGGACGGGGCCGAAGAGCTGTCCGATCGTATCGAGCAGGTCTTCGGCCATCCCGCTTCGTTCGAGGATCAGGCCCATGAAGGTGAAGAACGGGATCGCCAGGAGCGTCTCGTTCGACATCTGGCCGAAGATGCGGTCCGGTATGGCGCCGAAGAGATTGACCGGCAGCAGGCCCATCTCGATGCCGACGAAGCCGAATGCGAAGCCGACGAAGGCAAGCGCGAATGCCACCGGATAGCCGAGCAGCAGCACGACGATCAGCGACAGGAACATGATGGGCGCGAGATTTTCCGCGAAAAAGGCAAACATGTGATCGTCTTCCGCTTAGGAGAGGGTCTGGGCTTCGGCGTCGGCAAGCGCTATCGCGTCGGGCATCTTGCCCGTCAGGATCGCGATGCGCTTGATGAGCTCCGAGACGCCCTGCAGAGCCAGCAGACCGAAGCCCAGCGGAATCATGGCCCATACCGGCCAGAGCAGGAGGCCGCCGGTATTGTTTGAGATCTCGCCGCTTGCGAATTTGGAGGTCACGATCGGCCAGGAGAGATAGATCGTGACGAGACAGAACGGAAGAAGGAAGAAGATCGTGCCGAAGATCTCTATCCAGAGCTGGGCCTTGCGCGGGAGCTGACCGTAGATCAGGTCGACCTTCACATGCTCGTTGCTGAGAAGCGTATAGCCGGCAGCAACGAGAAAGGCGGCGGAGAACAGGTACCACTGCGCTTCCAGCCAGGCATTGGAGCTGAGATTGAAGAGCTTTCGGGTCGTCGCGTTGATCGCGCTGATCAGAACGGCTGCAAGCAGCAGCCACGAGACCGCTTTGCCCAAAAACGTATTGATCGCGTCGATTGCGCGCGACAGCGACAAGAAACCAGACATGATGCATTCCTCCCGCGCAGGCCTCGAAGGCCTGGCTATCGGAACACTCGTATGGCGCGTCTTTTTTCGGAACAAGATGCTGTCCGAACGAAATGCCCCGATCTACCCAATAGTGGGTATATCACATCTCAGCCGTCGGACCAGGTCAGTCCGTTCTCGATCGCGTAGCGGGTCAGCCCGGCGGTGGTCGCGATGCCGAGCTTCTTCTTGATGTTCTTGCGGTGGGTCTCCACGGTCGCTGCCGAGATGCCGAGTTTTTCCGCGATGTCGCGGTTGCTGCTGCCGGCCGAAAGCAGCAGGAGGACGTCGCTTTCCCGCGTGGTCAGCGGCACGGCGCTTTCGTTTTCCTTGCGTTCCAGGAGCACATCCGAGACGCCCGAGGAGAAATAGCTCTTTCCGGCGGCAACCGCCTCGATGGCGGCGATGATCTCGTCCGTGGAGACATCCTTGAGGATATAGCCGGAGGCGCCGTGCATGACGGATGTCGAGATATATTCCCGGCTGTCGTGCATGGACAGCATCAAGATGCGGGTTTCCGGAAGCTCCTCCCTGAAGAGTTCTATCGCGTCGATGCCGTTCAGCTTCGGCATGTTGATGTCCATCAGGACGACTTGCGGCCTCGTTTGCCGTGCTATCTCGAGTCCCGCCCGGGCAAGCCCGGCGGTACCCACGACGTCGATATGGCCGTAGGTTTCGAGGACCGCCCGCAATCCTTCCAGAACGAGGGGATGATTGTCTATGAGAAGGACCTTGATCGCCGTGCCGTCCGTCATGCCGCTTTCGTCCGCTGCTGGGGTTTCACGGCGACGGATCTCGGAAGCATCGCCGTGAGGGTCGTTCCCTTGGGGGTCGTCTTCACGAGGAGCAGGCCGCCGAAATGCGCCATGCGTTCCTGCATGTTGCGCAGTCCGAGGCCGCCGCGATGCGGCGCTGCGTCCTGGCCGTCGTTTTCGTCGAATCCGTTGCCGTTGTCGGCCACCGTCATTCTGACCCGGCCGTCGACGCTCGATATGCTGATCGTCACGCGTGTCGCTCCCGCATGGCGCTCGACATTGCTCAACGCCTCCTGCGCTACCCTGTAGAGCGCGGTGCTGGCCTCGGGAGTTACGGGATTCGTGAATGCCATCGTCTCGAACTCCGTCTCGATCCCCGTGCGCTCGGTGAAATTGTGGCTGAGCGCCTTCAATGCCGGGGTCAGGCCGAGATCGTCGAGGACCCGGGGCCTGAGATCGTGGGAAAGCCGCCGGATCTCCTTGATGGCGCCGTTGAGCGCCTCGACTGCCCGGTCGATCGCGTCGGAGGCGTTCTCGCTTCCGCTCTTCACCTGCCGGCTTGCCAGATCGATCGCGTAGCGCACGCCGACGAGATTTTGCGAGATGCCGTCGTGCAGTTCGCGCGAAAGGCGGGCGCGTTCTTCCTCCTGCGTATCGATGATGCGCTGCGTCAGCCGTTTCAGCTTTCCGTCCGCCATGCGCCTTTCGCGAAGATTGAGGAACATGCAGGTCGCAAAGACGGTCAAGACCGCCGGAACGGCGATCAGCGCCACGATCAGGAAGGTCGTGCGGATATTGGCGCGAAGATCGGAGTTGGCCGCGGCGGTCTGGGCGAAGACATCATCGAGGTAGACGCCGGTTCCGAGCATCCATTTCCATTTGTCGAGGCCGACGGCGAAGGAGAGCTTGTCGGCCATGCCTCCGGTGGAGGGCTTCTCCCACTTGTACTGGTGCATGCCGCCGCCTTCCTTCGCTTTCGCGATCAGATTGGCGATGACCTGGTCTCCGTCGGGGTCGGTGAGATTGAACCAGTTGCGGCCGGGGCGGAAGGCCTGGCGGGGATGGACGATATTGTCGCCGTCGTAGTCGTAGACGAAGAAATAGCCGTCCTGGCCGTAGTCGAGGCTCGTCAGTATCGCCCTGACGCGCTCCTTGGCCGCTTCGTCGTCGGGACCGGCTTCCTGATAGATGTCCTGGATCGCCGAGAGAGCGAGATTGGTGAGATTCAGGAGTTCGGTCTCCTTGGCCTGCAGCATGTTGCGCTCGAATGTCCGGATGCTGCTTTGCACGAGCGTGGTCGATTGCCATGTAATGAAGATGGTGATCGTCAGGATCGCGATGATGAGGGGGACAATGGCGAGCGCCACGATCTGATGCCGTAGATTCAAGGCCGACGTCCTTTCGCCGCTCGAAGTGCGTTTGGAAGTGAAGGAAACCGAACATTTGACCTGTAAAACATCGCAATTCAAGGTATTGCGGAAAGCCTTGCGCCATATTGTGCGCGTTATGGTCGTGGCGCAGTATGCGGAAGAGAACGAGGTGGCTTGATGACGAAGACGGATATCGCGCGTCGTGTTTACGACAATGCCTGGAGGCTGGATCCGATCGTGCGCAGCCTGCTCGACACGGATTTCTACAAGCTGTTGATGCTGCAGATGATCTGGAAGCTCTATCCGGATGTCAACGCCACGTTCTCGCTGATCAATCGCAGCAGGACCGTTCGCCTCGCCGACGAGATCGATGAACACGAGCTCAGGGACCAGCTCGACTATGCCCGCAGCCTGCGCTTTTCGAAGAAAGAGATGATCTGGCTTGCCGGCAACAGCTTCTACGGCCGCAAACAGATATTCGCGCCGGAGTTTCTGGCATGGCTCGCGGATTTCCAGCTTCCCGAATACGAGCTTTCGCGGCGCGACGGGCAGTACGAGCTTACCTTTCCCGGCCCCTGGACGCATACGACGATGTGGGAGATACCCGCCCTGGCGATCGTCAACGAACTGCGCTCCCGCAGTGCGGTCCGGGATATCGGCCTTTTCGCACTTGACGTGCTCTATTCCAGGGCGAAGGCGAAGATGTGGTCGAAGGTGGACCGGTTGCGCCAGCATCCGAACCTCAGGATTTCCGACTTCGGCACCCGGCGGCGCCACAGTTTTCTCTGGCAGCGCTGGTGCGTGGAGGCATTGAAGGAAGGGATCGGGGCGTCGTTCTCGGGCACGAGCAACGTTCTGCTTGCGATGGACACCGATCTCGAGGCGCTCGGAACGAATGCCCACGAACTGCCGATGGTGGCGGCCGCGCTCGCCCGGACGGATGCGGAGCTGGCGCAGGCGCCCTACGAGGTGCTCAAGGACTGGAACCAGCTTTATCACGGCAATCTGCTGATCGTCCTGCCCGATACGTTCGGGACTGCCGCCTTCCTGCGCAACGCGCCCGACTGGGTGGCGGACTGGACGGGCTTCCGCCCCGACAGCGCCCCGCCGATCGAGGGCGGCGAGAAGATCATCTCCTGGTGGGAAAGCAGGGGCAAGAACCCGAAAGACAAGCTTTTGATCTTCTCCGACGGCCTGGACGTCGACAGCATCATCGAAACATATCGTCATTTCGAAGGGCGCGTCCGGATGAGCTTCGGCTGGGGAACCAACCTGACCAATGATTTTGTCGATTGCGCCCCGATAGAGATCCGCGGCCTCGATCCGATATCGATCGTCTGCAAGGTCAGCGACGCCAATGGCCGGCCGGCGGTGAAGCTTTCGGACAATCCGCGCAAGGCAACCGGCGATGCCAAAGCGGTCGAACGTTACCTCAAATTCTTCGGTACGGAGGATTTCGTGGAGCAGGCCGTCCGCGTCTAGATACTGCAAGGGCCGCTGCCGGTTTGCGGATGCGCGCTTGCGATTCTCGCTGCAGGCGGCTTTTCGGAAAGCTTTCCTACAACTTCGCCGTTCAACGAGCGGCAGGAGCCTTGAGAAATGGTCCCGCGGGCACTAATTTCCATTGGAAGACGACGCCATAGTTTCCACGCGGAATCTGGCGCGAATCGGCCGGAATCGCCGTGAAGTGGTCACCATTGGCGTGTATAAGGGTAGTTGAGGTTTACCGACCCGGCTGGAGCATCGGCGCAAGTGCACAATGCTGTTCAGATTACACTCATGCAATTTTTTGTGCATTGCCATGTAGGCTTTGCGGGTGTCCAATCTCAAATAAAAAACATCTTGATTCGCAACGAAATACGCCGTGCTCCTGACAAAAGGCGTAAATGTTTTTCGATGCCTGAGTCGGGCCAGCGGCATAGCTAACCAGAGGGCCCATGTACAACGATTCTCTCTTCGATGCATTTGCCCGCTCGTATGAGTCGAGGCGTGATGTTGATATGACGATCTCGGATTATCTCGACCTGTGCCGAGAGGATCCGATGGCTTACGCGAACGCCGCGGAACGGCTTCTGGCGGCGGTCGGCGAACCCCAGATGATCGATACTGCGAAGGATGCGCGCCTCGGCCGCATTTTCCTGAACCGGACCATCCGCACCTATCCTGCCTTTACCGGTTTCCACGGTATGGAGGAAACCATAGAGCGGATCGTCTCCTTCTTCCGCCATGCCGCGCAGGGGTTGGAAGAGCGCAAGCAAATTCTCTACCTGCTCGGTCCGGTGGGCGGCGGCAAGTCGTCTCTCGCCGAGCGGCTGAAGCTGCTGATGGAGATCCACCCGATCTACGTGCTGAAGGCGGACGACGAGGTGAGCCCGGTCTTCGAAAGCCCGTTGAACCTTTTCGACCCTGTGACGATGGGACCGCTCATCGAAGAGCGGTACGGCATACCGGCACGGCGGCTGACGGGATTGATGAGCCCGTGGTGCGTAAAGCGCCTCGACATGTACGGCGGCGACATTTCCCGTTTCCGGGTGGTCAAGATGCAGCCTTCGCGGCTGCGGCAGGTCGCGATCGCCAAGACCGAGCCCGGCGACGAGAACAACCAGGACATCTCCTCGCTCGTCGGCAAGGTCGACATCCGCAAGCTGGAAAACTTCGCCCAGAGCGATACGGACGCCTACAGCTATTCCGGCGGGCTCAACCGGGCCAACCAGGGCATCCTCGAATTCGTCGAGATGTTCAAGGCGCCGATCAAGATGCTGCATCCGCTGCTCACAGCCACTCAGGAAGGCAACTATACCGGTACGGAGACCATCGGAGCCATTCCGTTCTCGGGCATCATCCTTGCCCATTCCAACGAGGCGGAATGGCAGAGCTTCAAGGCGAACAAGAACAACGAAGCCTTCATCGACCGGATCTGCGTCATCAAGGTGCCCTATTGCCTGCGGGTGACCGAGGAGCAGAAGATCTACGAGAAGCTGATCGCCGGTTCGGAACTCGCTGAAGCGCCCTGCGCGCCCGGCACGCTCGAAATGCTGGCGCGCTTCTCGGTGCTGTCGCGGCTGCGCAAGCATGAGAATTCCACGCTTTACTCCAAAATGCGCGCCTATGACGGCGAAAGCCTCAAGGAAACGGATCCCCGCGCCCGCAGCATGCAGGAATACCGGGACTCCGCCGGCGTGGACGAGGGGATGGACGGCGTTTCCACCCGCTTCGCCTTCAAGATCCTGGCGGCGACGTTCAACCACGACACCACCGAGATCAGCGCGGACCCGGTGCATCTGATGTATGTGCTGGAGCAGTCGATCCGCCGGGAGCAGCACTCGGACGAGACGGAGAAACGCTATCTCGAATTCATCAAGGCCGAGCTTGCGCCGCGCTATGCGGAGTTCATCGGCAACGAGATCCAGAAGGCGTATCTCGAATCCTACGGCGACTATGGCCAGAATCTCTTCGACCGGTATGTCGACTACGCCGATGCCTGGATCGAGGACGTCGACTTCAAGGACCCGGATACGGGGCAGTTGCTCGACCGCGATCTCCTCAATCAAGAGCTGACGAAAATCGAGAAACCGGCGGGGATCGCCAATCCCAAGGACTTCCGTAACGAGATTGTGAAATTCTGCCTGCGCTCCCGGGCAAGCAATGGTGGAAAGAATCCGTCCTGGACGAGTTATGAGAAGATAAGGGAAGTGATCGAAAAGCGGATGTTCTCCCAGGTGGAGGATCTGCTGCCGGTGATTTCCTTCGGATCGAAGAAAGACGGCGACACCGAGAAGAAGCATGCGGATTTCGTTTCCCGCATGGTCGATCGCGGTTACACCGAACGGCAGGTCCGCCGTCTCGTCGAGTGGTACATGCGTGTGAAACAAGCAAGTTGAGCCGGATGCGGGAGCCATTATGCATATCGTCGATCGACGACTGAATCCGAGTGGCAAAAGTCTCGAAAACAGACAGCGCTTCCTGCGGCGGGCTAAAAATGCCGTTCAACAAGCAGTGAAACAATCTCTGCAGAACCGGAAAGTCCGGGATGTCCTGGACGGCGGCGAGGTCAGCATCCCTCTCGACGGAATGGGGGAGCCGAGCTTCCGCCGCGGTTCGGGCGGCATTCACGATCATGTGCTGCCGGGCAACCGGGCCTTTGTCGAGGGCGACATCCTGCCGAGGCCGCAGGGAGCCAACGGCGGCAGACCGAAAGAGGCGGGAGAGGGCGACGGAGAGGAAGCGTTCCGGTTCGTCCTCACCCGCGAGGAGTTCCTCAACGTCTTCCTCGACGATCTGGAATTGCCGGATCTCGCCAAGCGGCGGCTCAGCGAAACCGAGCAGGACAATCCGACACGTGCCGGCTATTCGGTTTCGGGATCGCCCGCCAATATCGCCGTCAACCGTACGATGCGGCTGGCGATGATGCGGCGCATTGCGCTTCGCCGCCCGAAGCCGGAGAGGATAGAGGAACTCGACAGGGAAATCGCCGACTGCGAGGACGAGGAACGCCGTGCGCTGCTGGAGGCGGAGGCTCGGGCGCTGGAGGCGAAGGCGAAGCGCATCCCCTATATCGATCCGATCGACGTCCGCTACCGCCGTTTCGAAACGGAGCCGAAGCCGGTGGCAAAGGCAGTGATGTTCTGCCTGATGGACGTTTCCGGCTCGATGTCGGAGCATATGAAGGACCTCGCCAAGCGGTTCTACATGCTTCTCTACATCTTTCTCGCGCAGCGTTACCGTCACGTCGAGATCGTCTTCATCCGCCATACGGACCGGGCGGAGGAGGTGGACGAGGATACCTTCTTCCATAGTCCCGCGACGGGCGGAACGCTCGTTTCCAGCGCGCTGGAAGTGATGCGGCGGATCATTCACGAACGCTTCAATCCGGACGATTGGAATATTTACGGGGCGCAGGCTTCCGACGGCGACAATTCCTACTCCGACGGTGCCGCCACCGAGCGCCTGCTGAAGGACGAGATACTGCCGCTCAGCCAGTATTTCGCCTATCTCGAAGTCGGTGAGGAGAGCGGCTATGCGGCCTCGCGTTCGGCGCTTTGGACGCTTTATGAAGGAATGCAGTCGCCGGCCACGCCGCTTTCCATGCGCAAGGTGAACAAGAGAAGCGAGATCTTCCCTGTCTTCCAGGAACTGTTCCAGCGCCGAGAGGGGCAGGCGAGGGCCGAGCCATGAGGTCATCCGTCAAGGAAAAGGTTCGGCTTTTCGAAGGTGCGGACTGGGATTTCGCCACTCTCCAGAAAATTCACGATTCCTGCGAGAAGATCGCGCTCGACGAACTGGGGCTGGACGTTTACCCCAACCAGATCGAGGTCATCACGGCAGAGCAGATGCTCGACGCCTATTCCTCGACGGGCATGCCGCTGTTTTATCGGCATTGGTCCTTCGGCAAGCGCTTCGCCCATCACGAAGCGTTCTACCGCCGCGGCATGCAGGATCTCGCCTATGAGATCGTGATCAACAGCTCGCCCTGCATCTCCTATCTGATGGAGGAGAACACCGCGACGATGCAGACGCTGGTGATCGCGCATGCCGCCTTCGGGCACAACCACTTCTTCAAGAACAACTACCTTTTCAAGCAGTGGACCGATGCGGAGGGCATCCTCGACTATCTCGATTTCGCAAAGAGCTACATCGCCCGGTGCGAGGAGCGGCACGGTCCCGTCGCCGTCGAGCGCACCCTCGATTCCGCGCATGCCCTGATGACGCATGGCGTCAACCGCTATCCGGGCAAGGTCAAGCTGGATCTGAGGCAGGAGGAGGAGAGGGAGCGCGAACGCCGCGCGCACGAAGAGCAGATCTTCAACGACCTGTGGCGCACCGTTCCGACCGGACCCGGCAAGAGCCCTTCCGACCTCAATTTCGAAAGGCGGCGGGCCGCCCTCGGGCTGCCGCAGGACAACATCCTCTACTTTCTCGAGAAGTCCGCGCCGAGGCTCCAGCCGTGGCAGCGCGAAATCATCAGAATCGTCCGCCACATCGCGCAGTATTTCCATCCCCAGCGCCAGACGAAGGTCATGAACGAGGGCACGGCGACATACGTGCATTACCGTATCATGACGCGCCTGCACGAGCAGGGCGCGCTCAGCGACGGGAACTTCCTCGAATTCCTGAAATCCCATTCGAACGTCGTCTTCCAGCCGAGCTACGACGATCCGAGATTTTCCGGCTTCAATCCCTATGCCCTCGGTTTTGCGATGATGCAGGATCTGGAGCGGATCGTGCGCGACCCCGACGACGAGGACCGGGAATGGTTCCCGGAAATCGCCGGCAGCGGAGATGCGATGGCTGTCTTGCGCGACATATGGGCAAACTACCGCGACGAAAGTTTCATCTCGCAATTCCTCAGCCCGCGCCTGATACGCCAGTTGCGGTTGTTCCATCTCTATGACGATCCGGCGAACACCGAGGGCGTGCTGGTGTCTGCAATTCACGACGAGCGCGGCTACCGGCGTATCCGGCGGCAGCTCTCGCGCGAATTCGACATCAGCTGGAACGATCCCAATATCGAGATTGTGGATGTCGATCTTGCCGGGGACCGACGTCTCATCCTGCGCCACAACGTCGTCAACGAATGCATGCTGCATGAAGCGGATACCAGGCATGTCCTGCAGCATCTGGCCGATCTTTGGACCTATGATGTCCTGCTGGAGGAGGTGGATCCGTCCGGCGACGTGGTCAACGAACATCTCGCCAGCCCCCGGCCGTCGGCGATACCGCGCTGATGCGCGCAGACGCCTTTCGGAAACGAAAAGGCCCGCCGGGTGACCGGCGGGCCTCGTTGACAAGCTTCAAAAGCGGGTTGCTTTCTTAAAACTCTTCCCATTCGTCGGCACTCGGAGCAAGTGCGACTGCGGCTCCGCCTGCACGCAGCCGCGCGACCGGCGCTGCAGGTCTCGGGGAAGCCGAGGCTGCATTTCTTGCGGGTTCGAGATGAACCGCGGCCGGCTTGCGGCGGTTTTGCACCCGGAAGCGGCCGACGAGCCTTGAGAGGTCGTCCGTTTCCTTCGAAAGGCTCTGCGTCGCGGCTGTCGTCTCCTCGACCATGGCGGCGTTCTGCTGCGTGGCCTTGTCCATCTGGTCGGCAGATGTCGAGATTTCGCGCAGGCTGACGGCCTGTTCGTTAGTGCTCGCGGTGATCGTGGTCACGAAGGTGCTCATCTGGGCGACTTCGGCGACGATCTCCTCGAGCGAGCGGCCGGAGGCGGTGACGAGATCGACGCCCTGTTTGACCTGCGCGGCGGAAGCGGAGATCAGCTCCTTGATTTCCTTGGCGGCGCTTGCCGAGCGCTGGGCGAGCTCGCGCACCTCCTGGGCCACGACGGCAAAGCCCTTTCCGGCTTCGCCGGCGCGGGCTGCCTCGACCCCGGCATTCAGGGCGAGGAGGTTGGTCTGGAAAGCGATTTCGTCGATGACGCCGATGATGGTGTTGATCTGGCCGGCGGACTGCTCGATCGCCGCCATCGCGGTTATGGCGCGCGAGACGATCCCGCCGCCGCGTTCGGCCTTTTCCTGGGCCGCCTCGGCGACGTTGCGGGCGCGAACCGCGCCGCTTGCGCTGTCGTTGACGGCGCTCGTGACCTGACCGAGCGCCGCGACCGTTTCCTCCAGGCTTGCCGCCTGCTGCTCGGTCCGTTTGGCGAGGTCGTTCGATGCCGAGGAGATCTCCTGCAGTCCTGCCTTGATTGCCCCGACCGAGCCGACGACGGAGCCGATCGCCTCTTCGAGGGAACCGATGCTCTCGTTGAACTTCGCGCGGATGGGCTCGAATTCCGTGGCGACCGCTTCTTCCAGGCGCACCGTCAGATCGCCCTCGGCGAGGGCGTTGAAGCCCCGGTCGATGGCGCGAACGAAGGTGCGCAGGTCCTCTGCCTTGGCGTTGTCGATCATTGTCTGGCGATCCCGCTGGGTCTCCTGGGCCTTTCGACTTTCCGCGGCTTCCTGCTCAAGGCGGCGGTTTTCGATCGCCGCTTCCTTGAAGACCTGCACGGCACGCGCCATGGCGCCGATCTCGTCCGGCCGTTCCTGGCCATGTATGTCGGCCTGGAGATCGCCCGAGGCGAGCCGCCCCATGGTCGAGGTGATCCGGCTGATCACGCCTGCCAGCGACCGCGCGAAGACGAGGAAACCCAGAAGCGAGAGGAGGGAGACCGCGAGAGCCATGCCCATCGTCATCCACAGCGCCTGCCGGTTTGCCGCGACGATCGCCGTGACATCGGAAGCGATCTCCATGACGCCGATCTTCTCGCCGGAGAAGTTGGTGAAGGGCACGGCTTCGACCACGAAATCGCGACCGGCGGCGGAGGCGTATTCGCGGATCTTCTCGCCGTCGTAGGCAGCCCTCACCTGATCCTGCGACAGGATAGGATCGCCTGCGAAGGTGGATGCCTGCCTCTGCAGTTCCCCGTCGCGCAGGATATGGACCGCGATCGAAGCATCGACCCCCTTTGCCAGAGGCGCGAAATAATCATTGGTGAGGCTGGTTCCGACATCGACGACGCCGGCAACCTTGCCGTCCTTCAGGACGGGGGCCGAGGCGAACATGCTGACGGCGGTGCGGCCGGGTTCGGTGCCGGCCATCAGCTTGCCTTGCGCAAGGGCTGCGACGATCATCTTGCGCCGCCCCTTCAGGTCGTCGCCGAATGCATCGGGCGCATGGATGCGTGCCACCGCGATACCTTCGGCGCTGCTGAAGGTGATCAGCTGCAGGCCGCCCTTGGCGATGACCTCCGGCAGGCTGTGCGCATATTTTTCGAGGATCTTGTCGCGGGCATTCGCCTCGATGAGCGCTGCGGTCTCGGGCTCCCCGGCAAGTGTCAGCGCAAGCGCGGATGCCGCCTTCTTCTGCGCGTCCATGTCGGACTGGAGCACCGCGAGGTCGCTGTCGAGTTCCTTTTGCAGCGCGCGATCGATCATCGCCGATTGCCGGTACCAGGCGAGGCTGCCGATGGCAGCGCTTGCAAACAAAACGGCCGCGAAGCCATAGGCCGTAATCCTGACCCACAACGGCCGTGTAATCTTATTCTCAATCATGGATATCCCCCAAGAATTCCCAGTTGAGAATATGCTGATAATGGTTAATCAGCCCTGATGAACCGATGCCGAAAAGCGCTATTCGGACGAGATTCCGAACCGTTTTGCGACAGCCGGCGCCAAACGGAACATTCGCTCGTCAAAAGATTTATTCTACTTTGCTAAAACAAGAAGCCATCTCGCGCAGGGAGGGAGTGAAATGAATAACAAGCTGTCGGTCATCGCGATGGCGGTGAGCATCCTTGCAACGAGCTTCGGCGGTTTGGCCGCCCCGGCACATGCGCAGGATATCGAGTTCGGAATAGACAGTTACGGCCGGCCGATCATCCGCGAACGAGACCGCGACTGGGGAGGGGACCGGGATTGGGACAGGGACCGGCGATGGGACCGCAGGAGAGGGTGCAGCGAGCGCGAAGCGCGCCGTGCTGCCCGCGATGCCGGCTTCAGGAGACCTGAAGTCGTTCGCGTCACGCCGCGCCGCGTCGTCGTGGAAGGATGGACCCGCCGCGGCTTTCAGCGGATCGTATTCGCCAATATCAGAGGGTGCCCGGAAATCTGACGCAAGGTCTTTCGGGAAGCCGGCATAGCCCATGGAGATCGCACCCGGTCATCGGGGATGCGTCAGCCCGCGCATGGTGTCCTGTATGTGGGAGGCGGCGGCCTTCACCTCGTCCTCGCTCCCGTAGGTTCCGACCTCGAAATTCGCCTTGGACCCGTCTTCAAGCGAAAAGCCGAATACCAGCTTCTCGTGGAACGGCATGACCATGTAGCCGTTGCACGGAAATATCCCGTTGGGTCTGTCGAGCTTGAACGGCCGCCCATGGGAATAGATCATGTCGAGTATGCTATGGAACGCCTCCTGATCGAGAATAATCTGTTCTCCGGTATCGGTGACGCCGACGAGCTCGCGGGTTTCCTCGTCCCAGCTCATGGCTCGATGAAATCGCATTTCTCACTCCTCACTTTAGCTCTTTCCAATATATGGAAGCATGAAGGGAGCCGGAAGTCGAGTTGTACGAGCGGCGGAGATGACGGTTCCGTTTCCGCTCCGCGGTCGAGATGATCGGGAACTAACGAGACCGAACCCGATTTCCAACGGCTCGGAACCAGAGCGGAAGTGGCGGAGTTATCACGACTATAGGATCATTTCCGGAGATTTGTACGATGTACAGACAAGCTTTTGCTGTGATTGTCCTCGGATGCGTCGTCATCAGCACAGGATGTACCACGACGCAGAAGACGATCGGCGGCGCCGCGGTCGGTGGCGTCGGCGGCGCGGTTGTCGGCGACGCGGTCGCCGGAACCGGTGGTGCGATCGTCGGCGGTGTCGGTGGTGCGATTGCCGGCGGCGCTATCGGACGGAACATGTAACTGCGGGCATTGCTCCTGCGCGTGCCCTTCGCCTTGCGGACGAAGGGAGGGCTTCCTCGGCCCGGTCGGGACCTCCACCGATCGAAGATCAGCGCGTTTCCTTCACAAATCCCGGAATGAGCGCGGCGCTCATTCCGGGGAACAATGTCGGAAGAAGTATCATTTACGGAAAATCCAGGGGCAGGACATGAGCCGCTATTATTTCGATCTTTATAACGGCGACGGGCCCACTTCCGACGAAGAAGGGCTCGATCTCCATTCGCACGAAGCGATTACAAACGAAGTCCACCGCATCCTCGTCGATATTGCCCGCGAAGAGATCGCGGGCAGGGAGCGCGGTGCCATCGCCGTCAATGTCCGCGACGAGGCGGGGCGAACCGTATTTACCGGCAATCTTTCCTTCGCCACGGAATGGCATCGCACGCCATGACAGACGAGGTGCATGGCGGACGACCGCCGCATGCACCGGCAGCCGGCTAAAAGGTCGCCTTCGCTGTGATCAGGAAAGACCGGCCCGCCTCATAGAGCGGCCTGACGTTGCCGAACTCCTGCCCGTAGGTCGCGCGCTGGGAGTAGGTCTCGTCGAAGAGATTGTTGACTTCGGCACGGAAGGTGAAGTTCGAAAGGCGCTCCGGTTTGTATTCGGCGAAGACATTGACGACTTCATACGCCTTGTATGCGGGAGCGTTGCCCGCCACCCGGTCATATTTAGGAGCGATCTCGATGTCGCCGCCGACGGTCAAGCCCCATTCGTCGAAGGTATGCGCGCCGGTGATGGTGATGATATCGCCGACCGGGGCCGCGAGATAGTTTCCGGTGTCCGAATCCGCGGGCCTGCCATCGACGTCCACATCGATATGCGCGTATTTCACCTTGATATAGCCGTTCAGCCATTCATAGCCCGCGCCGATCTCGAAGCCTTGCGAGCGGAGATCGCGTGCACGCAGCGCCGGCAATGCGCCGGGGAAGGGTTCCGGGACCGAGGGCGTATAGTCGTAGAGGGCGACGCGTGCGTCGTCGATATCCGTCCTGAATATGCTTCCCTCCACGGTGAAGCCGTTGTGACGTGCCTCGAGGCCGAGAAGATAGTTGTTGGATGTCGTCGGCTCCGGACCGTCGCCATAGGTCCAGGCCGGGTTCATGATGAAGGATTCCGCAAGCGGAATTCCGACCCAGGCGTGCGAATATCCGGCCTTGGCGGTGAGGAAGTCGGTCAGGTCATATTCGGCGGAGATGTTGCCGCTGAAGCCGCTGTTGGTCCAGGACGAATCGTCGACGCCGGTGAACTGCTGCCGGTCGATGCGGCCGCCGAAGGAGAGGCGCGTCCGGTCGAACGGTTCAAGCCTCGCTTGCGCGTAGAGGCCGACATTGTTCGCCTTTTCACGGGAGGAGTCCGAAAAGGCAAGAACGTCGCTGCTCGCATCGAGATCGACCTTGTCGTTGTAGAAGTCGATGCCGGCGGTGACTGCGCCTATGCCGACATCGAACCGGTTTTCGAACTTGCCGTTGAAGCTCGTGGTCTCGCCGATGGTCGGAAAGGTCACGACCGGCGCGATGCAGCCGCGCGGGCAGGCATAGCCCAACGTATCGACGATATTGCGGCTATAGGCGAGGACGAGCTTCGGGTCCCACCAGCCTTCCGGCGTTTCGTCCGTATAGGTGAAGACCGTGTTCTGCCGTTCCAGACGATAATCGCGGACGGTCGGCTCCCATGGCCGCCGGTCGGTGATGACGCCGATATTGGCGCGGAAGGGCCGCGGTGCGTCGTCCACCACGCGCTCGTGGCTTATTTCCACTCGATCGCCGCTGTCGAACTCGTAAGCGAGCTTGCCGATGCCGCTGATGAGATCGGTGCTCGTGCCTTCGACCCGTTCTCCGTTGCCGGCCTTGAATTCGTTTCCTTTGCCGATGTTCAGGAATCCGAGATATTCGAAGCCCTGATGCAACCCGTAGGCGGAAAGGCCGGTGACGAACGTATCGCCGTTGGAATTGTACGTGGAGGACACGAAGCCGCCGAAGCCGTCGGCGGACAGGAAGTCGCGCGCATCCTTCGTCTCATAGCGGATGGCGCCGGCAAGTGCGCCCGGCCCCGCATCCGCAGGCGCCACGCCGGCATCGACGTCGACCGCCTTCAAAAGGCTCGGATCGATGAGGTTCGTCGCGTTGTGGTGGAATACCTTGTTGTTCTGCCGGCTGCCGTCGATCGTGACGGCGAGATTGGTCTCCTCGACGCCATGGACATAGACCTTCTGGGACATGGGAAGCGAGCTGCCGACCTTGACGCCCGGCTCGCCACGAAAGACGTCGGCGATGTTCGTCGGGTTCGACCGCTCCAGATCCTCCGCCGTTATGACGATCGTGCCCGGACCCGACCGGCGCTGCCCGCCGTCCACCTGGATCGCCTCAAGAACGGTCGAGCCGTCTTCGGGCGCGGCCCCGATGCCGGAAAAGGAAGAGGTTCCCACCACGGCGGTGCCGTCGGGCGTTATCCGGAAGGGCAGCCCCGTGCCCGCAAGAAGTTGCGCGAGCGCTTGCGACGGCGTGAACCTGCCGTTGACGCCTCGTGTGGTCACTCCATTCGAGGTGGAGGCGGCAAGGGTCACCTGCAGTCCGGACTGCCTGCCGAAGGCGTTCAAGGCGCCGGCGAGGCTCTGCGCCGGAATGTTGAAATTGCGCGCCGCATCGGCACGTGCCGGCCCTTCCTGCGCGACCGCCGGCCGGATCAGAGTCGGAGAGCTGGCGCATAGCGCCGCAATGGCCCCGGCCGCCAGCAAATGCGCTCTACCTATCCTTCCGTACGTTCCCCTTGAATTCCGCTCCGCATCACATTCCGAAAAACTCATCGTACCCCTGTCCCACTTCGAGAATGCGGGCCACCCCGGTCCGCATTTGCGAAGCAGAGACGATCAGCTCGGCTCCTTTTTTCATCGCCGGAATGAATTTTTGACGGGGTCAGAAAAATGCGAGGATACGGAGATAGGGAGAAATCCTGTGGACCTTCCCGCCATAGGGTTCGACAAGGGCGCGCAGGGCGCGATCGGGATCCTTCAGATCATAGAGGCCGGTAACCCGCTGGGCGGCGAGCGAACTGCTCGGGATCTTCACCCAGGCCGGATGGTAGCGCTGCAGTTCTTCAACGACGGAGCCGATCGTCGCATCTTTGACGAAGAGCCGGCCGCTGCGCCAGGAGGCGATATCTTCCCCGGCGATGCTTTCCTTCTTCATGGCGCCGCTTTCCCGATCAACGACGACCATCTCTCCGGGAGAAAGTTCGAACGAGGTTCTGGCCGCGCCATCCATGGACAGGTCGACGAGGCCTTCCGCAAGCTCGACGGTGGTCTCGCTGCTGGATAATTTGACGTTGAAGGCGGTGCCGATGGCCGTCACTTTCACGCCGCCCGCGGTAACGACGAACGGCCGTTCCGGATCGGGAGCGACTTCGAAGAAGGCTTCGCCGGAAAGCAGGTCCAATCGTCTCGACGTATCCGTGATGTCGGCGTTGATCGCGCTGCCGGCGCTCAGCTCGACAGTGCTTGCGTCTTCCAGCGTGATCTTGCGGATTTCCGCGGTGTGGGTCGCATAATCGGCCTCGTAGAACGGCCGCATGTCGGACCAGGCGATCGACAGCGCCAGACAGGCCGCAGCGGCAGCGGTACCCATGCCCCATGCCCGCCAGGGCTTTCGCACCGGCGGCGAAACGATTGCTGCAGGCTCCGGGTGCCAAAGCGGCCGATGAACAGGCGGAACCTGCCCGATCAGCTCCCAACTGCGGCAGGCTTTCTCCCACGCCTTCTCATGCTCGGGCGATCGGCCGAGCCATGCGGCGAACTCCTCCAGCATCCGCTCGTCACGCGGCGTTTCCTGCAAGCGCAGAAACCAGTCCATTGCCTCTTCGATGGGGCTCGTGGAGTCTTCGTGCTGCCGCGTCAAATTTCACCTGCCTGAGAAGCCCGTACGTCAGCCGGCTTGGTATCCGACCTTTGCCTCGATCGTAAAGACGATCGAGGCAAGGATTTTTTCAACCCTTCCGATATTCAGGAGATCGACGTGTCCAGTGCGAGCGCGATCTTGAGCATGGCCGTGCGGACGTGCCGGTGAACGGTTGCCACCGACACATCGAGATGACCGGCGACTTCTGCCAGCGTATAGCCGCCGAACCGATACATCTCCACGGCGATGCGGACATCCTGCGGCAGCTCGGAAAGCACCTGCGCGGTGATGCGCACCTGCTCGGAGAGGACGAGATTCTGTTCCGGCGTCGGCGCCGCCTGCGGAACGATCCAGTAGGGCGGGTCGCTGTCCTGCTCCCGTGCTTCGATTTTGCGGCGCTTCAGGAGGTCGAAAGACAGATTGCGCACGATGCCATAGAGATAGGCGAGGGGCTGGCGCGCCGACACGGGATCGGCCTTGCCCGGTGCGAAGCGCATATATGCGTCCTGCACGATATCTTCGGCAGCCTCCCGCGATCCCAATATGCGTGCGGAGTAATCGATCAACGCAGTGCGGTGTTCGAGATAAATTCCGTGATGTGTCTCGGTGGTCATGGACGGCATCGCTGGCCCGGTTCATCACTAGGGGCGATCCGTCACGTAGATGAAAACAGCGGCATTGTCAAAAAAACTAGTCTTTAAAACTCACCTTATATGGAGCGCCATTCGCAAGCCCGGATGAGGTGCGCAAAAAGGCCTCGCCGGGGGACGGCGAGGCCTCGGCCGAAGCCGTATGTTGATGGAGCTTCCCAATCAACACACCCGGATTATGACACATATTTTGACGAATTTGAGTCGTTTCGCATTTGCGTCCGCGACTGAGGGTCCGCACCTCAGTCCTGTTCGCGCGTTCCGGGGGCGGCCGTCCTCTGGTCGTCGTCTTCCAGATCAGTCTTCACGATATAGGCATCGCCATGCTCCCGGACCGCTTCCGCCCGGGCGCGATTGTTGGCAAGATCGTCGGGGTCGACGCTGCTTTCGTCTTCAGCGGACTTCAGCTCGCTGTCGGTTTCGATCTGCTCGACCTTCTCTTCCGGAATATCGAGGGCGCCGCCGGTGGTTCGTTTCCTGTCGGTCTGCTTGTTCTCGCTCATCGTGAATCCTCCGTTCGAGCGCGCCGCGGAACGGTTCACGGCAATGCCGCGCTTGTCCGCGGTGGCGTTCATTCCGTGGTGAGATCGCCCGTCGCCGGTCCGGCGAAACGATCCATGGCGAAGGAGGTCCGGATTTCCTTCACCCTGTCCGTCTTCCCGGTCCTGACCGGGGTTTCCCAAGCGGCCGCCAGGAACACCGTTACGGCCGCCACATAACCTATTGCTGCGAGAGGTTTCGTCTGCATGGCCGAAGCTCCTGTTTGCGTAGAAACATGGCAGGGCCGGCAAATGTTCCGGGCGCCTGAGCGGAGAATGTCCGGGTGTCCTGGATTTCGGGCGCCTTACGAAAGCCTTGATGATATCATCCACAGCCGGACGCTTCGCGATGCGGTCAATCGAGACGGGCAGGGTTGAGCGTTCCCGCTTCCGGGGGTAGGAGGAGGCGGGGCCTATCCGAATTCTACGAAAACAGGTGGCACTGTGATCGATCCATATGAAACCCTCGGCATTTCCCGCGATGCGGACGAAAGGCAGGTGAGGGCAGCCTATCGCCGGTGCGCAAAGCAGGCCCATCCCGATTCGGGCGGGGATGCCAAGGCATTCGGCGACCTGAAGATCGCATATGAACTGCTGCAGGATCCTGTCCGGCGGAAGGTCTATGACGAGACCGGCTACGATCCGCAGCTTGCGGATGTGAAGGATCTCAAGGGTCTGGTGGTTCTCGAAAAATTCGTCAACGAGTTCATACTGGACGAAAGAGAGCCCGGCAGCTTCGATCCCATTGCCGCCATCCGCCGGAGGCTGACGGACGAGATCGTCAATGCCCGTTTTCACATATTGGAACTCGAAAGACACCGCAGCCGCATCAGGAACCATGTCGATCGTCTGGGCAAGCGGCCGGAATCCGACGTCTTCGGCACCATGCTGAGGGCCCGAAGCGACGCACTCGCCGAAGCGATAGAAAAGGCAGAGGGGCAGATCGAGGCCATCGAGCAGGCCTACGGCATGCTTGAAGGTTATTCCTACGAGGTCGAGTTGCCTCAGGCGAACGCCGCGGAATAGACGTCGGGACATAATCCCCCCGCCTCCGGATCCCCCTGAGATCTGTCCGCCGGTTCCGGCAGGGCCGTAGCTACCCGCATCCCATGAATGATGCCCGGCTGGCGGCGGGCAAATTTTTTGCGAAATATGTTTGCATCCTAACTATCTTCATACTAACTAAATGGCATGACAGATATAGACGCTCTCCGACGCACCTTCACCACCAATCTCCTGCAGACGGGCCGCCAGTGGCGGCGTGCCGTCGACCAGCAATTGGGCTCTCACGGTATTTCCGAAGCGTGCGCCGCGCCTCTCCTCTGGATCGGCCGTCTCGGCGGCGGCGTGAGGCAGATCGTCGTGGCAAATCACGTGGGCATAGAAGGAGCCTCGCTCGTCCGCCTGCTCGACCAGCTCGAGGAGCAGGGTCTGATCCTGCGCAAGAGCGATCCGGATGATCGAAGGGCCAATGGACTTTGGCTGACGGAGGAGGGCTCGCGGCTCGCGGAACATATGGAGAGTATCCTTGTTGGACTTCGCGCGCAGATCCTTGCCGATGTCAGCGAGGCGGATCTGCTGGCAGCGCTGAGAGTGCTGCAGGCCTTCGATGCCGCTGGCTCCATTCCGCTGCCGCGCGGCACCGTTCCTGCGGAGGCGCAACAGTGACGTTTCCCACCTGGCGCGACTGGCTGTTTTCGGGCAAGGCGTTTCTCGCCTCCATGCTCGCGCTCTACATTGCGCTCTGGCTTGATCTCCAGCGCCCTTACTGGGCGATGGCTGCGGTCTACGTCGTCGCCAATCCGCTTGCCGGCGCAACGAGTTCCAAAGGCCTTTACCGCGCGCTCGGAACCCTGCTCGGCGCGAGCGCCGCCGTGTTCTTCGTGCCGCTGCTCGTCAATGCCCCGGAGCTTCTGAGCCTTGCCGTTGCGCTTTGGACCGGCACCCTGCTCTACATATCGATGCTCGATCGCACGCCCCGCAGCTATGTCTTCATGCTGGCCGGCTATTCATTGCCGCTGATCGCGTTGCCGACCGTCGGAGCGCCGGAAACCATATTCGACACGGCGCTGGCGCGGTGCCAGGAGATCATTCTCGGCATTACCTGCGCCAGCGTCGTCAGCGCGGTGGTCTTTCCCACGAGCCTGAGCACGGCATTCCAGGTGCGCATCTCGTCCTGGCTCGCCGATGCGGGCGCATGGGCGAACGATATCCTGCGGCGCGGCGGCGCATCGCCGGTCACCCCGTTCAACCGCCAGAAGCTTGCCGCGGATATTTCCGGGCTCGACATGATGATCAGCCAGCTCGGCTACGATGCGGGAACGCGCGAGATCGTGCGGCATGCGCGGGAACTGAGGGGGCGTCTGATGATGCTGCTTCCGCTTTTCTCCTCGCTCGCTGATCGGCTGCACGCGCTGAAGGCGACTGAAGGCGGCATCCCTGCGGAAATCCAGCCGCTGCTGGACGATATCGCCGGATGGATGGAGGGAGAGGAAAACGCCTCGCTGCAACAGGTGGAGGATGGGCTTGCCGGGCTGCAGAAGCTTGAGCATTCCCACCGTGCGCAATGGGACAGGCTTCTGATCTCCAGCGCACTTGCAAGGCTGCGCGAGATCGTCGACGTCTGGCAGGACTGCCTGACGCTGCGCGAGCAGATCGCCGCCGGCCGGCAGGCCGGAAGCTGGAAACCGAAATTCCGCCATCGCCGCGTCGTCGGCCGGGCGCGATACCATGATTACGGAATGATCCTGTTTGCGACCGGTTCGGCCGTGGCGGCGACGCTTCTGGCCAGCCTCATCTGGATCGAGACCGGATGGCAGAACGGCGCAGGCTTCGTCATGATGACCGCTGTCGCCTGTTCCTTCTTCGCCGCTCTCGACCGGCCCGCACCGATGATATTGTCGATGTTCATCTGGTGTGCGGTCAGCCTGGTCGTCTCCTTCGTCTATGTCTTTGCGATCCTGCCGGGCATCCAGAGCTACGAGATGCTTGTGGTGGTCTTTGCGGTGCCGTTTCTCATTCTCGGGACGCTTATTCCTCGGCCGCAATACATGATGCTCGGAATGCTGCTCGCAGTGAATACCGCGTCCTTCGTCGCCCTGCAGAACCGCTACGGTGCCGATTTCACCACATTCGCCAATGAGGCGATCGCCGCGCTCGCCGGGATCGGTTTCGCGCTCGTATGGACCCAGGTCGCGCGGCCGTTCGGAGCGGAGATCGCGGCACGACGGCTGGTCCGCGCGGGCTGGTCGGATCTGGCCGAGACGGCGGCAGGCGAAAGGCGGCAGGATCACGAGAGCCTTGCCGGCCGGATGCTCGACCGGCTGGGGCAGCTCGTTCCCCGGCTCGCCGCGCTGGAGGATCGTGAACTGGCCAAAGTAGACGGTTTCGCGGAGGTACGGCTCGGCTTCAACATTCTCGTGCTCCAGCGAGAGCGGCGCCGGCTTCGCGGCGCAAGTGCCGCGGCAATCGGTTCGCTCCTTTCGGAAATAGCCGATTTTTTCAAGGAGCGGGTGAAGCGCGGCGCCGCCTTGCAGCCCCCGGAAGCCATTCGGGCTTCGGTCGACCGGACATTGCGGATCCTGCTGCTCGAACATGCCGAGCGCGGCCGCGAGGCGATCGATGCGCTCGTGGGCGTCAGGCGCGGTCTTTTCCCGGACGCGCCTGGGCCTTCGGAGGCGGATAGCGCCGCCCTCTCTTCCTTATTGCTGCCATTGGCCGCGGAGTAACCGGACATGCCTGCCGAAGTCGATATCTATGGTGTTTATCTTCCGAGCCTGCTGGTGCTGATGTTCGTCGCCTTCATCATCAGCATCGCCGTTCGGCGCCTTCTGGCATGGTTCGGGGCCTATGCGCTGGTTTGGCATCGCGGGCTTTTCGACCTTGCTCTCTATGTCCTGCTGCTTGGCGGCGTTTCTTCATTCACGCGTTGGTTACTGGTATGAAAAAGAGTCTGAAAACGGCGGGGCGCGTCCTCGTCACATTGATCGTCGTCGCCGCCGCCTTTGGGGTCGGCCGCGAATTGTGGAACCACTATCTCAACGATCCCTGGACGAGGGATGCGCGTCTTCGCGCGGACGTGATCGGCATAGCGCCCGACGTCTCGGGGCTTGTCAGCGAGGTGGTGGTGAAGGACAACCAACCCGTCAAGAAGGGCGATGTGCTGTTCCGGGTCGACCGGGAGAGATTCGCGATCGCACTTGCGCAAGCCGAGGCGGCCCTCGAAGGCCGCAAGGCGGCGTTCGATCAGGCCCGCAGGGACAGGGAGCGCCAGGAAAGGCTCGGCGAGGCCGCGTCCGTGCAGCAGAAGGAGCAGGCGAAGACCGCCGAAAACCAGGCTGAGGCGAATTATCGTCAGGCTGTCGCGGACCGCGATCTCGCACGCCTCAACCTCGACCGTTCGCAAATCAGGGCGCCAGTCAACGGGACCGTTTCCAATCTCAGCCTGAGGCCGGGCGACTATGTCAGCGCAGGCGTTGCTAGGGTCGCGCTGGTGGATTCGGATTCCCTGCGCGTGGAAGGGTATTTCGAGGAAACGAAGCTTCCGCGCGTGCATGTCGGCGACAGGGTCTCGATACGCCTGATGGGGCAGGCCGGACTGCTGCAGGGCCATGTGGAGAGCATTGCGACCGGCATCGAGGACCGGGAGCGGACCGCCGGATCGGGTCTGCTTGCCAATATCAACCCGACGTTCAGCTGGGTGCGCCTTGCTCAGCGCGTCCCCGTCCGCATCGCCCTCGACCGGGTGCCGGACGGCGCGCATCTGATCGCCGGATTGACGGCAACGGTGGAGGTTCTGCCATGACGGCACCGGCGCGGCCTCCAATTCGCGCAACCGTTTCTTAAACACCGCATCTCACATTGGCGCGATCCCGATCGAAACATGTTGAAAATATAAAGCCGTCCGATACTCTTGACCGGACGGCATGAAAGCCGGTGCAATGCCTGTGTTCGCACAACTGGGGAGTGCGCCATGTTGCTGGGAATTGCTTGGCCGAAGGAGCCCATTCAGTCCGAAGAGCTGGACATGTTGCAGGAACTGCTTCGCCAATGGTGCGAGGAGCATGACTGCGATATCAAAGGGCCGGAGGCGAACTCGGTTGCCAAGGAACTCATAAGCTGGTTCGAATTCGGCATAAAGGACAAGGCTCGGCTCAGAAAGATCATCAGAACGTCCTGAGAGTTTTTGGGCCGCAGACATTCGGTTCCACGCTACCGCCCGGCCGGCATCTACGGAATGAAGGAGGATGGGTTCTGTCTCGCCTTCATGAAAAGGTCCAGTTCGATCTTCGACGGGCCGAAATTTCTGAACAGCTTCGCCGCTTCCTTCTCCTCAAGGCCATACATCTTGCGAAATTCCTCAAGCGTATAGAGTTCGCCGGTCAGGCGCCGGTGGCCAGGAGGTAGTTCTTCTTTGTCCATTTCTTCCTCCGTTGTTTTGCGCCTCAATGCGGCTTGACATCGGAGGTTCCCGTTCTTGGAAAAAATCTTGAAGGAAGTTCGCGGCGAGACGCGTGAGGGCTTTATAACGGCGCGCGATATCGATGAATGCACGGAACCGCGGGTTCGTTCACCGGCTGCAACGGTTGAGATCAGACCAAGGTCCCCCAGTTGTCGTCCCACTCCACTCCCTCGGTCAGCTCTACGAAGATCGGATGGCTGTCGTCGCCGCGGGCATGGCTTTCGGCGATCTCGAACGCCTCGCGCGGAGCCATCTCCTCTCCGGGAAAGGTTTCGTCTTCTTGTCCTGGTTCGGCGAGCCGGCGCACATATCCGCGTATTTCATCCCCTGAGTGATAGAATTTGACGACGATCGATCCGGGGACGGCGATGCCATTTTCGAAGCGGCGATAGGTTTTCATGGTAATCTCCCTTCGGCTATGGAAGCAAAGCCTGCATCAGGGAAATGTTCCCCGGCGGCTTGCGAGTAACTGCGCCGAATCGGGACGTCGCATTAGCTATAGGTAAAAAATATTGTCGTTGTCATTGAACCAATATAAGCATTCCGCGTTGTTAAGCCGTCAAATGTTAGTTCGTTCATCAGGAGGCACATTCATGAGAATGTTATTCGTATTGGGTTTGGTCGGGCTTTCCCTGGCAAGCTGCACCTCGACCGAGAAGGGAGCGACCATCGGTGCCGTTTCCGGCGCAGCCATCGGCGGTGCTGTCTCCGGTGACCTAGGCGGCGCGATCGTAGGCGGTGCGGTGGGCGGTATTGCCGGTGCCGCTATCGGCCATGTCGCCGACCGCCCCGGCCATTGCTACTATCGGGATCGCTACGGCCGGCGCTACGTCGACCGCTGCTAAAGCCTTTTCGAAGAGTTGCAATAACTTGCAAAGCCGCATCTCGCTTCACGAGGTGCGGTTTTGCCGTTTCATGTTCCGGCCGGTCCGTTTTCCTGCCTGGCCTGTTCGAGCAGTTCCTGCATGACGGCGATTATGCGCCGATGCTGATGGGCATGGCGCGTGCGCACGCTGGTCGCGGCGTAGACGGCCTGCTGGATGGCCGGGGCGTCCTCCACGAGATGGACGATTCCTGCATCGGTCATCGCGCGGGCCGTGGCTTCGGCGACGTAGGCGGCACCTCCGAGCGTCCTCAGAAGGCCTGCTATCGCGCCGTTCTGGCCCGAGGCGACGGGCGCTGCCGACAAGTGCGCGAAGGCGAGCCGGTGGGCGCGGTCGAAGGCGGGGGAATAAACCGCTTGAATATAGGTCTCCGCCCTCAGGTCCGCGGTCGTTCGCGTCTCGGTGCTCACCAGCCGGTAGGCGAGGTCGCCGATGCGCTCGTAATGCAGGTCCGGCAGGTAATGCGGCGTATAGAGGATGGCGAGGTCCAGGTCGCCGGCCGCCAGATCGCGGTTCATCTGCCCGGAATAGTCCGCCTCCATGTAGATGGACGTACTTCTCAGTTCCGTGCGGATCGCGGCGAGCCATCGGCCCGCGAAGATTTCCGCGATATCGTGCTGGATGCCGAGCCGCATCGAGCGCTCGTAAGCGCCGGCATTCTCCACCGCGCGCGCTGCCTCGTGCCACTGATGCTGCATCGCGCGGGCATGGTCCAGGAAGCGAAGCCCGGAAGCGGTCGGCACGGTGCCGCCCTTGTTGCGGGTGAAGAGCTTGCGGTTGAACCGCGCCTCCAGCGCCTTTATCCGATGGGAAACGGTCGACTGCGTTATGTTCAGCCGCTCTGCGGTGCGATTGAAGCTGCGGGTCTCCATCAGGTCGAGATAGGTTTCGATGAGTTCTATCTGCATTGGGCTTTTCCGGTGAAGGTCAGGTGGCTGTGCCGGTCATTTCCGGCAGACTAATCGAAGATTTCGATTAATAAAGCGGATTTGAGTGCTTGATGGCGATCGAATTGATTGCCAAAAATTCCCTGCAATCAAGGGGAAGAGCATGTCCAATCTGCCGTCGCACGCGCGCGTCATCATCATCGGAGGAGGTGCGGTCGGCGCATCTGCGCTCTATCATCTCGCCAAGGCCGGATGGACGGACTGCGTGCTTCTGGAAAAGAACGAACTGACGGCCGGCTCGACCTGGCATGCGGCCGGCAATGTGCCGACCTTTTCGGCATCCTGGTCGATCATGAACATGCAGCGCTATTCCGCATCGCTCTATCGCGAGCTTGGCGAGCTGGTCGGCTATCCGATGAATTACCACGTCACCGGCTCGGTCCGGCTCGGCCATTCCAAGGAGCGGCTGCAGGAGTTCAAGCGCGTCGTCGGCATGGGGCGTTACCAGGGCATGGATCTCGGCATTCTTTCGCCGGAAGAGATCAAGTCCCGCTATCCCTTTGCCGAGACCCACGGCCTCACCGGCGCGCTCTACGATCCCTATGACGGCGATATCGATCCGGCGCAGCTGACCCAGGCGCTTGCCAAGGGTGCGCGCGACATGGGCGCGAAGATCCTCCGCTTCTGTCCCGCCACCGGCGCACGCCGGGAGAACGACGAGTGGGTGATTTCGACGCCGCGCGGCGATATCCGCTGCGAATATGTGGTCAATGCCGCCGGCTACTATGCTCGCGAGGTCGGAAAATGGTTCGGCCGCGACGTGCCGATGATGGTGATGAGCCATCAATACATGCTGTTCGAGGAAATCCCGGAACTCGCCGCCTGGTCCCGGGAAGTCGGCCATAAGCTGCCGCTGCTGCGCGATGTCGACAGCTCCTACTATCTCCGTCAGGAAAAGACCGGCATGAACCTCGGTCCTTACGAGAAGAATTGCAAGGCGCACTGGACGACGCCCGACGATCCGATGCCGGAAGATTTTTCCTTCCAGCTCTTCCCGGACGATCTGGAGCGGCTGGAATGGTATCTGAACGACGCGGTCGAGCGCGTGCCGATCCTCGGTACTGCCGGACTTTCCCGGATGATCAACGGACCGATTCCCTATGCGCCGGACGGCAATCCGCTGATCGGGCCGATGCCGGGCGTGCCGAACGCATTCGAGGCCTGCGTCTTCACCTTCGGCATCTGTCAGGCGGGCGGTGCGGGCAAGGTGCTGGCGGAATGGGTGACGGAGGGCGAGACGGAATGGGACATGTGGTCCTGCGATCCGCGCCGCTTCACCGCCTTCGCGTCGGAACAGGACTACTGCATCGCCAAGGGCATGGAAGTCTACGGCCACGAATATGCGATGCATTTCCCCAAGCATGCCTGGCCGGCGGGCCGCAACAGGAAGCTTTCGCCGATCCACGACCGGATCGCTTCGCTCGGAGCCCAGTTCAAGCCCTATAATGGCTGGGAGCGGGCAAGCTGGTATGCAAAGCCCGACGACGATACGTCCGAAGAGGCGACCCAGACCTGGAATCGTGCCGGGCCGTGGCAGAAGCGGATCGAGGAGGAGTGCCGCGCGGTGCAGGACGCGGCGGGCATCCTCGATCTGCCCGGCTTTTCGCGCTACCGGGTGAAGGGCGAAGGGGCGAGCGCATGGCTGTCGTCGCTGATCACCGGGCGTGTGCCGAAGCCGGGTCGGATCGGCCTTGCCTATTTCTCCGACGACAAGGGCCGCATCGTCACGGAGATGTCGGTGATGATGCTGGCGGAGGATTTCTTCTTCCTGATCACGGCCGCCGCCGCACAATGGCACGATTTCGAGTGGCTGAAGAAGCATCTGCCGAAGGATGCGGCCTTCACGCTTGAGGACGTGACCGACCAGTTTGCCTGTCAGATTCTCTCCGGGCCGAAGTCGCGCGCGATCCTCGGCGAGGTGTCCGATGCCGATCTTTCATTGCCATGGCTGACGCACCAGTCGGTGCGGATCGCCGGCCACTGGTGTCAGCTCGTACGCGTCTCCTTTGCGGGGGAGCTCGGCTGGGAAATCCACAGCAAGCACGAGGATACCGGCATTATCTTCGACGCCGTCTGGATCGCCGGCCAGAAGCACGGCTTGAAGCCTTTCGGCATGGAGGCGCTCGACAGCCTGCGCATCGAGAAGGGCTACCGCGCCTGGAAGGGAGACCTTTCGACCGACTACACGATCCTGCAGGGCGGGCTCGAGCGCTTCGTCGACTGGTCGAAACCCGATTTCAAGGGCAAGGCCGCACTGGAGCGCGAGAAGCAGCAAGGTGTCACGAAACGCTTCGTGACGCTGGCCGTCGATGCGGGCGAATGCGACGCGCCCTACATGTCGACGCTCTGGCACGCAGGAAAGGTGGTCGGCGAGACCACCTCCGGAAACTGGGGCTACCGCGTCGGAAAATCGATCGCGCTCGGCATGCTGCGCACCGATCTGGCAGAGGCCGGAACCGAGCTGGAGGTCGAGATCTACGGCGATCGCTACAAGGCCGTCGTGCAGCCCGACGGTCCGCTCTACGACCCGGCGAACGAAAGGCTTCGTGCATGAGCAAGCCCATACCCTCCAAGGCTCGTGTCGTCATCATCGGCGGCGGCGTTTCGGGTTGCTCGGTGGCCTATCACCTGGCCAAGCTAGGCTGGAGCGATGTCGTTCTGCTGGAGCGCAAGCAGCTCACCTCCGGCACGACATGGCATGCGGCGGGCCTGATCGGCCAGCTCCGCGCCTCGCAGAACATGACGCGCCTCGCGAAATATTCGGCGGACCTTTATGTGAAGCTCGAAGCCGAGACCGGGATCTCCACCGGCATGCGACAGAACGGCTCGATCACCGTGGCGCTGACGGACGAGCGCAAGGAGGAGATCTACCGCCAGGCCTCGCTTGCCCGCGCCTTCGACGTCGACGTTCAGGAGATCGATCCCGCCCGCGTCAAGGAACTCTATCCGCATCTGAACGTCTCGGACGTCAAGGCGGCGGTGCATCTGCCGCTCGACGGCCAATGCGATCCCGCCAATATCGCGATGGCGCTGGCGAAGGGCGCGCGGCAGAACGGCGCGAGCATCATCGAAGGCGTGAAGGTGACTTCCGTGCTCGCTGAGAACGGCCGGGTCTCGGGCGTCATCTGCGAACGGAACGGCGAGACCTTCACCATCGAAACGGAAAATGTCGTCAATGCCGCCGGCATGTGGGGCAGGGAGCTGGCCCGCCAGTCCGGCGTCACGGTGCCGCTGCACGCCTGCGAGCATTTCTACATCGTCACCGAGGCGATCGAGGGATTGAGGCAACTGCCGGTGCTGCGCGTGCCGGACGAATGCGCCTATTACAAGGAAGACGCCGGCAAGATGCTGGTCGGCGCCTTCGAGCCGGTCGCCAAGCCCTGGGGCATGGAAGGCATCCGCGAGGATTTCTGCTTCGATCAGCTTCCGGAGGATTTCGACCACTTCGCGCCGATCCTCGAAATGGCCGTCAACCGCATGCCGATGCTGGAAACCGCGGGCATCCATACCTTCTTCAACGGTCCGGAGAGCTTCACGCCAGACGACCGCTACTATCTCGGCGAGGCGCCGGAGCTAAAGGGTTACTGGGTGGCGGCGGGCTACAATTCGATCGGTATAGTCTCCTCCGGTGGCGCGGGCATGGCGCTGGCGCAATGGATGAACGACGGCGAGCCGCCATTCGATCTCTGGGAGGTCGACATCCGCCGGGCGCAGCCGTTCCAGAAGAACAGGGCCTATCTGAAGGAGCGCGTTTCGGAAACGCTCGGCCTCCTCTATGCCGACCATTTTCCCTATCGCCAGATGACGACCGCCCGCGGCGTGCGCCGCTCGCCGATCCACGAACATCTGAAAGCGCGCGGCGCCGTCTTCGGCGAGGTTGCAGGCTGGGAGCGCGCGAACTGGTTTGCGAAGGAAGGACAGGAGCGGGAATATCGCTATAGCTGGAAGCGGCAGAACTGGTTCGAGAACCAGCGCGAGGAGCATCTGGCCGTCAGGAACGGCGTCGGCCTGTTCGACATGACCTCCTTCGGCAAGATCCGCGTTGAGGGACGCGATGCGCTTTCCTTCCTGCAGAGGCTCTGCGCCAATCAGGTGGATGTCGAGCGCGGACGCATCGTCTATACGCAGATGCTGAACGAGCGCGGCGGCATCGAAAGCGATCTGACGGTGACGCGGCTTTCCGAGACCGCCTTCTTCCTCGTCGTTCCCGGTGCCACGCTCCAGCGCGATCTCGCCTGGCTGCGCAAGCATGTGCGGGACGAGTTCGTCGTGATCACCGATGTCACCGCGGGCGAATCCGTGCTCTGCGTCATGGGGCCGAAGGCGCGCGACCTCATGCGCAAGGTCAGCCCGGATGATTTCTCCAACGAGGCGCATCCGTTCGGTACCGCCCGGGAAATCGAGATCGGCATGGGGCTCGCCCGTGCGCACCGCGTCACCTATGTCGGCGAGCTGGGCTGGGAGCTTTACGTCTCCACCGACCAGACGGCGCATGTGTTCGAGGCGCTGGAGGAGGCGGGGCGCGATATCGGCCTGAAGCTCTGCGGCCTGCATACGCTCGACAGCTGCCGCATCGAAAAGGCCTTTCGCCATTTCGGCCACGACATCACCGACGAGGATCACGTGCTGGAAGCCGGTCTCGGCTTTGCGGTGCGCACGAAGAAGGGCGATTTCATCGGCCGCGAGGCGGTCTTGCGGAAGCGGGAGGAGGGGCTGAGGCGCCGCATGGTCCAGTTCCGGCTGACCGATCCGGAGCCGCTGCTCTTTCACAACGAGGCGCTGGTGCGCGACGGCAGGATCGTCTCGACCATCACCTCGGGCAATTACGGCCATATTCTCGGCGGCGCCGTGGGCATGGGATACGTCCCCTGCGAGGGCGAAAGCGAGGCGGACGTGCTCGCCTCCCGTTACGAGATCGAGATTGCGGGAGTGCGGGTCAAGGCCGAGGCGTCCCTTGTGCCGATGTATGATCCCAAAGCGGAGCGTGTGAGGACATGAGCAAGCTGACGGAACGACATCGGAAATTCCAGGCGTTGCATCAAAGCGGCTGTTTCGTCATTCCCAACCCTTGGGACGCCGGCTCCGCACGGATGATGGCGGCGGCGGGCGCACAGGCGCTCGCGACGAGCTCGGCCGCCTTCGCTTTCACGCTCGGGAGGCCAGACATGGGGCGGGTGACGCGCGAGGAGGCGCTGCGGCATGCCGAGGATATCGTCAGGGCGACACCCCTGCCGGTCTCCGGCGATTTCGAGAACGGCTTCGCCGACGCGCCGGACGAGGTTGCCGAGACGGTCCGGCTGGCAGCGGAAGCCGGGCTGTCCGGATGCTCGATCGAAGACACGCAGATGGTCGACGGAAATCCCGCCTATGATTTCGAGCTCGCCGTCGATCGCATCCGGGCGGCGGCGGACGCGGCGCGCTCGCTCGACCGGCCGTTCGTCCTGTGCGCACGCGCCGATGGCGTAATGAACGAGGCCTACGATCTCGACGAGGCCATACGCCGCATCCAGGCCTTCGAAAAGGCCGGTGCCGACCTCCTCTATGTGCCGGTGCCGCCCGGCGCCGACGAATTGCGGCGCGTCGTCGGGTCGGTTTCGAGGCCGGTCAACGCGCTGGCTGCCGGTCCTCTGATCCAGCTTACGGTGCGGGACTTCGCCGATATCGGCGTGCGGCGGATCTCGCTCGGCTCCATGATCGCGCGCGTCACGCATGCGGCGATCGCCGAACAGATGGCCGCCATCGTCGACGACGGTAGCTTCAAACTGCTTTCCAAGGCAGCCTCCGGCAGCAAGATCAATGCGATGCTTGCCGCCGGCGCGGCGACGATCGACGGAGGCTGACGTGACGGCTCGCCATTTCCCGTCGCCTGTCCGTGCTCCGGCGTGTTTCGGCTCTTCCAAATTCGAACGGGAGGTTTTCGCATGCAAAACCCAGTAGTCGCCGTACCGGAACAAGGAGAGGCCGACAGGATCGGCCGGCTCGTCGCCGCCCACCGGCCGGGCCATGGCCTGGCGAGACCCTTCTACCTCGATCCCGAAATTTACGAACGTGACCTGGAGCGCGTCTTCCGCCGCCACTGGCATTGCGTCGCGCATGAGAGCGTGATCCCGAACGCCAACGATTTCGAGATCTTTCGCATGGCCTCGGAGCAGGTGATCGTCACGCGTCACGCCGACGGCTCGGTTCATGCCATGCTGAATGTCTGCCGCCACCGCGGCGCCGAAGTGTGCACGAAGGACAAGGGCAATGCCCGCGTCTTCGTCTGTCCCTATCATGCCTGGACCTATGGCAACGACGGCACGCTGAAGGCGGCGCGGCTCATGCCGAAGGATTTCAAGCGGGAAGATCACGGGCTCAGGAAGCTCCACGTCCGCGTCGTAGAAGGGCTGATCTTCATCTCCTTCGCCGACGATCCGCTCGATTTCTCCGAAGTCGAAAACCTGCTCCGCGCCACCTGCGGCCAATATGGCTGGGCGAGCGCCAAGGTCGCGCATCGGCAGAGCTATCCGGTCGACGCCAACTGGAAGCTGGCGGTCGAGAACTATGTGGAGTGCTATCACTGCGGCCCTGCGCATCCGGAATATTCACAGACCCATGCGCTGGAACAGCCGCTTCACATGATCGAGGCGCTGAACGCCGCGATGGAGGAGCGCACCTGCGCGCTCGGTATCGAGGTCGGCTCCGGCAATCACTGGCAGACTTCGGCCGAAGGCCGCGAAGCGATCCATGCATTCCGCTACGCGCTCTATGACGGGGTCAAGACCGGCAGCCAGGACGGATCGCCGCTTGCGCCGCTGATGGGACGTTTCAGCGATTTCGACGGCGGCGTCACGTCCATCCACCTCGGCGGCACAAGCTTCCTCGTCTGCTATCCCGACCACGGAATGATCTACCGTTTTGTCCCGAAGACGGTCGATACATGCGAGATGGAGCTGATCTGGCTGGTCGACGGCGGGGCGGAGGAAGGCCGGGACTACGATCTAGAAAAGCTCACCTGGCTCTGGACGGTGACGACGGACGAGGACAAGGCGATAATCGAGCATACCGCGCGCGGCGTGCGCTCGCATTATTTCGTGCCGGGTCCGATCGCGCCGATGGAACACAACGAACTGCGCTATATCAACTGGTATCTCGACGAGATCAGCCGGCCCTGACGATACGGCTGAATGATCCGTCCGTGCCTGCCGTAAGCCGCCCGAACTACCGCCCGTAGGGACGCGGGTTGCGGACGGTCCACGACCATTGCGGCGCCGTCACCGGCCTCAGGTCGTCTTCCGGGAAAACGAGAAAAGTGCTGAAGGGCAGCGATTCCATCGGCGGAACACGGGCAATGATGAGCGCGGTATCCTCCCCGATGAAGCGGCAGGTCCCCTCCGGGCAATCCTCCAGCCGGACGGTGAGGTCGAACGATTGCAGCCCGATTTCGGCACCATTTGTTATGATGCCGCTGACCCGATAGCTGTTGGCCGGCTGGCCCTGAACGAAGGCGAGTTCGCCGAGTTCGACGACTTCGGGCGCGATGGCTGGCGGCGCAGTTGCCGGACCCGCCGAAGGAGCGCCCCCTCCGCCGCTCTGTCTGTTGTCGTCGGTGAGCCAGACGATGATGGCGGCGATGAGCCCGAGTGCGACCGCTATGGTGAGAACGGGCTCGACCCAGTTGCGGAACCGGCGAAAACGAATTGCGAGATAAAGAACGGTTAATGCTGCGACTGCGAATATCCAGACCATCAGGGCCCTCCCTGATGATCATATAACTGCAGGCGGGCACAATCGGAATAGCTGTATCGCCGATCAGACGACAGCACTGCCGGCCATGAAAGCGAGAATCACGAAAATCAGGAAGATGATCAGCGCGATCGCGAACAGAATACGGGCAATCGTCGCCGTGGCGGCGGAGACGCCGGAAAATCCGAGAAAACCTGTAATCAGCGATATGACGAGAAAAATAAGAGCCCATTTCAGCATGGCATCAACCTCCGCTTCGATGTGCTATTGACGCATATGAGGCTGAAATTGTTCCATTGCGATAGTAACTTAAGAAAGAGGCTATTCTTCTCGCCGGGTAAGCTGATGGCGTATGCCGGACGGGGTCCCGGCATTTTTCTGTGCGGCAATCGAGGAAAATATCGGAGCAAAGCATGACCCGCGCCAGACCTTTTCCCACGGAGCAGGGCATCCTCGCCTTCCACCGGTGCTGCGAGGAATTCTACCCTGCCGATGCGGTGGACGCGCCGATCGTGCAACAGCGCAGGTGGTACGATGCGCTTTGCGCCGAATTCGACGCACCGACACCCGAAGGCCTGGTCAAAGCGGATGGGATGGTTGCCGGGCGTGTCCCTGTCCGTCGCTACCGCCCTGCCGGCATCCGGACGGCTGCGCTGCTCCTCTATATCCATGGCGGCGGCTTCGTCGTCGGGTCGCTCGCCAGCCATGACGCGATCTGCGCCGAAATCTCCCATGCGGCGGGCGCGGAGCTGATCTCGATCGACTATCGCCTCGCGCCGGAGCATGTCTGGCCGGCGGCTTTCAAGGATTGCCGCGACGTGCTCCTTTCCCTTCTGAACGAGAAGAGGCCGATCGTCGTGATCGGCGACAGTGCCGGAGGAAATCTCGCTGCCGGCCTCGCGATCATGGCGCGAGACGAGAGGATATCCGGTCTTGCGGGCCAGGTGCTGATCTATCCCGGGCTCGGTGGAGATCTCGTTTCCGGATCCTACGAGGCGATGTCCGAGGCGCCGGGCCTCACCACGGCGGACGTGCGCTACTATCGCGGCGTCCTGCGGGCGCCGGCTGGCGATCCCTACGCCTTCCCCCTAGCGGCGCAGGATTTTTCCGGGCTGCCGCCCGCCTATGTCACCGGGGCTTTCTTCGATCCCTTGCGTGACGATGCCCGATTCTATGCCGCGCGCCTCGCGGAGGCGGGCGTCGATGTCGAATATCGCGAAGAGCCGCAGATGATCCACGCCTGGCTGCGTGCCCGCCATATGAGCGAAGGCGCGCGGGAGGGCTTCGGCGCGCTTTGCGCAGCGGTCGCACGCATGGCGGGGAGCAAAGACGCATGAGGGGCATCACCGATCTCCACAGGCTCATCTGCGAAATGGAGCCGGTGCTGCAGGACGGCGAGTTTGCTTTCTGCACGATGCCGGACGGCGACTGGCAGAGCCTCGGCGACCTCAAGCCGCTCGGCTTCTTTCGCGAGGAGGAGGGGTGACCCTCATCCTTCCTGCCGAGGCGGCGGCGGAAAGCGGATTGGCCGCGAGCGCGCCGATGCGCATGATCACGCTCACCGTCCATTCGTCCCTCGAAGCCGTAGGACTGACCGCGGCGGTCTCGGCGGCTCTTGCGCAAGAGAAAATCAGCGCGAACGTTGTCGCCGCCTTTCACCACGACCACATCTTCGTTCCTTCGAGGGATGCCGAGCGGACCGTGCTGGTTCTCAAAAGCCTCACGGAACGGTAAGGGCGGGCTGCTCCCGGAATGTTGTCCTACATGAAGTCGCGCGGGATGCGCTTCTCGAAGGTTTTTTCGAATATTTCGTTTTCGCCTTCGAAGGCCCGGACCTTGGCCGAGATCAGCCAGTCCTGAGCCGTGCAGGAGATCGATGCGGTCGAAAGGGTGCGGACGGACCAGCCGGTCCGCTGCATGTCGCAGGTCCAGGTGGCCGTGCCGGTCATCGAAAGCGGGTTGCCGTCTGCGATCGACCAGAGTTCGTCGCGGACCTGCCGGGTCGCGAGCCCCGTGCCCGGATGCTCGAAAAGCCCCGTATCCTCGTAGATCGAATATTCGGTGAGGCCGTTGGTCAGGTCGCGCTCGACGCCTCGGGCGGTTTCAGCGGGCGCAAGTTCCCTGTATTTCGGCAGCGGATCCGGATTTTCGGGCTCCGCTATGCTGATGACCTGATGCGCGCCGAGTTTCGGCAGCGCAAGCCCGACGGAGGCAAGGTCGATGGTGAGGCCCGGATCGTTCGGACCGGGAAGCACCATCGGCCAATAGGAGGTCGACAACGACAGGCGGATGCGGTGTCCTTTGCCGAAGCGGTAGCCCATCGCGTCGAGCACGAGTCGTATCCTGGTCTTCTTGCCCCTTTCCATCGGCTTCGGCGTGGCGTTGCCGTCGCGATGGGCAAGGTTGAGCACGCCGAACGCCACGCGGGTGGCGGTACCGTCGGGGTGAACGTCGACGATTCTCGCGCAGAGATTGGCGAAATCCGCGTCGCAGGCGACCTCCAGCTCAAGGACGGGCTGGCCGAGGTAATCCTGCGGCTGCTCAAGCGGTGCGGTCTCGATCGTCAGCGAGCCCGCGTCGTCGGTGCGCTGGTCGATCGCCATTTCCGCATCGGGTTTCAGCGTGAACCATTCGCCGGCTGCCGTTCCCGTATCGAGCGGCGAGCGCAGGTAGCGGTCGTGCCCGGCTGCACCGGCGATCGGCAGACCGGGCAGGAGTGTGCCGAACTGGTCGACATAGAAGCTTTCCATCTCCGGCGCTGTCCATTCCTTCTTGGCGACCCAGAAGCCGGGATCGGCGTCGCGCCGCAGGGCAGGCCTCGGCCCGTCGAGGATATAGGCGCGCATCTGCGGCATAGCGTCGGCGCCGTTGTCCTCGTCGCGCAGCCAGCGGTTCCACCAGGCGATCGCTTCTCCATGAAAATCGGCGCGCGGCTTCGGCCAGGCGAAATGCGGATATTTGTGCACCCATGGGCCGATCAGCGCCTTGGCTTTGGGACCAAGACCTTCGATCGCCTTTACCGGCGTCGAACGGTAGCCGTCCGCCCAGCCGGAAATCACCATGGCGGGAACCGGGAAGCCTTCGAAGTCCTCGCAGATGGAGCCGTGCTTCCAGAAGTCGTCGCGCCGCTGGTGCTGCAACCATTCTTCCATGAAGAAGGGCTCGTTTTCCAGGCGCTCCAGCCACATGTCCCTCCACCTGTCGCCCACGAGCTCGGGATCGGGCGAGCGCGACTGATAGGCGAGCATGGTCGCGGCCCAGGAAAGCTGGGCGGAGAGATGACAGCCGTTCTTGTAATGGATGTCGTCATTGTAGCGGTCGACGGTGGAGGCGATCGAGATAACCGCCTTCAGCGCCGGCGGTTTGAGGGCCGCGACCTGAAGGCAGTTGAAGCCGCCCCAGGAGATGCCCATCATGCCGACCTTTCCGTTCGACCATTTCTGCGAGGCGATCCAGCCGATGAGTTCGCAGGCATTGGCGAGCTCGAGAGCCGTATATTCGCCGTCGATGACGCCATCGGATTCACCGGAGCCGCGGATGTCCACGCGTATGCCGGCAATGCCGGCCGCGGCGAAGACGGGATAGGTGGATTCGTCGCGTGCGCAGGTTCCGTCGCGTTTTCGATAGGGCAGGAATTCGAAGACCGCCGGCACGGGATTCTCTTCCGCGCCTTCCGGCATCCATATGCGGGCGGCAAGTCGCGTGCCGTCGGCAAGCGTGATCCATTCGTTCTCGATGACGGTGAAATTGCGTGTGGGCATCAGGCCTTATCCTGGCTGAATTCAGGTTTACGCGTCGAACCAGACGCGGCTTGCGACATATCCGTTCGACATGTCGTTGCCGATGTCGTGCACGAAGCCTCTCAACCTCTTCGACATGGCGTTCACATAGTCGTTGAAGACGGGGAGAATGAGGCCACCGTCGTCGCGTACCATCAGCGCCATTTCCCTGTAGAGCTCTTTGCGCTTGCTCTCGTCCAGTTGCGAACGGGCCTGGAGCAGCAACTTGTCGAAATCCTCGCGCTTGAAGCGCGTGTCGTTCCACTCCGCGGTGGAAAGGTAGGAGGTCGAATAGCGCAGATCCTGGGTCGGGCGTCCGCCCCAATAGGAGGCGCAGAAAGGCTGGACGTTCCAGACATTCGTCCAATAGCCGTCCTCCGGTTCCCGCCGCAGCTCGATCTCTATGCCGGCAGCCTGTGCGCTCTGCTGGAACAGGACGGCGGCGTCCACCGCTCCCGGGAATGCGGCGTCAGACGTCCTGAGCAGGATCGGTCCTTGATGGCCGGACTTCTTGAAATGGAAGGCGGCCTTGTCCGGATCGTAGATGCGTTGCTCGATGCCTTCGGGCGCCAACGCATAGTTTTCGTTGACCGGATAGTCGTTTCCGAGCGTGCCGAGCCCGCCGATCACCCGCTCGAGGATGGCCTGGCGGTCGATCGCATATTTCAGAGCCATGCGCAGGTCGTGATTGTCGAAAGGCGCGGTATCGCAGTGCATCAGGAAGCTGTAGAAGCCCTTGCCTGCAGTCCGCAGGATATCGATCGTCGGTGCCCGGCTGAGAAGCGCCACGGTCTTGGGTTCGACGGAATTGATGAAGTGAACCTGCCCGGACGAGAGTGCGGCGACACGCGCGGTCGTATCGTTGATGACGATGATCTCGACGCTGTCGACGAAGCCGCGGTCCGTCCGCCAGTCGTCGGCATTCCTTTCGAAGGTCGCGCGAATGCCGGCCTGGTAGCTTGCGAGCTTGTATGGCCCGGTTCCGATCGTGGAGGCGGGGTCCTCGGCGCCGCCGCCGGGCTGTATGACGAGATGATAGTCGCTCAGGATCAGCGGCAGGTCCGCGTTGCCCTCGGAAAGCGTAAGGACAAGATCGCCGCCCTTCTCCTCGATCGTCCTGATCGACTGCAGGAGACCGAGCGCTCCGGACTTCGATTTCTCGTCGGCATGCCGCTTCAAGGTCGCGATCACGTCCGCCACGGTCAGTGGCCGGCCATCGTGGAAGGAAACGTTCTTGCGGATCCTGAACGTCCAGACCGAGGCGTCGGGAGAGGGCTCCCAGGATTCCGCGAGCGATGGCAGGGGAGCGCCGGTCGACGGGTGGGATTCCACCAGCGTATCGCCCCAGCAACGGCCGATGATGAAGGATACCGATCCGCTATAGGCGGCGGGATCCAGGCTGTCGGTCGCCGCGCCGCCTTTCAGGCCGAGCTTGAGATGGCCGCCGCGTTTTGGCTCCTGCGCATGCGCCGGTGCGCAAAGAAGCGTGCCCGGCAGTGCCGCGCCCAGCCCGAGCGCGGCTGCGCCGCCCAGGAACTCCCGCCGGCGAGGGCCTGCGGACTGAACAGGATAGCGTGACTGTGTGGTTAAAGCGCTCATCTTTCTCTCCCGGCACCGGGTTACATTTCTGCGAGGCGCATCCGGTTCGCTCAGTTTCCGGCGCTCTCCATCTTCCGGGTCTTCAGCACCTTCTCCAGCCAGCCGATCTCCATCTCCGGCACGGATTTCAGCAGGAGGTCGGTATAGTCGTCGAAGGGCGGCGAAAGCGCCTTCGACTTAGGCCCGAAGCGCACGAGCCGCCCGCGATGCATCACCGCGACGGAATCGGCGATCGCGCGCACGATCGCGATGTCGTGGGTGATGAACATGTAGGAGACCCGGGTCTCCTCCTGCAGCTTCAGGAGCAGGTTCAGGATGCCCTCGGCCACGAGAGGGTCGAGCGCGGAGGTCGGCTCGTCGCAGAGGATCAGCTCCGGCTTTGCCGCAAGCGCCCGCGCGATCGCGACGCGCTGCTTCTGGCCGCCCGAAAGCTCCGCCGGATAGCGGTCGAGAAACCTGCCGCCCATCTCGATCTGGTCGAGGAGTTCCGCCACCCTCTCGGTCTTGGCCTTCCCGCGGATGCCGAAATAGAAGGTCAGCGGCCGGCCGACGATGTCGCGCACCGTCTGGCGCGGGTTCATCGCGGTATCGGCCATCTGGTAGATCATCTGGATGCGGCGCAGCTCGTCGTTGGTGCGGCCCCGCAACGCCTTGGGCAGCGGCTTTCCTTCGAAGGTGACGGCGCCTTCCTGCGGCGGCAGGAGGCCCGTTATGACACGCGCCAGCGTGGATTTTCCGGAACCCGACTCGCCGACGACGGCAAGGGTCTGCCCCCTCGGAATATGGAGCGAGACGTTCTCGAGCACCTTAAAGCCGTTCGAATAACCGGCGGTGACGTTTTCGACCTTCAGAAGTGCATCCGTCTGCTCCGCCGCCTCCGCGCGCGCAGCACTGCGCACATTCACGAGCGCTCTCGTATAGTCTTCCTTCGGAGCTTCGATGATCTGCTGCACGGGGCCGTATTCCACGGTCTTGCCATGGCGCAGCACCATGATGTCGTCGGCAACCTGGGCGACGACGGCGAGATCGTGGGTGATGTAGATCGCCGCCGTATGGGTTTCTTCGATCGCATGCTTGATCGCGGCGAGCACGTCGATCTGCGTGGTCACATCCAGCGCGGTCGTCGGTTCGTCGAAGACGATGAGTTCCGGATTCGGGCAGAGGGCCATGGCGGTCATGGCGCGCTGCAGCTGGCCTCCGGAGACCTGATGCGGATAGCGTTGACCGAAGGTTTCCGGATTGGGCAGTCCCAGCACCTTGAACAGGTAGAGCGCTCTCTTTTCGGCCTCGGCCCTGTTCATTATGCCGTGCTTGAGCGAGGCTTCGACGACCTGCTCGCCGAGCCGGTGCGCCGGGTTGAAGGCGGCTGCCGCGGACTGGGCGACATAGCACACCTTGGCTCCGCGCACGGTCCTGATGCCGGAGGGACCGAGCTTCAAGAGATCCTGCCCGTTCAGCACGATTTCGCCGCCGGTGATGCGCACGCCGCCGCGTCCATAGGCGAGCGCCGTCAATCCGATGGTCGATTTGCCGGCGCCGGATTCACCGATGAGGCCGAGCACCTTGCCCTTCTGCAGGTCGAAGGACACCCCTTCCACCAGCGTCACGGTCTTCGGCGGCTCGCCCGGCGGATAGCTGGTGGCTTCGATCTTGAGATCGCGGACGGATAAAAGCTCAGGCATCGCCGCGCCCTCCCTTGAGGCTCGAGGTTCGCTTCATCAGCCAATCGACGACGAGATTGACGCAGATGGCAAGTGCCGCGATCGCCCCGCCGGGAATCAGCGCGGCGGAAATGCCGAAGATGATTCCGTCCTTGTTGTCCTTGACCATGCCGCCCCAGTCGGCCGCCGGCGGCTGGATGCCGAGGCCGAGGAAGGAGAGGGTGGAGAGGAACAGGATCGAAAAGGCGAAGCGCAGGCCGAACTCCGCCAGAAGCGGCGAGAGCGTGTTGGGCAGGATCTCGCGGAAGATGATCCAGCCCGTGCCTTCGCCGCGCAGCCTGGCGGCTTCCACGAATTCCATGACCGCGACATCGAGCGCCACGGCGCGTCCGATGCGGTAGACGCGAGTGGAATCGAGCACGGCCATCACCAGGATCAGAATCCAGAGCTGCTGCGGCAGAACCGCCAGAACGACGAGCGCGAAGATCAGCGTCGGAATCGCCATCATCAGGTCGTTGAATCGCGAGAACAGCTGATCGAGAAAACCGCCGGTGACGGCCGCGATGAAGGAAAGCAGCATGCCCAGCGTGAAGGAGAGGACCGTTGCGGCAAGCGCGACCATGATCGTGGTGCGCGCGCCATAGACCAGCCGCGAGAGCAGATCGCGGCCGAGATTGTCGGTGCCGAGCAGGAACTCCCCGCCCATTGGCTCCCAGATCTGGCCGACGACGTCGCGTTCGCCATGCGGGGCGATCCAGGGAGCGAAAATCGCGCATAGAAGAGCGATGGCGATGCCCGCCATGCCGATCCAGGCGCTTATGGGGATCGAGGGTAGCCTCATCGCGGGTGCCTCAATCTCGGATTGGCGATGATCGCGAGGATGTCGGCCATCATGTTCAGGAAGATGTAGAAGGCGGCGAAGATCAGGCCGCAGGCCTGCACCACCGGCATGTCGCGCACCGTCACGGCATCGACCATGTACTGCCCCATGCCGGGATAGACGAAGACGACCTCGACGACGACGACCCCAACCACGAGATAGGCGAGGTTGAGCGCGATGACGTTGATCACCGGGGCGACTGCATTTGGCGCCGCATGCTTGGCGATGATGCGAAGCCCGCTCAATCCCTTCAACTCCGCCGTCTCCACATAGGCCGACGACATGACATTGAGGATCGCCGCACGGGTCATGCGCATCATATGCGCAAGCACGACCAGAACGAGGGTCGCGGTCGGCAGCGCGATCGCCGACAGGCGCTGACCGAGCGTCATCGTGTCGTAGACCGTTGCGGGAAAGGTCGCGACGCCCATCTGAACCGCGAAGAAGAGGATCAGAAGGTAACCGACGAAGAACTCGGGCAAGGAGATCGCCGCCAGCGAGATGACGTTGATGATCTTGTCGGGCATGCGGTTTCGGTATTGGACGGCCAGCATGCCGAGGACGACGGCAAGCGGCACGGAGATGAGAGCGGCGAAGAAAGCCAGGAACAGCGAGTTGCCGAGGCGGTTTCCTATCTGCTGGCTGACGGAGTTCCGCGATGCCCAGGAGGTTCCGAAGTCGCCCTGGAGAGCGCCGCCGAGCCACTGGAGGTAGCGCGTCGTCGCGGGTTGATCGAGACCGAGTTCCCTGCGGATGTTCTCCACCGCCTGGGGCGTGGCCGACTGCCCGAGATAGGTGGTCGCGAAATCGCCCGGCAGGGCCTCGACGCCGCCGAAGATGAGCAGCGACACGGCGAAAAGCAGGGCGACGCTCAATACCAGGCGCTGCAGGATCAGTGCCAGCAGCGGGTTGCTCCTGCTGAATCTTGCCCATAACGACGCGCCGCCGCCTTCATTGGCCGGGGATGGTGTGGACGCTATCGATCCGGCGGCGCCTGCGAGCTGCGGGTTTTCACCCGCAGCCAGAGACGTCGTCAGCTCCGGACCATGCGCCGGTCCGCCGCCCGCCATCAGGCTTCGAGCCACACGCGGGTTGCGACATAGCCGTTCGACATGTCGTTGCCGATGTCGTGGACGTAGCCCTTGACGTTCTTGGAGGCCGCGTTCACGAAGTCGTTGAACATCGGCAGGATCAGGCCGCCTTCGTCACGCACCATCGTCGCCATGGTGCGATACATTTCCTTGCGCTTCGCTTCGTCCAGTTCGGAACGCGCCTCCAGCAGGATCTTATCGAAGTCCGGACGCAGGAAGCGCGTATCGTTCCAGTCGGCCGTGGAGAGATAGGCCGTCGAATACATCTGGTCCTGCGTCGGGCGGCCGCCCCAATAGGAGGTGGAGAAGGGCTGGACGTTCCAGACGTTCGACCAATAGCCGTCGCCCGGTTCCCGCTTGACCTCGATATTGATGCCGGCCTTCTTGGCGCTTTCCTGGTAGAGAACCGCTGCGTCGACGCCGCCGGGGAAGGCGACTTCGGACGTCCTCAAAAGAACGGTCCCGTCATGGCCGGACTTCTTGTAGTGGAAGGCGGCCTTGTCCGGATCGTAGGCGCGTTGCTCGATGCCCTCCGGGAAGAGCGCATAGGTCTCGTTGATCGGGAAGTCGTTGCCGACCTTTCCGTAGCCGCCGAGGATCTTCTCGACCATGGTCTCGCGGTCCATGGCGTATTTCAGCGCCAGGCGCAGGTCGTTGTTGTCGAACGGCGCCGTGTTGCAATGCATGATGAAGACGTAATGGCCGCGGCCTGCGGTGTTGAGGATCTCGACCGTCGGAGCGCGCTTCAGCAGGGCGACCGTCTTCGGGTCGACGCGGTTGATATAGTGGACCTGCCCGGAGGAGAGCGCCGCGATACGCGCGGTCGCGTCGTTCATCACGATCATCTCGACGCTGTCGACGAAACCGCGGTCGGAGCGCCAGTCGTTGGGGTTCTTCTCGAAGGTGGCGCGAACGCCGGGCTCGAAGTTGGTCAGCTTGTAAGGACCGGTGCCGATACCGGCATTCACGTCGTCCAGGCCGCCGTTCGGCTGAATGACGAGATGGTAGTCGGTCAGGAGCAGCGGAAGATCGGCATTGCCCTCGGTTAGCGTGACGACCAGGTCCCCATCCTTGTTCTCGACGGACTTGATGGACTTCAGAACGCCGAGCGCGCCCGATTGGGACTTTTCGTCGCTGTGCCTCTTCAGCGTGGCGATGACGTCGTCGATGGTCATCTCCTTGCCGTTGTGAAACTGCACGCCCTTGCGGATCTTGAAGGTCCACACGGCAGCGTCGGGCGAGGGCTCCCAGGATTCGGCAAGGGCGGGAACGGGTCCGCCGGTCAGCGGTTCGGATTCGACCAGCATGTCGCCCCAGGTGCGGGTGAGGACGAAGGTGAACTGCGAGGCGGAAGTCGCGGGATCGAGCGAATCGGTGGCGTTGCCTCCCTCAAGCCCGAGCTTCAGATGACCGCCGCGTTTGGGCTCCTGCGCTCTGGCGCTGGTCTCGAACAGCGTGCCTGCTGCCGCCAGCGTCAGGCCGAAGGCCGTCGCGCGGCCCATGAATTCGCGGCGGTTCATGCGTCCGCTCACGATCTGGTTTGCCAGATAGTTCTTGTAATCAGTCATTCCCCTGTTCCCTTTCTTTATGGCCTTGGCGGCCGTTTGTCGGTTGGCAGAATTTCTGTCGGCGTCTTTTCCCGAAAACCGCGGGCGAGAAGGCGGTCCTGCGTAACGCCTGGTCTTTTAACGTGGGTTTAATTTCCCTTCCTATCGATGATGCAGTGCCGTTGTTCGTTCTTTTTCATAAGGTTAATCGCGAAGGCCGTCGTTGTAACGCCCTAAATTTTCTGTTTTTCCCATAAATTTCGCTTACGGGAAAAGCGGCCGGGCAACGGCATCCGGCCTTCGATTTCTATTCATTCCGGCCGAGATGCGGCCGATCGCCGGTTCAGCGTCCCTTCCAAACGGGGTCGCGTTTTTCGGCGAAAGCGCGCGCGCCCTCAAGCTGGTCTTCGCTGGAATATAGCACATCGACGGTCTTGAACTGCCGCCTTGTGATCTTGTTCATGGTCGTCTGGAACGTTTCGCCCTCGGCAGCCCGCACGACCTCCTTGATCGCGGCATAGACGAGCGGCGGGCCGCTTTCGAGAAGCCGGGCGAGCTCCCAGGCGCGATCCATCAGCCTGTCGGCGGGCAGGACTTCGTTGACGAAGCCCCAGCGATGGGCCTCATGCACGTCCAGCCAGCGGCCCGTCAGCAGCATGTCCATGGCGATGTGATAGGGAATGCGCTTCGGCAGCTTGATCGAGGCGGCGTCGGCCACGGTTCCGGAGCGGATTTCGGGAAGCGCGAAGGTCGCGTGCTCGGCGGCCAGAATCAGATCGGTGGAAAGCGCGATTTCAAGACCGCCGCCGCAGCAGATGCCGTTGACGGCCGCGATGACCGGCTTGTTGAGATCGCGCAGTTCCTGCATGCCGCCGAAACCGCCGACGCCGTAGTCGCCGTCCACCGCATCGCCCGCCGCTGCCGCTTTCAGGTCCCAACCCGGACAGAAGAATTTTTCGCCGGCGCCGGTGACGATGGCAACGCGCAAGGCATCGTCATCTCGGAAGTCGCGGAAGATATCGCCCATGATCCGGCTGGTTACGAGGTCGATGGCGTTCGCCTTCGGCCGGTCGATCGTGACTTCGAGAATGCCGCCCTCCCGGCGGGTCCTGATCGGTCCTGTCATGCGTTTTGCTTCCTTCGCCTGATCAGGGCATCCGCCGCGACGACGCCGTCGCCTTCCGGCAGCACCATGATAGGATTGATATCCAGTTCTTCGAGTATTGAAGCGTTTGAAACGACATAGGATGCCGCTGATGCGACGGCGCGAACGAGCGCGTCGATGTCGCCCTTCGGCCCGCCACGATAGCCGTGAAGCAATTTCGAGGCTTTCAGCCCGGAAATCGCTTCCCGAATGGCGTTTTCATCGGCCGGAAGCGTCAAAACGGCGGAATCTTCGAGCAATTCCACCAAAATCCCGCCGGCGCCGACGGTCAGCACCGGACCGGCGACGGGATCGCGCATAGCACCGACGATAAGTTCGGCGACAGGCTTTGCGACCATCTTCTCCACGAGATAGCCGGAGGCGACCGAAGACATGGCCTCGGCCGCTTCGAGCACTGCTTCGCGGCTCGAAAGGTTGAGCCTGACGGCGCCGGCCTCGGTCTTGTGAGCGACGCCGAGCCCTTTCAGGACGACGGGAAAATCCAGGTCCTTGGCTACGACCGCTGCCTCTTCGGCATCTGCGGCCGTTCTCCCCTTCGGGACCGGAAGTCCGAAGCTGGCAAGCTCCTTCTTGGCTTCGTGCTCGGAGAGGGTGATCGTCTCTCCTGTGGACGGAACGGCCCTGAGCAAGGGCGCCGGCGCCGGTTTCTTCCAGGCTGCGCCGATCCCGGCTGCCGTTTCCGCTGCGGCGAGCGCCTCCTCGATCCCGAAGAACGGCACGACGCCTGCAGCCATCAGCGTCTCGGCGGTCGCCTCGGGCATGTTCTCGCCAAGGCTCGCGACGATGCCGGCGGCAGCACCGGTGGCCTTCGATGCGTCGATGACGGCATGGCAGGTCGCTACCCAGTCGGCAGCGTCGCACCGATCCTGCCGCGGGAAATCGAGCACGATCAGGTTCAGCGCATAACCGCCTTTCATCATGGCCGTGAAGGCGGTGGTCTGCTTCTCGCGATTGCCCCAGACGAAGGTGTGATAGTCCAGCGGATTGGCGATCGTGACCATCTCGCCCAGGCTTTCGCGCAGCGGCTGGCGCTGATCCTCGCGCAATGCGCGGTAGACGATCTTGCGCTTCACGCCCGCATCCGCCATCAGCGAGGCTTCGCCGCCCGAACAGCTCATGGACGAGATATCGAAGCTTTCGAGCGGACCATGGAGATGCAGGAGCTTCAGCGTCTCCAGAAGTTCCGGCAGGGTATCGACCCGGCCGATGCCGAGGCGGGCAAGCAGCGCCGACGAAACCGCATCGTTGCCGGCGAGCGAGGCGGTATGCGAGACGGTCGCAAGCTGTGCGGCCTCGGATTTCCCGACCTTCAGCGTGACGACCGGCTTTTTCAGCTCGCGAGCGCGGGTCGCAAGGCGTTCAAGCGCCTCGATGCTGTCGAAGCCTTCGATATGCAGGCCGACGGCCGTCACGCGCGGGTCTTCGAGCACGGCGCAGGCGAGATCGGAAAGGCCGGTCTGGGCCTGGTTGCCGGCCGTCAGGATGTAGGCGAGGGGAAGGCCCCGCATCTGCATCGAAATGTTGCAGGCGATGTTCGAGGACTGGGTGAGGACGGCGACGCCTCTTTCGATACGCAGCATGCCGTGCTGGTCGGGCCAGAGCAGGGCGCCGTCGAGCATGTTGATGAAGCCGTAGCAGTTCGGGCCGACGATCGGCATGTCGCCGGCGGCTTCCACCAGCGCCTTCTGCAGATCGTCGCCGTCCGCAAGCTCGCTTGCGGCTTCGCGGAAGCCCGAGGCGTAGCAGACCGCGCCGCCGGCGCCGCGAGCGGCGAGATCACGGATGATCTCGATGGTGAGCTGGCGGTTGACGCCGACGAAAGAGGCGTCGGGTGCCGCCGGCAGATCGGCCACCGAGCGATAGCATTTGCGGCCGAGGATTTCGTCATGCGTCGGGTGGACCGGCCAGATATCGCCGGAAAAGCCCATCTTGTCGCATTGTTCGACGACCCGGCGCGCTTCCTTGCCGCCGAAGACGGCGATGGAGCGGGGCTGGATCAGGCGATCGAGGGGGCGGGGGGTGGTCATGCAGGCACCCCTCCGTTTGTCGCCTTGCCCCTCATCCGCCCTGCCGGGCACCTTCTCCCCGTCATGACGGGGAGAAGGTGATATGCCGATGGGTTTTCGCGTTGCGGAACGTTGCGTTTGGCACGTCCCCTCTCCCCGCCTGCGGGGAGAGGGTTAGGGTGAGGGGCAAGTATACGCGCCGCCATGCTCACGCCCCCAACGGCCGCAAGAGATCACGGCTGATGATGTGGCGCTGGATTTCCGAGGTGCCGTCCCAAATGCGCTCCACGCGGGCATCGCGCCAGAAGCGGGCGAGAGGCAGGTCGTCCATCAGCCCCATGCCGCCATAGATCTGGATCGCCTCGTCGGTGACGCGGGCGAGCATCTCCGAGGCGTAGAGTTTCGCCGAGGCGATCTCGCGGTTCGACGGCAGGCCCTGGTCGAGGCGCCAGGCGGCGTTGAGCGTCAGAAGGTCGGCGGCGTCGATCTCGGTGATCATGTCGGCGAGCTTGAAGGAAACGCCCTGGTTCGCGCCGATCGGCTTGCCGAACTGCTTTCGCTCGGCGGCATAGGGAAGGGTGGTCTCGAAGACTCGGCGTGCCCGGCCGACGCAGGTGGCGGCAACGGTGATGCGGGTGGCATAGAGCCAGTCGTTGGCGATGTCGAAGCCCTTGTGCACCTCACCGAGGATCTGCGCGGAGGGAAGCCGGCAATCGTCGAAGGTCAGGATGCAGTTCTTGTAGCCGCGGTGAGAGACCGAACTGTAGCCTTCGCGGATTTCGAAGCCCGGCGTGCCGCGATCGACCAGGAAGCAGGTGATCAGCTTCTTCGGGCCGCGCGGCGTATCCTCCTCGCCGGTGGCGATGAAGACGATGACGAAATCGGCGATGTTGGCATGGGAGATGAAATGCTTGGTGCCGTTGACGATCCAGTCGTCGCCATCCTTTTTTGCAAAGCATTTCATGCCGCGCACATCGGACCCGGCATCCGGTTCGGTCATGGCGAGGGCGTCGAATTTGTCGCCGCGCACCGCTGGGATCAGATATTTCTCGCGTTGCTCGTCGTTGCAGGCCATCAGGATGCCCGAAGGACGGCCGAAAAAGACGGTGAGCCCCATCGAGCCGCGTCCGAGCTCTCGTTCGACCAGCGTGAACGAGGTGTGGTCGAGGCCCGCGCCGCCGACTTCCTCGGGGAAGTTGCAGCCGAAGAAACCTATCTCCTTGCACTTTCGCGCGATCTCCTGGCCGAGCTCCGGGGGCACGACGCCGGTGCGCTCGACTTCGTTCTCATGCGGATAGATTTCCGTTTCGACGAAGCTGCGGACCGTGTCGACGATCATCTGCTGTTCGTCGGTCAATGCGAAGTTCATGTTGTTTCCCCTTGTATTCTTTATGCGCGGGTATTCGCGTGGTGCCCCTCACCCTAACCCTCTCCCCGCAGGCAGCGAGAGGGGACGGAACGGTGCGGCATATTCCCTTCTCTCCGTTCACGGGGAGAAGGTGCCGGCAGGCGGATGAGGGGCCAGTACCCATCTATCGTTTCTGCCCCACATGCCGCCCCGCGCCCTCCGGCACCGGCAGCTTCGCGTGCCCCTCGGCGATCGGTGCGATCTTCGCCAGCACGTCCGCCGGGGCCGAGACCGCCTTTCCTTCCTGGCTGTCGACATGCAGCATCATCTGCTCGGCGGTGGCGATCGCCTCTCCGGTGGCCGCATCGTGGATCGTCGTGAAGAAATGCAGCCGCTTTTCATCGCTGGAAAGGAGCTGCAGCGTCGTATAAAGCGCCTGGCCGAGCTTGGCCTCGCCGAGATGACGGATATGCGTTTCGACGGTGTAATAGCTGTGCCCCGCCTCGACATAGGCGAAGTCGACGCCGATCAGCCGCAGCAGCGCGTCGGACGTGTCGCCGAAAAGCTGGAGATAGCGGTGCTCGGTCATGTGGCCATTGTAATCGACCCAGGCGGCGTTGACCTTGGTGTCGACCAGCCGCAGCGGAGCGGATTCGTCATAGGTCTTCTTCTGGTTGCCGCCGGCGGCCCAGAGGCGCTTTTCGAAATCGGCTAGCAGCTTGCCGGCCCCCCAGCCTTCGCCGCCGTTCGACGCCTTCAATGCGTGCATGATGCCGACGAGGTTTTCGTCGCGGATGCGTTCCAGCTCGCGGATGGAGCGGCCGGCGGCCTGCGCATCGGATTGTGCGCCGATCTTTTCGACCAGCGCGTCATCGAGATCGACGACGTCGGTGAATTTCGTCCACGGCCATTTGAGGCAGGGGCCGAACTGGGCGAGGAAGTGGCGCATGCCGGCTTCGCCGCCGGCGATGCGATAGGTCTCGAACAGGCCCATCTGCGCCCAGCGCATGCCGAAGGAATAGCGCATCACGTCGTCGAGCGTCTCGGTGTCGCATATGTCGTCCTGGATCAGCCACAGCGCCTCTCGCCACAGAGCCTCGAGCAGGCGATCGCCGACGAATGCCTCGATCTCCTTGGCGATGACCACGCCCTTCATGCCGATCTGCTCGACGCCTTCTTTGGCGCGTTCGATCGTTTCCGGCGAGGTTTTTCCGCCGCCGACGAGCTCGACCAGCGGCAGCAGGTAGACGGGGTTGTAGGGATGGGCGACGAACATCCGCTCCGGATGCTTCATCTCGGCCTGCAGGTCGGTCGGCAGCAGGCCGGAGGTTGAGGAACCGATCAGCGCATCCGGCCGGGCGGCCGCATCGATCTCCGTGATGACGCCGCGCTTCAGCTCCAGCCGCTCGGGCACGCTTTCCTGAATCCAGTCAGCATCTTCGACGGCTTCCTGCAAGCTCTTGCAGAAGATCAGCTTTCCCTTCGGCGGCAGCGGCGCCATGGTAAGCATGGCATAGGCGCGCTCGGCATTGGCCATGACCTCGCCGATGATGCGTTCGGCCTCGGGATGCGGATCGAAGATCTTCACGTCGATGCCGGCGAGCGCGAAACGGGCGACCCAGGCCCCTCCGATGACGCCGCCGCCGACGCAGGCTGCTTTGGTGATTTGGTTCATGATCGCGTTCCCACTTCAATTCGAATTCGCGGCGCCCCCTCATCCGGCCCTTCGGGCCACCTTCTCCCCGCGGGGAGAAGAGGGAAGTTGCGGCGCCATTCTGCCCTATCCGGGCTCGTGCTTCCTGCCGCATCGATGCGTTCCGCTCATCCGGCCCTACGTGGTTCCTTCTCCCGCTTGCGGGGAGAAGGTGCCGGCAGGCGGATGATGGGGCTCCCCCACGCGCCTACCGCTTCTTGAGCTTCAGCTTCTCGCGCACCTCGGCCGGGCCGATGATGCGGGCGCCCATGCCTTCCACGACATTGACGGCCTTTTCGACGAGCTGCGCGTTGGTCGCGAGCTGGCCCTTGCCGACATAGAGATTGTCCTCCAGCCCGACGCGGACGTTGCCGCCAGCAAGGATGGCGGCGGCGGGATAGGCCATGGCGTTGCGGCCGATCGAAAAGGCGGAGAAGGTCCAGTTGGCGGGCACGTTGTTGACCATCGCCATATAGGTGTTGAGGTCGTCCGGCGCGCCCCACGGAATGCCCATGCAGAGCTGGATCAGCACCGGATCCTCAATGAGCCCTTCCTCGACGAGTTGCTTGGCGAACCAGAGATGGCCGGTATCGAAGGCCTCTATTTCCGGGCGCACGCCGAGATCGGTCATCTGCTTTGCCATGGCGCGCAGCATAGATGGCGTGTTGGTCATGACGTAGTCGCCGAGCGAGAAGTTCATGGTGCCGCAATCGAGCGTGCAGATTTCCGGCAGGCATTCGGCGACATGGGAGACGCGCTCGGTGGCGCCGGCCATATCCGTTCCCTGCTCCTTGAGGGGCAGCGGCTTTTCGACATCGCCGAAGATCATGTCGCCGCCCATGCCGGCGGTAAGATTTAGCACGATGTCGATCTCGGCCTGGCGGATGCGGTCGGTCACTTCCTTGTAGAGGTCGTTGCGGCGGCTCGGCGCGCCGGTTTCCGGGTCGCGGACATGGCAGTGAACGATGGCGGCACCCGCCTTGGCCGCCTCGATCGCCGCCTCGGCGATCTGTTTCGGCGTGATCGGCACATGTTTGGATTTCGCGACGGTGTCGCCGGAGCCGGTAACGGCACAGGTGATGAAGACGTCGCGGTTCATGGCTAGCGGCATGAGGTCTCTCCCGAATTCCTGTGATGGCATTACGAGCCAAGAAGGCGATGCGTGCTTTCCATATCCGGAGTTATCTTTTACATTCCCGGAACTTTGTGGATGAACCGTGCCGTGCTGCAAGCCTCATCGGAAACGCTCGACATCGATCTCCTGGTGCTGCCGGAGACGAATTTGATCCTGGTGGCTTCGGTCATCGAACCCTTGCGCGCGGCAAACCGGATCTCGGGGCAGGACCTTTATCGCTGGCGCATCTATTCGCCGGATGGCGCGGCGATCGAGACGCGCAGCCGCGTGCCCGTACCGGTCGACGGCGTCTTTCGGCCCGAACGGGAGCGCCATCCCCTTTTCGTCCTTTCAAGTTATGACTGGCAGGCAAGCGCCACATCCGCGCTGAAGATGCAATTGTCGAAAACCGCGCCTCACCGCTCGATGATGGCGGGGATCGAATCGGGAAGCTGGCTTCTTGCCGAAGCGTGCCTGCTCGACGGCCATTCGGTCACCGTGCACTGGGAGGACATGGCGGATTTCGCCGCCGCCTATCCGCAGATAACCGTGCTTCGCGAGCGCTACGTGATCGACAACAAGCGCATCACCAGCGGCGGGTCGCTGCCGACGCTCGATTTGATGCTGGAGATCATCCGTTGCCGGCAAGGTTATTCCCTTGCGCTCGAGGTTTCACGGCTCTTCATATACGAGCATGAGCGTACCGGCGGGCTGCTGCAGGTGCCGGCACTCGGCAACATGCGCGTCGCCGACCAGCGCGTCAGCCAGGCGGTGCGGCTGATGGAGGAGACCGTGGAGGCGCCGCTTACGCTCGTGCGGCTTGCGCGCCGGATCGGCATCAGCGCGCGGCACCTGCAGGAGCTTTTCCAGGAAAGCATGGGCGTAGCGCCGCACCAGCACTATCTGGCGCTCCGGCTCAACGCTGCGCGGCGCAAGGTCATCGAGACGAAGACCGAGTTTGCCGACATCGCGGCGATGACCGGCTTCAACTCCTCCTCCGCCTTCTCGCGCAGCTACCGCGCGCACTATCACGAAAGCCCGACCGAGACCCGGCGGCGGTTGAGAACGACCGGGAAAGGCTGAGCTCCGGTCTGCCTTACGCGGATTCCGTGCGGAATTGCGGTACGCGCCGGAATTTCTTTGTGCGGCGCGAAAGGCGCTGAGATTCCTGATTTCTCCTACACGAGCGGCGGTGAGATGCGCTTCGTCGATGCCATCTGATGCGATCTGGCTCGCAGGTGCGGAATGCAATCCGCTTGACAAATTTTTCAGCACGTGAAATTTTTCGCATGAAAATAATTTCAGTAATCGAAAAAATTATCAGACGGGCGGAGATATGGCGGGAGGCAATGGCGGATCCCTTCGGGATGACGAGACCAGCATGGCGACCCGCGCCGCCTGGCTGCACTATGCCGGTGGGCTGACGCAGGCCGAGGTTGCCAAACGGCTCGGCCTGACTTCGCTGAAGGCCCACCGTCTGATCATGAAGGCGAACCAGGAAGGCCTGGTGAAGGTCTATATCGACGGCGAAGTCTCCGAATGCATGGAACTGGAGCAGGCGCTGATCGCCCGACACAATCTCGACTACTGCGAGGTTGTGCCGGATTTCGATCCCGACGTCCTGCCTCTCAAGGCGCTCGGCATCTCCGGCGCGCAGTTTCTCAAGCGGGAGGTCGAGCGCGACGGCAACATCCTCATCGGCATGGGGCATGGACGCACGCTTGCGGCCTGCGTCGAATATCTTCCGCGCACCTCGACCAACGGCGTGCGGTTCGTTTCGCTTCTCGGCGGCCTCACCCGCAAGTTCTCGGCCAATCCGCATGATGTGATTCACCGGCTCGCCGAGCGGACGGGGGCGGAAGCCTATGTCATGCCGGTTCCTTTCTTCGCCAATACGGTCGAGGACCGTGACATTCTCTTCAGCCAGCGCGGGGTCCGGGAGATTTTCGATCTCGCCAACAGCGCCAATCTTCTGATGGTCGGCATCGGTACGGCGGAGCTCGAAGCCTCGCTCGTCGCGACGGGTATGATCGAGAAGGGGGAGATCGAGGATGTCCGCAAATCCGGAGCCGTCGGCGAGATCCTCGGGCATTTCTTCGACGCGAAGGGCACGCCGGTCGAGACGACGCTGTCCGATCGCACATTCACGTTGAGCCGGGATCAATTGCGCGATCGCCGCATCGTCGCGGTCGCGGGCGGGAAGATCAAGGTGCCGGCCATCCGTGCGGTGCTCGCAAGCGGTTTGCTTGCCGGCCTCATCACCGACGAGGCGACGGCGCAGGCGCTGATGGAGGCGCCGGAGGCCGGTTGAGGCCGGCTGCGAGTTGAACCGGACGGTGGGGATGAGGATCCCCGCCGCGCCAAAGGGAGGAATACCGGTCGGGTAGCCGGGGAATGACTTGTTTTCGCAAGAACTACCCATGATGGAGGAGAAAAGAAATGCATGAGAAGGAAAAGGATCTCGTCAGCGCGTTCCTGCGCGGACAGGTCGATCGCCGCGGACTTCTGAAAGGTCTCGGGGCGCTCGGCATGACGGCCGCTTCGGCCGGAACCCTGCTGAACATGATGTCGACAAGAGCCCTGGCGGCGGATTTCGACTGGAAGGCGCACTCCGGCAAGAAGCTCAAGCTTCTTTTGAACAAGCATCCCTATGCCGATGCGATGATCGCCAATCTGCAGGCCTTCAAGGACCTCACCGGCATGGAAGTCACCTATGACGTCTTCCCCGAAGACGTCTATTTCGACAAGGTGACGGCGGCGCTTTCGTCCGGCTCGTCCGAATACGACGCCTTCATGACCGGCGCCTACATGACCTGGACCTATGGTCCTGCCGGCTGGATCACCGATCTCAAGGAATGGATCGACGATCCGACGAAGACCAACCCGCAATATGCATGGGACGACTTCCTGCCGGGCGTGAAGAATTCCTGCGCATGGAACGGCCAGCCCGGCGGAGCGCTCGGCTCCGAAGACGCCAAGCAGTGGTGCATTCCGTGGGGCTTCGAACAGAACAACATCACCTACAACAAGGCGATGTTCGACAAGGCGGGCGTGAGCGTGCCTAAGAACATCGACGAGATGGTGGAGACCGCCGCGAAGCTGACCAAGGATGTCGGCGGAGGCGTCTACGGCATCGGCGTACGCGGCTCGCGCTCCTGGGCGACGATCCATCCGGGCTTCCTTTCCGGCTATGCCAACTTCAACCAGAAGGACCTCAACGTCTCTGACGACGGCAAGCTGTCGGCGGCGATGAACACGGCGGAATCAAAGGCCTATCACGCGAAGTTCGTGCAGATGATCCAGGAAAGCGGCCCGAAGGACTGGTCGACCTACACCTGGTATCAGGTCGGCGCCGATCTCGGGGCGGGCGCATCGGCGATGATCTTCGATGCCGACATCCTCGGCTACTTCATGAACGGCGGCGACAACAAGATGAAGGGCGAGCTCGCTTACGCCGCCTTTGCCGCCAATCCGGAGGCGCAGGCCCCGACGCCCAACATCTGGATCTGGTCGCTCGCCATGTCCAACTTCTCCCAGGACAAGGACGCCGCCTGGTACTTCATGCAGTGGGCGTCGGGCGTCGAGCATGCCATCTTCGGCGCGACGAAGATGGACTTCGTCAATCCGGTCCGCCAGTCGGTCTGGAAGGATCCGATGTTCACGGAACGTCTGAACAAGAGCTATCCCGGCTACGTGGACATGTTCAATGCCTCCGCGCCGGGTGCCAGCATCAAGTTCACGCCGCAGCCGCTCTTCTTCGACGTCACGACCGAATGGGCAGCGACGCTGCAGAAGATGGTGGCGAAGGAAGTGCCGGTGGACGAAGGCCTCGACCAGCTCGCGCAGAGCATCGACCGCCAGCTCAAGGAAGCCGGTCTCGGCTGATCACGCAGGCGATCGCAGGGTCCGGCGCCCTACGCCGGACCCCCATTGAAAAAGACCGTGCCGGGATCGTGCGGGGCGCAGCGTCATAGCCGGCGCTCCCGCATTCGACGGCTGCGGCACCAGATGTTCAACCGGAGCACCTCATGGCTTCACCGGCAATTTCCAAGAAGGCGGGTTCAGGCTTCCGTATATCGAGGAGGGCGCTGCCCTATGTCCTCAGCCTGCCGGCCCTGCTTGTCTGTATCGGCATTCTGATTCCGTTCTTCACGGCGGTCGTCTACTCGTTCCAGCGCTACCGGCTTTCCCAGCCTTGGGCGCGCCAGTTCAACTGGGGTGAGAACTACCTCAATTTCTTCACCGATCCGGCTTTCTGGAACACGCTGAGGGTCTCGCTGCTCTATGCGGGCCTGACGGTGGTTCTCGAGCTGCTCCTCGGCCTTGCGATCGCGCTGCTCCTGCAGCGCCGCTCGACCTTCAACAATTTCGTGTCGATCATGCTGCTTCTGCCGCTGATGATCGCCCCCGCTCTCGCCGCGCTGATGTGGAAGCTCATGACCAATCCCGGCTTCGGCATCCTGAGCTACCTGGCAAGTCTGGTCGGGCTGCAGGACTTCCGCTGGGCCTCCTCGCCGAGCACGGCGCTTCTGACGGTCGTCCTCGTCGATATCTGGGTCTATACGCCCTTCATCATGATCCTGCTGCTTGCGGGCCTGCGCTCGCTGCCGACGCAGCCGTTCGAGGCGGCGGCGCTTGACGGCGTGCCGCGGCTCTTCGTCTTCTTCCGCATAACGCTGCCGATGCTGACGCCCTATATCCTGACGGCGACGCTTTTCCGCCTGCTCGATTCCATCCAGCAGTTCGACATCATCTATGCGATGACGCAGGGCGGGCCCGGCAACACGCTGACGGTCTTCCAGGTCGAAGCCTATCTCAACTTCTTCCAGTCGACCAATGTCGGGCGTTCCGCAGCGCTGCTGATCATCCTCTGGGCCATCACCTACATCCTGTCCAACATCTTCATCAAGAACTGGTTGCGGCTGCGCGAACGCGCCCGCGGCGAGGCGTGAGGTACCGCCATGGAAACCACCTCCCTTCTCGAAAGAATGCTGAGGGCGATCGCACTCACCCTCGTCATCGTTTTCTTCATGTTCCCGATCGTCTGGATCTTCATGATGTCGTTCCAGACGAACGAGACCATCCTGTCGATACCGCCGAGCCTCGTGTTCGAGCCGACCCTGTCGAATTACATGGCGCTCATCACCGGCAAGCTGACGACGGCAGCGGGTACGCTCGACATCGCCTTCATGAAGAACCTCGGAAACTCGGTATTCCTGTCGGTCACCTCGGTTGCGGTGGCCTTGGTTCTCGGTGTGCCAGCGGCCTATGCCTTTGCGCGGCACAAGTTCCGCGGTTCGGAGGATATCGCCTTCACGCTGCTTTCCTTCCGCTTCGCGCCGCCGTTGCTCGTCCTCCTGCCGCTCACCCAGTATTTCCAGTGGCTCGGCCTGTCGAACACCTATTTCGGGCTGATCTGGGTCTACCAACTCATCTGCCTGCCGCTGATCCTGTGGATCGTGCGCGGTTATTTCGAGGACATTTCGGCCGACGTCGAATACGCCTACCGCATCGCCGGACACTCGTGGTTCGCGACCTTTCGCAAGATCGCGCTGCCGCTCGCCGGCCCGGGCATCGCTGCCGCTGGCCTGCTCGCCTTCATCTTCGCCTGGAACAATTTCGTCTTCGCGCTGGTGCTGGCGTCTGCCGACAAGCAGCCGGTGACGGTGGGCGCGCTCGCTTTCGTCACCTCCTCCGGAATCCAGTACGGCCAGATCGCGGCAGCCATCGTGCTCTCGGTCACGCCGACGCTCGCACTCGCACTCTATGCCCAGCGCTACCTTGTCGAGGGGCTCTCGCTCGGTGCGGTGAAGGGGTAATGCCATGACGACACTGCAACTTCAGAACATCGTAAAGCGCTACAAGAGCCAGACCGTGCTCGACGACCTGTCGCTCGACGTGGCCGACGGCGAAACGCTCGTTCTCTTCGGCCCGTCGGGTGCCGGCAAGTCCGTACTGTTGCGACTTGTCGCCGGCGTCATCGAGCCCGACGAGGGCAAGGTGCTGATCGGCGGGGAGGACATGACGGAGGTCGATGCCGAACATCGCGGCATCGGGATGGCGTTCCAGAACTTCGCGCTGTTTCCGCATATGGACGCTTTCGAGAACATCGCAAGCCCGCTGACCGCGGTGCGGAACACCGGTGACGGCATCAGGGCGAGCGTCGAGCGCGTGGCGAAGCTTTTGAAGATCGATCACGTGCTGACGCATCGTCCGAAAGCGCTTTCCAACGGTCAGAAGCAACGCACGGCGCTTGCCCGCGCTCTGGTCGGCTCGCCGCCTCTGCTCCTCCTCGACGATCCGCTGCGCAACGTCGATGCCAAGCTGCGCTTCGAGATGCGTCTGGAACTGCCGCGGCTGCTCGCCTCGCAGGGCGCGACGGTCGTCTACGTGACGCAGGACTACAAGGAGGCGATGGCGCTCGGCGACCGCATCGCGGTGATGGCCAACGGGCGTATCCGCCAGATCGGCACGCCGGAGGAGATCTACAACAGCCCCGCCGATATCGAGATCGCCCGGCTGTTCGGCGATCCCACGATCAACCTGCTCGACGTGACGCCGAAGGCGGAGGCGAGCGGCGTTTCCGTTCAACTTTCCGACGTGCGCATCTTCCTGCCCGGAATTCCGGCGGGAGCGGCCGGCAAGCCCTGCGTGCTTGGCTTGCGGCCGGAAACGCTGAGCTTCGTCGAGGGCGGCAAGCCGGGTGCGATACCGGTGACGGTCGAGGCCGAGACGCCGCTGAACGAAAAGACGGTGACGCTGGTCCTGACCATCCGCAGCCGCGAAATCCTCGTCTCCCGGCCGGCGGGAACGCCGGGCCCGGCATCGGGCGCGGCACATATCAATATCGACGGATCGCATGCCTTCCTTTTCGACAAGGAGACCGGCGTTCTGATCCGCCGGCAAGACGAGCGCAGGAAGGGAGAAGCTGCATGAGTGGCGCGGCACTTCGCATCGACGGCGTCGACAAGTTCTATGGTCCGGTCGACCATGGCGTTCACGCAGTCAAGAAGCTCTCGATGGAGATCAGCAAGGGCGAAATCGTTGCCCTGCTCGGCTCGTCGGGCTGCGGGAAGACGTCCACCCTGCGCATGATCGCGGGCTTCGAGCCGGTCTCCCGGGGCACGATCACGCTCGCGGGGCGCCAGATCCACACATTCGCACCCGTCAAACGGAACGTGGCGATGGCCTTCGAGGGCTACTCGCTTTATCCGCCCCTGACCGTGCGCGAAAACATAGCCTTCGCGCTGAAGGCGTCGAAGCTGCCGCAGAACGTGGTGGACGAGAAGGTCGCCTATATCGCCAAGCTCCTGGAGATAGAGGACATCATGGGCCGCTATCCCAGTTCCATCTCGGGAGGGCAGCAGCAGCGTGCGTCGCTCGGGCGTGCGCTGATCCGCGACGCCGACCTGCATCTCCTCGACGAACCGATGGGACAGCTCGAGCCGCAGTTGCGGGCCGTGCTCCGCGGGCGCATCAAGCACTACATCAAGGAGAAGGGACTGACGGCGATCCTCGTCACCCATGACCAGACGGAGGCGAATGCGCTTGCCGACCGCATCGCCGTCATGGAGGGCGGCGTGCTGCAACAGTTCGACACGCCGCAGAAGATCAAGGAGCGGCCCGCCAATCTCTTTACCGGCACCTTCGTCGGCGAACCGCCGATGAACGTGTTCGAGGCGAGCGTCGCCGGCTCGCAGGACAATCTCTCTTTCGGGCTCAGGGATGGCGTACGGCTCGACTATGCGGCGTCGGAATTCTCTCCGGCGGTGCGCAGCGAGCTCGTCAAGCGCGACCGCGTGGTGCTCGGCATCCGGCCCTATTCCGTACACCGGGCGGATGGCGGCGTGCCGGCCAAGGTCGCCGTAAATCAATGGCTGGGCGACCAGACCCATATAGCGGCCGACTTCGCGGGCGCCAGCATGGTTCTCGTCGAGCACGACCGCACCCAGCTCAAGCCGGGCGAGACGATCGGCCTCAAGCTCGACGCCGGCAGCCTGCACGTCTTCGATGCCGAGAACGGAAAAGCCGTCAGCCACGGGCAGGAGCTTGCCTGAGATGCGCGACATCCTGATCGGGATAGATGCAGGAACATCCGTCATCAAGTCGGTGGCCTTCGATACCGCCGGCCGGCAGATCGCCGCGGCAGCCACGCCCAACAGCTATGAAACGGTGGGTCGCACGGGTGCGGTCCAGGACATGGACCGGACCTGGGCCGATACCGTGAACACGCTCGTCGCGCTTGCAGGCAAGGTCGACAATCTTGCAGCGCGGGTCGCCGGGATCGCGGTGACGGGGCAGGGCGACGGGACCTGGCTGATCGACAAGGCAGGCGAGCCGGTGGGCAAGGGCTGGCTCTGGCTCGATGCGCGGGCCGGCGAGACGGTGGCGCGGCTGCGCCGGGAGAGCGGTGATGCGGAGCGTTTCCGCCATACCGGCTCGGGACTTGCCGCCTGCCAGCAGGGCTCGCAACTGCGCTGGATGCTCGACGAGGCGCCGGAGATGCTGAAGGGGGCGACGACGGGGTTCCATTGCAAGGACTGGCTCTATTTCAAGCTCACCGGCAAGCGGGCGACCGACCCGTCGGAAGCCAACTTCACCTTCGGCGATTTCCGCACCCGCAGCTATTCCGATACGGTGATCGGCTTTCTCGGACTGGAAAAGCAGAAGTACCTGCTTCCCGAGATCGTTGACGGCGCCGTCACGCATTTCCCCTTGAGCGACATGGCCGCCCGCCTGACCGGCCTTCCGGCCGGGACACCCGTCGTGCTCGGCTATGTCGACGTTACCTGCACCTCGCTTGGGGCCGGGCTTTACGACCTGGAGACCGACACCGGCTGCTCCATCATCGGATCGACGGGCATGCATATGCGGCTTGCTGGGAGCGCGGGCGACGTGCGGCTCAATGACGACCGCACCGGCTACACGATGTGCATGCCGATACCCGGCATCTATGCGCAAATGCAGTCGAACATGGCGGCGACGCTGAATATCGACTGGATCCTCTCGCTTGCGGGCGGGCTCCTGAAAAGCATGGGGGTAGAAACCTCGAAGGCCGACCTGCTCGGACATGTGGAGGGATGGCTCGCCGCCGCGCAGGAACGTCCTCCGGTATTCCATCCCTATATCTCGGAAGCCGGCGAACGCGGGCCTTTCGTCGACGCCTCGGCACGCTCCTCATTCGTCGGCCTTTGCATCAACCACGGGTTCCCCGACATGGTGCGCGCCGTTTTCGACGGGCTCGCTCTGGCTGCCCGGGATTGCTATCTCGCCATGGGGCCGCTGCCGCAATGCGTCCGGCTGACGGGAGGGGCGGCGCGCAGTTCCTCGCTCCGCCGCATCCTCGGCGGTGCGCTCGGCGCGAGCATTCAGACGAGCGAGCGGGAGGAGGCGGGAGCTGCAGGAGCGGCCATGATCGCTGCGGTCTCGCTCGGCATCTACGGCTCGATGGCCGATTGCGCGAAGGATTGGGTGGCGCCCTACCAGCGTCCGGCTGAGGCGCCGGATGCATCGCTTTCGCGCTACTTCGATATCGTTTTCCCGGCTTACCGTCAGTCGCGCATCGCGCTCCAGCCGGTCTGGGAAACGCTCACCACAGAACAGGAAATGGACCGATGACGAAGAAGATTGCCATTGCCGGCGACCGCTTCATGCTTCCAACAGTCTTCCGGGACAAGCTTGTCGAAGCCTGCGGCGAGGGGCACGATATCAGGCTCCTGGAGCTGCCCTGGCCGGACGTGCCGATGGAGCACGGCTATGCGGTCGAAGGCATGGACGGCCTCAAGGAATATCTCGGCACTGCCGACGAGATCGTGGATTTCATTGGCGACGCGGAGATTTTCATAACGCAGCTCGCGCCGCTGTCGCGCGGAATGCTGGCCCGTCTGCCGCTGATGAAATTCGTCGCGGTATCGCGCGGCGGCCCAGTCAATATCGACATGAAGGCGGCGCGCGAGGCCAGGGTGACGGTCGTCAACACGCCCGGCAGGAACGCAAGCGCCGTCGCCGAGTTCACGATCGGGGCGATCCTTGCCGAGACGCGGCTGATCCGAACGGGCCACGAGTCGCTGAGAAAGGGTGAATGGCGGGGCGAGCTCTACCGGGCGGACGTCACGGGGCGGGAACTGTCCGAGATGACCGTCGGCGTCGTCGGCTACGGCAATATCGGCACGAAGGTGGTGCGGCTTTTGAGGGCGTTCGGCACGAAGGTTCTCGTTCACGATCCCTATGTCCAGCTTTCCGCGGACGATCGCAATGCCGGGGTGGAGCATGTGGCGCTCGACGACCTCTTGTCCCGCTCCGATGTGGTGACGCTGCATCCGCGCGTGAGCGAGGAAACGCGCAACATGATGAACGCGGAGACCTTCGCCAAGATGAAAGAAGGTGCGCTCTTCGTGAATACCGCGCGCGGGCCGCTCTGCGATTACGAGGCTCTCTACGAGGCGCTGACGAACGGCCATCTCGGCGGTGCGATGCTGGAGACCTTCTCCGTCGAGCCGGTGCCGGAGGACTGGCCGCTGCTCCATCTGCCGAATGTAACACTGACGCCGCATATCGCCGGTGCTTCCGTGCGCACCGTCACCCATGCGGCCGAAATGGCGGCGGAGGAAGTGCGCCGCTACATCGCCGGCCTGCCGCCGGTCAATCCCTGCTGAGGTCGTAAAATGGACGAACTGGATATCCGCCGATCGATCATCGAGCATTGCCGCGGCATGAACGCCTCCGGCCTGAACCAGGGTACCTCAGGCAACATCAGTGTCCGCCATGGGGACCGGATGCTGATCACGCCATCGGCGATAGCCTATGCGGACATGACGCCGGACATGATCGCGTCGATGCCGATCGCGGGCGAATACGGCGCCTGGGATGGGCCGAAGAAACCCTCAGTGGAATGGCCGTTCCATCTCGACATCATGCGCTCGCGGCCCGATGTGGGCGCCGTGGTGCATACGCATTCCACCTTTGCGACAATCCTTGCGATGGCTCGCAAGCCGATTCCGGCCTGCCACTACATGGTGGCTGTGTTCGGCGGCAATGACGTGCGGGTTGCCGGCTACGCCCGCTACGGCACCAAGGCGCTTTCGCAAAACGTGCTCGATGCCATGAAAGGGCGTTCGGCCTGCCTGATGGCGAACCACGGAATGATTGCTACCGGTCCGACGCTCGAAAAGGCGATGTGGGCGGCCGTGGAGCTGGAGACGCTGGCGAAACAATACTATTACGCGATGCTGATCGGAGGCCCGGCGATCCTTCCGGATGAGGAAATCGCCGGCGTGCTCGAGGGCTTTGCCAGCTACGGGCTGCAGAGCGAAGCAAAGGACGGCAAGGCCGCGTGACCTGCCGTTCGGATTTGACAGGAGACATCAAGTGAGTGCGCAAACCGGCATATACGACCTGCTCGTCATCGGTGGCGGCGTCAACGGTGCGGGCATCGCGCGGGATGCGGCAGGGCGTGGCCTTTCGGTGCTGCTCGTGGAGAAGGACGATCTGGCGCAAGGCACCAGCTCGCGCTCCGGCAAGCTTGTTCACGGCGGTCTGCGCTACCTGGAATATTACGAGTTCCGCCTGGTGCGCGAGGCTTTGATCGAGCGCGAGGTGCTGCTGGAGGCGGCACCGCACATCATATGGCCGATGCGCTTCGTCCTGCCGCACAATCCCGAAGACCGCCCTGCCTGGCTCGTGCGCCTCGGTCTCTTCCTCTACGACCATCTCGGCGGGCGCAAGCGGCTGCCGGGCACGCGCTCCCTCGATCTGCGCACCGCGCCGGAGGGCGCGCCCATCAAGAAGGAGTTCCGCAAGGCTTTCGAATATTCGGATTGCTGGGTGGACGATTCCCGGCTCGTGCTCATCAACGCGCTCGATGCCGAAGCGCGTGGTGCGAAGGTTATGACCCGCACGGCTTGTTCTTCCGTGCGCAGGGAAGGGGAGCTGTGGCAGGCGGAACTGACGGATACGCTCACCGGCGAGAAGTCCGGCATCGCGGCACGCTGCCTCGTCAACACCGCCGGACCCTGGGTGAACGACGTGATAGGCCGGGTCGCTGGCCTGAACTCGACGCGAAATGTCCGCCTCGTGAAAGGCAGCCACATCATCGTGCCGAAATTCTGGGAGGGCCGGCAGGCCTATCTCGTCCAGAACCCGGACAAGCGCGTGATCTTCATCAACCCCTATCAGAATGACCTGGCCCTCATCGGCACGACCGACATTCCCTATGACGGCCGCCCGGAGGACGTGGCGGCGGATGAGAACGAGATCGCCTATCTCATCCGATCGGTGAACCGCTATTTCAAGCAGCAGCTCGCCGAAAGCGATATCATCCATGCATTTTCCGGTGTTCGCCCGCTTTACGACGACAATGCCGAAAATCCGAGCGCAGTGACGCGCGACTATATCTTCGAGGTCGACGGCGGGAACGGAAAGGCACCGCTTCTTTCGGTGTTCGGCGGCAAGATCACGACCTTCCGCAAGCTTTCCGAACATGCGCTGGAAAAGCTTAAGGCCTTCTTCCCCAAGATGGGGCCGGCCTGGACGGCCAGAGCCTTCCTGCCCGGCGGCGACATCCCCGATGCGGATTTCGACCAGTTTCTCGGCAATCTGCGGATAGACTATCGCTGGCTGCCGGCCGACCTCGCCAAGCATTACGCCCGGCTCTACGGCACGCGCGCCTACCTGCTTCTCGGCAATGCTTCTTCCGAAGCAGACCTCGGACGGAGCTTCGGCCCGCTTTTCAAGGAGCGCGAGGCCCGTTTCCTGATCGAGAAAGAATGGGCCTGTGAACCGGCCGATGTCCTCGAACGACGCACCAAGCACGGCCTGCACATGAACGAAGCGGAGAAGGCAGCCTTCGCGGACTGGTTTTCAAGTCATTCGGAAATGCGAAAGAGAGTGAACGCGTGATGATCCGCAGCCCGGAATTCGAAGCCCTGCTCGATCTTTCCGCCCGCATCGGCGCCAACCCCGCGCTGGTGCAGGGGGCGGGCGGCAATACGTCGATAAAGGAAGGCGGAACGCTGTGGATCAAGGCGTCCGGCCTCTGGTTGCGGGACGCGCTGCGACGCGACCTGATGGTGCCGGTGGCGCTTGATCCGCTGCTTGACGCGCTCGACCGCGATGATCCTTCCGCCGAGAAGGCGCAGGATTACGTCGTCGCCGAGCAGAACCCTTCCGGGCTCAGGCCCTCGATCGAAACGACCGTGCATGCGCTGATGGACCAGAAGATCGTGGCGCATGTGCATTGCGTCGAGACGATCGCCCTTGCCGTGCAGGCGAATGCCGAGGCGCTGGCTGCAGAAAGGCTGGCAGGCAGGCCTTACGCGTTCGTTCCTTATGCGCGGCCGGGGCTGCCGCTTGCGCGCGCCATTGCGGAAAGACTGACGGACGAAACGCGGGTTCTGATCCTCGGCAATCACGGGCTTGCAGTGGCAGGCGAAACCGTCGCCGAGGTCACGCGGCTGCTCGCAGAGATCACGGACCGGCTCGCCGTCAAGCCGAGGATATTCATTCCGCCGGATGTCTCGGCACTCGAAAGGCTCGCCGTCGACAGCGCCTACCGCCTGCCGGAGGATGAAGCCATCCACGGTGTCGCGACGGACCTGGCAGGTTGCAGGCATGCTGCCGGAGGCAGCCTCTATCCGGACCATGTCATATTCCTCGGTAAGGGATCGGTGATCGTCCCTCCTGGCAGTGCCGCACTGGATATTGAAAACGCCTATCGCGCCGAGGGTAGGCCGTTGCCGCCGGCAATCCTCTTCCCCGGCAAGGGCGTCCTCGTTCTGAAAGATGCGAGCGAGGGAGCCCTTGCCATGGCGCGCTGCCTGTCGGATGTGACCTCCCGCATTCCGGCGGCGGCGCGCCTGAAATATCTCAGCGATGAAGAAAATGCCGAGCTTCTCGGCTGGGATGCCGAACAGTACCGGCAGGCGCTGAACCGGCCGGCGGGCGGAGTGCTGCAATGACCGCCCGCGAGGAAGCCATCGTCGTCGGCATCGACATAGGCACCTCCGGCGTTCGCGCCGTCGCGATGGCGCCGGACTTCTCCGTTCTTGCCTCGGGCGCTGCAAAGCTTTCGGAGTTTTCGCCCGATCACCGCGATCCTGCCGTCTGGAGGCAGGCCATGCGCGCTGCTTTGGGCCGATTGTTCGGGAGCTTTGCGGATGGGAATGTCGTGGCCGTCTCGATCGACGGCACGTCCGGAACACTTCTTCCGGTGGATGCGGCGGGCATGCCTCTGGCGCCGCCGATGATGTACAACGATCCGGTCACCGAGCTTGCGGTCCTGGAGGCGATAACCGCGCACGCGCCTCGCGACAGTGCCGCGCATGGGGCGACCTCGGGCCTCGCGAAGGCGATCTCCTTCCAGCCGCTTCCCGATGTGCATCGCGTTCTTCACCAGGCCGATTGGCTATCGGGACTGCTTACCGGCCATTTCGGCATTTCGGATGAGAACAACGCGCTGAAGACGGGCTACGACCCGATCGCCCGCAGATGGCCGGACTGGATTGCAGATACCGGCGCACGCACCGATCTCCTGCCGCAGGTGCGGCCGGCCGGCGAGCCGGTCGGGACCGTGACGAAGGCGGCCTCGGCGGAGTTCGGCCTTCCGGAAGGCGCCGCAGTCGTTGCAGGTACGACGGACGGATGCGCTTCCTTCCTGGCGACGGGAGCCGGCCGTCCCGGCGACGGCGTTTCGGCGCTGGGCACGACGCTGACCGTGAAGATGCTTTCGGACAAGCCGCTCTTTGCGCCGGAATACGGCCTCTACAGCCACCGCATAGGCGACATGTGGCTCGCCGGCGGAGCGTCGAATACCGGCGGCATCGTTCTGTCGCAGTATTTCGGCAACGAGGAGATCGCGCGCCTTTCGGCCAGGCTGGATCCGACGGTCGAAACGGGGCTGGACTATTATCCTCTGGCGAAGCCGGGCGAGCGTTTTCCCATCAACGATCCGGCTCTCGCTCCCCGCATGAGCCCGCGTCCGCAAAGCGACGAGGATTTTCTGAAGGCGCTTTTCGAAGGGATCGCATCTGTCGAAGCGCTCGCCTATGCCCGTCTTGCGGAACTCGGCGCCCCAAAGCTCGCCTGCGTGCGCAGCGTCGGCGGAGGCGCGGCGAACGAAGCATGGAAAGTTATCCGCACCCGCAGGCTCGGCGTGCCCTTTCCTCCGGTTCTTTCCGAGGAAGCGGCCGCGGGTGCGGCGCGACTGGCGCTCTCGGGCGCCGAAAAGGCAGGATTGCTATGAATTCCGAACCGGCCAGCGCATCGAAAACCGAACCGGAAAAGATTTCCGGTCTCGGCGAGGTTGCCGATCGCTTCGATTGTTTTCTGATCGACCAGTTCGGCGTCCTGCGCGACGGGCGCGGTGCCTATCCCGGTGCCGCCGAAGCCCTGACGCGGTTGAAGGCGGCCGGAAAAAGGGTAGTCATCCTGTCCAATTCCGGCAAACGTTCTGCGGAGAACAGCACCCGGCTTGCCGCATTCGGCTTCGATGAGGCGAGCTGGGACCGTTTCCTTACGTCCGGTGAAACGGCATGGCAGATCCTTGCCGAGGAGGAGCCGACCGGCGACGAGGGAAAGCGATGCCTTCTGATCAGCCGCGACCGCGACACCTCGGCGATCGACGGGCTTAAATTGACGCGGGTATGGACCGGCGACGAGGCCGATGTCGTCATCATTTCCGCGAGCGAAGGCGACCACCATTCGCTTTCCTATTACGAAAGGCTGCTCGGTCCGGCGGCGCGGCGCGGCGTGCCCTGCCTGTGCACCAATCCCGACAAGATCATGCTGACGCGCAGCGGCGAAACTTTCGGAGCCGGCCGGATAGCCGAGCTCTACCAGGAACTGGGGGGAACAGTGCGCTGGATCGGCAAGCCGTTTCCCGACATCTATGCGGCTGCCTCGCGCTTTTTGGGTGCGCCGGATCCGGCCCGTGTCGCCTGCATCGGCGACAGCGTCGAACACGACATCGCGGGTGCGGTCCGCGCGGGTTTCGCCTCGATCCTGGTTGCGACCGGAATTCTTGCGAGCGCTTCCGACGAGGAGCGGCGGGGCCTTTATCGCGAGCATGAGGCCGTACCCGATTTCATCATGCCGCAATTCCTTTGGTAACAGGAACTTCTGCCATGGCGTTCACCCTTTCGCTCAACACGAACCCGCTCGTGAACCGCTTTGCGGAAGCCGACGACCTGATCGAAACCATCGCCGACAGGATCCGGATCGGCCATGTCCAGCTCACGCACGAATTCATCAACCCCGGCTGGCCGGCAGCGACGATTTCCAGTCATGTCAGGCGGTTCCGCCGTGCCCTTCGGCGCACCGGCGTGAAGGTCACTTCCGGCATGACGGGCCCCTATGGCAGGCTCAACCACTTCGGCCATCCGGATGCGGATGTCCGGCGCTACTATGTCGACTGGTTCAAGACATTCGCGGATATTTCGGCCGAGCTCGGTGCCTCCGGCATGGGCACGCAGTTCGCGATCTTCACGCATAAGGACTATGACGATCCGGTTCGGCGCGAGGAGCTGATGCGGATCGCCATCGACTGCTGGGCCGAGGTCGCCGAGCACGGCAAGGCCTCCGGGCTCTCCTACATGTTCTGGGAGCCGATGTCGGTCGGGCGCGAGTTCGGCCACACGATCGAAGCATGCCGGGTGCTCGACGGGCGGCTTGCGGCAAGCGGGCTCGCGCTGCCTTTTCTGATGATGGTCGATATCGACCACGGCGACGTCACGTCGAGCAATCCCGCCGATGTCGATCCCTATGCATGGGCGACGGCGTTTCCGACGCGTTCGCCGATCATCCATATCAAGCAATCCTCGATGAACAAGGGCGGCCATTGGCCGTTCACCGCCGCCTACAACAAGGACGGCCGCATCGTGCCGGAAAAGCTGCTCGAAGCGGTCAGGCGCGGGGGAGGGAACGACAATGAGATATGCCTGGAGCTCTCGTTCCGCGAGCGGGAGCCGACGGACCGTCTGGTGGTAGAGATGATCCGGGAATCGGTGGAATTCTGGGAGCCTCATATCGACACGGGCTTCAATCGCCGCGGTGCTTCCTGATCGCCAAAGATAACAATATCCGGCAAGATAAGTAACAAAATATCGTTGTAAAAATCACATTATCATGTTATATCCTTCCGTATGCTGAAAAGACCTTATCGGAAGGGTGGAATCGGGCGCGGTCCCGGTCCGCATAAAGCATGAAGCCCGAGGACCGGCGGCAAGAGATCATGGAAATCCTGCTCGAAGCGGGCAACGCTTCGGTCGAGGACCTTTCGCGCCGCTTTGCGGTTTCCAAGATGACGATCCATCGCGATCTCGACGATCTCGAGCAGGCAGGCCTGTTGCGCAAGGTGCATGGCGGGGCCTCTATCGAAGCCAGTGCGGAATTCGAGAGCGACTTTCGCTATCGCGCGCGCATCGCTGCCGCAGAGAAGCAGGACATCGCGCGTCATGCGGTGTCGCTTGTCGAGCCGGGGCAGATCATCATCATCGACGACAGCTCGACGGCCGGCGCCATGGCGCCGCTGCTTCTGGATGTCCGGCCGCTGACAGTGATCACCAACAACCTTTCCGTCATCACCGCGCTTTCCGGCACGGCCGGTATCCGGCTGATCGCGCTTGGCGGGGAGTACAGCAAGAAGTTCAACGGCTTCTTCGGCATCGTGGCGGAAGAGGCGCTGCAGTCGCTGCGGGCGGATGCGGCCTTTCTCTCTAGTTCCGCCATCGAGGGTGCGAGAGCCTTTCACCAGGATCAGGAAGTGATCCAGATCAAGCGGCAGATGATCCGTTCCGCAAGGCGGACCTATCTTCTGGCCGATCATGAAAAATTCGGCCGGCAAGCTCTGCATTTCTTCACGAAGCTTGACGCTTTCGACGCGGTCCTGACGGGAGCGGCGGTTGCGGGCGAGGCGGTCGAGGCGCTGGGCGAGGCCGGAGTGACGCTTATAACGATAACCAAGGAAACATCGGAGAAGGCAGCATGAGCAAGACGGGCCTCTGGGTCGGCACCAGCTGGAAGATGAACAAGACGCTCGGCGAGGCACTGGCCTTTGCCGAGGCGCTGGCGGCGGCCGACGGCGAGCGCGACGAGCGCATCCAGCGTTTCGTCATCCCGCCTTTCACGGCTGTTCGCGAGGTGAAGAAGGCCTTGGGCGAAACGAGCGTCAAGGTCGGCGCGCAGAACATGCATTGGGAAGATGCGGGCGCCTGGACCGGCGAGGTCTCGCCTCTGATGCTGAAGGATTGCAATCTCGACATCGTCGAACTCGGCCATAGCGAACGGCGCGAGCATTTCGGCGAGACGGACCGCACCGTCGGCCTGAAGACGGCCGCAGCCGTCCGGCACGGCCTCATTCCCCTCATCTGCATCGGCGAAACGCTTGCGGAGCGCGAGGCGGGAAGAGCCGATGCCGTGCTGCAGCAACAGGTCGAAGGGGCTCTTGGCCTGCTCGAAGGCGAGGCGAAGCGAAAGCCGGTTCTTCTGGCGTATGAGCCTGTCTGGGCGATCGGCGAGCGCGGCATCCCGGCTACCGCCGACTATGCCGACGAGCGCCATGCGATGATCGCGAAGGTCGCAGAAGGTGTCATCGGACGGCGCGTACCCGTGCTCTATGGCGGCAGCGTCAATCCGGGCAATTGCGAGGAGCTGATCTCGATGCCTTCGATCGACGGGCTCTTCATCGGCCGTTCCGCCTGGGCGGCGGAAGGCTATCTCGACATTCTTTCACGCTGCGCCCGCGCGATCTGAAACCCGCCGGACGCTTAAACCAAAGGACGAAAGGAAACTCCCATGAAAATCGCAATCGGAGCCGACAGCGCCGGCAAGCCGCTGCTCGACATCATCGAAGCCCATCTCGCCGGCAAGAGCGGCCTGACGGTCACCAATCTCAGCCAATCCGGCTTTTATGCCGATCTTTCCAAGGGGCTTGCCCAGACGATCGTCGACGGCGAGAACGACCGCGGCATTCTCATCTGCGGCACCGGCATCGGCGTCTCCATTTCAGCAAACAAGGTGCCGGGCATCCGTGCGGCGCTTACCCACGACACCTACTCCGCCGAGCGTGCGGCGAAGTCCAACAACGCGCAGATCATCACGATGGGCGCGCGCGTGATCGGTCCCGAGCTCGCCAAGGCGATCGTCGACAAATGGCTGGAATCCGAATTCGACCCGAACGGTCCTTCCGCCGCCAATGTCGATGCGATCAACAAGCTCGACACCTGCAAGTGACCTGCTGAAACGCTTGTATGAAAAAAACGCCCGGCAGCGATGCCGGGCGTTTTCCATGTGCTGTGGCGACGCCGGATATGTGAATCGAGTCAACGTCCTAACGCGGGATATTCGTAGTCCGATTCCGGTTGTTGAGACGTTGATTCAGGTCTACCCGCCAAACCGCTTCAGGCGTTCACGAGGGCGATCTTGGTGCGCGCGTCGAGGATCTGCCGGGTGGCGTTGGCGGCTTCCTTGCCCTTGATGACGAAGTGATCGCGGAAAAAGGCGATATGCGCTTCGCTTTCCTGGAAGTTATGCGGCGTCAGGACCGCTGAGAGAACCGGCACGCCCGTGTCGAGCTGCACCCGCATCATCCCGTCGAGAACCGTTCCGGCGACGAAGTCATGGCGATAGATGCCGCCATCGACGACGAAAGCGGTGCCGAGGATCGCGTTGAAACGGCCGGTGCGGGCGAGCGTCTGCGCGTGCAGCGGTATTTCGAGGGCGCCCGGAACGTCGAAGATCTCGACTTCGCTTGCCAGTCCGCCGAGATCGACCCATTCGGAGGTGAAAGCATGGACGCAGCGGTCGACGATATCCTTGTGCCAGCGTGCGCGAATGACGGCGATGCGGGTTGCGGGAGCGGTATTGATGTTCATGTCTTGGCCTTTCAAGGGTTCAACCATTTTTCAATGATCCCTTGGGCGAACATGCATGCGGCCGTGGACCTGCATTGCCGGCAGGGGCCACATGCTTGCTCTCTTCCATCCGGACTATTGACCGTCGGCTCCGGCATCGCACCGGATCTGCTGACCTTGCCGCATCGCGCGGCAAGCGCTCGCGGGCTCCGGGACCGAGCGCCGCGCATTTTTAATATCGCATGGCGCTCTAGTTCCGATACCGCCGGTGGGGAATTCCGCCCCGCCCTGAGAACGGGCCGAGATTAGTCGATCCGAAAAGCGGGTGCAAATATCCGATGCGACGAAGTTCGCGGAAATGGCGACGTTTTTTGCTGCCGCCGCCGTCTTGGCGAAAGAATTTTTCGTGAGCCGCCTATTCGCGAATGACGAGGAGGTCGCTTGCGGTGAACCGAAGCGTAACCGTTTCGCCGACGGCAGGCAAAACGAGACCGGGACTGTTGAACATGTCGAAGGATATGACGCTGTCTGCGACCTTCATCCGCGTGCGGATGACCGAGCCGAGGAAGTTGCTGGCGATGACCTCGCCCGTGAGTGCGGTATCGCCCTTTGCGCCTTCGGCGATCGAGCCGGCTTCCGGGCGAAGGGCGAGGGAAACCGTATCGCCCGCCTTCACCGCGCCGAGCGGCTCCTTTAGCGTGACGCCATGGTCGCCGATGCTTATGCGGTTGGCGGCAGGATCGATCACCTTCGCCTCGATTATGTTGAGCGTCCCGACGAAGGAGGCGACGAAGCGTGTGGCCGGCCGGTTGTAGATCTCGGAGGGAGCCCCGATCTGGTCGGCCCGCCCGGCGTTCATCACCACGATCCGGTCGGAAATGGACAGCGCCTCTTCCTGGTCATGGGTCACGAAGACCGTCGTAATGCCCAGCCGCTGCTGGATCATGCGGATTTCCTCGCGAAGCGATACGCGGATCTTCGCATCGAGCGCGGAAAGCGGCTCGTCGAGAAGAAGAACCCGGGGTTTCGGGGCGAGCGCACGGGCAAGCGCCACGCGCTGCTGCTGGCCGCCCGAGAGCTGGTAAGGGAAGCGATCGGCAAGATGGCCCAGATGGATGAGGCCGAGCATTTCCTTGACGCGGGCCTCGATCTCCGGCTTCGGCTTGCCGGCCACCTTTAGGCCGAAAGCGACGTTGTCGGAGACGTTCATGTTGGGGAAAAGGGCATAGGCCTGAAAGACCATGCCGATATTGCGCTGGTTCGGCTTCAGATTGTTCTGGTCGGCGCCGGCGATCGAAATCTTTCCGCCGGAGATCGATTCAAATCCCGCGATCATCCTGAGGACCGTCGTCTTTCCGCAGCCGGACGGCCCGAGGAACGAGACGAATTCGCCTTTCTCGATCGACATGTTGAAGTCATGCACGACCTGGTTCGAACCGAAGGACTTCTCTACGTTGGTGAGTTCGAGAAAGGACATGAACGATCGAGGACCTCAAACCTTGGCCGGAACGGCTCTGTTGAAACGGGAAACGAGCTGGATGAGGCCCATGCTGAGCCATGTCATGGCGAAAGCGATGACGGCGAGCGCGGAAGGTTCATAGGCCTTGTTGGCCCCGACGAGCTGCAGATAGGGACCGAAGGCGGGGCGGTTCAGGAGCGCCGCCATGGTGAATTCGCCCATCACGATCGCGAAGGTGATGAAGGCACCCGAAAGCACGCCGCTCATGACGTTCGGAAAGATGCAGCGGAACATGATCGTCGGCCATTTCGCGCCGAGGCTTTCGGCAGCCTCCGTCAGCGTGCGCACATCGATCGCGCGCATGGCGGTGTCCACGGCGCGGTACATATAAGGCAGCGACAGCGTCATGTAGGAGAGCATCAGGAGCAGGTTGGTGCCGTTGGTCGAATTGGTCAGCGGCAGCCAGGAGGAGGAATTGTAGAGCCGCAGATAGCCGAAGACGATGACGATCGCCGGAATGACGAGCGGCAGCAGCGTGATGAATTCCACCACCGGCCGCATCTGTGGCAGGCGAAGGCGTACCCAATAGGCGGTAGGCACCACCAGCAGCATGCCGAAGACGATCGTGAGCGCGGCCATCAGCATGGAATAGCCGAAGGTCTCGCGGAACTGCAGGTCGGAAAACACCGATTGATAGGCGTCGAAGGAATATTCGCCGCGGCGCATGCGCAGCGAGAATTCGAAGGTTCCGAGAAGGGGGACGACGAAGTAGACCGCGCCTATGGCTATGGCGATCCAGGCGCCGAGACGTTGCGCCTTCATTTCTGCCACCGTTCGGCGCGTGCGCGCAGCATGATGTAGAGGATGTTGGATACGCCGGTGATGACGATCATGCCGAGCGCCAGGGCGTAGCCGAGATTGGGATTGTGCAGCACGTCGCCCCGGATCTGGGCATAGAGCAGGATGGGCACGATGTTGAGCGAGCTGCCGGTGAGCGCATAGGCCGTGGCGATGGCGCCGAAGGCATTGGCGAAGAGAAGGAGCGTCGTGCCGAGAAGGCTCGGCCAGAGGATCGGAAGCGCCACCATGCGCCAGTATTGCCAGGTCGTCGCGCCAAGGATTTCGGATGCCTCGCGCCATTCCTTCTTGAGGCCGTCGAGCGCCGGCGTCAGGATCAGCACCATCAACGGGATCTGGAAGAACATGTAGGTGATGGTGAGGCCGAAAAAGGAGAGGAGATTGAAGCCGGTCGAATAGAGATTGAAGCCGAAGAGCTCCCGCAGAAGCACCGTGACAAGGCCCGTGCGGCCGAGCGTCGCTATGAAGGCGAAGGCGAGGGGCACGCCGGCGAAGTTCGACGCGACGCCCGAGAAGGTCAGAAGACCCGACCTGATCCAGGAGGGAAGCCCGCCGAGCACCACGGCCCAGGCCAGGAAGAAGCCGATCAGCGCGCCGCCAAGCGACGAGGCCACCGAAACGCGGATGCTGATCCAATAGGCACTGAGAATGTTCGGCTGGAAAAGGTCCGCGATGTTCTTAAGCGTGAATCGCCCGTCCGGTGAGAGGAATGCGCCCGTCACCAGATAGAGCGTCGGCAGGATAAGGAACATCAGCGCGAAGATCATGAACGGCGCTATGCCGAGCCAGTCGACGATGGTGCGGCGATCGATGAATGCTGACGGGGCTGTACTCATGAAGAGCTGTTGTCCGATCTCGGGCGAATGCGAAAGAGTAGATCGAAATGCGACGGTTGCAAACCGGCCTGCGCATGTCGGAAAAACCCTCCCGCATGTAAGGCGGGAGGGCTCTTGGAGGGCCTCGTTACTGGACGTTTGCGCCGACGACGCTGTCCCAGTTCTTGGTAATCGCCTCGTTGCCGGCGCTTTGTTCATCGAGCGTCGGGAAGATCGCCTTTTCATAGGCGGCGGCCGGCGGCAGCTTGTCGAGCATCTCCTGCGGAACCTTGCCGTTCTTCACGAGGTCGTTGAAGCGGATCGGATGGCAGTAGCCCTTCAGGTAGCCGAGCTGTCCTTCGTCGGAATAGAGATATTCCATCCACAGCTTGGCGGCATTCGGATGCGGTGCGAAGGCCGAGATCGCCTGCACATAGACGCCGGCGATGACGCCGCTTTCCGGAACGACGACTTCGAGCGGCGGGTTGCCGTTCAGAGTGTCGCGCCAGGAAAGGCCGTTATAGTCCCAGGCGACGACGATCGGCGTGGAGCCCTGCGCCAGCGAAGCCGACTTGCCGATGACCGGGACGAAGTTGCCGGCCTTGTTGATTTCGGCGAAGAGAGCGAGGCCTGCCTCGCCGATCTTCTTCGCATCGGTCTCGCCCTTGGAGAGGCCGGCGGCGTAAACGGCCTGAACGGCCTGGTTGGAGCCGCGCGGATCGCCGGCGAGCGCCACGGCATTGGCATAGTCCGGCTTCGTCAGGTCGGCCCAGTCCTTCGGAACTTCCGAGACGATATCGGTGTTCACGACGAAGGAAAGAACGCCGTAATAGTCGCCGTACCAGTAGCCTTCGGCATCCTTGGCGCTGTCGGGGATCGTATCCCAGGTGGAAACCTTGTAGGGCTGGATCAGGCCTTCGGCCTTGGAGGACGGGCCGAAGGAAAGGCCGACGTCGATAACGTCCGGAGCCTGGTCGCCGGTATTGCCCTTGTTGGCCTTGATGGCTTCGATCTCGTCGCCGGAGCTTGCATCCGGGTTCAGCTCGTTGACCTCTATGCCGTACTTCGCCTTGAAGCCGGCAATGATGTCGCCGTATCCGCACCAGCTGTGCGGCAGGGCGATGGTGGTCAGCTTGCCTTCCTTCTTCGCCGCTTCGATGAGTTCGGCGCTGGGTTCGGCATAGGCCAGAGCGGACGATGCCACGATCATGGCCGTCGAAAGCGAGAGCAGGCGTCTTGCATGTGACATCACGGTCGTTCTCCTTTTTTTGTGTGTCGGTCAGCCTCGGCGAAGCTGATACCGGCGGCAGATGAAGCTTATGTGACAGAACTATTACGTGTTTTCCAATGCTTAGCGTCCCTCGGGCTCAGTGTTTTCCTGCCGCGGATTGCGGAATAGCCGGCTTGCCTCGAACAGTTCCTCAAGCGTCTTCATGCGCTCTCGCGTCTCATCCCAGGCGGTGCTCTGGATAGCCTCGATCAGGGCCTCGACAATGAAGAGCGTCACGACCGAAGAATCCCATGCGGAGGGCGCTTCGATATGCACGCGGAACAGACGCGAGGCGGATTTGGCCACCGGCGAGGCCCATTGATCGGTAAACAGAACGATCTCGGCGCCACGCTCGCGGGCGATGCGGGCGAAGGTTTCCATTTCCCGTTCGTAACGGCGGATGTCGAAGATCACGAGGACGTCGCCGGCACTCATGTTGAGCACGTAGTGCGGCCAGGAACTGGAGTTGGAGGCGATCTGCGTCACGCCGGGGCGGATCACCTGCAGATGCGTGAAAAGATAATCCGAAAGCGCCTTGGTGATGCGCCCGCCGACGACGTAGATATTGCGCTTGCGGTCTGCGATTAGCGAGGCTGCACCATCGAAATCCGCGGTTTCTATCTGCGACAGCGTCTGGCGCATATTGTGCATGATCGCGTCGGCAAAGCGGTTGAGCACATGGGTGCCGGGCGCATTGGCGGCCCAGCGGTCGTGTTTGGTGATCGGATTGGAAAGGGTCGCTTCCAGCTCGAGATGCAGGTGCGACTGGAAGTCCGGGAAGCCGCGGAATCCGAGCTTCTGAACCATGCGCGCAACCGTTGGCGTCGATACGCCGGCATTTTCGGCAACGGTCGTGATGCTGCCCAATCCGGATACCGGATAATTGTCGAGAAGCGATTTCGCCAGCTGCCTTTCGGCGCGTGTCAGAGCGTCGAAATGAGCGGTTATCACATCCGACACCGTCGCGGATGCCTGATTCACGGTCAACTTTCCCCTCTATGCCGGTCTTCGCCAGCTTCTTTCAAAATTAAACATCGCCGCCACAATTCGAGTCAAATGTTTTTTTGAAGAGAATTTTTCATCTTTCTGTTGACAGCCGCCAAAGTGTGAAGAATTCTTTTCATTAACGATAAATGGCCGATCGAGGGGATACGGCTTCATGAAGCTCTTGAGCGTTGAGGAAGGCGATCCGGTTGCCGTGGAGAATGATGCGGGCAGGAGCCCCGTCATCCTGATCTGCGAGCATGCGTCGCGTCTCGTTCCGCAGAAGCTCGGAACGCTCGGGCTTTCCGAGGAAGCGCTGGAAAGTCACATAGCGTGGGATCCGGGAGCGTTGGCCGTATCGAGGCTGATGGCGAGAAGTCTCGACGCAACCTTGATCCACCAGCGGTTCTCCCGTCTTGCCTATGACTGCAACCGGCCGCCGCAATCGCCGGACGCGGTTCCGGAAACGAGCGAAATCTATCCGATCGCGGGCAACGCAAACCTTTCGGCGGAATTGCTGAGGGAGCGGGCGGAAGCCCTGTATTTTCCGTTTCGCGAGCGAGTGGCGCAGTTGATCCGGGAGCGGGTAGGCGCCGGGCGTGCTCCGGTCGTCGTCACCGTCCACAGCTTCACCCCGGTCTATCACGGCAGGGTTCGAACGGTGGAGATCGGCATATTGTACGACGAGGACAGCCGCCTTGCGGATCTGATGATGAGTGCAGGCGAAGAGGCCGCGCTTTACGACATCCGCCGGAACGAACCCTATGGACCGGCAGACGGCGTCACCCATACCTTGAAAGAGCATGCCCTTTCCAACGGCCTGCTCAATGTGATGATCGAGGTCCGCAACGACCTCATAAGAGACGATATCGGCCAGAGGGTCGTGGCCGACTATCTGACGGGGCTGCTCCTTTCGAGCATTCCAGCCCTGTCCCAACGATAAAAAGACCCGGGGAGCGGCATGTCCGCGGAGAATTGCGCAGCCCGCCGGCGGATCGCCGGCATGGGCACTACGCAAGTCTGATTGGTGCAGCGCGCGTCGGGTACGGCGTCCGGTCCCGGAGGTCAGCCCTGCGGCGAACCTTAACAGGAGAGAAGGGCAATGGATAATCCATCAGCAGGGGTCAGCTATAAAAAGGCTGATGCTTCCTATTTCGAAAAGCGCGGTCTCTCGCGTTATGCCGGCGTCTGGTCGCTTTGGGCGCTTGGCGTCGGCGCGGTCATCTCGGGTCATTTTTCCGGCTGGAACTTCGGCTTCGCGACCGGCGGATGGGGCGGCATGCTCGTCGCCGGCATCATCATCGCCATCATGTATCTGGGGCTTACCTTCTCGATCGCAGAGATGAGCCCGGCACTGCCGCATACGGGGGCGGCCTATTCCTTCGCGCGCACCGCGATGGGACCCTGGGGCGGGTTCCTCACCGGTTTGTGCGAGAACGTCGAATATGTCCTGACGCCGGCCGTTATCGTCACCTTCATAACGGCCTATGTTAACTCCATTCTCGGGTTGGATCCTGCTTATTCACCCTTCATATGGGTGATCTTCTACCTGCTTTTCCTGGCGCTGAACGTGTTCGGCCTTGAGCTGTCGTTCAAGGTCACCCTCGTCATCACCTTGATATCGCTGGCGGTTCTGGTCTTCTTCTGGATCAGCGCGATCCCGAACATGGATTTCTCCAGATGGGCGCTCAATATCGGCGTCGGACCGGACGGGGCCGCGGTGGAGCTGCCCGAAGGCAACGGCGACTGGTTCCCCTTCGGCTTCTCCGGCGTCCTCGCGACATTGCCCTTCGCGGTCTGGCTGTTCCTCGCCATCGAGCAGCTTCCGCTGGCGGCCGAAGAGTCGGTCGATCCCAAGCGCGACATGCCGCGGGGCATCATCCTCGGTATCGTGACGCTGATGATCTCGGCTTTCATGATCGTGCTCCTCAATCCGTCGCTGCCGGGCGTCGGCGCATTTGGCCTCGGCTCTTCGCTCGAGCCGCTGCTCGACGGCTTCAAGGCGATCTATGGCGACAGCGGCGTGGTCGTTCTCGGACTGGTGGCCTTGACGGGGCTGATCGCAAGCTTCCACACGATCCTCTATGCGCAGGGCAGGCAGGTCTATTCGCTGTCGCGGGCGGGCTATTTTCCGACCGTGCTCTCACTGACCCATCCGACCTTCAAGACGCCTCACGTCGCGATGATTTCCGGTGCGGTCGTCGGTCTGGCGGTCATGCTCGCCATCTGGTTTGCGCTGGGTGCCGAGCAGGGCGGAAGCGTGATCGGAAGCGTCCTGCTGAACATGGCCGTTTTCGGCGCGATGTTCTCCTACATCATGCAGGCGATATCCTTCATCCTGCTGCGCCGGAACCTGCCCAACATCGAACGTCCGTTCCGCTCGCCGCTCGGCATCCCCGGTGCCGTTCTGACGATCATCATCGCGGTCGTGACGCTGCTCTATCAGGTCCAGGATCCGAACTTTTCGAAGGGGGTCGTCTGGGTCGCCGTCTGGTTCGCGATCGCGATCGCCTATTTCGCCTTCGTCGGACGGCATCGGCTGATCCTTTCGCCGGAGGAGGAATTCGCGATGGAGCATAAGGAAAAGGCTGCATCGGCTGCGGCGCTGAAAGCCTGAGACCGGTTGAAAATGCAGCCCGGCCGTGGGCCGGGCTGTTTCCATTCAAGAGTTCTGACAGATTGGATTTGGTAGATGAGCGCAGTTTATTCATTTGACGACCTGAAGAAGGATGTCGCCGAAGGCCGCATCGATACCGTCCTGGCATGCCAGGTGGACATGCAGGGTCGGCTGATGGGCAAGCGTTTCCATGCGCAGTATTTCGTGGAAAGCGCCTACGAGGAGACGCATAGCTGCAATTATCTGCTGGCCACCGACATGGAGATGGAAACCGTCTCCGGCTACAGATCGACCAGCTGGGAATCTGGATATGGCGACTATACGATGAAGCCCGATCTCTCCACGCTGCGTCGCGTTCCCTGGCTCGAAGGAACGGCGCTGGTGCTTTGCGACGTGCTCGACCACCACACGCACAAGGAGGTGCCGCATTCGCCGCGCGCGGTCCTCAAGAGGCAGATCCGCCGCCTGGAGGCGCTGGGATACAAGGCCTTCATGGCGAGCGAGCTAGAATTCTTCCTCTTCGACCAGACCTATGACGACGCGCGCGAAAGCGGTTATCGCGATCTCCGGCTCGTCAGCGGCTACAACGAGGATTACCACATCTTCCAAACGACCAAGGAAGAGGACGTGATGCGGGCGATCCGCAACGGTCTGCAGGGTGCCGGCATCCCGGTCGAGAATTCCAAAGGGGAGGCATCGGCCGGACAGGAGGAGATCAATGTGCGCTATGCCGATGCGCTGACCATGGCCGACCGGCATGCGATCATCAAGAATGCCTGCAAGGAGATCGCCTGGTCGCGCGGCAAGGCCATCACGTTCCTCGCCAAATGGAACTACAATGCCGCAGGCTCTTCCTCGCATATCCACCAGTCTCTCTGGTCGCTTGACGGAAAGACGCCGATGTTCTTCGAGAAGGATGCCAAATACGGGATGTCCGACACGATGCGCAGCTACGTGGCAGGCCTTCTCAATCACGCGAGCGAGATCACCTATTTCCTTGCGCCCTACATCAATTCCTACAAGCGCTTCATGGCGGGCACATTTGCGCCGACCAAAGCGATCTGGAGCAAGGACAACCGGACGGCCGGCTACCGGCTCTGCGGCGAGGATACGAAAGCGATCCGCATCGAATGCCGCGTCGGCGGGTCGGACCTCAATCCCTATCTCGCCATGGCCGGACTTCTGGCGGCGGGCATATCCGGCATCGAGCAGAAACTGGAACTCGAGCCGCCTTTCGTCGGCGACGCCTATGGCGGAAAGGGCGTTCGCGAAATCCCGAAGACGCTGCGCGAGGCGACCGCTTTCATGACGAGCTCCAAGATGCTGCGCGAAGCCTTCGGCGACGATGTGGTCGATCATTATACGCGCGCCGCGCATTGGGAGCAGGAGGAATATGACCGGCGCGTTACCGATTGGGAGGTGGCGCGCGGTTTCGAGAGGGCGTAGCTAACGGAGGGATGGAAATAAGACCGTTGACGTAATCGCAACATGATGAGATTCTTTGTTGACCCTCAACGATGAATGATTGTCACGATGCAAAAATATCCGATCGACAGCGACTGGTTCTTTCAGCAACTGCGACGCAAGAACAAATCTGTCCGTGGACTGGGACGCTTTATGAATATCGATGCGGGTGCCGCTTCCCGAATGTTGAATGGACAACGCAACATGAGCGCAAAGGAACAGGACCAGGTTGCGCAATTCCTGGAGGTCAGCATTGAAGACGTTGCTGTCCATCGAAACTCTTCACGAGGAGGATTTGCGGAAACGAAACAGACCGATTTCATCGATACGGAACCGTCATCTCCAAAAAAGGAAGCAGGTTTTTCGGGTGACAAACCCAAGCGGCACCCTGTCTTCGGCTGCATGAAAGGCACGATGACGATTCCTGACGATCTCGATCTCACTGCTCCGATCGATGTCGAGTGGAGCAGCAAGCTGTATAATGAATGAAAGGTTTCTGCTTGATACATGCGCTATCATCTGGCTTGCGAACGAAAAGCCTATATCGCAAGCAGCTGTTGACGCCCTGAACGCCATACAAACGGATAGCGATCGGCTCTGCGCTTCCGCAATCTCCGCATGGGAAATCGGCATGTTGATATCGCGAGGCAGAGTTCCGACGACAAAACACGCATTGGCATGGTTCGAGGATTTCGTGACGGTCGGTAAAGTAACTGTTCAGGCTGTTACGCCTGCCATTCTTGTTGCCGCCTCCTACCTTCCGGAGCCTTTGCATAATGATCCGATGGACCGCATCATCATTGCTACGGCCCGCGAGCACGACCTTACCGTCATCACGCGTGATCGCCTGATTCTTGCCTACGGAGCTGCCGGCCATGTCCGGACGCTTGCCTGTTGATTTTCGGAGTTGAGACATGACCATGATCAGATGCATATCCCCTATTGACGGTTCGGTTTACGCCGAACGTCCGGCCATGCCGCTCGAAGCGGCGAAGGAAGCCGTAACGCGAGCCCGCAAGGCGCAGAAGGCATGGGCGCGCCGGCCGCTGGAAGAGCGTGTCCAGCTCGTCCTCAAGGGCGTTGCCCGTCTCAACGAGATGGTGGACGACGTGGTGCCGGAACTCGCCTGGCAAATGGGGCGGCCTGTGCGCTACGGCGGAGAGTTCAAAGGTTTCAACGAGCGCTCGAACTATGTCGCGGAAATCGCCGGCTCGTCCCTCGCTCCGATCGTCGTCGAGGAAAGCGACCGTTTCGAACGGCGGATCGAGCGGGAGCCGCATGGCGTCGTGTTCGTCATCGCGCCGTGGAACTATCCGTATATGACGGCGATCAATACGGTGGCGCCGGCGCTGATGGCGGGCAATACCGTGATCATCAAGCATGCCAGCCAGACGATCCTCGTCGGCGAACGCCTGGTGCGCGCCTTCAACGAAGCCGGCGTTCCGGAGGATGTCTTCCAGAACCTCTTCCTCGACCACGACACGACTTCGGCGCTGATCGCCGCTAAGAGCTTCGACTTCATCAACTTCACCGGTTCGGTGGAGGGCGGACGCTCGATAGAGCGCGCGGCCGCCGGGACCTTTACGCCGCTCGGCCTGGAACTCGGCGGCAAGGATCCGGGCTATGTGATGGAGGATGCGGACCTCGCCGCCGCGGTCGACACGCTCATGGACGGCGCCACCTACAATTCCGGCCAGTGCTGCTGCGGCATCGAGCGCATCTATGTGCATGAGTCGCTTTATGACGCCTTCGTAGAGAAGTCGGTCGCATGGGTGTCGAACTACAAGCTCGGCAATCCGCTGGATGCGGAAACGACGCTTGGTCCGATGGCCAATACGCGCTTTGCCGATGTCGTGCGCGAGCAGGTCGCCGATGCGGTTTCGAAGGGTGCCAAGGCGCTGATCGATCCGAAGCTCTTTCCGCAGGATGACGGCGGCGCCTATCTCGCACCGCAGGTGCTGGTGGATGTCGACCATTCCATGCCCTTCATGCGCGAGGAGACCTTCGGTCCGGCGGTCGGCATCATGAAGGTCAAGAGCGATTCTGAAGCGCTCGAACTGATGAACGATTGCCGCTACGGGCTGACGGCGTCGCTTTGGACGAAAGATGCGGAACGGGCCGCGCGCCTCGGACGCGAGCTTGAAACCGGCACCGTCTTCATGAACCGTGCCGACTATCTCGATCCGGCGCTTTGCTGGACGGGCGTCAAGGAAACCGGCCGCGGCGGATCGCTCTCCGTCATCGGCTTCCACAATCTCACCAGGCCGAAGTCCTATCATCTCAGGAAAGCACTCGCATGACCATCACCGCCAACTGGAGCTATCCGACCGCCGTCAAGTTCGGAGCAGGGCGCATCAGAGAGCTTGCCGATCATTGCAAGGCCGTCGGCATGAAGAAGCCGCTGCTTGTCACCGATCGCGGCCTTGCGCCCATGTCCATCACGCAGGGTGCACTCGACATTTTGGACGCTGCCGGCCTCGGACGGGCGATCTTCGCCGAGGTCGATCCGAACCCCAACGACCGGAATCTCGACGCAGGCGTGAAAGCCTTCAAGGACGGCGGCCATGACGGTGTCGTGGCCTTCGGCGGCGGCTCGGGTCTCGATCTAGGCAAAGCGGTCGCCTTCATGGTCGGCCAGACACGGCCGGTCTGGGATTTCGAGGACATCGGCGACTGGTGGACGCGTGCCAGCCTCGACGGCATCGCGCCGATCATCGCCGTGCCCACGACCGCGGGCACCGGCTCGGAGGTCGGACGCGCCTCGGTCATCACCAATTCACAGACGCATACGAAGAAGGTCATCTTTCATCCGAAGTTCCTCCCGGCCGTCACGATCTGCGATCCGGAGCTGACGGTCGGCATGCCGAAGGTGATCACCGCGGGGACCGGCATGGACGCCTTCGCACACTGCCTCGAAGCCTATTCCTCGCCGTTCTACCATCCGATGAGCCAGGGCATCGCGCTCGAAGGCATGCGGCTGGTCAAGGAGTTCCTGCCGCGCGCCTACAAGGACGGTGCGGATATCGAGGCACGGGCAAACATGATGTCGGCCGCCGCCATGGGAGCCGTCGCATTCCAGAAGGGGCTCGGCGCGATCCACTCGCTCTCGCACCCCGTCGGCGCCCTCTACAACACCCATCACGGCATGACGAATGCCGTCGTCATGCCGCCGGTGCTTCGCTTCAACCGCCCGGCGATCGAAGAGAGGATCTCCCGTGCCGCAGCCTATCTCGGCATATCGGGCGGTTTCGTCGGGTTCTACGACTACGTGTTACGGCTGCGGGAGGAGCTGGGCGTACCCGACAAGCTTTCTGCATTGGGCGTCGGAACCGACCGTATCGACGAAATGTCGGAAATGGCGATCGTCGACCCGACCGCCGGCGGCAATCCGGTCGAGCTGACGCTCGCTGCCGCGAAAGCGCTTTTTGCGGAATGCATCTGACAGAGCCGATCCGAAGGCCCGGACCGGTTCGTCTCCGGGCCTTCGTTCATTCCGCAAGCTTGGCATCGCTCATCAATCTTCGTGAGGCGCATCTTTCCAATTCGTTAACCATGTTTTGAAAGGTTCTGTTTACCAGAAACATTTCATCCGGGCGTCACGCGCAAGCACGCTGTGCCCGGAGCATTCCGAAGAGGAAAGACAATGCCGGTCATCACATTCGCCAACGCCAAGGGCGGAGCGGGCAAGACGACAGCCGCCCTCATTCTTGCAACCGAGCTTGCCGCGCAGGGTTACCGCGTCACCGTGCTCGACGCCGATCCGCAGCGGTGGATCACGAGCTGGCACGAGGTGTCCGGCCAACAGCGCAATCTTTCGGTCATTTCCGAAGTCTCGATGGCTTCGCTGCCGGGCCATATCCGCGAGAACAAGGCTGCGACGGACTATTTCGTCGTGGATCTCGCAGGCGCGCGCGATGCGCTCGTGGCGGCGGCGATCGGCCTGTCCGATCACGTGCTGATCCCGATCCAGGGCTGTGCCATGGATGCCAGGGGCGGGGCGCAGATTCTGGAGCTCCTGAAACAGCTCGACGAAAGGGCCGGTATCCGCATCGACCATTCCGTCGTGCTGACGCGCATGAATTCCCTGGTGACCACGCGGGCAATGGGCGCGATCAAGGCGCTGCTTTCGGAGCGCGGCGTCGCTGTCCTCGATACGCCGATCGTGGAGCGAACGGCGTTCCGTGATATATTCGACTGCGGCGGCACGCTCTATACGATGGATCCCGCGCGTGCGACCAATCTCGACAAGGCACGCGAAAATGCAAGGCTCTTTGCAGCCGAGGTGCTGCAACTGGTGCCGGCGCGGACAGCGCGCGGATCCGCCGTCGGCATCTTCCGCTCTTTCGGCCGGGCTGCCTGAGACAGCAAGACGAGGTTTGCATCGGCCGTTCCGGCATCAGCCATCGCCCGCCGGTGCGACCTTTTGGACATGCGGAAATGGCCGCGACTACGCCGCGCGTAACCAACAATTTACCACGTCGACCTAATCATTCCGTCAGAAAGTCATACCAACCGACTGCCCCGGCATTCGGCTTCACGCCATGAGAGCGTAGCGCACGAGGCACGGACGTCGATCCGGCCGATGCACCATTGGGATCAACGCTTTCGCCCACCCGCCTTGCGGTTCTCTCAGCGTGGAAGTTCAAATGAAGGCAGAAAACACCATTTCCAGCAGCAATCAGGACATCGACCGCCGGCTCGAATATCTCGGGCTGGACGCGGCTGCGCGAAATGACCTCAAAAGTCTGAAACCCCTGATCGAAAAGGAGTTGGGACCGGCGCTGGACAAGTTCTATGCCATCGTAAGGTCGAGCCCCGAAGTCAGCCGCCTGTTTTCTTCGGAAGCGCAGATTTCGCGGGCGAAGAGCGCGCAACTCGGGCACTGGGTCAACATCGCCAACGGCGACTTCAGCGCCGACTATGCCGCCAAGGTGGTGGCGATCGGCCGTGTTCATGCCAGGATAGGCCTCGAGCCCCGGTGGTATATCGGTGGCTACGGGCTGATCGTCGAACATCTTCTGACGGAAGCCGTGAAATCCATATGGCCCAGGGGCGGCCTCTTCTCGCGGCAGGAGGTGACGGCGGAGCAGGCGGCGGCGAAGCTGTCGAGCCTGGTGAAGGCGATCTTCCTCGACATGGATCTTTCGGTATCCGTCTATATGGATGCCTCGGATGTCAGCAAACAGCAGGCCGTGCAGGCGCAAGTGGTCTCCGAAGAGCGGGGGCTCGTCAGCGACAGTTTCGGCTCGGCTTTGAAGCGTATCGCAGCCGGCGACCTGACGGCGCGCATCACCGGCACGGTGCCCGAGGCCTATGAGGCCTTGCGGGACGATTTCAACCAGGCCGTCGGCGCCTTGTCGCAGGCGATCGGCAATATCGGCGCCGGCGCCGGCTCGATCCATCTGAGCGTGCAGGAGATTGCCGCCGCCGCCGCCGATCTCGCCAAACGCACGGAACGGCAGGCGGCCAATCTCGAAGAGACGGCAGCAGCCGTGGAAGAAGTCACGACGACGGTGCGCAATACGGCGCAGAGCGCGGAGGAGGCCGATACGCTGGTCACCGCTGCCAGAGGAAATGCGGAGCGCAGCGGCGAAGTCGTCGAACAGGCGATTTCCGCCATGCAGGAAATCCAGCAGTCCTCGATCGCGATCGCCAACATCATCGACGTGATCGATGAAATAGCCTTCCAGACGAATCTTCTGGCTCTCAACGCTGGCATCGAAGCCGCGCGTGCCGGCGAGGCGGGGCGCGGGTTCGCGGTCGTGGCCTCGGAGGTCCGCGCGCTTGCCCAGCGCTGCGCCGATGCGGCCAAGGATATCCAGAACCTGATCGCCAAATCGCATGATCAGGTCGAGGACGGGGTGCGTTCCGTCAACGAAGTGGCGCAATCGCTTCGCCAGATCGTTACGCAGGTCATTGAGGTCAGCGCGGTATTCAGTGCGATCCGCGCAAGTACCGCGGAGCAGGCGACCGGCCTCCAGGCCGTCAACACGGCAATCAACGCCATGGACCAGATCACGCAGCAGAATGCGGCGATGGTGGAGCAGGCGAATGCCGCAAGCCAGGCGCTGACGCATGAAGCCGCTTCGATCGCCACGCAACTGAGCGCCTTCCGCACGAGCGGCCAGGCGGAGGCTGCTGCCGGCTCCGGCTATACGCGGGCGGCCTGACGGCCAAGTGTCACTCCACCGCAAAACGCCGGCCGCAAGGCCGGCGTTTCCAAAACAAATCAGATACTGGCCTAAGGCGCCGGCTCCCATTTCTGGCCGATCACATCCATCACATCACCGAACCACTTCACCGAGGTATCGAAGTGCTTTCCGCCCTTGATCCGCGGGAATTCGATGGTCCTGAGCCTGCCGCCCTGGCCCTCGTCGTGGCCGGTGACGCCTGAAACTTTGTTCAGGGCGCTTTCGACCGCCAGATCGACCATGCTCTGGATCAGCCGCAGATCGTCGCGATTGGCAGGAGCGGAGCGGGCGTAATAGCCGGACTTCTGCACCATGGAACGCTCCGCGCCGAGGAGGGCGGCAAACTGCTTGGAGAACCAGTTGCCGACATTGATCGTATCGATCTTCACATGGCCGAAAGCGTCGCGCTTGACCGTTTCACCGGCAGCCTCCCGCTCGGCGACGATGGCGTCCAGGCAGGCGCCTTCCGAGACGAACAGGGTGACGAAGCCGACGCGGTCCATGACAGCCTTCAGCCTTTCGGCCTCCGCTTCGAGATTGAAGGCCATTTCCGGAAGGTACAGTCCGTCTATGTTCTTCATCTGGGCGTTCATCATGAAGCCGTCGACATAGTCGTTGTCCTCGGTCATCTGAACATAGGCGCGGGCGGTCGCTGCCGTCAGCCAGCCGCTGTGACGTCCCATGACCTCATGGATGACGATGGTGCGCGGTGCGGCACTCTGCTCGTTGCTGACATGGTCGAAGAACTTTGCGCCATATTCGGCGGCAGTCCACGCGCCGAGCGACTGGCGGATCGGCACGACGTCGTTGTCGACCGTCTTCGGCAGGCCGACGACCGTCAGATCGTGGCCGTTGGCGCCGAGATAGGCGGCGAGGTCCGCCGCCGTCGTATTGGTGTCGTCCCCGCCGATCGTGTGCAGGATCGTCACGCCGTCCGACGCCAGCCGTTCGGCGGCGACTCGCAGCGGATTTTCGCCTTCCTTGACCAGGCCGCGTTTCACGCAGTCCGCGGCATTCGTCAGCTTCACGCGGCTGTTGCCGATCGGCGACCCGCCGAAGCGGTGGAGGAGGGGCGCCTTTTCGCGCATCTCGCGGGTGATCTCGATACGGTCATTCAGGAGTAGGCCTTGATAGCCGGAACGGTAGGCCACAAGCTCCAGGTCCGGTGCGATGTCGGAGTAACGCTCGATCAGTCCGCCGACGGCGGACGAGAGACAAGGGGCAAGACCCCCTGCGGTGAGCATTGCGACTTTCTGCTTGGCCATGATCCCTCCTTGGCGACAGTACGTCTATGGGGCGCAAGTTCTGTAGCGCAGAATCCCGGTGAGGGGAATCTGCGCGGGAAATTATCCAGCCTCTATGACGAAAAATGGAACATACGCCCGAAAAAGCGATCGCCTGATCCGGCGATAGAAAAAATGGAATGCATCCACTTCATGAGGGCCATCACAATTTCGTCATCTTACTATTCGATAAGGCAGAACGGCTTGCTTTCGCTGCAATTGTCTGATCAACATCGCCTCATGTTCTCGAACTGTGAAAATTGCCCGATCACTTCCGCCTGGGAACGCCTCGTCGGCATGGTCTCGGGTGCGGCCAGCAACGCGCTCTCAAGCGTGGTCGAGGCCGTGCGCACGTTGTTTGAAGGAGATCCCGAAACCCGCCGTCAAGTTGCCTTCTCGGTGGCGATGATCGCGCTCTCGGCCAAGATGGCGAAGGCGGACGGTATCGTCACCGTCGCCGAGGTCGATGCTTTCAAGGACATCTTCAAATTTCCCGACGACCAGGCGAAAAACGTCGCCAGGCTTTATAACCTCGCACGCCAGGATGTCGCGGGATACGAGGCGTATGCGGAAAAGATGGCGGCGCTGTGCATCTCCTGCGAGCACAACTGCCCCATCCTCGAGGATATCGTCGACGGACTTTTCCATATCGCCAAGGCCGACGGTCTGATCCACGAGAGCGAGATGGCCTTCCTCAACCGCGTGGCGGGGATTTTCGGCATGGCCGAGGAGCGGTTCGAACAGATCACCGCACGCCATGTCCATGTCGGCGGGCGCGATCCCTACAAGGTGCTCGGCGTTTCGCCGCAGGATGATTTTCCGACCATTCGCAAGCGCTACCGGGTGCTCGCTTCCGAACATCATCCGGACCGGCTGGTGGCGCGCGGAATGCCGGCCGAATTCCACCGGATTGCCAATGACCGCATGGCCGCGCTCAACGCTGCCTATGCGGAGATAGAGAAAGAGCGCCAGGCGGCATGACCGCATGCGACTATCGCGCCGCGACTGCCAGGCCGTCGCCCAATCACGGCGAACGCGCCGATGGGCGCAAGCCCGACATGATCATCCTCCACTATACGGGAATGGAGAGCGCCGAAGGGGCGCTCTCATGGCTGTGCTCGGACGAAAGCCAGGTTTCCAGCCACTATTTCGTTGACGAGGAAGGGGAGGTCTTCCAGCTCGTTGCGGAAAGCCGCCGCGCATGGCATGCAGGCAAGAGCATCTGGAAAGGCGAGACGGACATCAATTCCCGCTCCATCGGCATAGAAATCGCCAATGCCGGCCATCCCGGCGGGTTGCCGGATTTTCCCGAAAAACAGATCGAAGCCGTCATCGAACTTTGTCTCGATTGTGGCAAAAGATGGAATATAGCCCCCGAGAGGGTGCTGGCGCACAGCGATGTGGCGCCGATTCGCAAGGTCGACCCCGGCGAAAAATTCCCTTGGGGCAGACTTCATGCCGCCGGCGTCGGGCACTGGGTCGAGCCTGCTCCGGTGATGGGCGGACGCTTCTTTCAACGCGGCGATGAGGGCCAGCCGGTGGAGGCATTGCAGACGATGCTGTCTCTCTATGGCTATAATACTGAAATCACTGGCGTTTACTCGGAAAAAACCGAAGGCGACGTAGAGGCTTTCCAGCGCCATTTCCGGCAGGAACGGGTGGATGGCATCGCCGATTTTTCCACTCTGGAAACGCTCCATCGCCTGCTGCGGGCACTGCCTTCGCTCGCCGGTTGAGCGACCGCTTCAAGAGCCGCATTTTCACGATATATTACGTTTTGTAATGCAAGTTCATCGCCCCGCCTTATCCTGACCCGATTGCCCGTATTTTTTCCGCCTGTCTTCGAAGCCGATTACGAGCGCGCTGCCTGGCGGGCGCTGTCTCGGAAAAAGAAGCAAGCGGGACTGTTCAATGGCGTGAGGTAGGGCCTCCTCCGGAACTTTCCCTGACGTGCCGCATCCGCCCCGGATCGCGGCTCGTTTCATGAGATTTGACCTTTGCGCGGGTGCACGGCCGACGGACGCTGTGCGCCAAGGCTGAGCCGTGCGCCTGACCGGAGACTGTTGATAAAATGAAAAGACTTATTGCGGCCGCGAGCGCGGCCTGCCTGTCCTCGCTGATTTTTCAGGCCGAAGTGGCCAATGCGGGACGACTCGACCACCAGAATCTCGCTTCGCCGACCGGCAAGGCCGCCACGCAGAAAGCCGATAAACAGAAAATCGATAAGCAGAAGACCGGCAGCATATCCGGTGAAACCCGAAACGCGGTCAGCACCTCCGCGAAGCAGCGCACGAAGGTCAGCAGCAATCGCAAGGGACGCGAAAAGGTCGTCGGCAAACAGGGCGTCAAGGTCGGCAAGCTGAACACGGTGACCCGCACGACGGGCTATCCGAAGGCCGACGCACCCACCGGCGGCTACACCAGCCTGATCCATAGTTACGCGAAGGTCTACGGCGTGCCGGCGGATCTCGCCCATGCGGTCGTTCGCATCGAGAGCAATTTCAATCCCCGCGCCCGCGGCAGCGCCGGGGAGATCGGCCTGATGCAGATCAAGCCGGCTACGGCGCGCATGATGGGCTACAGCGGTTCGGCCAAGGGCCTCTACGATCCGGAAACCAACATCAAGTTCGGCATGAAGTATCTCGCCCTCGCACATCAGCTCGGCGGCGGCACGACTTGCGGAACGATCCTGAAATACAATGCCGGGCACGGCGCCAAGCGCATGAACCCGGTTTCCAAGCGCTATTGCGGCAAGGTCCAGACCTATCTGGACTGACCGCATACCGGGACGCCGGTCCTGCCCGGACGCCGGCGTCCCATCAATGTTTCGGGATGGACTATCCCGAACGTCATGTTATTTCCGACGCATAGCGAGAGGAAAGCAGCATGGCACGGCATTTCGATTTCATCGTCGTTGGCAAGGGGATGATGGGGGCTGCAGCGGGCCGGCATCTGGCGCTGGAAGGCGCGAATGTCGCACTCGTCGGTCCGGATGAGCCAGACGACTGGAAATCACATGACGGCGTCTATGCCAGCCATTACGACAACGGCCGCATCACCCGCACCATCGACAACGATCCGGACTGGGCTCTGCTTGCGAACCGCTCGATCGCCCGTTACCGCGAGATCGAAGCCCTCAGCGGCATCTCCTTCTACGGCGAAACGGGTTGCCTGATTTCGGGAGCCGCATCGGCGGATTTCATGAGATCGGTGGTTTCCGTTTCGCAGCGTTTCAACCTCGATGCGCCGGAAATGGACCGCCGCGGGATGGCGGAGCGGTTTCCCTGGTTCGATCTTCCGCAGACCTCCGTCGGTGTCTTCGAGGCGAAAGGGGCGGGTTACGTCAATCCGCGCGCCCTCGTGGCGGCGCAGGCCGCCTGCGCCGAAAAGGCGGGTGCTGCGGTGATATGTTCGCAGGTTTCATCGACAGTCGAGGTCGGCGGCAAGGTCGAGGTGACGTTGCGATCGGGGGAGGTCCTGACGGCGGGCCGCGTTCTCGTCGCTGCGGGCGGTTTCTCCGTCGCTCCGGGATTGCTGCCGCGGCCTGCCGATCTGATCGTGAAGGCCCGCACGGTTCTGTTCGCGCAGGTCGCTTCCGACGAGCTTGCCCGTTATGAAGGCATGCCCTCCTGGATTGATGAAGGCGCCGATCCTTCCGATCATTTCTATCTTCTGCCGCCGATCCGCTATCCGGACGGCAGGTATTACATCAAGATCGGCGGCGATCCGACCGACATCGTGCTCGCCGACGAGAGGGCGATACGGGCATGGTTCCGCACGGACGGCGGCGCCGCAGCAGCGCAGCATCTGCGGCGAATCCTCCTGAAAATGATGCCGGATCTGAGGCCGGTCTCCTTTTCAACGGCTCCCTGCGTTACCACTTATACGGTGCACGGATATCCTTATATCGGCTTTGCGGGCAGCGAACGTATCGCGCTCCTGTCGGGCGGCAACGGCGCGGCCGCCAAAAGCTCCGACGAAATCGGCCGCCTCGGCGCGCGCCTGATCGTCGACGGTCGTCTGGACGATCCGGCGTACACGACCGATTTTGCAGTTCATTTCCGGTAAAAGATCATTGTCTCTGGCGTTTCGGGACCGCTTGCGGTAGGGAGCGCCTGCCAGTTGGCCGGGCAGCCGCGCTTCGCAAGGGCCGAAAGGCCGCGGGGCGAGGAAAGTCCGGGCTCCACGGAAACACGGTGCCGGATAACGTCCGGCGGGGGCGACCCTAGGGAAAGTGCCACAGAAAGCAAACCGCCTTCCCCGGAAGGTAAGGGTGAAAGGGTGGGGTAAGAGCCCACCGCGGCCCTGGCGACAGGGCTGGCAAGGCAAACCCCACCGGGAGCAAAACCGAATAGGGATGACGCGAAGCGCGCAAGCGTTTCAGCCCGTTTCCGGGTCCGTCATCCGGGTGGGTTGCACGAGGCCGGGCGCAAGTCCGGTCCCAGATGAATGGCTGCCACGTTCCGGTTTCGGCCGGAGCCATACAGAACCCGGCTTACAGGCCAACTGGCAAATTCTCTCTCATTTTTTAGAAAACGCTAAGTTTCTGATTTCTCAGGCTTTCAGCGACGGCCGTGCTGACGCGCAGGTTGTTCGTTCTGCGAGAATTCACCTTTGAATCCAAAGCATTGAAGGACGTTTCATAACCATTTGTTAAACTTAACGGCTTATAAAGATTTGATGGCTTGAGTAACGGGAAATAGTCCAGCTCCCATTGACGCCCATATGGTCCCATGTTATCCCAAAAGCATACTGCACACGGGTGGATGAGCGCCCACTTATCGCAAAGCATCAGCGGGGTCCGATCGGGGATCGGGGCGGCATCGTGTGCCGCGCTGGGATCGGCGTGTGCGCGTCAGTTCTTGTTGGTTTCGCCGGGGCGGCCGTGTCTGGCTCCGGCCAGGGAAGCGGCTGTAACGTGTCATGAACCGGTTCCTGTCGAATGCGACGAACAGGATCGATGCCAAGGGGCGCGTTTCCGTACCCTCGGCATTCCGGTCGGTTTTGGCGCAGCGCGACATCCGGGAGCTTTACTGCTTTCAGGATTTCGTGTTTCCGGCGATCAGCGTCGGCGGTCCGGACGTGCTCGACAGGTTCGAGCGTCAAATCTCGGCCGAAGACCCGTTCTCGCCGGAGGCGAATCAGATGTCGCTCCTCATTCACGGGGGCGGCGTCTTCATGAAGCTCGACGCGGAAGGTCGGCTGATGATCACGGATTTCATCCGCGATTTCACCGGCATCACGACGGAGGTCACCTTCGTCGGGCGGGCGGATCACTTTCAGCTTTGGGCGCCGCAGACTTTCGAGAGCATGCAGGCGGCGGCCCGGGAAGAGCGCAGATTGCGAGGCCTGCGTTCGGAATAGGATGGAGAGACGGGATGGCGGCGGATGCTGGCGGAGGTTTTACTGAAGCCGAAGGCGGACCAGTCCGCCACATCCCGGTTCTTCTCCGTGAGGTGCTGGCCGCCCTCGATCCCAAGCCTGGCAAGATCATCTTAGACGGCACTTTCGGCGCGGGCGGATACAGCGCCGCGATTCTTGAAAACGGGGCGAATGTCATCGCGCTCGACCGCGATCCTTCCGCGATCGACGGCGGACAATCCCTCGTGGCCCGCTCGGACGGGAGGCTTTCTCTTATCCGTTCGCGTTTTTCGGAGCTTGCGCATCACGCGCCGGAAGGCGGGCTTGACGGCGTCGTTCTCGACATCGGCGTCTCCTCCATGCAGATCGACGAACCGGAACGCGGATTTTCTTTCCAGAAGGACGGTCCGCTCGACATGCGCATGTCTGGGCAGGGCGTGTCCGCCGCCGATGTCGTCAACCGTGCGTCCGTTTCCGATCTCATCCGCATTTTCGGCTTTCTGGGCGAAGAGAAGCAGGCGGGGCGCATCGCGCGCGCGATCGAAAAGCGCCGCGCCCAGGAGCGCTTTATAACCACCCGTGACCTTTCCGGACTGATAGAGATCGTGACCCCGCGCAAGGCGAAGGACAAGATCCATCCGGCTACCCGCGTGTTTCAGGCCTTGCGCGTCTTCGTCAACGACGAGTTGGGCGAGCTCGCCCGCTCGCTTTTCGCTGCCGAGCGCGTTCTGAAGCCGGGCGGACGGCTGGTGGTCGTCAGCTTCCATTCTCTGGAGGACCGGATCGTCAAGAAGTTTTTCCAGGAGCGCTCCGGGAAGGCTTCCGGATCGCGGCATCTGCCGGAACTTCATGCACGCGCAGCAACCTTCGCAACCGTCGGCAAGCCCATGGTGGTCGCCGGCGAAGAGGAGTGTGCGGTCAACCCGCGTGCGCGCTCAGCCAAGCTCAGGGCGGGCGAACGCACCGCAGCGCCCGCAGGCCCGGAGGATTTCTCCATTTTCGATCTGCCGAACCTTGCCAGCCTTGAGAAGATGGGAGGCTGAGAATGTTTAGAACCTTCGACGTCATTCTGATCGCAGTCATGACCGCCGCCGCGACGATCACCTATTCGATCAAGCACCAGGCCGAAAACAAGCTGTCCGAGGTCCGAAAGCTCGACGCCGAGATCAAGCTCGAGGAGGACACGATCGACCTGCTGAAAGCCGATTGGGCGCTGCTGACCCAGCCGAACCGCCTCAACCGATTGGTCAAGGTGTTCGAACACGATCTTCAGCTCGTGCCGACGGAATCGACCCAACTCGCCCAGCCGAACGAATTGCCGATGCGCGCGGCCGATCTTCCCAGACCCGAGGGCGAAGAGGACACCGTGGCCGAGGCGATACGCGAGGCCGAAAATACGGACAGCATCGCAACAGGATCGGTGGCACGCTGATGTCGTTTCTCTCCCGGATCATGCTGGTCAAAAGCAAGGCGCATTTTTCCACAGGCAACAGGCGCGCTACGGACGCACTTGCCGAAGCGGCATTCGAAGGAACGCGAAAGAAGAGCGGCACGCAGGCCCGCAGCCGCGTCGCGGTGATCATCGCCTGCTTCGGGCTCGTCTATTGCGTGATCGGCGGACGTCTCGTCCAATACGGCATGGCAATGCCTGAGACGGTCTCCAGCATCGGCCCGGCAGACCACCTCATGGCTTCGCGGCCTGATATCGTCGATCGCAACGGCGAGATCCTCGCGACCGACATCCGCACCGTTTCCCTCTATGCTGAGCCGCACAAGATCGTCGACGCGGACGAGGCGGTCGAATTGCTGCGCACGGTCCTGCCGGATCTGGACACGCGCTCGACCTATCGCAAGCTTACGTCCAAGTCCCGCTTCCAGTGGCTGCGCCGGCAGCTCACGCCCAAGCAGCAGAGCAGCATCCTCGCGCTCGGCATTCCCGGCGTCGGTTTCCGGCCGGAAAAGCGCCGTTTCTATCCGGGCGGGCATACTGCCTCCCACATCGTCGGCCACGTCAATATCGACAACCGCGGCATCGCCGGCATGGAGCGCTATATCGACAGCCAGGGTCTTGCCGATCTTGCCGCAATCGGCATGACCAGCGACGTCAAGCTGGAGCCGGTGCGGCTCTCCATCGATCTGCGCGTGCAGGCGATCGTGCGTGACGTGGTCGCCGAGGGCATGGTCAAATACAAGGCGCTTGCCGCCGGCGCCGTCGTGCTCGACGTTCATACCGGCGAGGTTCTCGCCATGGCGTCGGTCCCGGACTACGATCCGAACAACCCGGCCGAAGGAGCCAAGGACGGCTGGATGAACCGGATGTCGAACGGCACGTTCGAGATGGGGTCCACCTTCAAGAGCTTCACCACCGCGATGGCGCTCGATTCGGGCAAGGTCACGCTCAGGGACAGCTTCGACGCCACCCGCGCCATCCGCATCGGCGGCTTCACCATCAACGATTTCCACGGCAAGCACCGCGTCCTGACGGTGCCCGAGATCTTCCAGTATTCGTCCAACATCGGTACGGCCAAGATGGCCGACATCATCGGGATTCCCGGGCATCAGGAATTCCTGACCCGTCTCGGGCTTCTGACGAAGCTCGAAACGGAATTGCCGGAAGTCAAGGCGCCGACGCAGCCGAGGGAATGGAAGAAGATCAATTCGATCACCATCTCCTTCGGTCACGGCGTCTCCACCACGCCGCTTCAGACCGCGGTCGCCGCCGCTGCCCTGATGAACGGCGGAAAGCTCATCAACCCGACGTTCCTGCCGCGTTCGCGCGATGAGGCGGATGCGATGGCGAAGGTCGTGGTCAAGCAGTCGACCGTGGATGACATGCGTTATCTCTTCAAGCTCAACGGCAATGACGGCTCCGGCCGGCGCGCGCTGGTGCCTGGCTTCAATGTCGGCGGCAAGACGGGTACGGCCAACAAGGTGGTCAACGGGCGCTACTCCAATACGAAGAACTTCAACGCGTTCCTCTCCGCCTTCCCGATAGACGATCCCAAATATGTCGTGCTCACCTTCATCGACGCTCCGGAGACCGGAGAGGGCGGAGGCCGTACCGCCGGCCTCAATGCTGCGCCGATGGTGGGCGAGATCATTCGCCGCTCCGCCGCTCTTCTCGGTGTAAAGCCGAAGTTCGGAGAGGACGGCTCTGCCTTGCTTGTGTCTTATTGAGCGGAGAAGACGAAACGACGATTCGGAAGGCGGATTGCTTCGAATCGACAGCAACAGAGCAGACCATGAAGATCAGCGACCTCGCGGGAACCGAATTTCTAGATCTTGGCCCAGCCGCAGCAACTGTGGTGAACGGCATAACCTCCGACAGCCGAAAGGTTTCGGCAGGCAGCCTGTTCGTCGCCCTGCCGGGCACGAAGGCGGATGGCGCCTCCTTCATAGACGATGCGGTTCGCCGGGGTGCATCCGCCGTGGTGGTGGCGGACGGCGTGAGCGTCGATGCGGGCGTGCCGGTGCTGAAGGTCAAGGAGCCGCGCCATTTCCTGGCGCTGGCGGCCGCTCGTTTCTACGGGCGCCAGCCGGAGACCATGGTCGCGGTCACGGGTACGGCAGGAAAGACCTCGGTCGCATCCTTCACCCGGCAGATATGGGCGCAAGCTGGGTATGCGGCGGCAATGATCGGCACGACCGGCGTCGTGGCGCCCGGGCGCAACGACTACGGTTCCCTGACGACGCCCGATCCCGTTTCCCTGCATCAGCTTCTTGCCGAACTTGCCGACGCCGGCGTGACGCATGCGGCGATGGAGGCTTCGAGCCACGGCCTCGATCAGGCGCGCCTCGATGGCGTGCGCCTTGCCGCCGCCGGCTTCACCAATCTCGGGCGCGACCACATGGACTACCACCCGACGGTGGAGCACTACATGGCCGCCAAGATGCGCCTCTTCGACACGCTTCTGCCGAAAGGGGCGCCGGCCATCATCTTCGCCGATGACGAATGGTCGCCGGTGGCGGCCGATTGCGCTGCAAGGGCCGGCCTCGACGTGCGCACGGTCGGGCGGAAGGGCGACTATCTGACGCTGAAGCGCGTCGAGCATTTCCGCCACAAGCAGATCGCGGAAGTTCACGTCGGGGACGACATCTACGAGGTCCACATCCCGCTTGCGGGAGATTTCCAGATCGCCAACGCTCTCGTTGCCGCGGGCCTCGCGATGGCGACCGGCGTCGGCGCCAAGGATGCGATGTCGGCGCTGGAGAAGCTGATAGGTGCTTCCGGCCGCCTCGAGCTCGTCGGACATGCGAAAAACGGTGCGCTCGCCTATGTCGATTATGCGCACAAGCCCGATGCCCTCGAGAACGTGCTGACTTCGGTGCGGCCGTTCACCACGGGGCGCGTCATCGTCGTCTTCGGCTGCGGCGGCGATCGCGACAAGGGAAAACGGCCGATCATGGGGGAGATAGCGACCCGGCTGGCCGACGTCGTCATCGTCACCGACGACAATCCCCGCTCCGAAATCCCCGAAGTCATACGTTCCGAAATCATGGCGGCGGCGAAAGGCGCCGCGGAAATCGGCGACAGGGCGCAGGCGATCCGTGCCGCCGTCGCCATGCTGCAGTCGGGCGACACGCTGATCGTTGCCGGCAAGGGACATGAGGAAGGCCAGACGGTCGGTTCCGTCACCTTGCCGTTCTCCGATCATGCGGAGGTCCGCAAAGCCTTGGAGGAACTTGACCGTTGAATTGGCTCTGGACAAGTGAGGACATCGTCGCGGCGACGCATGGCCGCCCTATCGGAAGCCTGCCGCAGGGTATAACCGGCATTTCCATCGACAGCCGCTCGATCAAGGAAGGGGAGGCATTCTTCGCCATCAGGGGCGAGCGGATGGACGGCCACGATTTTGCCGGCATAGCGGCTGCGAACGGGGCGTCGCTGCTCGTCGTCAGCGAGGCGAAGCTGCCGGCGCTCGGGCGTCTGACCGTTCCGATGATCGTCGTTCCCGACGTGCTGCAGGCCCTTGTCGACCTTGGATGCGCAGCCCGCGACCGGAGCGCCGCAAGGATCATCGCCGTGACCGGATCGGTCGGCAAGACCACGACCAAGGAGATGCTGCGCCACGCGCTTTCCGCCTGTGGCAGCGTGCATGCATCTGTCGCGTCATTCAACAATCACTGGGGCGTTCCGTTGACGCTCGCGCGCATGCCGGAGAACACCAGCTACGGCGTGTTCGAAATCGGCATGAATCATCCCGACGAGATCCGCCCGCTTGCTAAGATGGTACGCCCGCATGTGGCGATCATCACCACGGTGGCCCCCGTTCATATCGGCCACTTCAAGGATATATCCGAGATCGCCGCCGCCAAGGCCGAAATATTCGAAGGCATCGTCGCGGGAGGCCATGCGCTTCTCAATCGGGACAACGACCAATTCAAGCGTCTGGAGCAGGCGGCGCGGGAAGCCGACGTGACGAATATCGAAACCTTCGGCGCGCATGCGAAGTCCGATTTCCGGCTGATCGAATTCGCGAGCGGCCCTCAGGGCAACGTATTGTGGGCCGCCGTCGGCGGCCAGACGCTGGAAATCCCCATGGAAGCGCCGGGCCGCCATCTTGCGGAGAACGCGGTAGCGGTTCTCGGCGCCGCGCATCTCGTCGGCGCGGATATCGAAAAGGTGATGACGGCGATTGCGCATTTCTCGCCGGGGAAGGGGCGCGGCGAGCGCCACCGGCTCCTGGTTCCCGGCGGAACGATTACCGTGATAGACGAGAGCTACAACGCCAATCCGGCTTCGGTGCGGGCGACGCTGGCGCTGCTGCGCGACACGCTTCCGGGCGAGGGCGGACGCAGGATCGCGGTGCTCGGCGACATGCTGGAGCTCGGTGAAAACGCGGCGAAAATCCATCAGGACCTGGCGGGACCGATTGTCGAGGCGGGCATTTCCGACGTCTGGCTTGCCGGAGAGTCGATCGCAGCACTTAAGGACGCACTGCCTGAAACCGTCAATGTCGAGTATTACGGCGACGCCGGATCGCTTGCGCAATTTGCGTCCCAAGCGGTCAGGGCAGGCGACGTATTGATGATCAAGGCTTCGAACAGCATCGGATTTGCGAAGGTCGTTCAGGCTTTGCTGGACAAGTATCCGCCGGTCTCGGAGGCGGGGCGCGTAATATAACGGGGGATTGGACTGGCGCGCGCTTGCCGTCTCTCACACTTTGAATTTGGTGCGGTTATCCTTCGTTTCGGTGATTCCGTTGGCCGGGACCGCCGCAAACCTTTGGGGAAAGGTCCAGAATGCTGCTTTGGCTTGTTGAACTGGCAGATACTTTTCAAGTCTTCAACCTGTTCAGATATATTACCTTCCGCACCGGTGGCGCACTCTTCACCTCCGCCTTGATCGTCTTTCTCTTCGGGCCGCGGATCATCTCGTCGCTGCGCGTGCGCCAGGGAAAGGGACAGCCGATCCGGGCCGATGGTCCGCAGACGCATTTCAAGAAGGCCGGCACGCCCACCATGGGCGGCCTGATGATCCTCGCGGGGATCGTCGGCAGCTCCCTGTTCTGGGCCGATCTCTCGAACGTCTATGTGGTCGCGACACTGCTCGTCACGCTCGGTTTCGGCGCGATCGGCTTTTACGACGACTATCTCAAGGTGACGAAACAGACCGACAAGGGCTTTTCCGGCAAGGCGCGGCTCGGGCTGGAATTCGTGATCGCCGGCATCGCGACCTTCTTCATGATGCGGGCCGCGCTTTCGGCCGGCGCGGCGGGGTCCACGTTCGGCTCGTCGGTCGCCTTTCCCTTCTTCAAGGATCTTCTTCTCAATCTCGGTATTTTCTTCGTTCTTTTCGGCGGCTTCGTCATCGTTGCGGCCGGCAATGCCGTGAACCTTACCGACGGGCTCGACGGCCTTGCCACCGTTCCGGTGATGATTTCCGCCGCCGCCTTCGGCCTCATCGCCTATCTGGCGGGCAATGCGGTCTTCGCCAACTATCTGCAGATCCATTTCGTGCCCGGCACGGGCGAGCTCGCGGTCATCCTCGGCGCGGTGATCGGAGCCGGTCTCGGCTTTCTCTGGTTCAACGCTCCGCCTGCGGCGATCTTCATGGGTGACACCGGCTCTCTCGCGCTCGGCGGTCTCATCGGCAGCGTCGCGGTCGCCACCAAGCACGAGATCGTCATGGCGATCATCGGCGGCCTATTCGTCATCGAAACGCTTTCGGTGATCATACAGGTGGCATCCTTCAAGATGACCGGCAGGCGCGTGTTCCTGATGGCGCCGATACACCATCACTTCGAAAAGAAGGGATGGACCGAGAGCCAGGTCGTCATCCGCTTCTGGATCATCGCCGTCATCCTGGCGATGGTCGGTCTTTCCACCCTCAAGCTCAGGTGACCTTGCGATGATCCCGGTCACAACATTCAAGGACAGAACCGTCACGCTCTTCGGCCTCGGCGGTTCCGGACTTGCGACCGCGCTGGCCTTGGCTGCCGGGGGAGCGAAGGTGATCGCCTGGGACGACAATCCGGACAGTGTCGCCAATGCGGAGGCGGCTGGCGTCGCTACAGGCGACCTGAGGCAAATCGACTGGTCTTGCGTGTCCGCGCTGGTGTTGTCGCCGGGCGTGCCGCTGACTCATCCGAAACCGCACTGGACGGTCGATCTTGCCCGTGCCGCCGGCGCCGAGATCATCGGCGATGTCGAGCTTTTCGTGCGCGAACGTCGGGCGCATGCGCCGGATTGCCCCTTCATAGCGATCACCGGGACCAACGGAAAGTCCACCACCACGGCCCTGATCGCCCATATTCTCAGGACCAGCGGCAGGGATACGCAACTCGGCGGCAATATCGGCACGGCGGTCCTGACCCTCGACCCGCCGAAGGCCGGGCGCTTCTATGTCGTCGAATGCTCCTCCTACCAGATCGACCTCGCTCCGACGATCGACCCCTCTGCCGGCATCCTGCTCAACCTCACGCCCGATCATCTCGACCGGCACGGCACGATGCAGCACTATGCCGAGGTCAAGGAGCGGCTGGTGGCCGGAAGCAGGACTGCCGTCATCGGCGTCGACGACACGTTCTCATCCCTGATCGCCGATCGCATTGAGCGGGCAGGAACGCAGGTCGTCCGCATCTCGCGCCGCAACGTGCTTGCGGACGGGCTCTATGCCGAAGGCGCGCGCATATTGCAGGCGCGGGGCGGGAGCGCACGCGAACTGGCGGACCTTTCCGAAATCCAGACGCTGCGCGGCAGCCACAATGCACAGAACGCCGCCGCCGCGATCGGTGCCTGCCTTGCGGTCGGCGTTACGGCGGGCGAGATTCGCGCCGGCCTCAATTCGTTCCCCGGGCTCAAGCACCGCATGCAGCCGGTTGCGCGCCGCGGCGACGTGATCTTCGTCAACGATTCGAAGGCCACGAATGCGGATGCGGCGGCGCCGGCTCTCTCAAGCTACGATCGCATCTACTGGATTGCCGGGGGGCTGCCCAAGGAAGGCGGGATCGCATCGCTTGCGGGCTTCTTCCCGAAGATCGCCAAGGCCTATCTCATCGGCGAGGCGGCGCCGGCCTTCGCGGCGACGCTGGGGGATGGCGTGCCTTACGAGATTTCCGGAACGCTGGAGCGCGCCGTCGCACACGCCGCCGCGGATGCAGAGACCGACCGGGGAGGCCCCTCGGTGGTGATGCTGTCCCCGGCTTGCGCAAGCTTCGACCAGTACAAGAACTTTGAAGTGAGAGGCGATGCCTTCGTCAGCCATGTCGCGGCCCTGCCGGGCGTGATCATGCTGATCGGGGACAATTCTTGAAGGGATCGAAACGATGGTAAGCCGAGCAGAGCGTGGACCGGTCGCAGACTGGTTCTGGACGATAGACAGGTTTTTCCTCGCCGCCTTCATACTGTTGATGGGGGTAGGCTTCATACTCTCCTTCGCGGCAAGCCCGCCGGTCGCCGAACGCCTCGGCCTCGACAGCTTCCATTTCGTGAAGCGCCATGCGGTATTCCTGCTGCCGGCGGCGGCGATCATGGTCGGCATCTCGTTCATGTCCCCGCGCCAGGTCCGGCGAACGGCGATGATCCTGCTCATCGTCTCGCTCGCCATGATGGTGCTGGCGCTCTTCTTCGGCGTCGAAGTCAAGGGCGCCCGGCGCTGGATATCGATCGGAAGCTTCTCCATCCAGCCGTCGGAATTCATGAAGCCAGCTTTCGTGGTCATCTGCGCCTGGCTCTTTTCCGAACATGCACGCCAGCCGGAAATTCCCGGCAATCTCTTCGCTATCATCCTCTTCGGCATCGTTGCGGCGCTGCTCGTCGCCCAGCCGGACCTCGGGCAGACGATCCTGACCACCGCCGTCTGGGGCGGCATGTTCTTCATGGCGGGCATGCCCTGGATCTGGATCGTGCTTCTCGGCGGAACCGCCGCCGGCAGCCTTATTGGCGCCTATTACCTCTTTCCCCATGTGGCCGGCCGTATCGACCGGTTCCTGACCGGGGAGGGCGACACCTTCCAGATGGACACCGCACGCGAGGCCATCATCCGCGGCAACTGGTTCGGGCAGGGGCCGGGCGAGGGCACCGTCAAGCGGATCATCCCTGACAGCCACACCGACTTCATCTTCTCGGTTGCGGCCGAAGAGTTCGGTATTCTCTTCTGCATGGTGGTCGTCGCGATCTTTGCCTTCGTGGTATTGCGCGGCCTCTCGCATGCCTATCGCGAGCGCAACGACTTCACCCGTTTCGCCGTGGCGGGCCTCGCGCTGCAGATCGGCACGCAGTCGATGATCAATATCGGCGTGAACCTCGAGCTGCTGCCGGCGAAGGGCATGACGCTGCCGCTGATCTCCTATGGCGGCTCGTCGATGATCGCGATCTGCGTGACGGCCGGCTTCATCCTGGCACTGACCCGCCATCGGCCGGAAAAGCGCGCGTCGGAGCGCAGCCTCTTCCGTGGCGGCATCATGGCGGCGGCGGAATGAGTTTCCTGCTTTCGGCCGTGGTTCACCCTGCGGACAGTCAGATGGAGCGAACCTGATGACCAAGGGCATCATTCTTCTTGCCGCCGGCGGGACGGGAGGACACCTGTTCCCGGCCGAAGCGCTGGCGCATGAGCTGAAGGCCGGCGACTGGTCGGTCCATCTCGTGACGGACAGCCGGGCGGAGCGGTTCGCCGGAAAATTCCCGGCCGACGAGATCCATGTCGTGCCTTCGGCGACGATCGGCTCGAAGAACCCGGTCAAGCTGGTGAAATCGCTCTTCACGCTCTGGACCGGCATTCGCGCCGCGCGCCGCCTGATGTCGAGGCTTCGGCCCAAGGTGGTCGTCGGCTTCGGCGGCTATCCGACGGTGCCGCCGCTCCTGGCGGCGACCGGCATGGGCATTCCGTCGATGATCCACGAGCAGAACGCGGTTATGGGCCGTGCCAACAAGGCGCTTGCGCCGCGCGTCAAGGCGATAGCCGGCGGCTTCCTGCCGGAGACCGGCGGCCCTCACGCGGCAAAGACGGTGACGACCGGCAATCCGGTGCGTCCTGCGGTTCTGGCAGCGGCAGCAGTACCCTACGTGGCCTCCGAGGCGGAGGCACCCTTCGAGCTCGTCGTCTTCGGCGGCAGTCAGGGCGCGCAGTTTTTTTCCAAGGCCGTCCCGCAGGCCGTTTCCCGGCTCGGCGAGATGAAGCGCGCCCGTCTCAGGATCACCCAGCAGGCGCGGCCCGAAGACCGCGAAGGCGTCACGGCCGTCTATGAGAAGCTCGGCATTCCGGCGGATGTATCGCCCTTATTTACGGACATGGCGGAGAGAATCGCGAAGGCGCATCTCGTCATTTGCCGTTCCGGCGCCTCGACCGTTTCCGAAATCTCGGTGATCGGGCGGCCGTCGATCCTCGTTCCCTATCCGTATGCGCTCGACCACGATCAGGCGGCCAATGCGGCCGCGCTCGCGGCGACAGGCGGCGCGCAGGTGATACCGCAGGCGGAGCTTTCCGCCGAGCGGCTGAGCACGCTCATCGCAGAAGCCATGAAGAAGCCCGCCGACATGGCCGCCATGGCAGCCAATGCGCGAAAGGCGGGCAAACCGGACGCCGCGCGCTTGCTCGCTGCCATGGTAGAGGCTATTGCGGGCGGCAGGACGATAGAGGAATTCAAGGGAGAACGGCCATGAAGATGCCGCAGAGCATAGGGCTCGTTCATTTCATCGGTATCGGCGGCATCGGCATGAGCGGGATCGCGGAGGTCCTGCATAATCTCGGCCATCGCGTGCAGGGCTCCGACCAGTCGGACAGCGCCAACGTTCAGCGTCTTCGCGACAAGGGCATCGAGGTTTTCGTCGGCCACAAGGCGGAAAATCTCGGCGATGCCGAGGTCGTCGTCGTCTCGACCGCGATCAAGAAGAACAATCCCGAGCTCGCCGCCGCGCGCGAAAAGCTTCTGCCCGTCGTGCGGCGCGCCGAAATGCTTGCCGAGCTCATGCGCTTCCGCAACGCGATCGCGATCGGCGGCACGCACGGCAAGACCACCACGACATCGATGGTCGCCACCCTGCTAGAGGCCGGCGGGCTCGATCCCACAGTCATCAATGGCGGCATCATCAACGCCTACGGCACCAATGCCCGCATGGGCGAGGGCGAGTGGATGGTGGTCGAGGCCGACGAATCCGACGGGACCTTCCTCAAGCTTCCCGCCGATGTCGCCGTCGTCACCAATATCGATCCAGAGCATCTGGACCACTACGGCACCTTCGATGCGGTACGCGCCGCCTTCCGGCAGTTCGTCGAGAACGTACCGTTCTACGGCTTCGGCGTGATGTGCCTCGACCATCCGGAAGTTCAGGCAATGGTCAGCCGTATCGAAGACCGCAAGGTCATCACCTATGGCGAGAATCCGCAGGCCGACGTGCGCTTCGGCAATATCCGCATGGACGGCGCGACCTCTGTCTTCGATGTGGAAATCCGCCGCCGGCGCACCGGGCAGGTGATATCGCTCAAGGATTTGCGCCTGCCGATGCCGGGGCGGCACAATGTCTCCAACGCAACGGCAGCGATCGCCGTCGCGCAGCGCCTCGGCATCAGTCCGGAAGCAATCACCAACGGGCTCGCCTCCTTTGGCGGAGTGAAACGCCGCTTCACGCTGACGGGCGAATGGAACGGCGTGAGCGTCTATGACGATTACGGGCATCATCCCGTCGAGATCAAGGCGGTGCTGAAGGCGGCGCGCGAGGCCTGCAAGGGCCGGATCATCGCGGTGCACCAGCCGCATCGCTACAGCCGCGTCCACAGCCTGTTCGAGGAGTTCGCGGGCTGCTTCAACGATGCCGACACGATCATGATCGCACCGATCTATGCGGCGGGCGAGGAACCGATCGACGGCGTGACGGCGGAGGAGCTGGTTTCGCGCATCAAATCCGGCGGACATCGCGACGCCCGCTTCCTTGCCGGCCCGGATATACTCGCATCCAACGTCGCCACCATTGCTAAGCCGGGTGACTTTGTGGTTCTCTTGGGAGCAGGCAGCATTACCTATTGGGCTGCGGCACTTCCAAAGGAACTCGCGAGCATTTCAGGACAGATGGCATGAAACAGGTGGATGGTGAGAAGCTGCTGGCGTCGCTCGGCGACGGCATCAAGGAAGTACGCGGTCGCCTGACGCCTGATGCGCCGATGGAGCGCGTCACCTGGTTTCGCGCCGGCGGGCTTGCCGAACTGATGTTCCATCCGCATGACGAGGACGATCTCTCTACCTTCCTGAAGCTCGTGCCCGAAGACGTTCCGATCACCGTCATCGGTGTCGGCTCCAACCTTCTGGTACGCGACGGCGGAATTCCCGGTATCGTCATCCGGCTGTCGGCCAAGGGTTTCGGCGATCTCGAGATCGCGGGTGAAAACAGGATCAAGGCCGGCGCCATCTGCCCGGACAAGAACATCGCGGCGATGGCGCTCGATCACGGCATTTCCGGCTTCGAGTTCTATTACGGCATCCCAGGCTCCATCGGCGGAGCGCTCAGGATGAATGCGGGCGCGAACGGCGGGGAGACGAAGGACCTTGTCGTCGAAGTGCACGCGGTCGACCGCAAGGGCGAGCGTCACGTTCTTTCCAACGCCGAGATGGGTTACGGCTACCGCCATTCCTCGGCGCCGCAGGGCCTGATCTTCACGCACGCCCTCTTCGAGGGCGCGGCCGGAGACAAGACGGAGATACGCACCAAGATGGATGCGGTCCGCCAGCATCGCGAGACCGTTCAGCCGATCCGTGAAAAGACGGGTGGCTCAACCTTCAAGAATCCGGATGGCAATTCGGCCTGGAAGCTGATCGACGAGGCGGGCTGCCGGGGGCTGATGATCGGCGGTGCGCAGATGTCGCCGATGCATTGCAACTTCATGATCAACACCGGGCAGGCGACGGGCTACGAGCTCGAATATCTGGGCGAGACCGTCCGCAGCCGCGTTCTCGAACATTCCGGCGTCATGCTGCAATGGGAGATCAAGCGCATCGGCAAATTCATGCCGGGCTATGAGGTCAAGGAATTCCTCGGCAGGGCGCTGGCCTGAGGCTGAAGGCAGTGTTCCGAATTCGACGCCGCGCAGCCTTTTTCGGTGCGCGGCGTCGCTTTTTGAGCGAGGCTTAGACCTCTTCCTTGCCTGACAGAAGGATACAGGCAAGCGTGATCACGGCCGCAGCACCGAGATAGTAGCCGACATAGGTCATTCCGTAGTTCACCTGCAGCCAGGTGGCGATATAGGGTGCCAGCGAAGCGCCGAAGATGCCTGCGAAGTTGAAGGTGATCGACGCCCCGGTATAGCGAACCTTCGTCGGGAAGGGGGCGGCAAGCGCCGTGCCGATCAGCCCGTAAGTCATGCCCATCAGCGCCATCGCGAAAACGACGAAGATGAAGATGCCCGTTTCGCCGCCGGTCATCAGGCCCGGCAGGAAGAACGAGAAGATGCCGATCAGCACCGTCGTCGCGATCAGGATCTCGCGGCGGCCGAATCTTTCGGCAAGCTTTCCGGCGATCGGGATGAAGATGCCGAAGAGGATCGAGCCGACGATCTGCACTTCGAGCGCTTCCACGAACGGGATTCCCAGAACCTTGATGTTGTAGGACAGCAGATAGGCCGAGCCGATATAGAAAAGCACGAAGGTTGCCAGCGCGACGAAGGTGCCGAGCACGAGGCTGCGCTTGTGGTTGCGGAAGAGTTCCGCCACCGGAACCTCGACGCGCTCGTGCTTTTCGATCGCTTTCTGGAAGGCCGGCGTCTCGGTGATCGAGAGCCGGACCCAAAGGCCGACGACGATCAGGAGGATCGAGGCGATGAAAGGCACGCGCCAGCCCCAGCTCAGGAGCGCTTCCTGCGACATGAAATGCAGGAGGATCCAGAAGACGCCGGAGGAAAGAAAGAGGCCGACGGGGGCGCCGAGCTGCGGGAACATGCCGTACCAGCTGCGCTTGCCTTCCGGTGCGTTTTCCGTCGCAAGCAGCACCGCTCCGCCCCATTCGCCGCCGAGGCCGAAGCCTTGGCCGAAGCGGCACAGCGCGAGCAGCAGCGGCGCCAGCACGCCGATCGTCTCATAGGAGGGCAGAAGGCCGATGATGACCGTCGAGATGCCCATGGTCAGAAGGGCCGCGACGAGTGTCGTCTTGCGGCCGATGCGATCGCCGTAATGGCCGAAGACCACTGCACCGAGCGGGCGGGCGAAGAAAGCGATCGAGAAGGTCGCGAAGGAGGCGAGCAGCGCCGTCGTCGGATCGTTGTTCGGGAAGAACAGCGTCGGGAAGACCAGAACGGCCGCCGTCGCATAGACATAGAAGTCGAAGAATTCGATGGTTGTCCCGACCAGACTTGCGAAGAGAACGCGTGCCGGAGAATTCACGGCGGAAGCGTTTGAATGCGGTGTGATCGGCGACACTGTTGAAGAAGCGTCACTCATTAGGATTATGCCTGTATTGTGGAATATTTGCCGTCTTGGGAGGCAGCGCAGGCGTTTCCTACCGCAACTCGGCCGTCGGCGAAACAGAAAATCGCAGTGAAAGCCTGAAAAAGCGCACTTCTGAAAGGTTGCCGAATCCGACCGCCTTTAAGCATGCCTGCCTTGTTTTTCAGCAGATATGTTCAGGTTGCGTATGCATGCATCTTCCACTTGTTGAAATTTGACGACATTGTGGCGATCGCGCGGTGCGCAACGCCCGTGATTCGGTTTCGGGCGCTTTTGGAAAGGGGATATCATGTTCAAGAAGCTCTCTGCCGAGTTTCTCGGCACGTTCTGGCTGGTTTTCGGAGGCTGCGGCAGCGCAGTGCTCGCTACCGCATTTCCGCAGGTAGGCATCGGCCTCCTCGGCGTTTCCTTCGCGTTCGGTTTGACGGTGTTGACGATGGCCTACGCGGTCGGCGGCATATCGGGCGGTCATTTCAATCCCGCCGTTTCGGTCGGATTGACGATCGCCGGCAAGTTCCCGGCCTCCAGCCTCGTGCCTTACATCATCGCACAGGTGGTCGGGGGCATCGTGGCGGCGGCGGTGCTCTATCTCATCGCGAGCGGCAAGGCCGACTTCCAGCTCGGCGGTTTTGCATCCAACGGCTATGGCGAGCATTCGCCGGGCGGTTATTCCCTGACTGCGGCGCTGGTGGTGGAAGTGGTCATGACCTTCTTCTTCATCTTCATCATTCTCGGCGCCACCAGCGGCCGGGTTCCCGCCGGGTTTGCGCCGATCGCGATCGGCCTGGCGCTGACCCTCATCCACCTCGTATCCATTCCGGTCACGAACACCTCGGTCAATCCGGCGCGTTCGACGGGTGTGGCTCTCTTCGTCGGCGATTGGGCGATTGCCCAGCTCTGGCTCTTCTGGGTGGCGCCGATCGTGGGTGCGATCCTCGGCGGTATCGTCTGGAAAGCCGTCGGCGAAGACGACTGACACAGCCTGCAGGTTCCAGATCAAATGCCCGTCCCGCTTCGCCGGGGCGGGCTTTTCATTGCAAGGTCGGGTCATCACGCTCTTGCGTCATGCGCAACTCTCTGATTCTGGAAGGGGAATCGCAAAGCGGTTTGATTCGTCCCTGAAGAATTTTAGGCTTCGCTTCACTAAGGTTAACGAAAGTAAACGCTTCATTAACCATAATGTCGCTCTAGTGGAGCTATCTCGTCTGTCGAGTCGGATCGAAACGGAATCAGATCCGCGCAAGGCGAGTTGAGGCAGTGTACGGTCGTCGGAGGTGTTGATGAGCGCGAAGCATGTGGCGATGCTTATGGGTGGATTCTCGTCGGAAAGGCCGGTCAGCCTTTCCACGGGCACCGCTTGCGCCGATGCCCTCGAGGCGGAAGGCTACCGCGTCACGCGCGTCGACGTGGATCATGACATCGCAAGCACGCTCGCCGAGTTGAAGCCGGATGTCGCCTTCAATGCGCTTCACGGTCCGTTCGGCGAGGACGGCACCATTCAGGGCATCCTCGAATATCTGCAGGTACCCTATACTCACTCCGGCGTGCTCGCCTCGGCTCTTGCCATGGACAAGGCGCAGGCGAAAATCGTTGCGAAGGCGGCGGGAATTCCCGTTGCCGAACAGCGCCTGATGAGCCGGTTCGATTTCACATCCGTGCACCCGATCAAGCCGCCCTATGTCGTCAAGCCGGTGACCGAAGGGTCTTCCTTCGGCGTCGTCATCGTCAAGGAGGATCAGTCCCATCCGCCGCAGGTGATCACTTCCGACGAATGGCGTTACGGCGACCGGGTGATGGTCGAGCGTTACGTCCACGGCCGGGAACTGACGTGCGGCGTCATGGGCGATGTCGCGCTCGGCGTGACGGAAATCATACCCCAGGGCCACAGCTTCTACGATTATGATTCCAAATATGTAAAAGGCGGCTCAAAACACGTCATCCCGGCGCAAATTTCACCGAATATTTACCAAAAAATACAAACACTCGCACTCAAGGCGCATCAAGCGATCGGGTGCCGTGGCGTTAGCCGTTCCGACTTTCGTTACGACGACCGTTTTTCCGAGAATGGCGAACTTGTGTGGCTGGAGATCAATACCCAGCCGGGCATGACGCCCACTTCCCTGGTGCCCGAAATGGCCGTTCATGCCGGCCATTCCTTTGGTGAATTTCTGAGCTGGATCGTGGAGGACGCCTCGTGTTTGCGTTGACCGTCGGAAAGAGAGACAGGATGCGCCGCGCGGGCGCTGCCGGCCTCCCGGAGGCGGAAGGTGCGCGCGTGCTGCCGCGCCCGCTGCGGCGGATCGTTCGCTTCATCATCAGCCTTGCCGTGGGCCGGGTGCATATTCCGCGCCATACCGGAACGATTGCCGCCGGAGCCTTTTTTGCCGTCACCGGGTTTTACGGCATGTCGCTTGGCGGGCACTCGCAGGATTTCGCGCAGGCTACGACCGCAGCCGTCGGTTTTGCCATCGAGGACGTGAAGGTTTCGGGCAATCGCGAGACATCCGAGATCGACATCCTGGAGCAGCTCGGTCTCGACGGCACCACGTCGCTCGTGGCGCTCGACGTCGAGGAGGCACGCAAGCAGCTTGCCGTTCTGCCATGGGTCGAGGACGTGTCCGTGCGCAAGGTCTATCCGGGCACGATCGAAATCCACCTCAGGGAGCGTGAAGCGTTCGCCATCTGGCAGCACGGGAGCGATCTCTCGCTGATCGAGAGAAACGGCAGCGTGATTGCGCCGCTTCGCGACAACAAATTCTCCACGCTGCCGCTCTTCGTCGGCCGCGATGCCGAAACGGCGGCGGCCGAGTTCGACGAGCAGTTCTCCGACTGGCCGGAAATCAAGGCGCGGGTGAAGGCCTATGTGCGCGTGGCAAGCCGTCGCTGGGATCTGCGGCTGGACAACGGGATCATCGTCAAGCTTCCCGAACACAATCTCCCGCGGGCCATGAACGTGCTTTCGACCATGGAGGCGGAGCAGGGGCTTCTGGAGCGCGACATCGCGGCCGTCGATCTGAGGCTTGAGGACAGGACCACCGTTCGGCTGACCGAAGCGGCCGCAGAGCGCCGGAAGGAAGCGGTCGAGAAACGGGCGAAGGAATTGAAGAAGGCGGCAGCGCGCACATGAGCATATTCGGTTCCTCCCATTTCGGTCTGCCTCGCCTGAAGCCGCTCTCATCGAAGCGGTCGCACATCGTTTCGGTCCTCGACATCGGCTCCACCAAGGTCGTCTGCATGATCGGGAAGCTGACGCCGCGGGCCGAAAGCGAGATTCTTCCCGGACGTACGCACAACATCGAGATCATCGGCATCGGTCATCAGAAGTCGCGTGGCGTGAAGAACGGCGTGATCGCCGATCTCGATGCCACCGAAAGCGTCGTCCGCCTTGCGGTCGACGCGGCCGAGCGCATGGCGGGGCTCACCATCGACAGCCTGATCGTCAACGTTTCGGCGGGCCGGCTGCAGAGCGACATCTATACCGCGACGATCGATCTGGGCGGACAGGAAGTCGACGCCAACGATCTTCGCAAGGTTCTCACCGCAGCCGGCCAGCAGTCGCTGCGCCAGGATCGCGCGATCCTGCACTCGCTGCCGACCGGCTTCTCGCTCGATGGCGAGCGCGGCATCCGCGATCCGCTGTCGATGTTCGGCGACGTGCTTGGCGTCGACATGCATCTGCTGACCGCCGAAAGAACGGCTCTGAAGAACCTCGAGCTCTGCGTCAACCGTGCCCATCTCTCCGTCGAGGGGATCGTTGCGACGCCTTACGCCAGCGGCCTTTCGGCATTGGTGGACGACGAGATGGAACTCGGCTGCGCCTGCATAGACATGGGCGGCGGCACGACGACGATCTCCGTCTTTGCGGAAGGCAAGCTCGTCCATGCGGATGCGGTGGCGCTCGGCGGCCACCACGTGACGACGGACCTCGCCCGGGGCCTTTCCACCCGCATCGAAGATGCTGAGCGCCTGAAGGTCGTGCACGGCTCGGCACTCCCGAACAGCGCCGACGAGCGCGACATCGTCTCCATTCCGCCGATCGGCGAGGACGACCGGGACCAGCCGACCCATGTGCCGCGCGCACTGCTCTCGCGCATCGTGCGGGCGCGCATCGAGGAGACGCTGGAGCTCATCCGCGACCGCATCCAGCGCTCCGGTTTCTCCCCGATCGTCGGGAAGCGGATCGTGCTGACGGGTGGTGCAAGCCAGTTGACGGGCCTGCCGGAATCGGCGCGCCGCATCCTGGCCCGCAATGTCCGCATCGGACGGCCGCTCGGCGTATCGGGATTGCCTGCAGCGGCGAAGGGGCCGGCTTTTTCGACGGCTGTCGGGCTGATGATCTATCCGCAGGTCGCGGATATGGAAACGCATGCGTCGCAGGGCGGAGTGCTCTCGTCGCTTGCCGGTGGGAATGGCCGCATAGCCCGCATGGGACAGTGGCTGAAGGAGAGTTTTTGACGGGTTTCCTGCCGCTGTGAAGCGCCGGGAAGAACCGACGAGGGAATTGAAGATTGACCGGCGGCGTGGCGATGCAGGCCGGAAACGAAAGGAACGGTACCATGACTATCAAACTGCAGAAGCCGGACATCACCGAGCTGAAACCCCGCATCACCGTTTTCGGCGTCGGCGGCGGTGGCGGAAACGCCGTCAACAACATGATCACCGCGGGGCTGCAGGGCGTCGATTTCGTCGTCGCCAATACGGATGCCCAGGCGCTGAGCATGACCAAGGCCGAGCGGATCATCCAGATGGGTATCCAGGTCACCGAAGGTCTCGGTGCCGGCTCGCAGCCGGAAGTCGGCCGCGCCGCCGCTGAAGAATGCATCGATGAGATCATCGATCACCTGAACGGCACGCATATGTGCTTCGTCACCGCCGGCATGGGCGGTGGCACCGGCACAGGTGCAGCCCCGATCGTGGCACAGGCGGCCCGCAACAAGGGTATACTGACCGTCGGCGTCGTGACCAAGCCGTTCCACTTCGAGGGCGGCCGCCGCATGCGGCTTGCCGAAGAGGGTATCAACGAACTGCAGAAGTCCGTCGACACCCTGATCGTCATTCCGAACCAGAACCTCTTCCGCATCGCCAATGACAAGACCACGTTCGCCGACGCTTTCGCGATGGCCGACCAGGTCCTCTATTCCGGCGTTGCCTGCATTACCGACCTGATGGTCAAGGAAGGCCTGATCAACCTCGACTTCGCCGACGTCCGTTCGGTGATGCGCGAGATGGGCCGCGCGATGATGGGAACCGGCGAGGCTTCCGGCGAGGGCCGCGCGATGGCGGCGGCAGAAGCGGCGATCGCCAACCCGCTCCTCGACGAGACCTCCATGAAGGGCGCCCAGGGCCTGCTGATCTCGATCACCGGCGGACGTGACCTCACCCTCTTCGAAGTGGACGAGGCAGCGACCCGCATCCGCGAGGAAGTCGATCCGGACGCCAACATCATTCTCGGCGCCACCTTCGACGAGGATCTGGAAGGTCTCATCCGTGTCTCCGTCGTCGCCACCGGCATCGACCGCACAGCCGCGGAGGTCGCTGGCAAGAATGCCGACTTTCGTAGCGTCAGCAAACCCGTAGCTCGTCCCGCCGCGGTTGCGCAGCAGCCGCAGATCCAGGCCGCCGCTCCGGCACCTCAGCCGGTCGCCCAGCAGCCGGTACGCGCTCCCGTCGACCCGGTAGCTGAAACGATCCGTGTCGCCGAGGAAAGCCTCGAGCGGGAGCTGCAGATCCCGGTTTCCCGTCCGGTTGCCGCAGCACCCGTCAATCAGATGGAGGATGATTTCCGTCCGCAGAGCCGTCTCTTCGCCGGCGCCGCCGTCGCCGAGGCTCCGCCGGTCGCTCGTCCGGTTCAGCAGCAGACGCAGCCGGCCCAGCATGCACCGGCTGCCCACCGCGTCGAGCCTGCCGCTCCGGTCATCCGCCAGGAGCCGCAGGCGGTGCGGATGCCGAAGATCGAGGACTTCCCGCCCGTCGTGAAGGCCGAGATGGATCATCGCGCCGCCCAGCACCCGCAGGCTTCCCACCAGGAGGAACGCGGTCCCATGGGGCTTTTGAAGCGGATCACCTCGTCTCTCGGCCGCCGCGACGATGACGATCATCCGGCTGCATCCGACATGACGGCTTCGGCTCCGACCGCCGCGTCGCAGCAGCGCCGCCAGCTTTCGCCGGAGGCAAGCCTCTATGCGCCGCGCCGCGGGCAACTCGACGACCACGGCCGTGCCGCTCCGCAGCCGCGTGCGCTCAGCGAGGAAGACCAGTTGGAGATTCCGGCTTTCCTGCGCCGGCAGTCGAACTGACGTCTGAACCGATTTAACAAAACGCCCGGATCCTGATCCGGGCGTTTTTGTTTATTCTGGTTTTTCAATGGCTTGACCGGTGGAGTGAAGCGTTACAAACGGAAAGAAACAGTGATTTGTATAATCTTGAGGTGCCTACTACATTCGCCGTGGGCATAGGGGATTGGTCAGATTCGGACACCCTGGCGGCGACGGGTGTGCGAGACGAAGATTCTTCCGGTGACGGCGGTAATCGTTCGGGACGCCTGAAGAGGCGTGTGCCCGGAAGAAAGACGACCGGTCTCTAGTGCCGGGCAATAACGAGGCGAATTGAATTATGACTATCGGACTGCTGGGCTATCAGACGACGATCTCCAATCCGGTCACCGTTACCGGAACGGGCGTTCACTCCGGAGCAGCCGTTTCCATTACGTTTCATCCGGCGGAGGCGGACAGCGGCGTCGTGTTCCAGCGGGTGTATGACGACGGTACGGTCAGCGAATACCGCGCCGTTTCCTCGCAGGTCGGCAGTACCGATCTTTGCACCGTTCTCGGTTTTTCGCCTGCAAATTCCATCGCCACAGTGGAGCACGTCATGGCCGCGCTCTATGCGCTGGCGCTCGACAATGTGCTGATCGAGGTCAACGGTGCGGAAATGCCGATCATGGATGGCAGCTCGGCCGTGTTCATCGATGCGATCGACCAAGTCGGGCTGAAGCCGCTCTCTGAGAAGCGTCGCTACATCCGCATCGTCAAGCCGATTCGCGTCGAATCGGGTGCTTCCTGGGCCGAGTTTTCTCCCTATGACGGCACGCGCTTCGAGGTCGAGATCGATTTTGACTGCCCGCTGATCGGCCGCCAATCCTGGAAGGGCGACCTGACGCCCGCGACGTTCCGTTCCGAACTCGCCCGCGCGCGCACCTTCGGCTTCATGCGCGACGTCGAGAGGCTTTGGGCTTCCGGTCATGCGCTCGGCTCGTCTTTGGAGAATTCCGTCGTCATCTCCGACGACAATACGGTAATCAATATCGAGGGCCTGCGCTACAAGGACGAGTTCGTCCGCCACAAGACGCTGGATGCCGTGGGCGATCTGGCGCTTGCCGGCGCGCAGTTCATAGGCTGCTACCGCTCCTATCGCGGCGGCCACAAGATGAACGCCTATGCGCTGAAGGCGCTCCTGAGCGACCGCAGCGCCTATGAGGTGGTCGAGACCTCCTCGCCGCGCACCCGCGCGAACCAGCGTGAACTGATTGCGGTCAATGCACCGGAATTTGCACCCTGGTCGGCTTGAATAACGCGATGTCCCGAAACGGCGGCCCCTGTGGCCGCCGTTTTCACATGTCCGTTGCCATAAAAATGCGTTAATGGGCTTGCATGGCGTTGCGGTCTCCGCGGATTTGGGGATAGAAACGCGGTTCGTAAGCTTCGCCTCTTTAAAGGGCACGGCGCTGATTTGGGATTGTCAGATGAAATTTGCAGGGTCTGTTGGTGTTAAGAAGGCGGCGCGCATCGTCTGCGTCACGCTCATGGCCACGGCGTCGGCTGCGGTGGTCACGGCTTGCCAAAGCGATCCGGACATCGACATCACGAAGCTCACAGCGGAAACGGACCCGCCGGATGTTCTCTACAATCAAGGCCTGGCGAATCTCAACGCCGGCAAGGTGACGGAGGCGGGCCGCAAGTTCGAGGCCATCGACCGCCAGCATCCGTTCTCCGAATATGCGCGCAAGGCGCTGGTTATGAACGCTTTCGTCAATTACCGGCAGGGGCGTAACGACGAGGCGATCGCGGCCGGCAACCGCTATCTCAGCCTCTATCCGCAATCCGAAGATGCTGCATACGCCCAGTACATCGTCGGACTTGCTTACGCGAAGCAGATCCCGAGCGTGACGCAGGATCAGCGCGCATCCGCCCGAACGGTCGAGGCGATGCAGGCGGTGATCGATAAATACCCCGATTCAGAATATGTCGAGGATGCGCAGTCCAAGATTCGTTTCGCCAAGGATCAGCTTGCCGGCAAGGAAATGCAGATCGGCCGCTACTATCTGGAGCGCAAGGAATTCCTGGCGGCGGTCAGCCGTTTCCGTACCGTTGTCGAGACCTATCCGACGACGAACCAGGTCGAGGAAGCGCTCGCACGCCTCGTTGAGGCCTATTATGCGATGGGACTCGTCAGCGAGGCGCAGACGGCGGCTGCCGTGCTCGGCCATAACTACCCGGACAGCCAGTGGTATGCCGATTCGTTCAAGCTCCTGCAGACCCAGGGGCTGGAACCGCGCGAAAACGCAGGCTCCTGGATTTCTCGCGCCGGCAAGAATCTCATCGGCGCCTAACGAGATATGACAACGGATGCTGGCGCAGCTTTCGATCCGCGATATCGTCCTGATCGAACGGCTCGACCTCGCTTTCGAGCCGGGCCTGTCCGTGTTGACGGGCGAAACCGGCGCCGGAAAATCCATTCTCCTCGATAGTCTTTCGCTGGCGCTCGGCGGCAGGGGGGACGGATCTCTGGTGCGCCATGGCAGCGAACGCGGTCAGGTGACGGCGGTCTTCGACGTGCCGCCGGGGCACCAGGCCCGAATGCTCCTCAAGGAAAACGGCATAGACGACGACGGGGACCTGATTTTCCGCCGCCAGCAATCGGCCGATGGCCGCACCAAGGCCTTCGTCAACGATCAGCCGGTATCCGTGCAGCTTCTCCGGCAGGTGGGCCAGCTTCTCGTCGAAATCCATGGGCAGCATGACGACCGCGCCCTTGTCGATACCGATGCCCACCGGCTGCTGCTGGATGCCTTCGGAGGGCTTACCGAAGCAGCGAGCGAGGTGGCGGAGCTCTACCGCCATTGGAAAGAAGCCGAGCGTACGCTGCGCAAGCACCGTGAGAAGGTCGAGGCTGCCGCGCGCGAGGCCGATTATCTGCGTGCTTCCGTGGAGGAGCTCGAAGTCCTCTCGCCGCAGGACGGCGAAGAGGAGGAGCTTGCCGAGAAGCGTTCGCGGATGATGAAGGCCGAGCGGATCGCCGTCGATATCAGCGAGACCAGCGATTTCCTCAACGGAAATGCGTCTCCGGTGCCGTTGATCGCTTCGATGGTGCGCCGGCTGGAGCGCAAAAGCCACGAGGCTCCGGGACTGCTGGAGGAAACGGTGGAATTGCTCGACCAAGCCCTCAACCATCTCTCCGATGCGCAGATGGCGGTCGAGGCCGCACTGCGCAAGACCGAATACGACCCGAAGGAACTGGAATTGACGGAGGAGCGGCTGTTCGCTCTGCGGGCGGCATCGCGCAAATATTCGGTGCCGGTAACGGGCCTCCCGGCACTCGCCGCGCAGATGATCGCCGACCTTGCGGATCTCGATGCCGGCGAGGAGCGGCTTGTGCAACTCGAGGCCCGGCTGAAGGAAGTGCACTCGGCCTACGATATTGCCGCCCGCGCGCTGTCCGAACGGCGGCACCATGCGGCCGATGCGCTTGCGGCTGCCGTCATGGCGGAACTTCCGGCGCTGAAGCTGGAACGCGCCCGCTTCATGGTCGAGATCGTCACGGATCCGGAAAGCGGCGGCGAAGAAGGCATCGATACCGTCGAGTTCCACGTCCAGACCAATCCGGGGACGCGCCCCGGTCCGATCATGAAGGTGGCCTCGGGCGGCGAGCTTTCGCGTTTCCTGCTGGCGCTCAAGGTTGCGCTCGCCGATCGCGGTTCCGCACCGACGCTCGTCTTCGACGAGATCGATACCGGCGTCGGCGGAGCCGTGGCGGATGCAATCGGCCAACGGCTGAAGCGGCTTTCTTCCACGGTCCAGGTGCTTTCCGTCACGCATGCGCCCCAGGTCGCGGCGCGCGCGGCGACGCATCTCCTCATTTCCAAGGCGCCGGTCGAGGGCAGCGAAACGGTCGCGACCCGCGTTGCCCGCATGGATCACGGCGCACGGACCGAAGAGATCGCGCGAATGCTCGCGGGGGCATCCGTCACCGAAGAGGCGCGGGCAGCGGCGGCGCGATTGCTGGCGGGCGGCGTTTGAGGCCTGCCGTGACGTGCGGCGCGGAGAACGCCGCAGGGCCGCAGGCATCTTTCCTTTCATGCGGTTTCCTCTAAAACACATCCGAATCCGGAGTGTGACATGAGCGACAAGACCCCCGTCGAGACCCTGACAGAAGAAGAAGCTGCAGCCGAGCTCGCCTTTCTGGCCGCCGAGATCGCCCGTCATGACGAGCTCTATCATGGCAAGGATCAGCCGGAGATCTCCGATGCGGATTACGATGCGTTGAAGCGCCGGAACGAGGCGATCGAAACGCGGTTTGCGCATCTCGTCCGCGACGACAGTCCTTCGAAAAGGGTGGGCTCCGCGCCGCTTCCCACCTTTGCGCCGATAACGCATGCCCGGCCGATGCTGTCGCTCGACAATACGTTTTCGGATGAAGACGTGCGCGATTTCGTCAGCTCCGTTTACCGCTTCCTGGGGCAACTGCCCGACGATTCGATCGCGTTTACGGCAGAGCCGAAGATCGACGGGCTTTCGATGTCGATCCGCTACGAGAACGGCCGGCTCGTCACGGCCGCGACGCGCGGCGACGGCACGACGGGCGAGAACGTCACGGCCAATGTCCTGACGATCGGAGAAATTCCGAACCGCCTCCCGCCCGGCGCGCCGGCAGTCGTCGAGGTGAGGGGTGAAGTCTACATGGCCAAGAGCGACTTCCTCGCTCTCAACGAAAAGATGGCCGCGGAAGGAAGGCAGACCTATGTCAATCCGCGCAATACGGCAGCAGGCTCGCTCCGTCAGCTCGACGCGAGCGTGACTGCAAACCGCAAGCTGCGCTTTTTCGCCTATGCCTGGGGCGAGATGTCGGAAATGCCGGCCGATACCCAGTTCGGCATGATCGAGGTGCTGAAATCCTGGGGATTTCCGGTCAATCCGCTGACGAAGCGGCTTGACCGCGTCGACGATATCATCGGGCATTATCGCGAAATCGGCCTGGCGCGCCCCGATCTCGATTATGACATAGACGGTGTCGTCTACAAGGTGGACAGGCTGGATCTCCAGGCGCGTCTCGGCTTCCGCTCCCGCTCGCCGAGATGGGCAACGGCCCACAAGTTTCCGGCCGAGCAGGCTTTCACGACACTGACCGCGATCGATATCCAGGTCGGCCGGACGGGTGCGCTGACGCCCGTCGCCCGTCTCGAGCCGGTTACCGTCGGCGGCGTCGTCGTGACCAATGCGACGCTGCACAACGCCGACTACATCGAAGGAATAGGCAACAGCGGCGAGCGTATCCGTGAGGAAGGGCACGATATCCGCGTCGGCGACACGGTCGTCGTCCAGCGTGCCGGCGACGTCATCCCGCAGATCCTCGATGTCGTGATGGAAAAGCGGCCGCGCGATGCCGTTCCTTATGTCTTTCTGAAGACCTGCCCGGTTTGCGGCAGCCATGCCGTGCGCGAGAAGAACGAAAAGACCGGCAAGCTCGATTCGGTGACGCGCTGCACCGGCGGCTTCGTCTGTCGTGCGCAGGCGGTGGAGCATCTGAAGCATTTCGTGTCGCGCAACGCTTTCGACATAGAAGGACTTGGCTCGAAGCAGATCGATTTCTTCTTCGAGGCACAGGATCCGTCCCTCGTGATCCGTACGGCGCCCGATATCTTCACCCTGGAACGGCGGCAGGCGGATTCGCTGACGAAGCTCGAAAATATCGAGGGATTCGGCAAGGTGAGCGTGCGCAAGCTCTATGATGCCATCGACGCGCGCCGTTCCATTGCGCTCAACCGCTTCATCTATGCGCTCGGCATCCGCCATGTCGGCGAAACGACAGCGAAGCTGCTCGCGCGCGCCTATGGCACCTACGCGGTTTTCGAGGAGGGAATGAAGGCGGCGGCTCCCCTGCACGGCGACGCCTGGAGCGAGCTCAACACGATCGACGGCATCGGGGAGGTCGTCGCGCGCGCAATCGTGGAGTTCTACAAGGAGCCGCGCAATCTCGACGTGATATCGCGCCTGCTCGAACAGGTAACGCCGGAAGCGGCGGAGGCACCGGTCGATAGCGCAAGCCCGGTGGCGGGAAAGACGGTGGTCTTTACGGGCTCGCTGGAAAAGATGACCCGCGACGAGGCGAAAGCCATGGCCGAACGGCTCGGCGCCAAGGTCGCAGGATCGGTCTCGAAGAAGACCGATCTCGTCGTTGCCGGGCCGGGCGCCGGTTCCAAGCTCGACAAGGCGCGTGAGTTCGGGGTCGAAGTCATCGACGAAGACGCCTGGTTCGAACGGATCAAAGAATAAAGGCCGCCGCAGGATTCCGGTTCAGCCCTAAAGCGCACCGCGATCTTTCAGATTCGCTTCCTGCGCTTTAAGTCTTTGTTTTGATGCATGTCGTTGTCGTAAACCCGCTGCACACTTTTGTGCGACATGCATTAGGGTACTGGCTCGCTCGTGGATGCTGCGAAACGGCAGTTCGCCGCGAATTCACGGGTCGCCGTAGCCTTTTGCCTGGAGACGTATCTGCTTGCCGGCCGGGTCGATGGAAAAGATGACCGCGCCGGCCGCCTGCGATTCGGCCGGAACGTAATCCAGCGTCACTGTGCTTTCCTCCACGACCTCGCCGTTCTGGACGAGGGCGCCCGTCACGTTTACGCCGGCCGCCGTGGTCGGGGCGCTGTTCGATATCTCGAAGTCCACACGGAAGCCGCTCGTGGTCCTCTCCGCCCCCAGCATGGTCACCGACAGCTCCGGCGGCTTGCCGTCCCGTATCACGGCCTCGTAACCGATCCAGCCGATGAGGCTGACCACCACTGCGGCCGACAGGATGCCGGTCAGCCACTCGATCCAATGCGGATCGTGCCGTTCGGTATGTATCCTGTTTCTGGTCGTCGTCATGGCGCACCTGGATGAGGGATTAGAGGATCAGCCGTGCGGCGGCTGCGCCGATCGCGCCGGGAAAGCTCAGCACGATCACGGACAGGAGGATTTCCGTGACCGAGGTGTCGTCGAGCCGCCCGAAAGTCCAGAGCGTGTAGAAGCTGATCGCCAGCGCAACCACGTAGCCGGGTAGGGTGAAACGCACGAAGGCGTGCCACCACGGGGTTTCCGGCGAGAGCTCGTGGCTGCCGGTGAAGGAGACGGCATAGACGAAGCCGTGCATGAGGGCCACCGACAGGAAGACGATGGCAAGAGCGTGCCAGGGCGTCATCTTGTAGGCGAGCACGAGCATCTCCTCCGTCGGCGCCACATTGAGCGAGAGGAAAAGCGCGCCGGCCGCCATCATGAGCAGTTCTCCCGCATAGCTCGTTTCCCGCTCGCGGTCCGGTTCATCATCGTCATGGCTGCCGAGTTGACTGCGCCCGAGCATGGCGCCGATGCTTGCGGGGACCGACTGCAGAGCGACCTTGCCGGCGAGTTCGCTTATCGGCATGTCCGCGCGCAGAAGCCCGAACACATAGAGGACCACCGCGCTCGTCAGGATGCCGATCGCATAGGCGATGGTCGCATCGCGCACCGCCTCGCGCCAGGTGAATGTCTCTTCGAAGCCTATCCGGTGGGAAAGCAGGACCAACAGGGGAATGTTGAGGAGCATGAGCAGGAGCAGGCGCTCGCGGGCGATGTAGAAGCCGAGATACCACATCTCCATAGTCATCAGCATAGGAAGCGCGAAAAGCAGCGCGCCTGCAACGCCGCGCGCCAGCCCTGTCACGAAGCGGTTGAATTCGTCTTGTGCTTCGCCGCTTCCTTGCGATTCCTGCCGATCCATCTGGTTCCCCTCGCTGGCGGGATAATGCGGCGGGAAAAATTTGGTTCCTGACGGCGGGCGCCGAAGGAGATCGGCTTCAATTTCGCGCTCGAAAGCGCGTTCCATGATTTGGCGGCATTTCCGATGCATCCTGCGCCGGTGCGTCTTGCACTGCCCGCGCTCCTTGCGCGGCGAAAACCCCAGTTGGTCGTCATGCAAAGCGTGTGTCGGCTGAAGCCTACTCCAACTGAAAGGGTCATCTCCATGACAGAAGCCAAGACCGGCGACATCGTTCGCATCCACTACACCGGCATGCTGACGGACGGTACGCCATTCGACAGCTCGAAGAATCGCGAGCCACTGGAATTCGAGATCGGGGCAGGGCAGATCCTGCCCGGTTTGGAAGCCAGCGTCGAAGGCATGAATGTCGGCGAAGCGCAGACGGTCACGCTTGCCCCCGATCAGGCATTCGGCCCTCATGATCCAGGCAAGGTACAGAAGGTGGACCGGGCCAACATCCCCGCCAACCTGGATGTCCAACCCGGAATGCAGCTCCAGGCAAAATCAAGGACCGGTGCGCCGATGACGGTCAGCGTTATCGAGGTCAATCCGAGCGAGGTCACCATCGATGCGAACCATCCGCTCGCCGGCCGCGACGTCACGTTCGAGATCGAGCTGACGGAGATCGTCAAGGCGGCTTAGCACCGCAGCGTCCCGGCTGGCTGAAAACGGCAGTCGGCTGCCGTTTTCAGGCGCATGTTCAACCGTTGGCTTTCTTGCCCTTCTTCCGCTTTCCTGCGGCGGGAGCGGGTTCTTTTGCATTTTTATCGCCTGTAAACCGTTCCTTGTGGAACTTGGGCTTGCCGGGCTTCCTTTCCCATTCGGGCTTGACGCCGGACGCGGTTTCAGGGGCGGGGCCCTTCGCCCACGGCTTCTTGCCCGGCTTTTCCGATGCGAGGTCGGATCCGGTTCTCTCCGGTTTCCTCTCGAACTTGCGCTTGGATTTGCCGCCGTCGCCGTCGAAAGCATCTTCACGCTTGCGGTCGCCATGCGGGCGCTTGGCAAATGCGGGCTTTCGCTCTCCATTGCCGGACAGGTCGGGCATGCCGTCGAGCGCAGCGAGGCGGATGCCTTTTTCCAGCATGCGCTTCGGGCCGATCGCCGCCAGGAAGGCATCGGCGCTGTCGGCGGACAATTCCACGAAAGTCTCGTCCGCCTGCATCTTGATCGCGCCGATCTCGTTCTTGGTGATCCCGCCAGCGCGGCAGAGCATCGGGATCAGCCAGCGCGGCTCTGCGCGTTCCTTGCGGCCGACCGACAGAGAGAACCAGCGGCTCGGTCCGAACTCCTCGCGGGGGCGTCTCGGGGCGGAGGGTTCCCTGTCGCGCCCATCGTCGCGGTCGCGCGGCCTGCGTTCGGCATTCAGGGCGACTTCCATGAGATCTTCGGGTGCGGATCGACCTTGACGGTAGAGGCGGGCGAAGGCGGCGGCGATTTGCCGTGCATCATGCGTATCGAGCAATCGGGCGACGAAGGCTTCCTCCTCTTCGGCAACCGGATCGGTGAGGACGGGATCGGCAAGCAGCCTTTCGTCGTCGCGACGCAGGATCTCCTCCGCCGAGGGCGGCGTCGCCCATGTCGCCTTGATATTCGCGTTCTGGAGGAGGCGTTCGGCGCGGCGGCGGGCGTTGACGGGTACGATTATGGCGCTGACGCCCTTGCGGCCCGCCCGCCCCGTGCGGCCGCTGCGGTGAAGCAACGTGTCCGGATTGGTGGGGAGGTCCGCGTGCACGACGAGTTCGAGGCCGGGAAGGTCGATGCCGCGTGCGGCGACGTCGGTTGCGATGCAGACCCTTGCGCGGCCGTCGCGCATCGCCTGCAGCGCATGCGTCCGCTCGTTCTGGCTGAGCTCGCCGGAAAGCGCCACGACCGAGAAGCCACGATTGTTGAAGCGGGCCGTCAGATGATTGACGGCCGCACGCGTCGAGCAGAAGACGATGGCGTTCGCCGCCTCGTAGAAGCGCAGCACGTTGATGATGGCGTTCTCGCGGTCGGCGGGCGTGGCGACGAGCGCACGATAATCGATGTCACCGTGCTGGCTGCGTTCGGCGGCGGTCTGGACGCGTACGGCATCGCGCTGATAGCTCTTCGCCAGCGCCGCGATTTCGCGCGATACGGTTGCCGAGAACATCAACGTGCGGCGGTCTTCCGGCGCGGCGTCGAGAATGAATTCCAGGTCCTCGCGGAAGCCGAGGTCGAGCATCTCGTCCGCCTCGTCGAGCACGACGGCTTGCAGCGCGGAAAGATCGAGCCCGCCGCGGGTGAGATGGTCGCGGAGGCGTCCCGGCGTGCCGACGACGATGTGCGCGCCGCGTTCGAGCGCACGCCGCTCGGTTCTCATGTCCATGCCGCCGACACAGGAGGCAATCGCCGCCCCCGTCATCTCATAGAGCCATTCCAGCTCTCGTTTGACCTGCATGGCCAATTCGCGCGTCGGAGCGATGATGAGAGCAAGCGGCGCCGCGGCGCCAGCAAAGCGTTCCCTTCCGGCAAGCAGGGTGGGCGCCAGCGCGAGCCCGAAGGCGACCGTCTTGCCGGAGCCGGTCTGTGCGGAGACCAGCGCATCGGCATTGCCGAGTTCGGGGGCGATAACGGCTTCCTGCACCGGCGTCAGGGTGCTATAGCCGCGTTTTTCCAACGCCTTTGCCATCGCCGGTGCGAGGCCTTCGAAGATTGTCATGTTCTGTCTTTCGGAATTCGGATCACGTGCGCCCGCAGACGGGCAAGCGCGGGTCGCTGCGGCCAGCACGGTGCGGGCCATTTCTTGCCGCGTTCCTACTGCGCCGGCGGGCGAATGTACAGAGCGGATGCGATGAGGCGCGGCATGGAAGGCTTAGATATGATTTCCGCATTGTATTTTTGCACTGCACAAGATAGAAAACACCGCCCCCGGTCAGAGGTCGAAGAAGCCTCGAAGGCGGGTGCCGTCTGCGGGAGAAGACGGCCAAGAAGGAGGATCGCCTGATGCGCACCATTTCAACCATCGCGGAACTGCGTGCGGCCCTTGCCCCTCATCGCATGGATGGGTGCACGATCGGGCTGGTGCCGACCATGGGCTATCTCCATGTCGGCCATATGGAGCTGGTGCGCCGGGCACGAACGGAAAACGACATCGTCGTGGCATCCATCTTCGTCAATCCCCTGCAGTTCGGCGCGAACGAGGATCTGGCGCGATATCCGCGCGACCTGCCGCGCGACCAGAAAATGCTGGAGGAGGGCGGTGTGGACTTTCTTTTCGCACCCGGCGTCGCCGACATGTATCCGCGCCCGATGGAGACGGTGGTCGACGTGCCCTCGCTCGGTTCCGAGCTCGAAGGAGCCGTGCGACCCGGACATTTTGCGGGTGTCGCGACCGTCGTCACCAAGCTCTTCAATATCGTCCAGCCTGATCGCGCCTATTTCGGCGAGAAGGATTTCCAGCAGCTCACGATCATCCGGCGCATGGCGGAGGATCTCGCCCAGCCGATCGATGTCGTCGGCGTGCCGACCGTGCGCGAGGAGGACGGACTCGCCTGCTCCTCGCGCAACGTCTATCTTTCCAGCGAGGAGAGAGAGGCCGCGCAGATCGTCCCGCGCGCTCTCGAGGAGGCGGAACGGTTGATCGCGGCAGGCGAGGCCGACCCTCAGCAGGTCGAAGCGGCGGTCAGACGCTTCATCGAAAGCGAGCCTCTGGCAAATCCCGAAGTCGTGGCGCTCCGCGATCCGGAAAGCCTCGGACCCATTTCCGAGATCGGGGGGAAGCCGGTTCTCTTGCTGCTTTTCGTCCGGTTCGGCAAAACGAAGCTGCTCGACAACCGGATCATCGGCAGGAATGACATCAAGATAGCAAAGGTAGCGTGATATGAGCGTACACACAGCCAAACGGCGTCAGTCGCCGGCGGATATCACGGCACTCAAGGGCGAAAGACCGATCGTCAGCCTTACGGCTTATACGACGCCGATCGCCAAACTTCTCGATCCGCATGTGGATTTCATGCTCGTCGGCGATTCGCTCGGCATGGTGCTCTATGGCCTGGAATCCACTGTCGGGGTCACTATGGACATGATGATAGCGCATGGACAGGCGGTCATGCGCGGCTCGAGCCGTGCCTGTGTGGTCGTGGATCTTCCTTTCGGCTCCTATCAGGAATCGAAGGAACTGGCGTTCCGGAGCGCTGCCCGCGTCCTCAAAGAGACCGGATGCAGCGCGGTCAAGCTCGAGGGTGGCGCCGAAATGGCCGAAACCGTCCATTTTCTGACGCAAAGAGGGATTCCGGTGCTCGGCCATGTCGGCCTGATGCCGCAGCTCATCAACACGACCGGCGGCTACCGCTCGCTCGGACGCAACGACAAGGAAGCCGAGAAAATCCGTCGGGATGCCAAGGCGATCGACGATGCCGGCGCTTTCGCGATCGTCATCGAGGGAACGGTCGAGCCCGTCGCCCGCGAGATCAGCAGCGGCCTGCGTGCGCCCACCATCGGCATCGGCGCTTCGCCGGCTTGCGACGGGCAGGTTCTTGTGGTCGACGACGTCCTTGGGATATTCACCGATTTCAAGCCGCGCTTCGTGAAGCATTTCGCCAATCTCGCGCCGGTGATATCGGAAGCGTTCGCAACCTATGCGCAAGAGGTCAAGGCAAGAACTTTTCCGGGGCCGGAACATACTTTCCAGGTGAAGAAGCCGGTGTAAGAACCGCCCGGAGATCAGCGGGGTTCGTCGCAGGAGCACAAACGTTCAATACCGCTGATCCACCTATCAGGCATATTGGTTTGTCGCAGAGGCAAGCGCCCTCTATGCCTTATGGTCTGCAGCAGACGAGCACAACATGACCTCCGAGACGTCGGACGAAATCCGAGACGCCTTCAGGCGCGCCGTTCCCATCATATTGTCGGCCTCGCCGTTCGGCGTGCTGTTCGGAGCGGTCGCCGTGGACAACGGCCTCAGCATGGCCGAGGCCTCGCTGATGAGCCTCACGTTCTTCGCCGGTGCCAGCCAGCTCGTCGGCGTCGAGCTTTTCAGCCATCATATCCCCGCGTGGCTGGTGGTTCTGTCTATCTTTGCCGTCAATTTCCGCCATGTCCTCTATTCGGCAGCGATCGCCCGGCACATCGCGCATTTCTCGCTTCTCCAGAAGCTTGTCGGCTTTCATGTCCTGACGGATCCGCAATTCGCGGAGACGGAACGGCGGGGCGAATCCGGAATCCGCGTCTCGTTCGTCTGGTACATAGTGCTCGGCCTCACGATCTTCGTGCCGTGGCAACTCCTCACCATTCTCGGCGCCTATCTCGGCAATCTGATCGGCGATCCGCAAGCTATCGGTATCGATGTCCTGATGCCGATCTACTTCATGGGGCTCGTGCTCGGCTTTCGCAGCCGGTCGAACTGGCTGCCCGTGGTTGCTGCTTCCGCTGCAGGGTCGGTTCTCGCCATGAAGTTCGTGGGTTCCCCCTGGCATGTCAGCCTCGGCGCTCTCGCGGGCATCGCGGTTGCCGCGCTGATGCCGCTGAATGGCGATGCGGCCGATGACGCGGTATCGGGCGGGCTGGAAAAGGAGGCCTGATCCATGGAGGAGGTGTTCCATGCCCAGACGCTGGTCATCATCTTTTTCGGTGCGGTCGCGACGTATCTGACGCGGGTCGGCGGCTATGCTCTCATCTCGCGGATGGAGCGCATCCCGCCGCGCCTGGAGGCGGCGCTGAACGCCGTACCGGCCGCCGTTCTTACGACACTGGCCGCCCCGGCCTTTCTGACCGGAGGGCTGGACGTGTCCCTGGCGATGCTGGTCGCGCTCCTCGTCGGCCTGCGCCTGTCGACGCTTCCGATGCTCGCTGCCGGCTGGATCGTCGTCATGGCGATACGCCATTTTATCGGCTGATTTCCGCCGTCGCCTTCTCCAGCCAGGTCCGCGTCGCATCCTCCGACAGGAGCGGCATGAGCTTTTCCCGCGTTTGCGCGTGATAGTCGTTCAGCCAGCTCAGTTCCTCGTCGGTAAGCAATGCGGGCAGGACGAGCCGCCGGTCGATCGGGCAGAAGGTCAAGGTCTCGAAGCCGAGCATCTCGAGGTCGCCGCCCTCGATCGCAGCCGGCTCCTGCACGTAAACCAGGTTCTCTATGCGGATGCCGTAGGAGCCCGGCCGGTAGTAGCCCGGCTCGTTCGACAGGATCATGCCCGGCAGCAGTTCCTGCGTGGAGAGCCTGGAAATCCGCTGCGGGCCTTCGTGAACCGATAGGTAGGAGCCGACGCCGTGGCCGGTGCCGTGAGCGAAATCGCCTCCGGCCTTCCAGAGGGCGATGCGGGCGAGCGGATCAAGGTCGCAGCCGCGCGAGCCTTTCGGAAAGCGTGCGGTGCTGATTGCGATCATGCCCTTGAGGACGAGCGTGAAGAATCGCTTTTGTTCCTCCGGGACCGCTCCGATCGCGACTGTTCGGGTGATGTCCGTCGTTCCGTTGACATATTGTCCGCCGGAATCGATCAGGAACATCGTTCCCGGTTCGATCGTCGCATCGGTGTCGGTGGTGACGCGATAATGCATGATCGCGGCGTGGGCGCCGGCGCCGGATATCGTATCGAAAGAGATGTCCTTGAGCGGGTTCTGCAGCCGCTCGCCCACGGCGCGGCGGCAGTCTTCCAGCTTGCGGGTGACGTCTATTTCCGTGAGCGTCCCCGGTTCGGATCCGTCGAGCCAGGCGAGGAACTCGACCATGGCGGCGCCATCCTGGAGATGCGCCTTGGCCGAGCCCTGCAATTCCGCCCGGTTCTTGCGGGCGCGGGGAATGCGCGCCGGATCGGCGGCTTCGACGACCGCGCCGCCCCTGGAGCGGATGAGCGCCGAAAGGGCGAAGGGCGCCTGATCGGGATCGATCAGGATGCGCTTGCCTTCCGCAGCGAGCGCTTCGATCCGCTCGGCGAAGGCCGACGGGGGCAGGAGATCGGCAAGCTGCGTCAGATAGGCCTCCTCCTCTATGCCAGTCTTGCGCTTGTCGATGAACAGCTCGGCCTTCCCGTCGGAATGCAGGATGGCGCGGGCGAGGGGATGCGGCGTGTGCGGCACGTCGTTGCCGCGGATGTTGAAGGCCCAGGCGATGGAGGAGGGGTCGGTGACCGCAAGCGCATCCGCATCGGCCTTGGCGGTTTCCTCCGCCATCGCAGCCAGCTTGTCCCTGGCGAGCATGCCGGAATGATCGATGTGCTGGATCTTCACGCGGCCGAGCGGTTCGGCCGGCCGCCCCGTCCATAACCGGTCCAGCGGGTTGTGCGGCAGGAATACCAGCGCGCCGCCGAGGCCTTGAAGCGCTTTTTCAAGACGGCGCACCTCGGCGCCGGTATGCAGCCACGGATCGATCCCGAGCCGAAAGCCTTTGGGCGCATTCTTCGCAAGCCATGCATGCGGAGGCTCGCCGACGAGATCGCCGCCGCGAAACACCGTTCCATCGACCTGCTCCGCAAGCTGGGTGACATAGCGCCCGTCCACGAAGACGATCGCCTCCGTCTGCGTGACGAGGGCGACGCCCGCCGAACCCGTAAAGCCAGTCAGCCAGGACAGGCGTTCGGCGGAGGCGGGGACATATTCGCCCTGGAATTCGTCCGCGCGCGGCACGAGGAAGCCGTCTATCTGAAGCGGCCCGAACGCAGTGCGCAGCGCGGCGACGCGCTCGCGTCCGAATTGCGGCGTGGAGGTAACATCAAAATCCTGGAACATCGCAGACCTCCGTCTATCCGGCGGGACAAGTGAATCGTCGCGTCAATCTAGCGGACTTCCTCAGTCCGCGAAATGCACTCGGGAGCGACGTTGAAGAAGAGGGAGCGTTCATCGCTATGTTCCCGAGAAGAGGTATCATATTGGACTTATGCGTTCTCTGCATGGCTCCCATTCCCGAAAAACTCTGTCCTTCCAATTCGAATCCGCTATAAGGGCGCCATCGAGCGAGCGGCAAGCGAACTCGATACGAAAGGAAATGAAAATGGCATCCTATATCTTCCGCGCCGCCCTGCGGCATTTTGTGGAAGTGCGGGAGCGGCAGGTAAGCCGTTACGCTGGTTACGCTCCTTCGACTCGCAAGTGAGTTGTTCGAGGGCAATGGGCACGTCCCGCTTGAGACTTCCGCCGAAAGGCAAACATAGCTAGGTGTTCCGATCAGGCGTCCGTCCGGTCACTCCTCCTCCCTCCTCCGGTGGGCGTTCGGAACACATAGGTCCGCTTGAGCTCTCCTCCTCCTCAAGCTCGCGGACAGGTCGGTTCGCCGGCCCATAGGCGGTGCCTCTGGCACCGCCTTTAATTTTTCCGGACAATTGTCAGCGGCGGTCGAGATGGATCGTCACCCAGCCTTCGCGCCAGATCGTTCTGACGTGGCGCATCTTCTGTGCATTATAGGCGGCAAGCACCTTCCAGCGCTGGGAAGCAAGAATGCCCGAGAGGACGATCTGGCCGCCCGGATTCAGATGGGCGACAAGCTCGGGTGCCATGCGCATCAGCGGACGGGCCAGGATATTGGCGATGACGAGGTCGAAGGGGCCGTGCCGCGAAAAAGCGGTCGAATGAAAGCCCGGCGCGGTTTCCAATGCGATGCCGGCCGCAATGCCGTTCTTGCGCACGTTCTCGCGCGCAACCTTCGTCGCGACGGGATCGATATCGGTGGCAAGCACCTGGACGGGCGAGAGCTTGCGGGCCGCGATCGCAAGCACGCCGCTGCCGGTTCCGAGGTCGAGCACCTTCACGATTTTTCGCGAGCGCATCACCCGTTCTATGACTTCGAGGCAGCCGGCGGTGGTTCCGTGGTGACCGGTGCCGAAGGCCTGCCCGGCGTCTATCTCTATGGCGATCTCGCCGGGGCGAGCTCTTCCCCGGTCGTGCGAACCATGCACCACGAAACGCCCGGCGCGAACCGGCTGCAGCCCTTCGAGCGATTTGGCGATCCAGTCGACGTCGGGAATGGTCTCGCGCTCGATCCCGAGATCGGGAAAGCGCGGGGCGATCAACTCGGAAAGCCGCCGCGTCATATCCTCCGCCTCATCCGCCATCAGATAGACCGAGGCTTCCCACACATCCTTCTTTTCGTCGATCTCCATCGTGGCGATCGCATAGCCTTCCTCTTCGAAGGCGTCGCTCATCAACGCCAGGATGGCCCCGGCGTTCTTTTCTGTGGTGGTAACGAAGAGGCGGAGTTCGCTCACGATGGCAGTCCCTGTCGGTTTCCGCCCGACTAGCATGTCTGGAGGGACTGGCAAAGCATTCCTTACCGTTGCAGGCTGTCGGCGCTTCAGCCTTTCAGGAGATTTTCCAGCTTCTTCTCGGCGGTCCCGGGGTCCTCGCCGTAAGCGATGGTGCCGCGGAACCTTCCATCCTTGTCGAGCAGGAAGACCGAGGCGGTATGATCCATGGTGTAGTCGCCATCCGGCTTCTGTTCATCCAGCGGCACTTTCCGGAAATAGACGCGGAAGCCCTTGGCCATGTCCATGACCTTCTCCGGAGGGCCGGAGATGCCGGTGATGCGATCCGAAACATTGCCGACATATTGCGCCATCAGTTCCGGCGTATCCCTTTCCGGATCGACGGTGACGAAATAGGCCTGCAGTTTCGAGCCGTCCGGGTCGACTTTCCGAAGCCAGCCGTCGAGCTCGAAAAGCGTCGTGGGGCAGACTTCGGGGCAGTGGGTGAAGCCGAAGAACACGGCCGTGGGCTTGCCGGTGAACGCCTTTTCGGTGATCGGCTGGCCATTCTGGCCGACGAGCTGGAACGGTACGCCGTAAGGGCTATCTGCGGCCTGTTGTGCGGAATTGGTCGGCATGAGCGTGAGCCAGCCGAGCAAAGCTGCAAAGAAGGCTACGGCGATCCACAGGACGATACGAACGGCTTTCATCGGACGATTCCGCAAAGGTGTGAGCTATCGGCACCTCATCGAGGCGACATTCAGCGCTTCATAGCCTCTGGCGGCGGCGCTCGCAAACGGGCCGATTGCCGCAACCGCATCGTTACGCAAAGATCTGCGTAGGACAACGGGATAGAGCTCAGAAGCACCAGGAGAGGCCGCTTTCAGCCATCGTCAGCAGGATGGCTGGCCCATGGCTGATCCAGCCCGAAAATGCCGCAGCGGCCAAGGCGGCGACTATGCCGGTTGCGACAACACCGGCGATCAGCGGAAAGCGCGGCAAAGGACGGGTCTCGTTCATCGGTGCATGATAGCGCCAAATGGCCCTGGATGGAACTGTTTGCACTTCGTTGCCATCCAAAGCAGAAAGGAGAAACGATGTCGGACCGCCCGAGTGTAAAATCACGGGATACTGGCGGGTCCGTCTTTAGCGTTTGTTTAATCTCTGTTTGCGACGATTCCGCCTGCATGGAGAGTATCACTCTCGGGGCATGACGCCGCGGGCCGCACGCCGGCCTCCATGGTATTTCCAGAACAAACGGAGCTGCCCGTTCGGCAGCGAAGCGACGATGCGAAACCGGCCCACGCCTTCGGTCGCCGCCAATCGGAAGAGTTCGATCCATGTCCAACGCCATCAAGCAAGCCGGTGCCTATCTCGAAATCGTCTCCTTTCATCTTGGGGACCAGGAGTTCTGCATCGACATCATGGCGATCCGCGAAATCCGCGGTTGGGCGCCTGTCACGCCAATGCCGCACACGCCACCTTATGTGCTCGGTCTCATCAATCTTCGCGGTGCCGTCATTCCTGTCATCGACATGGCCTGCCGTCTCGGCATGAAGATGACCGAGCCTTCCGAGCGCTCGGCGATCATCGTCACCGACATTGCCGGCAAGCTCGTCGGCCTGCTGGTCGAGCAGGTTTCCGATATGATGACCATCAAGAGCGAAGACCTGCAGCCGGCCCCGGAGATCATACCGGAAGCGCAGCGTGCCTTCTGCCGTGGCATCGTCGCGCTTGAAAAGAATATGGTCTGCTTCCTGAACCTCGATACGGTGATCGCGGACGAACTGGCGCAGGCCGCCTGAGAGAAACGAGGGCAGGGGATCAGGTACCCGGCGGGCTTTCCGCCGGGACTTCCGGCGTTTAGAGTGCAGGCGATCAGGCGTGCCGATATGGTAGCCCGAATTTTCGCGATTGTATCCGTTTTCCGGGACCAGCTCATGAAGTGCCTTCTTCTCGTCGACCTTCAGAACGGATTTTGCCCGGGCGGGAATCTCGCGGTTCCCGGCGGAGACGACGTCATCGCAATCGCGAACCGGCTTGCGGCCGAAGGTCGATATTCCCTCGTCGTCGCCTCGCAGGACTGGCATCCGGCCGATCATGGCAGCTTTGCGTCCAATCACCCCGGCAAAGCTCCGTTCGAAATGGGCGAGCTCGGGGGAAAGCCGCAGATGATGTGGCCGGATCACTGCATTGCGGGCACACGTGACGCGGATTTCCATCCCGATCTCGACGTAAGCCGCGTCGACTATGTGCAGCGCAAGGGCATGAATCGCATGGTCGACAGCTATTCCGCCTTCCGCGACAACGACCGGCAGGCGGATACGGGTCTTGCGAACTACCTCAAGTCCAGGGGCGTCACTGCTCTCGACGTCTGCGGGCTGGCGACGGATTATTGCGTGAGCGCATCGGCGATCGATGCCGTCTCCATGATGCCAGGCGTAAAGGTGCGCTTCATCGAGGATGCGAGCCGCGGCATCGCGTCCGAAACGATCGCGACAGCGAAGGCGGCCATGCGGGAGGCCGGCGTCGAAACCGTCACATCGGCGGATGTGCTGACCGGCTGAGGCGGGCGGTCGAAACCTATTCCGGCTTGCCGCTCTTCCAGGTTACGTTCTCGCCGAAGAGCGGGACCGTGGAAATGGACATTTTGGCCGAACCGTCCGTCAGTTCCCGCGAATGAGCGAGATAGATCAGCGTGTCGTTCTTCCTGTCGTAGATGCGGGTGACCACGAGCTTCTTCCAGATCAGGGACAGGCCCGATTTGAAGACCTCTTCCCCGTCCTTCGACAAGTCGATGTCGGCTATTCCCACCGGGCCGGTCTGGCGGCAGGCGATCGCGTTGTTGGAGGGATCCTCAAACCAGTTGCCGTTCTTCAGGCGGTCGATCACGCCGCGCTCGAAATAGGTCACGTGGCATGTGACGCCGGATACCTTGGGATCGCTGACGGCGTCGATGATGATATCGTTGCCGAGCCAGTCCACGCCCACTTCTCCGACCGTTTCGGCCTGAGCCGGCCCCAGCGACAGGACGAGAGCACCGGCCGCCAGCAAGCTGCGCAGCCGGGGCAGGAAGGCATTCAATTTCGGCATGGTCCCGATCTCCTTGTTTCAGTTGGAGATAATATAAATCGCTCTGATTGCAAGGAGACGGACGGATCAGGATTTCGCTGCCGCTATGGTAGCGCGCACAGCCTCCGGATCCGTCAAGGTGAGCTGGTATTCACGATCTTTTTCGGTGCCGCCCATACCGACATGGGGGTTGCGGAACGTCATCGTGCTCGGGACCGTCGTCAGCGCTGCGAAGTGCAGTTCCCTGAGGCCGGCGGCGTCGCGAACCGCCTTGATGTTGCCGGCGTCGAGTGCGCCGCAACCCATGATGACGATGCGGCCCGCCGCCTGATCGTTCACCATCTTCAGGATATCCAGCCCTTCTGCGGCCGTATCGCGCTGGCCGGATGTCAGGACACGGTCGACGCCGCAGCGGATGAGCGCCTCCAGGGCCTCCCCGGCGTCTCGCGCCATGTCGAAGGCGCGATGGCAGGTAACGGACATCGGACGGGCCGCCTCCACCAGCGCCTTCGTACGTTCCTCGTCGATGCGGCCATCAGCCGTCAGGCAGCCGATCACCACGCCCGACGCACCTTCCGAACGAAGCGCGCGGATATCCTCGCGCATCGTCTCGAACTCTGCCTGGGAGTAGAGGAAATCGCCGCCACGCGGCCGAATGATGACATGGACGGGGATGCGCGCCGCCTTCACGGCAGCGCGGATGGTGGCAAGACTTGGCGTCAGGCCGCCTTCGATCAGGCTGGCGCAGAGCTCGACCCTGTCGGCACCGGCCTGCTGCGCTGCAAGGAAGCCATCGATACCTTCGACGCAGAGTTCGACGAGTGGAGCATTCATCGGAAATCCTTTCGGGCCATGTATCAGGCGGCACCCGTCTTGCCGCGCAAGCAGGCCTCTTTGGCCAGGAACCAGCGATAGGCATCGGCGAGGCCTTCTTCAAGCGGGATTTTCGGCGTCCAACCGAGCGCGTGCAGTCGGCCGATATCCATCAGCTTGCGCGGCGTTCCGTCCGGCCGCGACGTGTCCTGGACGACGCCGCCCTCGAAGCCGACGATCCGGCAGATGAGGCTTGCGAGCCCGAGAATGGTGATGTCCTCGCCGTAGCCGACATTGACATGGAGGTCGCCCGAATAGGTCTTCATGAGATGGACGCAGGCATCGGCGCAGTCGTCCACATGCAGTAATTCCCGGCGGGGAGTGCCGCTGCCCCATATCGTGATTTCCTGCGCGCCTGCGATCTTGGCCTCATGCGCCTTGCGGATCAGCGCCGGCGTGACGTGGCTGGCTGCGAGGTCGAAATTGTCGCCGGGGCCGTAGAGATTGGTCGGCATGGCGGAAATGAAGTCGCGGCCATACTGCCGGCGATAGGCTTCGCAGAGCTTGATGCCCGCGATCTTCGCGATCGCATAGGGCGCGTTGGTCGGCTCCAGCGCTCCGGTGAGCAGCGCCTCCTCGCGGATCGGCTGATCGGCGAATTTGGGATAGATGCAGGACGAACCGAGGAACAGCAGCTTTTCGACGCCGGCGACATGGGCGGCATGGATGACATTCGCCTCCAGGATCAGGTTCTCATACAGGAAGTCGGCGGGATAAGTCTGGTTGGCAAGGATGCCGCCCACCTTCGCAGCCGCAAGGAAGACCGCGTCCGGCCTGTTCTTCTCCATCCAGGATTCCACGTCCGCCTGTCGCGTCAGGTCGAGTTCGCTGTGCGTCGCGGTCAGGATTTCGCAATCCTCCGAGATGAGCCGACGCATCAGTGCCGCCCCGACCATGCCCCGATGTCCGGCGACGAAGACGCGTTTTCCGGCGAGCCGGTAATGTCCGTCATGCATGAGCCATACCTTTGTCGGAACGCGTCATCGGCCCAGCTCCGCCCATGACCTTGATATCCTCTCGCACCATTTCGGCGACAAGCTCGTCGAGCTTCGTCTCGTGCTGCCAGCCGAGCACTTCCCGCGCCTTGGTCGGATCGCCGACCAGCAGATCGACCTCCGTCGGACGGAAATAGCGGGGATCGACTTCTATGACAAGTTTGCCGTTCGAAGCATCATGGCCCTTTTCATCTACTCCTTTTCCCCGCCATTCGACGGGTATGCCGACGCTCGAAAACGCCCTTTCGACGAAGCTGCGGACCGAATGAGCCTTACCGGTCGCAAGCACATAGTCATCCGGCTTATCCTGTTGCATCATGAGCCACATGCCGCGCACATATTCGCGCGCGTGGCCCCAGTCGCGCCGGGCGTCGAGATTCCCGATATAGAGGCGATCCTGGATGCCGAGATGGACGGCGGCTGCGGCGCGGGTGATCTTGCGGGTGACGAAAGTCTCGCCGCGGATCGGGCTTTCGTGATTGAACAGGATGCCGTTCGAGGCGTGAAGGCCGTAGGCTTCACGGTAATTGACGACGATCCAATAGGCATAGAGCTTCGCGATCGCATAAGGGGACCGAGGATAGAACGGTGTCTTCTCGGTTTGCGGGATTTCCTGCGCCTTGCCGTAAAGCTCGGAGGTGGAGGCCTGATAGAAGCGCGTCTTTTCGGTGAGACCCAGCAGGCGCACGGCCTCCAGCAGCCGCAGCGTTCCCATGCCGTCGGCATTCGCGGTGTATTCGGGCGTTTCGAACGAAACCTGCACATGGCTCTGGGCCGCGAGATTGTAGATCTCGTCGGGTTGCGTTTCCTGCACGATGCGGATGAGGTTGGTCGCATCCGTCATGTCCCCATGATGCAGGATGAAACGGCGGTTCTCGACATGCGGGTCTTCGTAGAGATGCTCGATACGGCTGGTGTTGAACGAAGAGGAGCGGCGCTTGATGCCGTGAACCGTATAGCCTTTCTTGAGGAGCAGTTGCGAAAGGTAGGCGCCGTCCTGCCCGGTAACGCCCGTGACGAGCGCCACCTTGTTCTTTTCCGGTTCCACATTTTCCATGTTCAAGCTCCGGCCGTTGTCCTGCAATCTTCGCGGGATATCCGATCATTCGATCAGCTTACCCTTGTGCGAAGATGGCGGGTCAAACGTTGCCGGAGGTCTCGTGCCAGGCCTCGCCGAGCACGCGAAGCCAGTTTTCACGGCAGATCAGCGCCAGCGCCGCGTCGTCATAGCCGGACGACCGGAGGGCGGCGACCAGCACCTGATTGCCCGAGGCATCGCCGATTTCGCCGGGAATCTTCGCGCCGTCGAAGTCCGAGCCGATCGCGACGCATTCGAGCCCCATGCGGTCGACCATATAGTCGATGTGCCGGACCATATCCGAAATCGGGGTGTCGGCATTTTCCTGCCCGTCGGCTCTGAGCATGGTCGTCGCATAATTGAGACCGGCCACGCCCTTGCGCTCGCGGATCGCGTCCAGTTGCCGGTCCGTCAGATTGCGGGCGACCGGCGTCAATGCATGCGCATTTGAATGGGTGGCGACGAGCGGCCGTTCGCTGGTTCTCGCTACATCCCAGAAACCCTGCTCGGTGATGTGGGAGAGATCGATCATGATGCCGAGGCGGTCGCAGGCTCTGACCAGTTCGAAACCGGCTTCGGTGAGGCCGGGGCCGGTGTCGGGCGAAAGCGGAAAGGCGAAGGGCACGCCGTGGCCGAAGGCGTTGTGGCGGCTCCAGACCGGCCCGAGGGAGCGCAGGCCGGCCGCGTAGAATGTCTCCAACGCGGCGAGATCGGTGCCGATCGGCTCACAGCCCTCCAGATGCAGAACGGCGGCAAAGGAGCCGGCCGCCATGGCGGCGCGGATCTCGGAGGTCGAGCGGCACAGGGTCCAGGCGCCCGCACGATCGAGCTGAAAGGCGATCGCCGCCATTTTGAGTGCCGTGTCGAGCGAGGGCGCCCGCTCCAGCGGTTCCGTCATGGGAATGCTGTAGTGGCCTTCGGCGCTGATCGTCCAGGCCGGAAACTCGCCGGGCGAGCGGATGAAGATCGCGCAAAGGCCGCCCGCCAGGCCGCCGGCACTGGCACGGGGGGCGTCGATATGCCCGTGGCTGGCTCCGCCCGCAAATTCGGCAATCGGATCGCCGCCCTTTTCGGCCTGCAGCAGCAGGCGCAGAAGCACGTCGTTGTGACCATCGAAGATCAGTTCCATATGCCTCGCTTCCCATCAGAGCGCGCCCGGCCGAAGCCTGCAGGATAAGGGTGTAGAGCCGATTCCCGGACTTGCCGCAAGGCGCGGCCTTCGTTCACGCCGCGAAGACCTCGTTTCCGTCGATCCAGGTGGACCTGACGGAGAAATCGTTTTCGAGCACCGCGAAATCCGCGTCGTGGCCGGGCACGAGACGTCCCTTGCGCCCGGACATCCCGATCGCTTCGGCCGGATAGAGCGAGGCCATACGCAATGCCTCGTCGAGGTCGACGCCAACCCGCTCATGCATGAAGCGGACGCAGGAGACCATATCGATATCGGCTCCGGCAAGCGTGCCGTCGGCAAGCGTGAGGCGGCCGCTTCTGCGGAATATCTCGCGGCCGTTGAGCGTAAAGCTCGCCATATCCGTGCCGATCGTGGACATGGCGTCGGTCACGAGGAAGATGCGGCCCGGTCCCGTCTTGGCGCGCAGCGCCACGCCGATCGACACCGGATCGACATGATAGCCGTCGGCGATAAGGCCCGCACTTACATCGCCAAGGTCGAGCGCCGCGCCGACCATGCCCGGTTCACGATGGCCAAGCGGGCTCATAGCATTGAAAAGGTGGGTCATCATGCGGGCGCCGGAGGCGATGCCGGCCGCCGCCTCCACATAAGAGCAGTCGGAATGGCCAAGGCTGACGACGACTCCACCGGCGGCGAGTGCTGCGATCTGTTCGTTCGTCGCGTTCTCCGGCGCCACCGTCGTCATGAGGACGTCGAGCTTCTCCCGCGCGGCGATCGTGCGGTCGAGGTCGTCCTGATCCATCGGGCGAATCAGTTGCGGATCGTGCGCACCCTTTCTGGCGATCGACAGATGCGGCCCCTCCAGATGCAATCCGAGAAAGCCGGGAATGCCGGATTCACCCGCTGCGATACCGGCTGCGATTGTCCTGACGGTGATTTCCCGCGTGTCGGTGATCAGGGTCGGCAGCAGGGCGGTCGTGCCAAAACGCGCATGGGCGGCGCAGATCGTGCGGATACCGTCCACGGACGGCTCTTCGTTGAGGAGAACCCCGCCGCCGCCGTTGACCTGCAGGTCGACGAAGCCGGGCACGATCCGGGCGCCGTCCATCGCGACGATCCGTGCAGCCTCCGGAATGTCGCCGCGGGCCCGGATCGCCGCGACCCTGCCGCCTTCGATCAGCAAGGCGGCGTCGTCATGCCAGAGATCGCCGTCGAAAATTCGGGCGCCGGTGATTGCCGTCGTCTTGCTCATCTTGTTTCCGTAACCTTCTTCAGGTTGACCGGCTTGTCGGGGTCGAGCCCGCGGGCACGCGCCCATGCCTCGACGAAGCCGTAGAAGGGGACGATCAGCGCTGCCGCGTCGGTGATCGGATGGCCCGTGGCGATGAAGGGGAGGGACTTTGCGGATTTCGCGAGCGACGAGGTGATGCCGACATAGGCGCCCCGTTCGGCAAGATCGTCTGCCATGCCGGTCACCGACTGCTCGGCCGCGTCGCGCGCGGCTAGCGCGATCACCGGAAAGCTCGGGCCGACAAGGGCGACCGGACCGTGAAGCACCTCCGCCGAGGAATAGGCTTCCGCGTGGACGCCGGATGTCTCCTTGAACTTCAGGGCGGCTTCGCTCGCGATCGCGAGCGCCGGTCCGCGGCCGAGCATGTAGAGCGACTTCGTGTCCGCCAGATCGGTCGTCAGATCGCTCCAGTCGAGCGAGACGGCCTTGCGGAACTGCTCCGGCAAGTCCTGGACGGCTTGGCCAAGCGCCGCATCGCCGGTCCACTCGGCGACGATCGCGAGCCCGGCAACGATGGAGTTGACGTAAGATTTCGTCGCAGCCACGCTGATTTCCGGACCCGCGCAGATATCGAGAGGATGGCTGCAGGCTTCGGCAAGCGGCGAGGGGAGCGTGTTGGTAAGCGCAATCGAGATGGCGCCTCCCTTGGTGGCGGAATCGGCCATCGCGACGATGTCGGGGCTCTTGCCGGATTGCGAGATGGCAATCGCGGCAGCGCCGTCGAGCTTGAGTCTGGCGCCATAGATCGATGCCAGAGAGGGGCCGAGCGAGGCGACGGGCCGGCCGGCGGTAAGCTCGATCGCATATTTCAGGAACAGCGCCGCGTGGTCGGACGAGCCACGGGCGATCGTGACGAAGAATCGCGGATCGCGCTCGCGCAGAGCTTTCCCGGTTTTTCGGATCTGTTGCGCGGACTGTTCCAGGAGGCGGGCGGCCGCCTCCGGTATCTCGTTGACTTCACGTCGCATATTGGTCTGCATGGCTTCAGTCTTTCCGTTACGGGCGGCCTACTCCGAGAGAGTAAGCTCCGCCACAAAGTCATAAGCGTCGCCGCGATAGAGCGAGCGGGTGAATTCGACGACCCGCCCGGAGCGCAGATAGGATACGCGCTCGATCGAAAGGCCGGCCGCTCCCGCCGGTACGCCGAGCATTCCGGCGTCGGGATCCTTTATGTTGCAGGCCGATATGCGCTGCACGGCGCGGACCGGCCGGCTTCCCTGCCTGTCCAGCTCGGCATAGAGCGAACCGCTGATAGCGGTGGGATCGGGCAGGAATTCGGTCGAGAGGCAGGCGCGTTCGATGGCGAGCGGCATGTCGTTGGCGATACGAAGGCGTCCGAGCCGTGCAACGAGAGCATCGGCCGGAAGGCCGAGGATCATCATCTCGTCCGGCGAGGGATGGAAGAGGCCGCGGTCCAGCCATTGCGAGCGGGTTGCAAGGCCGCGCCTGGCCATGTCGTCGGTAAAGGAGGTGAGGCGCGAAAGCGACTGTTCGACCTTCGAGACCGGCTTTACCACGAAGGTGCCGGAGCCGTGGCGGCGTACCAGAAGACCGTCCTTGACGAGGTCGTCCACCGCCTTGCGCACCGTCACGCGGCTCACACTGGCATGTTCGGCGAGATCCCGCTCGGGCGGAAGGGCATCTCCGTGGTTTAGCCGCCCCGAATTGATCGCTTCCTCCAGGGATTGCCGGAGTTTCAGGTAGAGGGGACCGGAGCCTCCCGCCTGCAGGCTTTCCGGAGAGATCAAGGTCGCGATCTGATTGCTCATGCGGCCGCGTCCTTTCTGGTTTTGTGGCGCTTCGCCGCGAGCGCGACGGCGCCGGTCAACGCGTCCGCCAGCGGGGCGATCAGGATCGCGCGGTGTTTCGGCGAAAGCCATTGCGGATAAAGCGGCGCCAGTCCACCGAGCAGGCAGAGCCTTTCGTTGCCGCCGATGCCGGTTATCACGTCGAGGGCTTCGTTCACCGTCTTCGCCGCTCCCTCGAGCAGGGAGAGTGCGATCTGATCGCCTCCGGCTGCGTGTTCGAAGACCAGCGGTGCAAACCGGCCGAAATCGCCGGGTTTCGAAAGGCGTGCGAACTCAACGATGCTGCGCGGATCGTTCTTGAATTCGCCAAGCACGGCATCCGTCACGGAGGAGGAAGAGTGGATGCCGTCATAGGCAAGAAGCGCCTCCTGGAGCAGAGCGTGGCCGATGCGGGCGCCGCCGCCGAGATCACCGACCAGAAATCCCCAGCCGCCGATATAGTGCACCTTTCCGGCGCTGCGCGCCATGTAGATCGTGCCCGTGCCGAGGATCGCCACCGAGCCGTCCGCATCCCCGATCGCCCCCTGCAATGCGATCAGGCCGTCCGAATCGATGTCCGTGTGGCGAAACGGCAGCCGGTCATGGACATAATGGGTAAGATCGCCGACATTGGTACCGGCAAGTCCCAGGAAGGCTGACGCGGAGGCTATGGTATTCTCGTCGAGGCCCGCATCGCGGAAGGCGGCCTTCGCCGCCTCGGTGATGCTCACTATGGCGGCGTTCGGATCCGTCAGGATGTTGGCGGAGCCGCTCTTTCCCCGGCCGAGAATGACGCCCTCGGGATTCGCAACCGCGGCTCGGCAGCTGGTGCCGCCACCGTCTATACCGATAATGAAATCAGGCATGAGCACCTCCAAGGAAACAATACCAAAAAAATACCATTAACCAATAGCCGTTCGGGTCGGTTTATGGGTAATTGGTGTAAGTTATTGTAATATGGAATTTATTTTGCAATCGGCGACTTTTATGTTTCCAAGGGATAATTTCTTATGGACAATTGGTATTTTTTTGGCATTAATTTGCGGAATTAAGGAGCGGAGAATGGTCCCAGCGGGCCGAGAATAAGCCATGAACAGGCGGGCGGCGGCATCTTTCGCCGTCGGCAACCAGGCCGTCTGGGGCGGCATTGTTCAGGCCGATCGGCAATCCGGTGGTCAATCTCAAATACATACGAGTTCCAGAACGCGCCTCAACGGCGCATAAAAGGGGAGAATGACATGACTCGCTATGCACTCAAAGGCTTGCTTCTTGCCACGAGCATCCTCGGCACTGCCGGGATAGCCCAGGCGCAGGACGTGACGCTGACCATCGAAAGCTGGCGCAACGACGATCTTTCGATCTGGCAGGAGAAGATCATTCCCGCCTTCGAGGCGAAAAATCCGGGAATAAAGGTCGTCTTTTCGCCGTCCGCTCCGACCGAATACAATGCCGCATTGAACGCCAAGCTCGATGCCGGCTCCGCGGGCGATCTCATTACCTGCCGTCCCTTCGACGCTTCGCTCGAACTCTACAACAAGAAGCACCTCGTCGATCTGACCGCTCTCTCCGGCATGGAGAATTTCTCCGACGTCGCCAAGTCCGCATGGACGACCGACGATGGCTCGGCCACCTTCTGCGTGCCGATGGCTTCGGTGATCCACGGCTTCATCTACAACCAGGATGCGTTCGAGCAGCTCGGCCTCACCGTTCCGACCACGGAGGAGGAATTCTTCGCGGTGCTCGAAAAGATCAAGGCCGACGGCAACTACATCCCGATGGCCATGGGGACGAAGGACCTGTGGGAAGCCGCGACCATGGGCTACCAGAATATCGGCCCGACCTACTGGAAGGGCGAGGAAGGCCGCCAGGCGCTGATCAAGGGCGAGCAGAAGCTGACGGACGAGCCGTGGGTCGAGCCTTACAGGGTTCTTGCCAAGTGGAAGGACTATCTCGGCGACGGCTTCGAGGCGCAGACCTATCCGGACAGCCAGAACCTCTTCACGCTCGGCCGCGCCGCGATCTTCCCGGCTGGTTCCTGGGAAATCGGCCTGTTCAACACACAGGCGCAGTTCAAGATGGGAGCCTTCCCGCCGCCGGTCAAGAAAGCCGGCGATACCTGCTACATTTCCGACCATAACGACATCGGCATCGGCCTCAACGCCAAGAGCCCGAACCAGGAGGCTGCGAAGACCTTCCTGAGCTTCGTCGCGTCGCCGGAATTCGCCGATATCTACGCCAATGCGCTGCCGGGCTTCTTCAGCCTGAACTCGACGCCGGTGAAGATGGCCGATCCGCTGGCGCAGGAATTCGTCTCCTGGCGCGAGAAATGCAAGCCGACCATTCGCTCGACCTATCAGATCCTGTCGCGCGGCACGCCCAACCTCGAGAACGAGACCTGGGTCGAGTCGGCCAATGTCATCAACGGCACCGACACGCCGGAAGTGGCTGCCAAGAAGCTGCAGGACGGCCTCGACAGCTGGTACAAGCCGGCGAAGTGATGGTTGGCCCGGTCGTCGGGTTGCACTTCCTCTCCCCGCATGCGGGGAGAGGAGACATGCCTTGCAGGTACATCGGGATCGGAAAGCTGGTACGGCATTTTCCCTTCTTCCGTCTCCTAGAAGGCTAGAACAAGGGGATGCCGCTCCTGACCCTAGTATAAGCTGAACTCGGGCCTGCCATTTGTGCCGGCCGCTGCCCGCACGGAAGACCGGCCGTGTGGTGTATATCCGTATTGGTGATTATCGATGAGCAACCGGTCGAACAAACGGGCAAGGCCGATGAGCGACGCCATATCATCTGGAGACGGACTCGAGATCGTGAAGCGGCCGAGACGCTGGCATATCGGCATTTTTCTCCTGCCGGCGCTCGCCGTCTACACGGCGGTGATGATCCTGCCGCTGATCGAAACGCTGCGGCTCTCCTTCTTCAATGTCGCCGACGGGCAACCGGCATTCGTCGGTCTGGCGAATTTCCGGGTGCTCTTTGGAGATCCGCGCTGGGCCGCGGACTTCTGGAACGCTCTCAGCAACAATGTGATCTTCTTCGTGATCCACATGCTGGTGCAAAACCCGATCGGCGTCGCGCTCGCTGCCCTTCTGTCGCTGCCGAAGCTGCGCTTCGCCGCCTTCTACCGCACCGCGATCTTCCTGCCGACCTTGCTGTCCTTCGTCATCGTCGGCTTCATCTGGAAGCTCATCCTTTCGCCGATCTGGGGTGTGTCGCCATACCTGCTCGACCTCGTCGGACTGAAATGGATGTTTTCCCCCTGGCTCGGCAAGCCGGACACCGCGCTGCTCGCGGTATCCCTCATTTCGGTCTGGCAATATATCGGCATTCCGATGATGCTGATCTATGCGGCGCTGCTCAACATTCCGGAAGAGGTCATCGAGGCGGCCGAGTGCGACGGCGTCACCGGCTGGAGCCAGTTCTGGAAGATCAAGCTGCCGCTGATCCTGCCGGCAATCGGCATCATCTCCATCCTGACCTTCGTGGGCAACTTCAACGCCTTCGACCTGGTTTACACCGTCCAGGGGGCGCTTGCCGGGCCGGACAAATCGACCGACATTCTCGGCACATTGCTTTACCGCACCTTCTTCGGTTTCCAGCTTCAGCTCGGCGACCGCTCGATGGGCGCCACCATCGCCACCGTCATGTTCCTGATCATTCTTGCGGGCGTGGCGCTTTACCTGTTCGTCATCCAGCGGCGCATCCGCCGTTATCAGTTCTGAGGAGGCTCCGATGTCGAAAGCCCGTTCCTCACTGCTGCGTTCCTCGCTGGTGCATATCGCGCTGATCGCCTATACGCTGGTGGCGCTTTTCCCGGTCTTCCTAACGCTGATCAACTCGTTCAAGAGCCGGAACGCTATCTTCCGCAATCCGATGCAGCTTCCGTCGGCAGAGACTTTCGATCTGGTCGGTTACACGACCGTTCTGGGGCAGGGCAACTTTCCGCTCTATTTCCAGAACAGCCTCATCGTCACCGTCGTTTCCATCGTGCTCGTGCTGCTCTTCGGGGCCATGGCGGCCTTTGCGCTTTCCGAATACCGCTTCCGCGGCAATACGCTGATGGGGCTTTATCTCGCGCTCGGCATCATGATCCCGATCCGTCTCGGCACCGTCGCGATCCTGCAAGGGATGGTTGCGAGCGGCCTGGTCAACACGCTGACGGCGCTGATCCTCGTCTATACGGCGCAGGGACTGCCGCTGGCCGTCTTCATTCTTTCGGAATTCATGCGCACCGTTTCCGATGACCTCAAAAACGCCGGCCGCATCGACGGGCTTTCGGAATATTCGATCTTTTTCCGCCTCGTCCTGCCGCTCGTGCGGCCCGCCATGGCGACGGTTGCCGTCTTCACCATGATCCCGATCTGGAACGACCTCTGGTTTCCGCTGATCCTCGCGCCGGCGGAGGCGACGAAAACCGTGACGCTCGGCTCGCAGATCTTCATCGGCCAGTTCGTGACCAACTGGAATGCGGTGCTGGCGGCGCTCTCGCTCGCCATCTTCCCGGTCCTCGTCCTCTACCTCGTCTTTTCGCGGCAGCTCATCCGCGGCATCACATCAGGAGCAGTAAAATGAATGCAGCGAATGCGCCGGTCCGGGTGCTTTCCGCGGGCCTCGGCAATATGGGCAGAAGCCATGCGCTCGCCTATCACGAGAATCCGGGTTTCGAGATAGCAGGCCTCGTCAATCGCTCGAAGCCCGAGCTTCCCGAAGCGCTGAAGGGCTACGAAATCCTTCCGTCCTTTCCCGAAGCGCTGAGGGCGCTGAAGCCGGAGCTCTGCTCGATCAACACCTATTCGGATAGCCATGCGGAATTCGCTATCATGGCGATGGAGGCGGGAGCGCATGTGTTCGTCGAAAAACCGCTCGCCACGAGCGTCGCCGATGCCGAGCGCGTGGTCGCTTGCGCCAGGGCGAACGGCCGCAAGCTCGTGGTCGGCTATATACTCCGGCACCATCCGTCCTGGATGCGCTTGATCGCCGAGGCGCGAAAGCTGGGCGGTCCGTATGTCTTCCGCATGAACCTCAATCAGCAGTCGAGCGGCTCGACATGGGCGACGCACAAGTCGCTGATGCAGACGACGCCGCCGATCGTCGATTGCGGCGTGCACTATGTGGACGTGATGTGCCAGATCACGGATGCCAAACCGGTCGAGGTGCGGGGTATGGGCCTGCGCCTTTCCGACGAGATCGCGTCCGACATGTACAATTACGGCCATCTGCAGGTGCTGTTCGACGACGGCTCGGTCGGCTGGTACGAAGCGGCCTGGGGCCCGATGATTTCCGAAACCGCCTTCTTCGTGAAGGACGTCATGTCGCCGAAAGGCTCCGTCTCGATCGTCATGGATGCGAATGCCAAATCCGACGATATCGACACGCACACGAAGACCGCGGTCATCCGGGTACACAATGCCGAAACCGGACCGGACGGCCGATTTTTGAAACCCGACGAGGACCTGCGCATGGCAGGCGAGCCGGGCCATCAGGAACTGTGCGATCTCGAGCAGGCCTATGTGCTGAAGGCGATCCGCGAGGACGTCGATCTGTCCCGGCATATGGACGATGCGGTGCAATCGCTGAGGATCTGCCTCGCGGCGGACGAAAGTGTCAGAACCGGTCAACCGGTCAAGCTTTAAGGGGACGTTTGTGGGCTCTCTCGAACTGAAATCAGTGCGCAAATCCTTTGGCCCGATCGACGTGCTGCGGGGTATCGACCTGGACGTGAATGATGGCGAATTCGTCATCTTCGTCGGTCCCTCCGGCTGCGGGAAGTCGACGCTTCTGCGCATCATTGCCGGGCTGGAGGATGCGACGTCCGGCAATATCCTGATCGACGGCCAGGAGGTCAGCGCCGTTCCGCCGGCCAAGCGCGGCATTGCGATGGTGTTCCAGTCCTATGCGCTCTATCCGCACCTGACGGTCAAGGACAATATGGGCCTCGGGCTCAAGCAGGCGGGCGCACCCAAGGCGGAAATCGAAACGCGTGTGAACAAGGCCTCGGCCATGCTCTCCCTCGGCAGTTATCTCGCGCGCCGTCCGGCGGAACTCTCCGGGGGACAGCGCCAGCGCGTGGCGATCGGCCGGGCCATCGTACGCGAGCCGAAGCTTTTTCTGTTCGACGAACCGCTGTCGAATCTCGATGCCGCGCTGCGGGTGAATACGCGTCTTGAAATCGCGCGCCTGCATCGCGAGCTCAAGGCGACGATGATCTATGTGACCCATGATCAGGTGGAGGCGATGACGCTCGCCGACAAGATCGTGGTCCTGAATGCCGGCGTCATCCAGCAGGTCGGATCGCCGATGGAGCTCTACAACCGGCCGGCCAACCTGTTCGTTGCGGGTTTCATCGGCAGTCCGGCGATGAATTTCATCGATGCGGGGAAACTCGGCGAAGAGGGGGCCAGGACCATCGGCATCCGGCCGGAGCATATCGGCCTCTCCCGGGAAGCCGGGGACTGGAAGGGGAAGGTGGTTCATGTCGAGCATCTCGGTGCGGATACGATCCTCTATCTCGATACGGAGAAAACCGGGCTTCTGACGGTGCGGCTTTTCGGTGAACACCACTATGCGCCGGACGATATCGTCTATGCCAGTCCGAGCGCCGGACACCGTCACCGGTTCGATGACAAGGGAGTAGTGATACAATGAGGCCCCTCATCACAATTGCGTGATCAGGTGTGCTCTTTTCCTTTGTGCGACGCAATATGCCGTTGCGTCTGAACGGCAATTAACATACAGGCGTGTTTGTATAAGTTCGGCCGGCGTGACCGATAGGTCTTTTCGCCGAGTTCCTCTATAGTTTCAGGCGACCAGTGGGCCTGTATCGTTCACTGTGGTCGCCGTTCCTTTTTTGTGGAAAGAGCCATGCGCTTGAATAGACCTATAATGTTTGCGACGTTGGGTGCCCTTCTCATCCTGGCCGGATGCCAGGAGGAGCAGCAGGGGCAACAGGGCGGGGGGATGCCGCCTGCGCAGGTCGGCATCATAACCACCCAGGCCGAAGACGTGCCGATCACCAACGATCTGCCGGGGCGCATTGCTGCCACACGTACTGCGGAGGTTCGTCCGCGCGTTTCCGGCATCGTGGTCGAGCGCGTCTTCCAGCAGGGATCCGTGGTGAAGGAAGGCGATGTCCTTTATCGGATCGATCCGGCTCCGTTCCGTGTCCAGGTCGAGAGTGCCGAGGGCACGCTCAGAAGGGCGAGAGCCGTGCAGATGCAGGCGCGCACGGCGGCTGACCGTCAGGAACAGCTTCGCAAGTCCAATGTCGCGTCCCAGCAGCAATATGACGATGCGATTGCCCAGCTCGCCCAGGCCGATGCCGATGTGGCGATCGCCGAGGCCGGGCTCGCTTCGGCCAGGCTCAATCTGGAATATGCCGACGTGAAGGCGCCGATCACCGGCCGCATCGGCCGTGCATTGATCACCGAAGGTGCGCTGGTCAGCGCGAACAGTTCCGAAAATCTCGCGACGATCCAGCAACTCGATCCGGTCTATGCAGACTTCACCCAGTCGGCAACGGACCTCATCCGCCTGCGCAAGGCTCTCGAGGAGGGCGATCTGATCGACGACGGCAATCAGGCGGATGTAAAGCTCCTGATGGATGACGGCTCGCACTATGCCCATCCCGGCAAGCTTCTGTTTTCGGAAGCGGCGGTGGATGAGACCACGGGGCAGGTGACCCTTCGCGGCGAATTTCCGAATCCCGACGGCGACCTCCTGCCGGGCATGTATGTTCGCGTGCTCATCGAGCAGGGAATCGAGCGGAACGCGATCGCCGTTCCCCAGCAGGCCGTCCAGCGCGACACATCTGGCAAGGCGCAGCTCTATGTCGTCAGCAGCGAGAACAAGGCGGAGCTTCGTCAGGTGACCGTCGGCCGCGCCATCGATACGCGATGGGTCATTACCGATGGCCTGAAGCCTGGCGAGAAAGTTGTTGTCGAAGGTTTCCAGAAGATACAGCCGGGCGGCGACGTCGCGCCCGCGGACTGGAAGCCCGAAGGCGAGCAAGCGGCACAGAATGCTCCCGCCGGTGCGGGGGAGGCTGCGTCCGACCAAGCCGATCCGGCCACCGAGACAAAGTGAGGGCCGGTTCATGGCTAGATTTTTCATCGACAGGCCGATCTTTGCCTGGGTCGTAGCGATCTTCATCATGCTGGCGGGTATCATCACGATCCCGCTGCTGCCCGTTGCGCAATATCCGAACGTGGCGCCGCCGCAGATCTCGATCTCGACCAACTATCCGGGCGCTGCGCCGGAAGACATCTATCAGAGCGTGACGAGGCCGATCGAGGAAGAGCTCAACGGCGTGCCGGGGCTGATCTATTTCGAATCGACCTCCGAAGCGTCCGGAAGCATTTCCATCGACGTGACATTCGCCCCGGGTACGAACATCGGCGAGGCGCAGGTCGAGGTCCAGAACCGTATCGCCCGTGTCGAACCGCGCCTTCCGCAGGCCGTCACCCAGCAGGGAATGCGCATCGAGCAGGCCGGAACCGGCTTCCTCATGGTCGTGACGCTGACGTCGGAAGACGGCAACATGGACGCCATCGGTCTCGGCGACTATCTGAGCCGCAACGTGCTCGGGGAAATCCGCCGCGTTCCGGGCGTCGGCAGCGCGCAGCTCTTCGCGACGCAAAGGTCGATGCGCGTCTGGCTCGATCCGGACAAGCTGGTCGGCCTCAACCTGACGGTTGACGATGTCACCAATGCGATCAATGCGCAGAACGCGCAGGTTTCCGCAGGCCGCATCGGCGCCCAGCCCAACCCGATCAACCAGCAGATTTCCGCCACCGTGATCGTTCGCGGCCAGCTAAGCTCCACCGAGGAGTTCGGCTCCATCGTGCTGAGGGCCAATCCGGACGGTTCGGCCGTGCGGCTGCGCGACGTGGCGCGGCTCGAGATCGGCGGTGAAAGCTACAATTTCTCCACCCGCCTGAACGGTAAGCCAAGCGCTGCGATCGGCGTGCAGCTTTCGCCGACCGGCAACGCGATGTCGACTTCGCAGGGCGTGAAGGCGACCATGGACGAACTCGCGCGGTTCTTCCCGGCGGGTCTCACCTACGAGATTCCATACGACACCTCACCATTCGTCCAGGTTTCGATCGAGAAGGTGCTTCATACGCTTCTTGAAGCCATCGGCCTCGTTTTCCTGGTGATGTTCCTGTTCTTGCAGAACATCCGCTATACGATCATTCCGACGCTCGTCGTGCCGGTCGCGTTGCTCGGCACCTGCGCGATCATGTACGCGTCCGGATTCTCGATCAACGTGTTGACGATGTTCGCGATGGTTCTGGCGATCGGCATCCTCGTTGACGATGCGATCGTTGTCGTCGAGAACGTCGAGCGCATCATGGCGGAAGAGAAACTGCCGCCGAAGGAAGCGACGCGCAAAGCGATGGGGCAGATATCCGGGGCGATCATCGGCATCACGCTGGTTCTGACCGCCGTGTTCGTTCCGATGGCCTTCTTCCCCGGCGCGGTCGGCATCATCTATCAGCAGTTCAGTCTGACGATGGTGGTCTCGATCCTGTTCTCCGGCTTCCTCGCGTTGTCGTTGACGCCTGCGCTGTGCGCATCCTTCCTCAAACCCGTTTCGCACGACCATCACCAGAAGCGCGGCTTCTTCGGCTGGTTCAACCGCGGGTTCGATCGCACGGCTCACGGCTACAGTTCCTTCGTGAGCAGGCTGATCAGGGGCGCGGGCCGCTACATGATCATCTATCTGGCGCTGCTCATCGGCCTCGGCTGGGTCTATATGCGGTTGCCGACATCGTTCCTGCCGAACGAAGACCAGGGATACCTGATCGTCGACATCCAGGCACCGGCGGAGGCAAGCGGAAGCCGCACTGCGGAAGTCATCGAGCAGGTCGAGAAGATCTTCATGAGTGAAGAAGCGGTCGACCGTGTGGTCGCCATCTCGGGCTTCAGCTTCTCCGGTTCGGGCCAGAATGCAGGTCTCGCCTTCGTCACCCTGAAACCGTGGTCGGAGCGCGGCCCGGAAAACTCGGCCGATGCGATCGCCCAGCGTGCCAACATGCAGATCTTCGGGATCAAGGACGCAATGGCGTTTTCGCTGTCGCCTCCGCCCATCCAGGGCCTCGGCAATTCCAGCGGTTTCACGTTCCGTCTGCAGGATCGCGGCGGCATGGGAACGGCGGCGCTTTCGGCCGCACGCGACCAGTTGCTGGCAGGGGCGGCCCAAAGCGGCGTCTTGGCCGGTCTTCGCGTGGAGGGCCTGCCGGATGCGGCGCAGGTCAACCTCATCGTCGACCGCGAGAAGGCCAATGCGTTCGGCGTGACTTTCGCCGCGATCAACTCGGCGATCACCACCAACCTCGGCTCGTCCTACATCAATGACTTCCCGAATGCCGGCCGCATGCAGCGCGTCACGGTTCAGGCCGATGCGGAAAAACGCATGCAGACGGACGACCTCCTCAGGCTCAACGTGCGCAATTCGAACGGCGGCATGGTTCCGCTGTCGTCCTTCGCCACTGTCGAATGGATAAGAGGACCGTCGCAAATCGTCGGCTATAACGGCTATCCCTCGATCCGCATCAGCGGCCAAGCTGCACCCGGCCATTCCTCGGGTGAAGCCATCGCGGAGATGGAGCGTCTGGCGAACCAGTTGCCGAACGGTTTCGGTTACGAGTGGACCGGACAGTCGCTGCAGGAAATCCAGTCGGGTTCGCAGGCGCCGGCGCTGATCGCGCTCAGCATCCTGTTCGTCTTCCTGCTGCTGTCGGCGCTTTACGAGAGCTGGTCGATCCCGCTTTCGGTGATGCTCGTCGTTCCGTTGGGCGTCATCGGATCGGTGCTCGCCGTCACATGGCGCGGCATGCCGAACGACGTGTACTTCCTCGTCGGCCTGATCGCGATCATCGGACTTTCTGCGAAGAACGCGATTCTGATCATCGAGTTCGCCAAGGATCTGAGGGCGGAGGGTAAGCCGTTGCTCGAGGCGACAGTGGAGGCGGCGCGCCTGCGTTTCCGTCCGATCCTCATGACGTCGCTCGCCTTCACGTTCGGCGTGTTGCCGATGGCGATCGCCACGGGTGCAAGTGCCGCCAGCCAGAACGCGATCGGAACAGGCGTCATCGGCGGGATGATTTCCGCGACGATCCTGGCCATTTTCTTCGTTCCAATCTTCTTCGTGTTCATCATGAGGATCTTCGGGCGCAAGAAGGACAGGGCACTCGAACAGGCCGCCGCCAAGCCGGCTGAATGAGACCGGACTGGCCCGCCTTCGCGGCGGGCCATTCTGCAGGAAAGGGAATAATGCGCAGGACGAAGGCCGAAGCGAAGGAGACACGCCGGCAGATCATTTCTGCAGCAGAACGAGTCTTCTTCACGAAGGGCGTCTCGAATGCCACGCTCGAGGATGTGGCGCATGCGGCGGGCGTCACGCGCGGAGCGATCTACTGGCATTTCGCCAACAAGACCGATCTTTTCCTCGAACTCTACAATTCCGTGCCTTTGCCCCAGGAAGACATGATCGACCGGGAGCTGGAATCGGTCGACGCCGATGTGCTGGCGGTGATCGAGAAGGCTGCGAGCGAATGGCTGCAACTCCTCTCGCACGACGAGCAGCGCCAGCGAATCCTCACGATCCTGCTTCGTTGCGACTATAGCGGTGAGCTCGCAATGATGCTGGACAAGCAGCAACAGGTCGATGAGCTGCATATGCGTTCGCTCGAGAAGGCTTTTGCGCGCGCTGTCGAGACGGGTCAGTTGCGGGATTGCTGGACTCCGAAATCCGCGGCCTCCGCGCTTCGCTGGATGATCAAGGGGATCTGTACTGAGTGGCTTCTCTTCGGGCGGCGATTCGACGTCGCCAAGGAAGGCAAGGAAGGACTGAAGCGGCTTCTCGGAAGTTTTGCTGCCAGTCGCCCATCCTAAGAGGTTAAAGGCGATCCGGCCGTTATCCCGCCTTTAACGATCGAGTTCTGGATAGACCCGCTCGATGAAGCCAGGGCGCAGTTTCTCTCCGATCATGCAATCTGCATCCGTTCCGGCGGCGGGGATCGCTTGCGCGGGCGGTTGACGGCCGCTGACTTCGAGGATGAGTTTGCGGCGGATCGCAGTGGCGAAATCCTCCGCCTTGTTGACCGGCAGCACGAAGGCGCCGGGACCGCCGATGACGCAATTGCCGTAGTAGCGGTCGAGCGGACCGTAACCGAACGATGGCCGGACCATGATCGCGAGGCCGTTTATGATGATGCCGCGTTTCATCGCGGCGTCGCGCGCAGGGGTTACGGGAGGGCCGAAATTGTTCGGTCCGTCGCCGGAGATGTCGATGACGCGCCGCATGCCTTCGAAGCCGTTCCCGTCGAAAAGGCCGGCGCCATAGGAAATCGCCATCGAAAGGGACGTGCCCCGCCGCGTGGCGATCGGGCGTTCGGCAAGCATGGCTGCAAATGCCTTCGCCTCTTCCGCGTTCGAAATCAGATGCCAGGAGATGTAGGAGGATTCCTGTACGAAACCGGCCCATTCGAAATAGCTGATGGCGATGCGGCCGGTCAGGCCTTCCCTGACGGCATTTATGAAGTCCGGATGGGTCAGCGCCTCGACATAGCCGTCGCGTTGTATCTGCGCTTCTTCGATATCCATAGAGCCGGAAACGTCGACGGCAAGCACCAGTTCGACGTCGACCTCAGCGCCACCAGGCGCGGCGGCGAATTCCGTCTGCGGGCTCGCCGTCAGGCTGAGCAGCAAGGCAAGCGTGGTCAGCATTCGTTGTCCATCCCGCTTATATCCGGTCGACTGTAGCATGAAATCGGCCGGGACCGAGATGGAGGAATTCAACAAAAGGTGAACTGCCGGCTTACCGTCCGGTCAGTTCGCGGATGGCCAGGCGCTTGTATGATTCCACCAGCGCATCCCCCTCCGACCGGTGGACGGAGACGGCGAGACGCATCGTCGCTTCCCCGAGATGCATGACCAGCAATGCGGATGCTTGTAGCGAGGCACCGTCCGCATCGGGGCGGAGCTTTGCCAGCGTCGAAGCCAGCAGCGCGCCGTTCAACCGGCTTTCCTCCAGTTCCTTTTGCCTGAGAACAGCATCCGCCTGCGTCGCCGACCAGACGTCGCGGATGACGGGTTCGGCGAGGAACAGCGCATAATAGATATCGATGAGATCCGCGAAGGCGGTTTCGAGATCCTCCAGCCGCTCCACCTTCGCAAGTCCTTTCTCGATGCAAGCCCTGCTGGCGGCGTTGTAGCGCTCGGCGAGGGTCCCGACGACGGCCCTCTTGTCCGGAAAGTATTGGTAGAGCGAACCGATCGAAATTCCTGCACGCTCCGCCAGTTCGCTCATGCGCATCGCGTCGCTTCCCTGATCGGCAATAAGTTCCGTGGCGCGGGAAAGAATGACGTCGACGCGTTCGCGGCTGCGCTTCTGGCTCGGTGAGCGGCGCATCCGGAGCGGGTCGCCGGAGGGCGCTTCGGTATGATCGCTCAAGATAAAATCCCTTCGTGGCTTTGCTTCTTGACAAATATGAGCAGTTATCACATTTTGCAAATATGAGATTTGCTCATATTTTGACGGGAGGAGCGTTGACCCGCAAAATCACAGCAACCGGATTGTGGAGCAGGTGACATGACGACATTACTGCCACTTCTGACTTTTCTTGCCGCGTTGGGTGCCGGGTTGAACGCCGGGCTGTTCTTCATCTTTTCCGTCTGCATCATGGGCGCCTTTGCACGCTTGCCGGCGGAAGGAGGCATGGCCGCGATGAACGCCATAAACGTGGTGATCATCAATCCCTGGTTCTTCGCCGCCTTTTTCGGCACGGCAATCCTCTCGCTGGTTCTGGCGATCGCGGCCTTCTGGCAGGGCGGACCGGGTGCAATGCTGGCGGCAGTTGCCGGGGTGATTTTTCTCCTCGGCACGGTCGGCGTGACGATGGTGTTCAATGTCCCGCTGAACGACGCGCTCGCCGCGTCGAAGCCGGCAAGCCAGGAAGCGGCCGCGTTATGGCAGCGCTATCTCGGCACCTGGACGAGCTGGAACCATGTGCGCAGCCTTTCCTCGACGATCGCGCTTGGTCTCTTCATCCTTGCCTTTGCGCGCCAGGTGCCGTCCGCCGGCTGACGGGCTGGCGCCGCATGCCGACTCCTGTTAGGCCTCTGTCAAGGCATCGTTTCCGGGAGTTCGCCGTGGAGAACATCACTCGCCTCTCCGCCTTGGAGCTTTCCGCTGCGATTCATGCCGGGACCGTCTCGTGCCGCGCTGTGATGGAGGCCTATCTTGCCCGGATCGAGATCCTCAATCCGGCGATCAATGCTATCGTCAGCCTGAGGGATCGGGACGAACTGATGGCGCAGGCGGCTCAAGCGGACCGGGAGCTCTCTCAGGGGCGTTCCCGTGGCTGGCTGCACGGCTTTCCCTTCGCGATCAAGGATCTCTCCGAAGCGAAGGGTATCGCCTGCACCTTCGGGTCTGAAATCTACCGGAACTTCGTGCCGGATTTCGACGATATCCATGTCGAGCGGATCCGCGCCGCCGGTGCCATCATCATCGGCAAAACGAATGTGCCGGAGATGGGGCTCGGCTCCAACACCTACAATCCTGTCTTCGGCAGGACGCGCAATCCCTACGATCCGACGAAGAGTGCGGGCGGGTCGAGCGGGGGAGCCGCCGCCGCCCTGGCCGCCAGGCTCGTGCCGGTGGCCGACGGCAGCGATATGATGGGATCGCTTCGCAACCCGGCCGCTTTCAACAATGTGGTCGGGTTCCGGCCTTCCTTCGGCCGTGTGCCGTCGCTCGGCAATGAATCGTTTTTCGGACAACTCGCCGTCAACGGTCCGATGGGACGTACCGTGGCGGACGTTGCCGCCCTGCTTGGAACACAGGCGGGCTACGATCCGCGCGATCCGCTGTCGCTGCCGGCGGAAGACCTTTCGCTGCAAGATGCACCGGACTTTTCCGGTGCCCGGATCGGCTGGCTCGGCGACTATGGCGGCTATCTGCCGTTCGAAGCCGGCGTGCTCGACCTGTGCCGCGATGCGATGACGGTGTTTTCGGCTGTCGGTGCGACGGTGGAAGAGGTGGTGATCGGTTTCGATATGGCGAGGCTGTGGGAGAGCTGGCGCACGCTTCGCCATTTTCTGGTAACCGGCGGGCAGAAAGCCGATTACGCGGATCCGAACCGCAGGACGAAGATGAAGCCGGAGATGATCTGGGAGATCGAAAACGGAAAGAGGCTCTCGGCTGAAAAGGTGTATACCGCCTCCGTCATCCGCAGCGACTGGCACCGGCATGTGCTTTCGCTCTTTGCCGGGTACGACTTCCTGATCCTGCCTTCCGCGCAGGTGTTTCCGTTCGATGTTGCTTCGGATTGGCCGAAGTCGATCGCCGGGCGCGAGATGGACACCTATCACCGCTGGATGGAAGTGGTCATCGGGCCGACCATGGCGGGGCTTCCCGTGGCAGCCATGCCGGCCGGGTTTTCGCCAAAGGGACTTCCGGCAGGCATCCAGATCGTCGGAAGGCCTCGCGCCGACCGGGCCGTCCTTCAAATGGCAGCGCTCTACGAAGCGAATACGCCATGGAACGGATACGTGCCCGCTATCGCTTCGGCGTGAAACACGCGTCGTGCGGAACGATCGGTCAGCAACGGCGATTGCCGCAATAACAATCCGGCTCGCAGCCGGATCGTAAAACAGGATACCTCGCGGGAAACTGCAGCCAGGCTGTATTATTCGGGACACTAGGAGTTTGCCATGTCCGTTACAGCCTCGAACACCACGCCCACCACTGCCAGCCTGCCTCCGCTCGGCGCGCCGGGACTGGGCGCGCTTGCCGTGCTCGTCGCCGGCACGCTCGCGCTGGGAACATTTTACGGTCCGGCGCAAGGCATACTTTTCCTCATCGGCGGTGCGCTCGGGATTTCCCTCTATCACGCGGCCTTCGGTTTCACTTCCGCCTGGCGCGTGTTCATCGCCGAGGGCAGGGGAAGGGGGCTGCGCGTGCAGATGCTCCTGCTGGCGCTTGCCGTGATCCTGTTCTTCCCGCCGCTCGCGAGCGGAACCCTCTTCGGCCATGACGTGCAGGGGAACGTTTCGCCTGCCGGTATCGGGGTCCTCGTCGGCGCCTTCATGTTCGGCGTCGGCATGCAGCTCGGCGGGGGCTGCGCGTCCGGCACGCTCTTCACCGCCGGCGGCGGCAATGCCCGCATGCTGATCACCCTCTTCTTCTTCATCGTCGGCTCGGTTCTGGCGACGATCAATTTCGACTGGTGGACCAGTCTCCCGTCTCTGCCGCCGACCTCGCTCGCGCAGAATTTCGGCGCGCCGGGCGGCATCCTGCTGTCGCTCGCGATCTTCGCCGCGATTGCCGCGCTGACGGTTCTCATCGAAAGGAAGCGTCACGGCAGCCTGGAAACCCCGCCTCAGTCTCCGCGGCAAGGTCTCTCGCGCTTTCTGCGCGGGCCGTGGCCGCTCGTGCTCGGTGCGGTTGCGCTGGCGCTTCTCAATTTCGCGACGCTGGCCGTTGCCGGCCGGCCATGGGGCATCACCTCGGCCTTCGCGCTTTGGGGTGCGAAGGGAGCCCAGTTCGTCGGCGTCGATCCTTCCGCCTGGGCTTATTGGCAGACACCCGCTAATGCCAGCGCGCTCGGCCAAAGCGTGTTTGCCGACATCACCTCCGTCATGGATTTCGGCATTATCGCCGGCGCGATGCTGGCGGCGGCTCTCGCCGGACGTTTTGCGCCGAGCCTCGACATTCCGCTACGGTCCATCCTGGCTGCGGTCGTCGGCGGGCTGCTGCTCGGCTACGGCGCGCGCATAGCCTATGGCTGCAATATCGGCGCCTATTTCTCCGGGATCGCGTCCGGCAGCCTACATGGCTATCTCTGGGCGGTGGCGGCGTTTGCGGGCAATGTCATCGGCGTGCGATTGCGCCCTTGGTTCTTCATGGAGCGCCGGATCGTTTCCCGTGCCGACGGATAGGCGCTTCGCCTTCTTTTAACCATGCTTTCACAGCAAACGGGCGGTCTGGCGGCCGCCCGTTTTGTTTCAGCTTGCGGCATCCGCGGCGCCCCGGCGATATCCCGCCGATAAAACAGGCATTACCGTAAAGGAATTGGTTACCATAATCCGCCATTCTTCAAGCTCTCGGCAGGCAGGAACTCTCCCGGTCAGCGGATCGGAGCAGCGCTCTTACCGCCACGGCGGCGAGGCGATTGCAGCCGGCCTTTGTAACGAGTTTGGGTATTGCTTGTGATGGCGTCTGCGATCGAGAAGTCGAAACGTGCCGGTCGGAACGACCGTTCGGTAGCCCGCGGAAAACCGGCCCGCAGCTTTCATCCGCTGGGTCTCCTTCTCGGTATCGGGAGTGCCGCCGCCATCTGGCTGACCGGCGCGATCACCATCGTGCAGGCAACCACGGCCGATTTTCCGACGGGAATGGAGGTGCGCCGCCAGGTCGCTCTCGCACTGCCTCCCGCTCAGAACGATACAGCGACAAAGCGGCTGGTCGACGTCGGAAAGTCGTTCAGGATCTCGCAGGAATGGGCGGAGCGCGAACGCCTGCGCAGGACGACCGAAATGGCGGAGCGGCTCGGAAAGCGCGAGGCCGTCGTCGTCGCGTCCATCGATCCGGGCCGGTTCTCCTACGATACCATGCAGGACGGGATCGCAATCTATACCGAAGAGGACGAGGCGATCGCGGTTGCGGACGCGAAACCGGCAGCCGGGAATGATGCAAGCGGTTCCGCTGCCGCCGGAGAGGCCATGCTGACGGCACTGGTCGATCCGAAGGCGGCAACCCCCGCCGAGACCCGACCCTTCGGGCTCGTGCTTGCGGCTCCCGACGAGGCGGCGCCGGAAACGATACCGCTGCCGGAGGCGCGCCCGAAAGCGCTGGCGCAAACCGGCGACGACAAGGATACCGATGCGCGCCGTCCGGCACGCAAGGAACTCGCCTATGCGCGTCCCGATCTTCCGGAAATAGATGACGGGCTCGGCAGGAAGAAGCAGCTTTTCAGCGGCTCCATGAACCGCACCGCCATCTATGTGATCGATTCCGGTGTCGTGATCATGCCGAACGGCGACCGGCACGAAGCCCATTCCGGCATCGGCCATATGCGGGACAATCCGAAATACACCCATGTGAAGATGAAGGGGCCGACGCCTGCGGGAACCTATCACCTGACCATGCGCGAAAAGCTCTTCCATGGCGTCGAGGCATTGCGGATGACTCCGGTGGACGGTATTGCTCCCTTGAACCGCACCGGCCTTCTGACCCACAGCTACCTGCTCGGCGCCAACGGCAATTCGCACGGCTGCGTGGCCTTCAAGAACTACCAGCCGTTCCTGAAAGCCTTCAAGCGCGGAGAGATCAACCGCATGATCGTCGTGGAAAACATGGGCGACGTGCCGAGAAGCTCGCCCTCGCGCTCGATCGCCGGATGGTTCAAGAACGTACGGTAAGTCCCTGAAATAGCCGTATTTCCTGAGCGGATACCGTATCCGGTCACCCGAGGCGACCTCGTCTCGAACATGCGATCAAACCGGCTCCACGAACCCGTCCAGAACCCGCTTCTGACCGGCGCGATCGAAATCGATCGTCAGCTTGTTGCCCTCGATCGCGGCGACATTGCCGTTGCCGAACTTGATATGGAACACCCGGTCGCCGATCGAGAAGCGCGAAGGCTCCGTGCCGACGGATTTGGCGACGAGCTCGCCCTCGATCGTGCGGGCACGCGGGCCGCTTTCGCCATAGCCGATGCGTTCGACGGCATGACCCGAGCGGCTGCCCCAATTGTCCCGGGTGGCTTCGGTCCTGTTTTGCTGGGCGCGGCGCCAGCCGGGGGTGGAATAGGAATTCTGGAAGGGCTCCTGCTTGTCGAAGCGTGATTGCCCGTAACCGCCCCGGCCGTAGCCGCCGTAGGACTGCTCGACTTCCGCGACCTCGACATGGCTTTCCGGCAGTTCGTCCAAAAAGCGGGAAGGGATCGTGGATTGCCAGAGGCCGTGTATGCGCCGATTGGAGACGAACCATATGTGGCAGCGGCGCTTGGCGCGCGTCAGGCCGACATAGGCGAGGCGGCGTTCTTCTTCCAGCCCCGCGCGGCCGCCTTCGTCCAGCGAACGCTGGTGCGGAAACAGGCCTTCCTCCCAGCCGGGAAGAAAGACGGTTTCGAATTCCAGGCCCTTTGCCGAGTGCAGCGTCATGATGGAGACGGCGTCGAGATTCTCGTTCTGCTCGGCGTCCATGACCAGGGAGACGTGCTCGAGAAAACCGCGCAGCGACTCGAAGGCCTCCATCGAGCGGATCAGTTCCTTGAGGTTTTCCAGCCGTCCGGGAGCTTCGGCCGACTTGTCGTTCTTCCACATGTCGGTATAGCCGGATTCTTCGAGGATCTGCTCGGCGAGTTCGGTGTGCGGCGTGGTCTCCAGCAGCGTCTGCCAGCGGCGGAAATCCGCGACCACGTCGAAGAGCGCCTTGCGGGCTTTCGGCTTGAGTTCGTCCGTCTCTATGATATCGCCTGCCGCCGCGAGCATGGGGATGTCGCGCGCGCGGGCATAGTCGTGCAGGTGGCGGACCGTTGTGTCGCCGAGACCGCGCTTCGGCGTGTTGATGATGCGCTCGAAAGCGAGATCGTCCGCCGGCTGGCAGACGAGGCGGAAATAGGCCATGGCGTCGCGGATCTCGAGACGCTCGTAGAAGCGCGGACCGCCGATGACACGGTAGTTGAGCCCGAGCGTGACGAAGCGGTCTTCGAATTCCCGCATCTGGAAGGATGCGCGCACGAGGATCGCCATGTCGTTGAGCTTGTGCTTCCGGCGTTGAAGCTGCTCGATCTCCTCGCCGACCGCACGGGCTTCTTCTTCCGAATCCCAGGCGGCATGTACCACGACCTTGTCGTCGTCGGGATCTGCCCTGTCGGTGAAGAGGGTCTTTCCGAGCCTGCCTTCGTTATGGGCGATCAGGTGGCCGGCGGCGCCGAGGATATGGGCTGTCGAGCGGTAGTTGCGCTCGAGCTTGATGACCTTGGCGCCGGGAAAATCCTTTTCGAAGCGCAGAATGTTGTCCACTTCCGCGCCGCGCCAGCCATAGATCGACTGGTCGTCGTCGCCGACGCAGCAGATATTGATTTCGGAAGGATTCTTGCTCTTCGGCCGCTGAGCCAGAAGCCGCAGCCACATATATTGCGCGGTGTTCGTGTCCTGGTACTCGTCGACAAGGATATAGCGGAAGCGGTTGTGGTAATCCGCCAGGATGTCCGGATTGGCGCGGAGCATGCGAATGGGATGAAGGAGAAGATCTCCGAAATCGCAGGCGTTCAGCGTCTTCAGCCGGTTCTGGTAGGCGGTGTAGAGTTCGCGTCCCTTGCCGTTGGCGAAGGCGCGGGCGTCCCCTTCCGGAATCTGCGCAGGATCGAGGCCCTTGTTCTTCCAGGTGTCGATCATCGTTGCGAACTGGCGGGCGGGCCAGCGCTTGTCGTCCAGGCCTTCCGCCTGGATGAGCTGCTTGATCAGGCGAATGACGTCGTCGGTATCGAGAATGGTGAAGTCGGATTTGAGGCCGACGAGTTCGGCGTGCCGGCGCAGGATCTTGACGCCGATGGAGTGGAAGGTTCCAAGCCAGGGCATGCCTTCAACGGCGCCGCCGACCAGGATGCCGATCCTCTCCTTCATTTCGCGCGCCGCCTTGTTGGTGAAGGTGACGGCAAGAATCTGGCTCGGATAGGCGCGGCCGGTCGCCAGGATATGAGCGATGCGGGTCGTCAGTACCCGTGTCTTGCCCGTGCCGGCGCCGGCCAGCACGAGCACCGGGCCATCGAGCGTCTCGACGGCTTCGCGCTGTTCGGGATTGAGGCCGGAAAGATAGTCCAGGGCGCGTGATGCGTCGCGCGCGGCCATGGCGCGCGCTGCGATGCCGGGGGAGAGACCGCCCGACGGAGCGGTTTGCGGAGACTGCTTGCGCGGCTCCGGCTCTTCCTCGAAAAACGGAATGTCGTCGAAACTGTTGCTCATGCGGCTCAATGTAGTGATTCGGGCGCGAAAGGCCAGTTTCGCGTTCTTCTTTTATTCCGGATGCTGCTGCTTGCGCCGGGTCAAGGGGAAATTGCGCGTTTTACCGTGGACAAAGGTACTTTCATGGCCTGCCGCCATCTAAAGTGTTAGGATGGATTTCTGCCGCCGAATTCGACTTGCAAGCACATAGACCGACGCGAATATGAACTCGGAAGTCATTCTGCGCCGGTTGCCGTTCATAAAAATCTTGCAATACTCCGATAGGTGCTCCTGCCGGCGGCAACGGGTCGAGTAAAATCGGCGGATAGAGAAGTCGGCCGTTTCTTACATTTCCGTAATGATCGCATTCTTTCATTGCCGGTTCATTTCCAAATAACGATACTTGGATTATGAGGCGTTTGCGCCCACAATCCCTTGAATCTGGAGACCTTGATGCGCCTTTGGAAGCAGTTGCTTATAAGCCTTGCCGTCATTGCGGTCGGCGTCCTGCTCTGGGGACGCCTCGTACCGGGCGCCAACGGCATGCTTCAGGCCGCAGGTCTGCCGGAACAGCTCGTTGCGGCGATCGCGCCTGGAAACGACGCGTCGAGCGAAGGCGGAGCACAGCCGCAGCGCGGTCCCTTCGGGGGCGGTCCGACGCTGGTTGCGACGAAAACCGTGGATACGATGCTCGTCAACGACCGGCTGAGCGCGATCGGAAGCGGCGAAGCGATCCGCACCGTCACCGTGACGCCCTATGTCGCAGGCTACCTGAACGAGCTTCTCGTCCAGTCGGGAGATCAGGTGCGGCAAGGACAGGTGATCGGCCGTCTGGACAACGAGGAGCAGCGCATCGCCGCGGACCAGGCGCGCCTGACGCGCGACCGGGCGAGCGACAAGCTCACCCGCTATCGGGGCCTGCGGGCATCGTCGGCCGTCAGCAATGTCGAAATACAGGATGCAGAGGCAGAGCTGACCGCCGCCGAGCTGGCATTGCAGGCAGCCGAACTCGCGCTGCGCCGCCGCGACATCGTGGCGCCCTCGGACGGGGTCATCGGCATCATCCTCATCAATGCCGGCGACTATGTCACCACCACCAGTCAGATCACGCGCATCGACGACCGCTCGGAGATCCTGGTGGATTTCTGGGTGCCCGAGCGTTTCACCACAAGCATCCGCGTCGGCGATCCGGTTTCGGCGACGGCGACCGCACGCCCGGGCGAGAAGTTCTCCGGTTCCGTGCTGGCCATCGACAACCGCATAGACGAGGAAAGCAGGACGCTGCACGTGCGCGCCAAGATCGAGAACCCGGAAGACGTCCTGCGTGCCGGCATGTCCTTCCAGGTGAGCATGCATTTCCCCGGCAACCGGCTGCCGAGCGTCGATCCTCTGGCCGTGCAGTGGAGCGCCGAAGGCTCTTTCGTCTGGAAGGTCAACAACGGCAAGGCTGAGCGCATCCCGGTCAGCATCATCCAGCGCAATCCCGACCGGGTGCTCGTCAACGCCCAGCTCGCCGAAGGCGATACCGTCGTGATCGAAGGTGCGCAGAGACTTCGTGCCGGCGGCGAGGTGGAAATCGTCGGCCGCGAACGCCCGGCAGACGAAACACGCGTGACGGAGGGCTCCTGATGGCGGAGGGCGAACGCGGCGGCCAAGCCGGTTTCACCGCGCTATTCATCCGCAGGCCGATCTTCGCGCTTGTCGTCAATACGCTGATCGTCGTGGCGGGGCTTGCCGCATTCAGCGCCGTGGAAGTGCGCGAGCTGCCTTCGGTCGATCAGCCGGTCGTTTCCGTCACCACCGATTTCGACGGGGCGGCCCCGGAAACGGTGGATCAGGAGCTGACCGAGGTGATCGAGGGCGCCGTGTCGCGGGTGCAGGGCATCAAGGACATCTCTTCGCAATCCTCTTTCGAGCGCAGCCGCGTGACCCTGCAGTTCACCGACACGACCGATGTCGACCAGGCTGCCAACGACGTGCGCGACGCACTCGGACGCGTCTCCAATCAGATTCCAGACGGTGCGGACGAACCGCGCGTCGTCAAGGCCGACGCCGACAGCCAGCCGATCCTGCGCCTGGCGCTGACATCCGACCGGCTGTCGATGGAAGACCTGACGCTGCTTGCCGAAAACGAGATTACCGACCGTCTCGCGGCAGTGGAAGGCGTGGCGGACGTTGCGGTTTACGGCGAGCAGGAAAAGGTGTTCCGGGTCGACGTGGATCAGGCGAAGCTTGCAAGCCGGGGGCTGACGATTGCCGACCTCAGCGCCGCGCTTGCCACGGCGTCCTTCGATGTACCCGCCGGGTCGCTGAAGAGCCTCAGCCAGGATATTTCCGTGCGCGCGACGGCCGATCTGGCGACGCCGGAGGATTTCGAGAGGCTGCCCCTCACCAGCCGGGTGAAGCTCGGCGACGTGGCATCGGTGACCATGGGCCCGGATGACGGCACGACGGCGCTGCGTTCCAACGGGGTGCAAGGGGTCGGTCTCGGCGTCATCCGGCAGGCGCAATCCAATACGCTCAACATCTCGGAAGGTGTCCACAGGACCGTCGAGGAACTCAGGAAAATCTTGCCGGAAGGCACGCGCCTCGTCATCACGAGCGACGATGCCGTGTTCATCGAAGGCGCGATCCACGAGGTCCAGATCGCGCTCGCCGTCGCCGTCGTGATCGTGACTTTGGTCATCTATCTTTTCCTGCTCGACTGGCGCGCAACGCTGATCCCGACGCTGACGATGCCGATATCGCTGATCGGCACGATCGCGGCGATCTATCTCATGGGCTTCTCGCTCAACATTCTGACGCTGCTCGCCATCGTGCTGGCGACGGGGCTCGTCGTGGACGATGCCATCGTGGTGCTGGAGAACATCGTGCGCCGACGCAGCGAAGGGCTGGGGTCGCGCGCGGCTGCCGTACTCGGGACGCTGGAGGTCTTCTTCGCGGTCATTGCGACCACGGCCACTCTTGCGGCCGTCTTCATTCCGCTGTCGTTCCTGCCGGGGCAGACCGGCCGGCTCTTCCGTGAATTCGGCTTCGTGCTCGCCTTCGCCATCCTGCTATCCTCCTTCGTGGCGCTCACCTTCTGCCCGATGCTCGCTTCGCGCATGTTGAAGAGCGGCGGGCATGAGCATCAGCACTCCGGGATTCTCGGGCGTATCGGCGCCTTCGGTTCCGGCTTCTATCGGACGGCGCTGCGCGCCTGCCTGAATGCGCCGCTGGTCGTCTTCCTGGTTGCGGCGTTGTTTACGGCAGCGGGCGCGGCTTCCTTCTTCACGCTGAAGTCCGAGCTTACGCCGAGCGAGGATCGCTCGATGGTCATGCTGCGCGTCAATGCGCAGCAGGGCGTTTCCCTCGAATATGCGCAGGAGCAGATGAAGCGGATTGAGGACAGGCTGAGGCCGCTCTTCGATGCGGGCGAGATTGTCAACATCTACTCCATCTCGGGGCAGGGCGGCTCCACCAACAGCGGCTTCATGGTCATCACGCTTGCCAAGTGGCAGGAGAGGGAACGTACGCAGCAGCAGATCGTCGCCGACATCAACTCCAGGATCGCCGACGTCACATCAGTCCGGGCATTCGTGATGCAGCCGAACAGCCTCGGGATTCGCGGCGCCGGCAGCGGTCTGCAGGTGGCGCTTCTCGGCAACGACTACGGCAAGCTCGGTGCCGCAGCCAATGAACTGCTGCGAAAGATCGAGGATTCGGGACGTTTCGAGAATGCCCGCCTGAATTACGAGCCGAACCAGGCGCAGCTTTCCGTGACGATCGACCGTGAGAAAGCGACCGATCTCGGCATCGACATCAACGGTCTTTCGGCTGCGATGCAGGCAATGCTTGCCGGAACCAGCGTGGTCGACGTCTATGTGGAGGGGCAGGCCTATCCGGTGATGCTGTCTTCCGAGACCAACCCGATCAACGATCCGATGGATCTCGAGAACATCTTCCTCAAGACCGGGGACGGGCGGATCGTGCCGATGTCGTCCATCGCCTCCTTGAAGGAGGAGTCCGTCGCTCCCCAGCTTTCGCGCGAGCAGCAGTTGCGGGCGGTGTCGCTCTCTGCCGGCTTGAAGGACGGATTGGCGCTCGGCGAGGCGTTGAGCCTGGTCCAGGAGATGGCAGAACCGTTGCTGCCGGAAGGATCACGCCTGCTGCCGCTCGCGGAGGCCGCGACGCTGGAAGAGAATTCCAACGGCCTGTTCATCACCTTCGGCTTCGCGATCGTCATCATCTTCCTGGTGCTTGCCGCGCAATTCGAAAGCTTCGTAAGTGCCGTCATCATCATGGTGACGGTGCCTCTCGGCCTTGCCTGCGCGGTCTTCGCCATGGTGCTGACGGGAACGACGCTCAACATCTACAGCCAGATCGGACTGGTGATGCTCGTCGGCATCATGGCCAAGAACGGCATTCTGATCGTGGAGTTCGCGAACCAGCTTCGCGATCGCGGCCGGGATGTTCGCACGGCCATCGAAGAAGCGGCCAATATCCGCCTGCGTCCGGTGATGATGACGATGATCGCGACCATCGTCGGTGCCGTGCCGCTGGTGCTGGCGAGCGGCGCTGGCGCGGAAGCGCGCATCGCGCTCGGCTGGGTTCTGGTCGGCGGTCTCGGGCTTGCGACCGTCGTGACGCTGTTCCTGACGCCCGTCGCCTATCTCACCATCGCGCACTTCACCAAGCCGCATGCGGACGAGGAGAAGCGCCTGCATCAGGAGATGGAGCATGCGGCGCGGCTCAACACGACGCAGCCTGCCGAGTGAATTTCTATATCTACTGCATGTCGCGCAAAAGTGTGCTGCGGTTTTGCGATAATGACATGCACCAAGGACTAAAGCGCAGAAGCGAATCTGTAAGATCGCGATGCGCTTTAGGCACGGCGGCGGATGCGTCGGCGCTTCCGTCTCAATGGGATGCTCCGCCCGGAAGCAGGAACTCCAGACCGTTGCGCCGGCCGATCTCCAGCAGTCGTGGAATGTCCGGAGCTTCTCCGCTCGGCTCGGGCAGGTCGCGCGTGCCGGGAGGCATCGGCTCGCCGGCTTCGGTGAAGAAGCCGTCGTGGACCCGGCCGGGCGAGTTGATTACCAAAAGCCGCCCCGGCGCCTCGCCCACGTTCCGGAAAGCATGGACCGCGCCCGGCGGCACTTTCACGAAACTCCCGGTTCCCGCTGTAATGACATCCTCTCCGACCGTGAATTCAAATAAACCGTCGAGCACATAGAACGCCTCGTCGTCACCCGGATGCCTGTTGGGCGGGGCGCCGGCGCCGGGAGCGCTAAGCGTTTCGACAAGGCAATAGGCGCCTCCCGTCTCAGGGCTGCGGATATGGAAGCGGATAAGATTGCCCAACAGGTGATAGGTATCGGTCTGCATGTCTGTCATGGCGGTTCCCCGGTTTCGAGCTGGTTTGGCCTTCCCGTACATGCAGAGGAAGATACCATTCCCGGCCAAGGCGGCTCCAGATAGCCATTTTAGGTACTTTGCGCCGTCTCGGCTGCGGACCGGAGCCCTGTTTCCAGACATGCCGGGCTGGCCCCGAGGCAATATCCCGGAATTCGTACATCTTGCCGCTTTACAGCCGCCCTGCAATTTGCTGTTACGCTGTCACGATCATGAGGAGGACCGGTCATGGCGCTGTCCGACATAAAGAGCGGGACGAGAAACGAGACGGCGATCGCGGCGGCGGTTTCCGTTTTTCGCGAGCGTTTCGGAGCCCAATTCCAGACCGGCGAGGCGATCCGCGCGCAGCACGCTCACACGACGACCTATATCCCCTCCCAGCTTCCGGACGGCGTGCTTTTCGCGGAGAGCGCGGAGGACGTGAAATCGGCAGTGAGGCTGTGCGCCGAATACCGGGTTCCGGTCGTACCGTTCGGCACCGGATCCTCTCTCGAAGGACAGGTCAATGCTCCGCACGGCGGAATATCGATCGATTTCAGCCGGATGAACCGCGTTCTGGAAGTGAATGCCGAGGATCTGGACTGCACGGTGGAGCCGGGCATCACGCGCGAGGAACTGAATGTCCATCTGCGCGATACCGGCCTGTTCTTCCCCATCGATCCGGGCGCGAATGCGTCGATCGGCGGAATGACGTCGACCCGGGCTTCCGGCACCAATGCCGTGCGTTACGGCACGATGAAGGACAATGTCCTCGCCTTGACCGTCGTGACCGCGAAGGGTGAGGAGATCCGCACGGCGCGCCGGTCGCGCAAATCCTCTGCCGGATACGATCTGACGCGTCTCTTCGTCGGGGCGGAGGGCACGCTCGGGATCGTCACCTCGATCACGCTTCGCCTGCAGGGCATTCCTTCGGTGATCGCCGGCGGCATCTGCGGATTTCCGACGCTGAAGGATGCCTGCAACGCTGTGATCATGACGATCCAGCTCGGCATTCCGGTCGCGCGCATCGAGTTGGTGAACACGTTGCAGATCAGGGCCTGCAATGCCTATTCCGGATTGAGCCTTCCCGAGCAGCCGACGCTCTTCGTGGAATTCCATGGCGACGAGGAGAGCGTGAAGCTGCAGTCGGAACAATTCGGAGATGTGACGGCGGAATGCGGCGGCGGCAGCTTTCAATGGACCTCCGATGCCGCGGAGCGGGCGAAGCTCTGGAAGGCGCGCCATGACGTCTACTGGGCCGCCAAGGCGCTGCGCCCCGGCCATGCGGTCATCGCCACCGATGTCTGCGTGCCGATCTCGCACCTTGCGGATTGCGTGGCGGAGACGGAGGCCGATATCGAGGAGCATGGGCTCATCGCGCCGATCGTCGGACATGCCGGTGACGGCAACTTCCATGTCAGCCTTGTGCTCGATGACAAGGATCCGGCGGATGTGGCAAGGGCGGAGGCCTTTGTCGCGCGCCTCAATGCACGCGCACTGGCGATGGACGGTACCTGCACGGGTGAGCACGGGATCGGGCAGGGAAAGCAGGCCTTTCTTCGGACAGAATTGGGTGAGGATGCCATCGACCTCATGCGCGAGATCAAGAAGGCGCTCGATCCGGAAAATATTCTCAATCCGGGCAAGATTTTTTCGTTGGATTGAGACAAGTTCGCCATATGCCGGTTATAGTCATGTGCGTTCCGGGTTGAGGCGCATCGCGCGAATTGGGAATCACGCGATGTGCTTTATATTTTTGATTTCATGCATGTCGTCATTGCGGATCCGTTAGCCTCTTTCGGACGATGTGCGTTAGGTCCTGAGGTGCTTGCGGCTTGCTTTCGCGGTTGATCCTTTTTTTCGGCGGTCTCGTGGTCGTGGCGCTCTTCGTAGCGCTGCTTGCCCCGCTCTTCGTCGACTGGACGAATTTTCGCGAGGGCTTCGAGCGCGAGGCGAGCCGCATCATGGGGCGCAAGGTGGTGGTCCACGGCAGCGTCGACGCCCGGCTCCTGCCTTTTCCCTCCGTAACGCTCAACGACGTGCGCGTCGGCGATGACGGAAGCCGGCAGCCTCTGGTGGAGATCGCCCGTTTCTCGATGGATGCAGAGCTTGCGCCGTTCCTCAGTGGCGAGGCGCTCATCTTCGACATGCGCATCGAGGAGCCGAAGGCCCGCATCAAGCTCTTTCCGGACGGCACGCTCGACTGGGCCCGCGGGCGAAAGTCCGACATTCCGGCTCGCACCGTCGTTCTGGAAAACGTAACGGTGACCGGCGGCGAGGTCGAGTTCGTGGACGAGCAGACCGGCCGTACCCGCCGGCTGACGGGTCTCGATGCGCAGATCTCGGCCCGCTCGCTCTCGGGGCCATGGAAGATCGACGGCCGCGGCGTTCTCGACGGCGAAGCGGGATCGTTCCAGCTTGCCAGCGGACAGCTGGACGATCAGGGCGTATTGCCGCTCAGGGCGCGGGTCGTTCCGGACAAGCTTTTCTTCTCCGCCGATCTCGACGGCTCGCTGCGGATCGTGGATTTCAGGCCGCAATACGGCGGTACGTTCGCGCTCGATGAAAAGCGGATTGCGAAGGCGGATCCGCAAGCTGCCGACCCCATCCGCATCGCCGGTGCCTTCGAGCTTTCCAACGAGCGGCTGCGCGTGCCGGAATACAGGCTGGAGGCGGGCGCCAACGAGGATCCCTACATCGTCACCGGAGAGGCGACGCTCGACACCGGCAAGGCTCCGGAGTTCCTGCTGACGGCCGACGGCCAGCAAATCGACGTCAGCCGCATCGGCAATAGCGGCGAGAACGGCAAGACCGGCCGCAACCCGCAGGTTTCGGCACGTCACAGGCTGCAGGCGCTGCTCGCCATCGCGGCCGACATTCCGGTCCCGCAGGTGCCGGGCAGGGCAAGCCTGAGGCTGCCTGCCGTCGTCATCGGCGATACGACGGTGCGCGAGGTGCAGCTCGACCTCAGACCGGACGGCAGCGGCTGGAGGGTCGACAGGGCGGAAGCGCTTCTGCCCGGACGCACGAAGCTCGAGGCAAACGGGCGGCTCTCGCTTCGTGGTGCGCGCGCCTTCACCGGCGATCTCCTGGTCGCATCCAACCAGCCGTCCGGCCTTGCTTCGTGGCTTGCCGGGTCGGTCGATCCGGAAATCCGCAAGCTGAAGACGGCAGGATTCTCGGCGAAAGTCGACCTCACGGACGAATTGCAGCGCTTCGAAAATCTCGAAATCGCCGTCGGTCCCGCTTCGCTCACCGGGCGTCTCGAACGGCAATCGCTTTCCAACAGTGCGCCCAATCTGTCGATCGAACTGAGGGGGAACAGCATCGAACTCGACTCGCTTCGCGCGCTTGGCGGGCTTTTCGTGGGGGACGCGTCGCTGAGCGACGTTCTCGGGCATGCGATCGCGGTCGATATCGAAGCGGAGCGCTTCACGGCTTTCGGCGAGGAGGCCAAGGGCGTCTCGGCGGCGCTTGCCTGGAAGGAGGGCACGCTGACCGTCGACAGGCTTGATATTTCTTCGGTCGCCGGAGCGAACGTGGAGGTGAACGGCACGTTGGGCGGCACGCTTTCATCCCCTTCGGCGGGGCTGCGCATGTCGCTCAAGGCCGAGACGATGGGCCCGGTGGCGGAGCTGCTTGCGCGGCATCTTCCTTCCCATCCGCTGTTGCAGCGCTTCGTGCGCAATGCCGGCTATTATGACGGGGCCGATCTGACGCTCGCGGCATCCCTGCCCGGACTGGAGAGCGACCCGGCCACCGCGACATTGGCAGGCACGGTCAATGGCGGGAAGGTGGATCTGCAATTGCGAAGCGAGACCGTTTCGGATCTTCTGGCCGGGCGCAACTTCTCCTTAGACGGAACGCTCGCAAATCCGGTGACGACGGTGCTCGCCGGACAGATCGGCCTCGATCCGCTGCCCTTCGATGCGGAGCCAGACGGTCTTCTGACTGTCCAGCTTTCGAAAGGGCGGGAAGGGCCGGGTAATCTTTCGGTTTCGTTCGCCACGGACCGGACAACTGTCACCGCGTCCGGAACGGCCGAGCTTGCTGCGGAAAATTTTCTTGCCGGAAACCTGAAGCTTTCCGCCGCCAGCGACGATATCAAGCCTTATCTGTTGATGAACGGTGTGGTGCTGCCGCAATCGGGCGCCGGGCTTCCGCTGAGGCTCGCTGCCGATCTTGCCGTGGATGCGAAGCAGATACGCGTTTCTGCCATCGACGGCGAAGCGGACAGGAACGGCTTCTCGGGCGACCTTACGCTCGACCGCACGAATGCCAACCTGAAGGGGGCGGGGCATCTTTCCTTCGATACCATCGATCTCGCCTGGCTGGCGGAGGCGGTGGTGGGGCCAGTGGAGGACCTGAGCCAGGGAGGGCTCAACGCGGCCCCGCTCGGAACTCCGAGCTGGGATGCCGCGGATTTTTCGGTGAAGCTGGATGCCCGGGAATTTTGGCCCGGCATCTACGGCGCGGTGCGTGATTTTACGGCGGGGCTTCAGTGGAACGGCGCCGACCTGGCGCTGGATGACATCAAGGGGCAATGGCTCGCAGGCTCGCTGTCAGGCCGGCTGAAGATCACCAATGCCGAAGAGAACGGTTTATTCGAGGCGCGGCTCGGGCTTTCCGGTGCTGATCTGGCGCAAGCCCTGTGGGCCAGGGCGGATGGCCCGCTGGTCGAAGGACGCGGCGACGTGACGCTCGCCATCGATGCGTCCGGCAAAAGCATCATGGCGATGGCCGAAAGCGCGAGCGGCTCCGGCGAGGCCCTGCTCGAGGGGCTCAAGATAAACGGTCTCAATGCGGCTGCCTTTGACGCGATCCTTGCGTCAGCCGACCGTATGGAAGGCGATATCACGATCGAGGAGGTGAAGGCCATCGCGGAGCGCGAAGTGATGAAGGGCGAGACGGTGCTTGGCGCGGTGCGCATTCCGTTTGCGATCGCTTCCGGAGGCCTGCGCCTGCAGAATGTCGCAGCCGAAAACATGGCGGCAAGTTTCACCGGCGATGCGGAGCTCGATCTTTCGCAGGATCGGCTGTCGGCGAGCGTCACGATGGGGCTTCACGCAGGGGAGAATGCGCTTTCGGGTGCTGAGCCGGAGGTGACGTTTTCCTGGGCGGGGCTTGCGCGTGCGCCGGGTACGACGCTCGATGCGCAGGCACTCACCAATTATCTTTCGCAGCGCAGGTTCGAGGCCGAACGGCGTCGCGTGGAAACGCTTCAGGCGAATGTCCTGGAAAAACAGCGCCTGCGCCGCGAAGCCGCGCTCTACCGTTCGCGCGTGGAAGCTCGGGCAGCGCTTGCGGAAGCGATGCGACTGCAGGCGGAGGAGGAGGCGAGGCGGCGGGCCGAAGCGAAGGAGAGAGCCCACCGCCAGAAGGCGGAGGAGGCGCGTCGATTGCGCGAGGCGGAGGAGGCGGCACGACGGCAGAGCCGTGGCACGAGCGAGGGACCGCCTGACGGTGTCGAGCGTGGCGGCGAGCTGCCTCCGGTCGATGGAGGGCAGATACTCAATTTCGACGCCTTGCCGGGAGTGAATTAGCGTTTTCAGCTACTCCCCAAATGCGGAAAGCGCTTTCGTTCAGGACGTGGGTTGCCGTCTGTTCTTTACCCATTCGAGAACATATACCCGCAACGCCGACGAGAGGTTGCTGTCGGGCGAGCGGCCGTCGTCCACCTGGCGGATGAGCGCCGCAAGCGGGGTGTCCCGGATCGCCGCGATCGCTTTCAGCTCCTGCCAGAAAGGCTCCTCCAGCGAAAAACTGGTGCGATGGCCATGAAGGGTCGCGGAGTGTTTGCGGATCACGGGCCTACCTAAAGCGATTTCAGGAAAAGTGTGTAGCGGTATTCCGCACGGAACTGCGTAAAGACAAAAGAGCCGGAGCAGTTCCGTGACTCGGGAGAAAAACGGAAACGCTCTACGAAACCGATTCAGGTTCCTTGCAGGTTGATTCCAAATTTTCCGGCAAGTGACTGATCGAGAATCGCTTTCGTCCGGTCAGTCCTTTTCGGAGCGATCCAGCTTGCCTTGATCGAGACTACTTTCCGCTTTCTCGTTGCGGGCGCGGGTAAGGTTCTTTTCCGCCTTGGTGCGGCCGAAGGAAATGCGATTCTGCTCCGCCTGTTTTTCTTTCTCGGCGCGCGCCTGCTGTTTGCGGAACTGACGGAGATTGACGACGTCGCCGCTCATCGCGCCCTGCTCAGTTTTTCTTCCGGAAGGAATCGAGCGATACGACCGAAGCTCCACCCGGCTTCTTGCCATCGTCGTCGTTGGTCTTCGCTGCGTCTGCTGCGGGCTCTTCCGTTTTCTCGCCGACTGCCGGATAGGCGGTGATCTCGGCGGGCTCTTCCTCGCTCTCCTCTGCCGAGGGAACGTCGAATTCGAGCTCGAAGCTGACGGACGGATCGTAGAAACCGCGAACGGCATTGAAGGGGATGACCAGTTTTTCGGGAGTATCGGAGAAGGAGAGGCCGATCTCGAAATGCGTTTCGGTGACCTTGAGATCCCAAAATTGGTGCTGGATGACGATCGTCATCTGCTCGGCATATTTGGCCTTCAGGTGCTGGGAGATGCGCACGCCCGGCGCGCCGGTCAGGAAGGTGATGAAGAAATGATGCTCGCCCGGCAGATGGCCGGTCGCCGCCACTTCGCTGAGAACCTTGCGGATGACGCCGCGAAGTGCGTCCTGTGCGAGAATGTCGTAGCGGATATGGTCTTGCACCATCAGAGCCTGTCTTTCTTCTTTGTTCTCTGTCCGTATCGTCCGGCGCATTGCCTGCAGCCTGACATCTGGGCTTTTGCCGAAAACCGCGGCTGCCGTCAAATCGGGCCTGGCATTTTCCGCAATTTCCCGCATGACAGGTGTCCGGGAGCCAGCCGGCACGAGTCAACTGGAACAGCTATAGACCATTTCACGAGATTGGAGAAGGTGAAGGCTTCTGTTGCCAGGTGCCTCCGAACCCCGCCCAAGAGTGCGACCCCTTAGGACTTTGAGTGAAGTGTCACACCGCCGTTAGGCAGCGAGACGAGCTTCCGCATAGTTGTCGTTTGCAACTACAAGTTTAGCCCGATAACGGTGGTACAATGCCGAGCAAAAAGTCGATCTTTACGCCCTTGTCGATCCTATTTCGCCCCCATCAAAAGCCGGTCCCGCGATCGGTTTTTGGTGGAGGCGCCGGGTACTGAAGCCATAGGTGAGCATGAACAACTGAGTTCACTAGATAAATCGAGTGGAATCAACGCATTGATCGAAATGTATGTCGACGCATTGAGTTGACTAAAAAGGCTAGGAAAGAAGGTGGAGGTTTCTGTTGCCAGGTACCTCCGAACCCCGCCTTAAAGTGCTACCCTTAAGGACTTAGAGCGGAATTCCCGCACCGCCGTTAGGCAGCGAGAGCGTATTCCTTAGCGTTGTTGTCGTTTGCAACTACACTTTTTGACCCGATAACGGTGGTATCATGCCGAGCACAGCTCTTGTCTTTCAATGCCAGTCGATCCCATTTCGCCCCCATCATAAACAGTTGCCAAAGCAAAAAAGCGCAATGAAATCAACTGCTTATGGTGGAGGCGGCGGCTTCGAAGCCGCGTCCTGTACATCTATTGCACAACAGGTTTAGCGCCATAGTCTCCTTGCGGAGCACTTCAATAGATAAGGTATGGGCGGATCGGTTTCAAGGAAATTTCGACTGGGTTTTTTGGTCTCTGTTGATATAGACCACTGTCTCAAGAGACTTCTTGCGCAGCTCCCGGATCGTCCGTTGCAGTTCACGGATACGGGACGCATAGAAATGCACCCGGTCTCCCATCTTTTCTAACCGCTCCTGGTAAACGGCAATCTCACTTTTGAAATCGTCAATAATTGCGTCCTGGGAGCGTGGCATCGAGGGGATGAGCATCCCAAGGTTTGCCCGCCATGTTTCGATCTCTTTTTTCCGATGCCGGTGTGCACTGCCGTCGAGAAAACGGTGATTTAATCCTGCTCGGTCCTCCAAGAGCATCTTAAGAGTAACAGCTTTAGGCTGAAGGACGCCTGCGGCTATCTCCTGTTCTATTGCACGCTTTGCCTGATCAAGCTTCACCAACGCCTCTGCCGTGCGATTGGCTGCGTCTTGTCTCAGTGCGTCCGGAATGCCGGTCTTTACTGCACTTCGGCGAACCATAGCTTCAGGGTCTCGTTCGCGTTAAGGGCTTCATCAAGCAAGGGTCGGAGTTCCGGCCACGCGCTGACGCGGTCCAAGATGTCACGCACCCAAAAATTTCGCTGAAGTAGCGAGAATTTCCGGCGTTCTATCTTTTCGGTCAGATGCTCCAGTTCCCATTGCAGTATGGCCTTGGCCTCCGGAAGTTGAACCTGGAACTGACATAGAGACGAGCATCTAGAGGGGTCGGGCATTGTGTCTCCCGTCGCCCTTGAGCAGTAGCCTGGTGAATTGGGTCCTTTCACGCATAGAACTCCTGCCCGTACCAGCATTGGAGTTACCCCTTGTGTAAGCAGGTCATCGATGTACTCGTCGATGCTCGTCTTCATGTCGAGTTCGGTGATGTCTGTAGGAAATAGCTCGGGGAGCCGCTTCTCAATCTCGATCCCCTGGGGCCCACCGATTCCGGGACCTCCAAGCGCGGCCGTGCTCTCGAAGAGAGTCCGATACCTGTCGCGCAAGATTCTCGTGTAGCCCTCGTTGTACTCGTTCATGATGAATGGAGACGATTGGGCGTATCCTGCAGTGGTATTTTCGCTTTTGTGGTTGGCTAGAATCGCGGTTTCGGCAATCGGATTGTCGAAGGCCGACATCACGATGCTGATCAATGACTTACGCCAACTTGTAGCCGTGTAGGAAAAGTTGAAGCGATGGAGGTGACAAAAGCGAGCAAATCGACGATTCCATTCGTTGTCATTGAACTCTTCCTCCTTCGTGGGATGGGAGAACAGGTAGTCGGACACCGCTCCAGCAGAGGACATCACCAATTCAACAGCGTCTATCGCAGTCTTGATGTACGCTGAGACAGTAAGATAACGAGTTTCGCCGCTCATCTGCCTGATTGCTTTGAAGGTTTGCATCGCGATGGTCATTCGGGAAATGTCTAACGCCGTGTCGTCGTTTGCAGTCGTGACGCAACCGACCTTCATGGAGAGGGTCTCAGAAGGTCTCGTCCCTAAGTGATGGCCGATGAGATTTGCAGCCGCCACTTGCACCAAGAGTAGGAGAGCCGTCACCATGCTGCCTCCGATGTCAGTTTTGCATGGGAGCCGCTTTTTGGCCCAAGCTTTGACATCTGCCTCTGTGCGAAGTCCTTTCCGCAACCATTCGATAGCGCGAGCAATCTCTTTGACGTTGTCTATATAGAAGATCGAGACCTCAAGGGCGCGCTGTATTTGCTCATCGGTAAGGGGTTGGGCTCCTCTCGCTTTTGTCGTGTCGCAAATTTTCGGATCGAACACCAACTCCAGTGGTTGCATCTCGCTGGCATCGGTCAGAAGCCCGTGCTTGGAAAGCCGGAGCAAGTAGTCAATATGGATGCCTATGTCTCGTCGACCTGTTCCCTTCACGGCCAAAAGTTTCATCAGCTCGTCAAGGTCGTACTGTGTGAAATGGCCGATGTTCGAAATCTTCATTAATGAAGCGGCGACGAAGATGCGTCTGAAATTCAGATGATTCTTGTACCAAGTTCGAGGCTTTGGGATTCCTACACGCTGCATATCAGGATGAAGCGCATAACGGTGGTGTTTTACCCCGATCATTGCGTCCTTGAACTGGATTATCAATGTCGCATCGGATCGCTTCAGGCTACGAAACCCAAATCGCGTCGTTTGACTGGGGCCGAAGAAATCGTAGATAGTGCGGTTCTTCCCCCCCGCAGGCAGGTTTTCAGCGGGCTCTTCCCAGAAATCAGCGCCAAATACGGATTTCGGTGTAACCGGCATATCTACCGGATATGGCGGACCCTGACTGGCCACTTCGTTGACCTTCACGTGCCATCGTCTATGTGCAACGCTCCGTGCGACTGTCATGCTGCAGTCTTCCGTTCGAGGGTAGCAAGTGCCTTGTCATAAGCGTTCTTCGGCCACCGGGCGATCAGCGTCTTCAGTCGCTTGATGCGGACTTCAATGGTGCTGGTGAGGTAGCTTTCGAGCGCGGCCTGGGCAAGTTCGTGTTCCAGTTTCCCAAGCTCTTCGATTAGGAACGGCAGGGATTGGCGGAACCAACGAGCGTTTGGACACCCGTCGATACAATCCTGAAGCCTGCACGGCTGGCCCTTTTCTGTTCCAAAAGCAAACTGTTTTGGTGGGTTTAATGGGTCGGAACAGCCGTTCCCAAACCGGGTAACATTATCGGCGCTGACCAGGTTATCGACCTGAATTTGATTGAAGCCCTGCCGCGTAAGGCTCTCTCTTAGGTTCTTCTTTGAGAATCTCTTCGCGCGAATGAGTTCGAGCGAGCTGTCGAAGCAAGCGGTTGCCATCTTTTCCTGTCTCGCGATGAGCTGCTCTCGCCGAGCGTAGAGACGGGATGTGGACACGTTACTGTGTTGGGCGATGATCCTAAGAATGAGAAGGCTGGTGCCGCTTCGCTGCGTGTGTGCGAGACCAACATCGCGAAGGTACCTTATGTTGGTCGGCAGGCCGTAGCGCTTCAGCGTCGCTGTCAGTGCTCGGCCGATCTTACCGGAATTGATGTCACGCGCGAATGAGGTGATCTGTTGCTCGGTTTTGTAAATAAACAAGTCGTCCTTGATTTCGATGAGAGTGGCCAATTCATCTGACTGCTGGACAGTTAAAGACGGCAGAGAATTGAATTCGGTGATACGGCGGGTGATTTCCTTGCGAAGCGGCAGTGTCCAAGCTTCGATGAACTTCAGAAGTTTGAACGGATGAGCCCAGTGTGTTGCCTCTGAGATGAACCGAACTACCTTCGGGCGTTTGTTCGGCTTGGCCCTGCCTCTCACCTTGTCGCACAAGATGTACACGAAATCTTCTCGGCGATTGGCTCCTAGCTTGATCGGGCAGGGCACGTACCATTTCTTGTTCGTTCTTACAGTGGAAAGGGCTGCAGCATTCACAGGAGTCCTCAGCATGAGGATCACCAGGAACGGCGCGAGATCGCCTGCGAAAGGGAATCGCCATCGTTGATGACCGAGCCAACCTTCGTGTCTCTTCAGGGAGCCATCGCTATCGACATACTCAGCTCCGGGCTTCTTCTCCAATCCGCGAAGCTCTGAATTGTAGCCCAGTTCAAAACGTAGTTGATCAAACCGGCGGGCTTCAAAGTTAAACACATTCTCCATGATCCAGTAACGGCATTCGGGCTTCTGCCAGTCGCCCAGTTTGCCGCCGTTCGCCCGGCGCGGATCGTGTCCGATTTTGCTGAATGTGTCTGCTTCCCTCAAACGGCGAAAAATAACCCGCACGTCGTTCTTGGCCATTCCCAAAGCTTTTCTGACGACATCGGGCTCCAGGAGTTTGCGTGGAACTGTAGGCGAGTCTTCCCAAGGGACGATGGGGAGCAGCTTCTTGTCCACACCCAGTGCCTTAAGGATCGCCAGAGCCGCCCGAAGACGTGCCACGCGGCGCGGTTCCAGCTCAAAATAGTCAACGGCAGCATGACAGAACGAGATATCAACGTCCGCGACCGTAGCCACCTTACGTTCGGCTAAACCCTCGTAGTAGGAAACATAGTCTGCAAAGTCCCGTAGGCACGCCTTAAGTTGTTTCAAGCTGTTTGGTGTTTTCCGCCGCAGCACTTCGCGGCGGAGCGCGGGGAGGCTGTTCATGATCAAAGGCGTCCGGACGAATCTATCGAACGGAAATTCCCGTTCAATAGATCGCCCCCGACCTTGCTGGGAAACCACGGTCAGGGAGGTTAGTTTAACCTCCTCCGGTCCTTTCGGCTTGGCTTGTTTGATCTTGGAGAAGTTGCCGAGGCGCGTTTTCCTAACCATTGCTTGTCCTCTAGTCGTCCAGGAACTCGTTCCAGGTCGTGGTATGATCCAGACCGGCGAGGCTCAGCTTCAATTGCTCCAAATAGACTAGAGTGGTGTCGCGAAATTTGTGGCCCAGCCGCCTCTGTAAGACGGTGACCACGAAGTCGCCGTGCCGCTCCAAGAGGTCGAAGGTCAGTTCACCGGAGTTGTGGCCGATGTGACCAAATAGACGGGCCCGAGCCAGGACCGCCGAGTGGAGGAAGTCGCACGCGAACATGTGACGAAGCGCATGTGCGGTAAATCGGTAGCCGCATTTGATCTTTTTGTTCACCCGCCGGAAGGCATCTTGAATTGCATGCGCGCTCAACGGCTTGCCGTACCTGTCGAGGAAGAGCTGGGCGGGCTGGTTATGAAGGCTGATGCCGTTGGCACGAAGGATCGCTCTTCTCGGTCCCTCCACGTAATGCCAAAGCGCCTGCATCAGTCGAGCCGGGATGTCTATCCGACGAATAACGAGGCCCTTTCCGACGATACGGTAGGAACAGTCTGTGGTTGACCGAGCTGTCTCGTCCCAGGCTTGCTGGCGATCAGGCAGAACGCCAATCATGCGGTCGTCGTTTGCTGACCAACTGAGCAGGTAGGGTTCGGCAGGAAAACTAGGCAGATGAAATGTGGCGTCAGGGTTTCTGCAATGAATAATGCCTGGCAAGAGCGTGTTCTCAACTACCTCACTTAAACGCAGCCCTGTCTCGTAGATGAGCAGGGCGACGGTGCGGTGGGTGCCAGGAGTGAGGGCTTCGATAAACTGATGAAACTGGTTTCGGGAGGGCGGAATTAGCTGTCCCGTGCTCTGTCGTGGAGTGAAAGCTTTGTCTTCGGGTTCATTCGGATCGCGCTGGACTGCGTTTCGTCTTTGCCCAGATATCGGCCGGTAGGCATGTTCGAGAGCGCTGAGGGACCCTTCGTCTTGGAAACCCGAGATGTACCCGTTCTCCTCAAGCCATCGGTAGCACCGAAGAATTTCGATGACGCGGTCTTCGACTGTTTCGGGCTCAAGAGGGGATGCTACTCCAGTTAGAAAATACTCCTGCGACCAAACCCCGAGCGTCTGAGCGTTCTCGTATAGATGAGTGACATGCCATTCCTTGACGTCCCTCCAGTTCAATGAGGGGCTTGCCGGGTGCGCTTCATCAGTTTCCAGGAAGGTCAAAAAATTGCAGACCCGCTCTGCAACCGCCCTGAGAGATTTCGGTCGTAGCCGTACCCGGTTTACTCCTGATGATGGACCGCCATTTCCGCGCTCATAAATATAAGCATTTATACCATCAGGATAATCGCCGCAGGCGGCCAGAACATAAGGAGTCCTCAATGCGGATTTGTACCGAGCCGCGTTCTTGGGTGGGTATTTTGGGTAGTGTACCGTTGCCATCGCTGGAGCAATCTTTGCTGTGGAACTTCGAATTTATGACTTTCTTCACTACAGTGATTTTCAACTATTCGTGCATGCGAAACTATGTTGTCAATACTTGGGAGGTTGGGGTAATTTAATTCAATACTTGGTGCGCGGCGGAGGACTTTGAGGGAGTCGGAAAATCGATATGGAATTCCTTTGCGACCAAATGCGGCAAAGGAATTAACTCAATACAGCGATTTTCGAGGCAGCCGTCTATTTCGGCCTTATCTTTATATGCGGAAAGTAGAAATTTTTTTTACGTGGGTATTGGCGTATAATCAAACCGGATAATAATAAATTATAGTAACATAATGAATTTGTCGCGTTCTACATTTCATGCAAAGGAATTCTTGTAGTATAGTTTCGTTGAATTCTGTCTTTGGTGGGCTTCCAGACACCAAGGGCGGAGAGGCTGGATTCCAAAAAGCGGTACCGAGCAGAAATAATGTTTCTTCGTGAGGAATGATCCGATCCTGTCGGCTCAAAAGATGGCGATTTCACTGAGTCGAAACTACGCTGTCGTTCACGTGCCTTTTCATGATATGATTGGTGTATGTCGTCCCTTAGGAGGGGTCGATGAGCCATTCCTGCGTAATAGTGGCAGCGATGATTTTGGCTACTTTAGCGTCCGGCACCCAAGCTCAGGAGCGACGTCCGTTTCATATCGCCGAATTCTCCGACAACAAAACGATTAGCCTCACAATCACGACGTCAGTTGTTTCTGAAGACTTGGAATACGATTACGATGTCAGCATTGGTTTGACCGAGCATGGTACCGGCGGCGGAGCCATATTTGTCGACAGCGGGACACATGTGGTGCGCGTCAGATGCGAGGCTCCAAGTGCGGTTCTCGTCGGCGGCTCGGTTTACATCCTGAACAATCCGCCAGCATCGAACAACTGGAAAGAGGACCTCTGGAAGGCGCTTTGTCTTCAACCAATTTCGTAGGTGAGCGGCCGCGCCTCGCTGAGCAAGCGCGGCCGTCGCGATCATTTCACCTGGGTGACCGTCAGCTTGCCGTTTTTTCGCTCGGCGACGAACTGGACCTTCGCACCTTCCTTCAGCTTTGCCAGGAGGGCATCGTCCTCGACCGTGAACACCATGGTCATTGCGGGCATTTCCAGGCCCTTAAGCTCTTCGTGGATCAGCGTGACCTTCTTGGCCTTTGCATCAACCTTTTTGACCGTGCCGTTGGTGAACTCCTGCGCGAATGCACCTGCCGCAGAGGTGAGGGTGAGCGCTGCTGCTACTGCGAGCTTGATGATGGTTCGCATTTCTGGTCTCCTTTTTACTTACTTGTTAGCGACGGTCACGTCGCCATGCATCCCGGCGTCGTAGTGGCCGGGAACGAGGCAGGCGATTTTGAAGACGCCGTCATTGGTGAACTTCCAGACGATCTCGCCGGATTTCCCGGGAGCAAGACGGATAGCGTTCGGATCGTCATGTTCCATCTCCGGGAACTTCTCCATGACGGCCTTGTGCTCCATCACCTTGTCTTCCTGGTCGAGGACGAATTCGTGATCGAGTTCGCCTTCGTTCTTGATGGTGAAGCGGATCGTCTGGCCCTTGCGAACCTTGAAGTTGTTCGGCGTGAAGATCATCTTCCCGTCCGGTGTCTCTTTCATGCTGACGCGGATCGTTTGGGTGACCTTCGACTTTTCGCCAGGTTCGCCGACGGCCATTTCGCCGTGTCCACCAGCGTGATTGCCAGACGCCAGAACAGGCGTCGCGAGAGTGGCCAGAAGCAGGCCGAGAAATGCAGTCTTCATGATCAGGTCCTTTGGTTGTTGGGACTGTTTGCCATCAGCCGTGGTTCGAGTGCTTCGGTGACAGCTGTGTCTTTGCATCTTTGGCTTTCGGAGCGTCAGGAAGGCTTCCCGTCCACTCCCAGGCCTGCGTGCCGGGCGGGTTTTCGTACCAGCCCGGATCGCTGTAATCGCCCGCTGAGATACCCTCGCGGACCTTCACGACGGAGAACATGCCGCCCATCTCGATGGGGCCATGGGGACCCCAGCCGGTCATCATTGGAACGGTGTTTTCCGGTATTTCCATCGACATCTCGCCCATATCCGCCATACCGGCGGTACCCATGGGCATGTACTCGGGACGGAACTGTCGAATTTTCTTGGCGACTTCTTTTTTGTCGACGCCGATGAACGTCGGGATGTCATGTCCCATCGCGTTCATCGTGTGATGCGACTTGTGGCAGTGGATCGCCCAATCGCCGACATACTTGGCGTCGAACTCGTAGGCACGCATTGCTCCAACGGGAATATCGATGCTGACCTCGGGCCATCGCGCCTCGGGACGAACCCATCCGCCGTCCGTGCAGGTCACTTCGAAATCATAACCGTGCATGTGGATCGGGTGGTTGGTCATCGTCAGGTTGCCGACGCGGACACGGACTTTATCATTCTTGGAGACGACCAGCGGGTCGATCCCCGGGAAGACACGGCTGTTCCAGGTCCAGAGATTGAAGTCGGTCATCTCCATGACGCGCGGCACGTAAGTGCCAGGATCGATATCGAATGCGCTGAGGAGGAAAACAAAGTCACGGTCGACAGGCATAAACTTCGGGTCCTTGGGGTGGACGACGAAAAAGCCCATCATACCCATCGCCATCTGGACCATCTCATCCGAGTGCGGGTGGTACATGAACGTGCCGGACTTCACGAGGTCGAACTCGTAGACGAAGGTCTTCCCAACCGGGATGTGAGGCTGCGAGAGCCCGCCGACGCCGTCCATGCCGGACGGCAAGATCATGCCGTGCCAGTGGATGGTGGTATGCTCCGGCAGCTTGTTTGTGACGAAGATGCGGACCCGGTCGCCCTCGACGGCCTCGATGGTCGGACCGGGAGACTGGCCATTATAGCCCCAGAGGTAGGCCGTCATGCCTTCCGCCATTTCACGCTCGACGGGTTCGGCGACGAGATGGAATTCCTTCACGCCGTTGTTCATCCGGAATGGCAAAGTCCATCCGTTGAGGGTAACGACGGGATTGTAATCCGGCCCAATGGAAGGCTTTACGGGTGTCTGGGTAGCTGCGGAATCCATGACCGCTGCTTCCGGCAAGCCCATGTTGGAGGTCTGAGACCAGGAGTTTGAGGAAACGAGTGCCGCACCGGCCGCACCCGCCCCAAGAAGTTGTCTTCTGCTGAACATTGTCATGTCCTTTCTAGTGACCGCCACTTTCGGCTTCTTCGGCCGACGCGACTTCGGTTTCTGCCGACGCCGAACCAGTGCTGCCGCCGTAGATGACGGGAGCGAGGTTCGCTTCGGCAAGCCAGAAGTCGCGTTTGGCATTGACGGCGAGGATGGTGGAGTCGATCTTTTCGCGGGTATCGGCGATCAGCTCGAACGTGCTGGTAATCATGCCATTGTAGGTGAGGAGGGACTGCTCCTCGATGGCATTGCGCAACGGCAAGACATTGTTTCGATAGTGGCGTGCGATGTCGTAATTCGACTTATAGGCAACATACGCGGAGCGGGCTTCCGAACGAACATTGACAGCAAGCTCTGCCAACTGGTTGGCTGCCCGCATGTAAGCCAGTTCACCTTTCCGCAGCCGAGCCTGGCCGGAATCGAAGATAGGAATTGTGAACTCCAAGCCAGCGGTCTTCGAAATGTCGGAGACGATCCTGCCGTCTTCTCGCTCGCGTTCCTTTTCCAAGGTGCCGACCAGCTCGATATCGGTAACGATCCGCGTGACATCTTCCAGCTTGTAGGACTGCGCGGTTGCTTGAAGCTCCAGGCGAGCCACCTGCAGGTCCATCCGCTTGTGGATGGCTTCAGCTTCTATGTCGTCGCGCTTGATCAACGCCTTCGGCAAAGAGGGGAGACGGTTCGGAATCTGGAAATCGATGTCGGAGCCCGAAAGGCCCATCAAGCGTATCAGTTCTTCCTTCGCTAGCTTCGCTTCAAGCCGTGCTTTGGCATTTTCTCCCGTGAGTTCCGCATAGAAGACATGCTCTCTGGCCTGATCTGCCTTTGGCATCGACCCGGCTTCGCCGATTTTCTTGGCGAGTTCGGACGAAGCGTCGGCTGCCGCTTTAGCCTGGTTGAGATAGGCGACATTTTCCCATGCGGCGACGGCGTTGATCCACGCCCGCCGCGTTTCAGCCGCCAGGGAGATGGTCTCCAGAGCGGCGTTCAACTGGGCCTGACGGAAACGAGTGTCGGCAAGCTTGATGTTGCGGTCATAGGTTGCCAGAGCCAGGATATTCGCCGCAATGGCTCCCTCAAGAACGCGATAGGCTTCCAGGCCCGGAGTGCCAATGCCGGTCAGGCCCACGGAAAAGGTCGGAAACACCGAGAGCTGCGTCTGCCATGCGTCCGCAGCACTGTCTCCGAGGTCGGCATAGGCCGCCTGCAAGCCTTTGTTGTTCAGAAGTGCGACTTGGACAGCAGTCTCGGCGTCGATGGTCTTTTTCGCCAACAACGCCTTTACGCGTTCGCGTGTCTGCTCCGCTTGCTGCCGGTTCTGTACCCAAACGGTCTGCTTACCGGTCGCCTCGGAACTCCTTGCAGAGGCGTTGGCGAAACCCGCATCCTTTGCTGAGTATCCCGTGCTAACGCAGCCCGTTGCGAAAATAGGCAACACCAGGGTCGAGATCAGTTTGATCTTCAGCGATACCATCATGCACCTCCGTCGGGCGCTTGAGCATCGTTGAGGCCACGCCACGGCTTGGGATCGACAGGCATGCGGTGGGAATAGGCACCCACGGGGTTCTGGTAGGCGATGGGGGCAACATCGACCACCGTGTCGGGATGATTTGACGAGGCAACGACTTCGGGCAGCGTGGATGCGCATCCGCTCGCAACAAGCGGAAGAGCAGCCACCAGGAACAAACGTTTCATGGTGAAAATCCGAGAAAATAGATGACAGGCGCGTCAGAGCGCGTAATCGCGCAAGACACAGCAACACCCTCAAAGGGCCGCTATTTCTCAGATATTAGGAGGCAGATGCAGACGTGGTGCCAAGCCAACATAGCGCGTGTCATCGATAAAGCCGTGGACCAGTTCGAGACGCGGATGGGCTAGCGTCGTGCTGCCGCAGTCAATGGCCGCGACGCCACAATAGTCCTGACAGCAGCTTTTCTTCGAGCTTTTGGAGTCGGCATGGTCGTGTTGGTCGCCATGGTGGTCATCGACGGCCATGGCAGCGTGATCGCTGCCATGGGACATTGAATGGTCCGCCTCGACCTGGGTCGCTTCGACCGGCACTTCCGGATGCATTGCAGCGTTGACTGTAGACAAGCTATATCCAGCCAGTGACACAAGGATCACCAGTCGGAAGGCCAGCGCTACGGCTGCAGATGCGAATCGAAAAATTCCGCTCATACTTAAATAGATCGCTAGACCCTTGGACATTGTCAATCGACGCTCCTCTCAATCACGGATTCGCGCCGTTTGTGTGGCATATCCACCACGCGCCAAAAATGGGAGCCCGCTCGGCAGCTCGCGAGCCGACGAGCGTGTGTTGGCCGTTGCCGTTAATTGCTGCGGTTCTTCTTCAGGTAGTCTGCCTGCGGATCGATAATCGATACCGAGCCATACCGGCTGTTGGTACGTTCGACCTTGCCGTTGTCCAGGACCCTGAAGCTAACGTCGGGATCGGACGTCGACGATGCCGACTCTCCCGGATTGCCGTGTCCCTGCGTAATCTTCGCGATGGGTGAAGCGGTTTCGCTGAGCATGGTGTTGGCGAAGGCACCCGAGGTGACGGACAGCAGGGAGACAACGGTGACGGCGATTTGTTTCATCATGATCTATTCCTCGTTTAAACTGCTACGTGCAGCATTTGGAATTTAGATCGCTCGTTTTTCGGCCACCTGTCCCGCACTATACAAATTTGTAAACCGGGGATCACAATATCTGCCGCAAGAATGCCCGAATCTCAGAGCGTTGAAGTGAGCTACCGGTTTCACTACAGGGCCAAAACTCAAGAAGAATTCTTTGCCGCATGAAAATACTTCTAGTCGAAGATGATCAGATCACAGGAACCTACATTCAAAAGGGTTTGAGCACTGCAGGGCACGCAGTAGACTGGCTCCGGGATGGCCGTGACGCGCTCGCGGCGGGCTTGGACCCAGGGTACGATGTTCTCGTTGTAGATCGAATGATCCCTGGTCTGGATGGCCTGAATCTCGTCAAAGGCTTACGAGCAGCGTCGGTACGAACGCCGGTGTTGTTTCTCACGGCGATTAGCGGTGTGGACGATAGGGTCGAGGGTCTAGAAGCAGGCGGTGATGATTATCTGGTGAAGCCTTTTGCGTTTTCAGAACTAACTGCTCGGATTGGTGCCCTCGTTCGACGCCCCCCAATCGCAATAGAAAGGACAAAGTTGCGGGTAGGCGACTTGGAGATGGACCTGGTCACCAGAACCACCTGTCGCGCGGGGCAGCGCATCGAACTCCTACCGCGCGAGTTCTCGCTACTGGAATTGTTGATGCGGAATGAGGGGAGGGTCCTTACAAAAACGATGTTCCTCGAAAAGATATGGAACTTCAATTTCGACCCGCAAAGTTCCGTTGTGGAAACCCACATCAGCCGCCTGAGGGCGAAAATTGACAAACCATTCGCGAATCCACTTTTGCACACAGTCAAAAACACCGGTTATACGTTGCATGCTCGCGGGTAACGTATTCAAGAGCACGGCTGTCCGGCTCGCGATCATCTATATTGCACTGTTTGCGATTGCCTATCTCGTAGCGAATATCGCGGCCTACCAGATGGCGGTGCGGTTCCTGGATGATCGGCTGAATGCCAATGTCATGGAACGGTACCGAGAAATTGCCTCAGCCTATGAGGCGCGAGGTCTCGGCGGCGCTGCTCAAATGATCGAGAGCCATGGCCCTGCCATCAGGGGCCAGGAGACAATGTACACACTGCGAGGGCCCGCTGGCGAACTGGTCGCCGGTAACGCGGAGCTGGCAGATGTGCCAGCAGGGTTCTCGCTGCTCCGGCCGGAGGACCAACACGCAAGCACGTCGCACTACAAGTTGTTCCGAGGCCCATTGGGTGAAAACGACCTGACCGTTGGTATCAGCTACCGCGACACCGACGAACTGGCCCGGATAGTTTTGATAAGTTTCGGGTGGGCGACCGCGATCATCCTTGCCGTCGGTATGACAGGAGCGGCGATCCTGGCCTATCGCACTCGTAAGCGCATCTTCGTTCTCTCCCGCACCGCGCACGAAATTGGACATGGCGAGCTATCCAGGCGGTTGCCAGTGTCGTCACGAATGGACGAGATCGATGTACTGTCAAGCGAGGTCAATGTTGCCTTGGCGAGATTGGAAGCCAGTGTGACCGCGCTGAAACAAGTGACGACGGACATTGCACACGACCTGAAAACGCCGATAGGCCGCACATTCCTTGTGCTCGACGATGCACTACAGGCAGAGACGATAGAAGACGTGAAGAACGCCGTCGAAGTGGCTTTGGGAGAACTCACGGCAATCGCGGACACATTCGATGCGCTTTTGAGGATCGCTCAGATTGAATCCCGCAGTCGAACCGCGCATTTCGGCCTCATACACCTGGATGCCTTGGTCCATGAGATATTCGAGATTTACGAAGTCATTGCCTCCGACGAAGGGTATATTCTCAAGCTTGGAGAGACCGATACCAATTGTCAGATCGGCGGCGATCCCGATCTCATCAGGCAGATGCTGGCCAACCTGTTGGCTAACGCCATGCGCCACACTCCAGTGGGTTCTACGATCACCATGGACGTGGCACGACGAGCTGACCTCATCTGCCTAACCGTTTCTGACAATGGTCCCGGAATCCCAGAGGATGAGCGTGTGCGGGTATTCGACCGTTTCTACCGCTTGGAGAAGAGCAGAACGACCGCTGGGTCGGGGCTCGGATTGAGCCTCGTGAAAGCAATTGCCGACCTCCATGAAGCAAAAGTCGCGCTGCATGACAATGCGCCAGGGCTGACTGTCACTGTAACATTTCCGAAGCTAACAGCTCCCTCTTGCTCCATGACTCGACTAATTGTTGAACTATGACATTATGCTTCCCTGGGTTGGGGGGCAATCTATGTGGAAATCTCTGGGAGTGGTGGCTGCGTTGCCACTGTTGCTGGCTAGCTGCGGGTCGTTGACGGTGCCCCGCTGCAGTAAAAATGGATACCGGCGAGGCACTGATCGGCACTACGACGGCGGCAGTCTCTGGAGGGACCTTCACCGTTAACAATCCCAGTGGCTCGGTTGGATTCTCCGGTACCTACGACGCGCTCGACACACGTCCGACATTATCCGCTCCGTTCCGATGCTCGGATGGTCGATACGGAACGATCACTGTTCTTCGATCCCCAGATGGTCGGGGGGATCAGGAACGGTATCGCTAGCGGATGGCGGGCGAGGGCGGGTCGCTTTTGGTCATCAGGCAAGCAGTGTGCTGCAGCCTGCGTCGGGAGGAGTATCACAATCGGCTTCTCTGGGTCCGGCCGGTGAATTCGGTATGCAAATGGGTGCCGCATCATCCAAGCCGATTTCGAATTCCCCAGTGTCTGCGACCACTTCAACTTACTTGCCATCCTATGGAAGTACATCCTCGGGGCGTGTTTACACCGGCAACTGTCCGACGCCGGAAAGCCTAGATGCGGCTGGACGTCGTTGCGGGGCAAGAAGTGCTGCGTCTCGGCCAGGTGGATACGATGGATACAGTGCTTGGGCGTCACCAAGTTATAGTGGCGGGTCGACGTATGTCCGTGGACATTTTCGAAACGGCCACTATGTGCGTGGGTATTACCGGAGGCGGTGAGCACGCCCGCGATTTCTACAAGTTGATGATCGCTGTGGATCGTGTCCGCCTTTAAGCGGTTTCCGCCGGAGGGCCAGCTGTGGACGACGCCAGTTTTCGCAACAAGGTGTGCGATGCTCGAATTATGCGGACGCCGCCGCGACGAACTGGAAAGTCGATTTTTGCCGTGATCTCGATGTCCATGATCATTCCCGTGCTCAGTTCGCCGGGAATCGCTAGAGCGCATATCGCACCTTCAGGCTGGGTATATCCTGTGCAGTGTTGCAGCAATCAGGATTGTGAACCTATTCATGACGCCCGCATCACCGAGGGACCACAAGGTTACGTGGTTCAGGATAGCGGCGAGATCATTGGGTATCGCGACACACGAGTGAAGAGGTCACCAGATGGTGAATTCCATCTTTGCAGGGCTAAACGGCAGCCACTCTCTCAGACTATCTGCTTGTTCGTTCCTCCACGTTCGTTCTAGGGCCAAACGGGAGGCCCTCGTGACTTGCGGAGATAGGTTGCAATGCGTCGTGCACTCCCAGGTCAGAAACGATCTCAGTATCCCCTCGCTTTCGGGAACCTTTCCCTCATGCTCGGGTTCCTGCAACGAAAGCGGGAGAGCCGGATGATCCTACGAACTCCATGGAAGACCGTGCTCGGCGTCGTTGCGGCGGCGATGGTGATCTTCAATGTCTTGGAGATGGCTCCGGCGTTTGCAGCTCCACAGCCGATTTGCCAGCACATCCATGCTTCATCTTCGGCTGACGAAGATCATCATATCCGACCGGTGGGCAGTTGTTGCTCGGGCATGCATTGCTGCCCCATGTTGCCGAGTTTGCCAACGCCAGCCCAACCTGTGTCGAGTAAGTACCAGCATCGGTCTTTGGTCAGGGCAGACGAGCCACTGCTTCTCATCCGGCCAATCGACCCACCCCCACGGACCCTGGCGTCGTGATTCTTCGTACGATCTTCACAACACAGGAGTTCAAGAAATGAAAACGTTCACCAATTTTTCCGCTGTCGCGGCGTCGCTCGCATTCCTCGTATCTCTCAATCCGTCCATCGCCACCGCGCAGATGGCCTATCCTGACAAATGCAAATCGGAAATGTCCATGTCCGGTGACATGGCCATGCAGAGCCACAACATGCAGATGCCTGAGATGACCGACTATCAGAAGGAGTCGATGGAAGGCATGAAGGCCATGGGTATGAACATGATGCAGGGGATGATGAAAAAGGACCCTGACGTTTCGTTCGTCTGTGGAATGATAGCTCATCACATGGGCGCGATCAGCATGGCCGAAGTTGAGTTGAAGCACGGCGACAATGCCGAGGCCAAGGCGAATGCTCAGAAAATTATCGATGAGCAGGGAAAGGAAATCAAAGAACTGACCGCTTGGGTCGAAAAAGAAGTGAAGTGAGGAGGCGGCAATGCATCACCTTTCATCAGAAATGAAGACCTGCATCGACAATTGCCTGGCCTGCTACGGCGAATGCCTCTCGACAGCAATGGGACATTGCTTGGAAATGGGCGGGCAGCATACCGAGCCGAAGCATTTCACGCTCATGATGGCCTGCGCTGAAATCTGCAGGACATCGGCCCACTTCATGCTGCTTGGCTCCGAACACCACAAGCATACGTGCCGCGAATGCGCAGAAATCTGCCGCCAATGTGCTGACGATTGCGAACGCATCGGCGATATGCAGAGCTGCGTTGAAGCGTGCCGCAAATGCGCAGAGAGCTGTGAGAAAATGGCCGCCTGATCTCCGGGGCCGGGGATGGACCGTCCCCGGCCCACCTAAAAGAAACGTCCACCGGCTTTAGCTGCGAGATCATCAATCCTCTTCATCCATGGCAAAACCTCCTTATAGTCGAACGGGAATTTCTGAGGCTTTTCGGCTTTGTCTATGTGGCTCCGCACGGAGCGGAGCGCCCATCCCCGATGCTGAGGCAGAAGAGCGTTTTTAAGCGTTGCCATGAATTGCCCTTCGTCAGAGATTATGGCCGTGTCAGCAAGTTCCTGCATGGGGCAGAAGATAATCCTCCGCATATCCGCCGCTGTAACGTCTGGGTCAGGAGCTACCATGCCCTTCGCGATGGCGATGACTTCGTCTTGCAGGTCACCCGACATCTGCATCCAAGCATCGAGAGTCAGTACAACCCCACAGGCATCGACCGCTACGGCATGAGCTTGAAAGCGACCTAATCTTGCATCCGAAAAAAACCGCCAAAGTTGCGCGACCCCTTTGGCAATTTGCACGTACTTCGCCTGTGCCTCGCCTAGAGGATCGTCCGAATACTGCCCTAGATACGTTAGCTTGGTGGCTTTGCATTCGAGTACGATGGCGATTTCATCGCCGATCTTGACCAGGACGTCCGGCGAGTCCGTGCGGGATTTTTTTAGCCCGTACGCAATGCTGCCCATGACATGAAATTGGGGAAAGTAGCCCTGCAACAATCGCCGCGCGTATTCCTCGAAGCGGTTGTTCGATTCAGTCAGCAGCATCTGCGGCCCACCGGCGATGTCGTAGAAAAGTCCTGCGGTCATCCTGTAAAACACCAGCTCTGGAAGCGGCGCGATGAAGGTCCCGAACTCCGGGGCGGTGATGATCGGATACTGTCTCAAGAGGCTCGGAAGATAAGCCAGAGCAACGTTCTTGCCTTCCAGCAATCGCTCGGTCAACGTTTCTTGCTTCTGCCGAAACTCCGGGAGCGAGAGGGACATTATGCCGAGGGCCTTATCGACCGTGTTCTGTGCTATTCCGAGTTTTTCGACCCCTATTGTCTTGGTCCATGGCCATCGGTGAGCCTGTGCGTAGAGCACAAATCCGGCATGCAAGAAATCGTTCAGTGCCATCCCGTACTTGTTCTCGAAGTATTCCGCGCAGGCACCTTGACCGTAAATGAACGCAAACCGGTAAAGCCGTTCACCGGTCGCGAATTTCCGCTGCCATTCAAATTGACGATGCGCGATCTTATGCATCTCCATCAAAACGTTCTGCGGCGTGAGCCGAACTCCGCTTTCTGAGTTTTCAATCTTTCGCAGGAGATTCACCAGAAGTCCTGCCGCGCCAAACTCCGTCGAGCGGTAGACTGGCCCGTTTTTGAAACGGCTTGGATTTTGCGGAGTGTCAAAGAACAGCGCTATGAGGGTTTCAAGCTCCCATTTGTGAATGAGATAGGGGGAGTTCCGGGAAAGGTCGTCTGCTCCTTTGGGAAATTGGAGATATCGCCCGACGTCGACGCCCATTCGAGACTGTAGGGCATCTACGGCCCAGATGAGCCGAAGGAAACCCGCTTCCTCATCGAATCTTGCCAAGGCTTCTCGTAATTGAGGAACCGCTTTGTCCAATTTCTTTTGGTGGAGGCTGCGACGGACACTGCCGAGGCGCATGGTTATCTGCCTGTTCTAAAGCTGCCAGTTTCACAGGGGAAGCGATTCCCTCAAGGTCAAAGATAAGCAATCACCGCTACGGTGGCGCAACATTCTTCTGCATCCCTTATGATCTTCGTGGTCATGTCCCCCACGCCGGTGGAACAGATGCAGGAGCGGACACGCCAGGAGCACCAGGTACGGTGCCAGCCCAAGGGCGTGCGCCCAATGCTCTCGAAGGAGAAAAAGACGGCGACGACGGCCAATGAGGCTCCGATTAATAGCCAGGTGCGGGATCAGGTCATAGGTTGATGTTCCTCAGTCTGAGTGAGTTGCCGATTACGCTTACGGACGAGAGAGCCATCGCGGCTGCGGCGATGATCGGAGACAGAAGAATGCCGAACGACGGGTATAAGATACCTGCCGCAACTGGTACGCCTGCGGCGTTGTAAATGAAGGCAAAGAACAGATTTTGCCGAATGTTGGCCATCGTTGCCCGGCTCAGTTGTCTCGCTTTTACGATGCCCTGCAGATCACCCTTCAACAGGGTCACTCCCGCACTTTCGATTGCAACATCGGTTCCCGTTCCCATGGCGATGCCGACGTCGGCGGCGGCAAGGGCAGGGGCATCGTTGACGCCGTCACCAGCCATCGCGACGATCTTGCCTTCGCTCCGGAGCCTGGAGACGATCTTGCTTTTATCCTCGGGAAGTACCTCGGCTTCGACTTCCGAGATTCCGAGCCGCCGGGCCACCGCATGAGCCGTGGTCTTGTTGTCCCCCGTCAACATGACGACCCTGATCCCTTCGGCGACAAGCGCCTTCACTGCGGCGGGCGTTGTTGCCTTGACGGGGTCGGCGATGGCAAACAGTCCAGCAACCTGACCTTCGGACACCATAAAGATCACCGTGGCTCCTTCATTCCGTAGCTCCTCGGCCTTGGCCGTCATTGCGGACACGTCGACACGGCTTTCTTCCATGATCCGATGGCTCCCCATGATCAGCTTTTTGCCGTTAACGGTACCGGTCACGCCTTTGCCGACTGGGCTGTCGAAGTCCCGAGCGTCGCCAAGGGGGATGTTTCGTTCGGCGGCAGCATTGACGATGGCCAACGCAAGCGGATGTTCACTCGAACGCTCCAGCGTTGCCGCAGCCTTTAATAGGTCAGTTTCGGAAACGCCTTCGCGGGGCACAATGGCAGAAACTTTCGGCCGCCCTTCAGTAAGCGTACCCGTCTTGTCGACCACAAGCGTGTCGACCTTTTCGAAGCGCTCCAGAGCTTCAGCGTTTTTGATCAGTACGCCAAGCCCCGCACCGCGTCCCACTCCGACCATGATGGACATCGGAGTGGCGAGGCCTAGAGCACAAGGGCAGGCGATGATCAGAACGGCGACGGCGGCGACGAGTCCGTGTGCGAAACGCGGTTCGGGGCCGATGAATAACCAGATGAAGAACGAAACGATGGCCACGGCGATGACGACAGGCACGAACCATCCTGATACTTCATCGGCGAGCCGCTGAATGGGTGCACGGGAGCGTTGGGCTTCGGCAACCATTTTCACGATCTGCGACAGCATCGTGTCCTTCCCGACCTTACCCGCTTCCATAATGAAGCCGCCGGTCTGGTTCATCGTGCCGCCGATCAATATCGAGCCGATATCCTTGGTGACGGGCATGGATTCCCCGGTAATCATAGATTCATCGACGGAACTGCGTCCTTCGAGAAGAGTACCGTCCACCGGGACCTTTTCCCCAGGGCGTACCCGCAAGCGGTCGCCAACGGTCACGACATCCAGACCGATGTCCTCGTCGGTACCGTCAGCCTTTACGCGTCGGGCTGTTTTTGGCGCTAGATCGAGGAGGGCTCGTATAGCGCCACCAGTCTGCTCTCTAGCCCGTAGTTCTAATACCTGGCCCAGCAGTACCAGCACGGTGATCACAGCGGCTGCCTCGAAATAGACCGCCACCGCGCCTTCTCCGGATCGGAAGGTCTCGGGGAAGATGCCTGGCATGATCGTCGCGATCACACTGTAAATCCAGGCAACACCAGTGCCCATCGCGATCAATGTGAACATATTCAGGCGGCGGGTAACAATGGATCGCCAGCCGCGTTCGAAGAACGGCCACCCAGCCCACAACACCACCGGAGTGGCGAGTACCATCTGAAGCCAGTTCGATGTCTGTGGTCCGAGCAGCATGTGGAGGTTCGTCAGGTGCCCGCCCATCTCCAGTGTCAGAACGGGCAGGGATAGCGCAAGGCCTACCCAGAAGCGCCGGGTTATGTCGATCAATTCGGGGCTCGGACCTCCGGAGATGGCTGGCGTTTCCGGTTCCAGAGCCATGCCGCATATCGGGCAGTTGCCGGGACCACTCTGTCGGACCTGGGGATGCATTGGGCAGGTGTAGACAACGCCATCGCCAGCTACGACTGGGGCTGCGCCGTTTAGCTTAACCACATTGCTTTGGTGCTCGTGATGATGATCGCCATGATCATGATCATGTTGACGATGAGCGTGTCCGTGGTGTTCATTGGTCATGTCGTCCTCCCTTTAGATCGCGTTGTCGTAGGTGATGAAGTCCATCATCCCCGCAGCCATATGGTAGAGGTGGTGGCAGTGTAGTGGCCAACGGCCTGGATTCGCGGCGTCGAAATCTATGGCCACTTCCGTCATGGGCGGCAGCAGGACGGTGTCACGAACAGCGCCTAAAAATTCTTTCCCATTGATGGCGACCACCTGGAAATGATGTCCATGCAGGTGCATCGGGTGGGCCATCATCGACATGTTGCGCATTGTTATCTTTACGCGCTGCCCGCGCGAGACGTTTAATGCCTCGGCCGCGTCTATCCTCCATGTGTAAGTAGCCATGTCACCGGTCAGTGTCAGGCTGTGCTGGCGGTCGGCCGGACGTGGGGGCGGAAAGAGGCTTCTCAGCTGTTGTTCCAATGTAAGGTCGAGGATAGGCCCATTTTCCGATCCGACTGGGCTGATTTTTGTTATCGACGCACCGGCAGCCGCCAGGATAATCCCGGTCCGCTCTTTAGCTCCTTCTCGAAGAGCCAAGATCGGAAACTTGGTTGCATCGGAGGGAAGTTCAAGGCGGATGTCGAGCCGCTGTCCCATCGAAATAGGAAAGCGTCTGCCTGCGATGGGGATCACGTCGATGCCGTCAACGGCCACGAGGCTGCCAACTACCGTCCCAGTATCAATGGTAAAGGCGGTTGCCGTCGCGCCATTGATGATCCTGAGACGGACCCTGCCGCTCTTTTCAACAGTGACAACTTCAGGGTCGTCGAGCGTACGGTCGTTGACAAGATAGGCGTCGTACTCAATATCGTTCAGGTCCATGTTCGGCATGCCCGTCATCGGCATCGCCATGCCGGAATTGCCGCCCATCTGCATCTGATGCTCGGCATGCATGCTCGACATCATCGGCGGCATGCTTTGGCCGGTCATCGGCATGTTGCCATGCCCGGAGCCTGCTGCCTGTAGACCTGCCAGCAGTTCCTCGGGCGATTTGAAAGAGAAGTCGTGGAGGAGGAGTGTGACTTCCTGCTCGTCGCGGGAGCGATCCTCGCTCGTTCGAACGATCAATGGTGCCGCCAGAAGGCTCTGCTCTTGCAAAGTATGGGCGTGCATCCAGTGCGTGCCGCCTCGACCAATCGGAAAGTCGTATCTCCTATCCTCCTTGGCCTTCAGCAAGGCAGCCGGATTCCCGGGAACGCCATCCATCTGCCACGGAGGGGTTAGGCCGTGCCAGTGGATCAGGGTATCTTCGGCTGTTTCATTGACCAGGCGAACGTCGAACTGCTTTTCCGCGTCCAATACCAGCCCGGGTCTTCCGGCTCTATCGGTCAGGCCGTACACTGTGGCTGCTCTGCCTTTCACGTCAAGCGTTCGCCTGGTGATCAGGAGATCGGAAGGGGATTGGGTTGCCCTTGCAGTGGCAACGTTCAGTAGTGGCGAGACTGCTGCCGCGCCAACGGCTAGCGTCTTAAGGAATTCTCTACGGTACATGATAGGTCTCATAATCCTGGTCGGCACGCCGACCTTGCTGATGATGGAAATGATTCGCCGGGTGGCGAGCCTGTCATCAGGCGGCAGGTCGAGGGGGCTCTAACCCAGGCAATGGCACCTGGCCGAACAGGTGATCACGCAATTCGCCAAAGCGGAATTGAGTAGTTTTTGCACCCGCTGGAGCTTTCGCCGGTGCTGGGACTATTGAAAGGCAGATTGCGCAGACGGATGTGCAACACGCCTGACGATCCTGAGCCATTTTATCGGTAGAAGGGTGATCGACATCATGGTTTGATGCGGAAGCGCTGTGGCTGGTTGGGCATGAGTGGGTGACGGCATGGGAGGCAGGTGTGCCGAATAGGAAAAAGACGGCAAAAACAACCGCTGTCACCTTCCAGATCACGCCTTTCTGCTTGCGCAAGTACATCATCGGTCTGCCTCTTCATGATGAGAGATACCGCATGCAGGTCTCCCGACCTTGATCTCCGTCAACCTCGCCGAGCAAAGACGTATTCCTCTTGTGCACCTTCCAACAGTTGGAAGGTCAAGCGCTTTTCTTTGCTAGCCGCTACGTTATTACCGAACGGTAATAAAAGTGTCCTTAGATATCGTTTATTACCGTTCGGTGTTAATTTGCGGCGACCGCTTGATTTTATTACCGAACGGTGCTAAATGGAGAGGAGAGCCAGCTTTACTACTGATCGGTTATAAAATGGATATTCGTTCGGTTGATGATATTCGCAGACTTGTGAGAGCTGAGCGGAAGCGGCGACGTCTCTCGCAGGCTAGGGCGTCTGGCCTCACAGGCTTTTCCCAGAAGTGGTTGTCAGAATTCGAATTGGGACACGTCAATCCTCCCATCGATATGGTGCTGAAAATCATGACCACCCTCGGGATAAAGCTGAAAGCATCCGTCGTGGAAACGCCGGATTTGGACGGCGATGCTGAGGAGATTAGCCTCTGATGCCTGCTTCTGTTCGGTTATACGGCATAAGAGTTGGAACCCTTGATGTCGCCCGAGATGGCAGACTTTCGTTTTCCTATGAATCCAGCTGGCTTGATCGGGCTGATCGTGACCCCCGGCACCATCCATTGTCATTAAGTCTGCCGTTCCAGAACGAACCCTTTGATCACGGCTTTGCGGGACCTTTCTTCGACGGGCTATTGCCAGACAACACGGCTGTCCGTGAGCAACTTGCAAGGCATTTTCAGGTCGATGCCAGCGATGACTTCGCATTGCTCTATGAGCTGGGGGCGGATTGCCCGGGCGCTATTACCATTCTTCCGGAAGGGGCGGAGGAAATCCCCGAAGAACATGTAACCCCGGAATATCATATTATGCCCGAGGCGGAACTCGCCGGATACATCAAAGACCTTCCAAAACGTCCATTGTTCGTGGATGCCGATGGCGAGTTAAGATTGTCACTGGCTGGAATGCACCACAAAGCGGCGCTGCTCCAGGTGGGAAAGAACCTAGCCCTTCCTAAGGGCAGAACCCCAACAACCCATATCATCAAGATCGATATCGAGGGATTGGAAGACTCCCTCCGCGTTGAACATTTCTGCCTAGAGATCGCCCGGGGAGTCGGTCTCGATACGATCAAGTCGTTCGTTAGGATTGCCGAGGATGTCCCGTTTCTGCTGATTGCGCGATACGACCGTACTGTCGGAGAGATCGACGGAAAGCGGTACGTTCGACGATTGCACCAGGAGGATTTCTGCCAAGCTATGCGGCGGTTTCCTCGTGAAAAATACGAGAAGGACGGCGGACCCGGGTGGGCCGAATGTTTCGATCTGCTCAAGCACACGGTCGATCCGGCCACGTCTCGTTTGGAGTTGCTGAGAAGGGCGATTTTTCAGTTCCTGATCGGCAATCCGGACGCCCATGCCAAAAACTATTCCTTGGTCTATCGCGCTGACGGTATCCACCTGAGCAAGCTCTACGACGTCAACAATGCTGCGGCCTTCCGTGCAAACTATAAGGAGCAGAGACCACGGCTAGCGATGTTCGTTGGCGGTGAACGTGATCCCACGGCACTAACCCGGGACCATTGGACAAGATTTGCCCGCGATGTGGAGATAAGACCTGCGATTGTCCATGAGGAACTGTTGAACATGGCAAAGAAGATGATCACTGCGGTGCCTGAGGTTCGTAAGAGTTTCGCGGGAACGGAAGCAGACACGAAACTCCTTGACCTCGCAGTAGACGATATTCTTGAGCGGTCCAGAAGAGTGGTAGATTGGTGAAGCAGCCGACAGTATGGAGCAAAAGGCGACATCTTCATCGCCTGGCGCGTGTTTGTGCGTTGGGTTCTGGCCTTTTCGTAGGCTTGGTGGGACCGCTTGCGAACATGACAGCGGTGGGCCTCGACGAAGCTGTGGCTATTCGCCAGCGGGAGATGAAGGACATCGCTTCCGCTACCAAGACCATTGCCGACATGTTTAAATCCCCGGCAACCTATTCGTCGCAAGACTTCAAGCAGGCGGCCAGATCGATCAGTGATCGTGCCGATCAGCGTCTCGTCAGACATTTCACGACGGTCACGACTGCCGACGGTTCGAAGGTGACGGACGTGATCAGTACCGAACGTGATCGTTTTGCCGAACTTGCCCGTGACCTCAAGACCTACGCGGATGCCTTGTACTCAGCGGCAGATAAGCATCCAGACGTGATGTCCGATGATATGCGTATGAAAGAGGGCGAGCCAATGGGTGGCGGTCCTCTTGGAACCCGGATGAGGAAAGAGACATCAATATCTAAAATGTCTGCGGAGCACGCATTTCACCTGATGCTCCAGACCTGTACTTCCTGCCATTCGAAATTCAGGTTCTCTGGCCCGTGACGCCATTTTCCGACCGGGGAATTCAAGATGTCTAGTGATCGGGTTCTTCTCCATATGTGGGGTCCTTTCAGGGAAAGCCTCATAGAGGAGCTTGACTTCTTCAAATCGCAAGCTGATCGGCGGCTGCTGTCACAGTTCGAAAACATAACCGACGAAGCCGAGAAACACGCGGAAGAGGTGTTGGAGGCGATGGGCCGACATTTCGACCCAGACCGCCATGATCTCTCAGACTTTTACGAGACCGCGCACGACGCTAGCATCCGCTATTACGAACTGCTCGACGGGATGCGGAAGCAGACGATACTGTCGGTCGCAGCTGGCCTTTATCACCAGTTCGAGGTGAAATTTCGCGATTTTCTCGCCACGGAGTTTCATAAGTCCTTTCCTGGCGACAAGCTTCGACAGAAGCTCTGGCGTCAGGACATCTCGAAGATCATAGACCTGGTTGAGGGTTGTGGGTGGACGATCCGAGCGCAGGAGTTCTTTCCGCTGATTGACGCCTGCCGACTTGTAGTCAACGTCTATAAACATGGCGACGGTCCGTCTCTGGACGAACTGAAGACGAAGTATCCTCAGTACCTCCGATCTGTCTGGGGCGAGGGAGAGCGTGACGAGATGCTTCGATTTGCCGATCATACGTATCTCACCGTCGAGCGCGAGGACGTGGACAAGTTCTATGAAGCGCTTCGTAAATTTTGGTTGTCGACACCCGAATATACGATGTTTTCAAACGCGACGGAGGTGCCCGACTGGGTAGGCAACGCAATCAAAGCGGACGCTGCGGAGCGGCGGTGAGCCCGGTAGGCCAGCGAGGGGCCGCCACAAGAGCTGCCACGACGGGAAGTGGCGCGACGGTCACAAGCCCACCTGAAAGACACGTCTAACTGTTACTCCGAGCATGCATCATGCTTGGACCGCCTCTACTTGAGCAACGCTGAGTTGATTTCCTATTGAGACTCATAGAACTTCCAACCGTCATTAATGGGATACGTGATATGTCGGGTGGTGATCCAAATTTAGACCGCGAGCCATTTAGGCCTGTCTCTCCGAAAGTGCCATCTAAACCCTCGGGCGGCGGTGGAGGAGGTGGTGGTGGCTCACTTGATGCATGCGCTTTCACGGAGATCACGATCCTTAGCTCCCCTGACCGGGCGGTCGTAGCCGATCTTTCCGTTGGAGACATCCTCGCGGTGGTGATGGAAACGCAACCGGTTCCCAGGCTCGTGGTGATGACAGGAGATCACAGGATTGCGGGCTCGATCACCTCGGCCAAGCTTCTCGACATGATGGAGTGCATTCGACGGGGCTACAACTATGCCGCCACTGTCAGAGATATTGCTGGCGGCCGGGTGACTGTCGAGATTCATCCGGCATGACCACGATAGACCTCGTGGGAGGTGTCTACACCGAGAGATGCGCCTTCCCGTACTGGGATGAACTATTAGGTTCTGCAGGACGAGCAGCCGTAGCGCTCACTGAGAAGGGTGTCGGCCTCAGGCTCCACACACTCCTTGCTTCCAGGGAACGAGAGTTGGCAGATGCGATCTTCATCCCAAGGGGGATCGAGGTCCTGGCTGAAGATCGCGATGCTCCGATCAGTTTCGACTATCTGCACTGCCTCTCGATTCCGAAGATTGCGCCACGGCGATGCAATGGCGTGTTCGGAGGAGCGATAGACGGAGCAGTGGTTATCAAGTTCGGGATGCTGGAAACCGACCCCAGCGTCCGCGCCGATTGGTGCGTCTATGATCCGCAGTCGGCGTTCTCTCCGAAGTTCTTTTCCGCGTCCGGGTCGACAGCATCACACCTTGCCGTCATCACCAATAAGGCTGAAATCCTGAAGATGACGTCTTTGGAAAGCGTTGATCAAGCGGTTCAGCAAGTGTTCGAAGTCGACAAGCCAGAAGTGGTCGTTGTCAAAGACGGGCTCAATGGAGCAGCGGTCTACGCGTCGGGAATGAGAAAGACGGTTCCGGCCTTCAAAACGAGCAGCGTTTTCACCATCGGCTCCGGAGATGTGTTTGTTGCCGCCTTCACACTGGCCTGGGCTGTTCGTCATTTTTCCCCGCAGGAGGCGGCAACATACGCTTCCATGGCGACGGCCGAATACGTCGAATCCAGAAATCTGCCGATACCTTCGCTGGAGGACATTCTAAATAAACATCGCGAACCAGTCAGACTGGCTGGTGGCAACATCTACCTGGCTGGGCCTTTCCGGGAAGTTGGCCAGCGCGTGCTTATCGACGATGCACTGGAGCACCTTTCAGCCTTGAAGATGAAGGTATTCAGTCCCATCCACGACATTGGACCAGGGGAGGCAGAGGTCGTGGTCGAGAAAGACCTCGATGCTATCCGACAGTGCGATGCGGTTTTTGCGATCTTGAACGGAAGCAGTCCCGGCACGGTCTTTGAAGTCGGCTTCGCAAGGGCGCTCAACAAACCCGTCTTCTGCGTCGCCCAGAACCTGCGCCACGGCGATCTAAAGCTGCCTCGGGGATCGGGCGCATATGTCCACGACGACTATGTTACTACTCTTTTCCAAACCGCGTGGCGATCAACATGAAGCGAGCACTGCTCCTCTCTGGTGGAATGGATTCGACTTCTATTGCATTTTGGCGGCCGCCGGACTTGGCGATTACGATAGACTACGGCCAGCGGCCAGCAGCCGGTGAGCTTCGCGCGGCCGTCGCCATCTGCCGTGCCGTTGGCATCCCCCATGAAGTTATCTCATGTGATCTGTCCCAGCTCGGAAGTGGCGATCTGGCCGGGTCAGAGCCAAACGCCAATGCTCCTGCCAGCGAGTGGTGGCCGTACAGAAACCAGATGCTCGTCACGTTGGCAGCAATGGTATGCGCCAAACACGGAATAGAGTGCCTGGAGATTGGTGCCTTACGAACCGACGGTTTCCATGTCGATGGTCGCATCGAGTTCATCGAGGCCCTGAGCAGCTTGCTTGCGATGCAGGAGGGAGGCCTCAAACTCTCCGCGCCCGCAGTTCACTTGTCTGCCGAAGAGCTTGTAATCGCGTCGAAGATTCCGATGGAACTGCTTGCCTGGTCGCACTCCTGCCATGTGAGCGACTACGCATGCGGCACCTGCCGTGGATGCGAGAAACATTATCGCACGATGAAGGCCCTTGGACATGAGCCATGGTGACCCCAGGCCAAAATCGAGCGAGCAGCTTCAGGCCCGGGCGTGGCCATTCAAGCCCATTAGGCTTGTCAATTTTGTGCACCAGCAGGCTTGGAAGGCCGACACCCTTTTCACCGAAGTTTTGACCAATAGGCGCTCTTGCCGAGCCATCAGACCTGCTGCGACCTCCGTTGTGGCTTCCGTCGTCCGCGAAACGCTGGGAAAAAGATTCGTTGCGGGAGAGCGAAGTCAGAAGGTTGTGCTCTCTTCCCGGGCTCTTCATCCGCTTCGTTGTGTGTTCTTTCGATCAGTTTCAGATGTCATCGTATATGATGATGAAGATGACCTATTCATTCAGGTCGCTCCACGCGACGAAAAGGCGTTGGGGCATCTCATCGAGGATTGCCGAGCGGTGCTGCCGGATTGCGACGGGCATTGGTTGCTATTCGTCGGTGATCGGCGAAAAGTAGCGCAGGCCTACAACAATCCAGACTCCTTGCTCTGGCGTGATGCGGGGGCGGCGATCCAGGCAACGGCGCTGATCTGTGAGGCAGCAGGTCTTGCCTTCTGTCCATTGGGCATTCTCGGGCAGCACGGCGTTGATGCGCTGCTGCAGGATCAATCTGACTTCCTGGCGGTCGGCGTTGCTGCGGTTGGCCGGAAGGACTGGAGCTAGATCGCCAAAGCCAGCTGTGTTGTCTCGTATCTCTTTTGTTTGGCAGGAGCTAACAGCCCGGAGGTTGGACCGGCTCGTCGCATGTAATCCCAGATTAAGGCGTCCAAGACGGTTGCCTTTACTGCTATGGCACGACAGAAGTCGAGAAAGCTGGCCTCAAGCCTCAGGTAGTCCCGTGTCGGTTCCGAAGCTTGAGGAAACAACCCCATCAACTGCCCGGCACGATGTAAGTGAATGTCTATAATGGCGACGGCGTCTGAACAGCGGTGATTTCTGACAATCCACGAAGCTGTCTTGGGACCAATTCCAGGCAGGGCCATCAAAGCCTCCCGAAGCTCCAAATCTGCGCAGTCCGTGGGGATATCTTCAAGTGCAGATAGGCAAAGCGCCAGGTATCGCGCCTTCTGGGAATAGAACCGATAACGTCGGCTCTTGCCGCCGATGCGGAAGGGCTCAGCAAGCCGCTCCTGCAGAACGCTTTCCGCCACACCCGGCTTTAGAAGGCCCTGAGCACGAAGCCGGTCGAAAGCCAGCAATCCCATTTCTGCTGGGATGCCGTATCCTCCAAGAAGGCAGACTGCGACCTCTTCTGCCAGGTTCCGCCCAAGTCGATGGCTGGTGTACTGGCTTTTCCGGATGTGAAGTTCAGTCTGGCACTTCCAGAATGCTGCCGTATAGAATTGATCGACGGCACCCCACTGAACTCCAGGCAGGACTTCCTGTCCCGCTGGAGGTAACGCCAGCTCCTCAAACTTGTCGCCTGCATTGATCCAAATAGTTTGCATAGTGACCATCGCGTTGTTGCGGGCATCAAGCGGACGGAGGCGACATGGTCGAGTCATATCGTTCATCCCGACCCTGTTTTCCCAGATATCAACAGGGAACATCGCAGGCTTGCGCGAAACAAGCGCGCCAAGAAAGTCCGCATCTTTTCCGGCTGGAGGGCGTTTACATATTCAACGGCTTGTTGAATTTCTCGACATGAAGGCCGGATGCTGCTATAACGTCAATCAGTTGGAGAAACGCAATGGCGCTAAAATCGCGATTTTTGTCTAACAGGCCCGAGGACGTACAGTGGCGCGTCCAGCAGATGCATGAAAACAATGCCATTGAAGGTGTTGTTTTGAAGCCAGGGGTTTCACGGCTTCTGGACGATATGGCCGCCGAAGGATTGAGTCCAGCAGAGAAGTTGGAACGCCTGAGACGTCGCTTCAGGGTACCGGCATTAGAAGCCGCCGAATAAGATCAGAGTGGAAATCGAAGGAACGCCCGCATGCGGGCGTTTTTTTATGGGGAGTAGCCGGGCTTGCGTCGAAGTGCATACGAGGCAGAAATACACGACGGTCTGATGTATCCTGGGCCGGAGCCACGCGTACCAAGAAATCTCCTCAACATCGAAGATCGCGAAGAACTAGAGCAGGCAGAAGCCGCATTTGTGGCGGTTCAGATTGAGACGCTTCCCGCTAAGGCAATGGAACTCTCATACGCGGGATACAAGGCGATACACCGCCATCTATTTAGCCCACTTTATGAATGGGCTGGGCAAGAGCGTACCTATACGACCGGACGCAACCCTGGCGTACCCTTTGCCACTCCGGAGAACATCGCAGGATGGATGGAGAAGCAGTTTAAGCTGCTAAAAGAAAAAAACTATCTCCGCGAGCTGAACGAGGATCAGTTTGCAAGTGCTGCCGCCGCAATCATAAACGAGATCAATGCGGCACATCCGTTCATTGAAGGGAATGGACGAGTTCAGAGACTGTTTCTCCAGATACTAGCAGAGCAGGCAGGTTTCGATTTATCTTTGGACGGAGCCGACAAAGATGAATGGAACGAAGCGTCGAAACAGGGCTTTCTTTCCAGCAACGACATGATGACTTCCCTTATCCGAAGGAAAATATCACGTCTGTGACATCAGCCGAACCAGCGAACGGTCCGGACCGTGGAAACTCCAGACGTCGCTGGTTACTAACATTCACCGTCTTCCAACGGCTGGAACGTCGATCAGACCAAGTTCAAAGTGCGGACACGCCAAACCTGGCCTCAATTGCTGGAAGCTCATCGTTAGGAGCTTTTGCGATGTCTTCGATGATAGGGCAATCAGGCCGTTCGTCACCGTGGCAATGATGTGCCAGATGCTTCAAGGTCCTGGACATTGCCTGGATGGCGGCAGCCTTCCTTTCAAGCTCCGCGACATGCTCCAGCGCAATAGCCTTAACGTCGGCGCTGCTCCGGGATTTGTCTCGCCACAGGGTGAGTAGCGTTTTCATTTGCTCGACCGAAAAGCCAAGGTCGCGGGCTCTTCGGATGAACTTCAGGGTGTGAATGTCGTTCTCGCTATAAGTCCGATAGCTGGACTCGGTTCGATGGGCCGGGGTGATGAGTTTGATCTGCTCATAGTACCGGATCATCTTCGCTGAAACTCCGCTCGCTTTGGCGGCTTGTCCAATGTTCATGGTTGATCTCCTACTATAACGGCGGCTGCCCAGGAGCCTGGGCAGCCGGTTCACGTTTCATGGGTTCACCGACCGAAGCCGGAGAGCGTTGCCCAGAACGAAGACGCTGGACATTGCCATCGCGGCTGCCGCAAAGATCGGAGACATAAGCGTACCGTTTACCGGATACAGCACCCCGGCAGCCACCGGAATCAGGCTAACGTTGTAAGCGAAGGCCCAGAACAGGTTCTGCTTGATGTTCTGGATTGTCGCCTTGCTGAGCGCGATAGCCTTCGGTACTCCGTTCAGGTCGCCAGACATAAGAACAACATCGGCACTCTCGATTGCGATATCCGTACCGGTGCCCACGGCGAGCCCGACGTCCGCTTCGGTAAGGGCGGGCGCGTCATTGATGCCGTCTCCAATGAAGGCCACCTTCCTGCCTCCAGTCCGCAGCCGCTTCACGGCATCGACCTTTCCTTCCGGCAGCACCTCGGCTACGACCTCATCGATTCCAAGCTGGCGTGCAATGGCATCAGCCGTGCGTCTGTTGTCGCCGGTGATCATCGCGACCTTTAAACCCAACGCATGCAGTGCGTTGATAGCGGCCGGTGTGGTGTCCTTGATGGGGTCGGAAACTGCAATGATCGCAGCCAACTTACCATCGACGGCGGCATAAAGCGGGGACTTTCCTTCATCGCCCAACGCTGCAGCCTTTGCGCTCACCTCTGACACATCGATGCCTGATTTCGCCAAAGCACGGTCTGCACCAACAAGTACCCTGCGGCCATTAACTGTGCCTTCGATGCCGAACCCGGGAGTAGCCTGGAAGCCGGTCACCGCCTGGAGATCAATTGCTTCCTCCTTGGCCGCAGAGACAATCGCTTCAGCAATCGGGTGTTCTGACAGGGCTTCCAAACTCGCGACAAGACCGAGGACTTCACGCACCGTATAACCATCTCTGACAATCAGATCGGTCAGTTCCGGTCGTCCCTTGGTCAAAGTGCCAGTCTTGTCGAGTGCCACGACTTCGGCTTCTCGAAGGCTCTGGAGGGCTTCGCCCTTCCTGAAGAGGATGCCAAGCTCAGCCGCGCGACCGGTTCCGACCATGATGGAGGTGGGGGTTGCAAGTCCCATGGCGCACGGGCAGGCGATGATCAGAACAGCAACAGCGTTAACGAGTGCAAAGCTGAGAGCCGGTGAGGGGCCGAACACGTACCAGGCAGCGAAGGTGACGACTGCTGCCAGAATGACTGCCGGGACGAACCAGCCCGTGACCTTGTCGACCAGCGCTTGAATCGGGAGCTTCGACCCTTGGGCGGCTTCAACCATCTTAATGATCTGCGCCAGCAGCGTGTCTCCGCCCACCTTGGTCGCCTTGAAGGTGAATGATCCGGTTTTGTTTATCGTGCCGCCCACGACTTCGCTGTCGACAGCCTTCTCCACCGGCACCGGTTCGCCAGTGATCATGGATTCGTCGACGAAGGAACTGCCACCGACGACAACACCATCTACGGGTACTTTTTCACCGGGCCGAATACGAATGACGTCCCCGACGACGACCTCTCCGATTTCCGTCTCGACGAACTCACCGTTGCGCGAGACGAATGCCGTCTTCGCCTGTAGCCCGATAAGCCGCTTAATGGCTTGGCTTGTCTGTCCCTTCGCGCGGGCTTCGAGGAAGCGACCCAGCAGAATGAGCGTCACGATAACTGCCGCCGCCTCGTAGTAGACGTTTGCTGTACCTGCAGGAAGCAAATTGGGCGCAAAAGTCGCAGCGACGGAGTAGAGCCAGGCTGCCGAGGTGCCGAGGACGACCAACGAGTTCATATCTGGCGTCCGCCGCAGCAGGTTCGGTACCCCCTTCCGAAAGAACCTCAAGCCCGGGCCGAATAGGACGATGGTCGCGAGGACGAACTGTAAGTAGAGGTTGTTCTTCATCCCGATGGTGTTCATGATCAGCTCATGGACGCCGGGAATGAAGTGCGATCCCATCTCCAGGAGAAACAGGGGAAGCGTGAGAGCCGCCGAAAATATCAGCAGCACCTTCAGCGTGGCGATCTCGGAAGCTCGGCGATCCTGATTTTCATCGGACGCCGTGGCTTGTGGGAGACGGCGGACTTCGTATCCAGCCTTCTGCACGGCGGCTTCAAGAGCGGACATGTCGACAGCACCAGCTGCCGAGCGAACAGTTGCCCGCTCGGTCGCCAAATTCACCGACGCCTCCATTACACCGGGCACGGCCTTGAGTGCCTTTTCAACCCGCGCCACGCAGGATGCACAAGTCATCCCTTCGACGCCAAATTCCTGGGTTGCCAGCTTTGGCTCGTACCCAGCCTTTTCAATTGCTTTCAGAACGGCCTGTGCATCGGGTATACCGTCAAATTGGACTGTAGCTCGCTCAGTCGCCAAATTGACGTTCGCTGAAGCAACCCCTGGAACGGCCGCGATAGCCTTCTCGACCCGCAGGACGCATGACGCACATGTCATTCCCTCAATGCCGAAATCAGTAGCGACCGGAAGAGAAGTAGCTGGTGTAATCTTCGATATTGCAGTCATTGGAGGAATCCTTTTCCCTAACTGCATAGATAGATAAAGCTTCCAAAGATGGGAAGGTCAACAGGGCTTTTCTAACTTTGTGAAAATCTCGGGTAGGGGATGAAACTCCGTGATCTATGATGATGAGTTGCCCACGTCGACGTTGGAAAGAGCAACGATGATGGAGCAGCTGATGACCGCCCGGGCGACCGGGGACATGACCGCGAGCACGAGGGTATACGAATATCTGCGCCACGAGTTCATGCAGTCGGAGGAGTTGCGGGACTTACTTCCATCGTTCGTTCGGACCTGTCGAACGCTGGACGTGTTCTGGCCGTTCATTCAACGGACCGCTGGCAAGTACGCAGAACGGCGGGAGTTCATCAGTCAGGCTTTCACCCCTTTGATTGAACACTTGGAAGGTCGGAATCGAGCACCGGGCGATGTCGTGACATCGGACGCCTTGGAAACCTTCGATGCGGAAGGTGTCCATGTGGTCTGGAGCAAGGCTCTCGCGAGACGCAATGCCGATCCCGAAGGCGCGATCACTGTAGCCCGAACGCTGCTCGAAACGGTCTGCAAGCGCGTGCTGGATGAGCTTCGCGTCAAGTACACCGACAAGGAAGACCTGCCGCAGTTGTACCGTATGGCTGCCAAGGAATTGAACCTCGCTCCTGATCAGCACACGGAGGAACCGATCAAACAGATTTTGGGCGGAGCGATGAACTTGGTGAACGGCATCGGTACCTTGCGGAACCGCCTCAGTGACGCCCACGGTCGCGGCGGCGCACTTCCGGTGCGACCGTCGCCTCGCCATGCCAGTCTAGCAGTCAATACGGCAGGGGCTGTCGCAACGTTCCTGGTTGAGACGCTGGTGGCAAAGCGAGGATGAATTGAGCGAAATGTACCGGGCAGACCGGTGTCGTCCGTAAACTAATCTCGCCGAACGATTGAGGCCCTACCTGAAACACCATTACATCCCGCAGTTCTACCTGCGTCCGTGGCTCGGAGCCGATAACAAGCTTACCGAATATCGGCGGCTGAAATTTCCGCAGGAGCCGGTTCCGAGGCTGGAGATCAAACGGCGAGGGACTAAGGAAACGGGCTACGAAGAGAACCTGTACACCATTCCCGGTGCCCTGGAGACCAAGCAGAACGTCGAGAAGATTTTCATGGGGATGGTCGATAAGCGGGCTGCCGATGCTCGCGATCTCTTGCTCCAGGATATCATACCCACCGAGCCTGAGCTGCGGCATGCCTGGGCGCGTTTCCTTCTTTCATTGATCATCCGCACGCCGGAAGAGATCAGAGCACTCAAGACGAGGATAGTTAGGGACCTGAATGTTCCCGACCCGGATTTTCAAGCGCGATACGATCAGGTCCGCAAGGAAAGTTGGCCAGCGACCATCGGAGAATACCTGAAGCAGGAAAACCCCAAGATGATCGAGCGGACGGCAATCATTCTGGCGACCAAGCTTATCCAGCATGAGAACGTACTTCGGACCTTCATGCGTGCGATGTGGTGGGTGCTGGACACTTCCTCGATCTCAAGACGGGTCCTCACATCCGACCATCCCCTTATTATGACGAACGGCCTTGGCCGACCGGATGGCCATTTCGCCCTTCCGCTCAGCCCGACAAAGGTTTTCGTAGCCTTCATGAACGCCGATTTCGGTAACGCGGTTCGACAGATGCCGGTTGGCCGCATCGTCCGCGACGTTAACGATGCTGTCATCGGGCAGGGGCGTCGTTCGGTATATGCGTTTAACGAACAAAGCACGGCCGAAGTGAAGAGGCGGATGGGAAGGCGGGACTACATGCTTCCATGGCCGGGCGAGGAAACTCCATCTGGGTAAATCTGGCGACGGTGCTTGACGGGAATAACCGCTCGTCAGGCGCGCGTTGGCAATGCCGCTACTTCTATTGCCGACAATGTAAAGCTACGAATCGCGGCAAATTCCAATGCTCTCGCTTCTCCCAGTGGCGCTTGTAGCGCCACAACCAGCCGGAGGAAACTCACTGGTTGGAAAAGGAATCAGCAGCCTCTAGCTGAGCCGTAAGAGGTGTTTTCTTCCCACATTGGCCAGGACCGGGTAGACCGTTCAAAACGCTACCGCTGCGACATCGATGGCAGAATGATGAAGGGACATCGATCAGATAACCGAACATCATGGAATAAATATCACGCGGCGTAGCGTCGTTCTTCTCTTGCAAAGACCTGTAAAACGATCAGCAGAAACGCGCCGACGCTGATCCATACATCAGCCAGATTGAAAACGAACGGGTGCCAATCTCCAAAATGGAGATCGAGATAATCCGTCACCGCGCTATTGACTGCACGGTCGAGGAAATTCGCGAGCGCGCCCGCGATGATGACCGAGAGCGCCAGACGCTCGCCGCCATGCGGAATCCTGTAGGCCCATATAGCGAGGCCGAGCGTCAGAAGGCCGGTAAACGCCAGTAGGGCAAGCCTTCGGCCGTCATGATCGAACGAAAGCAGACTGAACGAAACCCCTTCGTTGAAGGTTAGGCGCAGCGATATGAAGGGCAGGAAATCGACCGCAGAACCATAAGGTTCGAGACTGGCGCGCGCCCATGCCTTCGCGGCAAGATCGAGCGCGACACCAGCCAGAACGACGATGATGCACCAGCCAGTTTTCAAGAGCGCCCCGCTTGGGCGAGGTCTTGCCTCGCATCGCGGATGATCGACCACGCCGATTGCAGGAACAAGCCTGCGACCGCGAACGCGACGATCAAATCTGGCCATGGGCTGTTCAGCCACCAGACAACGACTGCCGCCGCGACGACAGCCAGATTGCCGATGGCATCATTGCGCGAGAACAGCCAAACAGCGCGCACGTTCGCATCGCCCTTGCGGTGAGGGATCAGCACCGCAGCCGCGATGACGTTGACAAGGCAGGCAACGAGCGCAAAGCCGCCCATCAGCAGCGTTTGCGGCTCGTGTTCGACGAACACGCGATAGAGCGTCGAGCCGATCACACCAATTCCAAGAAGGGCAAGAAACACGCCTTGGAGCAGCGCGGCTTTGGCGCGGGCCGCCAAGCCCCAGCCTACAGCAATCAGGCCGAGGAAGGAGATCGCACCGTCTCCGATGAAGTCGAGCGCATCCGCTTGCAGAGCCTGCGACCCGGCAAGGAAGCTGCCGACAATCTCAATGACGCCATAGCCTGCATTGAGAAGGACGACGATCCAGAGCGCGCGTTTATAGGCGGGTGTCACATGGGACAAGTCGGGGATTTTGTCGTCGTCATCCGCGTCGTCGCTTGTCTCGCCGATACGGTCGAGCTGATAGCCCAGGCTAGTGACGGCCTGCTCAACAACAGGCAGACGCCTTGCCGGATCATCGACATCAAGCGTCATGATCTGCGAGGCGATGGACACTTTCACATCCGCTACGCCCTCGACTTTGCGAGCTGCGCCTTCGACCTTTGCCGCGCAGGACGAGCAATCCATGCCGGTGACGTTGTAACGGATAGTGGTGGCAGCACCCATTTGAAAACCTCGAAATCTTTTGGTTTTCATGCTAGAACCTGTAGTGACTACAGGAGCAAGGCAAAAATTGCAGATCGGTGATTTATCCCGCGCCACGGGCGTCAACATTGAAACAATCCGCTATTATGAGCGGGCCGGTGTTCTGCCGCCCCCCGCACGTCAACCAAACGGGCGGCGAAGTTACAGCACGGCCGATGCGCGCCATCTCGGCTTCATCCGCCATGCTCGTGAACTCGGCTTTGACCTATCGAGCATCCGCGTCCTGCTGGCCTTGCAGGAGCAGCCGGAGGCATCCTGCGAGGATGCGAGCCGGATCGCGCAAAGCCAGCTTGAAGCAGTCGAGAGCCGCCTTGCGCGCTTATTGTCGCTACGCGACGCGCTATCGCGCATGATCTTGGAATGCGGGCGCGGCAAGGTGTCGGAGTGCCGTGTGATCGAGGCGCTTGCCGAGAGCCAGATACAGCCCCACGGTAGCAGTCACGAAACTAGCTTCCTATCTACGAGATCGAATCGAAAAGGGGATGAAGGAACGAAGGGCGAAAATTGACGAGAGCAGTTGGCCCAACAAGAGCTTTTCCACGCGGCTGGAAATGTGGCACCCCCAACTTGCGGCTCCGTTGTCGAGGAGCGAGGAGGCTGCATTGCCTCAAGAGGGCAGAACCGGTGACGAAATCTCCAGGCGCGAACCGGTGGCGTCACATGGCTCCACACGCCCTGACATCAACGCCGTACAGCTTGGAATGGGTTCATACCGGAAAGGAGCCGCTGCCGCACACGTTCGATTTCGACAAGTGTCTTCGCTGGATCGGCACGAACCCCGGGCCCGACTTCCATCCCATCCCTGTAAGCGACGCGATAGTCGCCTTCGTCACGCCATTCAATTTTGTCGTCAGGAATGAATTCGAATGTACGACCACTGTGCATCGGCGCGGGCGTCACACATACGAAATCCCCATTTTGAAAGACCACCGAGTGAAGAACGAACTGTCCGTCCTGAGGCCACCATCCGGTGACTTGTCGCAGCCGCTTGTCTGGGTCGTTGTCCTGCATGAACCGAGCGTTCTTGTGGCATTCTCGCGGCGGCATCCGCATATATGCCAGTGCCTCATCCGGATACCGTGTGACCTTCACGACCGGAAGGCTGCCTATGTCGGCGACCACCTTCGCCTCCCACTCAGTTGCCGGAAAGGACCAGCTGTCGAGTTCGGCGAGGAACGACGCCCTTGCTTCTTCCAGTTTTCGTTTTGCCTGGCCCACAGGAGTCCCCTTCTCGTAAAACCCTAGCTGCCTGGATGTATGAGACCCAGTGCGTACCCGCAACAGGAGTAAAAATTAGGCAACAAGTTTCGCGGGATTGAACTCTCGGACTCGTCTCGCGGAAGGGGCGGCTCAACAGGTTCACCGCCTCAGGAGCAGGGAATTCCCTGAGCATCGGGAGCGCAGCCAGCAGGCGGTGACCTGAAAATAGGAAAGCCCGTCACCAAGATAAGAAAGCTCTTGCAGCCAGACAGGAAAGCACCAACCATATGAAGGCTAAGCTAATCTTAGTGACGTACCGGTTGGCCTGTACGACTACCGCCGGACGAGCGCGTCGCTTAGGCCTCAGCCGATGAGGCCGAACCAGTTGAACGTTTATCCTGAAATTCTTCTTCCGACCGGACGTGATCAATCCTCCCTGTATGGAAGAGCGCGGAGCCGCCGTTTCGCAAGTTCGCGGTAGAGGGCTTCTGGCGAAACTCCAATCTCGGCCGCGAGGTTCTTCCAATCACCCTTCGAAGGTTCTCGCTCGTTCCAGGCTACCCAAGCGCTTAGCCTAGCGGTGACCGTCTTCAGCGCCGCAATCTCTGATCGCCTTCGACTGTTTTGCAGTTCTGCAGACAGATGAATAATCCATGCTCTCGCAAAGTTTGAGTCATTTTCTATGAGGTCGCGGATGCTGCTCACTTGAATACCGGCCACCTTGGCAGGAGTCAGCGCCACCGCGTCGCAATGGTACTGGCCCGCAAAGACGGAGGCTTCCGCAAGAATACTGCCAGCGTCGGCTCGTTGGAGGACGGCGACGTTACCATCATCTTGGAACCGAACCAGATTTATCGAGCCTTCCAGAATGACAAAGAGAAGTTGGACGACGTCCCCACGGTGGAACACGTGTCCGTCTTTCGGGACATGCTTGTGTGCTGACGACTTCGCAAGCAGCTGTTCGAATAGAGGCTGTGACATGATAGCGATCATGTCGCCAGAGCATCCTTCATGGCAAGGTCCTTATCGTCAACCATTCGAGGTTCCGATGAGATTTCATATCCTGGCAATTCCCCTTATGGTCCTGCCACTGACCGCTTACGCACAGCAGGCTCACCATGACCATGCATCCGCATATATGGGCGAGGAAATGCGGGAGATCAAAAGCCTCTCTGCCGAAGATATCGCGGAGCTGAAGCGAGGTGGTGGCTGGGGTTTCGCGAAGACGGCCGAGTTGAACGGAATACCCGGTCCCAGTCATGTTCTGGCGATGAAGCAGGAGCTTGCTCTGACACCGTCACAACTGCAACTCGCGCAGGAGGTGTTCGAAAAAATGCAGCGGAGTGCAATTCAAGAGGGGGAGCGGCTGATCGCAGCGGAGCGGGACCTGGAATCTGCCTTTCAATCGGGTTCGATAAACGAGAGCGGCTTACACCGAAAACTTGGGCAGATCGAACAGAGCAGGGCGACCCTCAGGTTCATTCACCTGTCTGCGCATCTGGAAATGAAAAAGCTGCTGGATCGTCATCAGGTCGAAAAGTACAACGAGCTGCGCGGGTACGCAGCTCGTTGATCGACATCACTTTGACAGGGAGGGTGTATATCCCGCATCGGCAATTGAAGCGCTGATCACCTCCGGCGCGAGCGCTGTTTCGACCGAAACGGTTTTGCTGCCGAGGTCGATCTTGGCAGAGGCGTTGGGGTCGGCTGCCTTGATGGCTTTCTCTACCGTGCTCACACAGTGACCACAGGTCATATCGGGAATTTCAAATTTGATCATAGGGGTCTCCACTTGGTTTGACTTTTCTTATGTGGGGCTTCCCACGATGGGAGGGTCAATAGTCATGTGGAGACTTTCTCCGTTCTGTAGAGCAGGAGGGTCGGCAGCGCTAGCAAAAGTCCCCACTGGGCTGCCGTTGGTAGATTTTGCCACCAACAGCCAGCTTAAGATATTCTACCTTGAATTGTTATTGATTCGTGGCAACAGTTCGGGAACTGAGTCTTCAATAAGCCTGTTCCGAGAAAAGCTTTGGACCTGAATGAACTGAAACTTTTGCTGCAACGGCATTTTACCGACGGATTGGTCATAATTGTTGGATCAGGTTTATCTTGCGCCGAAGGGTTGCCGGGTATGGGAGCCCTGGCCGACTACTTATGCTCCCACATCGGACCAGAGCTTTCTGAAGATGATCAGAAACTCTGGCTTGAGCTGTCGCCGCTGATCAAGGCTAAAGGCCTTGAGGCGGCATTGCTCTCGAAACCACCTAGTGCAACGCTCGAAGCGTCAATAGTCGCCAAGACTGGCGATCTGATAGCCGCGCGCGAGCGAGAGATCGTAGCCGAGGTTTTTAACAGAGCCCGAACCCTACGGTTCACGAGGCTGCTCCGGCACGTCTTGAAACCTGGTTCCGGTATCCCGGTGGTGACGACCAACTATGACCGGTTGATCGAGATCGCCTCCGAAGAGGCCGACCTGGGCGTCGATACGCTATTTGTCGGTCATTTTGCAGGCCAACTTAATGAGCAGGAAAGCCGTCTTTCTTTTTGTCGCGAGGTTTCTCTCAAAGGAAAAAACAATGTTCAGTTCAGGTACCGGCCAAAGGTCAACTTATTCAAACCACACGGAAGCTTGGACTGGTATCACCGCGACGGGAAACCGGTCAGGTACGCTGGTGATCTGCCGCTGCCCAGGTTGATCATTACACCAGGGCTGAACAAGTTTCGGAATGGCTATGAACGTCCGTTTGATCGGCACCGTGAACGTGCAAACGGGGCGATTGACAAGGCAAGCCGCTTCCTGGTGCTAGGCTACGGCTTCAATGATGATCACCTGGAAACTCACTTGGCCCCCCGCATCAAAAGCGGCGTGCCGACGCTCCTTCTAACGCATTCCCTGTCGGAGAATGCTCTTAACCTCGCGCGTGAGCATTCTAATATCGTCGCTATCCAGTACGGAAACGCTGGAGTGGACGGCTCTACAGTCTTCGTGGAGAGAAACAGCTTTTTCGTCCCTGGACTTGCACTCTGGGACCTCGATGACTTCATCACAAAGGTGCTTGAACCATGACTGAGCCCGCTCTGCAGTTTTCCGACGATAACAGGATCGGTCGCGTGGCTTCCGTTGACACCAGTCGGGTTGCCATCGACGTGACGAATTCCGTGCTACTCACCCGCATCGGCATTGGCCAATTGGTTGCAATTCGGGGATCAACGGAGCAAGAATATCTGATTTCGATCACTGAACGGGTGACCCGGAGCATTCGTGAAGAATTACCCGATCTTGAAGAGACTGGTGAAGACGGTGCGGCGCTAACTTCAGTTCCAACCGATCTTATCCAGGCGGTACTCATCGGTACATTCCGCACCGTTGAGGGCGTCAATTCGAACACGTTCAAGCGTGGCGCAGACAGTTTCCCTCAGATCGACCGCGAATGCTTCGTTATTGAAGGGGCAAACCTCCAACGGTTCATGGGCATCCTTGGGGCGGGGCTGAGTCCCGACGAGCGCCTTAAAATCGGAACGTTCGTCGCTGATCGGTCTGCGGATGCCGTTGCTAGCGGGGACAAATTCTTCCAGCGCCACGCTGCCATCCTTGGGAGCACAGGTTCCGGCAAAAGCTGGGCCGTTGCCCTCATATTGGAGCGGGCGGCAAAGCTGAAGTTTCCGAACATTATTGTTCTCGACATGCACGGTGAGTACGCCCCGTTGGCCGATAAGGCTGCGGGAGGGTTCGCCCAGCGCTTACGCATAGCTGGTCCAGGGGACCTTGAAGACCCTGGTGATGAGGTTCTGTTCTTGCCCTATTGGCTTCTGAACCGAGATGAAATGCTTTCAATGATCCTTGACAGGAGCGATCAGAATGCTCCTAACCAAGCATCCCGGTTCACCTTGCATGTTCGAAGCCTGAAGGGCGAGACACTTGCTGCGGAGAAGAAAGAAAGCGTCAGAAAGACGTTCACGGTCGACTCGCCTATTCCGTACGACATCCGCAGGCTCGTAGAACTGCTGGACGCGGACAACACAACAAAAGGGGTAGGGAAGAATGGAGCCGCCGTTAAAGGCGAATGGGAGGATAAGCTCACCCGCTTTTTGTCGCGTCTAGAGGCCAAGCTCGATGACCGCCGCTACGGTTTCATGTTCAAGCCACCGAAGCATGCCATGGCTTATGACTGGCTGGCGAACCAGGTTCTGAAACTTTTGAGTTCAGACGGCGGCGCGGGCATCAAGATTATCGACTTCTCGGAAGTCCCTGCCGATGTATTGCCCGTGGTGACAGGAACATTGTCCCGGCTACTCTACGACGTTCAATTTTGGATGAGCGCCAAAAGCCGCACGCCCGTTACCCTTCTTTGTGACGAAGCTCATCTTTATCTCCCAGTCAGGGACGACGCCGATGCCGTTCAGCGGCAGGCCCTGGGATCGTTTGAGCGGATCGCAAAAGAGGGCAGAAAGTATGGCTTCTCGCTGCTGGTCGTGAGCCAGCGGCCCTCGGACGTCAGCAGAACAATTCTCAGCCAATGCAACAATTTCCTCGCCTTGCGCCTCACGAACGACACGGACCAAGGTGTGATAAAAAGGCTTATGCCGGATTCTTTAGCAGGGCTTACCAGCATGCTCCCACTCCTCGACACGGGAGAGGCATTATTACTTGGTGACGCAGTGCTTTTGCCGACTCGCATAAAACTCGACACGCCCAAGATACCGCCTGACAGCGCAACGCGCGAGTTTTGGAAGGAATGGGGGACGCTGCAGCCGCAAGAAGCTGCCATCAGATCAGCTATAGAGTGCCTTCGAAGCCAATCGCGTATTTAGCTCCGAGACAATCTCCTTGGCAGCGCGAGTATACCATTATGACGCGGCAACTTGGCCACTTAACAGCGTCCCAACAATATGACAGAATTCGCGTATGGTCGTAATTTACGCGCTCCGGCGCTTCCTTCTGCTGTTTTCTGTCCTGGGGCTACTCGTCGCCCCAGCCAGTATCGGCACGGCCATGGGGGCAATGACGGCTTCCGTTTCGGAAACTGAGATGGTTATGGACGGCGACATGCCGTGCTGCCCCGAAGAGCAGCCAGTAAAGAAGGCGGATTGCGGAAAACCGTGCCCGCTTGCATTGATCTGCTCGACCAACCTGCTGGGTAATTTCGGCGCAACCGCGAGCTGGTCTGTCTCCTTGCGGCTCAGCAACCTTTCCTTCCCGCCTTCGACAGAAAACCAGCATCGTTCGGCTACGCTCGAACCGCCTGCGCGTCCGCCAAGAGCCTGATCTCACCTTAGTTCTTTTAACCGGCACTCCTGAATGGAGTTGCTTGCTTTCTGTATTGAGGAGCGGCGCTCGGCGTACGCTCTGGTGAGACATCAATGATTCATTCCCATCAAACGACGTTGCGAGCCGCCATGGCACTCGCTCTCTGCTTTCCCGTGGCCGCATACGCTGGCGCAGCAGACTACGAACTTCAGCTTGTCGAGGCCGCTGTTGGCCAGGGACCTGATGCCGTCATCGCGGTGCGGTTGACCGACAAACGCACGGACAAGCCGGTACCCGACGCCGTCATCTTCGCAACGCGGCTGGATATGGCTCCAGAGGGTATGGAGGCCATGACCACCCGCGTAGAGCCACTGTCTTCAGAAGAGCCGGGCATCTACCGCTTCAAGACAAACCTTTCCATGGAAGGCGGCTGGCGGTTCAAGCTCGCAATGAAGGTTCAAGGCGAGCCCGAGACTGTTCAAGGCGAACTCCTCGTGCAGGCACAGCCATGAAGCCGGGCACGTTCATTCTCGTCACAACGGTAGTTGCTGCCGTTGGGGCAGGGAGCTACGCGGCTGGGAATCGTGGAATGGGACGGGATTACCTGGCTCAGTTCGTGGCGATACCCACCGCGTCCTTAGCCCAACGCAAACCGCCAACCGGCAAAGTGATTTACTATAAGCACCCTGATGGTGTGCCGGAATACTCTGCGGGTCCAAAGCAGACGTCGGATGGCCGACCGTTTGTGGAAGTCCGGGAAAGCGAGGACGTCAGCCTCGATCCTGTTCAACCCGAACCAGAAAAAGCTGAGGCGGAGGGTGAACGGAAGGTCCTGTACTACCGAAATCCTATGGGGCTGCCCGACACATCGCCGCTCCCCAAGAAGGATTCGATGGGAATGGACTACCTTCCGGTCTACGAAGGCGAGCAACCGGAACCGGGCGAGTTGCGCGTGCCGCTCGGGAAGCTCCAGCGATCCGGCGTCAGGACCGCGAAAGTTGAACGGCAAGCAATTGAACGGAAGATCAGGGTCCCGGGGGTTGTTCAGTTCGATGAAAGGCGCATTCAGGTCGTCTCCATGCGGACTGACGCGTTCATCGATGAAGTTGCCAATGTAACGACCGGCGACCAGATCAAAAAAGGTGACCGGCTGTTTTCCTTTTACTCAGGCGAAATAGCGCGCGCAGCAGCCGAGTTCGCTGCATCCATCAGGAATGGGACCGGAGGCGATCTCGCTAATGGAGTTGGGCTTCAGCTCCGCAACCTTGGTGTGCCGGACGAAACGATCAAGGTTATCGCGAGGGAGCGGGCTGTTCCAAGGTCGCTACAATATGTCTCGCCCATTGATGGAGTTGTCCTCGAACGTCCTGCGCTGCCAGGCATGATGGCCGAGGCCGGAGACGCGTTGTTCAGGATCGTTGACAATTCGGCGATCTGGGTGATTGCCGACGTGCCTGAGTACGATCTTGCGGCGATTAAGGTCGGTCAGCCTGCACACGTCACGTTTTCTAATTTCCCTGGACGGGAGGTTCGAGGGAAAGTCGGCCTAGTCTATCCCGGCCTTCAAACACAGACCAGAACGGCGAAGATTCGAATAGAGGTGCCAAACTCCGACGGAAGACTGCTTGCAGACATGTTCGCGGAGGTGGAGATCGACGTCGGCGGGGCGGCTCTGGTTGTCGCGGTACCCAGCTCTTCGATCATTGATACCGGCAGCCGCCAGATCGTCTTCCTCGATAAAGGGGAGGGGCGTTTCGAGGCGCGGGACGTGAAACTCGGTGCTCGCGGTGCCGAATTAACAGAAGTGACGGAAGGCATAGCGCCAGGGGATACGGTTGTCAGCTCCGGGAATTTTCTCCTCGATGCAGAGAGCAACCTAACCTCGGCCCTCAATGCGGTTGCTACACAAGAGATCGAACCATGATCGCCGGTGTGATTGATTGGTCTTCCAGGAACCTGGTGTTGATCTTTGTCGGTGCCGTGTTGGCCGTGGCAGCGGGCATCTATTCGATCAAGACCCTCCCGCTAGACGCGATACCAGATTTGTCAGACGTTCAGGTTATCGTTTACACCGATTACCCTGGACAAGCTCCGCAGGTCGTTGAGGATCAGGTCACCTATCCTCTCACCACGTCGATGCTGACGGTCCCACGCTCAAAGGTGGTGCGTGGTTTCTCGTTCTTCGGCGTATCGTTCGTCTACGTCATTTTCGAAGATGGTACTGATACTTACTGGGCTCGAAGCCGCGTACTGGAATATCTGAACACCGCCACCGGCCGTCTCCCGGATGGTGTCGCGCCGAGCCTTGGCCCCGACGCGACTGGTGTTGGTTGGGTCTACCAGTACGCTTTGATAGCGAAGGAACTTTCGCTCGCCGAACTGCGGTCGGTTCAGGATTGGGTCGTTCGGTTTGGTGTGGCGAAGGCCGATGGCGTTTCGGAGGTTGCCAGCGTCGGCGGGTTCGTCAAGCAATATTCGGTGGTTGTCGATCCCATCCGGCTTCGGGCTCAGAAGATCACACTCAAACAGATTTCCGACGCAGTTCGCGCCAGCAACCGAGACGTTGGTGGACGTACCGTCGAACTGTCTGAGTTCGAGTTCATGGTCCGAGGGAAGGGCTATTTGAAAGGGATCACCGACATCGAAAATATCGCCCTGACATCGGAGGGAGGTGCGCCGCTCCGGCTCAGAGACGTCGCGAGGGTCGAGGCTGTTCCAGACGAGCGGCGCGGCATCACCGAACTGAATGGCGAAGGCGAAGTCGCGAGTGGGATCGTTCTCCAGCGTTTCGGGTCGAATGCCCTGACGGTGATCGACGGCGTTAAAGACAGCTTGGCGACCGTCACGAAAAGCCTGCCTGAGGGAACACAGATCGTGCCCGTGTACGACCGATCACAGCTGATCGAAGCGGCCATAGAAACCTTGAAAGGAACGCTCGTCGAGGAATCCGTCGTCGTTGCCCTGGTGACTGTCGCTTTCCTGCTTCACGTCAGGAGCGCACTTGTCGCGATCATCATGCTGCCGGTCGGTATTCTCATGGCCTTCGTAGCGATGCGGGCACTCGACATCGGCGCGAATATCATGAGCCTGGGCGGGATCGCCATCGCTATCGGTGCTATGATCGATGCCGCCATCGTGATGATCGAGAATGCACACAAGCATCTCGAACGCGCCCCACCTGACAAGAAGAGATCGCAGGTCATAATCGAGGCGGCAAGCGAGGTTGGCCCAGCCCTGTTCTTTAGCTTGCTGATCATTACGGTGTCGTTTTTGCCGATCTTCACTCTCGAATCCCAGGAAGGACGGCTGTTCGGGCCACTTGCCTTCACAAAGACCTTTGCAATGGCGGCGGCCGCGCTGCTTTCGGTGACGCTTGTACCAGCTCTCATGGTTATATTCGTTCGGGGGAAGATCATCCCCGAGCATCGTAACCCCCTCAATCGCTTCCTGATCTGGGTCTACCGCCCGGTCATAAAAGGGGTTCTACGAGCGAAGGTTCTCACTGTCCTGCTGGCAATTGCGGCACTTGCAGCAACAGTTTGGCCCGCCCGGCAGGTGGGAACCGAGTTCATGCCCACCCTGAACGAGGGCACTTTGATGTACATGCCAACAACATTGCCCGGCCTGTCTGTCACAAAAGCAGCGGAACTGATGCAAACCCAGGACAGGATCATCAAGTCGTTTCCCGAGGTTGAGACGGTTTTCGGCAAAGCCGGACGGGCGCTGACCGCAACCGATCCCGCGCCCACGGAAATGTTCGAGACAATCATCACGCTGAAGCCGAAATCGGAATGGCGGCCGGGAGTGACGATAGACAGCCTGAAGCGGGAAATGGATTCAGCACTGCAGTTTCCTGGGGTCTCAAACGCCTGGACAATGCCGATCCGTGCTCGCATCGACATGCTTTCGACGGGCATCCGAACCCCCGTTGGAGTGAAAGTCTTTGGAACAGACCTTAAGGAGATGGAGCGGGTCGCTCGTGACATCGAGACGGTCCTGAAGACGGTCCCGGGAACCTCCAGTGCGTACGCGGAAAGGGTCATCGGCGGCTATTACCTCGATATCGTTCCAGACCGGATGGCGCTTGGACGGTACGGACTGACGGTAGACGACGTGCAGGACGTCGTAGGCATGGCTCTCGGGTCTGAAGTGGTGACGTCAACGGTGGAAGGCCGCGAACGGTACGGAGTGGCGGTACGCTATCCCCGTGCCTTTAGGAGCGATCCGCAGGCGATTGCCCGTGAGGTGCAAGTCGCCATCCCGGGAGGAGGGTCGGTCCCCCTCGGGCAGGTGGCCCAGATCGGTCTGAGCCGGGGCGCGACGAGCATCCGCACGGAGAACGGTCAATTGGCCGTTTACATCTTCGTCGACATCGCCGGACGGGACCTCGGCGGCTACGTGGCGGAGGCACGGGAGGCAGTCGACAAAAGCGTGGAAATGCCTCCCGGCTATTCGGTAGCATGGAGTGGCCAATTCGAATATTTGGAGCGCGCCAAAGCAAGACTGTCCGTGGTCGTTCCGCTGACCTTGGCACTTATCTTCCTGCTTCTCTATTTGAACTTCCGGGCTCTCACGGAGACATTCATCGTCATGCTCTCCCTGCCGTTCGCGCTGGTCGGGGGTATATGGCTGATGTGGTGGCTTGGTTTCAATGCATCGGTTGCAGTCGCGGTCGGATTCATTGCTCTCGGGGGCGTCGCTGCCGAAACAGGGGTGATCATGCTCATCTACCTTGATCACGCCCTCAAGGAGAGACGTAAGGTCTGCTTGACCGAGCGGAGGCCTCTCACGAAAGCAGACCTCCGGGACGCGATCATGGTCGGCGCGGTCGAACGAGTGAGGCCAAAGATGATGACGGTTGTCGCCATCATGGCTGGTCTGATCCCGATCCTCTGGAGCACCGGGACTGGTTCGGAAATAATGCAGCGAATTGCCGTTCCGATGATCGGCGGAATGGTTTCGTCGACCATCTTAACGCTCGTAGTCATTCCCGCAGTCTATGCCCTGGTCAAGGGCTGGGGTCTTCCGGAAGCACGGGCCGAACAGCTTCAACATCCCCAAGGACCAACAATCGAAGGAGTTACCGCATGAACAGAAGACAATTTGTATGCGCCGCAATCGCAACTATCGCAGTTGCCAGCACCACCCCAGCGCGGGCGTCGCAATCTAGAATGACGGTCTATAAAGACCCGACGTGCGGATGTTGCGGCGCGTGGGCCGATGCGATCTCGGAGGCTGATATTGTCGTCGACATTCAGGAGGTCGATGATCTTGACGCGGTGAAGCGGAGATATCGAGTGCCGAAAAATCTGGAAGGCTGCCATACGGCGATCATCGGCAAATACTTCGTTGAAGGACATGTTCCGCTTGAGGCCGTGGAGAGGCTGATCAATGAATCTCCTGATATTCTCGGCTTGGCGGTGCCTGGTATGCCGGTCGGCTCGCTTGGAATGGGAGACAATCCGGCGGTAGCGTCGTACGATGTGTGGAGTGTCGACAAGCAGGGTGAAGCGACAATCTTCATGAGCGTTCGGCCGACGAATGGTTGACCAAAGTAGCTGAGGTTCGGACCTGACGATGCTACAGGGACGAAAGCCTCTTGATCCATGGCTCGATGACCCCAAGCAGCGCTTGGAATGGCTCTCGGAGAACGATCACGAGCAGGAGCAACGCGAAAGACAGGAATGTTCTCAGGAGGAATTCGTGGGCGAGGCGGATGTAGTCCATCTTCTTGTTCACGCCATTCCTGTTCAACCTGGTCGCCAGAAGCAGTTCTCGGGCCAATCCGGCCGTCGGTTTCTGTTCCGCCCAGACGTTGGCAAGATCAGTGGCGTCGATGCGGGCATGAGTGGATACCGCCAACGTCCGGAAGGCCCAAACGCCACTCATCGCCAGATAGAGCATTCCGAGCACGAATAGCCCAATCGAGATCACCTGGAAGGAAATTGGAAGCTCCCGGAAGTCGGCCGCAAAAAAGTCGGTCAGAAGGGACGAGAGGACAGGAACAATCGCGGCTATGACCGCGAGATAGATGGAGGCCTTATTTTCGGCCGAGCGCTTCCGATCAGTTTCCTGCTCGGCGAGAAGCCGCGCCTGATCTAGGGCCACCTCCGAATCTTTTGACCAGTCGCTGTTCTTAATCGCATCCAGGTCACGATGCCTGTAAAGCGCGTCTTCTACCGCTTCCTGCTTGGTCTCCTTCCGAATGTAGGGCCAAATGAATTCGATTGGAGAGATCATCGTGCTGCTATTTCCAGGAGTTCGTCTACGATAGCGGCCGCAATGGGAAGGCCTGTCCGGTTTTCGATCCAAGCCCATTGGCCATTCGGATTGCATTCCAGGAACCAGTAAGTGCCGTCCTGGCCCAGAACAAGATCAATAGCCCCGAAACGAAGGTTCTGCCTGCGGACGAACTCGACACACGCCGCAGCGATTTGGGGCGGAAGTCTGATCGGCTCGTGCACGACGTGAAGATTCGACCCTCGTCGCCAATCAGTTTCAGTTTCTTCATGGTCCTGGGAATGAATAGCCACGGGGAAAGTCTTCCGCCCAACTACGGTGACCCTGATGTCGAACTGCTTGGTGATATGGCGCTGGAAAATTGCCGGGCTCTTCCGAAGTGCCTCGCGATCAGCTTCGCCAACTTCTCCGATCAAACTTGTAAAGATCACCTGCTCGCAGCCGCCAACGTCGACGAGCGCCTGTCGCAGCGGTTTGCCGATAACATGGCCACCAATCATAAATCGCTGCAACGTATCAAGGTCGTTGGTGATTATGGTTTCCGGCACCCCGAATCCGACACGGTGGGCAAGGCGCAACTGAGAGGGCTTGTCTTCCGCAAGGAGAATGTCTTTGGGATGACTAAACCATCTATCCCCGATCAGCAGGTAGAGTGATTTCAGAAGCGCGTTCCATTCAGAGGTGGCGTATTTGTCGTCGCCCGACACGCCATCTCCTCCCGGAACAATCGGGACTTCAGGGCGTCTGAAGTAGGCCGCGCTGATCCATTGGAGTTCAATTTGATCTATGCGGTTCTGAATTGCGAAGGCACCCGATACCGGATCAAAAGCAACGGTTCCCCCCGTGATATCTTCGGTGTTCAGCCTATAAAATGGCAAGCTCCTCTGGTTCAGCTCCCGGATGACGAAATCGGTGGTGAGGTCGCGCTTGTTCGTGACAATGAAGAACAAAGTTGTCTTCCAATTCACAGGAAGCCGAGCACGCCTGGCGACGTATCGTCTCTCTCAAGCTGCGCATCCGTCTTCGTGGTGATTTCGAGGAGGGCGCTTCCGCCGTACTTGATTTGATCGTCCTGTTCCTGGTTTTCAGCAGTCTTCGTTTGTATCTCAAGCAAGGAGACGTGTGTGTCATCGTTCTCCTGGTTGACTCTTGTTTTTGTCGTGATCTCGGAGAGGTTTTTATCGGCCTCGATGATAGGACGCAGGCCTATTTCCGTCTCCACCGCCCACATCTTGAGTTCCTCGCTGTATTCGCCGGGTATCGGTTCTGACGGTTTCCGTGCGACAGCAAATTGCGATAGAAACGAACGACTTCCAGTTGCCTGCATATCTCAGCTCCCATATCGAGCTGAACATAAAGAAGAACTTGCCGGATCGGAACTTGAATCTTCCGTCCGGATGCCGCTCAGTTGGGAGGGCGTCCGCGAACCGGAATGGGGAAACGCAACCCAAACACCCTCCTTGGCGAAATCCGTTTCAATACTCAGAACCATCTTGTGGAAAGCCCTGCATGCGGTGAAACTAAGCAAGGAGACGGAACGGGTAAGCGCTTCTATGAGCTATGATATCACGATCATCCTGCTGATGGGGGCCGTCTGGGTTGCGTTTCTTCTGCGTGCGCTTCTGAAGCGGTATGTCCGCCTAATTTAGGTCCGATGACGAACAGCGGCATCATAGGGTGACTGATTTCCCAGCAACTGGCATCCTGCTCGTGTCAGCTCCGTAAATCGCTATTCTAAGACTGCAAGTTACGGGCTAACGTCGATCACCAACATCAACCCGCCGCCGCCGTCGACTTCGACATTGTTGTTCGTCGTATGGTGGGAGATATGGCAATGAACGAGCCACTTCCCTGGACGTTGCGCTTTCCAAACGACATCGTAGCGCTGTCCGGGTGCGACATTCACCGTATCAGCGAGATAGCGGGCGCTCGGCTGAAGCGTCTCGCCGTCAATGGCGGCTACCTCAAACGGGCCCCCATGGATGTGCATTGGGTGGATTGCGGTGGTGTGCGATCCGACAAAGCGAACCTTTAAAGTCTGGCCAACCTTCATCTTGATCGTGTCGGTCGCGGGGAACGATTTCCCGTTGATCGTGAAGAAGTTCGGAAGGGCACCTTCCATGGGCATCGCCGGATACGTCAGCCATTCCCGTTTCACCCATTCCTGAAGTTGCATTGTATATTCAAGATCGGCGGGGATTGCCTTTGCCGGATCGCGGGGATCGATGATCAGGGCACCGTATAGTCCCAGTGATTGCTGTCGGTCGACGTGATCATGGGTGTGATAAAAATAGGTGCCCGATTGGCCGACCGTATATTCGTATGAGAATGTCTCACCGGGCTCGATTGGGTCCTGGGTGATATGGGCTGGGCCGTCCATTTCGTTTGGCAGGATCAAACCATGCCAGTGAACAGTGGTGCTCTCCGGCAGCTTGTTCGTGACATTGATCTTCACGCGGTCGCCTTCAACCACGCGCAGGGTAGGGCCGGGAACCTGATCGTTATAGGCGTAGGCCTCGACCGTTTCACCAGGGAGGATCGGCCATTGAATGACTGATGCTGTCAGATCGAAAACCTTCACTCCATTTTCGATGCGGGGTTCTAGGACCTGTGCTCCGGCCGCGTCTGACGCTGCTTTGAAATTGACTAGTCGAGGGTCAACGGCAGCCATATCACGCATGGCATCGCCGGGTGTATCGAATGCCATGATCATGCCGGGAGCCATGATGGCACCACCAACGTCGTGGGCGCTCAGGTGCATGTTCACTTTGGTGAAGGGATAGGCGAAGCCTGCAGCAAGCATCAATGTGGTGAAGCTTGCCATAGCGGCGATCTGGGTGCGGGTAGGGGCAAAGGCTCTATTCTGACCAGCAAATTCATGTTGCTGATGACCCTGGTCGTGCTCGCTATGATCTGGCTGTTCTCCATGCCCCGCATGCTGCTGGTGGGCATCACGCGAGCGTTCAGTCATCAGTCCATGCTTAAGGTTTTTCGCGACGAGCCAGACATTGAAAGGATACGCGACGGCAAAGCCGACACCGATACCCAGCGCCATCACGCCCCAGAACAGCATTTCTCCTGGCCACATAGCCCGCATATCACGGCCCATCATTAGGATGGCCATCACGGGAGCCATTCCCGCCATCATGGCGTTCATGCTGATAAATTCCGGCATGAACGAGTTTTTGACATTCTGCCAATAGCTGCCGCCCATCATGTTCTTCATGAACAGCGCCTGGAAGATGAAGAGGCCGAGTGTGAAGCCCGCAATATACTCGATGATGATGTCGAGCCACATCGGCAGGCCCAAGATGGCTGTGACCGCCGCTGCGATGATGATGCCGGTGGCGTCACCGGCGACGCAATGGATGGTGGAGCCGATGCCTTGCTTCCAGAGGGGTTTGATGAACTCCTCGTGCGTTCCAGGCGCAGGTTCTTTGTCCGCGAGGATATAGAGGAGCAGTCCGACCGGACCGAGATAGAGCGTGACGAGGATGAACCCCCACTTCATTACGGCCGGTTCCGGATTGTTTCGAAACTGATCCCAGGCGACGTAAAGCGTGCTCAGCCCCGCAAGGATGAACCAGACGAACAACAGGTAGTCGATAGGCTGAATGAACACTGCTTCCTCCTTCACGTCTGCGAATCCAGTCCGGGGACGCTACAGGTTACCAGTGTTGGAAGGTCAACCGCCCGAAATAGGCGTTTGAAGATTGGATCGAAGGTCGGAAATTATCTCAAACAGTTCTGCGGACAAGTCCTGAAGGGTGATGATCAACGCAATCACCAATTTGGTGCTAGCGACAAACCATCGCTTTCATTGTTCACGCGGGACTTTCAAACGGATATTGTACTGGCCGCTGATGGAAATCCAGCAGCTCCATATCCGCCGCCGCCTTCAGCATTGATTTACCGTACCAGTGCAAGAGGTGCGGCCAATGTTGATCTCTTATTCAGGGCTCCATACCTCCGCCCGGTGCTGGTTCGCGCCGACGCGCCATGGGATTTTCCGGAAGCCAATCAGTCCGAACACACCTTGCTTCCGCAAGCTGTAAAGCAGCGCCAGGAAGGAAAACGACATGTCACTTTTTGATCGTGCAGGCATCGCCCTGCTAGCAGTCGAAATCGTGTACTTCATGATCGCTCCGGCGATCTTGTCGTAAAACGAGATGTGCGGGGCCTTGCACTGCCCCGCACATTGCATTGATCGGAAGTGAAACGACCGACTTTTTGATACGTTGAGCTTATGTGTCGGCCATAACGGTGTCAAGAATTCGCGGCCTTACACGGGTACATTTTCGATTCTGATGTGATGTTTCATGCGGTCTGCGAACGCGTCGCAGCAAGCCTGTCTTCCTCCTCGGCTTAGGGCGCACTCAATGTTCAGACATAGGCCACTCATCAAAGATCGATCACAAAACCCGGCTGAAAACCGGTTTGTTCTTTGCGGTATCCCTTCGGATTGCAGATCACGCGAGTCCTCCCTAACCGGTAATCAAACAACCGGTGGACATGGCCATGGACCCAGAGTTCGGGTTGTTCTTGCTCGATCAAATCCGTCAGGTCTGATACGAACGCGGCATTGGTAGGATTTCCTTTGAAGCGGGGATCGAGAGACCATGGCGTTGGTGCGTGGTGGGTCAATACGACCGTTTTCCCCTCGAATGGCCGCGACAGCTCCGCATTGATGAAAGCTCTGCTCGCATTGTGGCGAGTGATCAATTCTCGGGCCATGAGCAGTCCAGGCATGCCGGTCTCATGCCACCCAGAGCGATAAATCTCTCGAAAATCCACCACGTACCGCTTGCAAAAGTTAATCGCGACCTCACGCCGGTCGGGCAGCGGAATTTCCTCGTCCTGACCCCAAGGAATTTCGAAATCTGTCCACAGCGTAGCGCCGATTATACGAACGTCACCTAAAACCAGGGTCTCGTTTTCCAGAACGGTGACATTGCCCGCGCTGGTCTTCTGCTTCGCGATTTTCAGCGCCGCATCGATTGTAGTGCCATAACAGTCGTGATTGCCTAAGACCATGACGACCGGCATTCGAGGACTGATGTGACGCGATAGAAATTCCATGGACATCTGAATGATATCCGAAATATCCCCTGCGCAGATGCAAATGTCAGCATCAGGGATCAAGACGTGTTCCGGTTGGGAAAGTTCGGCGTGGGTGACGTGCATGTCACTGATCAGCCAGGCTCTCATGCTATTATCCTATTGATGGAGATGGTGAGGTGACCGAGCCGCGAGCAAGTCCTGGCCGGGAAGTGCTCAATTTGCGTGCCGTTAGTCGGAGAAGATGGTTAGCCGATCTCAGGGACTGGTTGGTTCGATAAAAGGTTATGCCGGATTGCGGCGTTCACCCTTTGATTGCTGCGAGAGTCGTATCCGATGTTGGTCTGCAGCCAACCAAGGGGTCCAGGAATTCCGCTAACCGTTCTCCTGTGAGTTTACGTTCAGACCTCAAGGCATTGGCGAGATGAAGGAGGGCATCTCGGTTTGCCTCCAGCGCCGCCTTTGCCCGAGCGAACTCCGCCTGCAAAATCCGGTCTACTTCGAAGCGGAGACCGGACAACCGTGTGAATAGATCGGGATCGTTGGAGCCAAGGAACGGCTTTGGCACGATGTGAAGCGAGCGTCCCATGCCAAACATCGAGACCATTTTCACCGCTAGATCAGTTGCTCCGGCTAGATCGCTGCCTGGGGTTCCGCCTGCGGTCGTCGAACGGTCGCCCAGAACCAGCTGTTCTGCAACCATCCCACCGAGCTGCATAGCGATATCCGCGCGGAAGGAATTTTCAGTTCGAATTGCTAGTGCTGGAACCGAGATTGTAGTTCGCCCATGCGAATCTTCGCCGTCTTCGGGACGATGGTCGAGATCAAAGACTTCGACGGAGTCAATCGTTCCTACATCGAAGAGCTTTGCCAAAATCGCATGGCCAGCTTCATGCAGACAAACACGCCAGTCGTCGTCCTTCGACAGCTGGATTTCTGCGGGTAACTCCACGAGAACATCCGATATCGTGGGAGATCGACCGTCTAGCCGGGCTTTCTGCCGTGCACGGCGGGCTAAGTATTCAAGGTCCGCACCGGTCCGTCCAGGAAGACGTCGCGCGATTTCGGTAAGGCTGGGATCGCCAGCGAGTTCAGGAAGATAGTAGGCGAGAATCTCTGCTCGCGCAGAGGCGTGCGGCTTGCCAATATGAATGTGCTTTTCGAGGCGTCCGGCTCGTAGAAATGCCGGGTCTATCCTTTCGGGAAGGTTCGTCGCACCTATAATGACTACGCCCTCGCGTCCTGACGCTCCATCTATAGCTTCAAGAGCAGCATTGATTACCTCAAGGACGTATTGGGCGTTATCTCCGCTCAATTTCGCGCGGTCGCCGAAAGCGTCGAATTCATCGATCAGCAAAATCGAAGGCGCATTTGCTTTTGCTTCTGCGAAATCGGCGTACATCGCTCGCAGCAGATCACCAAGATGCCCGCCGGATTGCCACTTTGCCAGTGACGTTGGGACCAAATGCAGATCGCACTCGGCTGCGAGCGCGATAGCAAAGCTCGTTTTACCAACTCCAGGTGATCCATACAGAAGAATTCCTTTGTCTACGTCGGTCCACGGGAGAACTCCTTTACGCCAGGCGTCGAGGTCTGCTTTGAGGCGAAGTCCCCAGTTTCCGGCCTCGCCAAACGACGTGATGGGGAGCGGCGTACGTGCATGTTTTGCTTTTGACACAACTTGGCGAAGCCTTTGAATTGCAGGAGCAGCCGGTCGGCCCCGACGAAACACGGCATCAATAAATGGGGCGTCCTGCTTACTTAGAAACGAAATGTCATGGTTTGTAAGAGGGCCGGTCCGCAGCAGGCGCGAAAGGTCATTGAAGTACCGCTCTGATATCTCCAGTTCGATGATCTTATCCGCAGCCGCACTAAATTCTGGATGAAGCTCACCTCCCATCGGCAGGAATATAATCAGCTTCCGATAAGGTAATTGCTTCTGCGGTTGAAAATCCCATTGTCCTTTTTTGCCTCGCGGAGAATGGCAGAAAACATTCAGGACCAAGTTCGCCTGCTTATTCAAAGCGGTGAAGCAGAGTTCAGACAGATACTCGAAGTCGTCCAGCGACCAATTTCGAGGTGTCCGGACTACGAGGACGTAGGTCTCTGCAGCAAAAAAATCCCGTTCGGCCTTCAGCAACCGTATTAACGCGCAGTACGCGACAAACAAGCGCGGGCTATTCGCTAGGCAATCCAGCGCGGCGTTTTTGTTGAAAGGAATAGGCGAATTGGAAAGCGCTTCCGCGAACTTCTGTCTTGACCGAGCAAGGTTCTCCAGAGCCCTCTTCAAGCCTTTATCGGGCTCCGCCAACTTCATTGGAGCTTCCCCGCGTTCGGAAGCATTGAAGGGCCAAGCCTGTACCAGCGATTGAACGTCCGAACGAGGCCTGAAGCCTGGTCTACATAGAACAACTCCGTCGTTGCTCCGACGTTGCCATCTTTGATGTTTGGGTGCCCGTCCATCTTTCCGACAAGAATTGGAACGGCCCGCTTCGCAGCGACCCATTCGGAAATTGTCACGCCGGTTTCGACTCCAGCAGGACCAAAGCGAGCGACATCTTCAAGTGCGGTGGCAAGGGCGCGCAGGCGTTCAACGAGTTCAGGTAGCTCGGTTTCAGGTGCGACACTAACTAAATCATTCAATCTCATCGATAGCTCCGTTGCAGCGTGTCTGGGGCTCAGCGTCGGCGGGCGACATCCAGTGCGACCACGTGAGACGAGGAACTCATCTCACGTTCGGACTGCGATTCGGGACGTCGACTGGAGAAAAGAAGAACCATGAGTCTGCATCGTGTGTCAATAAATTGCATATGATACTCAGTATCCGCATCACTTGTGCATAATGTTGACATTTCTGCGGTGGGAGCTTCTGTCCCTCTTTATGGATTTTCACGCGGGAAGTTTTCGTGCTGCTCGGTCCTTGCTTGGCTTAGGACAAGCGGACGTTTCTGTTCGTGCGGACGTTGACCGCAATGTGGTCTTCAGGGTCGAGGCTGGGAAGTATCGGCGAGCGTTTCGACCGCAGACCGTTAAGCTGCAGCGATTTTTCGAGAGGGCGGGAATCGAGTTCGCGCAGGCGACCCCCGAGCATGGGCCCGGTATCCTTTGGGATACCGAGAAGCTAGACGTTCTGGTTCCGAGAGGGCACTTGCGAGCCGGTCGGGCACTTGCTGGTCTACTCCAGGCAGACTTGGCGTCGCAGGCGGGGGTCACGCAAAGCCTTATCAGCCGGTTTGCGAGCGGCAAAACTCAAACCATACCTACAGAAGAGTTCAATAAGATCGCGATAGCTCTGAAGAGGGCCGGTGTGGTTTTGCTCGACGAGCCCAAAAAACACGAAGCCGGAGTTCGTTTAGAACGAGCATCCGAGCGGTCATCCGATTAGCCGCCACACATTTTAGGAGCGAGAAAGCCCAGCCAAAGGCTGGGTCCAAGGCGTTGCGCCACATCAGGCTGAAGCAGCTACAGCGCAATTTGGTAGCGCGCAGCTTCAGCCTGATTCAATGAAGGGAGTGGCTCGGTAAGTCGGCTCACATCGATCTGATGCTCACCTATCGCCCCCGGGTCCAATGGGTTTATTGCATCGCCCGTTTATTGCCATAGCTGCACGAGGCAGCAGGACACATATAGGGACTTCGACCGCTCAAGAAAAGGGTGTTTCGTGACAGAATTACCGTGCCCTGAGGTCAAGGCGGATTTTAGGGAAAGTTTACGGCCGATCGCCATCATGCCCGGCAGCAGGAAGGATGGCATGTTTCGCTGCCTGTGGGTATCGGGGGATATCTCCGAGGCGGAATTTGGTCTACCGCCGGTCTCGTTCTACAATAACGCATATTTTCGAATCGGTGCCGACCATGCAGCAATATCTCGACCTTCTTTCTCACGTGATGGAGACCGGCGCGGACAGGTCCGACCGCACGGGAACGGGCACACGCTCCGTCTTCGGTCACCAGATGCGCTTCGACCTTTCGGAAGGCTTTCCTGTCCTGACGACGAAGAAGCTTCATCTGCGCTCGATCATCCACGAGCTGCTCTGGTTTCTGAAGGGCGATACCAATATCGCCTATCTGCGCGAAAACGGCGTGACCATATGGGACGAATGGGCCGACGAGAAGGGCGAACTCGGCCCTGTCTATGGCTATCAATGGCGTTCGTGGCCGGCTCATGACGGGCGTCATCTCGATCAGATTGCCGATGTCGTCGACGCCATACGCCGCAACCCGCATTCGCGCCGCCATATCGTCTCGGCATGGAACCCCGCGCTGGTGGACGAAATGGCGCTTCCGCCCTGCCATTGCCTGTTCCAGTTCTATGTGGCGGACGGAAAGCTTTCCTGCCAGCTCTACCAGCGTTCGGCGGACATCTTTCTCGGCGTGCCCTTCAATATCGCTTCCTACGCGCTGCTCACGATGATGGTTGCGCAGGTGACGGGCCTGCGGCCGGGCGATTTCGTCCATACGCTCGGTGACGCGCATATCTACCACAACCATTTCGAACAGGCGCGGCTTCAATTGACCAGACGGCCGAAGCCGCTTCCCTTCATGAAGATAAATCCCGAGGTGAAGGACATTTTCTCCTTCAAGTTCAACGACTTCGAACTGATCGGCTATGAAGCCGATTCAACGATAAAGGCGCCGATCGCCGTCTGACGGCCTGCAGGCGCCGGGAGGAAACCATGTTGACGCTCGTTCACGCGCCGCTGTCGCGTTCTTTCCGGATTCTATGGCTTCTGGAGGAACTCGGCGCCGATTACGACATACGCACCGTTTCCATTCGCCGCCGCGACGGCTCGGGAGGTCCGGACCCTCGGAATCCTCACCCGCATGGTCAGGTGCCGGCTCTTCTCCACAATGGAGCGCTCGTCACGGAAACGATCGCGATCGCGCAATATCTGACGGACCTCTTCCCGGGGTCGGAGATGGGACGTGCGCCGGACGACGAGGAGCGTGCCGCCTATCTTTCCTGGCTTGCCTATTACGGGGGCGTCGTCGAGCCGCTTGCTGCCGCCCATATCTATGGAACGGTCGACGCCCACCCCGAGACTGCGCGGCTTTATCGCGACATGAGCGAGCGCGTGATCGATGTGCTTTCGCAGCAGTCCTATCTGATGGGCGAACGTCCCTGTTCCGTCGACATCATCCTGTCGAGTTCGTTGATGTGGTTTCGCGGGCTGCTTCCGGAAAGCGAGGCGCTCGACGCGTACATCGCTCTGATGGCGACCCGACCGGCCCTGCAGCGGGCGCAGGCGAAGGACGCTGCGGAGGCAAAGGCGAGTGGGTGAAATGAAGATCGTGCTCGTCGTGGCGGTTTCCAGGAACGGCGTGATCGGGCGCGAGGGCGATCTCCCTTGGCGGTTGCCCTCCGACCTCAAGCGTTTCAAGCAGCTGACGCTCGGCAAGCCGATCGTCATGGGACGCAGAACCTGGCAGTCGATCGGCAGGCCGCTGCCGGGTCGGCCGAATATCGTGATAACGCGCGATCCGGCTTTTTCGGCGCCCGGCGCCGAGGTCGCCGGCTCGCTCGATGAAGGCCTTTCCCTGGCGATCGAACATGCCAAGGACCTTGGAACGGACGAAATCTGCATCGTGGGGGGAGGAGACATCTACCGGCAGGTCTTCGACCACGCTGACATTATCCATGTCACCTATGTCGACACGGTTGTGGAAGGCGATACGTTCTTCCCCGAAATCGATGCTGCAGGGTTCGTTAAGGAAACGGAAGAGACGATTCCGCAAGGCGTTAACGACAGCCATCCGATGCGTTTCGTCACCTGGAAGCGGGAACGCGCGGCCTGATCGCGTGCCGTCGCAGCAATACTTCGGGAAATTGGTGCAAATGCTTTCAATTCATGCGTAACTGCGCTTTCCGGCAGCCGCGAACATGCGGCCGGATTGCAATCACGAACTATTTTGACGCATTTGCCCGGAAGTTGGGCGAGGTCCGTTGAAAGGTTCATGGCTGATACCTATAAACGGGTTCACTTCATGTTTCGCACATAAACATACGCGTCGCATGATCATGGGAGATTTCTAGAAAAGAGGTATTGATGCCCTGGAGCAATCAGAATGGCGGCGGCGGTCCCTGGGGGGGCGGTGGCGGCAACAATCAGGGACCGTGGGGGCAGGGACCGAACCGGCCGCGCGGTGGCGGTGGAGGAAGCGGTGGTCCGCCGGATCTCGAGGACATCATCCGCCGGGGTCAGGACCAGCTGAAGAATGTCATGCCGGGCGGTTTCAACGGCGGCATCGTCGTGATCGCATTGCTCCTGATCGGCATTTTCTGGCTGATGAACTCGATCTATACGGTTCAGCCGGACGAGCGCGGCGTCGAGCTGCGTTTCGGCAAGCCGAAAGACGAAATCTCGATGCCGGGTCTGCATTTCCACTTCTGGCCCTTCGAAACCGTCGAATTGGCGAAGATCACGGAACAGCAGCAGAATATCGGCCAGCGAGGCGCGTCGGCAACTTCGGACAGCTCGGGGCTGATGCTTTCCGGCGACCAGAACATCGTCAACGTCCAGTTCTCGGTTCTCTATTCGGTTACCGATCCCAGGGCCTACCTGTTCAATCTCGAATATCCGGCGGAAACCCTGCAGCAGGTGGCCGAAAGCGCCATGCGCGAGGTCGTCGGCCGCCGTCCGGCACAGGACATTTTCCGCGATAACCGTCAGGCGATCGCCGAGAGCGTGAAATCCACGATCCAGGCGACCATGGACGCATACGGGTCCGGCATTTCCGTCAACACCGTCGCCATCGAAGATGCGGCTCCGCCGCGCGAAGTCGCCGATGCGTTCGACGAGGTGCAGCGCGCCGAACAGGACGAAGACCGCTTCGTCGAAGAAGCCAACCAGTATGCCAACCAGAGGCTTGGTCTTGCCCGCGGTCAGGCGGCGCAGGTCCGCGAAGAGGCGGCCGCCTACAAGGACCGCGTCGTCAAGGAAGCCGAAGGCGAGGCGCAACGCTTCGTTTCCATCCACGAGCAGTATGCCATCGCGCCGGATGTCACGCGCAAGCGCCTGTTCCTCGAAACCATGGAAGGTGTCTTGAAGAACTCCAAGAAGGTGATCATCGACGAGCAGCAGGGCGGACAGGGCGTCGTTCCCTTCCTTCCGCTCAACGAGCTGGGCAGACCCAGCCCGCAGCAGGCAGCAGGAGGTAGCCAGTAATGGGAAATCGTCTTCCAGCCATTCTGATTGCCATAGCCGTCGTGCTTTTCATCGTCTACTCGTCGGTCTTCGTGGTCAATGAGCGCGAACAGGCGGTCGTGGTGCGCTTCGGCCAGATTCAGGACGTGAAGACCGAACCGGGTCTTTATTTCAAGCTGCCTTTCGGCTTCATGGACGCCGACAGCGTGCAATATGTCCAGGATCAGGCGTTGCGCTTCGATCTCAACAATATCCGCGTTCAGGTGTCCGGCGGCAAGTTCTATGAAGTCGACGCCTTCGTCGTCTACAAGATCACCGATGCCCGCCGCTTCCGTGAGACGGTTTCCGGAGACCGGGAATCGGCGGAATCGCGCCTGAGGACCCGTCTCGACGCAGCCCTTCGCCGCGTCTATGGTCTGCGTGGTTTCGAATCCGCCCTTTCCGAAGAGCGTGCATCGATGATGCGCGAAGTGCGCAACGAACTGACGGGCGATGCGGAGAACCTGGGTCTGACCATCGCGGATGTTCGCATCCGGCGCACGGACCTTACGCAGGAAGTGTCGCAACAGACCTACGAGCGCATGAAGGCCGAACGTCTGGCCGAGGCCGAACTCATCCGCGCACGCGGCAACGAGGAAGGCCAGAGGCGCCGGGCGATCGCCGACCGTCAGGTGGTCGAGATCGTTGCGGAGGCGCAGCGCGACTCCGAAATCCTGCGTGGTCAAGGTGACGCCGAACGCAACCGGCTCTTCGGCGAGGCTTTCCAGCGCGACCCGGCCTTCTTCGACTTCTATCGGTCGATGAGTGCCTATAGCGCGGCCATGGGATCCTCCGACACTACGCTTGTTCTGTCGCCGAATTCGGAGTTCTTCCGCTATTTCGAAGGCGTCGGCGGAACGCCGGGGTCCCCGGCACCGGCTACGGGCGGCACGGGAACCGGGGCACCTGCAACGGGCAACTGAGCCGTCTCCATGTCGGATCTACTGACGGGATTTGCGTTCTTCCTGATCATCGAGGGGCTGGTCTATGCACTGGCCCCTTCGTTTTTGGTGCGCATGGCGCGACTGCTGCCCGAAATGCCGGAGCAGCAGTTGCGCTTTTTCGGCCTGGCCGCCGTGGCAGCCGGGGTTGTCATCGTATGGCTGATTCGGGGAAGCGGCTGATGCGCATCCTTCGCCGTTTCGACCTCCGGTTCCAACCGTGTGCTGATGGCTGAGGACGATCTCGACCGGGCGCTTGCGACCCTTCGGAAATACAGGCATGAGATTTAGCGAACACCGCGGTGTGATTTGCCGTAGCTATCGAGAGTCCCTAATTTGGCCTTATCGCCGGTGATAGACTTCAACGACCAACAAGCGACAAGGGCGTCGAACATGGCATTTGAAAAGAGATCCAGCTTCTTCCGTTCCGTGGCTTTGGCCATGGCGCTCAGCCTGTCGGTTGCGCCGTTTCCGGCGGTCGCATTCGCTCAGGCCCCGGCGCAGAACGGGCCGGAGTCGGTAGCCGATCTCGCCGAAGGCCTGCTCGATGCGGTGGTCAATATCTCAACGTCGCAGAATGTGAGAAACGAGGATCGCGCACCGACCCCGCAGGTCCCGGAAGGATCGCCGTTCCAGGATTTCTTCGACGAATTCTTCAAGGATGACGGCAGTCAGGGTGGCGGGCCGCGTACCGTCAACTCGCTTGGCTCAGGGTTCGTCATCGATCCGACAGGCTTCATCGCCACCAACAACCATGTCATCGAGGGTGCCGACGATATCGAGGTCAACTTCGCCAATGGTTCGAAACTGAAGGCGAGGCTCGTCGGGACGGATCCGAAAACCGACCTCGCCCTCCTGAAGGTGGAGCCGAAGGCGCCGCTGAAAGCCGTACCCTTCGGAGACTCGAAGGTCATGCGCATCGGCGACTGGGTCATGGCGATCGGAAACCCCTTCGGCCTCGGGGGCAGCGTGACCGTTGGCATCATTTCCGCACGCGGGCGCAACATCAATGCCGGTCCCTACGACAATTTCATCCAGACGGACGCCGCCATCAACAGGGGCAATTCCGGAGGGCCGCTCTTCAACATGCGCGGTGAGGTCATCGGCATCAACACGGCGATCATCTCCCCTTCAGGCGGGTCGATCGGCATCGGGTTTTCCGTTCCGACGGAGCTTGCCGCCAATATCTTCATGCAGCTCAAGGAATTCGGCGAAACGCGGCGCGGCTGGCTCGGCGTCCGCATTCAGCCGGTCACCGACGATATCGCTGAAAGCATCGGCATGAGCGAGGCGAAAGGCGCGCTGGTCGCGGGTATCATAGAGGGCGGTCCAGTCGCCAACGGTTCGATCCGCACCGGCGACGTGATCATCCGTTTCGACGGCAAGGACGTGGACGAGATGCGCGACCTGCCGAGGGTCGTCGCCGAAAGCCCGGTCGGCAAGGCAGTCGACGTCGTGGTCGTTCGGGACGGCAAGGAGCAGACCGTCAAGGTGACGCTCGGTCGCCTGGAAGACGGGGAGAAGCTTGCAGAAGCCAGCGGAGAGGAAACTGAAGACCCCGCAACGACGGAGAACGGTGGCGAGCAGCAGAGCGAACCCGCTGCGGCAGGCGCGCTCGGCATGTCGCTTGCGACGCTGGACGAGGAGTCGCACAAGAGCTACGGCATCGTCGAAAGCGTGGAAGGCGTGGTCGTGACCGCAGTCGAACCTAACTCTGCGGCCGCGGAGCGGCGGATCGAGGTGGGCGACGTCATCGTGGAGATCGGGCAGGAGGCGGTTTCCTCGCCCGAGGATGTGACGTCCCGCATCGACAAGCTGAAATCCGAAGGCCGCCGCAATGCGCTTCTGATGATCGCGAACAAGAGCGGCGCACTGCGCTTCGTCACGGTTCGCATGGAATAGGTAGAATCAAAAATCGTCGAGATTCCAAAGATGTAGCGGGTAAACCGTATGAATTGAATCACCGCCTTCAGGCGGTGATTCAATTCCGGGGTTCGACCTTCCATTGCTTCCGCGTGATCGCATAGAGCACATGACGTCTCAGATGCCGGTGGCTTTCGGGGATTCGCGGGTGCTCGAAGTCGCGCGCAGGATCATGCTTCATGCCCAGGCGCTGCATGACCGCGGTCGAGCGATGATTGTCGGCGACGGCAAAGGAAACGATCTCGTCGAGGTTCCGGCTGGTGAAGCCGTAACGGAGCAGGGCGGAGGCGGCTTCCGTGACATAACCCTTGCCCCAATGAGCGCGGGCAAGCCGCCAGCCGATCTCCACTGTGCCGTTCGGCAGAAAAGGTTCCAGATCGGTACGTGCCAGGCCGCAAAAGCCGATAGGCTTACCATCGTGTTTCAGTGCCAGCGCATAGAAGCCAAGGCCGGTATCGGCGATCAGGCCGCGCAGCTTGTCGAATAGCGCGTCGGCTTCCGCGCGGCTACGACGGAACGGGAAGAATTTCATGACCTCAGGATCGGAATTGATCTCATAAAACAGATCCCGGTCTGGCTCGTCCCAGTTGCGCAATATGAGACGTTCGGTCGTCGCTATCATGGCGTCTCCTTGGTCACGGCGTCGCAAAATCCGTCTTGCGATATCCCTGTATGTAGAGCAGGGCGGTGAGATCGCCGTAATCTATCCTGAATTTGGCCTCGGCGGCGACCGTCGGTTTGGCGTGAAGCGCAACGCCGGAGCCGGAAAGATGAAGCATGCCGAGATCGTTCGCCCCGTCACCGACCGCCATCGCCTCGTCGGTGGAGATGCCGAGCCTTGCGGCGATTTCCGTCAGCGCGTCCACCTTCGCCTGTTTCCCGAGGATCGGCTCGGCGACCTTGCCGGTGAGAATGCCATCCTTTTCGAGCAGGATGTTCGCCCGGTTTTCATGAAAGCCGAGCTTCTCGGCAATGGGATTGGTGAAGACGGTGAAGCCGCCCGAGACGAGCGCGGTGTGATACCCTCTGGATTTCATCGTCGCGATAAGTTCCGGGCCGCCGGGCGTCAGCGTGATGCGCTTGCCGATGACGTCGCCGACCAGGGAAATCGGCAGGCCCTTGAGCAGCGCCACCCGTTCCCGAAGCGCCGGTTCGAAAGCGATCTCGCCGTTCATCGCGCGGGCGGTGATGGCGGCCACGTGCTCTTTAAGACCGACTTCCGCGGCAAGTTCGTCGATGCATTCCTGGCCGATCATCGTCGAATCCATGTCCGCGATCAGCAGCTTCTTGCGCCGTGTCTCGGCGTTTTGCACGACAAGGTCTATCGGCGCACCGGCGATGATGGCGAGAAGATTGTCTTTCTCCGCCTGGGGATCGGCATCGTCACGAAGGGCGATGTCGCAGGCGATCCCGTCTGCCAGCCAGTAGAGACCGGAGGCATTCACCTTGTCCGCAGCTTGCTCGGCGAGCCTCGGCGACAGAACAGGATTTGACGGATTGGCGACAAGCGTGGCAACGAAAGCCATGATGAAAGACCTTGATCGAGACTGGGACGCGATCCTGATAACGGGGCCGACGGCAAGCGGCAAGTCCGCGCTTGCCATGAAGTTGGCGGCGGAACATGACGGCGTGGTCGTGAACGCCGACAGCATGCAGGTCTACGGCACGCTGAGCATCCTGACCGCGCGGCCGCAGCCGCAGGAAATGGGAAATGTCGAACACCGGCTCTATGGGCATGTACCGGCGGGTGCGGCCTATTCGACCGGCGAGTGGTTGCGCGATGCCGGAAGGCTTGTGGCCGAATTGCGCGAGCGCGGCAAGCTGCCGGTCTTCGTCGGCGGGACCGGCCTCTATTTCAGGGCGCTGACCGGGGGGCTTTCCGATATGCCGGAAATCCCGTCGGAAATACGGGAGCACTTGCGGCTTCGCTTGCGCGAGGAGGGGCCGCAGGCATTGCATGCCGAACTTTGGAAGCGCGATCCCAAGGCCGCGGGTGCGCTACGCCCAACGGACGGACAGCGTATCCTGCGGGCTTTGGAAATATTGCAGACGACCGGCCGCTCGATCCAGGAATTCCAGGAGAATACCGGCACCGCCATCGTCGATCCCGAGCGCGCCCGCAAATTGGTCGTCCTTCCGGAGCGCTCCGCGTTGCATGAGCGAATCGGCCGCCGTTTCGCGGCGATGCTGAAAAGCGGCGCGGTCGAGGAAGTGAAAGCGCTGCTTGCGCTCCGCCTTCCACCGGAGATGCCCGTGATGAAGGCGATCGGAGTGCCGCAGATCGCCGCCTTGCTGGCTGGCGAGATGACGCAAGCGCAGGTGATCGAGCGCGGTGCGGCGGCCACCCGACAATATGCCAAGCGCCAGATGACCTGGTTCCGCAACCAGCTCGACGAAAGCTGGGAGCGGATCGACCCGCTTGCCGGGTAGACAAGCGGACTGCTATTTGCGCAGGAGGCCGCTCGATGGCTTCTTCAGGAGCTGTTCGCGGATGGAGGGTTGCTCACGCCGCGGTTCAGCTCCTGCCCCGCCGAAAGCGGGAGCGGGCCGTGCCTGGGCGCGGTGGAGATCGGATGGCTCCCGGCCGAGCGGCGGCTCGGAGTTCAATTCCCGGCGCAGCGCTTCGAAGCGGTCATAGGCCGACACTCCGGGAAGCATATCCGGCCGATAGGGCTCCACGGCAGGAGAGGCCGGCCTTTGAGCCTGCTCGCCATAGTCTTCCTCGTCTTCGTAGACCGCATCCTCGTATCCGGGCATCACCGCAGCGGGCGCCTCTTGCGGCGACGCGAGGAAGGCGTTCTGGAAACCGGAAATGTCGGGCCCGGACATGGCACGCATGCGCGTGACGATCGAGCGGAGATCGACCGTGTTCGGCGTGTCGTCGCCGGCCTTCGCGCCCGTTCCGTTCGCTTTCGGAAGCCGGTTGGCGGCGACGCGCGAAAAGCGCATGCGCATCGGCACGGCCACCGCCTCGCCGAAGGCGATCGCCTCGCCGTTGCCGATCGAGGAAATGAAGCTCGTGGTGGAGGACGAGGAGTTCGGAATGGCGGAGCGGATGATCTCCTGGTCGTAGTCGTTCGCAAGCCGCATGGCGAAGATCGTCGAGCATTGGGAAAGGATGGTCGGATCTAGTTCGCCGGGGCGCTGCGTTATGATGCCGAGCGAAACGCCGTATTTGCGGCCTTCCTTCGCGATGCGCGCGATGGCTTGCCGCGTCGGCAGGAAACCGAGCTTCGGATCGGCCGGGACATAGCGGTGCGCCTCCTCGCAGACGACCAGCATGTGTACCCCGCCTTCGCTCCAGAGACCGATTTCGAACGCCATGCGGCAGAGGACGGAAGCGACGGAGTTCACGATCTCCGAAGGAATACCCGCGAGCTGGAAGGTGGTGACCGGCTTGCCGTCTCCGGGAATCCGGAAGATGCGTGCGACCGTATCGAGGATCGTGTCCGTGATGGTGTTCGAGGAGAACATGAAATGGTAGCGCGGGTCGTTGATCGCCGACATGATCTTGACCTTAAGCGACCGCAGATGCGGCTTTTCCGCTCGGCCCTCGAGGCGGCCTATGCGCTCGTCGATCAGAGCCAGCAGGTCGGCGATGCGGAAGGGCACGGGCGTGTCGGCGGTGATCGAGCTCTTCTCGGACGCCCTTCGCATCAGCCCCGATTCCGCGGAGCCGCGGAAGGCTTTCTTTGCATCCGGAATGAGATCGCGGAGAATATCCATCTCCTCCGGTACGGGCGGGCGTCCCCTGAAGATGACTTCTGCGAATTCTTCGAGCCGGAAAAGCCAGAACGGCAGGTCCAGCGTATCCGTGTCGATGATGATCGCCAGATCGCCGAAGGCTGCGGCGAATTCGTTGTGCGGGTCGAGGATCAGCACGCGCAGCTTCGGATCCGCCTGGATCGCCTTGTGCAGGAGAAGCGCGACCGCGGTGGACTTGCCGACGCCGGTGGTCCCGACGACAGCGAAGTGCTTTTCCAGCATCGACGGGACATGGATGGTCGCATCCAGCGTCTCGTCCTGGGTCAGCTTTCCGATCGTGCAGACGTCGTCCTTCCGGGTATCGTAGACCTTCGCGAGATCCGACGCGCGAATCCGGTGCGCGATCGCGCCGAGATACGGATAATCGGTGATGCCGGCGGAAAATTCCTCCCGCCCGTCCGGACCGACATGAACTTCGCCGAGCAGTTCCACCTCGATGCGGAAGATCGTATCTGCGTTTTCGGACCAGCTCTCCTCGTCCGTCGCCATGGAGTAGACGAGCGCGACGATGCGGTTTTCACCGACGGAAATGGAAATCAGACGGCCGACCGACCACAATTCCGTCAGCGAGGTCTGGCCTTGTTCGGCGACGGCGCTGATGGTTGCACGCGAACCGTTGCATGCCACGACACGGCCGAGGAGACGGTTCCCCGGCACCAACCCGTCCCGACGATCCTGTTCTCCGGCGACGATCGAGGTTTGAAGATCATTGTTCAGCAAACGCGGGACACTCCTTGCCGTCAAACGCGGACCATAGCGAATCCGGCTTAACAAGATGTTTCCTAAGGACGCGCTCCTGCTCGGGCGAAGCCGCCGGGCGCTCGAGGTTCTGTCGCGAGACGGGACAACGAAACGCATTGACGACCGGCGTCTTTGTGGTTATCAATCGCCTCCATGAAAAATCACGTCGCAATCATTCTCGTGGTGGGAACGCGCATGGGCAGGGTGGTGTAACCACCCGGCGAAAGCACCCATGCGCGACAAGCAGGCTCCGGAAGGGGCCTTTTTTTATGCCCTTGAACAAGCTAATCACCCTTTCAAACTGAAGAAACAGACGGAAACATTCCGATGAGCGAGACAGACAACCAGATGACGGGGGCGGAGATCGTCCTGCAGGCGCTGAGGGACAACGGCGTCGAACACATCTTCGGCTATCCCGGCGGCGCCGTACTGCCGATCTACGACGAGATTTTTCAGCAGGACGATATCCAGCACATCCTGGTGCGGCACGAGCAGGGCGCAGGCCACATGGCCGAAGGCTATGCGCGTTCGACAGGAAAGGTCGGCGTCATGCTGGTCACTTCCGGACCGGGCGCCACCAACGCCGTGACGCCTCTCCAGGACGCGCTGATGGATTCGATCCCGCTCGTCTGCATTTCCGGACAGGTTCCGACGACGCTCATCGGGTCGGATGCCTTCCAGGAATGCGACACGGTCGGGATCACGCGACCCTGCACGAAGCACAACTGGCTCGTGAAGGACGTGAACGATCTGGCGCGCATCATCCATGAAGCCTTCCGCGTCGCCCAATCCGGCCGCCCGGGGCCGGTCGTCGTCGACATCCCGAAGGATGTTCAGTTCGCGACCGGCACTTATGTTCCCCCGTCCGCCACGCCGACCCAGAAGAGCTATCATCCGAAGACGCAGGGCGATCCGCGGCGTATCCAGGAAGCTGTCGAACTGATGAAGACGGCCCGCCGGCCGGTCATCTATTCCGGCGGCGGCGTCGTCAATTCCGGCCCCGAAGCCTCCCGGCTCCTGCGCGAACTGGTCGAGATCACCGGCTTTCCGATCACCTCCACGCTGATGGGGCTGGGCGCCTATCCGGCATCCGGGAAGAACTGGCTCGGCATGCTCGGCATGCACGGGACCTACGAGGCGAACATGGCGATGCACGACTGCGACGTCATGATCTGCATCGGTGCGCGGTTCGACGATCGCATCACCGGGCGGCTCAACGCCTTCTCGCCGAATTCGAAAAAAATCCATATCGATATCGACCCCTCCTCGATCAACAAGAACGTCCATGTCGATATCCCGATCGTCGGCGATGTCGCCGCGACGCTCGAGGACATGGTCCGGCTCTGGCGGGCCGATACCAAGGACGGCGGCAAGGAGAAGCTGCAGGACTGGTGGGCGGGCATCGCAAAATGGCGGGCGCGCAACTCGCTCGCCTACAAGCCGAGCGACGACGTCATCATGCCGCAATATGCCATCCAGCGGCTTTATGAGCTGACCAAGGATCGCGACACCTATATCACGACCGAAGTCGGCCAGCACCAGATGTGGGCGGCGCAGTTCTACGGTTTCGAGCAGCCGAACCGGTGGATGACTTCCGGAGGGCTCGGCACGATGGGCTACGGCTTCCCGGCTGCGATCGGCGTGCAGGTCGCCCATCCGGAAAGCCTGGTCATCGATATCGCCGGCGACGCCTCGATTCAGATGTGCATTCAGGAAATGTCCTGCGCGGTGCAGTACAATCTGCCGGTCAAGATCTTCATCCTGAACAACCAGTATATGGGCATGGTGCGCCAGTGGCAGCAACTCCTGCACGGCAACCGCCTTTCGAACTCCTATACCGAGGCCATGCCGGATTTCGTCAAGCTCGCCGAAGCCTATGGCGGGGTCGGCCTTTCGTGCGAAAAGCCGGGCGATCTCGATGCGGCGATCAAGGAGATGATCGATGTCAAGCGGCCGGTGATATTCGATTGCAGGGTTGCGAATCTCGCCAACTGCTTCCCGATGATTCCTTCGGGCAAGGCGCATAACGAAATGCTGCTGCCGGACGAGGCGACCGACGAAGCGGTGGCCAACGCCATCGACGCCAAGGGTCGCCAACTCGTTTGATGAGGAGATAGTTAAAGATCATGAACGCACATCTTCAGCCGACGGGTTCGGCCTATTTCATCTCGAAGGAAACGGCGCTTGCCGAAAGCCATACGCTTTCCGTTCTCGTCGACAACGAGCCGGGCGTCCTTGCCCGGGTCATCGGCCTTTTTTCCGGCCGGGGATACAATATCGAAAGCCTGACCGTTTCGGAGACGGAGCATCAGGCTCATCTCTCTCGCATCACCATCGTCACGCGCGGAACGCCGCATGTGCTCGAACAGATCAAGGCGCAGCTGGAGCGGATCGTACCGGTCCATCGCGTCGTGGATCTTACCGTCCGGGCGAAGGATCTCGGCCATGAGCGGCCGCTCGAACGCGAACTGGCGCTGGTGAAGGTTTCCGGAACGGGCGATCATCGCGTGGAGGCGCTCCGGCTTGCCGATGCTTTCCGCGCGGCCGTCATCGACGCCAACACGGAGCATTTCGTCTTCGAGATCACCGGCAAGGTTTCGAAGATCGACCAGTTCATCGCGATCATGAAGCCGCTTGGCCTCATCGAGGTCTGCCGCACCGGCATCGCGGCGATGAATCGCGGTCCTCAGGGGATGTGAGGACCGCCGATCGTCCCGCAAGACGGTCAGATCATCTCCAGTGGCTTCCTGCGCCGCGGCGGCGGGAAAGCGGCGTTCAGCGCCGCGGTGTCTTCGTCCGTAAGGTGGACATCGGCTGATGCCCGGTTCTGCCTTACGCGGTCCGGAGCGGCGGACTTCGGGATGGCGATTACGCTTTTCTCGGCAATCAGGAAGGCGAGTGCTACCTGCGCCGCCGTCGCACCGTGCTTTTGCGCTATCCGCAGAAGTTCGGGATGGCGGAGCAGGCGGCCTTCGTCGAGCGGCGAATAGGCCATGATTGGAACACCTTTGTCCTGGCTCTGCGGCAGGAGATCGTATTCGATGCCGCGGCGGGCAAGATTGTAGAGCACCTGGTTGGCGGCGACGTTCCGGCCGGCGGAAAGGCGTTCCAGTTCTTCCATGTCGTCCACATCGAAATTGGAAACGCCCCAGGCCGCGATCTTGCCGTCCTCCTTCAGGCGCTCGAAAGCCTCGACGGTCTCGGAAAGCGGGTAGCGCCCCCTCCAGTGCAGGAGATAAAGGTCGATCCTCTCCGCTGCGAGACGTTTCAGGCTGGCCTCGCAGGCGCGCACGGTGCCTTCACGGCTGGCATTGGAGGGCAGCACCTTGCTGACGATGAAGACCTCGTCCCGCCGTCCTTTGATAGCCTCGCCGACGACGCTTTCGGCGCCGCCGCTCGCGTACATCTCCGCCGTGTCGATGAGCGTCATGCCGAGATCGATGCCGATCTGGAGGCTCCGGATTTCCCCGGCGGCATTCGCACGGCTTTCACCCATGTGCCAGGTGCCCTGACCCAGCGCCGGCACGCTTCGGCCGTCGGGAAAAGAGACATTCGGCATCGCGTCGTCCATTGTCGTCTCCATTCTTGTTCCGACCGCAGGGCGGACAAACCATCACTCTTCTGAATTGTCACTATGACAAGAATTGGCTGGTTGTTCCAAGCGGATGCGCTATCAGTGGGAAAAATCGAACATTCGTCCGGCTTCGCAAATGCAGATTGAAATCTTCCTCGCACTCCTGCTGTTCGCGTTCACGACTTCGATCACGCCGGGGCCGAACAATATGATGCTCTTTGCCTCCGGCGTGAATTTCGGCTTCGTGCGGACGATTCCGCATATGTGCGGCATCGGCGCAGGATTCCTCACCTTGCTGCTTGCGGTCGGCTTTGGGCTCGGCGCACTGCTCGAAACCGTTCCGCTGCTCTATACGGCACTGAAATTCGCCGGCGGCGCCTATCTCCTCTGGATTGCCTGGAAGATCGGCACGTCGCGTTCGCTCGCAGAGGGGCAAACGGGTGCAAGACCCATGACCTTTCTGGAGGCGGCGGCCTTCCAATGGATCAATCCAAAGGCCTGGGTGATGGCTGTCTCGGCCATGGCGACCTATACCGATGCGCAGAACTATACGGCGACCGTCCTCATCGTCGGCATCGCCTTTGCCCTGGTCAATTTTCCGAGCGTTTCCACCTGGGCGGGTTTCGGCTCGGCGCTTCGCCAGTGGCTTTCCCATCCCGCCCGGCTCAAATGGTTCAATATCAGCATGGCGCTCCTGCTCGTTGCCAGTCTGTGGCCGATGCTGCGCTGAATTCGTTTATTGATGCAGGATTGCCGGCAGCCGATCCGGCTGGAAAAGGTCTCGTGCCGAGCACCTTTGGAACAACCTGTCTCAGGTATCGAATTGCCGATAGCATTCCTCGGCGATCCGCTGCAGCTCTTCGCGTGAAATCTCGCCGGTGACCGCATAGCCGACCGGACCGTCGATCCAGTAGAAGGTCTCGATCGAGCCCGCGGATGAATAGCGGAAACTGGTATCGTGATTTTTCTCGTTGCGGCCGAGCATGACCGTCAGGCGCTGTCCGCCGGCATTCTGGTACATGAAGAGCGCGCCGGGCCTGCCGTCGACGGGGATCAGGCGTCCGCCGACGAGAGCAAAACCGAAGGCGGAAAGATCCGGCACCGTCAATGGATAATCGAGCCTCTTGCCGAGCCACTGAGCCAGATGATCCTCTTCATCCGCGCCCACTTCGACCGGGTGGCGGACCTCGCTGGCATAGATGAGGAATGCGGACCGGGCTTCGCCTGGAAGCGACGCTGCAACGGTTTCATCTCCGGCGGTCAGGGACGTGGCAAGGCTTCCTGAAATCACGCCTGAAGCGAAAAGAAGGGCGGCGGCAGCGACGCTTGCCCAGCGGTTCCTCAGGAAGATCGAACCTCGGCCCGAGTTGAGCATTTCGCGATCGGTGGGGCGGGACTGAAAGTCGGCTTCGAAGACCGTCCTGATTTTGCGGTTCTGTTCCATCCATCCGGCGACGAGTGCGGCATCGTCGGGATGATCGGCGAGCCAGGCTGCGACAAACGCCCGCTCGTCCGGCGGCAGCGCATCGTCGGCATAGGCGTGAAGTTCTTCTTCGCGGATGACCCGGCTTTCTTCGTTCATGGCGCTCTCCTGAGCGGGATCACGTTGTCCTTTGCAAGTCGTTCGCCGAGCCGGCGGCGAGCGCGCGAGAGGCGCGACATCACCGTGCCCAAGGGAATGTCGAGCAGGGTGGCGGTCTCCTCGTAGCTGTAGCCTTCGACGACGATGAGCATCAGAACGGCGCGGCTGTCGGCGGAAAGGTCGTCCAGAGCGGCGCGCAGGCGCCTGCGCTCCAGCGGATCGCCGACGATATCCGGCGCTTGCAGATCGTCGGCGGTCTCAATCTCGACCGTCGGACGGCCCGCGGCCGTGCGATGCCGGTTTCTGTGAAGATTGGTCATGATGGTGAAAGCCCAGGCGCGCAGATTGAAGCCGCGCCATTGCGTGCGGCTGAGGAGCGCCTTTTCCACGCAATCCTGCAGCAGATCCTCTCCATCCGCGTCGGTTCGCGAGAGGCTCTGCGAATAGCGTCGCAATGCCGGCACGAGAGCGAGCAGGGCGCCTTCGAACGAAGCCGACGCGGAGGCGCCGGCTTCGATTCCTTGCGGATCAGGGATGCGCGGCATCCCATACGCCTCCAACGCCGTCGCCGGTCACATCGCCGCTTTTCTCGTCCTTCACCCAGAAATAGAGCGGCATTCCGTCCTTGGCCCACTGCATGGAGCCGTCTTTCCTCTCAACGAGCGAATAGCCGCCCTCCGCCTCGGCGCCTGCTTCGGCCAGAAATGGCGGCCAGTTCGCCGCGCATTGATCGTAACAGTTGGAAACGCCCTTCGTGTCCTTGCGGAAGGTGTAGAGGGTCATCCCTTTTTCGTCGGCAATCACCTGGCCCTTGGCGGTATCGACCGTCTTGACGGGAGCAGCGAAGGCTTGTGTTGCCGTCAACAGCGAAAGGGCGGCAAGAAGCGTCAGCTTTTTCATCGGTTTTTTCCTGTCATGTTGATCATGGAAGTTCCCGCAGCACGCGGCTACCGACGTTAGACACCTGTCAGGTCGACTTTATTCCCTTATTCGCAAAAGAAAACGGATGTCGGCGTCCTCACACCTTATCGGCGACAAAGCGTGCGAGAGCCGGGCCGATGAATGTCACCAGGATAAGACGCGAGGTTTGAAGCGCCATTATGAAGGCGATGTCGACATTGCTGGACGCGGCTATGACGGCAATCGAATCGAGCCCGCCGGGACTGGTCGCGAGATAGGCCGTGAGAGGATCGATATCGAGCAGAAGGACGAGCAATGCTGCGAGAAGGCCGGAAAAGCCGATGAGAGCCACGATCGAGAGAACGGTCGGAAGCAGGGCGCGCCGGGCATGCAGAAGGATCGCACGGGTGAAGCCGAGGCCGATGCTCCAGCCGAGCAGGGCATAGCTCGCGGCGAGCAGCAGTTGCGGCAGCTCGATCTTCAGCACCCCAGTAAGGCTCATCGCCGAGCCGACGGCAAAGGGAAGAAGGAAGGCTCCGGCCGGAATGCGCAGCCACGTCCCGACGAATGCACAGGCCGTTCCCACGCCAAGGGTTGCTGCGAAAGACGGCAGATCGACGGGAGCGAACCAGTTGAGTGCATGGAGGGGCGCGCCGTTGTGGCCGCCGATCTGGGCGACGAGGGTCGCCACGCCTGCGACGAAGAGAACCCGGAGATACTGCATGAAGGCGACCAGGCGCGCATCGGCACCATAGGCCGTCGCCATGATGAGCATGGTCGAGGCGGCGCCGGCCGAGGTGCCCCAGACTGCGGTGGTTCCCGGCAGGATCTTCATGCGGGTAATGATCCAGCCGGAAAAACTGCTGAGGGCGATCACCGACATCACGATCGCAAGGAAAAGCGGCCAATTGGCCGAGAAATTGCCGACAAAGGTCGGCGAAATCGTTCCGGCGATCATCATGGCAAGCACGATCTGAACGACGAAGAAGAAGGATTTCGGGAGGCGGATCGTCGCGCCGCAGAGCGAAACCGATACGCCGGCCAGCATCGGCCCCATCAAAAGTGCGGCGGAAAAGCCGGCGACTTCCATCGGTGCGGCGATGAGAAAGGAGATTGCAGCAAGCGCCAGCCATTGAAAGGTGGGTCGAAGCCGCCCGAAACCGGATGCCTCCTGTTTTCCTGCGATCGAATAATCTTCCGGTTTCAATTTCGGTCTCTGAAAGCCGTCTCTCCGGTTCGCGCCATATCGCCTGCGTGCAGCGCTTTCCCGTGCTGGAGAAACTGGGTTTTTGAAAAAGCGGTTCGTTACGTTCTGTTAGAGGAAGCAGAGGAGTGATGTTGCCGGGCTTTGTCGCGCAGGTTCGGCCCGGCCGTTGGATGTGCTCCGGTGCTGTCTGGTAATAACGACCTCGCACGACGTTTCCAAGTACAAAAGCCTTCAGAAGACGTTCCTTGGCAGATGCTCTGCTTGCGCTGCAAGCGGGTCGGCAGCCTCTGCGTTCCGCCGCTCGGCTTGGGAATTTTACGCTTGCCGCTTGCGCAGGACACCCGAATCCTGACACTTCGCCCCATGGAGTTCGCACCGCAACAGGATGAAGCCCTCAAGGCCGTGGCGCGCTGGCTGAAGGAGGGAAGGTCGCCGCTTTTCCGGCTGTTCGGTTATGCCGGTACAGGCAAGACGACGCTTGCGCGGCATTTTGCGGAGCATGTCGACGGCGAGGTGCTCTTTGCCGCCTTCACCGGCAAGGCCGCACAGGTACTACGCTCCAAGGGTGCCACCAATGCGAAGACAATCCATTCGCTGATCTATCGCCCGCGCGGCGAGGAGGAGGTCTCCGACGAGGAGACCGGAAAAACGTCGATCGCGCCGATGTTTTCGATCAACCGGCAGAGCCCGGTCGCCAAGGCGGCGCTGATCATCGTGGACGAATGCTCCATGGTGGACGAGGCGCTCGGCAAGGATCTGATGAGTTTCGGAACGCCGATCCTCGTCCTCGGAGATCCGGGCCAGCTTCCGCCGGTCTCGGGGGGCGGCTTTTTCACGAACCAGGATCCGGACTATCTCCTGACGGACATTCACCGTCAGGCGCGCGACAATCCGATCATCCAGCTCGCCATGCACGTGCGCGAAGGCAAGGAGATCATGCAAGGCGACTGGGGCACGGCGAAGGTCATTTCCAAGAACGAGGTGACGCAGCCGCTGGTGCTGGAGGCGGATCAGGTCCTGGTCGGCACCAACCGGACGAGGCGGCGCTACAACCAACGCCTGCGCGAGCTCAAGGGTTTCGCCACGGACTATCCACAATCGGGCGACAAGCTCGTCTGCCTGAGGAACGATCCTGCCAAGGGATTGCTCAACGGCTCGCTCTGGCAGGTCATGAGCTCGTCCAAGGAGACCGTCAAACCGGGCATCAACCTGATGATCCGCCCGGAAGACGACGACATGGACAGGGGAGCTGCGAAGATCAAGCTGCTGAAGGCGGCCTTCGAGAACCTCGAAGAGGAGATCCCATGGTCGACCCGCAAACGCTATGACGAGTTCGACTACGGCTACGCACTGACGGTGCACAAGGCGCAGGGCTCGCAATGGAACAATGTCGTGCTCTTCGATGAAAGCTGGGCATTCCGCGACACGCGGGAGCGCTGGCTCTACACCGCGATCACGCGTGCTGCCGAAACGCTGACGATCGTGCGCTGAAGCCCGCCGCACGAGATGCGGGTGGTTTCGGCCAAAAACCTTCAAGAAATCAAAAGTACACCGCGCAGGAAATGCTCACCATTTTCAAACCTCTCCAACGCCCGCAGGCGCAAGATACGGCCTGCCCGCCGGGTTGGTGAAGCTGGGCCGCCTGATCGCAAAACAACGCTCGACAAGACCTTCGGGTCTTGCCTTGCGCTTGTTTGCTTCCATCCAATCCCAGCTTCGCCAACAGAAGCCATAGCCTGACTGGGTTTTGACCCTAGTGGCCGATGATGCCGAGCAGGACCGCCTTTGCGACCGCCTGGAAGCGGTTGTTGCTGCTGAATTTACGGATCACGGCCTTTTCCAGCGCTTGGACCTCGCCGGGATCGACCTCGAGCGCACGGGCGATACGGGTCGTCGGGTAGCCTTCCGCCATCAGCGACAGGCAACGCAGCTCGATGGCGGTCAGGCCCGCAGCCTGAGCATTGTCGTTGATTTCCGAATCAATGGCGCTGAAACCGAGAAGTTCGTTGATCTGCTGCATCTGCCGGCGAATGGTCGATTGCTGCGCGGTCAGCTCCCGCTTGCGGGCGATCATCGCCGCCCGGAAGATGCCGTCGGCCTCATCCTGGCTGTCGGCGGAGGCAAGCGCTTCGAGCAGTTCCTGAATGACCGCGACCGGCATGCCGGTTTCCCGGCAGGTGTTGACGACCGCCATCTGCTGGATCTCATCCGGCCCGTAAACCCGCATCGGTCCGACGCGAGCGGCCGAAAGCAGTCCCTTCTCCTCATAGAAATGCAGCGTCCTGTGCGTTACGCCGAACGCATTGGCCATGTCAGCGATTGCGAGCCTTCCTTCAGGAATATTTTCCGGAAGCGGTGCCGCAGGTAGAAAACGGATGGACTTCCTGATCACCGAACGCCCGTTGGCAGACGGCTTCTTGGAGTCATGTCTCATCATTTGCACCGCCCGCGACGCGATCAACCGTCATCGTCTTTCCTCCCTGACGCCCTGCAATGTCCTGCGGCTTCGTGCGCGCACAGGAATGCGAAGCGCTAAGTTCCATCCCCCTCGACGACATAATCCCATAAATCGGGTGGGATTCAAGAAAGGATCTTTCCAATTCAAGGTTGTATCTGCCGTATGGCGGCAAAGCTGCGCAAACCGGCAGGGGCATCCGCGTCTTCACGCGATTGGTAAGCCCCTGCTTCCTCACCAGACGCCCGACGACCCATGGAGATTGGCGATTTCGGGCTCGTCGAACTGTTCGAGGATTTCCGGCTTCTGCAGGCATGTGGTTGCCGTTATGTGCTCTCCTGGCAAGTCCGCATCCGAATCGGCCCTGGCGAGACACTTCATCAGGCCGCTGGCGATGCCGGCTCGCATCGCATGCGAATATATATGCCCGTTGGTGGAGAAGGTGCGGGAGGAAAAGGAGAGGGCTTCATAGAAAAGGCCGGTCTTGTCACGCAGCTGTTCGGGGCGAAAATATTCGGCATAGATCGTGCGATCCGTCATATCGTGAACAACGCGGACATAGATGCCGGGGCGGCCTTTGCTGCTTTCTATGCCCATGGAATAGGAAAGCGAGCTGGTCTTGCTTTTTCTGCCGGGATCAAGCCTGACCGTGCGGTAGTATTCGGCCGCTTTTTCTATCGCCGTCATCAGGGATCGGCAGTCGCGGATTTCCGCAGGGCACTGCCTCGTGCGCAATTCCGGAAGGGCCTGCTGCGCCATGCTTTTGTCTGTGTGGGACCAAAGCGCGAATTGGGCATTGGCGATGTCTATGGCAGGGGGATCGGAGTAACCGGTGGGGGTCAGGAAGAACAAGGGCAATAATGTCAGCAGCGCCATATGCGAGGAGACGGGACGCGGGCGCCAGGATGTCCTTGACCGGAACGCCCGTTTTACAGCCGGCTGTGCCAATCCGCCGTCTCTCGCGGCAGGGGCGGGGACAATCCGACGTATCTCGGCTTCGCTCTGCTCCGGGCGCCGGATATATTCCGGGACGTAACTGCCGAGCGGAATGCGGATATGCAGAGGAGCGGACCGACCCTCGTCCTGGTAGTAGCGATCGAGCAGTTTCCTGAGCTTGCCGGCCTGGACTCGGACGAGCGGATCGTTGGCCGCGTCGAAGTCCGGCGGCCGGGAGAAGACGTCGACGCCGATGCTGTAGCCTTTGATCTGCTGTCCTTTTCCCTTCAGCTCCTGATCGACCACGTAGGCGAGGAACGAGCGCAGGCGCTCCGAGCGCGAAAAGGTTTCGCTGGCGAGGACAGCATCGAGGCAGCGGCGTACCAGTTCCGTGTCGGGTCTGCCGGTCATATCCATAGCGCCATCACAAGTACGAACATCGCGTCCTGTTCCTTTCGAGAGCTCAAGGATGAAGTCGGAATTGCCGTGGGCATTCGCCCGGTGGACGGACTGTATCTTCGATTCCTTGCGCGCAGCAAGCGGATCGAACACGGCTTCGCGAAAAAGTAGCTGTCATTGTCCGCGAAGCAGCCCCTTGAATCTTCACAGGGTCAGATTGCTCCAGCGGAAACAAAAGGATAGATCAACGGAGCAAGATCACGCGTAGGAAAGACATCGTCATGCCCGCGAAACTATCGGTCAATCTGAATGCGATCGCCATGCTCCGGAACCGGCGCGATCTTCCCTGGCCGAGCGTGACCGGTCTCGGCCGCATTGCCCTCGAAGCCGGCGCGAGCGGCCTGACGGTGCATCCGCGTCCCGACCAGCGCCACATCCGCTTCTCCGATCTCGCGCCGATCCGTGCCTTGATCGACGGCGAATATCCCGAAGCCGAGTTCAACATGGAAGGCTTTCCGGAAGAGGGCTTTTTGCGTCTGGTGGAGGAGCATCGGCCGGAGCAGGTGACGCTGGTACCCGACGACCCCTCGCAGGCGACTTCGGATCATGGCTGGGATTTTCGCAAGAGCCGCGATCTGCTTGGCGAGATCGTCGGGCGGATAAAGGCGCTGGGCCTGCGGGTATCGCTTTTTGCCGACGGCGTTCCGGATCGCGATGCGTTGAAGATCGCCCGAGAGGTCGGGGCGGACAGGATCGAGCTTTATACAGGCCCCTATGGCAGCTGTCATGACGATCCCGCGCGTGCTTCGCGCCTTGTCGAGGAGCTGGGGCAGACGGCCGACATCGCGAGCGATCTCGGGCTTTCCGTCAATGCCGGACACGATCTGACCGTCGCCAATCTTCCGGCGCTTGCCGCACGGATACCGCAACTGGCCGAAGTTTCGATCGGCCACGGCCTCACAGCCGATGCCCTCGAATACGGCATGGCGGAAACGGTTCGCCGTTTCCGCCGCGCCTGCGGCCAGGAGATCTAGGCGGGATTTCTCGTATCTAGCCGCGTGCGTCAGGCTTCCAGTGCTGCCTTGTTGGCCTGGAGGAAGGACTCGAGCGGCTGCGGTTTGCTTCCGGACAGGGTTTCCACATCGCTCGTCACCATCGCGATCTTGCCTTCCCGGGTGTTGGCGTCGAAGGAAACGAGGAGCGGCACGAGGAATTCCGGCACGCCGGCGCTTTTCATGCCTGCGGCCAGTTGCTCGTCCGTCACGTGCACCACTTCTATTTTCCGGTCAGCGACAGCGGATACGGCCGCAGCGATCTCGTCGGTCGTCCGCGCCTGCCCGCCGGTCAGCGTATAGGTCCTGCTTTCGGTGCCCGCCTTCAGCAGCGCACCGGCAACGGCCTTGCCGATATCGGCGCGCGCGACGTGAGCGATACGGCCCTTGCCGGTCGACGTATACCAATGGCCGCTCGCCAGAACCTGCGGGAGCGACATGAAGAGGTTCTCCATGTACCAGCCGTTGCGGAGGATCGTATAAGGAATGCCCGTTTCCTTGATGGCGTTTTCCGTGCCGAGGTGATCGGGAGCGAAGGGGATCAGCGAGTCGTCGGGCTGGGGCATGGAGGTGTAGAGGATATGCGCAGCACCCGCCTTCTTCGCCGCTGAAACGGCGCCGAGATGCTGGCGCAGGCGCTTGCCCGGCTCATCGAGCGCGTCCGTCGAGATGATCAGCACCTTTCCGGCGCCGGCGAAGGCCTCGTCGAGAGAGGCGGCGTCATCGAAATCCGCCTTGCGGATCGTGACGCCCTTGGCGGCGTAGTCCGAAAGCCTGGCCACATCCCGGGTCGTGGCGATGATGGAAGCGGGATCGAGCTTGCCGGAGGCAAGCAGTTCATCGAGCACGATGCGGCCGAGATTTCCGGCCGCGCCGGTGATGAGGAGGGAGTCCGACATGCTGGTTCCTTTCGCGCGGATCGCCTGGCCAAAGCCAAGACGGAGATTTGGTCTCCAAATGAGACTTGCTCCTATCTAGTAAGCTGCTAGGAAGTGTAAAGGAGGCAGTTTTTCATCTGATGGTTACGTGAAGGGAACCATGTTATGAACAAAATCGCGGACAGGAAGGAAGGCGAAAGGGTCATCCTCATCGACGGCCTCGCCATGCCGATGGATGACTGCCCGGTGCGCGACGTCCTCGACAATGTCGGGGGCAAATGGAATTCGCTGATGATACTGGCGCTCGACGACGGGCCGATGCGCTTTTCGGCGCTTCGGCGTTCGATGCCCGACATTTCCCAGCGAATGCTGACCCAGACACTGCGCGATCTGCAGCGCGACGGGTATCTCACCCGCACCGTCTATCCGACGCAGCCGCCGAGCGTCGAATATGCGCTGACGGAACTGGGCCGTTCCTTCCTCGCCTTGCTGAAGACATTGGTGCATTGGTCCGCGGACAATCATGCCGCGATAAAGGCTGCACGCACGGCTTATGATGCGGCGCGGGAATAGAACGGCTGCGTATGACGCGGTCGCTTACGGCGGCGGAAGAAATCCGAGTCAGGCGGCGAGACCCGCTTGCGATTTCAAGCCGAGAGCGAATTGAACGGCGGCTTGCGAATGGATCGCGGTGGAATCGAAGCCGGGCAGCGGCAGCTTTTCCGGGTCGAGGATCAGGCAGATTTCGGTGCAGCCGAGAATGATGCTGTCGGCACCTGCAGCTTTCGCCTTTTCGATGATCGTCATCAGCCTGTCGCGCGATGCGTCAAGCACTTTTCCGGCGCACAGTTCGCCGAAGATGATGTCGTGGACGATCGAGCGATCCTGCGCATCGGGTACCATGACGCTGACGCCGTTTTGGTCCATGCGGTCCGCATAGAAGCCGTGTTCCATAGTGTAGCGGGTCGCGAGGAGAAGGGGGCGGTGCCGCCCGGAAGCCCTCAATGCTTTTGCGGTTTCGTCTATGATGTGGAGAAGGGGAATGCCTGCGGCATCCTGCACAGCGTCGGCGACAAGATGCATCGTGTTGGTGCAGATCAGGAGGCAGTCTGCTCCTGCATTTTCCAGGCCTTTTGCCACTTCGCCGAGGCGTTTGCCGGCCCCCGTCCAGTCTCCGGCCTTCTGGAGATCGACGATGCCCTGGAAATCGACGGAATGCAGCAATATTTCAGCCGACCGCAGTCCGCCGAGATGCTCGCGCACGGCTTCGTTGATCATGCGATAATAGACTGCCGTGCTTTCGAAGCTCATGCCGCCGATCAGGCCGATCGTCTTCATCCCGGTGTTCCTTCCGTTCTGCACTTTTCCTCCGCCTGATATTGCCGCTCGAGCGACGGCAATTGTTTGCGAATGGCCATGCTGGCCTGCGTTCTTTATGCAAATGATTCTTGAGTTTTGCTATATATGCGATAATTTTTACGGCTCTTTGGTTTTGGTTCGAGTGCAATGAGCATGATTCTTGATGAACGGGACAGAAAATTGCTGTTTCTCCTCCAGCAGGATGCGGATGTTTCCATCGGCGAGCTTGCCGAGCGGGTCAGCCTTTCGCTCTCGGCCTGCGCGCGGCGCATCCAGCGGCTTGAGGAAAGCGGCCATATAACGGGGCGCGTCGCGATCTTGAACCGTCACAGGATGGGCGTACCGACCACCGTCTTCGCCCTGATCAAGACCGCCCATCACAATGACGACTGGATCGAGCTTTTTCGCAGGACGATCGCCGACATCGGAGAAATCGTCGAGGCTCACCGGCTGACGGGCAACTACGACTATATCCTCAAGATCGTGCTGCCGCGCGTCGAGCACTACGATGTCATCTACAGGCAGATCGTGCGCAAGGTGGAACTTTTCGACGTGTCCGCCTCCATCTCCATGGAGGTTCTGAAGAGCGGCGCCGTGATTCCGGTCGAATATGCCGATTAGGCAGGGCAGCCCTCCATAAAAAACAATCCTTTCCGGCTTGAATGCCGGTGTGGGACGGTTATGTCGGATGGCAGGTGTCGGCGAACCGGAGGATGCGATGCAGGAAAGCCATCATGTGGTTATTGTCGGCGGCGGGTTCGGCGGGTTGCAGCTCGCCAGCGATCTCAAGGGCGCCCCTGTGCGGATTACCCTCGTCGACCGCAGGAACCACCATCTATTCCAGCCGCTCCTCTATCAGGTCGCCACGACCGTTCTCGCGACCTCGGAGATCGCCTGGCCGATCCGCCGCCTGTTTCGCGATCGGCCGGAGGTCACGACGCTGCTCGGCGAGGTGACGGGTGTCGATACCGGGGCGAAGCTGGTCAAGCTGCAGGACGGCGGGACCATCGCCTATGACAGCCTGGTGTTGGCGACGGGAGCGACCCACGCCTATTTCGGCCACGACGAATGGGCGCGCGCGGCCCCCGGCCTGAAGACGCTGGAGGATGCGACGACGATCCGCCGCCGGTTGCTCCTCGCATTCGAGCAGGCCGAGCGGGAGGAGGATCCGGCAGTCCGCGATGCGCTTTTGACATTCGTGATCGTCGGCGCGGGGCCGACGGGAGTGGAACTCGCCGGCATCATCGCCGAACTCGCCCACAAGACCCTGCCGAAGGAATTCCGAAACATCGATACCGGCAAGACGCGGATTATCCTCATCGAGGCCGGCCCGCGCGTCCTGGCGAGTTTCGCGGAAGATCTTTCAGGCTACGCCCACCGCGCGCTGGAAAGGCTTGGCGTCGAAGTGCGCACGGATACACGGGTCACTGATTGCACGGAGGACGGCGTAGCGGTGGGGGACGCCTTCATTGCAAGCCGGACGATCGTCTGGGCCGCGGGCGTGCAAGCGTCGCCCGCCGCGCAGTGGCTCGCAATACCGGCCGATAGGGCAGGGCGTGCCACTGTCGAGCCCAATCTCACCGCGCCAGGCCTGCCGGACGTCTTCGTCATCGGCGATACGGCTGCGGTGTTCCAGGAGGACGGAAAGCCGGTGCCGGGCATCGCACCGGCGGCGAAGCAGCAGGGTGCCTTCGTCGCCAAGGTGATCCGCGCGCGCCTTTCCGGCGGGCGGATGCCGGAGCGCTTTCGCTATGTGCATCAGGGGAGCCTGGCGACGATCGGGCGCCGCGCAGCCATCATCGATTTCGGGCGCATCAAGCTGAAGGGCGCGCTGGCCTGGTGGATATGGGGAATAGCCCACATCTATTTCCTGATCGGCACGCGCAGCCGTTTCGCGGTCGCCTGGAGCTGGCTGTGGACGTTCCTCAGCGGGCAACACAGTGCCCGGCTCATCACGCAGAAGGACACCGTCCGGGACGATCAGGCATGAGAGTCTACGGACCTCGCCTGCATACCGAAAAGAAGCAATAACTCTTTGAATTGGCGGTATAATCCTTTTCTGAAACGGGTCCGATTCAGGGTTATGCGCCGAAAAAGAAAAAGGCCGGACGCGTTCCGGCCTTCCTTCATTTCCTGCCGCTGCCAGTACATCCGTGGTCAACGACGGAAAACATCACCTCAGGCGGCGACCAGTTGGTCGGCCGACATCTTGCCCGACTTGCGGTCGCGCACGAGTTCGTAGCTTACCTTCTGGCCGTCGGCCAGGCCTGCAAGGCCAGCGCGCTGAACGGCAGAAATATGCACGAATACATCGGGCTCTCCGCTATCGGGAGCGATGAAGCCATATCCCTTGGTGGTGTTGAACCATTTAACAGTGCCAGTCGCCATGACGAAACCTTTCTTCTCCGGCAATCAATCATTGACTCCAAGCCGAAACCCGGCGTCAGTTTTGGTCGAATTTGAAGGGGAAGTTCGTCAGACTGTGCCCGAAGACACGAAAGCAAAAGCCAACAATCAAATCTCGATGGCCGAAAAGATAATGTGCTTCGAAAGGAAAATCAAGCCGCGGACCGCTCCCCATACGCCCCGGTTTTCCGATGCTGTCCCCGCTGCCGCTCATGGCGCAATGGAGAAAACCGCACCGCCAACGGCAGGCCGAAAGCCCGATTTTCCTCACGCCTAATCCTTCGTTCTCGCCGCCCACAGGGCGCCGCGCTCGAAGATGGTCCGCATCTGCGGAACCTCGAACTCGTCGGCCGTATGTCCGAGCGCGCTGTAGAAAACCCGTCCATTGCCATACCGGCGCTTCCAGACGACCGGCATTACGACACCTTCGATGAACTCGAGGTGTTCGCCGCTGAACGTCGTCGATGCCAGCACCTCGTTCGTCGGGTCGACATGCATGTAATATTGTTCGGAGTGATAGGAAAAGCTGCCGATTCCTTCGACGATCGGATCGGACGGCCTGGTGATGTCGACGTGGTAATGGATGATGTTTCCGGGATGGGAGACCCATTGGCCGCCAGTCATGAACTGGTACTCCGGCTCGTTGCGGAAGCTGTCGCACATGGTCCCGTGAAAGCCGGCTAAGCCGGTGCCGCCGCGCACGGCATGCGTAAGGTTTTCCAGTTCCGGCTTCTCGATCGTCGACATCGTCATCATCGGCACGATGAGATCGAGATCCGTGACAGCCGGATCGGCAAGGGCCGAGGTGCCTTGCTCGACTTGGACGTCGAAGCCGTGGCGCGAGAGTATGTCCTCGACGACTTTCGCGCTTCGCTCCGGCGTGTGGCCTTCCCACCCGCCCCAGAATATGAGGGCCTTCCTGTTCATTGTTCGCTCCTATTCGAGAATGCCGAATGGCAGGTCCGCGCGCATGGGCTCAGGACGCGCGCAGCCATGTTTAAGGTCGATGCGGCGCCCTGTCTCCGCTGCCTGCAGGATCGATTCCATGATCTCCAGGACATGCAGTGAAATATCATGGTTCGCGCGATGCGGCCTGCCCGAAACAACGGCATGCGCCATGTCGGCGAGGCCGAGTATGCGATAGTTGCCGTCGCCGTAGGAATGCTGCTGTTCCGCCACGGCCCAGGCTTCCTTCCGCCGGGCGATCCTCACATCGCCATCGAACCTGTTGGGATCCGGCACGATCATCGAGCCGGTCGTGCCGTAGAGCTCGATATGATTGTGCTCGTGTTTCCAGACGTCGAAACTGGTGGTGATCGATATGGCGGCTCCGTTTACGAATTCCATGAGACCCGAGACGTGCGTCGCAACCTCGACGTCGATCTTCCGGCCTTCTCGCGGCCCGGAGCCGATCGTCCGGTTCTCGTACGCGGATTTCGCCTGCCCGACGACGGATTTCACCGGCCCCAGCAGGTTTACGAGGCAGGTGAGATAGTAAGGCCCCATGTCCATCAGCGGGCCGCCACCGGGCTTGTAATAGAAGTCCGGATTGGGATGCCAGAGTTCATGGCCGGGGACCTGCATGAAGGCCGAGCCCGCCACGACCGTGCCGACGACGCCGTCGTCGAGCAGCCGTCTCGTCGTCTGGTGAGAGCCGCCAAGGAAAGTGTCCGGTGCGCAGCCGATCCTCACATTCCTCTCTGCGGCGGCTGCGACGAGGCGCTCGGCATCGGGAAGTGTCGTCGCGAGCGGCTTTTCGCAGTAGACGTGCTTTCCGTGCGCAACCGCCTGAAGCCCAACGGGCACATGGTTCTGTGGCGTCGTCAGGTTCAAGATAATCTCGATCCGCGGATCGGAGAGAAGATCGTCCACCGTCAGGGGGTTTACGCCGTAAACGGCCGCCTTTGCTTCCGCCGCCGCCATGTTGATATCGGCGACGCCAAGGATATCCAGAACCGGGAAGCCCGGTGCCGCTTTGAGATATGCATCCGATATGTTACCGCAACCAATGATGCCGATGCCTATTTTGCGCATGTCGTCTACCTGTTTGCCAATCCGAAAGGTCATTTTCGCCCGGTCTCTAGCCAGAATACGTCTTCCGGCGTGAGGTGGATATCGAAAGCGCCGATGCTCTGCTCAAGTTCTGCCAGCGAGCCCGGACCGATCAACGGTATGACACGGCCCTGCTGGGCAAGGGTATAGGCCAGCGCGATCTGGATCGGATCCTTGCCGAGCCGCCTGGCGAGCTCGATCGCGCGGTCGCGACGGGCGAAATTGCTCTCTGAGTACCAGCAGCGCGCCAGCTCGGCATCATCGAACTTCCCGCGTGCTGCACGATCGGTGAAGAAGCCGCGCGCCTGGCTGGACCAGGCGACGTTGGTGACCTGCCGGGAAGCGAGCCATGCCTTCCATTCGTCGTCGGAAGAGGCGATGCATCCACTCCAGACCGGCTCGACCATGTCTGCCAGCGAGAAATTGTTGGACAGCACGCTCGGTTTCGTCCTGCCGGTCCGTTCGGCATAGGCGATCGCCTCGTCCATGCGTTCGCGCGTCCAGTTCGAGCCGCCGAACGGCCCGCGGATTCGCCCGGCCTTCACTTCGGCATCCATCGCGTCCACGAACTCGCCGACGGGAATATCCGGATTGTCGCGGTGCATGAAGTAGATATCGACATAGTCGCTCTGCATCCGCTCCAGGCTGACGGTCAGCTGCTTGGCGATGACATCCGGATAGCAGAGCGGCGTGTGGGCGCCCTTGCCGATGACGACGACCTCCTCGCGAACGCCGCGGCTGCGGATCCATTCGCCGAGAAGCCGGTCCTGCGTACCACCGCCGTAACCGAAGGCGGTATCCACCAGGTTGCCGCCTGCCTCGTAGAATGCGTCGAGAGCGATGGCCGCTGCCGGAAAGGTGGAGAACTGCATGAGGCCCAGCGCCGCGAGCGAGGTCTCTTTCGCAAGGCCGGCGAGGCGGCCGCGCGGGACCCTGGATTCCTTGCGCGCAAGCCTGTCGCCGCGGATCGTAAGCGTGCGGAGCTCCGGTTTCTCGCTTTCGTATTCGAGGCCGATCGCGGCGCGCCACTTGTCGAGCACACGCAGATTGCCGAGCGTATCGGCGTTCGTCATGCCGGGATAGGAAAATTCGGTCCTGCCGGCGCGGATGGCCTGACTGGCGGCGTCGACCTCGAAGCTGTAGAGGTGGCGCGGCTCGTCCACGACCGCTTCCGTCCGGCTGCCGTCCCTGGCAAGAATACGGATCGTGTTCCTGCCGCCCTGTTTGCCGCCGGCAAACCAGAACTGCTCCACTTCTATCCGGCCTTCGGTGCCGATGATCCTCAATACGTTGTCCTGTGCAAGGGAGACGGAGCAGGACACTTCCGCGATGATCCCTCCCGCGAAATGCAGCAATGCCGACGTCCATTCATCGACGCCGGTCTCTCCGAGATGCCCGACCGCCGTCACCTTTTCCGGCTCCAGGATTCCCGACGGCTGGCCGATCCCGGCGATGAGCCTCGCCATAGAGACGGGATACCCACCGACATCCAGGATGCCGCCACCGGCCAGGGCGTTCGAAAACAGCCGATGCTCGGGGTCGTAAGGAAGCTTGGCGAAGCCGAAGCTAGACTTTATCATCCGGACGTCGCCGATCGTGCGTGCTTCGATGAGTTCGATCAGCTTGGCCGTCAAGGGGTGCAGCCGGTACATGTAGGCCTCTCCCATGAAGGTGCCGGCCTTACGCGCCGCCACCTGCATGGCTTCGGCCTCCGCGGCCGAGAGCCCCATCGGCTTTTCGCAAAGGACGTGCTTGCCCTTCTCTGCGGCCTTGATCGCCCATTCGGCATGAGCCGGATGGGGCAGGGCGATGTAGATCGCATCGATATCCGGATCGGAGAGCATGGTGTCGTAGCCTGCGATTATTCGCGCGCCGGGAAAATTTTCGGCGAGCCCCGGCCTGTCGGGATCTCGCGTCGCGATCGCCTCGATCCGGCCGTGTGCCGATTGCGCGGCTCCCGCGAAGAAGTCCCTGGCGATATTGCCCGGACCGAGTATTCCCCAACGGATATTGCTCTTACTCGTCATATTCTCATTCCTTGCATATGCTTCTCCGTCGGCGGTCGATGTCTCGACGATGGACGGCATGATCTCAGCCCAGTTCGATGATCGCGCAGCCATAACCTTCGAGCGTCAGCTTTCCGGTGACTGCCTTGCCGTCATCGAGCAGATTGCGGCCGGATGACAGGCCGGTGACCTCGATGGCCGTGTCCTTGATGTTCTGGAGGAACAGGAGGCGGCGATCGCCATTCTGCCGCATCGTCACTTCGACGCCGGCCGGCAGGTCCGGGACCAGGGGTGCCACCCCGGCATCGGCGAGCGTCCTGCTGGCGAAATGCAGGGTAAGATCAGGCGTCAGATAGGTTCCCATATAGATGACGCGACCCTTGCCGATCGTCCGCGACGTGATGACAGGCATTCCTTCGGCGTAGCGGTTCGACCAACTGCCCAGCGTCTCGACGTCGGGTCCGGTCGCCAGGTTCTCGTAGAAATGCGCTGCGTCGAACTCGCGATTGCCGAAGGTGAACCGGCGCATGCGCCGGCTGGCCTCCGCCGGCTTGTCAGGAGGGATGACCAGGCCGCCGGAGCGGCCCATGGCTGTGAAGAGGCCGTTGGCGCCGGGCGCCGCGAGGCGGCCGAAATCCTCCACGCGCACGCCAGTCAGCTTGGAAAGGGACGAACCCGGCGCCGTTTCGCGGATCACGTGATTGTTCTCGTCGCGGGTGCCGGTACGTGCGCCGATGATGACCGTACCGCCGTTCCTGGCGAAATCTTCGAGCCGTTCGGTCCAGCCGTCTTTCCAGATCACCCAATGCGGAACATAGAAAACCTTCAGTTTGGAAAGATCGTCCTCGGGGTGGATGAAACCACAGGCAATGCCCTGCTCGTAGCAATACTGGTGGAGCAGGATCGCATCGTCCTGCGGGCTCGGCAGGCCGATCGGGAAGGTCTTGTGGGCTTCCTGATTGTCGAAATCCGAACCGGCTATACCCACGTCCATCCGGACATAGGTGCCGAGGATCTTGTCCTTCAGCGACGTCATCTCGGTGGCGAACTGCCTGGCCTCGTCATAGCGGTGGCGCGCCACGTCATCATGGTCGATCACGCCCATCCAGTAGATTTCCGCGCCGAAATGGGCGGGACGCCAGCGGAAGAACATCACGCCGTCCGCACCGCGGGCGACGGAAGACATCGCCATGCGGCGCATCTCGCCGGGCTCGGGCGTCAGCGTGCAGAAGCCCGGCTGGGCGCCGAAGCCGGATTGCTGTTCCGGCACGATGTAGTTGCCGGAGAAACCGCGGCAGATGTCGAGATGGAGCGCCTGGATTCGGGCGTGGTCTCCGATGCGGTGGAACTCGTCGTAAAGCAGGGGATAGATATCGTACCCGACGAAGTCGAGATCCGTGGAGAACTGGCCGCGAAAGTCGATGTCGCGCAACCCGCCCAAATTGTGGAAGATGAACCAGGAGGAGTTCACCGCTCTCAGGATCTCCACCTGATCGTGCTGAAAGCGTGCAGTGGAGAAGGCGAGAAAGCGGTGGTAATCCTGGACATGTCCCGGGCTCGGGAATGTGGGTGCGAAATCGAGCGGGAAAACGATCTGGCCGAAGTCGTCATAGGCGGTTGCCCAGAAATTTCCGCCCCAGGCGAAGTTCAGCGCCTCGATCGTCTTGTATCTATCCTGCAGGTAGGCCTGGAACTCCTTCAGCGCCGCCGGCGAATAGGATTCCGGCATGCTGGTGTTCAATTCATTGTCGGTCTGCCATCCGATGACGTCGGGATTGTCGCGATAGTGTTCAGCCATGGCCCGCGTGATCTTGCGGCTGTAATCGCGAAATACGGGGTTCGACGTATCGGCATGCTGGCGGGAGCCATGGCTCATCGCCCTGCCGTTTCCGTCGACGCGAAGGATCTCGGGGTGCTTTGCCGTCAGCCAGCGGGGCGGGGTTGCGGTCGGCGTACACAGGATGGTCTTGACCCCATGACGACCGAGGCCTGCAATCGCCCTGTCGAACAAGTCGAAATCGAAGATGCCTTCCTTGGGCTCGAAGATGTGCCAGGCGAATTCGCCGAGGCGTGTTGCATTGAAGCCGGCTTCGGCCATGCGCCTTGCGTCATTATCCCAGTAGCTCTCATCGACATGCTCGGGATAATGCGGCGCGCCGACGAGAAAACGGTCGGTCGATATCGGACGCCAAACGGATAGCGTGGACGTGGACATGAAGGGTGCTCCTCGAATGACTGGTCAGGCGGCAACGATCGGCTTGCGCGCCGTAAGGGTGCGTCCCGTGTCGGGCGCGAAGAGATAGATGTTCTGTTGATCGAAGCTCAGGCCGATATCGCTATCGGCGGAGATGCCGGTGACATGGCCGATCTGGACGGTGATCGTACCGTTGCCGCTTTCCGAGCTGATGCACTGGAGCGCGCCTCCATCCACGTAGAGGATGGTCTCGCGGCCGAGATGTTCGACAAGCCGGATCCGACCGGAAACGTTTGTCGAAGCTTCGTTTGTGCCGGCGATGCCGATGTTCTCGGGCCGGATGCCCAGCACGAGCTTGTCGCCCTGCGCAACCGATGCGTCATCCGCCAGGTCTACCGCAAGCGGGGACAGTCCGGGTGCCGAAACGGTGGCGCTGCGGCCGGAGGCGGCATCGACGCTCACCTGCATGAAGTTCATGCGCGGTGCCCCGAGGAAGCCTGCGACGAACTGGTTCTGCGGATTGCGGTAGAGCTCGAGCGGCGTGCCGACCTGCTCGATGGAGCCGTGGTTCAGCACGACGATGCGGCTTGCCATCGTCATGGCCTCGATCTGATCGTGGGTGACGTAGACCATCGTGGCGCCGAGCTTGGCATGCAGCGTGCTCAGTTCCACCCGCATCTGGGTGCGCAGGGCCGCGTCCAGGTTCGACAGCGGCTCGTCGAACAGGAAGACTTCCGGCGAACGGGTGATCGCCCGGCCGATGGCGACGCGCTGGCGCTGGCCACCCGACAATTGCTTCGGGCGCTTGTCGAGCTGGTCGGTGATGCGCAGGATCTTGGCGGCCCGCTGGACCGCCGCGTCGATCTCAGCCTTGGGTCGATGCGCCATGCGCAGTCCGAAACCCATGTTTTCCGCAACCGTCATGTGGGGATAGAGTGCGTAGGACTGGAAGACCATGGCGATGCCGCGGTCGCCGGGTTCCTCTCTGGTCACATCGCGGCCGCCGATGACGATCTGGCCCGAAGTAATGCTCTCCAGACCGGCGATGGTCTTGAGCAGGGTGGATTTGCCGCATCCGGACGGCCCGACCATGACGATGAATTCGCCTTTTTCCACAGCGAGGTCGATGCCGCGCAAGGCGTGATATGCGCCGTAGTTCTTCTCAATCCGGCGTAGTTCGAGACTGCTCATGATGTCCTGCCTGCGTGCCTGAATTCGAATCCGAGCGGGTTTGAGGATCGGTAACCGGTCATCCCTTGACGGCTCCCATCGTCAGACCCGCGATGAAGTGTTTCTGCATGAGGAAGAACATGATCACCGGCGGAACGGCGACGACGATCGTGCCGGCGGAAATCAGGTTCCAGGCGGAGACCCATTCACCGCGAAGATTGGCAAGGCCCGCCGTCACCGGTTTGACGCTGTCGCTGATGGTGAGCACGACCGCCCAGAAGTAATCGTTCCAGATGAAGGTAAAGAGCAGGATCGCCAAAGCGGCCAGCGCCGGGCGCACCAGCGGCACGACGACGTGCAGGAGCGTCTGGAAGGGTGTCGCACCCTCGGCACGCGCGGCCTGGAAGAGTTCGTCGGGCAGGGCCGCGATGAAATTGCGCATGAAGAGCGTGGCAAAGCCCGTCTGGAAGGCGACATGAAAGATGATCAGCGCCATCGTGGTGTCGTAGAGCCCGAGCTTTACCATGAGATCGCGAACCGGGATCATCATGATCTGGTGCGGCAGGAAGTTGCCGCCGACGAAGAGCGCGAAGACCAGCATGTTGCCGGGGAAGCGGTAACGCGACAGGACGAAACCGGCGAGCGTGCTGAGGATCAGCACGAAGATCACCGACGGCACCGTGATCACGAGGCTGTTGACGAAATACTGCGCCATCGGCGTCTGCGTGAACACGGCGGTATAGTTCTCGACCAGACCGAATTCGGTCGGCCAGCCCCAGAGATTGCCGCCCATGACATCCTGCGTCGAGCGGAACGAGGTCAGGATCACCGCGAAGAGCGGCGCAAGCCAGATGACGAGGATGCCGACGACAAGCGCGGCATAGGCGCGGCGTTGCCACACGGCGCTTTCGGGAATGGGACGGGGATACATCAGCTTCCTCTTTCTTCCGCACGGATGATGCGCGTGAGGTACCAGGCGATGAACACGACCATGATGGCGAAGAGAACGCTGGCAATGGCGGCGCCATAACCGAAGCGGTAGGAGAATATCGACTGCTCGAACATCTGATAGGCAAGTACCGAAGAGGAACCGAAGGGGCCGCCGCGGGTCATCACGGAGATCATGTCGAAGGAGCGCAGCGCGCCGACGACCGTGACGGCGATCGCGATGAAGGTGACCTGCGTGAGCTGGGGCAGGACGATGTGGCGCAGCATGTACCAGCCCCTGGCGCCATCGACCCGTCCGGCGCCGATGAGGTCTTCGCTGAGATTGTTGAGGCCTGCGAGATAAAGGACCATGCAGAAGGCGATCTGCGGCCAGAGCGCGGCGATCACCACGGCGAAGGTGACGAAGTTCTCGTCGGAGAGGACTGCCGGCGCGGTTGCGCCAAAGAAACGGAAGATCAGGGCAAGCAGCCCGAATTCCGGCGTATAGACCCAGGTGAAGACGACGCCGACGGCAACCGAAGCCAAAACCAGCGGAATGAAGAACAGCGACTTCATGAGCCGCATTCCGCGGATCTTCTGGTTGACGAGAAGCGCGATCGCCAGCCCGATGGGAGGCGCCAGCATGAACATCACCAGCCAGATCACATTGTTCTTGAGCGAGGTATAGAATTGCGGGTCCTGGAGAAGCTCGCGGTAATTGCCGAGGCCGATCCAGACCATCGGGCCGAAGCCGTCCCAATCATGGAGGCTGATCCACAGGCTCTGAATGGAGGAGGCCAGAATGACAACGGTGAAGAGGACCGCTGCGGGCAGGATCAGGAGCGTCGGTGTCAACCACGACCGATGGCGCCGCCACAGGTTTGTCATCGTTGAGGATACCTTTTTTGAAAAACGGGGGCGGAGAACGACGCCGGAGAGCCGGGCCGAAGCCCGCTCCCCGTCGCCGGGAGGACGCTAGATCTTGAAGATCCGGCGACGTGTTCCTTCGAGACGCGCAAGGATCGCGTCCCGGCGCTCGGGTTTCGCCATGAATTCCTGGAAGCCGACTAGTCCGGCCTGAGCCATGTCCGGATCGGTGTCGCGGTCGTAATATTGCGACGCGCCGGCCATGGTCTTCATGCTCTCCACCGCGGCATTGACCAGCGGATCGTCGCTTGGCGGCAAATCCGTGCGCGGCGGCACGTTGCCGGCGGGCTTGAGATAGGCGCCGAGGTTTTCCGGTCTGTAGAAATAGGCGATGAATTCGCGGGCACCCGCCTTGTTTTTGGCATTGGCCGGAATATGCACCGAGTTCAGCGAGAACTCCTCGTATCGGGGCAGGTTCGCATCTATGATGGGGAAGGGAGCAAATGTGAGCTGGCCAACGTCCTTTTCGGGAAAGGCATATTTCACGAACGCGCCGAGGTTCATCATCCCCGCCTTCTTCTGGGCAAGGAAAGCGCCTGCCTCCTGCCAGCCGAAGGATGTGTGGTCCGGGGTGAAGAAACCGAGCTTGATCAATTCCTCCCAGTGATCGAACACCGGCTTCAAGGCAGCGTCGGTGTACGCCATCTTGCCGTCCATCAGCGCAAGATGTTTGTCCAGCCCGTTGACGCGCAGGTTCATCTGATCGAACCAGCCTGCAGCCGGCCAGAGCTCCTTGGTGCCGATCGCTACCGGCGTCAATCCTGCAGACGTAGACTTCTGGCCAAAAGCGAGGAATTCGTCCCAGGTTTTCGGCATGGTAAGGCCGTGCTCGGCAAACACGTCCTTGCGATAGAACATGCCCCACATGGTGCCGCCGGTCGGAAGGCCGTACTGCTTGCCGTCGACGGTTACGGTGGCGGCGTTGGCGCCGAGCACGTCCTTGTATTTCTCTTTCTCGAAGAGATCGGAAATGTCGTCGAACAAGCCGCGATTGACGAAGGCCTTCATCCGGTTTCCAGAAAACCAGAAGCAGACATCCGGTGCGCCGGCGACGAGATAATTACGGATTGCGGTCTTGTGCGCTTCGTGATCCATGTTGTTGATCACGACCTTTGTGCCGGATTCCTTTTGGAAATCGGCCGCGATGCGTCGCAAGACTTCCAGTGCGTTGGCGTTGTTTTCCGCCGAGATGACGGTCACCTCGGCTGCCTGTGCGAGCGCCGGCAGCGGAAAACCTGCAAGCGCGGCAGCGGACAAACCTCCGGCGCCCTTGAGAAACGTACGGCGCGTCGAGGATCTCTCGGTCCATTTGAATACCATTCGTGCTTCCTCCCTATATGCGATCCAGACTTCACCTGCCACCGATCGGTGACGACCGGCGCGTTATCTGCGGCAACGAACTCTCCTCCGGGCAAGGCGCCTGCCTGCCCGCTCCTGCAAAGATTCTCGATGCCTGCGGATCGAACCGGATAATCGTCTCCGAGCCGGTTCAGGTGTTGATCAGCGGAGGTATTCTATGCATAAGGTTGGGCGTGACGCAATAATTAATTTACAAAATAAAGTAAGAAGCACCGTGAAGCTCAAAGGCGACCAAAGCACCGCGCGCGCAATGAATCGGCGGCTGATCCTGAACCTGCTGAGGCAGGAGGGGCCGCACAGCCGCGCCGACATAGCGGCGGCGACCGGCCTTAGCCCGGCAGCCGTAACCTTCGTCGTATCGGACCTCATCGAAGAAGGCTTGCTGATCGAGGGCAAGACCGTGGCCGGCTCGACGGGGCGTCGTCCCATTCCGGTCGATATCAACTATGCCAAGGGGCTTGCGATCGGCTTCAAGCTGATGGTCGGCTCCGTCGAATGCGTCGTCACCGATCTTGCCACCAATCCGCTCGGCTCCATGCGGCTTGCGCTCGAGGGGCATGATCCCGACCACATAGCGGACAGGCTGGCGGGGGCCGTTCCGGAGCTCGTTACGATGGTCGGGCGCCCGGATGCGCGGCTGGCCGGGATCGGAATTTCGATGCCGGGGGTTGTCGACAATCAAAAGGCGCTCTGTATCCGCAGCCATCGCTACAACTGGGACCACGTACCTCTGGGACGCATGCTGGCCGAACGGGTCCGGCTTCCGGTCTGGATGGAGGACGACACCAATGCCTATGCCATCGCGCAGCAGCTTTTCGGGGCGGGCCGGCAGCATTGCAACATGGCCGTTCTGGCGATCGGGGTCGGCATAGCGTGCGCTCTGGTCTTCGAAGGGAAGCTTTATCGCGGAGCGAACGGTGCCGCAGGCAAATTCGGCCACGTGTCCTATGAAGAGAACGGCCGCAAGTGCGAATGCGGGAAACACGGATGCCTTATGGCCTATTATTCGGTGCCGCGCATCCTGGATACATGGCGCGAGCGAACGGGACGCGGCGCGACGGAGGGTTTCCAGAGCTTTCTTTCGGCGTTGGAGCAGAGCGAGCCGCAAGCCGTCACCGCGCTCGAAGAGGCAGGGCGCAGCATCGGCCGGCATCTCGCGAACCTCGTCAACACCGTCGATCCCGAGGTCGTCGTCGTCGGCGGAGAGGCCGTGGCTTTCGGCGAAGCGTTGTTCGGCCCCTTGCGAACGGCTCTTGGCAAGGGAACGTTTCGCGCCGCGCCCCCCATTCTGCCGGACTGGGAAGACAATTCCTGGGCTCGGGGGGCTGCGGCGCTGGTAACGCAGAAGCTTTTCGACTTCGAAACCTCCGCGGGCGTGGCGGATGCAAGGCCGGATCGGATCCAGGACAAGGCCGAACTCAATCACAGTTAAGCTAATGCCGCCGGATCAGCCGAGCCAATTCAATGCGTCTGGGCTCCGGAAGCCGAAGCGCCGATGGAAGTTCGCTTTTCAAGGAAAATGCCGTGCCCGCAAGGGGCACGGCATCGGACGTGGCGGAGCGCCGGTCAAGCCGGTCTGTGGCTCTGGTGCTCCGATTGATAATGCTCGATGAAGGCTGCTACGCCGGCATTGCCATGCAGGCGGCGTTTGCGGACCAGAACGCCCATGACGCGCGCTCCGGTCGAAAAAGTCATGGCGGAGAGGGGGCCGTCGCCATCCCACGGTTTTGTCAGGCGATCGGTGATGGCCGAAAGCACTGTTTGCGGCACGATGTCGGTGCAGTTGCGCATCGCCTCGAAGACGGTGCTGATCGGAACCAGGGTTCCCTGATAGGCCACGGTGGGTTCGGCCACTCCTTCGTCCCACTCGTCGAACGCATAGATCGCATCCCGAAACAGATGCTGAAGGGTGATGGGAGCATGTCCTTCGTAAAGGTCAGGCAGGAAATTCATCATTTTCTGTCTCCTTGTCGCAAGGGCCTTCGCACGTACTCCTGCATATCGGCTGCGCGGAACGCTTCAGATAACGGAATGTTTCGGCGCAGAAACTTACTTGATCGATTTTATAGGGAAGAATCGACTTGAAAAGCGAAAATTAATGCGGAGGGCAATGTCTGGTGGTTCCGTTAGGGGATTAATATTCCGGAACAGCGGCTTACGGTAGGAAAATAAGGTGGTTTTCCAACCCGGAAGGCCGAGATTTGTTGTCCGTGCGGCGTGCCGGGCAAGCGAAAATCCTTCTACACGGCAGCCGAAATCCGACTCGAACCTTTGCCGGCCCCTCATGATTCCGTTGCGGCGTCCCAGGGCAAGACAAGGGGGCGGCCCGAGGGCCGCCCGCAAAAAACTCAAGCCGCCAGCGAGGCGATGTTGATGACGAAGCGGTAGCGCACATCGCTTTTCAGGACGCGTTCGTAAGCTTCGTTGACCTCGCTGATATTGATCTTCTCGATCTCCGAGACGATGTTGTGCTCACCGCAGAAATCCAGCATTTCCTGGGTTTCCTTGATGGAGCCGATCATCGAGCCGGACAGGCTCCTGCGACCGGGGATGAACGAGAAGGCATGGACCGGCACGGCATGTTCCGGCACGCCGACCAGAACCATCGAGCCGTTGACCTTCAGGAGGCCGAGATAGGCGTTCCAGTCGATTGCCACGCCGACGGTGCAGATGATAAGGTCGAAAGTGCCGGCAAGCTTGGTGAAGGTCTCGGCATCGCTCGTGGCGTAATATTCCTTGGCGCCGAGCTTCAGCCCGTCTTCCTTCTTGGAAAGCGACTGGCTGAGAACGGTGATGTCCGCACCCATGGCCGCGCCGAGCTTGACGCCCATGTGGCCCAGCCCACCCATGCCGACGATCGCGACTTTCTTGCCGGGGCCGGCATTCCAATGACGCAGCGGCGAGTAGAGCGTGATGCCGGCGCAGAGCAGGGGGGCTGCGGCATCGAGCGGCAGATTGTCGGGAATCGACAGCACATAGCCTTCCTTGACGACGATCGAATCCGCATAGCCGCCATAGGTCGGCGTCTTTCCGTCGGCTTCGACGTCGTTATAGGTCTGGACGAGACCGGGCATGTACTGTTCGTTGTCGACGTCCCGGGTGGCGCAGCCGACGCAGCTATCGACGAAGCAGCCGACGCCCACCTTGTCGCCCACCTTGAACTTGGTGACCGATGAGCCGACGGCCGTGACCGTGCCGACGATCTCGTGGCCGGGAACCATCGGGTATTTCGACATGCCCCATTCGTTGCGGGCCTGGTGGATATCGGAATGGCACACGCCGCAATACTGGATCGAGATGACCACGTCCTCGGCGTTGGGTTCGCGGCGCTCGAAGGTGAAAGGCGTCAGCGGTTGGGACGCGTCGGTCGCGGCATAGCCTCTTGCAATAGCCATGGGAGCTCCATTGATCTGTTGAATTGTGGGAGAAAGCAGGGGGATTATGCGCCGGCAAGGCACGGGAGCGTTAGATCGATCCTGCAAGCTTCTTGCACGATCCTGCAAAAGTGATGGGCACGCATATTTCCGGTGCGGGTATTCTGTCCTAGATAGAGGGCCCTGCCTGCAGCGCTTCGGAGCCGATTCATGACCCTGCCTTTCAATCCCTATCAGGAAATCGTCTCGATAGCCGCGCGCTTCACGCCGGGCGACGGCGAGTTCTCCACCGCCATCGACAATCTGTTCATCAGCCGTCGTTCCACTCCGAGCGTGCCATTCCACAGCAGCTACCGGCCATGCCTGGCGATGGTGTTGCAAGGTGCCAAGAGCCTGAGGCTCGGCGCGGAAACGATCGACTATGCGATGGGGGAATATCTTCTTAGTTCGTTCGATCTGCCTGTCACCTGGCGCGTGACGGAGGCAAGCCCGGAGACCCCGCATTTCTGCCTGGCCCTGGGGATCGACAGCGAAAGGCTTGCCGAGCTCTTCCGTCGCGTCGATGTTTCACGGCCGCCCGCGCAGGCCGCAGGACGCGGCATCACGGTCAATGCCGCGCCACCCGAGCTTCTGGATGCGGCCGTGCGGCTGTTGCGCTTGCTCGATCGTCCGAATGAGATCCCGGCCATGGCACCGTTGATCCAGCAGGAAATCCTCTACCGCATCCTGACCGGTCCGGACGGCGCGCGGCTTCTCAACATCGCCGTCGCCGACAGCAACAGCAACAGGATAGCTCGTGCCATAGGCTGGCTGCGCGCCAACTTCCATGTGACGCTTCGCATCGAGGAGCTCGCAGATCACGTCGGCATGAGCCCGTCCTCGTTCCATCACCATTTCAAAGCGGTGACGGCCATGACGCCCGTGCAGTTCCAGAAAAAGCTGCGCCTGCAGGAGGCACGTCGGCTGATGCTCGTGGAGGGGCTGGATGTCGGCAATGCCGGCCACCGTGTCGGCTATCAAAGCCCGTCGCAGTTCAGCCGGGAGTACAGCCGGCTTTACGGCACATCGCCGCTTCGGGACATCGATGCGGTGCGCGAAGGCGTAGCAGCCTAGTATCCCTTCACGGACGTGACAAATCCGACCAGGACAGCTTGACCTTCCTGCCGGGTTCCTTCATAAGGGGCATAAGAACCGTACCGTACGGTACGCAAATGAAGCAATGGATGTGATCGTGGAAGCGGGCAAGACGCAGGCATATCCGCCGCGCCAGAGCGCCGTTCTGGAGCAGGCGCTTCGTCTTTTGGTCGAGGGCGGCGAAAAGGCGCTCACGACTGCGGGCGTCGCACGGGCCGCCAACTGCTCGAAGGAAAGCCTTTACAAGTGGTTCGGGGATCGTGACGGGCTGCTTTCCGCGATGATCGGTTTCCAGGCGGGCAAGGTCCGCACGGTCGACGTCGCCGCGGAGACCTTGACGATCGAGAGCCTGCGCAGGCATCTGATCGCCTTTGCACGCGATCTCCTCGATGTGCTTTCCGGCGATGTCTCGCTGGCGCTCAACCGTCTGGCGATCGGGCAAGCGAACCGGAAGGAGACGAAGGGATCGAAGCTCGGTAGGCTTCTGCAGGAGCGGGGGCGGCGGCAGGTCGAACGGCGTGCCGCGGCGCTTCTGGAAGCCGGGCGGCAGGCTCGTCTGCTGCGCTTCAAGGATGCGCAAGAGGCCTATGCCACGCTCTATGGGCTGATCGTCTCGGATCTGCATCTGCGAATGCTGCTGGGCGAGACCGTCGAGCCGATGAAACGCGAATTCGCCGGGCGGGCGGAACGGGCTATCGACGCCTTTCTCGTCCTCCACGGCGTGGAAAACGTGGGGCAGGGGCGTGAAACGCCTGCCAAGGGACAAGAGTAGCCAAGGGAAGGAAGCTCGAAATGCGCGTCTATTATGATCGTGATGCCGATCTCAACCTCATCAAGTCGAAGAACGTCGTTATCGTGGGTTATGGCTCGCAGGGCCGCGCCCACGCGCTGAACCTCAAGGATTCGGGCGCCAAGAACGTTGCGATCGCGCTCAAGGCCGGTTCGCCGACCATCAAGAAGGCCGAAGCCGACGGCTTCAAGGTCATGTCCGTGGCGGATGCCGCCAAATGGGCGGACCTCCTGATGATGGCCACGCCCGACGAACTGCAGGCCGACATCTACAAGGCCGACATTGCCGGCAACATCCACGACGGCGCTGCCATCGCCTTCGCGCACGGCCTCAACGTGCATTTCGGCCTGATCGAGCCGAAGGCTTCGGTCGACGTCGTCATGATCGCTCCGAAGGGCCCGGGCCACACCGTGCGCGGCGAATACCAGAAGGGCGGCGGCGTTCCCTGCCTCGTCGCCGTCCACCAGAACGCGTCGGGCAATGCGCTGGACCTCGCGCTCTCCTACGCCTGCGGCGTCGGCGGCGGCCGCTCGGGCATCATCGAGACCAATTTCAAGGAGGAATGCGAAACCGACCTCTTCGGTGAGCAGGTGGTTCTCTGCGGCGGTCTGGTCGAGCTCATCCGCGCCGGCTTCGAAACGCTGGTCGAGGCCGGCTACGCACCGGAAATGGCCTATTTCGAATGCCTGCACGAAGTGAAGCTGATCGTCGACCTCATCTACGAAGGCGGCATCGCCAACATGAACTACTCGATCTCCAACACGGCCGAGTGGGGCGAATATGTCACCGGTCCGCGCATCATCACCGATGAGACCAAGGCGGAGATGAAGCGCGTCCTCAAGGACATCCAGACGGGCAAGTTCACCTCGGAGTGGATGCAGGAATACAAGTCCGGTGCCGCCCGCTTCAAGGGTATCCGCCGTGTCAACGATTCGCACCAGATCGAAGAAGTCGGCGCGAAGCTTCGCGGCATGATGCCGTGGATCGGCAAGAACAAGCTGGTCGACAAGGCCGTCAACTGATCGACTGAAGTCAAAAATACTTGAAGGCCGGGCGGGAAATCGCCCGGCTTTTTTGTTCTTACGCTTATTACTGCAGCGCAATGTAAATCTATGCTGCGCTGCAATGGTGGAATTCTGTTGCACTACACTAAAAAAGGGAACAAAATTATTCCTGTCTCGTTTCACGATCAGGAGGATAGTGCGATGACGACGTTTCTTGAGTATTTCGCCATTATGGATTTTCTGATCCTGTGCGGGATTGCTGCGCTGGTGCTTTGCAGCCTGTACGATCAGAAGAAGACGCATTAAGACGCCGGCAAGCGCCAGTATAGAAATGGCGAGACAGCCCTGAACCTTGGATCGTTCGGGAGAACGTCGGCATTCGGGCCGGATCAAGCGTTTGTCTCGGCTCCCGACATCATCCGCATGTTAATGCGGAAGCGGCGCGTTTCGCAGGCTTTCGCACTCGTTTGCGATCGTTTTTCACCGCCTGCTCCGATATCCGTCGAGCAAAGCGCTCGAAGTCTCCATGTGTTTTCGAAAATCGTTCCTGCTCTCGCGATTCGCGTCTCGGGAAAGGCGGGCGCAACGAAAAAGAATCAAGATAGGTCAGTATTATTGACTTATTATTTGTTGCGTGATTTGCTCCCCGAACGACAAAAAATTACGAGGAAATACTCATGCTCAGTTGGGATAACGTCTTTGCCACGCGCTCGTCGCGAATGAAGGCATCGGAGATCCGTGAACTGCTGAAACTGCTCGATCGTCCGGACATCATCTCCTTTGCCGGTGGCATTCCCGATCCGGCGCTCTTTCCCGACCAGGATTTCAAGGCCGCCTATGCCGACATGTTCTCCGGCAGCGCGGTCAACTCGGCACTTCAGTATTCGGTCAGCGAAGGCTACAGGCCGTTGCGCGAATGGCTTGCCGGCGAGATGGCCAAACTCGACATCGCCTGTTCGGCCGAGAATGTCTTCATCGTTTCCGGCTCGCAGCAGGGACTCGACTATCTCGGCAAGCTCTTCCTGTCGCCAAAGGATACGGCGCTGGTCACCTGGCCGACCTATCTCGGCGCGCTGCAGGCCTTCAATGCCTATGAGCCGAGCTACGATCAACTAACGCCAAACGGCAATCGCACGCCCGAAGCCTACCGCCAGACGGCGACAGCGGCCGGGGGCCGGGTGAAATTCGCCTATCTTTCCGCCGATTTCGCCAATCCGACGGGGGAGACGGTGGACCGCACGGGGCGCGAGCGGCTGATCGATCTCGCCGAGGAGCTCGATATCGCGATCATCGAGGACGCCGCCTATCAGTCGCTGCGTTATGACGGCGAAGCGATTCCGCCGATCCTGGCCCTGGAACTGAAGCGAAAGGGCGGCAATATAGAGGATACGCGGACGATCTATTGCGGCAGCTTCTCCAAGACGCTGGCGCCTGGCCTGCGCGTCGGCTTCATCGTCGCCAATTCGCAGGTCATCCGCAAGCTGGTGCTGATGAAGCAGGCGGCGGACCTGCATTCCTCGACGATCAACCAGATGGCGATCGCGCAGGTCGCGGAGCGCGACTTCGATGCGCAGGTTGCGAAGATCCGCAATGCCTACAGGCACCGGCGCGATTGCATGCTGGCCGCGCTTGCCAGATACATGCCGGAAGGCGTTCGCTGGACGAAGCCGGAAGGCGGCATGTTCGTCTGGGTGACGTTGCCGAAGGGCATGGACGGCGCAAGGCTGCTGGCGAAATCGATCGAAACCGAGAAGGTGGCTTTCGTGCCCGGCCAGGCTTTTCATGCGGATGGTTCCGGCGCCAATACGCTGCGTATCAGCTTCTCCTGCGCCGACGAGCAGATGATCGAGGCAGGGATCTCCCGCCTCGGCAAACTCGTCGCAAGGGAAATCGGCGCCTGAGCGGCGCCGACATCTGTATCCCTACTTCTTGATGTGCGGCGCGAGCAGCTCCAGATCGGCCTCGCTCAGGCGGTCGCTCGCGGTGTTGAGCTGGTGCCAGTAGGGATAGATGACCGGCGGTACGCTCACGTCGTCGAGCCGCCGGCGTTCTTCCTCGGTGAGCTTCAGTTCGGCGGCGGCGAGATTGTCCTTGAATTGCGCTTCCGTGCGCCCGCCGATGATGACCGAGGTCACCGCCTTTCGGCCAATCAGCCAGGCGAGCGCTACCTGGGCGGCGGAGACGCCGCGGCTGTCGGCGATTGAAACCAGGGTGTCGACGATGTTCCAGAGGCGGTTCTCGTCGCGGATCGGCGGTTCGGTCCAACCGGAGAATTGACGCGTGCCTTCGGGTGTTTCCTGGTTGCGCCGGTGCTTGCCGGAAAGCAGACCGCCCGCAAGCGGGCTCCAGACGAGCACGCCGAGCCCCTGGTCGATCGTGATCGGCAGCAATTCGTATTCCGCGTCGCGGGCTTCCAGCGTGTAGTGGATCTGCTGGCTGACGAAACGCTGGCGCTTGTCCTTTTCGCTGACGCCGAGCGCCTTCATGATGTGCCAGCCGGAGAAGTTGGAGCAGCCGATATAGCGCACCTTGCCCTGGCGCACGAGCGTATCGAGCGCTTCCATCGTCTCTTCGAGCGGCGTCTGGCCATCCCATTCATGCAATTGATAAAGATCTATCACGTCGGTCTTCAGGCGCCTGAGGCTCGCCTCGCAGGCGGCGATCAGATGCTGGCGGGAGGAGCCTGCATCGTTCGGGCCGTCGCCCATCGGAAAGCGGGCCTTCGTGGCGACGAGCACGCCGTTCTTGCGCTTGCCGCCGAGAATGTCGCCGATGATCTCTTCCGAAACGCCGCCGGAATAGACGTCGGCCGTGTCGATCAGGTTCACGCCCGCGTCGAGGCAGATGTCGACGAGGCGACCCGCCTCCGTTACGCCGAGGTCGCCCACGGTTTTCGCCCAGCCTTTGCCGCCGAATGTCATGGTGCCGATGGTGACGGTCGAAATCTTGAGGCCCGAACGGCCGAGCAGGCGGTATTCCATGTGTCTTCTCCCACTGCTGAATGTCTTGAAACGAGCGCTAGAAGACTACCCTGGACCGGCATGGTCAATAGCCGCCGGATATTTAGCCGACTGTCACAATCATGTTATTCGCTCTGTCTATGGAACGGCTATCGCGTTCACGCCTGAGGACATGTCGTCATGAAGAAGAAGCTTTTCGCGCTCGCGGCGCTCGCCGCAGCCGGTCTCTTTTCCGTTTCCACCGAGGCTGCGGACCTGGTGCTCTATACGAGCCAGCCGAACGAGGACGCCCAGATGACGGTCGATGCCTTCAAGGCAGCCAATCCCGGCATCGAGGTGGAATGGGTGCGTGACGGAACGACGAAGCTCATGGCCAAGCTGCAGGCCGAGATCGAGGCCGGCAATCCTGCCGCCGACGTGTTGCTGATCGCCGATACGGTGACGCTGCAGCGTATGAAGGAAGCCGGGCAGCTTCAGAACTACAAGTCGCCCGAGGCCGCGAGTTTCGATCCGTCGCTCCATGATGCCGACGGCGCCTATTATTCGACGAAGCTGATCACCACCGGCATCCTCTACAACACGGCTGCGGCGATGAAGCCGGAGAGCTGGAAGGACCTGACGAAGCCGGAAGCAGAGGGTCTCGTGATGATGCCGAGCCCGCTCACCTCGGGCGCCGCGATGATCCATGCGCAGGCACTTACCGGCGTCGAAGGGTTGGGCTGGGGTTATTACAAGGCATTGCAGGCGAATGGCGCGACTGCCGCCGGCGGCAATGGAGGCGTCCTGAAATCGGTCGCGACGGGCGAGAAGGCCTACGGCATGATCGTCGACTTCATGGCGATCCGCGAGAAGGCGAAGGGTGCGCCTATCGAGTTCGTCTTTCCGAAGGAAGGCGTGAGCGCCGTGACCGAGCCGGTCGCCATCCTGGCGGGCGCGAAGAACACCGATTCCGCGAAGAAGTTCGTCGACTTCCTGCTCTCCGAGCCGGGCCAGCAACTCGCGGTGAAGATGGGATATATTCCGGCCCGAAACGGCGTTGCGCTTCCCGAGGGCTTTCCGCCGCGTGACAGCATCAAGGTTTTGCCGCTCGATGCCGCAAGCGCCGTGAAGAATACCGACGCCGACATCAAGACCTTCTCCGGCATCTTTGGTACGAACTGATCTGAAGGATCAGGAACAGCCCTTGATGCAGAGACTGCCAAAATCGAACAGCCAGCCTGTCTGGCTGTTTCCATTCGTTCTGGCCGTCGTTTTCGTCCTGAGCGCGCTTCCGCTCGGGCGGTTGCTCTTTTCAGGCGCAGACGCGGTGTTGCGCTCCGGCATGCCGCCCGTGCTCGGCGAACCCGGCACGTGGATTGCTGTGCGTAACAGCTTCTCGACCGCCATTTTAGGCATGATCGTTTCCATCGCCCTCGGTTCGGCCTTCGCGTTTGCGCTGACGCTGACCGACATCGGACGCAAGAAGGCGCTCGGCTTCGCCTTCATGCTGCCGATGATGATCCCGCCGCAGGTGACGGCCCTTGCCTGGGTGGAAATGTCCGGCCCCGCCAGCCCGCTCCTGAAGACGCTGGGGATGGCGCCGCCGCTCGGCAGCCCTCAGCCGCTCTATTCCGTCGGCGGCATCTCGCTTCTTCTCGGCGTGCAGCATGCGCCGCTCGTCTTTCTCGCCCTGCGGGTGGGGCTTGCCGCTATTCCTCGCGATACCATCGAGGCTGCCCGGCTTGCGGGCGCATCGCCTCTGCGCATCCTGCGCGACATCGTTCTGCCGCTGGCGATGCCCGGATTGATCGCGGGAGCATCCATCGCCTTCGTTTCCGGGATCGGCAATTTCGGCATTCCGGCGATCCTCGGCATTCCGGCCTCGATCTTCGTGCTGCCGACGCTCGTCTACAGCCGCCTGGCGAGCTTCGGCGCGCAGACCTTTGCCGATCTCGCCGTGCTGTCGATCCTGATCGCGCTTATCTGCAGCTTCGGCCTCCTTGTGCAGCACATGGCGTTGAGGGGGCGGGATTACCGGATCGTCGGCCTCTCAGGCGCGGCGCCGGTCTTTGCGAGCGGTCCCTTTCGCGTGATCATCGAGGCGGCTCTCTGGCTCGTGCTTTTCTTCATCCTTGCCGCGCCCTTCCTGGCGCTTGTCGCAAGCTCGCTGGTGCCCGCCTATGGCGTGCCGCTCAACATGCAGACCGTATCCCTGCACGCTTACGAGGAAATCCTCCTGCGCCAGGCGGTGACGCGGACGGCGCTCGTCAATTCGGTCTTCCTGGCCGGCGCGGCCGCTTTCGGACTGCTGGTTTTCTCCGTGGCGGTCGCCTATCTTGCTCTTCACCGCCGCGGGCCTGCGATGACGCTGGTGACGGGGTTGGTCGAGATTCCCTATGCGCTTCCCGGGATCGTTCTCGCGATCGCGTTCGTCCTGCTCTTCGCCGCGCCGCTGCCGATCGTCGGGATCACTCTTTACGGCACCATCTGGATCATCCTTATCGCTTATCTTTCAAGCTTCCTCGCCGTCAGCCTGAAGCCGGTCTCAAGTGCCTTCCTACAGCTCGATCCGGCACTGGAGGAGGCGGCGCGGCTTTCGGGCGCCGACTTCTTTCGGCGGATGCGCGATGTCCTCCTGCCGCTGATTGCGCCGGCGGCGGGTGCCTCCGTCGTCCTCGTCTTCCTGATCGCCTGCAACGAACTCACGGTATCGGCGCTCCTGTGGTCGGCGGGAACCCAGACGCTCGGCGTCGTCATCTTCAATCTCGACGACAGCGGCAGCTCCGATCTTGCTTCGGCGCTTTCCGTCCTCGTGGTGCTCATGGTGGCCGGGCTGATGCTCCTGCTCGAACTCTTCGCGCGGCGCATGCCGAAGGGAGTCCTGCCTTGGCGAAACTGATCCTGAACCACCTGTCGAAGTCCTATGGGGGCGCCGGCGCTGCCGTGAAGGACGTATCGCTGACCGTGCGCGAAGGCGGCTTTCTCGCCCTGCTCGGCCCCTCCGGCTGCGGCAAGACGACGATCCTCAGAATGATTGCGGGCTTCGAGCAGCCGACGGACGGATCGATCCTGCTCGGCGATCGCGTGATATCGGATGCCGGAGGCGTGCTGCCGCCGGAAAAGCGCAACATGGCCATGGTCTTCCAGTCATACGCCCTCTGGCCGCATATGACTGTTGCCGGAAATGTCGGATATCCGTTGACCGTGCGCGGCATCTCCGGCGAAGCTTGGCGCAGGAAGGTCGCGGATGCGCTCTCGCTCGTCCATCTGGAGGCCTATGCGGAGCGGCGCCCCGCGGAGCTTTCCGGCGGCCAGCGCCAGCGCGTCGCGCTCGCCCGCTGCCTTGTGACCTCGCCGGACGTGGTGTTGCTCGACGAACCTCTTGCCAATCTCGACCGGCACCTTCGCGCGTCGATGGAGGAAACCTTCCGGGAATTCCACGCCCGCTCCGGCGCCACGATGGTCTATGTGACGCATGACCAGGGCGAGGCGATGGCGCTTGCCACAGAGGTTGCCGTCATGTCGGAGGGGCGGCTCCTGCAGACAGCTCCGCCGGAGGAGATCTATGCACGACCGGAGGGGCGGATCGTCGGCGGCCTGATAGGGCAGGGTGCGATTCTACCCCTGCCGTTGCCGCAAGATTCGCCGCGGCTTGTCGAATGGAACCAGCTCAAGCCCGCACTGGCGGGCGAAAGCCAGGGGCCGCTGCGGGACGTGCTGGTCAGGCCGGAACATGTTGCGGCCGATCCGGACGGTGCGCCCATGCGCGTTCTCTCCTCGACCTTCACCGGAGAACGGCATGTGCTGACGCTCGATGCAGGAAATGGGCTGGCGCTTCCCGCCTATTCCGCCTCGCACCGCGCGCCTGGCACGCACGGTGGATTCGTCATTACATGCGGCTGGATTCTTTGATCGAATGGGCCGCCACGGCGATGCCAAATTGCGAAAATACCCCTAGAGAAAGGTGTCCTTGATCGGCTCCCAGCCCGACGCGCCCGGCGCAAACTGCGGAATATGGGCGAGGCTGTGCAACAGGGCGCAGTCGTCTCCCAGCGTCTCCTGCCAATCCCGCGCCTCGGTGAGGATCACGCCGATACCGACCACGTCCGCGCCGGCTGCCCGCACAAGTTCGACCGACCCCTTCAGGCTGGAACCCGAGGCGACGACGTCGTCGACGACCACGACCCGCTTGCCCTTCAGCAGCGGGATCGCCTGGCGGTCGAGAAGCAGCCGCTGCTCGCCCTTGGATGTGATCGAGGAGATCTTCTGCACCAGAGCATCGCCGAGGTGGATCTTCGGCGATTTCTGCAGGATGACGTAATCGTCGAGGCCGAGCGCGCGGGTACACTCTATGGCGACCGGAATGCCGAGCGTCGCGGCGCCCACGATCACGTCCGGCTTCAGCGGCGCGAGCTTTTCTGCGAGCTTCGCCCCGACATGCTCGCCGAACTTCACTCCAAGGTCGATCACCATCATCAGCGAGATCGCGAAATCCGGCTTGATCGCGACGATCGGCAGCTTCACCGCCACACCAGCGACGTCGACGGGCCAGAATTCGCCAGTCATCGGCGTTTGATCTTGTTCGGTCATTTCATTTTTCCTTCATGGCCAGGCGCGGCTCCACGAGCAGCCCGACATTGCGCCACGTCGTGCGCTTCTTCCTGAGATCGAAACCGTAGATGGAAAGCGAAAGCGAGATGGCATGCGCCATCCGGATCGCCTGCACCAGCATGGGCATGCCGCGCGCCAGCGCGTAACGCAGCCGCGTCGGCAAGGACACGTCGTCGATCTCCATGCCGCGAGCGCGCTGGGCGTCGGCGATGCGCTCGAAGTCTTCCCTCAGCATCGGGATGATGCCGAAGGTAAGCGAAAGCACGAGGGTGACGATCGGCGGCAGTCGCGCCGCGCTGCAGGCGGCGAGGATGGAACCGGGCGAGCTCGTCTCCATCACGAAGTAAAAGGCGGCGGTCGTGGTCACCAGGCGCGCCGCCATGGCAGCGGCGATCGGGATCGTCTCGGCGAGCGGCAGGCCCTGCAGCACAAGATTGACGATCCAGCTTGCCATTACGAGAAGCGTCAGCAGCAGGGCGCCCTTCAGATAGCCCTTCAAGCCGGGAATTCGGACCAGGCAAAGGAAGGCGACGGTGAGAAGCGAAAGCGGCACGCCGAAGCGCCAATCGGGCATCAGCCATGCGGCGAGCATGACGGCGAAGGCGGCCGCGAGTTTGATGAAGAAATTGACGTCGTAAAGCCTGTTCATGCGGCTTCTCCCGCCGGGAAACGATAGGGAGCGGGCCAGCCGAGCTTGCGGAACGCCACGCTGGACCATCCGTCGTCCAGAGGTCCGTCGAAGGCCATGCGCCCGCCCTCGAGGATCAGCATGCGAGACGCCACGTCGTCGACGAGCTCCAGGTCGTGTGAGATGAGCAGGACCGCCCTCCCGTTCAGGCGCATCGTCTCGAGGAACAGGTCGAGCATCCGGCGACCGGCAACGTCGCGGGCAAGCAGCGGCTCGTCCAGGATGGCGATCTTCGCGGAAGCCGCGTCGGCGCAGGCAAGCCCCAGAAGCGCCTGCTGGCGGGCCGAGAGTGCGAAGGGATTGGCCTCGGCCAGCGATCCGAGGCCGTATTTCTCCAAGGCTGACGAAGCCCTGGCGAGCACATCGGAGGCCTTTGTCGTTGCCGTGGAAGCCGTTATCGCGAAGACCACTTCCTCCAATACGGTCATGTTGAAGAGAATGCGGCGCATGTTCTGCGGCAGGTAGGCGATGGAGCGGGCGCGTCTCGCCGCGGTCCATTTCTCCGCACGCTCGCCGGAGATCGAAACCGAACCTGCGGTGGTTTCGGCAAGTCCGAGGATCGACTGGAAGAGCGTCGTCTTCCCGGCGCCGTTTCGTCCGATCAGCGCCACCGTTTCGCCAGAGCGGATCTCGAAACCGACGTCCTCCAGCACGGGACGACCGTCCGGGCGGGAAAGACGGGTGCGCAGCGACTGTGCCGAGAGCAGGACCTCCGGGCCGCCGGCCTTCGCCCGCGGTCCGCGGTCGCGGCGCGGCGGCAGGATTCCGGCCTCCAGCCACGGTTCGGCAAGCGGCATGATCTTGCCAGCGGCCACGATGCCCGACAGCCGTCCGCCATTCAGGAGCGCGACGCTGTCGATCGTCCCGGCGACCGAGGCGGGGTCCTGTTCGGAGACGAGAAGCGCCGGGATCTCGGATGCGAGCTTGTTCAGAATGCCGACCAGGCGCAACCGGGCGGCGGGGTCGAGGCCGGTCGTCGGCTCGTCCAGCACCAGCAGGCGCGGCGAGGCGGCAAGGGCCGCAGCGATGGCCACCATCCGCCTTTCCCCTCCGGAGAGCTTCAATACCCGGCGCCCGCGGAGCTCTTCGATTTCCATTTCGGCGATCAGCGTTTTCAGCCGCTCGCGGATGGCCGATCTCTCCATGCCGCGGTTTTCGAGCGGAAAGGCGATCAGATCCTCGACGTTCAGGTCCCAGAGCTGTTCTTCGACATTCTGCGAGACGATGCTGATCGTTGTGAAGAGCTCATCCTTGCCGATCTCGGCCATCGGCTTGCCGTTCAGAAAAACGCTGCCGGAGAAGCGCGGCGGTGTCACGAGTCTCGGAATGATGCCCCCCGCGGCGTTCAGCAGCGTCGACTTGCCGCTGCCGGCGGCTGCGCAGACGAGCAGCCTCTGCCCTTCGGAAAGTACCAGTCCGGCCTCGACGATCACGTCCTGCGCACCGTCGAAGCCTATCGTCATATCGCGTATTTCAAGCACGTCTCAAGCCAACTCAGAATCGGGTGAAGCCTGCCGGGTGGGCGCTCTTCAGGATATTCAGAGCGGGAATGACCAGCAGCGGCGTGCCGATGAGCATCGGTACGATATCGGAAAGCCCCAGATACATCACGGCCCACCAGAAGGGGAAGATGCCGAGATAGGCGAGGCTCGCGGAGACAGCGACCACCATGATCAGCCCAACGATCAGGCATGTTGCCGCAATTTTAACCAGAGTGGTGCGATTGAAGGTCGTCTTCGCCGGATCGAACAGCAGGCCGGGCACGAGGCCGGTGAGGCCGACCATGATGCCGTCGACGATCAGGGAATGGGCGGGAATGAAGGTTCCGGCCAGCAGCGACCAGACGATGGTGCCGAGATAACCGCAGATGAAGCCGCTGCGCCATCCGAGCAGAATGCCGACGAGCGGCGGCAGAAAGGCGAAGATGCGCCATTGGATGACGCCGGGCACCAGTTGTATCGGGTTGGCATAGGCCCAGAGCACGCCGGTGGCGGCGGCGGCGACGATGGAAAGGACGATCGGAAAGAGCGTGTTGCCTTCCGGCTTGGATAGGGTCGTCGGTTGCATGTGCAATCCCCAGAAACTGATTTTCTCCCGCAGGCACGAAGCAAGATGCGTGCCTGCCCGGCTATAGCGTTCTCATCCGGAAAAGAAAAATCGGCTTTTCATATCGAGGGCGGCAGGTAAACTCCGCGCCGTTTCCACCGGAAGGGAATTCATGTCACTGCGCCTTGCCACTTTCAACATAGAAAACCTGATGACCCGGTTCGATTTCACCGGTTTTCGCAATCATCTGCGGCAGGATCGCGTGCTGAGGCTCTTCGACATCCGCAACGAGGCGGAGTATCAGCGGCTGGAGGAGGCGCGCACGATCGCCCATACCGACGATACGCGCCAGCAAACGGCGCTGGCGATCGCGGAGGCGGACGCAGACATCATCTGCCTGCAGGAAGCCGACAACATGATCGCGCTGCAGGCATTCGAATATGGCTATCTTTTTCGCATGGTCGGCAACGGCTATCGGCAGAAATATCTGATAGAGGGCAACGACACGCGCGGGATCGACGTTGCGGTGCTGATGCGCGAGGAAACGCGCGACGGCCAGAAGATAGAATGCGTGGACGTCCGCAGCCATGCTTCTGTCACCTATCGCGACTTCGATCTCTTTTCACCCGACCTTCCGCAGGGAAGCGCGCCGGACGACCGGATATTCAAACGCGATTGTCTCGAACTCGATCTGCGCATTGCCGGCAGACCGTTCACGCTCTACGTGGTGCATTTCAAATCGATGGGGCCGGGCCGCGAAGGCCTGGACGGCAGGCAATCGACGATGCCGATCCGCATCGCCGAGGCGAGCGCGGTACGCCGCATCATCGAAAATCGCTTCGGCCGGGGAAACACGGCCAAGAAGAATTTCGCCATCTGCGGCGACATGAACGATTACCAGGAGAAGCTCGCCGTCGAAGGCGACAGGCGCAACGGCTATCGCTTCGTTCCCGTTTCCGAGGAGAAAAGCGCGCTCGACGTCTTCAGCCATGACGGTTTTGCCGTCAATCCGGTGACGCGCCGGCCGGTGGATGACCGCTGGACGCTCTATCACAGCCGCGGCCCGGAAGAACGCCACCTCTGCCAACTCGATTACATCTGGCTCTCTCCGGCGCTCGCGGAGCGCAATGCGGCACGCGTTCCCGAAATCGTCCGGGGCGGTCAGCCCTATCGCACGATCTTCCCCCCGGGGCAGGAGGTCGAGCGTTATCCGAGGACCGGTTGGGATCGGCCGAAGGCCTCCGACCATTGCCCCCTTGTTATGACGCTGGATATCTGATGGGCAGCGAGATCGAGAAAGACGGCCACTGGCATCCTGAGGAAGGACTGATCCTTCCGCTCGAGACGGTCGAACTCGCCGTCTCGTCCGAGCCGCACCCTTTCCATCTTGCGGCACGGGCCGAGGCTGCAGCAAACTGGATCATGGAGACGGCCGCCAATCCGGCGCTCTATGACGGCGAGATGGTCCTGCAGCGGGAGATATGCTTCGAAGGCGGTACGCTTCGCGCCACCGGACATCTTGTTCCGTTCTCGACGTTCCTCTGGTGGCGAAAGACTACGCCCGCAGGCGCCGGTTGTCATCTCTTCGGGCTGCCATTGGTCGTCTCTTCCGACGGCGGCGTCATCCTCATCCGCATGGGGGCTCATACCGCGAATGCAGGCCGCGTCTATTGTGCTGCCGGTTCTCTGGATAGGCTCGACGTCCGCGACGGCGGATGCGACATCGAGGGAAACATGCGCCGCGAGGTCCGCGAGGAAACCGGACTGGACCTGGGCCAGGCCGCGGCGGAACCCGGCTATCACCTCCTTCGAATCGGGAGCATTTTCACGCTGATACGTGTATTCCGCTTCGATCTGCCTGCATCGGAGCTGCTCCGCCGGATCGCCGTCCATATGGAGGACGATCCGGCGCCAGAAATCGAGGAGGCTTTTGCGGTCTTTGAGTCCGATGCGGCCATAAGCGGCCTCGCGCCGTTCATGATGCCGGTTCTGGAATGGTTCTTTGGGCGGGAGGGCATGCTTTATGCTTGCCGCACGGGATAGGCTCGTGCAGTTTGTCACCGTCGATTTGAAAGGAAGGCTCGTTGCAACGCCGTTATGCCATCTATGATGTCTTTACGGACAGGATACTCGCAGGCAATCCGCTTGCCGTCGTCTTCGACGGCGACGGGCTTTCCGACCAGGCGATGCAGGCTATCGCCGGTGAATTCAACCTCTCCGAAACGGTGTTCGTAAGACGAACGGAAAATCCGACGCACACTGCAAGACTTCGTATCTTCACGCCTGTGCATGAGTTGCCCTTTGCCGGACACCCGACTGTCGGAGCCGCGATCGCGATAGCGGAGATCGCCAACGAGGACTTGGGCCGTCCTCTCGATATCGTCAGCATGCTGGAAGAGAATGTCGGGCCGGTTCGCTGCGCGGTGAAGCTTTCGGCACGCGGCGCATCCTTTGCGGAGTTCGATCTGCCGCGCAAATCCGTGCGGCTCGATGCTGCGCTCGACCGTCAGGCAATCGCCGACGCCCTCGGGCTGAAAGCAGGCGATATCGGCTTCGAAAATCATGTGCCGTCCCTATGGAGCGCCGGTGTCGCCTTCGTGACGGTGCCGGTGCACGATCTCAAGGCTGCTGCTGCGGTCGAATTCGATCCAGCGCTTTGGGAGCGCTGCGCGCCCTTCGCCGAGGGCAGGCTGGCGCCCGCTTATGTCTATTGCCGGAGCGGCGTCAATCACAACGCCAAGTTCCATGCGCGCATGTTCACGGCGGATATGGGGATTTCCGAGGATCCGGCAACAGGCTCCGCGGTCGCAGCTCTGTCCGGCGCCATCCATTTCTTCGACCAGTTCGTGGACGGCCACCATCCGGTGCTGGTGGAGCAGGGGGTGGAAATGGGCCGTCCATCCTTAATTCACCTCCATCTCGATGTCGCCGGCGGAGAGATCACCGGCGCGCGCATCGGCGGTCAGGCGGTCAGGATTGCGTCCGGCATGCTCGATTTATGACGAAGGCGCTTCCGTCCGAGATTCTGCAGGCAAACAAAATAAAATTTTGCAATCGTGGCTGGACAAGCCGGATGAACGCCATTATACGCCCCTCCAGACCGCAGGAGCGGTCCGGTGTGGGTGATTAGCTCAGTTGGTAGAGCAGCTGACTCTTAATCAGCGGGTCCACGGTTCGAGCCCGTGATCACCCACCATTCTCTCTCAAATACCGGTTGGTCCATACGAGGCGGCGAAAGCGGCCACCGCCCGATGCGTCCCCTTGCACCACGAGCATGGCGGGCCATATTGCCTTTCGAGTTTCGAACTACCGGAGGACGACATGGAAGAGCGGGATGTGAAAAGGCCGGACGAGGTCGTTGGCTATTGGTGCGAGACGCTGACCTCGGACGACTGGTGGAATGTGTCCCCGGATCTGGACGATCGAGTCAGGCGGGATTTCGCCGCTACCCATCTCGCCCTTTCGCGCGGCGTTCCGGATGCGTGGCGCGCCTCGCCGGAAGCGCGGCTTGCGGCCATCATCGTGCTCGATCAGTTTCCGCGCAACATGTACAGGGGCTCGCCGCTGGCCTTCGCGACCGACTGGATCGCGCGGCGCGAGGCGCGGCTGGCGCTCGATGCTGGTGCCGATGCCGGCGTGGCCTATGACCGCCGGCACTTCTTCTATATGCCTTTCGAGCATTCGGAGGACATGGCGGACCAGGACAGGTCGGTCATGCTTTTCGAGGCGCTGGGAGACGAGAACTACCTCGATTATGCGGAACGTCATCGCGACGTGATCCGCGAATACGGGCGGTTTCCTCATCGCAACGCCATCCTCGGCCGTGAATCGACGGCCGCCGAGCTGGCATATCTCGCCGAGCCCGGTGCAGGTTTCTGAGTGCAAAGCCGGCAAGGCACGGCGGCCTGCCCGTATCTTGCCGGATTCTTGGTGTCGAAGACCGCGGCCTTCGGGCTGGAACGAATCCGGCGAAGGCCGTATTGCTGTTCCCGTCGGCAGATATGCCCGACGATTTTGAAGTGAGGGTGGTTTGTCCCTGCTAAATCGCGTTGTCGCTCTGTGCCTCGGCGTCTTTCTCGCCTTTTCGGCCGTGCCTTTGCATGCACAGCAGCAGCCGGTCCCGGATGCGAATGCCCGTCCGATCGAAAAGGCGAACTCCGATCTCGATCGAGCCGAAGCGCAGCTGAACGCGATTCGCGAGCAGGTCGAACGCTACAAGGACGACGATGCACGCCTCGTCGATCTGAAGGTGCAGGCGGAGGATCTTTACCGCACCATCCTGTCGATTTCCGTGGCCACCCGGCCCCGCCTCGACGCGATCAAGGCTCGGCAGGCGGAACTCGGCGATCCGCCGGCCGAGGGAGCGCCGCCGGAAGCGGAGATCGTCGTCCAGGAGCGCGAGAGACTCACCAACGAGCGCAACGAGATAAACGCGCTGACGGGCGAGGCCGAGAATCTGGCGATCGAGGCGACGAACCTTTCCGGTATGATTACGGAGCTTCGCAGGAGCCTCTTCACCGAAGCGATCCTCAAGCGGACGGAGGTGAACGGCGCATTGTTTTCCGAGGCGTCAGGCGCGCTTGCGGAGGAAGGCGTCGATCTGCAGAGAACGCTTTCAGCCTGGCTGCAATTCGTCTGGAAGTTCAAGCGGATGCCGCTTTTCGGCGCGCTTCTCCTGTCGCTGGCGGCGGCCTTCGTGTTCCTGTCGGGCAGCTACCGGCTCTTCTCTCCCTATATAACCCGCGAATTGAGGGAGACGAAGCCGGACTATATCAGCCGACTTTCCGTCGCGTTCTGGTCGACGCTTCTCCCGACCGTGGCGGGAGGGGCGTTCGCCGGCTCCAGCTATTTCTTCCTCGACCGGTTCAATGTGCTTCGAAGCGATATCGCTCCGCTCGTCGCGCTGGCGCTTGCCGTCTCGGTGGCGGTCTTTTTCGTCTCGCGGCTCGCCAATGCGGTGCTTTCTCCGCGGGACGGAAACTGGCGCCTCGTGCGGGTGTCGGACAGGGGCGCATCGCTCTTGTGGATCGCGATCTTCAGCATGGCGCTCGTCAATGGCGCCGATTATCTCTTTGGGGGTGTCAGCGAGGTTCTCGGCTCCGCCGTCGTCCTGACGGTGGTCAAGAGCTTCGTCGCTTCCATAGTGATCGGCCTCATCCTGATCGCCGCCGCATTCATCCGCCCGGTGCTGCACAAGGGCGAGAAGCCCGATGCGCAGGGCAGGCCCTGGCCGCGAGCGATCGCCGTCACCCTGATCCTCACCGGCCTCGGGCTCATAGCGGCGGCACTCCTGGGCTATGTCGGCATGGCGCGCTTCGTGGCCACGCAGATCGTCATAACCGGCGCCATCCTCGTCACCATGTATATCGGGCTCCTGTCCGGCAAGGCGGTCTCCGCCTCGAATGCGTTTGCCGAGACGGCCATCGGGCGGGCTTTCGAAAGGCGCTACGGGCTCGGACAGGTGGCGCTGGACCAGATGGGGCTTCTGGCAGGCCTCAGCATCTATGTGCTGGTCTTCATCGTCTTCATTCCGCTCATCCTGTTTCAGTGGGGCTTCCAGCTCGCCGATATAGAAGCCTGGGCGTACCGAATCTTCACCGAGATCCGGGTCGGCAATATTTCGATCTCGCTGATCGGCATCATCGCCGGCATCCTGCTTTTCGCGGGCGGCTTCATCGCCACGCGGTGGTTCCAGAAGTGGTTCGACGGCAATGTGCTGGCGAGAAGCCAGGTGGATGCCGGCGTGCGCAATTCTGTCGGAACGGCCGTCGGCTATGCGGGCATCGCCGCAGCCGGGCTTATCGGCATATCGGCGGCGGGGATAAACCTGTCGAGCCTGGCGGTGGTCGCCGGTGCGCTTTCGCTCGGTATCGGTTTCGGCCTCCAGAACATCGTGTCCAACTTCGTTTCCGGTCTCATCCTGCTTGCGGAGCGTCCCTTCAAGGTCGGAGACTGGGTGGTCGCCGGCACCACCGAAGGCTTCGTCAGGCGGATCTCGGTGCGCGCGACGGAGATCGAGACGTTCCAGCGCCAGACGGTGATCGTTCCGAATTCGGTGCTGATCAACGGGCAGGTCGGCAACTGGACGCATCGCAACAAGCTCGGGCGGATAGAAGTGCCGCTGAGCGTTCACTCGAGCAACGATCCCCGCCGCGTGATGGACATCCTGCTGGATGTCGTGAAGCAGCAATCCGGGCTGCTGCGCAACCCCGAGCCCGTGGTCGCCTTCCTCAACTTCACGGCCGGGACCATCGATCTGGAGGTACGCGCCTTCGTTCCGGACGTGCTGAACGGCACGACGGCGAAATCGGAGCTGCGGGCCGCCATCCTGCAACGCCTGAAGGAGGAGGAGGTCGCGATCGGTTCCCCGACTGCGCCGGAGATGTCGGTGAAGTTCGACGAGCACAGCGCCGAGCTGCTCTCGCAGATGCTCGCGAGCGCCAACGCCGGTGTCCGCAAGGAACGCGGCTCTTCGAGTTCGAAAGGCGATTCCGAGGAAAATCCGTCCCAGGCGTGATTGCCTTATTCACGCCTCATTCAGCCATCGCGTCATAAAAGACATGCAAATCCTTCGAAGTGAAGCTAGGCTCTCACGGGGTTTGACAACAGGGGCGGCGCGGATGAGCGCCGGGCGATGATGATGCGACTGGCTACGGCTCTCGTTCTTTTCTGCGCGATCGCGCCGGAGGCAATGGCTGCTTCCGTCACCAACAAAGACGCGGACGCGCAGGTGATCGTGGTCGTCGAAGGAGGCCGGCGCGCCGAGATCGCGATAGAGGCCGGTGCAACGGAGAGCATATGTCCGCGCGGCTGTTTTATTACACTGCCGAGCGGCGACCGAATCGGGCTCAACGGCGACGAGGATGTGGATATCCAGAACGGCTCGGCAACCGTGAGATAAGGCTGCGTCGCAGCCGTATTTTATGAACGGCGCGGGGTTTTCGTCTCGCGCTGTTTCGTTTCGTCCGCGCAATCGCATGGTCCGCGCCTCGGCCTCGGAAAAAATGGTCGCGCCGACGGTTCGGCATGTCGCAGACAGGCTTCTGTCGGATCGCTTCCCGTCCTAGAGTTTGCGCAACAAGCAATCGGGGTAGCAGGCAATGGCAGAGTTTCCGCAAAAGGCAAAGGTCGTCATCATCGGTCTGGGGGGCATTGTGGGAGCGTCGATCGCCCACCACCTGATCGAGCGCGGGTGGGACGATATCGTCGGCATCGACAAGTCGGGCATTCCGACCGACATCGGCTCGACGGCGCATGCGTCGGATTTCTGCTACACCACGAGCCATGACTTTCTGTCGGTCTGGACGACGCAGTATTCGATTGATTTCTACGAGAAGATGGGCCACTACGCCCGCATCGGCGGCCTGGAAGTCGCGCGCACCGGCGACGATACGTGGATGGAAGAGATCAAGCGCAAGCTTTCTTCCGCCAAGGCCTTCGGCACCCGCGCGCATTACGTTTCACCTTATGAAATAAAGGCTATGTTCCCCCTGATCGAGGAAGATCAGGTCATGGGCGGCATGTTCGATCCCGATGCCGGCCTCGTCATCCCGCGCTCCCAGACGGTTGCCGGCAAGCTGGTCGATGCCGCCGAGAAGTCCGGCAAACTGAAGGTCTTCGGCAACACGCCGGCGACCTCGCTCCTCGTCGAGGGCGGCCGCGTCAAGGGCGTCGTCACGCATCGCGGCACGATCATCGCCGACCATGTCATCGTCTGTGCCGGCATCTGGGGGCGCCTCATTGCCGAGATGGTCGGCGAGGACCTGCCGGTCATGCCGGTCGACCATCCGCTCACCTTCTTCGGTCCGTTCAACGAATTCGAAGGCACCGGCAAGGAAATCGGCTATCCGCTTTTGCGCGACCAGGGCAACTCCGCCTATATGCGCGACACCGGCGATCCGAAGACGACCGAGGGCGGCCAGATCGAGTGGGGCTATTACGAGACCACCAATCCGCGTCTGTGCCATCCGCGCGACATTCTCGAAAAGCACGAGGCGCGTCTTTCACCATCGCAGCGCGACCTGGAGATGGAGCAGATCCTCGAGCCGCTCGAGCGCGCCATGGAACTGACGCCGATCCTCGGCGAACTCGGCTATAACGAGGGGCATTCCTTCAACGGCCTGCTGCAGGTGTCGGCTGCCGGCGGCCCGTCCTGCGGCGAGAGCCAGAAGGTGCGCGGCCTCTGGTACTGCGTCGCCATCTGGGTGAAGGACGGCCCCGGCTACGGTAAACTGATCGCCGACTGGATGACCGACGGCCGCACCGAGATCGACCATGCCTCGATCGATTATGCCCGCTTCTATCCACACCAGCTGGAAGAGAAGTTCATCGAGGGCCGCACCTTCGAGGCGGCGCAGAAGATCTACTTCCCGGCCATCCACCCGCGCGAGCCCTATGCCACTGGCCGAAACGTCAAGCGTTCGCCCTTCTACGAGCGTGAGGTCGAGCTTGGCGGCTACTTCATGGAACTCGGCGGCTGGGAGCGTGCGCATGGCTACAAAGCCAACGAGCATCTCCTGGAAAAATACGGCGACCGTGTGCCGGTGCGCGAGAACGAATGGGACAACCGTCATTTCTGGCGCGTTTCGAATGCCGAGCACCTGGCGATGAGCGAGGATTGCGGCATCGTCAACCTCTCGCATTTCCATATGGTCGACATCGGGGGCCCGGATCATGTCGAGCTTCTCGAATGGCTCTGCGCCGCCAAGATCGGCGGTGACGCGAATGTCGGCAAGGGTATCTACACCCACTTCCTCGACGAAGAGGGCATGGTGCGCGCCGACTTCACCGTTTTCCGCATGGCCGACCGCTGCCGCCTCGTGAACGGCGCCGATGCCGGCCCGCGCGACTTCCACTACATGAAGCGCGTGGCGCAAGATCGCGGTCTCGACGTCACGATCACCGACGTTTCGGAGAAGTTCGTCACCATCGGCATCTGGGGCCCGAATGCCCGCGCGACGCTGAAGAAGGTGGTGGCGGATCCGGCCGGCCTCGACATCGAGAACTTCGCCTTCGCCGCGATCAAGCAGATCGAGATCGCCGGCAAGCCGGTCACCGCCTTCCGCATCTCCTATGTCGGCGAGCAGGGCTGGGAATTGCACATGAAGTACGAGGACGGCCTTGCCGTCTGGGATGCGCTGCGCGCCACAGGCGTCATGGCCTTCGGCGTGGAGACCTATGCGAACTCCCGCCGTATGGAAAAGAGCCTCCGCCTGCAGAACGCGGACCTTTTGACCCAGTACAACCTCATCGAGGCCGACCTTGCACGTCCGAAGGTGAAGGAAGCCGACTTCCGCGGCAAGGCGAAGCATCTGGAGTACAAGGCACGCGCGAACCAGCCCGCCATGCTCTGCACGCTCGTGATGACGGAGAACGCCGACGGCAAGGGTGTAAAACGCTATCCCGTCGGCAACCTGCCGGTCATGGACCCGGAAAGCGGCGAAGTGCTGGTGGACGAACTCGGCCGCCGATCCTACACCACGTCGATTGCCTTCGGCCCGACAATCGGCAAGAACATCGCGCTCGCCTACCTTCCTCACGCCTATTGCCAAGAAGGCCGCAAGCTGAACGTCGAATATTTCGCCGAGACCTATCCGGTCGAGGTGGTCGGAATCGGCTACAAGCCGCTCTACGACCCCGAGAACATCAAGCCGCGCACATAAGGCATTCGATTTCTGCGGGAGGCGGCTTAAAACGCCGCCATGCCCCACAGTTTCGCCTCAGGTCTTAACGCTTTCGAAAATGGTTGCAGTTACCTCTAACCATAGGGGAACTCTCACATTTTCGAAGGCAGGCCATGTCATTTATAGGCATATCCGGGATGCAATATTCCGGCGCGTCCATTTCGCATCACCGCATCATACTGGCCGAGGATTCCAACGTCTTCACCTCTATGATCAGCAAAAGGCTGAAGGAGCTCTTCGGTATCGACGTGGAGATCTGCCGCAGCTTCGAAGAGCTCGAGCTCGCCTATGACAAGTCGCCCGAGAAGATCACGCTAGCGATCTCCAACATCAATCTTCCGGGTGCCGAAAAAGGCGAAGCTCTCAACTATCTGATCGATCTCAGCGTGCCGACCATCGTCTTTACCGGCACCTTTCAGCAGACCACGCGAGATCAGCTCCTGTCCAAGGAGATCGTCGATTATATCATCAAGGACAATGTCTTTGCCGTGGACATGCTGGCGGAATCGGTCTGCCGCTTTCTCACCAACCATCGGCATCATGTGCTGATCGTGGACGACAGCGCGACGGCGCGCGCGCTGCTTTCCACGCGCCTGAAGCGCTATAACTTCCGGGTGAGTGCTGCCGAAAACGGCAGCACGGCCCTTTCCATTCTAAGCAGCAATCCGGATATCGGCCTGATGATCACCGACTACAACATGCCCGATATCGACGGCTTCGAATTAACGCGGCGCATCCGCAGCTCCACCGGCTCGCACGAGCTGCGCATCATCGGCATTTCATCGTCCGCCGACCGGTTGCTTTCCGCGCGCTTCCTCAAGGCGGGCGGCAACGATTTCATCATGCGCCCGTTTGTCGACGAGGAATTCTATTGCCGGGTCAACCAGAACCTCGACACCTTGATGCAGATCAAAACTGCTAGGCAAAGAGAATACGCATGATCGCATGCCGCCTGAGTTGCGCGGTTTCGAGACAATTCATGCATGGAAATCGAGCGCGTTAAACGCGTCGGGCGGATCTTTTCCGCGCCGCGCTTTGGCGCTCCGTTAAAATTCGCCGACGATCTTGGCGAAGCATTAGCCATGAATCGCGGGATCGGAAAGGTTTCCAAAGCGCTTTCTAAAAATATGCGATAGCTAAAATAGAAGTTCTAGCAACGGGTTATCGCGAGATAAAATTAACTAACGTTACGTAAGGAACCTCACCGGCGATTAACCAGATCGTAAAGCCCGTAAGTTGTAATGCGCCGGACGAGAAAAGTTAACTAGGGTGCGAGACGACGTGGGAGCGGACAATTACCCGCAGCGCAAACCGGCATTTCTGCGCCATTCCGGGCAGAGGATTTTGCTGGTTGAAGATTCCCGCATGTTTTCGACAGCCATAAAATACCGGCTGGAAAAGGAACTGGGTGTCGAAGTCACCCATTGTGCCAGCATGGCGGCGCTTCAGGACGGCAGCATTGGCCGCCTCGGCGATTTCGCCCTTGCCGTCATGGACCTCAACCTGCCGGATGCGCCGAACTGCGAGGCGCTCGACTATGTGATCGCGCAAGGTATCACGCCGATCGTCTTTACGGGCGCCTTCAGCGACACCACGCGTGAAACGATTCTTGCCAAGAACGTGCTCGACTATGTGGTGAAGGACAAGCCTGCAGCCTTCCATCAACTGATCCTCGCAGTCGACCGCGCGCTGACAAGCGGACGGACGCGCGTCCTGATGGTCGATTCCGACCCGGAGGAGCTTCGCCGCCATGTCGGGCTGATGACGAAGCAGCATTTTCAGGTGCTTGCGACCGATACCGGTGCAAGCGCTCTCGACATGCTCGACGCGCCCGGCGACATCGACATGGTCATTACCGATCTTGGCCTTGCCGACATGGACGGCTTCAAGTTGCTGCTGGAAATCCGCGAGCGCTACAGTGACGAGAGCGTCCGGGTAATCGGTCTTTCCTCTTCGACAGACCGCATGGCCGCGGCCGATTTTCTGCGGGCAGGGGGCGACGAATACATCCAGAAACCGTTCCTGGCGGAAGAATTCAGCAGCCGCCTCTTTCATGTGGCCGCAATTCAGAAGCGCATCCAGGCTCTCCACAGGATCGCTGCGCGCGACTACCTGACCGACATATACAATCGGCGCTATTTCTTCGAGGCTGGTCCGCGGCTTGTGGACCAGTCGATCCGCCGCAACCTGCCGGTCTCGATCGCCATCCTCGACATCGACCATTTCAAGCGGCTGAACGATACCTATGGGCACGAGGTGGGCGACGTCGTTCTGAAATCCGTCTCCGAGCGGCTGAAGGAACTGCTTGCGGGCAAACACCTTCTTGCGCGCCTCGGCGGCGAAGAATTCGGCATCATTTTTCAGGGCATGGAACTGGAGGCCGCCTCGGACTACTGCGAGAGCCTGCGCGCGGATCTCGCCGGACGTCCGATCAATGCCGATGACGAAATGCTGACGATCACCGTCTCGATCGGCCTGGCCGCGATCGCCGACAAGGAAACCTTCGACAACTACCTGAACGCGGCCGATCAGTTCCTCTATATGGCAAAGCATGCCGGACGGAACCGCGTGTTTTCGGAGCTTTCGCTAATGACGGCCCTGGCAGGCTAGAGCCAAAACTCCCGCCTTCATCGCATCGCTGCGGCTGCAGCGGTCAATGTCAGCTTGCGTTCTGCACGCTCCTGCTGGGGCGAGCGATTGTAGAGCTCGCGGTAACATTTGGAGAAATGCGAGGCGGAGACGAAGCCGCAGGCGACCGCGACCTCGACCACCGGCATGGAGGATTGCACCAGAAGGTGGCGCGCGCGGTCGAGCCGTATTTCCAGATAGTAGCGCGCCGGCGAACGGCCCATCTCCTGGCGGAACAGCCGCTCGATCTGCCGGCGGGAGAGATCGGCGCTGTCGGCGATCTCCAGGAGCGACAACGGCTCGGAGAGATTGTTCTCCATCAGCTCGATGATCGAAAGCACCTTGGCGTTCTGAACGCCGAGACGCGCCCTCAGCGGCAGGCGCTGGCGATCGTGCGGACCGCGGACGCGATCCGTCAACGCCTGTTCGCAGACGCGGTTGACGAGATTCTCGCCAAAATCCTGATCGATGAGGTTCAGCATCATGTCCAGCGATGCCGTGCCCCCGGCGCAAGTATAGATGTTGCTGTCGATCTCGTAGAGGTCGGCATAGACCTCCGCCTGCGGGAATGCCTCGGCAAAACCGGGCAGATTTTCCCAATGGATCGCGCAACGCTTGCCCGAAAGCAGTCCCGCCTGCGCCAGCACATGCGCGCCGGTACAAAGCGATCCCACGGCCACGCCGCGATTGTAGACTTCGCGCAGCCAGGCATTCACCGACTTGTTGTAGAAGTCCTCCACATAGACGCCCGAACAGACCAGAACCATGGAAGGCCTGTTTTCTCCGCTCAGATATTTGCGCTCGTCGGCGAGCGAGGAGTTCACCTCGATGCCGATGCCGCTGGAGGCGAGCACCTGTTGACCGTCCGTCGACGACAGGCGCCAGGAATATGCCTCGTAACCGAGCATGCGATTGGCGATCCGCAACGTCTCGATGGCGGCGGAAAACGGCAGCATGGAAAAATTCGGCACGAGAAAGAAGACAATGGAACGCTTTTTGGACGGGGTTTTGCTCATCGGAAAATCCATGCTCGGAGCCTTGTCACAAAAAGGTCGCGCGGAAACGGTCGCCATGGTTGTCGTTTTGCGACATTGGCATGGAAAGCAACGACTGTGAAGCGGGCGGTTTGCCTTTTTTCTCAGCCTGTTCGGAAGGAAAGCCGGAACGGATGCAATCACGGATCGCTATGGCGATTTGCGACACCTATCGGCCACCCGTTCTTCTTTCGGCCATTCAAATCCGTGATGAAACCGCAACGCGGATGCATTTGACACGCTCCGTCTATCCCTTAAGTGAATGATATCGCTCATTGACGGAGATATCTATGCTAGCCGATGGTTACACCGATGTGCCCGCGGGCAAGCTTGCGGCTGTGGTCACTTCGCTCGAAATGCGGGCGCCGGCAAAGACGGCTCACGGTCCGGACCGGCCCGATCTGGTGCTGAAGCGGATGGAATCGCCGGATCCGGACTGGTACCGCGACCTCTACCGGCGGGTGGGGACGGACTGGCTTTGGGTCTCGCGCCTCGCCATGCCGGACGACAAGCTTCGATCGATCCTCAACGACCCGTTAGTCGAGGTATGGGCCGTGATGAAGGACGGGCGGAGCGAAGGGTTGCTGGAGCTCGATTGTCGCGAGGAGGGCGAGTGCGAACTGGCCTTCTTCGGCCTTGCCGCTTCGATCATCGGTCAGGGGGCCGGACGCTGGTTGATGAACCGGGCGATCGAAAGGGCATGGTCCAAGCCGATTTCCCGTTTCTGGGTGCATACCTGCACGATCGATTCACCGCAGGCGCTCGGCTTCTACATTCGCTCGGGATTCGTGCCTTACAAGCGTCAGATCGAGATTTTCGACGATCCGCGGCTTCTCGGCCTTTTGCCGAAGGAGGCGGCACCCCAGGTGCCGGTGCTTTGATCGGGGAATGAAGGGCGGGACAGGAAAACCGCCAAGCGATGGATCTTTGGGATCGATCACGCCTGGCGGCTATGGGCTCGGCGATTTTCTACGGCGTTACGACAATCCGATGTCATCGTCTCTTGCATCCGCCTTCATTGCTGTCGACGGCAGGAAAGCCGATGTCCTTCATGACATCGAACGGAAGGCTTTCGAGTTCCTGTTCGGCGCGGTGAAGACGCCACGCGACGACCGCGCGCTCAGCCACATGCGCAAGCGCCGATAAGATGCCGCCGTAACGGCCGTGTTGGTAACCTAAGGTAAGACTCGTCATTTTCAGGGTCCTTTCGATCCGGGAGGCTTATCGAACGAAAGGTCGCGACCTTGGAATGATAATGCCGCGGCCTAATTCATCAATCAAACGAATATAATTGATCTCAGTCATCAGATTTCGTCATGGTTCCAGAGCTGCGGCCAACCGATATCCCGCTTAAGCTCCGGCGGCAGCTTGTTGAGCTCGCGAATGGCTTGCTGATGGGCGATGCGGTGCTGACGGCGTTTCAAGGCGTCACCGAAAAACCGCCTGACGGAGAAGGCGAAGCCCTTGGCAGACAGTTTAACGGCGAAAATCTCGCCGTTTTCATGTATTTTCCTATCGAGCATGGTGAATTCCTCCTTTCCTCTCATTTCGTGGATTGACTATCGCACCGGCTGGTAGTTCAATCAAACGAAATGAAATGATGTTGAGCATCAAAATAACTTAATGTGGAGGCCACGATGAATGTGATGATGCGTCAGTCGCTGCCGCTTCTGGAGCTGGATATCCTGCGGACCTTTGTGGCGATCGCGGAGACAGGCAATTTCACGACGGCCGCGGAAACCGTGCACCGCACGCCGTCGGCGGTGTCGATGCAGATCAAGAAGCTGGAGGAGTTGCTGGGGTGCATGCTTTTCCGCCGCGACGCCCGCTCGGTGGTGCTCACCCATCACGGCGAGGTCCTGCTTTCCTATGCGCGCCGGTTGCTGGCGCTCAGCAACGAGGCCGTCTCCCGCTTCATGATGCCGGAGATGAATGGCGTCGTCAGGCTCGGCGCTCCCGACGACGTCGGCGAGCTCATCCTGCCGGAGGTGCTGAAGCGCTTCGGTGAAAGCTTTCCGTCGATCGCGGTCAATGTCTCGATCGAATCGAGCGGCAGCCTGCGCCGCGCGGTTGCGGAGCGCCGGCTCGATCTGGCGATCTTCAACGCGCCGGACAGCAACGCGCCGGTTCCGGGCGAGACACTGATGACCGAACAGCTCGTCTGGGCCGGCAAGAGCTGCGGCAACGCTCATCTGAAGCATCCGCTGCCGGTATCTGTCTGGGAGGAGGGCTGCATCTGGCGGGCGAAGGCGCTCGAAGAGCTGAGCCGGTCGGGGCGCGATTTCCGGATCGCCTATTTCTGCGCCCACCATATGGGGCAGCGAGCGGCGATCCGCGCCGATCTCGCCGTCGCGCCCTTGGCGCGCTTCCTCGTCGGCGACGACATGGTGGCTCTGACTGAAAAGGACGGCCTTCCCGATCTCGGCTTTTACCATATCGGCATGGTCATCGCCGACGACATCGAGGCTCCGGCACTCGCGGTCGCGGACTATATCCGCGGCGCTTTCGCCCGCATGGAACGCCGACCGAAGGAAGTGCTTCCCGTCGCCTGCTGATCGAGAGGGTTCGAAGGAGAGCCGGGGCTCTGCCCTTCATCCTCCCGACCTCGATCGGAGCAAGCTCCCTCGCCCCGTGAGCGGGGAGAGGGTTAGGGTGAGGGGCCTGCAAACGTTGCTACGTCATTCCCGATTGCGCCGCCGTCTCCGTCCGCCGCCGTCTCCACCGGGATCATTCGCCAATGTCTTGCGCTCCGGCAGTGTGACGACGCTTGCGAGATGCGGGAAGGCGTCCGCCTTGTTCGGCAGCGCCATGGCATGAACGAAATGCTCCTGAAATTTTGCTTCAAGAGCCGTCTCTATCTTCTCGATTTTGCTGACGGTTGTCTCGATTTCGCGGCGGTGGCCGCGGTTGAGCAGCGCCATCAGCGCGCCGGTGCCGGCGGCGTTGCCGACAGCTTTCACCTCGGCGAGATCGCAGTCCGGAATAAGACCCAGAACCATCGCATATTTCGGATCGATGAAGGAGCCGAAGGCGCCGGCAAAGCGGATCGTGTCCACGTGATCGACGCCCTGCTTTTCCATGAGCAGCTTGATGCCGGCATAGAGCGCGGCCTTGGCGAGCTGGATCGCCCGGACGTCGTTCTGCGTCACGATGATGCGCTGTTCGCCGTCATGGAGCAGGTAGGAGAAGGTTCTGCCGTTCTGGATGATGCGCGGGCTCTTTTCCGCCATCGCGCCGTCGACCACGCCATCCTCTGAAATTATGCCCGTCAGATACATTTCGGCGACCACCTCGATGATCGCGGAGCCGCAGATGCCGGTGATGCCCACGGCCGCGGCGGCCTCGGCAAAGCCGTCCTCGTCCGACCACTTGTCGACGCCGATGACGCGGAATTTCGGCTCCAGCGTTTGCGCGTCGATACGCACCCGTTCGATCGCGCCGGGGGCGGCGCGCTGACCGGCGGAGATTTCCGCTCCCTCGAAGGCCGGGCCGGTCGGAGAGGAGGCCGCGACGACACGGTTGCGGTTCCCGAGCACTATCTCAGCATTGGTGCCGACATCGACCAGCAGCATCATCCTGTCCTGGCGGTAGGGACCTTCCGCAAGCGTCGCGCCTGCGGCATCCGCACCGACATGGCCGGCGATGCAGGGCAGCATATAGACGCGCGCGCCGCGGTTGACGTCGATGTCGATCTCATGTGCCCAGTATTGCAGCGCGCCCGAGACCGCCAGCGCGAACGGCGCCTGGCCGAGCTCGGTCGGGTCTATGCCGAGAAAGAGATGATGCATGATCGGGTTGCCGACGAAGACAGCGTCGAGGATGTCGTGCCGGTCGATACCGCCTTCGGCGCAGACCTTGCCGATCAGCTCGTTGATCGCCTGGCGCACGGCCTTCGTCATGGCTTCGCGTCCGTCCGGATTCATCATCACATAGGAAACGCGGCTCATCAGGTCCTCGCCGAAGCGGATCTGCGGGTTCGACGTACCCGAGGAACCGACGATGCGGCCGGAGAGCAACGAGACGAGATGCATGGCGATCGTCGTCGACCCGATATCGCAGGCGATCCCGTAGGCCTCGTTCTTGAGGCCCGGCCAGAGGCCGACGATGAAGGGGCGCGAGGAATCCATATCGCGATGGATCGCCGCCGTCACGCCCCAGTTGCCCTTGCGCAGGGCCGATTGCACCTGCGGGACGACATGCGAGGCGACGAGCAGGTCCTTCCAGCCCCAGTCCTTCTCCAGCACCGCCTTCAGCCGGTCGAGATCGCCGAGGGGTTTGTGCATGTCCGGCTCGTCCACCTCGACATAGCAGAGCTGCACGGCGGCATTGCGCTCGATCACGCGGTCGGTCGCGGCCTTGCGCACGACCTGGGCGTTGACCACGGTATCCTGCGGAACGTCGATGACGAGATCGCCGAGGATCTGCGAGGAGCAGGAAAGGCGCCGGCCTTCCGGCAGCCCGCGCACGGCTTCGTAGCGATCCTCCTTCGGCCCCTTCTGCGAGATGTGGTCGAGCGAGGAGACGATCTTGTGCTTGGCGAAACTGCCTTCCTGCACCGAAACCTGACAGCGCCCGCAGGTCGCCCGCCCGCCGCAGACGCTTTCGACATAGACGCCGAGCTGGCGTGCGGCTTCTAGCACGGGCGTTCCGACAGGGAAACGGCCGCGCTTGCCGGAGGGCATGAAAAGGACGAGGGGATCGGAGTTCATATGGAGTGTTCCGGCAAGCGCTGGTGCTGAGGGATGCTATTTGGAGACGGTTCGCTCGAGGGCTTCGCGAATGAAGCGCGTATAGGGAATTCCTCGTTCCTTCGCCTTCTGCTTTATGGCACGCAGGAGATTCTCGGGCAGGCGCATGTTCAACTGGGCAGATTTCTTTTCGAATTCGAAGCGAGTCGGCTTGAAGCCGGAGAGATCATATTCGGACAAGTCTGCGGTCTCGACGAAATTTTCGGCTTCCTCGTCGGAGCGGAATGCCGGAAGCTTCTTCAGATCATTCTTGCTCATATCGCCTGATCTCCCGTTCGTGCATGTATCGCGCGCTGATCGGTCTTATAAAGTTCCGTCCTCCGATCTCGCGAAGGGTGAAGACCACGAAGACGTAGCGTTTCCCGGCAGTGCGGCCGATCGCCCTCAACCGCTCTTCGCCCCGGACCGGATCCGTGTGGACTGCAATGTCGCCGTCAAAGAGACTTTCGATTTCCTCTTTCGATACACCGTGTTTCGCGCATTTCGGCCAGTTGCCCTGATCCCAGTCGAAACCCGCGATGATTCTGTGCATATGCTATACCTTTGTATATACAAATGCAAAACTTTTGGCGCCGGGCTTACTCTCTCGCGGCACCCGCCCCTGCACGGGCTGCACGGCCGCCGCGGCGTCCGCCGCCGGCGGAGGGTGCCGCTGCAGCCGGAGCGACATGGCCGCCGCCTTCGACAGGCTTGTAGTCGCGATAGGTCTTGATCCAGGTCGTGCAATTGGCGTCCGTGCCGTTGAGGACGTTTGCGGCGCGTACGGCCTCCATTTCCTGCGGGCGGCAGGGGTTCATGATCGCAGACGTCATGCCGGCGCCGATGACCATCGGGATGAAGCCCGCATTGATGCCGTGGCGATGCGGCAGGCCGAAGGAGATGTTGGAGAGGCCGCAGGTCGTGTTGACCTTCAGTTCGTTGCGCAGCCGGTGGAGAAGCTGGAAGACCTGCCGTCCGGCATCGCCGAGCGCGCCGATCGGCATGACGAGCGGGTCAACGACGATGTCATGCGGCTTGATGCCGTGGTCCATCGCGCGCTCGACGATCTTCTTGGCGACGGCGAAACGGACGTCCGGATCCATCGAGATGCCGGTCTCGTCGTTGGAGATGGCGACGACCGGAACGTCGTATTTCTTGATGAGCGGCAGGATCGCTTCGAGCTTCTCCTCCTCGCCGGTGACGGAATTGACGAGCGGACGGCCCTTGGCGACCTTCAGGCCGGCCTCGATGGCGGCGGTGACCGAGCTGTCGATCGAGAGCGGCACGTCGACCAGCCCCTGCACGATCTCCAGCGTCTGGACGAGAAGCCCCGGCTCGGTCTCGTTCGGGTTGACCGAGGTGACGCCCGCATTGACGTCCAGCATGGTGGCGCCGGCTGCGACCTGCTCCAGCGCGTCCTTGATCACCGTGTCGAAATTGCCCTCGATCATTTCGGCGGCGAGCTTCTTGCGGCCGGTCGGGTTGATGCGTTCGCCGATGACGCAGAAGGGCTGGTCGAAGCCGATGACGATTTCGCGGGTGGCGGAAGCGACGATGGTGCGGGTCATTGAAAATCCTCTGGTCGTGGCGCGCCGTTTTTGTCTATCGGGCGCCGTGTGGCGTTGCAAGGCGAGGCGCAAGGCGCTTCGCCGCTTTCTCAATGCGGATGCTGCGCGGCGATGCCGGCCATGGCCTGCTGGTCCTGTTCCTTGCCTTCACGCACCTGTTCGATGCGCTCGGCCACCAGCCGATCGACCGGGTTTGCTTCGCGCTTCCAGGGTCGGCGGCCCTTCAGGACGCCGGATTCATGCACCATCTCCGCAACATACTCCTCCTGGCGGTAGGCCATCACATGGATGCCGGAAACGCCCTCGATCTCCTTCACCTCGTTGATGATATCGATGCAGAGCTGCTTGCCTTCCTTCTTCTGGTCCTCGGCCCCCTCGATGCGCTTGATGATCTCGTCCGGGATGTGGACGCCCGGAACGTTCGAACGCATCCAGCGCGCGGTCTTTGCCGAGGCGAGCGGCCCGACGCCGACGAGGATGTAGCATTTCTCGTTGAGCCCGAGATCGCGAACCTTCTTCATGTATTCGCGGAACATCGGCACGTCGTAACAATACTGGCTCTGGACGAACTGGGCGCCGGCCTCGATCTTCTTTCCCAGCCGGAACGGGCGGAAATCGTAAGGCGGCGCGAATGGATTGATCGCGGCACCCAGAAAAACCTTCGGCGGCGTCGTCAGCTTGCGGCCGGAGAGGAACTTCGAGTTGTCCCGCATGATGCGGACGGTTTCGAGCAGCGACATGCAGTCGAGATCGAAGACGGGTTTCGCGCCCGGCTGGTCGCCCGCCTGCACCCCGTCGCCGGTCAGGCACATGATGTTGGCGACGCCCATCGCCGCGGCACCTAGAACGTCGCCCTGGATGGCGATGCGGTTCTTGTCGCGACAGGCGATCTGCATGATCGGCGCATAGCCCATGCGGGTGAGCAATGCGCAGATGCCGACCGAAGACATGTGGCAGTTGGCGCCGGAGGCGTCGACCGCATTGATGCCGTCGACCCAGCCGTCGAAGATCGCCGCGCGTTCGTAGACGTCCTCGGGATTGGCGCTGTCCGGCGGATTCAACTCGGCCGTGACCGCAAATTCGCCGCGTCGCAATACGCGTTCGAGGCGCCCCAGCGAAGAGTGGCCGGGCAGCGGATCGAGCGGCAGGTGGGCGCCGAGCGGGTTCTCGTCGATATGCGCCATGGATCAGGCGTCCTTTTTCGCCGCTTCGCGGGCGGCTGCGGCTTGCGCTGTCACGCGAAGCCAGGAGGACGTTTCGCGCAGCGACTGGTTCACCGGCTTCTGGACGTTCATGATGGCATTTCCCCCGACCATGTTCTGCGAACCCTTCCACGCCTGCACCCAGACGCAGGGCATGTCCGGCTCCACCTCGCAATTGCCGTTGGCGCGCACGCCGCCGCAGGGACCGTTGCGCAGTTGCTTCGGACAGTTCATCGGGCAGGACATGCCTGTGGACGACAGCGCGCACTGGCCGCACATGCGACAGTCGAAGAGAAAGCCCTTCACATGGCGCTCGACGAAGGTGATAGGCCGCTCGACGCGATTGTAGCCGAAGAATTTCCAGACCGGATGAAGCAGCAGGAAGGCGTCGGCAAAACGGTTGTAGAACCATTCGAGGAAGCGCGAATGGCGCACGGCCCAGAGACGGACGGTATATTTGTGCCGGGCCCGGCGGCTCGGCGAAACGCCGGCCGGCGTATAGGCGCCGGTCGCCGCCTTCGCCGCCGGTGCGGCATTGCCGGAGCGCTCCTTCACATCAGCCATTTTCACGGCCTCCGGCCTTTACGAGCGCGACGAGACGTTCCCTGTCATAGGCCGCTTCGAGTTCGGATGCGGCCTTGTCCGCCTCCGCTTCGAGATCGTCGGACACGGGTACGGGATCGCCCTTGCGCCATTCGGCGAGATAGTCGTCGGTCTCGGCCGCACCCGTGCGCATGGCGCACATATCGATCGCTTCCGTGAAGCGTAGCGACAGCTCCCGCTTGGCGTTCTTGCGGCCCTGCTTGATGATGACCTGGGCCGGGATGTCCCGCCAGTAGACGATGATGCGGTCTGCCATGTCGAATTCTCCTCGCGCAAACAATGCTTGCTGCCCTTGCCTCTGGCTCTACTCGCCACGACTGCGCCGTGCCCAAAAGCGACGTCCGCAAGTCGGAGGAAAAGGAAACTACCAGATGCCGCGCGAGATTCCGTTCCGAAGCCAGACCCAGATCGGCGGATGATACCATTGACGCGAGGGAGCGTCGATTTTCAGCGGCCTGAGATCGCCGGCCAGCGCATCGCGCACCGCCGATTTCACTATCTCCGTCGCCGCGGCGGTCTGGAGCAGAGGGTAGGTGTGCATCGTGTCGCGCCTGGAAGGTGTCATGCGTTGCTGGTAGAGAATGCCGCCGGTGTCGACGCCCGCATCGACCAGGTGCACGGTGGCACCGAAATTGTCCTCGTCGTCCATCGCCCGCGACCAATACCCGCCCTGAAGGCCGCGATATTGCGGGTTGATGCCCGCGTGAAGGTTGAGGACCGGGCAGCGGATCGCGTTCAATGTCTCCGGCTTGAGCATGCGGCAGCTTACGAGAAGAAGCACTGCGGGCTGCATACCTTCTATGATCCGCCGGAAATCCTTGCCGTTGGCGGAGTCGATCGGGATCCTTTTTACGGTCGCATCCCGTTTCGTGTCGGCGTCGTGTTCGCGCAGGATTTCGGCCGCTCTCGCATGCGTGAAGCGTTTGCCGAATTTCGAGATCATCATGGTGACGAGTTGCCCCAGGGCCTGGGGCCATCCGAGCTTTCTGGCGCGGCGACGGATGAAGGCGGCCTTCGATTCTGGCTCCTCCTCGATCACCGTGAGGCCCGGGAAGTCCGTCTTGAGGGCGTTGACGATGATTTCCGGATTGGGGCCAGGCTGGATAAGCACGGCGACGGTGGAGTTGCCGGGATGTTGCGAAAGCGTCATGACGCGGTCCTGCTCGGGATTTTGCCCGCAGTCTTTCGCGAAGGATTTAGCAGCCCCTTAAAAGGAAGATGCACGGCGCGGAAATCGTGACGGAAGGATAACGCTTCCTTTATCGGATTTGCAGGGCCTGTCGCGGGTGGTTTCAGACCTGCGTCAATTCGGCGGAAAGGTCGCCGTAGCCGGTAAATCGGTATTCATATTCCAGGCCGAGATAGGCAGCGGCTTCGCGGGCTTTTTCCTGCAGCGCTCCGTCCTCGACCTGCGAGAGATAGACCAGCTTCTCGTAGTTGCCGAAATAGATGTCCTTCAGCTCGGGATGACGATCGAGGCCGAGAGGTTCGATGACGAAAGCCCGGAACTGGCGGGCGAGGAAATCGGTGAGGAAGAAAGACGTGACGTCATCCTCCCGGGCGCCAAAGGCCTCGTTGCCCGAAAAGAAGGAATAGCAATGGGGCCCGGCCAAGCGCTCCACGCCCTCGCGCTCGCAGAGCTTGTCCAGAAGGCCGCCGGTGCCGCAGTCGGCATAGCCGACGAAGATCCTCGCGAAGCCTTCCTTCCGGGCTTCGCCGATAGCCTTTTCCACGCCGGGCGCGATCCGCTCCGGATGCGCATGCCAGATGGCGGGAAGACAGTGGAGATCGATATGGGCGAGCTGATTAATCTTGCAAATCGCTAATATTTCGCGTGCAATCGCTCCGCACGCGATGACGCGAACTTTTTTGCCACTCGCGCGTTTACCGGCGGGACTTTCGATACGAAGTTCTGTGTCAACCTGATCCATCAAGAGGGACCTCGCCCATGCAAGCAAGAAATATAGTCACTGCGAAGACCATGACCAAGATCGGCATCGTCTTTACCGCGCTTGTGATGTTGAGCGCCTGCGGCAACACCATCCGCGGCATGGGCCGGGATACCGCCAATGCCGTCGATGCGACACAGGACGCCGGCCGGTCGGTAGAGCGCGCGGCGAACTGACCTCGACTTAAAGAAAAAGGCCGCATTCGGAATCCGAAGGCGGCCTCCTTTGCGTCATCGCATGGCTTTTCAGCCCGCAAGCGCATTGTGCTTGCGTTTCATGAATTCCTTGGCCGTTTCCACGGCGACTGCGGCATCCCGGCAGTAGGCATCGGCGCCGACCGCCTTGCCGAACTCTTCGTTGAGCGGCGCGCCACCGACGAGAACGACATAGTCGTCGCGCAGGCCCTTTTCCTTCAACGTGTCGATCACGACCTTCATATAGGGCATGGTGGTGGTCAAGAGCGCGGACATGCCGAGCAGGTCCGGCTTCTCGCGCTCCAGCGCATCGAGATAGTTCTCGACCGGGTTGTTGATGCCGAGGTCGACGACGTCGAAGCCGGCGCCTTCCATCATCATGCCGACGAGATTCTTGCCGATGTCGTGGATGTCGCCCTTGACGGTGCCGATGACCATCTTTCCAAGCTTCGGTGCGCCGGTTTCGACGAGCAGCGGGCGCAGGATTGCCATGCCCGCCTTCATGGCATTGGCCGAGAGCAGGACTTCGGGAACGAAGAGGATGCCGTCGCGGAAGTCGATGCCGACGATGCGCATGCCTTCGACGAGGGCTTGGGTGAGGACGTCGTAAGGGGTCCAGCCGCGATCGAGAAGGATCCGGGTCGCTTCCTCGATTTCCTCTTTCAGTCCGTCATAGAGATCGTCGTGCATCTGCTGGACGAGTTCGTCGTCCGAAAGCTCCGAAAGAATGATTTCATCGTCAGACATGTTTTTTCCTCGTCTCCATCGGCGATGCAGTGAACGCCGTACACCCGCCAGTGATAACTGTGTTTCCGTTAAAATCTGCTATTGAAAACGACGTCGCATACGACGAAAAGCGACCCGTCGGATACTGCCGTTTCATAGCCTCTAATGCGCGGAATGGACAGAGGTTGCCGCAGGCTTGCCGCCGCGCAAAGGCTGTCGGCCGATGTCCAGCGTGCGGCACGCCTTGGCGCATAAAGAAGCGTCCCGCCGGGGCGGCTTGGTAGCATAGGATAAACGAGGCCCGCGGGCGCCCGCTAGAGTGAGGAAACGAGATCATGAGTGACGCAGCAGTCGAACAGGTGGAAGGTGGCGGTGGCCGCCGCTCCCGCAGCGAAGGACGCGGCGCCGCCGCAAGGCGCGCCTCGCGTTCAGGCGGTGGCCCGGGACCGTCGCTGCCCTACATCACGCGCAAGATCAAGGAATACGAAGTCCTCGACGAAGAAGGTCTTCAACTCATCGAGCGCAATGCCGACCGCGTTCTGGAAGAGATCGGAATAGAGTTTCGCGACGATGCCGAAGCCCTGGGCCTGTGGAAAGAGGCGGGCGCCGAGATCAAGGGCGAGCGCGTGCATTTCCCGAAGGGGCTCTGCCGCGAGCTTCTGAAGTCCGCGCCGTCGAATTTCACCTGGCATGCCCGCAACTCCGCCCGCAATGCCGAGATCGGCGGCAAGGCGACCGTTTTTGCGCCGGTCTACGGCCCGCCCTTCGTGCGCGACCTCGACGGCAATCGCCGTTACGCGACGATCGAGGATTTCCGTAATTTCGTGAAGCTCGCCTATATGGCGCCGTCGATGCATTCCTCGGGCGGCACGGTTTGCGAGCCCGTCGACGTTCCGGTGAACAAGCGCCATCTCGATATGGTCTACAGCCATCTGAAATATTCCGACAAACCATTCATGGGGTCGGTAACGGCACCGGAGCGGGCTGAAGACACGATCGCCATGGCGAAGCTCGTCTTCGGCGACGATTTCGTCGAAAACAACACCGTGACGCTGAACCTCATCAATGCGAACTCACCGATGGTCTTCGACGAGACCATGGTGGGGGCGCTCAAGGTCTATGCGCGGCACAACCAGGCTTGCGTCGTTTCGCCGTTCATCCTGTCGGGTGCGATGAGCCCGGTCACGGTCGCCGGCACGCTGACGCAGATCCTTGCCGAAGTGCTCGCCGGCGCGGCCTTCACCCAGCTTATCCGCAAGGGTGCTCCGGTCCTCTTCGGCACCTTCGCCGCCTCGATCTCGATGCAGTCGGGCGCGCCGACCTTCGGCACGCCGGAGCCGTCGCTCGTTTCCTACGGCGCGGCGCAGTTGGCGCGCCGTCTCGGGCTGCCGTTCCGCACCGGCGGATCGCTTTGCGGCTCCAAGGTTCCGGATGCGCAGGCCGCCCACGAATCGGCGAACACGCTGAACATGACGCTGCTTGCCGGGACGAATTTCGTCCTGCACGCGGCGGGCTGGCTCGAAGGCGGCCTCGTGTCGTCCTACGAGAAGTTCATGATCGACCAGGACCAGCTCGGCATGATGCAGAAGATGGCCGAGGGCGTGGACCTTTCGGAAAACGGCCAGGCGATGGATGCGATCCGCGAAGTCGGTCCGGGAAGCCACTATCTCGGCTGCGCGCATACGCAGGCGAACTTCCAGTCGGCGTTCTACCGTTCGCCGCTTGCCGACAACAATTCCTTCGAGCAATGGGAAATCGAAGGCCAGAAGCGGATCGAAGAGCGCGCCAATGCGCTTGCCAGAAGCTGGCTGGAGCACTACGAGGCGCCTTATCTCGATCCCGCTCACGACGAGGCTCTTCTCGAATTCATCGCAAAGCGCAAGGATTCGATGCCGGACGCCTTCACCTGAAAGGTTCCCGAGCGCGCCAGGGAGCAAGGCGGAGCGGCACGTGTCGCGGACATGATCCAGAAGGAGGTCTGGCGTCCGCATTACGAGTCGCAGGGGTCGAAACCGAAATGACCGGTCAAGGCCGACAGCTTGAAACGATCCGTGCGGTTCTGGAACCGCACGGTCTTTTTTTGCGCGGCGTGGTGAATTTCGAGGAAAGGGAGCAGGCGCCGCCTCTGAAAGACGGCCGTCCTGCCGCAAGCCTCGTGCTTGTCGGCAATATAGGCGGCTCGATCTGGCCCGCATTCCGCACATGGCAGCGAAATCAGCAGGACGACGGCGGCCCTCATCCGCTCGACGCCTGGTCCAAGGCCGTGGTCGGCGTGGCGGCGCAAACCGCGTCTGCGACGGCATGGTTTCCATCCGACCCGCCATGGCAGCCCTTTCAGCAATGGGCAATGCGGGCGGAGGGACTGAAGGCCTCACCGCTCGGCATTCTCATCCATCCGCAATACGGCCTCTGGCATGGCTATCGCGCCGCTTTGGGTTTCGACGAGGCGCTGCCGCGGTCGCCGAAGCCGGACGGGGCGCATCCTTGTGCCGCCTGCGTGGAAAAGCCGTGCATGACCCACTGTCCCGTTTCCGTCGTCTCCGAGGCGGGTTTCGATGTTACCGGCTGCCGGCGCCACTTGAGAACGGATCGAGGGAGGGGCGGCTGCCTGAAGGAGGGCTGCCTTGCGCGCAATGCCTGTCCGGTCGGCCGGCAATACCGCTACTCGCAGGACCAGCTTCGCTTCCACATGGCAGCACTTCGTTGATCAGGCCTTAGGATAGGCCCGTTCCAGTCCGCCGGAGCGAACGAGACCGGTACGAAATGCCTGATAGGCGGCATGCTGGCTGGAGCGGGCAGCCTCCATCAGGCGGATCTGCAGCCGCGCGGGCGCGTTGTTGCCGAGCCATTCGCCGAGCTTTTCCAGCTTCAGGGAATTCAGGAAGGATGTCTGCGCGGCGCGATTGAGATGGAGGTCGAGACCTTCCAGCAGGTTTTCGTCCTGTTGCGGGTTTTCCATCAGCAAGCCGAGGAATCCCTTGTCGGTCTCCGCAAGTACCGCCAATTTCTCCGCAATCGTTTCGCGGTCCGGAAAAGCGGTCACTTCCGCGCTCATGATGTGCTCCCTCCATTGTCTTTGGGTGCGGATAACGGGCGGACCCTGCCGCAAGCTTGCGCTGGCGACCATGCGGAGCTGGAAGCGTGGCGCCGGTTCCCGGAGCTACGGGAGGGTTCGTGCCGGAACGCAAATAAAATCGGATAAATTAATATTGAACGGTACCGTGCAACCAATTTCATGCGGGCGACCTTAGATGTGAAGGGTATATGCCGCCATGCGGCGGATCGGCGTGCGAAGACGAGTCGTTTCGTCCCGAAGCCAATCCATACCAAGGGAGTACATATGACCCGGCTTTCTCTGCTTCTTTCCGGAACCGTCCTTTCGGTCGCGCTTGCCGCCGCGCCGGCTTTCTCCCAATCAGGCGAGGAAACCTCGCCGTCCGAACAAGCCGAAGGCCAGGCGCCGGCATCCGGCGAAGAAAGGACCGCCACGGGCGCACCGGTGGAGACGGAGGAGCCGAATGCGCCCGATCAACAGCCGGCCTTCGCCGGCCAGACCCGCGCTCCGCAGCCGGATGAAATGCCCCAGGTGGCGACGGAAACGATAGCGGAAGGCCTGCCCCGGCTCTGGTCGATGGAGTTCCTGCCCGATGGCCGGATGCTCGTTTCCGCCAAGGAAGGCGCGATGCACATCATATCCGAAGGGCAAGCTGGACCCGAGATCGCGGGCGTGCCGGAGGTTGCTTCCCAAGGGCAGGGCGGGCTTCTCGATATCGCGCTTGCACCCGATTTCGAGAGTTCGGGCCGCATCTTCTTTTCCTTCTCCGAGCCCCGTGATGGCGGAAACGGCACCTCGGTTGCATCCGCAAGGCTCGTGCAGGACGAGCAGGGCGGCGGCGCGCTGGAGGACGTGACCGTGATCTTTCGGCAGATGCCGACCTACGACGGGAGTGCCCATTTCGGCTCGCGGCTCGTCTTCGGTCCGGGCGGCGAACTCTTCGTGACCGTCGGGGAGCGCTCCGACCGCCGGCCGCGCGTCCAGGCGCAGGATCTCTCCAGCGGCCTCGGAAAGGTCTTCCGGATCGATACGAGCGGCAAGGCTCTCTCCGACAATCCCTTCGCCGGCCGGGATGGCGCATTGCCCGAAATCTGGTCCTACGGGCACCGCAACATCCAGTCCGCGGCCCTGGATGGTCAGGGACGGCTGTGGACCGTGGAGCACGGCCCGCGCGGCGGCGACGAGCTCAACAGGCCGGAGGCGGGGCTGAATTACGGCTGGCCCGTTATCACCTATGGCGTCGAATACAGCGGCAACGCGGTCGGCGACGGCGTCACGGCGCAGGACGGAATGGAGCAGCCCGTCTACTACTGGGATCCGGTCATCGGCCCTTCCGGGATGGCCTATTACGACGGGGCTGAATTTCCCGAATGGAACGGCGCATTCCTGATCGGCGGCCTCGTCTCGACCGGTCTCGTGGTCGTCCATCTCGACGGCGACCGCGTTCGGGCGGAGGAGCGGGTTCCGCTGGACATGCGCATCCGCGACGTCAAGGTCGGTCCCGACGGTGCGGTCTATGCCGTTTCGGAAGGTCCGAATGCCGGCACGTCTTCCATCCTGAGGCTGACGAACGCAAGCGACAGCTGAAGAACGATGCCGCGTGATCGATGATTAGCTGCGGCGCCGGCCGCGCTCGCGCGCCGGAGCGGAAGGGCCTTCGTTGGCGGTCTTGTTGCGCAGCGGGCCGATACGCTCGACGATGACGTCGAGCGTCGGGCGCTCGCCCGGTTCGTGCGCATCCAGCGCCTTCCGCATCGCGGCCAGATGCTCGCAGGATGTCCCGCAGCAGCCGCCGATGATGCGCGCGCCGGCATCGCGGGCCAGCCTCGCATAATCGGCCATCAGCGGCGGGGTGCCGGAATAGTGGATTTCGGCGCCGCGATATTCCGGGATGCCGCAATTGCCCTTCACGACGATCGTCGCGGAGGGATCGGCACCGGTCATATCGAGAAGCGAGGACAGGATATCCGAAGCGCCCACGCCGCAATTGGCGCCGACGGCGACGGGTCCCGGACCGATATCGCTTGCGACACCGTGGATGTCCTTCGGATGCAGGCCCATCATCGTCTTGCCGGCGGTATCGAAGGAGCCGGTATAGACGAAGGGCAGCCCGACCTTGACCGCTGCCTCGGCGGCGGCGCGGATTTCCTCGGGCGAGGACATGGTTTCGATCCAGGCGACATCCGCGCCTCCGGCCTTCAAGCCTTCGATCTGCTCGGCAAAGGCGGCAACGGCATCGTCATAGGTGAGCGCGCCGAGCGGCACCAGCAGTTCGCCGGTCGGACCGACGGAACCGGCGACGATGACCTTGCGCGGAGCCTTGTCGGCGACGGTACGGGCGATTTCGGCCGCCTTCCGGTTCAGTTCGAAGACGCGGTCCTGGGCATGGTGCAGTTTCAGCCGGTGGCGCGTACCGCCGAAGGTGTTCGTCAGGATGATGTCCGCGCCGGCGTCGACGAAATCCTGATGAAGCTTGGTGATGTTTTCCGGTTTCGCCTCGTTCCAGAGTTCGGGCGCCTCGCCGGCCTCCAGCCCCATGGCGAAAAGCGACGTTCCGGTCGCGCCGTCGGCGAGCAGGAACGGCTTTTCCGCGAGAAGGGCAGAGAGTGGGTTGGTCGCTTCGGACATCGGCTTTTCCCGGCTGTATGAGGTTGCGACCACACATAAGGATATCTTTATGTGATTGCAACCGCTTTACGCCCGCGTGGAGGATGCGGGGCGTTATCGTCCTCACTCCTGATAGACCGGTTCGTGATAGACAGGGTCGGGAAGCACGACGCGAACCTTGGTCTTTACCTGAGCCGAGGCATTCCGGCTTTCGGCGACGGTCTTTTTCGACAGCATCCTTCTGTCTTCCGGCGAAAGCGGTTGCGCCATAGGCAGCGGAATCTTCAGTCCTTTCAGATTGTCCAGGGCATCGGCGCTCATCTGCATGTCATGGATGCGATAGGCATATTTGCGAAAATTGCAGGCCTTGAAGTCCGCTTGTTCGCGATATCTGAATGCGGAGGGAAGATCGCCGTAGGAGCGCTCGCCGTCGATGGAAACCATCTCTTCGCTCTCGCTCGATATGTCCTCGCGCTTGAAAAGCGCCACATCCTGCGTATCGCATATGAAGCGGCAGCGCTCGAGGGCGCTGTCGGCGAAATCCATTCCAACGAATTGCGAGTTCGGTGCGGGGAAGTAATAGCCGTCGGCAAGTCTTACGCAGTAAAGCAGCGTATTCCTTCCAAAGCCTGGACGTTTCGGTTCTTTGCGGCGCTCGGCCCGTTCGGCCACAGCCTTCGTCGTGGTCCTTGTGCAGCCCTGTGCGTCGAGCCGCGCCTTCAGCATGCCGAGGCGCCCGCGGGAGGTCTGGCCGGCCTGGTCGAGCTGGCGCTGCACGGCCGATCGTCTGCTCGCAAGATCGCGGCAGGGGTCGAAAAGTCCGCCCGTCGATTTGCGCGATGTGCACTGGCGCTGTTGCTCACTTCGCCGGATGGCCGCGAGCTGCCTTTGCAGTTGCTGTACTTCCGGCCCCGACCGCTCGCCGACCTCGCGTCCGACCGAGCGCATCTGGTTCATCAGTTCGGAGCAGCTTGCGGCCTCAGCGGCTGCAGGAAATAAGGAAAACAGTAACCATAAACAGAAGACCGACAGATGGTGGCTGAAGAAAGCAGGCGGGAAGGTCGCTCGCGCCTGCCGAAGTGATCGCTTGCCCCGTGCAACCGGCTTCAACATCTTTCGCCCCATCTGTCGCTATGTCAGGGATCGTTTTCCCGGGTTTTCAAGCTCCTACCATTTGATGCTGAGACCGATATTGCCTTCGAGCACATGCGTCTTCCGCCCACCGAGATTGGTGGTGTAATCGGCCGTGGCAAAGAGGCTGGCGGATTCGGTGATCTTGGCGACGATGCCGCCGCCGACCTCCAGAGACGTCCCGCCGATCTCGGTCACGATCGCATCGCCGCCGAAATTGATACTCTGGTCCGAATCGAAGCTGTGCCAGATGTTCGCCTTCAGATACGGCTGCAGCGTTGTCGTTCCGGCCAGGAATTCGCCCTGCAGGCGGGCACCCACGCGGCCGGTGACGATGTTGTCGGAGTTGAAATTGACGTCCGAGAACGCATCGGCGGCGTCGTCGAGCGACAGGTGCTGCCAGATGATCTGGGCTTGCGGCTCCAGCGTCCATGTATCCGACAGAACGATCGGATAGCCGCCTTCGAGCGAGGCCGTCACGCCGGACCCGTCGATATCGATTCCGGCTCCGGCGGCGGATGTCGCATCGCCGCTGAACCAGGTGCCCATCAGGACCGCATCGACATACCAGTTGCCCGGACCGATGTGGGTCCAGTAGCCGCCGAAGCTCGTCGCATTGACGTCGATGTCGCCGGTCTCCACGTCGTTCCAGCCGAGTGCCTGTCCGGTCACGTCGCCGCTTGCGCGCGCATGGCTGACGAAGAGGCCGACACGGTCCTGGTGGCCGCCTTCCGTGCCCCAGCCGAAGATGTCCTGGCCGGCCTGGAAGCCGAAGACGTTGCCGTCGAAACCGGGATCGACCGTGCCGTCCCATTTCATTTCGATATCCTGGCCGAAGACGCGTCCCCAAGTGGTGGGCAGCATCCCGGCGCCGTTGAGCAGCACCTGCTCGCCGCGACGTTCATGGAACGTGCCGAGGCTGGAGAGCGCAAGATATTGCGCGACCGGAGGAACGGTGGCGTAGGTCGCCACTTCGAGGCGATAGAGGGGCACGACCTCGGCGATGATCGGAGTTGCCCCTGGCGTAGGCGGTGTGGCCGTCGGGGTCGGTACCGGAGCGGGCGCCGTCGGAGGAGCGGGTGGCGGCGCCGGCGGATCGGCCGGTTCGGCCGCAGGGGGCGGAGGCGGCGGTTCAGGCTCCGGATCGGTCACCTCCACAGGAGGCGTGGGGTCTGCAGGCTCCGTCGTCGGAGTTCCCTCCGAAGGCAGCGGCGTGCTCGGCAGCTCGGAAGGCGGCGGAGGCGGCACGACCTCGGGCTCTTCCGGCACGGGTTCTTCTGCCACCGGCTCTACCGGATCGGGAGCCGGCGCCGGTTCCGGCGGCGGGGCGGCCGGAGGGGTGACGATGGTCGAGCGCAGATACCAGTTGTCTTCCGTATCGGCGGAAACGCCGCCCTTGAAGAGATAGTATTCGTAGGCGCCGGCCGCGACGCGTCCGTTGAGGCCGAAAGCGCCGCTGGCGCTGGTGCCGTCGACTTCCACCACCATGATGCCGTCTTGGGTGGTGGCGTCGCCTGCGCCACCGGCGTTGAGAATGTTCAGGCCGCTGGTGCCGGACGCATCGCCCTCCACGATCAGCCTGTCGGATGCCGAGGAGTCGTCGCCGAGCACCGTATTGAGGAAGACCTGCCCGCCATCGCCGACATAGTTGCCGCCGATCGTGAACGTGTCGGACGTGCTGTCGCCGCCATTGGTCAGGTCGATGCGGCCGGCATTGAGGACCTCCACCATTTGCCCGGCCGTGAAGGCGGCAATCCCGCCATTCGCGCCGCCGCCATAGATGGTGCTGGCCGCGTCGACGGAGAGCGCTCCCGTTCCGGTCCCGCTGTCGCCAAGCGTCAGCGTCTCGTCGAATACGAGCTGGGTGTCGTTGGTGAGATCGATCGTCTCCCAGCTGTCGAAGCGGGCGACGTCTCCCGTCTTCACATTGTCGAAGGTGAGGGCGTCCGTGCCGAGCCCGCCGGTGATCTGCGGTGTGGCGCCGATATTGGCGTCGGTCAGATTGCTGAGGGACGCCGTGTCATTGTCGCCGCCAAGGTCGATCAATCCATAGATGATGCCGCCGCCATCCCAGGTGAAGGTGTCGGTGCCGACGCTCATGCGCACTTCGCCGCCGACCGTCCCGCCGGTCACGGTCACGCTGTCGGTGCCGCCGCTGACGCTGATATTGCCGCCGATCGTGCCGCCGGAGAGGATGATTGTGTCGTTGCCGAAGCCGGTGACCAGATTGCGGTCGATCGTTCCGCCGGACATGTCGAAGAGATTGTCGTCCAGCTTCATGTTGACGCGGCCGATGCGGCCGCCGGTCATCACGGCGCTGTCGCCGTCGTCGAAGGCGTCGATGATGCGCCCGCCGGACATGAAGAAGGTGTCGAGATTGTCGCCCTGGTTCAGCGACCCGACTTCTCCGCCGGTCATCCGGAAGTCGTCCGTGCCGCTGCCCTGCTGGACGTTTCCGGTGATGGTGCCGCTGTTGATCTCGATGCTGTCGGCACCGGGACCGAAGACCACATTGCCGCTGATCGTTCCGGTGCCGCCCTCGGGAAGCTGGAGGGAGTTGTTTCCTCCCGTATCGGTAAGGCTCGGGGACGTGCCGCTGTCGCAGACATGGGCGTCGTCGCCTGCGGTCGGCGTGAAGACGCAGGCGGCAAAGGCCGGCGCGCTGAACGTCAGCCCGATCGCCGTCGAGGCGAGAAATGCCAGGCGGCGGCGAGAAAAGAGATCGGGAAGATAACCGCGCCTGGAAATAGACGCACTGCGAGTCGATTTCGGATCATTGAGATGCCAAACCATAACGCCCCTCACGCATATGGATGCCTCGGTACCCGTCGTGGGTAACCAAGTGCGAACATTCCCCGAGAATCCCAATTCGAGTTGATCACAGCAGGGGGTGGTTCACAAGTCTAAGGCGTGGGTTGGCTATATGACTAAAATTTCATATGTTGCGGATGGGCAACATTCATGAAGGAACGATGACAAAACGCGGAAAACAAAGGGCGCTTTTCGGCGCCCTTCGTTTCCAATATCTCGTTTTCTTTCCGAAGGTTAAAAACCGCCGGATCTTTTCAGGCGGCGGCTCGATTCTCATGGCTCGTGGGCGTCACCATCGAGGCTATGATCGCTTCCAGATTGATCGACCCGATAGGCTTGCCTGTGGCGTCTACAACCTGGGCGCTCGTCTGGTTTGCCGAAGTCATCAGGCGCGCGGCCTCTTCGAGTACGGTTCCCTTCACGACGGTTAGGCTTTCCGGACCGCCGGAAAGCGGCGACATGATCGTCTCGACATTGATCACCCGTCCGCGGTTCACCTCCTTGACAAAGGCGGTGATGTAATCGTCGGCAGGCTTCAGGACGATCTCCTGGCCGGTCCCCTGCTGCACGACGCGCCCATCGCGCAGTATGGCGATCTTGTCGCCGAGACGAAGCGCCTCGTCGAGATCGTGCGTGATGAAGACGACCGTCTTCTTCAATTCCTTCTGCAGGTCGAGGAGCACCGTCTGCATGTCCACGCGGATCAGCGGATCGAGCGCCGAATAGGCTTCGTCCATCAGCAGGATGTCGGCATCGTTGGTCAGCGCCCGGGCAAGGCCGACACGCTGCTGCATGCCGCCGGAAAGCTGGTTCGGGTAATGGTTCTCGAAACCGGAAAGCCCCACGCGCGCGATCCATCCTTCCGCGCGCTTGCGGCTTTCGGCGGCAGGAACGCCCTGGATCTCCAGCCCGTAGACCGTGTTCTCCACCACCGTGCGATGCGGCAGCAGCGCGAATTTCTGAAAGACCATCGCCGTCTTGTGGCGGCGGAATTCGCGCAGGTCCCTGTCGTTCATCTTGCAGACGTCGACGCCGTCATAGAGCACTTCGCCGGCCGTCGGATCGATGAGGCGGTTGATGTGGCGGATGAGCGTGGATTTGCCCGATCCCGAAAGGCCCATGACGACCGTGACACAGCCGGCCGGCATGGAAATGTTGATGTCCTGCAGGCCGAGCACGTGTCCGTGCTCCTGGTTGAGTTCCGCCTTTCCCATTCCGTTCCGGACGGCTTCGACATAGTCGGCACCGCGCGGACCGAAGATCTTGTAGAGGTTGCGGACTTCGATCGCGTGGCTAGCCATGTACCGCCTCCCGGTCCTGTCGCGGCATCCGGTCGTGCGGACATATGCAGCCGCCGGGAGTGATTGGCGGGAGCGCCTTTCGGCTCGGTTCGAAATGTGACACCCATTTCCCCTTTCTTTTTCGGGCGTTTTCAGCCCGTTGGACCCCAAGTTTGCAGGATTGCCTTAAGACAATCCAGGCCGTGGTTCTTCTTATCTTCTTCCGGCAGATGATTTCTGTCGCATGATCGGAAGGATGGTATCGTACTGTTTGCGACCTGCGGAATTTTTCCCGGCGTGTTCGGTCATTTCACCGCCGCTTCCACCTTGGCCGCGACATCCGGCCCGACCCAGACCATCCATGTATCGGGATATTCCCGCAGGAAATGTTTGGCGCCTTCCTCGTTGCCCGCCTTGTTCTCGTCCATCCAGGCAAGGACCTTGCCTATCGTAGCATTCGTCCATTGCCGCGCTCGCATATAGTTCATCGCCGGTGCGGCTTTTTCGGCGAATGCCTTCGTCACGACCGTATAGGCGTCGGAGGTCGGATAGGAATTGACCTTGGGCGCCGGGCAGTCTGCGACTGCAGTACAGGAATCCCATTCGGCCTTGTCGTGCTCGACGCCGAAGCTCAGCTTCACCATGTCGTATTTTCCGAGGATCGCGGTCGGCGCCCAGTAGTAGCCGAGCCACCCGGTCTCCGTTTCGAAGGCCCGGGCTATCGAGGCGTCGAGTTGCGCTGCCGTTGCGGCGCCGACAAGCTCGAAACCGGCGTTCTGCGCGCCGACGGCACGGAAGAGGTTTTCAGTGGAGACCTGACAGCTCCAGCCGGCCGGACAGTTGTGGACCGCTCCTTTCGACGAGCCGTCGGGCGCGGGGAAAAGTTCGGGATGCTTCAGCGCATCCTCGACCGTTCTGATGTTGCGGTTGCGGTCATAGACGAATTTGGGAATCCACCAGCCTTCGACACCTCCTTCAGAAAGGATGGGCGCAAGCTCGATAAGCCGTTTTTCCGCAATCGCGGCGTCGAGCGCCGCCGTGACCGAATTGACCCAAAGTTCGGGGGCGACGTCGGGTTCGCCTTTTTCATTCATCGACGTGAAGGTCGGGATCGTATCGCCGGGCACGAGCGTGACCGTGCAGCCGAAACCCTTTTCGAGGATGAGCTTGTCGACATGGGCTGCGACGCCGGCCGAGCCCCAGTTCATTTCCGCGATCGAAACGCTGCCGCAATCGGCGGCTTCGGCCGAACCGCCGCCCGTGAAGAAGCCCGCAGCCATGAAAATCCAAGCAAGCGGCATCTTCATGCGATCGTCTCTCCTTTCCCGCTACGGCACCGGTCGGAATAAGGCTGCCGAGTACAGTATCAGGGCTTCGGCGCGCCCGCGCTTTTCCTGGTGCGGCGTCCGCCAACGCCACGCTTCCGCGTTTTCCGCCAGCGTAAGGGTTCCAGGCCGGAAATCAACCTGTCGAGCGAAGCGGAAGGGATGTCGCGCTCCGCTCTCCTGATAAAATTGGACAATTCATCATTGCTTAAGGTCTTGCTAACGGTCCGGTAACGATGTCCGTCTAATTGTCTTGTCACGGCGGGGGACGATACCGCCGCCCGCTCCGGAAAAGGTATTGCGTACCGGAGCACCTTCTTCCTCTGTGCAGGAAACGAAAAAGCCGCGATCTTCCATGGGAAGCGCGGCTTTCGTATTTCGGCGAGGAGGCGAAGCGATTGTTCTCTCGCGGACCTAGTTCACGCCCGATGAAGAACGACTCCGGCTCATCCTATGTTGCGGGTGCGCACGACGCTCAACGGGCCGAAAGGGACGTCCATGACGGTGTTGCGGATGCGCGACTGCGTTCCGGGAGCCTTCCCGTTCCACGCGATCTGTACGAAGTTCGGCTTGCTGAAGATGAACAGCATGGTGTTTCCTTTGACCTTGGGCCGAGGTCTCTCGCGGCCCCGTAATTTCTCAGGCGGCATATAGGCTCGCCCAGAGACCGGGACACGATCGTTCCCGGCACTGCATGTCGCAAAAAGGATAGCGCACCAAAGCGATTCCCGATGCCGTCGATTCTGTTGCAAAAGCGCTTCATCCGGCAGCCGCCTTCGCGGCGAAATTGCGGCGAATTGAAGGCTTTGCGGCGAAGATGGGGAATGCTACAAAGCCGGCATGATGAGAAAGATCATGCTTCAGGGGACCGGCTCCGATGTCGGAAAAACGGTATTGGTCGCAGGCCTGTGCCGGATCGCCTCCAACAGGGGGCTCAAGGTGCGGCCGTTCAAGCCGCAGAACATGTCGAACAATGCGGCGGTGTCGGACGACGGCGGCGAGATCGGCCGCGCGCAGTGGCTGCAGTCGCTCGCCGCCCGCGTCCCGTCTTCCGTGCACATGAACCCGGTGCTTTTGAAGCCGCAGTCGGAAACCGGAAGCCAGATCATCGTGCAGGGCAGGGTGTTCGGGCAGGCGAAGGGGCGGGACTATCAGGCGCTGAAGCCGAAGCTGCTCGGCGCGGTGATGGAAAGCTTCGAGGCGATATCGTCGGGAGCCGATCTGGTGATCGTCGAAGGCGCCGGATCGCCGGCAGAGATCAATCTGAGGGCAGGCGACATCGCCAATATGGGGTTTGCCACGCGGGCCGGGGTTCCGGTGGTCCTCGTCGGCGACATCGACCGCGGCGGCGTCATCGCCTCGCTGGTCGGCACGCATGCCATCCTGTCGGAGGAAGACCGGCGCATGGTCTCGGGCTATCTCATCAACAAGTTCCGTGGCGACGTATCGCTCTTCGATGACGGTATCCGCGAAATCGGCCGTTTTACCGGCTGGCCCTGTTTCGGCGTCGTGCCCTGGCTGAAACAGGCGGGACGGCTGCCGGCCGAGGATTCCGTGGTGCTCGAGCGGCTTGCGAGGGGTGGCGGCGGAGCGCTCAAGGTGGTCGTGCCGGTGCTCCCGCGCATCGCGAATTTCGACGATCTCGATCCGCTCGGGGCCGAGCCGGATATTACCCTCGTCTTCGTAAGGCCGGGTGAACGCCTGCCGGAGGATGCCGGGCTTGTCGTTCTGCCGGGCTCGAAGTCCACGATCTCCGACCTTAAGGATTTTCGCGCAGAGGGCTGGGACAGGGACCTCCAATCGCATCTCAGGCGCGGCGGCCATGTGCTTGGCATCTGCGGCGGCTATCAGATGCTGGGACGCCGCGTCACCGATCCGCTCGGCATCGAGGGCGGCGATCGCGAGGTGGAGGGACTGGGTCTGCTCGACGTCGAGACGGAAATGGCTCCGGAGAAGACGGTGCGCAACACCCGCGCATGGTCGGCCGAATACGATGTGCCGCTTCATGGATATGAAATCCACCTCGGCCGTACTCAGGGGCCGGACTGCGGCCGCCCGGTGGCAGTGATCGACGGACGGGCGGACGGCGCCGTTTCTCCGGACGGCCGTGTATCGGGAACCTATCTGCACGGTATCCTCGGCAGCGACCGGTACCGTGCCCGCCTGCTTGCCGGCTTCGGTCTTTCCGGCGGCGGTTTCGACTATCGCCAAAGTGTGGAGGACGCTCTCGACGGCGTTGCGGATGAACTGGAGGCGGTCCTCGATCCGTCATGGCTCGATCGATTGATGAAGCCGGGCGGCGATTAAACTCGGTTTTCCGAACGTCTATATGATGATTGCCCGGAATGCGGCTGCAATGCGTTGTTCCGCAACCATCAAAGTTGCGCCAGAATCCGGTGGCAAGGATTTGTTAACACCCGGCGTTCGGCCGGTCATTGGGATTTGAGGAATTAAGATGCGTCCTGGACATCTTGCAAAGATTGGGTTCGCTGGTCTTGTCGGGCTGTCGCTCGCCGGTGCTTCCGTGGCATTCTCGGCGGAGACGGTCGTCGGCAAGCAGCCGGGAAGCGCCAGCAAGAAATGGGAGGACGAGTTTTCCCTGTGGCAGAAGGTTTCCGCCGGAACCGACATCGCGGCCTATGAGAGCTATCTCAAGGACTATCCGAACGGCACATTCGCCTCCATGGCGCGGTTGCGGCTTGCCGAGCTGAAGGCAGCGGAAAAGGCAAAGAACGAAAAGGCGGCGGCGGAAACGCCTGCAGCGCCCGGAAATGCGGCTGAGGACAAGGCGGCGGTGGAGAGAAATGCCGCCGAGGAGCGGGCAAGGGCCGAACAGGCCGCCGCCGAGAAGGCGAAGGCTGACGCCGAGGCCAGGCGGGCCGAAGCGGAAAGGGCAGAGGCCGCCCGCAAGGCGGAGGCTGAAAGGCTTGCCGCAGCCGAAAAGGCCAGAGTAGAGCGCGAAGCTGCCGAGAAGGCGAAGGCCGAACAGGCCGCGGCAGAGAAAGCGCGGGCTGAGGCCGAAGCCCGGCGGATAGAAGCGCAAAAGGCCGAGGCCGCCCGCATGGCGGAGGCCGAGAGGCTTGCCGCAGCCGAAAAGGCGAGAGCCGAGCGCGAGGCCGCCGAGAAAGCAAAAGCCGAGCAGGCCGCAGCCGAAAAGGCGCGCGCCGAACAGGAGGCGCAAGAAGCCAAGCGGCAGGAAGCGGAAAGAGCCGCCGCAGAGGCAAGGCGCATGGAAGCCGAGAAGGCAGCTGCCGCGCAACGGGCGGAAGCCGAACGTCAGGCCGCGGCGGAAAAGGCGAGAATCGAGTGGGAAGCAAAAGCTTCCGAGCGCGCGGCGGCCGAACGCGAGGCGCAAGCCGCGCAGGAGCGCGAAAAGGCCGGGCAGGCGGCTGCCGACAAGGCCGAGACCGATGCGACGGCCGGCGATGACCGGGCAAAGATCACCGCTGAAAGAGCGGAGGCCGCGCGCCGCGAGAAGGCGGAGAACGAGCGCTGGGAAAAGGCGGTGCTGGACGGCAAGCCGGCAGCATTCGAGGACTATCTTCGCTCGTATCCGAACGGGCGCTTCGTCAGCGAAGCGGAGCGTCGTCTCGCGGCTCTCGATCGGCAGAAGAAAGACGATGGCGCCAACCGTCCTGCGGACAGCGAAACGGGATCGGTCGCCAGTGCACCGTCCCGCCAGCGCGAGATGGCCGAGACGGTCATCGATACCCGCGAATCCTATCTGACGCCGCGCCAGCATGTTCAGGTCCAGCGCTGGCTGACGCTTCTCGGCTTCGACACCTATGGGGTGGACGGCGTTTTCGGCCCCCGCACGCGCGACGCGATCGCCGGCTGGCAGCGCTCGAACGGATATCGCGGAGACGGCTATCTGACGCGGCGGCAGTTCCGCTCGCTTCGCGAGGCGGGCCAGTTCGCCCAGGCGCGCCGCGGCGGCAGCGTGGTCGACATGACGCGCGCGCGCCGCTACCGCGAGCCTGCCTATGAGGACGGTTATGTTCTGGAAGGTCCGGTAGACCGGTATTATTACGACGATCCCTACTATGACGACCCCTATTACGGGCGCGGCGTGGTGATCATTCCGGGATATTGACGCGGTCCGGCGCGTCGGCCTCGGCCGCCCGCCGGAGCCGGTTTCAGCACAGTGCATGGCGCAGCGTGTCGATTGACTTCCGCGGCCTGCAGGCATAATCATCCCGCTATTGGATGGTTCGCCGGTCCGGAAACGGAGCGGCGAGTAAATGGGAACGTGACGGAGTGGACCCAAGCAGGGCATTCCAATCACGGCCGACCCCGCGACTGTAGAGTGGCGAGGGATTTCCATCCGGCTTTTCGCGCTTTTGCTTCATTCGCGGCATCGGGCTGTCGGAGAAGCGGGGCCGGAAGACGGAAAAGCCACTGGGTGGCATCATGATCAACCAGGGCTGGACGCCTCTATGTCTACGAATCGTCCGCCCTTTCATGATGCCGGAAAACCTGGGAAGGCGAGGAGTTCCCGCCGGCGCGAAGAGCGCCTGACGCTGCGAGCCAGGAGACCTGCCAGCCAATGAGGGGCATGGTGCCCGACCTGGGGATTTTCCCCGTTGCCAGCACGGAGGTTGTTATGGCTGCGTCTACCGTTTCTTCTGTTTCCCTTTCCTATAGCGATCGTCTGCTTGCAGGCCTTGCGGCGCTTCTGATCGGCGGCTTTCTCGTCTTCGGCGCGGGTCTTGCCAATTCGGCCGTGCTGCACGACACGGCGCACGACACGCGTCACTCCTACGGCTTTCCCTGCCACTGAGGAGTTGCAAAAATGATCGTCAGATATCTCCTGGCCGCTCTGGTGGCCGGGCTGTTCTCGGGCGTGCTGATGACAGCCGCCCAGGAAGCCCGAGTCGTTCCGCTCATTCTCCACGCGGAGCAATATGAAGGCGACGAAGCGCCGGCTGCAAACGAAACGGCTCCTGCATCGCAAGGGGCCGAAAGTCACGAGCATTCCGCCCTCGGGATCGGTTCCGCTATCGCCGAAATCGCGTCCTATCTTTCGCCCGTGACTGCGGCTTACGCCCATGACGGCGCGCATGAAGAGGGCGGCATCATGTTCGGCATGAGCCGCTTTTCCGGCACGCTGCTTGCCAATCTGGTGACAGGCGCTGGTTTTGGTCTCCTGCTTGCGGGCGTGAGCCTGGTTTCCGGTCACGCCATAACGATCGCAAACGGGGCGCTCTGGGGTGCGGCCGGGTGGCTTGCCGTGCATCTCCTGCCGTCGATCGGCCTTCCGCCGGAACTGCCGGGCTTCCCGGCGGCCGAGCTCGGCGACCGGCAGGCATGGTGGGTGACAACCGTCATCCTTTCGGCGGCGGGGCTCTATCTCCTGATCCTGAAGGAAGGTCTGCTTGCGAAGATCGCCGGCATCGTCGTCATCGCCGCGCCGCACCTTTATGGAGCGCCGCAGCCCTCCGACATCTCCAGCGATGTTCCGGCCGTGCTCGGCGCCGAGTTCGCCGTGGCGGCGCTCGCGACGACGCTGTTCTTCTGGATCGTGCTCGGCCTGTCGTTGGGCTTTGCCAACGAGAAGATCGCGAAGGCAGCGTGATGGCATCGGCATCGCCGGGGACCGTCCTGGTTCTGGGCGGTGCCCGTTCCGGCAAATCCTCCTTCGCGGAAGGGCTGGTCCGCCAGACCGGCCTTTCCATGCATTACGTCGCGACCGGGCGGGCCTGGGACGGCGAGATGAAAAGCCGGATCGAGCATCACAAGGCCGCGCGCGGCAGCGGCTGGACGACGCATGAGGAGCCGCTGGCGCTGCCGGAAACGATCGCGCGGCTGGCACGGGACGGCAATGCGGTTCTCGTGGACTGCCTGACGCTGTGGGTCACGAATCTGATGCTGGAGGGGCGGGACATCGCTTCCGCCTTCGACGCCCTCGTTACGGCGATGGACGGCGCGCGCGGCAGGCTGGTGTTCGTTTCCAACGAGGTCGGGCTCGGCATCGTGCCGGAAAACCGGATGGCGCGCGAATTTCGCGACCACGCGGGCCGGCTGCATCAACAGGTGGCGGCGAGTGCTGCCGAAGTCTATTTTGTCGCGGCCGGACTGCCGCTGAAAATGAAGGGTTGAGCCATGCTCCAGGAAAAGATTCCCGCAACCGTGATCACCGGATTTCTCGGTGCCGGCAAGACGACGATGATCCGCAATCTCCTGCAGAACGCCGGCGGCAAGCGCATCGCGCTCATCATCAACGAATTCGGCGATCTCGGCGTCGACGGCGAGGTTCTGAAGGGCTGCGGCGCGGAGGCATGCACCGAGGACGATATCATCGAGCTCACCAATGGCTGCATCTGCTGCACCGTCGCCGACGACTTCATCCCCACCATGTCGAAGCTGCTCGAGCGGGAGAACCGGCCGGACCATATCGTGATCGAGACCTCCGGCCTTGCCTTGCCGCAGCCGCTGGTCGCCGCCTTCAACTGGCCTGAAATCAAGACGCAGGTGACCGTCGACGGCGTGGTGACCGTGGTCGACAGCGCCGCCGTGGCGGCCGGCCGCTTTGCCGACGACCACGACCGCGTGGACGCCCAGCGCGTCGAGGATGACAGCCTCGACCACGAAAGCCCTCTGGAGGAACTTTTCGAGGATCAGCTCACTGCGGCCGACCTCATCGTTCTCAACAAGACCGATCTCATCGACGCCGCCGGTCTCAGGGCGGTTCGCGAGGAGGTTGCCTCCCGCACCAGCCGCAAGCCGGCGATGATCGAGGCAAGGAACGGCGAGGTGGCGGCGGCCGTCCTGCTCGGTCTCGGCATCGGCACCGAGGGCGATATCGCCAACCGCAAGTCGCATCACGAACTGGAGCACGAGGCGGGCGAAGAGCACGATCACGACGAGTTCGACAGCTTCGTCGTCGAGCTTGGGCCCGTCAACGATCCGGCCGCCTTCGTGGAGCGCCTCAAGGGCGTGATCGCGGAGCACGACGTGCTGCGCCTGAAAGGTTTCGCGGACGTGCCCGGCAAGCCGATGCGCCTCCTCATCCAGGCCGTCGGCAGCCGCATAGACCAGTATTTCGAACGCGCCTGGAAGCCCGGCGAAAACCGCAGCACGCGCCTCGTGGTCATCGGTCTGCACGACATGGACGAGCAGGCCGTGCGCGCCGCGATCACCGCGGCGGTTTGAGGCTCGTCTTGCGCGGGCGCGGAAACTTCGTCGTTCATGCTGGTCCTCCCCTTTTGGAGGGGGACGAACATCCGTGGTCTCCGGCCAGACGGGGATATCCGACCGCCCTGCGTGAAGAACGAGATGTCCCATGCATCTCCTCCTAGCCCAGAAAGGCACCATCGCGGACGGAAAGGAGGCGGTCGACCTCGGGCAGACGCCAGGCGACGTGTTGTTCCTGTCGGCTGCCGATACGGAGCTAGCCTCGATCGCCGCCGCCCATCGCGGGCGCCGGACAGGGATGCGGTTGCGGCTTGCCAGCCTTGCCGCGCTCTCCCATCCGATGTCGGTCGATACCTATGTGGAGCGCACCGCGCGGCATGCGAAGCTGATCGTCGTGCGCGCGCTCGGCGGCGCCAGTTATTTCCGCTACGTGCTCGAAGCGCTTCATGCGACCGCGGTCGCAAACGGCATCGCGATTGCGGCGCTCCCCGGCGACGACCGCCCCGACGAGGGATTGATCCCCTTCAATCGCATTGCCGAAGAGGACCGCAACCGTCTCTGGTCCTATCTGAACGAGGGTGGTGCGGAGAATGCCGCACGCTTCCTCGCCTATGCCGACACGCTTATCCATGGCGGCGAAAAGCCGGAGCCGGCCACACCGCTGGAGAAGGCCGGAATCTGGTGGCCGGGACGCGGCGTCGTCGGGATCGAGGAGTGGCGCTCGGTTGCCGGAGCGGGCTTACACGTCCCGACCGCCGCCATCTGCTTCTATCGCGCCTATGTCCAGAGCGGCGAGACGCGCCCCGTCGAAATGCTGATAGAGGCGCTTGCGGCGGAAGGCGTGCAGGCGCTGCCGGTCTTCGTTTCCAGCCTGAAGGAGCCCGCATCGATTGCCGCCGTGCGCACGGCGTTCGAAGCGGCAAAGCCGGATGTGGTGCTGAACGCCACGAGCTTCGCCGTTTCCGCCCCTGGCGCCGACCGCAAGCCGACGGTGCTCGAGGCGACCGGGGCGCCGGTGCTGCAGGTGATCTTTTCCGGTTCGTCGCGCGAAGCCTGGCAGACCTCGTCGCAGGGGCTGACGGCGCGCGATCTCGGCATGAACGTCTCGCTGCCGGAGGTCGACGGCCGCATCCTGTCGCGCGCTGTCTCCTTCAAGGCGGCGGCCGAATACGACCCACAGGTCGAGACCAACATCGTCAGCCTCGATCCCGCCGCGGACCGTATCCGCTTCGCAGCCCGCCTCGCGGCCAACTGGGCGCGTCTTCGCCGCACGAAGCCCGCCGCACGCCGGATCGCGCTCGTCATGGCGAACTATCCGAACCGCGACGGCCGTCTCGGCAACGGCGTCGGCCTTGATACCCCGGCTGCGACGGTCGAAGTCCTGAAGGCGATGGCCGCGGCGGGCTATCCCGCCGGTGCGCTTCCCGGGAACGGGGATGCGCTGATGGCGCATCTGATGGCCGGCCCCACGAATTCGGCGCGCGACGGACGGGAGATCCGGGAGACGCTTTCCCTGAATCGATACAAGGCGTTCTTCGCGTCTCTTCCCGTTTCGATTCAGGATGAGGTCACCACGCGCTGGGGCCTGCCGGAGCAGGATCCTTTCTTCGCGGATGGCGCATTCGCGCTGCCCCTTGCCCGCTTCGGCGAAACGCTCGTCGGCATCCAGCCCGCGCGCGGCTACAATATCGATCCGAAGGATACGTATCATTCGCCGGATCTCGTGCCGCCGCACGGCTATTTCGCCTTCTATGCCTATCTGCGGGAAGTCTACGAAGCGCATGCGATCGTTCATATGGGCAAGCACGGCAATCTCGAATGGCTGCCCGGCAAGGCGCTCGCGCTCTCGGAAAGTTGTTATCCCGAGGCGGTGTTCGGCCCGATGCCGCATCTCTATCCCTTCATCGTCAACGATCCGGGCGAGGGAACCCAGGCGAAGCGCCGCGCCGCCGCCGTCATCATCGACCACCTGACGCCACCGCTGACGCGCGCCGAGACCTATGGTCCGCTCAAGGACCTCGAAGCGCTGGTGGACGAATATTACGATGCTTCGGGCGGCGATCCGCGTCGCATCAAGCTTTTGAGCCGGCAGATCCTGGACCTCGTGCGCGACATCGGCCTCGACCAGGATGCGGGCATTGCGAGGACCGACGGCGAAGTAGCAGCGCTGCAGAAGCTCGACGCCTATCTCTGCGATCTCAAGGAAATGCAGATTCGCGACGGTCTGCATGTCTTCGGCGTTTCCCCGTCCGGCCGGTTGCTGACCGATCTGACGGTGGCGCTCGCCCGTGTGCCGCGCGGTCTGGGAGAGGCCGGCGATGCCAGTCTCCAGCGCGCGATCGCGGCGGATGCCTTTGCGAAACGGGATCATTCGCCTGACGCAAGCGCCGGTGAAACCTGGCGCGGCTTTGACCCGCTCGACTGCATCGCCTCGGCGGCATGGACCGGCCCCAGGCCGCCGATTCTCGCCGGGCAATCCGCCGAACCGTGGCGCAGCAACGGCGATACGGTCGAGCGAATCGAGCTTCTGGCGGCAAGGCTCGTGGAGGGTGGCGTTTCCTGCCCTGCCGGCTGGCATGCGACCCGCGCGGTTCTTGACCGCATCGAGAGCGTCATCCGCCCCGCCATTGCCGCCTGCGGGCCGGCCGAGATCGAAGCGCTGATGCGCGGGCTGGATGGGGGCTTCGTCGAGCCCGGCCCGTCCGGCGCGCCGACGCGCGGGCGGCCCGATGTGCTGCCGACCGGGCGCAATTTCTACTCCGTCGACAGCCGTGCAGTGCCGACGCCGGCGGCCTGGGAGCTCGGCCGCGGATCCGCCGAACTGATGGTCACGCGCTATGTGCAGGATCACGGCGAGTGGCCGACTTCCTTCGGCATCACCGCCTGGGGAACGGCAAACATGCGCACCGGCGGCGACGATATCGCCCAGGCGCTCGCGCTGATCGGTGCGAAGCCCGTGTGGGACATGGGGTCGCGCCGCGTCACCGGCTACGAGATCATCACGGCCGCGATGTTGCGCCGCCCGCGTGTCGACGTGACCTTGCGCATTTCCGGATTTTTCCGCGACGCCTTTCCTGAGCAGATCGCGCTTTTCGATCGGGCGGTGCGGGCGATCGGCGCGCTCGACGAGGACGATGCCGACAATCCGATCGCGGCGCGCATGCGCGCGGAGGCCGCGGCCCTTGCGGCGCGCGGCGTCGATGAACGCCAGGCCGAGCGCGAAGCCGGGTTCCGCATCTTTGGATCGAAACCTGGCGCCTACGGGGCCGGGCTGCAGACGATGGTGGACGAGGGGCTCTGGCAAGATCGCGGCGATCTCGCCGAAGCCTGGCTCGCCTGGGGTTCTTATGCCTATGCCGGCGACGGGGAGGGAACGCCGAGCCGGGAAGGGCTGGAGGCGCGCATGAAGAGCCTTCAGGCGGTGATCCAGAACCAGGACAATCGCGAGCACGATCTTCTCGACAGCGACGAATACTATCAGTTCGAGGGCGGCATGGCGGCTGCCGCCGCCCATCTGGCCGGAAAGCAGCCCGCCGTCTACCACAACGACCATTCGCGGCCCGAGCGTCCGGTCGTGCGCACGCTCGAGGACGAGATCGGGCGCGTGGTGCGCGCCCGCGCGGTGAACCCGAAATGGATTGAGGGGGTCATGCGCCACGGCTACAAGGGCGCCTTCGAAATCGCCGCGACGGTCGATTTCCTCTTCGCCTTCGCCGCCACCACGGGCGCGGTGAAGGACCATCATTTCGAGGCCGCCTATCAGGCTTATCTCGTGGACGAGGCGGTTCGCGCCTTCCTGGCGCAGAAGAATCCTGCCGCCCTTGCCGAGATGGCGGCGCGGCTGATGGAGGCGATCGACCGCAAGCTTTGGACCCCGCGCTCGAATTCGGCGCGGTTCGAATTGAGCGCGCTCGCCGAGGCGAATGACGGCGCGCGAAGAACAGGGATGGAGACGATCCGATGAACGAGAAATCCGAAAAGCTTGCAGGCATGACCGAGGACGAACTCGATGCCCGCCACGCCGACAAGATGGCGAAGAAGAAGCAGGCGCGCGAAAAGATCATGGCCACCAAGACGGACGAGAAGGGTCTGGTCATTGTCCATACCGGCAAGGGGAAGGGCAAATCGACCGCCGGTTTCGGCATGATCTTCCGTCATATCGCCCATGGCCGGCCGTGCGCCGTCGTGCAGTTCATCAAGGGGGCCATGTCGACCGGCGAGCGCGAACTGATCGAGAGGCACTTTTCCGATCTCTGCCAGTTCCACACGCTCGGCGAGGGTTTTACCTGGGAAACGCAGGACCGCGCCCGCGACGTCGCCATGGCGGCGAAAGCCTGGGAAAAGGCCAAGGAGCTGATCCGCGACGAGCGCAACGCCATGGTGCTGCTCGACGAGATCAACATAGCACTGCGCTACGATTACATCGACATCAACGAGGTCGTCGATTTCCTGACGAACGAGAAGCCGCCTATGACCCATGTGGTCCTGACCGGCCGCAACGCAAAGGAAGAACTCATCGAGATCGCCGATCTTGCAACCGAGATGGAGCTTCTCAAGCATCCTTTCCGCTCCGGCATCAAGGCCCAGATCGGCGTGGAATTCTGATCGGCCGGGAAGGGGAAGGAGCGCGCGCTCTCCGAACCCTTCCGTTCGGCCGCCGGCGGCCTGCTACCATCCGATCCAGATGCGCAGCGGATGCGCGGGATCCCAAAGAAGGCGGATCGCGAGTGCGATGCAGGTGACGACGAGCAGCGGCTTGATGACCTTCGCGCCGTTCTTCATGGCAAAGCGCGAGCCGGCCTGCGCGCCGAGGAACTGGCCCGCGCCCATCATCAGGCCGACCTTCCACAGGACGACGCCGTAAAGCACGAAGACGGCGAAAGCGCCGAGATTGGAGCCGAAGTTCAGGAGCTTCGTATGCGCGGTGGCCTTCAGCACGCCGAACCCCGCGAGCGTGACGAAGGAGAGCATGAAGAAGGAGCCCGTTCCCGGCCCGAAGACGCCGTCGTAAAAGCCGATGAGCGGCACGATCGTCAGCGCGAAGACGGCCTGACGCATGCGCCGGTGCTTGTCGACATCCCCGATATTCGGCTTGAAGCCGAAATAGAGCGCGACTGCCACGAGCAGGAAGGGCAGGGTGATCTGCAGCGCGTCGCCGGGCACCACCGTGGCAAGAACGGCGCCGAGCGCGGCACCCAGCGCCGAAAAGGCCGCCATCGGCAGCTGCTCTCGAAGGTTCACGTGGCCGGCCCGCGAATAGGCGATGGTCGCCGAACCCGAACCGAAGAGCGATTGCAGCTTGTTCGTGCCGAGCGTTTCCAGCGGCGGAATGCCGGCGAGCAGCATGGCGGGAATGGTGATCATCCCGCCCCCGCCGGCGATTGAATCGATGAAGCCGGCCAGGAAGGCTGCAAGGAAGAGCAGAAGGATGAGATGAAGAGCGATGTCTTGCACGGGGAGAGACTCGGGGAACAGGGCAGCGAAGTGGCCTTTCTGTCAGAGCGGCGCGGAAAAAGCAAAGCGACCCGAACCTGCTCCTGCCGCATGCCGCAACGGGTCTTGCGGGTGGCGCAAACCGGGTTTGACCCTCCATCCGTGCTTCGCTAAACAGGACGGACATGCGACGGTGTCCAGAATGGGCCGAAAGGTGTCCGGTGCGGCCGACCCGAAACGGGGGCTTCAGCCGGAACTGTCGGGACGGCTGCCTGAAACGGCGCTTTGGCCTCGCATGCGCATTTGCGGGGGAAGCATGACGAAAGAGCCGGAAAATTCAGCCGAAACGGCCCGCCGGACGCTGGTTCTGGGGCTCGGCTGCGAGCGCGGCACACCGGCCGGCGAGCTTCTCGATCTTGCCAGCCGGGCGGTGGCCTCGGTTGGTGCGCAGGCCGGCGACATCGCTCTCGTGGCGTCACTCGACACCCGTGCCGCGGAACCGGCCATGCATGCGGTCGTTCAGGAATTCCGGGTGCCCTTCCGCACATTCGATGCCGCGACGCTGGAGGCGGAGACGCCCCGCCTTGCCAATCCTTCCGAAATTGTCTTCGCGCGGACCGGCTGCCACGGCGTCGCCGAGGCGGCCGCACTTGCCTCGGTCGGCCTGGCGGGACGACTGCTGCTTGCGAAGATCAAGTCTGCGCACGCGACTGCGGCGATCGCGATTGCAGAATCGATTGAAGGGGATGGCGCCGGTTCTTCGCACATTGATTCCGCAGGTTTGCAAGCCGGACCGATTTCAACCGGCGCCAGGCGGGAGACGGCATGATGGCGGACGATCTCTTTTCCGGCCTGCCCGCGATCGAGCGCGGATCGGTTTGGCTCGTCGGTGCCGGCCCCGGCGACCCCGGCCTCCTGACGCTGCATGCGGCGAATGCGCTGCGGCAGGCGGATGTCATCGTCCACGATGCGCTGGTCAACGGCGATTGCCTGAAGCTCGCCCGCCCGGGCGCCGCTCTCGAATTCGCCGGAAAGCGCGGCGGCAAGCCTTCGCCGAAGCAGCGGGATATCTCGCTGCGCCTCGTCGAGTTGGCGCGCGCCGGCAACCGCGTGCTGCGTCTCAAGGGCGGCGACCCCTTCGTCTTCGGGCGCGGCGGCGAGGAGGCGCTGACCCTCGTCGAGCATGGCATTCCGTTCCGCATCGTACCAGGGATCACGGCCGGTATAGGCGGGCTTGCCTATGCCGGCATCCCGGTTACGCATCGCGAGGTCAACCATGCGGTCACTTTCCTGACGGGTCATGATTCTTCCGGCCTCGTGCCGGACCGGATCGACTGGCAGGGGATAGCCCGCGGCTCGCCGGTCATCGTCATGTATATGGCGATGAAGCATATCGGGCAGATCGCCGCCAACCTGATTGCCGGCGGACGCTCGCCGGAAGAGCCCGTCGCCTTCGTCTGCAACGCCGCGACGGCCGAGCAGCGGGTTCTGGAAACGATGCTCGCGCGCGCCGAGGCGGATGTCGCCGCAGCGGGGCTCGAGCCGCCGGCGATCGTCGTCGTCGGCGAGGTGGTACGGCTGCGCGCATCGCTCGACTGGTTGGGCGCGATCGGCGAGGGCCGGGCTCTCAAGGCGGATGCCCTCGGTTCGCGGTCCCTGAAGGATCCCGCATGAGCGGCCTGATGATTGCCGCGCCGTCGTCCGGCTCAGGAAAGACGACGGTCGCGCTCGGGCTGATGCGTGCGCTCTCCAATCGCGGGATAGCGGTTTCGCCCGGCAAGGCCGGCCCGGACTATATCGATCCCGCCTTCCATGCGGCCGCAAGCCGCAGGCGGTGCCTCAATTACGACCCGTGGGCCATGCGGCCGGAGCTCATGCTCGCGCAAGCCGCCTCGCAGGCAGACGGCGGCAGCCTGCTTTTGATCGAGGCCATGATGGGCCTTCACGACGGGGCCGCGGACGGCAGCGGCACACCGGGCGATCTTGCGGCCCTGCTGCGCCTGCCGGTGGTGATGGTCGTCGATTGCAGCCGGCTTTCCCACTCCGTCGCCGCCCTCGTCCGGGGCTATGCGGATTTCCGCGATGACGTTGCTGTTTCCGGGGTCGTCCTCAACAAGGTAGGCAGCGCCCGGCACGAGCGCATGCTGCGCGATGCGCTGGAAAAGGCGGGCGTGTCCGTCTTCGGCGCGCTTGCCCAGGATCGGGCCCTTTCGCTGCCGGAGCGCCATCTCGGCCTTGTGCAGGCGGGGGAACATAAGGAACTGGACGCCTTCATCGCCCATGCGGCCGAGACGGTCGCCCGAAGCTGCGATCTCGACGGTCTCGTGGCGTCGACGATCCCTTTTGGGGAGTTCGGCACGAAGGACGCCATTTCCCGCCTTCCGCCGCCTGGCCAGCGCGTGGCGATCGCCCGCGACGAGGCGTTCGCCTTCCTCTACGAGCATCTGCTGTCGGGCTGGCGCTCGCAAGGGGCGGAGCTCTCCTTCTTCTCTCCTCTGGCGGACGAGGCTCCGCCGGCTTCGGCTGACGCGATCTATCTTCCCGGCGGCTACCCCGAGCTTCATGCACCAGCCCTTGCCGATGCCGGGCGATTCCGCCAGGCGATGCGGGACGCCGCCGATCGCGGTGCGCGCATCTATGGCGAATGCGGGGGATATATGGTGCTCGGCGAGGGGCTGATCGATGCACAAGGGAGACGTCACGAAATGCTCGGCCTGCTCCCGCTCGTCACCAGCTTCCATGAGCGCCGGCGACAGCTCGGCTATCGCCGCCTGAGGCCGCTGCCGGGGTCGGGTTTCGATCGCGGGATGACGGCACACGAATTCCATTATTCGACGATCGCTTTCGAGGGATCGGCGGACCGCCTCTTCTCGGCAAGCGACGCGACAGGCGCCGATCTCGGTCAGGCCGGCCTTCGTCGCGGCAGCGTTTCCGGTTCCTACATGCATCTGATCGATATTCTTCCATGAGCGAACCGGCGATCCTACATGGCGGCGGCATCACGGCTGCGGCGGAGCGCTTCGGCGGACGGGCGGAGGACTGGCTCGATCTGTCCACCGGCATCAATCCCTGCCCCGTGGCGCTCCCCGCGATCGACGCCTCCGCATGGCATCGCCTGCCGGACCGCCATCGTTTCGACGCGGCGCGAAGGGCTGCGGCGCAATTTTACGGGGCGCATGCCTGCCTGCCGCTTCCGGTTCCCGGCACGCAATCGGTCATCCAGCTCCTGCCACGCCTTGTCGGCGCCGGACGGCGGGCCGCGATCCTGTCGCCGACCTATGGCGAATACGGCCGCGTGTTGCGCAATGCCGGCGTTAGCGTCGACGCGGTCTCCTCGCTGGAAGAGATCGGCGAGACGCATGGCCTTGCAGTCGTCGTCAATCCCAACAATCCGGATGGCCGTCTCCTCGGGAAGGACGATCTGCTTGCGCTTTGCGGCCGGCTGCATGCTTCCGGCGGCATGCTGCTGGTAGACGAGGCCTTCGGCGACATGGAGCCGCAATCGACGCTTGCGCCTGTCGCCGGAGGCGTGCCGGGCCTGGTCGTCTTCCGGTCCTTCGGAAAATTCTTCGGACTTGCCGGTCTCCGGCTCGGTTTCGTGCTTGCCGGGGAGCGCGTGGCTGCGGATTTCTCCGATGCGCTCGGGCCGTGGGCGGTGTCGGGCCCGGCGCTGGAGCTCGCTCGAAAGCTGATGGAACAGGATGCCGGCCCCATTCGCGAGGCGATCCGCATTCGCAAGCTGGCCCTCGATGCGGTCCTCGCCGGTGCGGGCCTTCGCGTCTGCGGCGGCACGGCGCTGTTTTCGCTGGTCGAGCACCCTCAGGCCGTCGCCATCCATGAGGCGCTATGCCGCCGCCACATCCTTGTGCGTGCCTTCGACTACCAGCCGCGCTGGCTGCGCTTCGGGCTGGCTCCCGACGGGCAGGCGGACATGCGGCTTGCCGAGGCGTTGCGATCTTCCGGCTTGCGACGATGACCCATACGCTCGCCGTTCTTCTTGCCGCCCTGGTGATCGACCGCATCGTCGGCGACCCGCCGTGGCTGTGGCGGCGCATTCCCCATCCGGTCGTCTTCTTCGGTCGGGCGATCGCGGCTTTCGACCTCAGCTTCAACCGCAGGCGCATGACGGCGCAGACGCTCCGCTTCAACGGCACGGTGGCGATCGCCGTGCTTCTGGCCGCAGCCGCTTTCCTCGGTTATGTGGTCCACGTCGCGCTTGTCCGGCTCGGCTTCGCGGGCGCCGTCGTGGAGGCGATCGTTGCGGCGGTCTTCCTTGCGCAGAAGAGCCTTGCCGATCATGTTTCCGCAGTCGCCGCCGGGCTTCGCACCGGCGGGCTCGAGGGCGGCCGCAGGGCGGTCTCCATGATCGTCGGAAGGGACCCGGCCGCCCTTGACGAGGCGGCCGTCGGCCGCGCGGCGATCGAGAGCCTTGCGGAGAATTTTTCCGACGGCGTCGTTGCGCCCGCCTTCTGGTATCTGGTGCTCGGCCTGCCGGGTCTGCTTGCCTACAAGATGCTGAACACGGCCGATTCGATGATCGGCCACAGAAACGAGAAATATGCCGATTTCGGCCGCGCCTCCGCCCGTCTCGACGACTTCGCCAATCTGCCGGCCGCCCGGATTTCGATCTTCTTCGTCGCTGCCGGCGCCTGGTGGCATTGCGGAGGCAATGGTGCGCGCGCAGCTCTCGATACGGCGCTGCGCGACAGCGGGCTGCACCGCTCGCCGAATTCCGGCTGGCCGGAAGCCGCGATGGCGGGTGCGCTCGGCATCCAGCTGGCGGGGCCGCGCGTCTATGGCGGCCAGCGTGTCGAGGAGCCGATGATCAATTCCGCCGGACGCGCCCGCGTGGGGGCGTCCGATATCGAGCAGGCCATGAAAATCTTTCTCGGCGCCTGCAGCGCCTTGTCCGTCTTTGTACTGGCCGGACTGGCGGTTTCCATTCTGCTTTAGAAATGCGAAGGTCCGTCCGTCGTTTTGGCGGCACCAAGTCACATTTTGTCGCCCATGATGTTTAGGCAACACCCTGTTGCCAAAATGCAGCAGCGCACCATCAGCCCATTGGCAATTCCGCCTCATTTACTTATAGGATCGCGCGACCATAGATTTCATGAGGTAATAGCGTGACTGCTACATTCGACAAGGTTGCCGATATCATCGCGGAGACGAGCGAGATCGATCGCGAGACGATCACGCCGGAAAGCCATACGATCGATGATCTCGGCATCGACAGCCTTGACTTCCTCGACATCGTGTTCGCGATCGACAAGGAATTCGGCATCAAGATTCCGCTGGAACAGTGGACGCAGGAAGTCAACGAAGGCAAGGTTTCGACCGAAGAATATTTCGTTCTGAAGAATCTCTGTGCCAAGATCGACGAGCTGCGTGCGGCAAAGGCTTGAGATCTTAGCCGCATTCGGCGGCGGATGTGCCGGCGATGCCGGTTGAAACTTTCTGGCCTGCCGCAATCGGCAGGCCTTTCGATTTCCGGGCGGCCGGAGCTGCGAATTGCCATGCTTTTAGAATATTTTCAGATGATCGACCGCGTCGAAGCCGTCGATGCCGAACGAAAGACACTGACGGCGCGGTCCGTCGTGCCGGCAAAAAGTCCTGTCTTCGAGGGACATTTCCCGGGTATGCCTCTGGTGCCGGGCGTGCTGCTCATCGAAACGATGGCGCAAGCCTCGGGCTTCCTGGTGCTCGCGGCCACCGACTTTGCCGCGATGCCCTTCCTGATGAGCGTCGACGGAGCGAAGATGCGCAGCTTCGTCGAGCCGGAGGCGGTGCTCGACATCGAGGCTTTCCTTGAGCATGACGGTTCCGGTTTCGCTGTGACGAAGGCGAAGATAACTTCGGGCGGCAAGAAGATCTGCGATGCGCAGCTCAAATTGCGCACCATGCCGTTCGACGAGGTGCCGCTTGCCGATATCGTGCGCAAGCGGGCAGGCGAGGTCGGGCTGTTCGACGCCATGGCCGGCAAGGGGAAACAGGAATGACGAAAGCTCCAAACGATGTGGTGGTCACAGGTATCGGCATCGTTACCTGCCAGGGTGTCGGCAAGGAGCCGCATGTGGCGCTGCTCGCTGGTGCGGAAGCGCCGCCGCTCAAGATCGAGGCGGAGCGCTTCGCACCCTATCCGGTGCATCCGCTGCCGGAGATCGACTGGTCGCAGCAGATCCCCAAGCGCGGCGACCAGCGGCAGATGGAGAACTGGCAGCGCCTCGGCGTCTTCGCGGCCGGGCTCGCACTCGACGATGCCGGCTTCAAGGACGACGCGGCCGCCTGCGCCACCATGGACATGATCGTGGGCGCGGGCGGCGGCGAACGCGACATCAACGTCGATTCGCTGATCGTCGATGAGGGCCTGAAGCGCAACGATCGCGAAACGCTTCTCAACGAGAAACTGACGACGGAGCTTCGCCCGACGCTCTTCCTGGCGCAGCTTTCCAACCTGATGGCGGGCAATATATCCATCGTTCATAAGGTGACGGGCTCCTCGCGCACCTTCATGGGCGAGGAGGCGGCAGGCATTACGGCGGTCGAAACGGCGTTCTTCCGCATTCGCGCCGGCCAGTCGAGCCATATGCTGGTGGGCGGCGCCTTCGTTGCGGAACGCCAGGACGTCATCCTCCTCTATGAGGCGATCCAGGCCCATGCGACCGGCGACTGGGCGCCGCTCTGGTCCCGCGACGAGGCAGCCGGCGGCGGCATCGTCATCGGTTCGGCAGGCGCTTTCCTCGTTCTGGAATCGCGCGAACATGCCGAAGCGCGCGGCGCGCATATCTATGCGACGATCGACCGGATCGGCGGCGACCGCGGCAGGCGTGAAGACGGCCGGATGGAAGGGCGTCTCGATACGCTCGTCGAAGGGTTTTCCTCCGACGCCTCGACCGTCGTCTTTTCCGGCGCATCCGGCATGCACGATCTGACCGGGCGCGAAAGGGCGTGGCTCGCGCGCCGTTTCCCCGGAACTGCCGTTCGCGGCTTTGCGGGTGCGACCGGCCATGCCCTGGAAACGCATTTTCCGCTCGGCCTGGCGCTTGCCGCGCTTGCGCTTGATACGGGAGCCAAGGTTCCGCCTTTCGATCCCGAAACGGAAACGCCGATGTCCGAGCCCGCCAAGGCGGCCGTCGTGACCACGATCGGCCACGGCCGCGGCGAGGGTGCCGCCATTCTTTCGGCCGAGAAGTGATGAGGAACGCGCCATGACCAACGCTGCTTACAGGGATCATCTCGGCCGCCCGATCGTCGCCGTCACCGGCATGGGCATCGTCACCTCGCTGGGGCAGGGCCTGACGGACAACTGGAACGCGCTGACGGGCGGCGTCTCCGGGATCCATTCCATCACGCGCTTTCCCGTCGATGGCCTCAGCACGCGCATTGCCGGAACGGTCGACTTCGTCAACGTTCCGGTCGAGAACCCGGTCGAACGCTCTTATGCCTATGCACGCGAGACGACCGACGAGGCCTTGGCGCAGGCCGGCCTCTCCGGCGATTTCGGCGGCCCGCTCTTTCTTGCCGCCCCGCCGATCGAGCCGGAATGGAGCGCACGTTTCGAGCTTGCCGACCGCGCGCCGGCCTCGCAGCGTCCCGGCGATGCTTACGACCGTTTCCTCAGCGTCCTTCGGGAAAAGCCGGATCCGGTGCTGCATGAAGCCTGGCTCTTCGGCTCCATCTCCGAGCGGCTTGCCGACCGCTACGGCACGCGCGGCCTTCCGGTGACGCTTTCGACCGCCTGCGCGTCCGGCGCCACGGCGATCCAGCTCGGGGTCGAGGCGATCCGCCAGGGGCGCACCGATCGGGCGCTGACGGTCGGCACGGATGGATCGGTGACCGCCGAGGCATTGATCCGATTCGCGCTGCTTTCCGCGCTTTCCACCCAGAACGATCCGCCGCAGAAGGCCTCCAAGCCCTTCACCAAGGATCGAGACGGTTTCGTGATTGCGGAAGGCGCTGCAACCCTGGTGCTGGAATCGCTGGAATCGGCGGTTGCCCGCGGCGCGCGGGTCCTCGGCATCCTCAAGGGCTGTGGCGAGAAGGCCGACCATTTCCATCGCACGCGCTCCTCGCCCGACGGCGGGCCGGCAATCGCGACGATCCGCGCCGCGCTTGCCGATGCCGGGATCGACGAAAGCGGCATCGGCTACATCAATGCGCACGGCACTTCGACGCCGGAAAACGACAAGATGGAATATCTGTCCATGTCGACCGTCTTCGGCGAGGGGCTGGCGAAGATCCCGGTTTCCTCCAACAAGTCGATGATCGGCCATACGCTGACGGCAGCCGGTGCGATCGAGGCCGTGTTCTCGATCCAGACCATGCTGACCGGCACGCTGCCGCCGACGATCAACTACCAGAATCCGGATCCCGCCATCGTGCTCGACGTGGTGCCGAACGTGAAGCGCGACAGCCGGGTTTCCGCCGTGCTTTCCAACTCCTTCGGCTTCGGCGGGCAGAATGCAAGCCTTGTCATGACGGCAGAACCGGCTTAATCGGACCGCCGACGACAATAAAAGACGCCGAAGGCGAAGGAAGACACTCATGCGCGCCCTGCAGCTTCTCGATGACCGCAAGCTCGAGCTGACCGACATACCCGAGCCGGAAGCGCCGGGTCCCGGCGAAGTCACGCTTCGCGTCAAGGCCGTGGCGCTCAACCATATCGACGTCTGGGGCTGGCGCGGCATGGCCTTCGCCAAGCGCAAGATGCCGCTCGTCATCGGCGCGGAAGCCGCCGGCGTCGTCGAGACGCTCGGTCCGGGTGTCTCCAGCGTCCTGCCCGGCCAGCTCGTCTCGATCTACGGCGCGCGCACCTGCGGGCTTTGCAAGGCCTGCCGCGAGGGGCGCGACAATCTCTGCGAACATGTCGGCGGCGTTCACGGCTTCCACCTCGACGGCTTCGCGCAGGAGAAGGTAAACCTGCCCGCCCGCCTGCTGGTGCCGGCTCCCCCCGGCGTCGATGCCGTCGGCGCGGCGCTTGCACCCGTTACCTTCGGCACGGTCGAGCATATGCTCTTCGACAATGCGAAGCTGGAACCTGGCGAGACGATTCTCGTTCATGCCGGCGGTTCGGGCATCGGCACGGCGGCGATCCAGCTCGCCAAGAAGATCGGCTGCACTGTCATCACCACGGTCGGCTCCAATGACAAGATCGAGAAGGCGAAGGCACTCGGCGCCGACCATGTGATCAACTACCGCGAGGACCGCTTCGAAGGCGTGGTGCGCAAGCTGACGAAGAAGAAGGGCGTCGATGTCGTCTTCGAGCATGTCGGCAAGGACACATGGGCCGGCTCCATGCTCTGCCTGAAGCGGGGAGGGCGGCTCGTCACCTGCGGCTCGACCTCGGGCGTCTCGACCGACATGAACCTGATGATGCTGTTCCAGCAGCAGTTGAAGCTTCTCGGCTCCTTCGGCTGCCGGATGGAAAACATGGCGAACGCCATGCAGAAGATGGCGCGCGGCATCGTTCATCCGGTCATCGACACGGAAGTGACTTTCGACGGCATCGCAACGGCGCTCGAGCGCATGGAATCGCGCCAGATCTTCGGCAAGATCGTCCTCAAGGTGGACTGACGGCTTTGCGGGTATTTCTCACACGCCTCGTCCTGGCGCTCAGGAATTTCCAGCAATGGGCGGTGGCGCAGTTCGCCTTCGCGCTCTTGAATTTCCTGAAGCTGTTCCCCGCGGACCGGGCGATCAACCTCGCCGACCGTTTCGCGCGCTGGATCGGGCCGAAGACGCGCCGTCATACGCTGACGCTCATCAATCTGCGCAACGCCTTTCCGGAGAAGTCCGAGGCCGAGATCAACGAGATCGCACTGGAGAGCTGGGGGAATATGGGGCGGCTCGCCGCCGAATACGTCTTCCTGGACGAGCTTTTCGATTTCGATCCCTATAGCGACAAGGTGGGGCGGATCGAAGTGTCCGGCATTCCGCTCTTCCTGGAGCTTCGCGACAATCCGCGCCCCTTCATCGTCTTCACCGCGCATACCGCCAATTTCGAGCTTCTGCCCGTCGCCGGCGCGGCTTTCGGTCTCGACGTGACAGTGCTCTTCCGTCCGCCGAACAATCCCTATATCGCCGAAAAGGTCTTCGCCTTCCGCCAGGCGCGAATGGGCCATCTCGTCCCATCGCATGCCGGCTCCTCCTTCACGCTTGCGCGCAAGCTCGAAAGCGGCGGGGCGGTCGGCGTCCTCGTCGACCAGAAGTTCAAGAAGGGTCTCAGCACGTCCTTCTTCGGGCAGCCGGTCAAGACCAATCCGCTGCTTGCCAAGCTGGTGCGCCAGTTCGGCTGCGAGGTCTTCCCGGCGCGATGCATCCGGCTTCCCGGCAACCGCTTCCGCCTCGAAATCGAGCCGGCGATCGAAATACCGCGCAACGCCGCCGGCGCCGTCGACGTCGACGCGACCGCTCAGGTCCTCAACAACAAGGTGGAGGAATGGGTGCGGGAATACCCCGGTCAGTGGCTGTGGTACCACGATAGATGGAGCATCAAGCGGCAAATTATTACTTGATTTGTCATACAATTGTTCCTGATATATTTCCCAGGGCACGAAATCCTGAAAAAAGAGCTGCCCCGATAAATAACGGTTTGATCTCCTGCGGAATGGCTGTTAGCGTTTTCAGGCTTGAAGGCGCTTGGGCGTATCCGTATGGGGGGATCGGCAGGCCGCAGCTAGAGGATTTTCTGCGGTATAAAAGTATTTCATTTTATAGCATGCTGTATTTGTCAGCATTATTGGGGGTGAGGCGTGAAGTCTCTCGTAGAGTTGTTTTGGTTCAAGTATTCGCAACTGAAGCACGCTGTGCAGAGTGAAGATGAAGGGCTTGTTTCCATCCTCGACCGGGAAATAGAGCCGGCGCTCGCCTCCGTCTTCCGGCAGGAAGCAAAGGACAATGCCGAGCTTCGCGAGCAGTTTCAGGTTATCATCGATCTTTTGCGCGACGGAGCGGGAGACGAGGTTCGAGTGATCCGGCATTCCTCCCAGCTGGAATCGCTGCTGGACCGCTATTTCGGCACCTTGACGTCGCCGAAGACGGAGGTCTCGTCCGGCTTGCGGCCTCTTGCCGTCCGCAACGGCAACTCCGAGCCCGCCGATGACGGCCTTCTCAACGAAGCCATTCTCGACAGCTTGCCGGATCGCGTGGCCGTCATCACCACCGACTACAGATATCTCTATTCGAATACGGCCAATGCGCGCCGTTTCAACGAGAAGCCGATCGATCTCGTCGGCCGCCATATCGTGGAATACATCGGCATCCAGCGGTTCGAAAGCCGCGTGAAGCCCAGCCTCGATCGCTGCTTCTCCGGCGAAACCGTCGAATACACCTATCTGTCGTCGCGCCAGCCCGGCGCCGCCATATGCTGCCGGATGACGCCCTGCCGATCGAACGCCGGCAATATACTGGGCGCCATCATGACGCTGCACGAAAGCCGCGACCGGCGCGGGCACATCGCCGCTTGAGGCGCCTCGCATGTCGTTATCACACAATCGTCGCGCATGTTGCGCGATATGCATCGGCTCGCGTGACTACCGGTCTGACCATACCCCGAGTTCGTATCCGTCCGGATCCTCGAACTGGAAGCGCCGCCCTCCGGGGAAGTCGAAGATCGGCTTGCTGATCCGGCCGCCGGCCTTCTCGACGCGCGAGACCGCATCTTCGAGGTCGTCCGCAAACAGGATGACGAGCGGTCCGCCGGCGGCGGAAACGGGCGCGAATGTGGTGAAACCGCCGGTCAGCCGCCCGTCCTGGAATTCGCAATATTGCGGACCGTAGTCGGTGAAGGTCCATCCGAACGCGCTGCCGTAGAATGCCTTGGAGGCGGCGATGTCCTTCACGTTGAATTCGATATAGTCGATTTTCCGGTCGCTTCCTCTGGTGCTCATCGTGTTTCCTTCCTTCATCTTTTTGTTTCAGCCGCATTTCTGCAATGCCAGGTGATTCCACCCGGCTGCAGACGCCCTACCGTTCCAGCAGCGCCTTCAGCGTCGCGAGATCCTTCTTTACATGTGCGGCATCCGCTTCGAATGCCGCGTCATCCATGCCTTCCAGCCGCAATAGCGTGAACATCACTTCCGCACCGTCGCCATTCGGCACGACGCGCAGCGCGTTCTCCACGACGAGGCCGGAATCCATCGTGACGGTATGATCCAGCACGCCATGATCGTTCGGCGGGGTAAACCGGATGCGGACCTTGCCGACCGGACCGCCGTCGCCGATCCAGTCCTCGCCGTCGCGCGTCAGCCCCGATGCGAGACCGGATGCCCAGAGCGGCATGTTTTCCGGCTTGGAGGCGAACGCATAGACCTCCTTCCAGGGGCGCTCGATACCGGTATGAACGATGCGGGCCTGCATTGTGGTCATGATAGTCTCCCTACTATATCCGGCCGATCCTACCAGAGTAGCGCCGGAAGGCATTGAACAAAACGGACATGCCGGCCCTTCCTCCTGCATCCTGTCGCCCGAAGCGGACGGGTGGCGAGCGCGCCCATTCCCGAGCCCGAAAACGTCAACGTTACCAAACAATCACTTGTCGTAAATCGATTTGAGTGCCAAAACAGCCCTGCTGCCGGACTCGGGGAGAAACTCTTTTCCTGTTCGCCGGTTCAGATGTTTTGCGCAGATTTTGACGGTGTTTTGATCTCCTCAGGCCTGCGCTCTTTCCTTACGGAGGTATAGACGTGGCACAGGCGGAAATCGGGCTCATCGGTCTCGGCGTCATGGGGTCGAATCTGGCGCTCAACATTGCCGAAAAGGGCAACAAAGTCGCGGTGTTCAATCGTTCGCCCGAGCGGACCAGGGAATTTTACGAGGAAGCGGGCGATCTGAAGAGCCAGGTCATTCCCTGCGAGACCATCGAGGAGTTCGTCGCCGCCATCCGCCCGCCGCGGCCGATCATCATCATGATCAAGGCCGGCGAGCCGGTGGATCAACAGATGGCGCTCCTGAAGCCGCATCTGGAAAAGAACGACATCATGATCGACGCGGGCAACGCCAATTTCCGCGATACGATGCGCCGCTTCGACGCGCTCAAGGACAGCGGCCTGACCTTCATCGGCATGGGCGTGTCCGGCGGCGAGGAAGGGGCGCGTCACGGCCCCTCGATCATGGTGGGCGGCACGGAAGAGTCGTGGAAGCGCGTTGAAAAGGTGCTCACCTCCATCTCCGCCAAGTACAACGATGACCCCTGCGTCGCATGGCTCGGCGAGAACGGGGCCGGCCATTTCGTCAAGACGATTCACAACGGCATCGAATATGCCGACATGCAGATGATCGCCGAAATCTACGGCATCCTGCGCGACGGACTGAAGATGAGCGCCGGCGAGATCGGCGAGGTCTTCGGCGCCTGGAACAAGGGCCGGCTCAACTCCTACCTCATCGAGATCACAGAAAAGGTGCTGAAGGCCGCCGATCCGATCAGCGGCAAGCCGATCGTCGACATGATCCTCGACAAGGCCGGCCAGAAGGGCACCGGCAAGTGGTCGGTGATCGAGGCGCAGAACATGGGCGTTCCGGCGACCGGCATCGAAGCCGCCGTTGCGGCACGCAGCATCTCCTCCATGAAGGATGAGCGCGAAGCCGCCGAGAAGGTTCTGGGTCTGCCGCCGGTCGGTGAATTCAAGGTTGCCGACAAGGCGGCCTTGCTCAAGGATCTCGAGGATGCGCTGCTTGCCGCGAAGATCGGCGCCTATGCGCAGGGTTTCGCGGTGATGTCGGCCGCGTCGAAGGAATTCGACTGGAACCTGCCGATGCCGACGATCGCCAGGATCTGGCGCGCAGGCTGCATCATCCGCTCGCAGTTTCTGGACGAGATCACCACGGCCTTCACCAAGGATCCGCATGTCGCGAACCTGATCGTGACGCCCGCCTTCGCGGCAATGGTCAAGGAAACCGACGGCGCACTGCGCCGCGTCGTTTCGGCCGCGGCCCTCGGCGGGCTGCCTGTTCCGGCGCTTGCCTCGGCTCTCGGCTATTTCGACAGCTACCGTCGCGGCCGCGGAACGGCGAACATCATCCAGGCGCAGCGCGACTTCTTCGGCGCCCACGGCTTCGACCGCATCGACGGTGCCGACAGCCACCACGGGCCGTGGAGCAGCAGCAGCATCGACGCCTGACGGGACCTTTCCCAGGAAAACGAAAGCCCGGAGCGATCCGGGCTTTCTGCCGTTTTGAGGGGCGGCCGTTCGTTTTGGTGGCGCTCCGGCAACCTACCGGATAGACGTGGCCGTGCGCGCTATGTCGTCGCTGTCCACTTCGCTGGCGATCGGGTAGCTCAGACTTTGCAGCTGGTCCGCCGGAACGCCCTCGATGCGGGCCACGACCGCCTTGGCCAGTTCCCGCCCGGCCAGCCGGATATTCTCCCGCATCGTCATGACTTCCGGCCGCAGCCATTTGAGAAAGATGTGCGGCTCCTTCGACACCATGTCGACGTCGCGTGTCAGCACGCGGCCGCTGGATTCGATCGCCGCGATCAGCGCGATCGCACCCGAGCCGCTGCCGGAGACGATCCCGTCCGGCGGATCGGAAGCACGCATCATCGCCTCGCCTGCCTGGCGGATCTCCACCAGCGTCGAGTCGAGATTGACCTGGTTGAACGGCACGGCGGTCGCCCCGAAATCGCGGATTCCCTTGTCGAAACCGGCGCGCATGTGCAGGTGGAAGGTCAGATAGGGCGGCGGCTGCAGCAGCATGATGCGCTTGCGTCCGCGCTCGGCGAGACGGCGCACGGCCTCGTAGGCGAAGCGCTCGTTGTCGAAGTCGTGGTAGGGATGCAGTATCCCCATCTCGGTGCGGCCGTGGGTGGCGAAGGGGAAGTTTCGCTCCGTCATGAGGCTGACGCGCGCATCATTCGGCTCGGTGCGGGAAATGATGACGCCGTCGGCAGCGCCCGTGTCGAGCACGTAGCGGACGGGATCGAGGGGATCTCCCTTTGCCCGGTACGGCGTCACGACCAGGTGATACTGGGTCGCGGCAAGGACTTCCGATATGCCAACCACCATCGGGCTGGTAAGCCCCATGATCTCCTCTTCCAGGCTCAGGATCAGGCTGATCACGTTCGTCTTGCCGGTGCGAAGCCTGACGCCGGCCCGGTTGGGCTGGTAGCCGATCTGCCGGGCGACGAGCCGCACGCGTTCCTTCGTCTCCGCGCCGATATCCGGCGCATCCTTCAAGGCTCTGGATACGGTGGTGATGCCGAGCCCGGTCATGAAGGCGATCGTCTTCAGCGTCGGGCGTTCATTTGAGATGGATGGCCTTGCAGCCTTCCGGTCCCTTGTCCTGTCTTCCATCCCCGTCTGCAACCTTTCCGCACCGCGGCCGCCTTATACATGCTTTCCTACGGGCCGCCCACTCCCTTCGTGCGAGGTTGTCAAATCTGTAACGATACAGTTCCTTTGTCGAGAGAAATCTTCCGCAAAATCGTGTCTCGGATGATCGAAGAACACTCGATCGGGTTATTCCGCATTGATGCAACTGCGAAGGTTACTTTTTTCAAGAGAAAGATCGTTTTATAAATTTTTCTTTTAATTTCATTTATTTAATGAGATATTTTTGCAATCCTGCATTGCAGCATTGCCTCTTTCATAGGCAATTTCTGCAGAGATTTTCGCGACCGCATTCCACCTTCGTCGAATTTGCATCTGCGGCTGTTGCGCCTTCGCACAGCTTGGACTAAGTTTTTCCGGCAACGTTTCAGTGAGGGAGGAAAACTCATGAATCTACGTTCTTTGGCGGTCGCTCTCGCGGCGACCGTGGCGCTGCCGTCGGCTGCCGCCCATGCCGTCGATCTGGAGGTGACGCATTGGTGGACATCGGGCGGCGAGGCGGCCGCCGTGGCCGAATTAGCCAAGGCATTCGATGCGACCGGCAACAAATGGGTCGACGGCGCGATCGCCGGCTCGGGCGGCACGGCGAGGCCGATCATGATCAGCCGCATCACCGGCGGCGACCCGATGGCGGCCACCCAGTTCAATCACGGCAGGCAGGCCGAGGAGCTTGTCGAGGCCGGACTGATGCGCGACCTGACGGATGTCGCGACCAGGGACAACTGGAAGGAGATCATCAAGCCGTCGAGCCTGCTCGATTCCTGCACCGTCGACGGCAAGATCTATTGCGCGCCGATCAACATTCATTCCTGGCAATGGCTCTGGTTGTCGAACGCGGCTTTCGAGAAGGCGGGCGTCGCGGTTCCGAAGAACTGGGACGAATTCGTTGCCGCTGCCCCGGCTCTGGAGAAGGCGGGAATCGTGCCGCTTGCCGTCGGAGGACAAGCCTGGCAGGCGAATGGCGCCTTCGGCGTCATCCTGCTGGCCGTCGGCGGCAAGGATCTCTACGACAAGGTCTTTGCCGACAAGGATGCGGAAGCTGCGGCAGGACCGGACGTAGCCAGGGTCTTCAAGGCTGCCGATGACGCCCGTCGCATGTCCAAGGGCACCAATGTCCAGGACTGGAACCAGGCGACCAACATGGTCATCACCGGCAAGGCCGGCGGCCAGATCATGGGAGACTGGGCGCAGGGCGAGTTCCAGCTCGCCGGCCAGAAGGCAGGTGTCGACTATACCTGCCTGCCCGGGCTCGGCATGAACGAAATCATCTCCACCGCCGGCGATGCTTTCTACTTCCCGCTCCTGAACGACGAGGAAAAGTCAAAGGCCCAGGAGGTGCTGGCTTCGACGCTACTCGATCCCAAGACGCAGGTCGCCTTCAACTTGAAGAAGGGTTCGCTTCCCGTACGCGGCGACGTCGACCTCACTGCGGCGAACGACTGCATGCGCAAGGGTCTCGACATTCTCGCCAAGGGCAATGTCGTCACCAGCACCGACCAGCTCGTTTCCGCCGATACGCAGAAACAGATGGAAGACCTCTTCGCGGAGTTCTTCGCCAACCAGTCGATCACGCCTGAGGCCGCGCAGAAGCGCTTTGCCGACATCATCGCCGCGGCCGACTGAGCCTGTGGCCGATCCTTGCGCAAGCCGGTTCCGAAGAGGCGGGGCCGGCGGATGAACGGATGCGTGCCTCGGGTCTGCCCGTGCAGGGCGGCCTTGCGGACATGCTTCCGCCTGCGAAGCCGGAAGTGCCATCGGCCTTCCGGCGACCGGTGGATCGGATCGGGGGAAGCGATCCGAGGAGAAGAAGGAAGTGACATATGACGGGCCAAGCATATGCCGGCCGGCCGAACAGACTGCTGCGCAATCTGAATGCCAAGATTGCATCGATCCCGATGGTGCTGACCGCCGTTTTCATCTTTCTCGGCGGCACGTCGTGGACGGTGTTCTATTCCTTCACCAATTCGAAGCTCCTGCCGCGTCTGTCCTTCGTGGGCTTCGAGCAGTATGAGCGGCTGTGGGCGGCGCCCCGCTGGATCGTGTCCATCCAGAATCTCGCCATCTACGGCATATGCTCGTTGATTTTCAGCCTGGTGATCGGCTTCGTGCTGGCCGCGCTGATGGATCAGAAGATACGGTTCGAAAACACCTTCCGCACGATTTTCCTCTATCCGTTCGCTCTTTCCTTCGTCGTGACCGGACTGGTCTGGCAATGGGTGCTCAATCCGGAGTTCGGCATACAGTCGGTGGTCCGTGCGCTCGGCTGGACGGGCTTCTCGTTCGATCCGCTCTACGATTCGAGCATCGTCATCTACGGGATCCTGATCGCCGCCCTCTGGCAAGGCACGGGTCTTGTGATGTGCCTCATGCTGGCGGGATTGCGCGGCATCGACGAGGATATCTGGAAGGCTGCCCGCGTCGACGGCATTCCGATGTGGAAGACCTATCTTTTCATCGTCATCCCGATGATGCGCGGCGTCTTCATCACGACGCTGGTGATCATCGCGAGCGGCATCGTGCGGGTCTACGATCTCGTGGTGGCGCAGACGAGCGGCGGGCCGGGCATCGCCTCGGAAGTCCCCGCCAAATATGTCTACGACTACATGTTCCAGGCGCAGAACCTCGGACAGGGTTTCGCAGCGTCGACGATGATGCTGCTGACGGTCGCCATCATCATCGTTCCCTGGGCCTATCTCGAATTCGGAGGGCGCAAACGTGGCTGACATCGGCACACTCAATCGAACGGCGGCCGGCTTCGACGCAGTCTCCGACCAGGTCGCCTCCGGGCCTCGCGGCATGCGGCCGCGCCGGTTTCTCTCACCCCGCAACATCATGCTCTACGGCACGCTCTTCGTCGCCGCCGCCTATTATCTCCTGCCGCTCTACGTGATGATCGTCACCTCGCTGAAGGGCATGCCGGAAATCCGGCTCGGCAACATCTTCTCTCCGCCGATCGAAATCACCTTCGAGCCCTGGGTCAAGGCATGGTCGAGCGCCTGCACGGGGCTTAATTGCGACGGGCTCTCGCGCGGGTTCTGGAATTCCGTGCGCATTACCATCCCGTCGACGATCGTCTCCATCGCGATTGCCTCGGTGAACGGCTACGCGCTCGCCAACTGGCGCTTCAAGGGGGCGGATCTCTTCTTCACGATCCTCATCGTCGGCGCCTTCATTCCTTATCAGGTCATGATCTACCCGATCGTCATCGTGCTGCGCGAAATGGGCATATACGGCACGCTGACCGGCCTCATCATCGTGCACACGATCTTCGGCATGCCGATCCTGACGCTGCTCTTCCGCAACTATTTCGCGTCGCTGCCGGAAGAGCTGTTCAAGGCGGCGCGCATCGATGGCGCCGGGTTCTGGCAGATCTATTTCCGCATCATGCTGCCGATGTCGCTTCCGATCTTCGTCGTCGCGATGATCCTGCAGATCACCGGCATCTGGAACGACTTCCTCTTCGGCGTCGTGTTCACAAGGCCGGAATACTATCCGATGACCGTCCAGCTCAACAACATCGTCAACTCGGTCCAGGGCGTGAAGGAATACAACGTCAACATGGCCGCGACGATCCTGACCGGTGCGGTCCCGCTCATCGTCTATTTCGTCTCCGGGCGGCTGTTTGTCCGCGGCGTTGCCGCCGGCGCGGTGAAAGGTTGATAAATGACAACATCAAGCGTTTCCATCAAGGACCTCTCGCTCAATTTCGGCGCGGTCAGCGTTCTGAAGAATCTCGATCTCGACATCGACGACGGTGAATTCCTCGTCCTTCTGGGCTCGTCCGGCTGCGGCAAATCCACGCTTTTGAACTGCATCGCGGGCCTGCTCGACATCAGCGAAGGCCAGATCTTCATCAAGGGCAAGAACGTCACCTGGGAGGAGCCCAAGGACCGCGGCATCGGCATGGTGTTCCAGTCCTATGCGCTCTATCCGCAGATGAGCGTGGAGAAGAACCTCTCCTTCGGCCTCAAGGTGGCGAAGCTGCCGAAGGCGGAGATCGACAAGCGTGTGGCGCGCGCCGCCGAAATCCTGCAGATCGGGCCGCTCCTCAAGCGCAAGCCGGCCGAGCTTTCCGGCGGCCAGCGCCAGCGCGTGGCGATCGGCCGGGCACTGGTGCGCGATGTCGACGTATTCCTCTTCGACGAGCCGCTGTCGAACCTCGACGCCAAGCTGCGATCCGAGCTGCGGGTCGAAATCAAGCGGCTGCACCAGTCGCTGAAGAACACGATGATCTACGTCACCCACGACCAGATCGAGGCGCTGACGCTGGCCGACCGCATCGCCATCATGAAGAGCGGGGTCATCCAGCAGCTCGCCGACCCGAACACGATCTACAACGTCCCGAGGAATCTGTTCGTCGCAGGATTCATCGGCTCGCCTTCGATGAATTTCCTGCGCGGCGAGATCGCCGAGCGGGAGGGCGAACCGGTCTTTTTCACCCATGGCGTGACATTCTCGCTTGCGGGCTACAAGGCGGGCGAGCCGCTTGCCGCCGGCCGCAAGGTCGTCCTCGGCGTCCGGCCGGAGCATGTTAAGGTGAACGACGCGGCCGATGCCACCGGCGAGACGCACGATGCCGTCGTCGACATCGAGGAGCCGATGGGCGCCGACAACCTGCTCTGGCTGAAGCATGCCGGCCACACGATCGGCGTCCGCATCGCCGGTTCGCGGCGCTTCGCACCCGGCACCGCCGTCCGGCTCTCCTTCGACATGCCGCTCGCCTCGCTGTTCGATGCGGAGACGGAGGAGAGGATTTGACCAAGGCCGCGCCGGAGATTTCGTCCCCGGCGGAACCGAAAAATTCCTGAGACAAGCACATGCCCCATATTTCCGATTCCACCTCATTCGATCTTTCCGGTGATTGGCGCCTTTCAAGCACTGAGGGCGACCACGCCATCGCCATGCGCGTGCCGGGCGACGTCCACAGCGCCCTTCTCGCCGCAAGCCTCATTCCCGATCCCTATCACGGCCGCAACGAGCGCGACGTGCAATGGGTGGCGCAGAAGGACTGGCAGATCGAACGCAGCTTCGACCTTGCGCCGGAGATGCTGGAAGGGCGCTGGTATCTCGACATCGGCAGCATCGACACGGTGGCTTCCGTCTATGTCAACGGCGTATTGGTCCAAGATACGGACAACTGCTTCCTGCGCTACCGCCCCGATGTGACGGACGCGCTGAAGGCGGGCGAGAACCTTGTGCGGATCGTCATCCATTCCAGCATCGCCGCAGGCGCGCTGCGGCAATCGGAACAGCCGTTCTTCATTCCCTGGCAGGAGGGCAACTCGCCTATCCCGAACGGCAACATGCTGAGAAAGCCCCAGTGCCATTTCGGCTGGGACTGGAACATCGCCATCGCGCCGCTCGGCATCTATGGTGAAATCGCGCTGAAGCGGCTGGAGGTCGCCCGCATCGAGCATGTGACGACGCGGCAGTTCCATCACGCGAACGGCGCCGTCGACCTCTATGTCACCGCGACCTTCTTCGCTGACGAGCCCGGCATACTGCCCGTGCATTTCTCGCTCGGCGAGGAACGCGTCCGTCTCGACATCGGGATCAATGCGGGCGAGACGGTGCTGACGCACATGTTCCGCATCGACGATCCGCAGCTCTGGTGGCCGGCGGGCAGCGGCGCGCAGCCGCTTTATAGCCTGCACGTGGAAACCCCGACCGAGACGGTCGCGCGCAAGATCGGGCTGAGGCGCATCGAGCTGCTGACCGATCCGGACGAGGCGGGTGCACGCTTCGCGTTGCGCGTCAACGGCGGCGAGATCTTCTGCCGCGGCGCCAACTGGATTCCGGCCGACGCGCTCTTCTCGCGCGTGACGGAGGAGGCCGTGCGCGATCTGCTGCAGTCGGCCGCCGACGCCAACATGAACATGATCCGCGTCTGGGGCGGCGGTTTCTACGAGCCGGACTGGTTCTACGATCTCTGCGACGAGCTCGGCCTGATGGTCTGGCAGGATTTCATGTTCGCCTGCAACCTCTATCCCTCGACCGAGGCCTTTCTCGACAATGTCGCCGCCGAGGTGGACTATCAGGTCCGCCGCCTCTCGTCCCATCCCTCGATCGTCCTGTGGTGCGGCGACAACGAGCTCGTCGGCGCGCTCAACTGGTTCGACGTCAGCCGCAAGGACCGCGACCGTTATCTCGTCTCCTACGACCGCCTCAACCGCACCATCGAGGTCGCGATGAAGCGGGCCGCGCCGGGGGCGATCTGGTGGCCGTCGAGCCCTGCTTCGGGCTATCTCGACTTCGGTGACGCCTGGCATGCGGACGGTTCGGGCGACATGCACTACTGGTCGGTCTGGCACGAGAACAAGTCGTTCGACAATTACCGCACGGTGCGCCCACGCTTCTGCTCGGAATTCGGCTTCCAGTCCTACACCTCCATGCCGGTGATGCGGAGCTTTGCCGAGCCCAAGGACATGAACATCGCCTCGCCGGTGATGGAGAGCCACCAGAAGAACGCCGGCGGCAACGAGCGGATCGCCGGTACCATGTTCCGCTACTTCCGTTTCCCCAAGGATTTTGCGAGCTTCGTCTATCTGAGCCAGATTCAGCAGGGCCTCGCCATCCGTACGGCGGTCGAATACTGGCGCTCGCTGAAACCCCATTGCATGGGAACGCTCTACTGGCAGCTCAACGACACCTGGCCGGTCGCCTCCTGGTCGAGCCTGGACCATGGCGGCGGCTGGAAGGCGATGCACTACATGGTCCGCCGTTTCTTCCAGCCGGTCGCCGTCGCCGCGATCCCGGCACCGGCCGGCGGCGGGCTCGATTTCTCCATGGTCAACGACACGGCCGGACCGGTGACGGTGCGGCTGACGGTGTGGCAGGTCGACCTTGCGGGCAACAGGCGGCCATTCCGCGAAGCCGAGGGGGGCTGCGGGCCGGACAGGGCGGAAACCCTGCTGTCGGTTCCGGCTGAGGAGCTTGCCGGGGATGCGCTGCTCTTCTGGTCCTTCGAAGCCTCGAACGGCATGCGCGGCGAGGGCCATCACGCCCAGGCCACCTACAAGGCGCTGGACCTCCAGCCTTCCGGCCTGACCCTCGATGCGTCCGAGCGCGCCGACGGCACCTTCGACGTCCGGGTCAAGGCGAAGGGGCTCGCGCTCCACGTCATGCTGGAGGCCGACAGGCCCGGCCGCTGGTCGGACAATGCCTTCGATCTCGCCGCGGGCGAGGAGAGGGTGCTCGTCTTCACGCCGCAGCCGGGCGGGACGCCACCGCAAGCCCGGCCGGAATTCAGCTGGCTCGACCTCCATTCCTGCCAGTCCGCCGAATGAGGAAAGCATGAAACGCAGCGAGATCAACGATATCATTCGCGAGGGAGACGCCTTCATCCGCTCCTTCGGTTACCGCATGCCGCCTTTCGCCTATTGGTCGCCGCAGGAGCTGCGCGCGCGGGCGGCCACCGACAGCCGGGCGATCGTCGACGGCAGCCTCGGCTGGGACATCACGGATTTCGGCTCCGGCGACTTCGCCCGCACCGGGCTCTTCCTCTTCACCGTGCGCAACGGTTCGGCGCAGGACCTGAAGAACGCCTGCGGCATGCTCTATGCCGAAAAGATCATGATCGCGCGCCGCGACCAGCTTACCCCGATGCATCATCACATCGTCAAGGCCGAGGACATCATCAATCGCGGCGGCGGCAATCTCGTGCTTCAGCTCTTCAATGTCGCCGGGGACGGCTCGGTCGATACGGCAGGCGATATCGAGGTGGCGGCCGATGGAAGCCTCCGCCGCCTGAAGGCCGGCGAACACCTGAAGCTTGCGCCCGGCGAAAGCGTGACGCTGCTGCCGCATCACTGGCATGCCTTCTGGGGCGAGAACGGCGACGTGCTCGTCGGCGAGGTCTCCACCGTCAACGACGACCGCACCGACAATATTTTCCGCGATTCGGTCGGCCGCTTCGCGCAAATCGAGGAGGATGGAGACCCGCTCCATCTCCTCGTCTCGGACTATGAACAATGGTTGCAAACAGCATAAGGAATATCCCATGAAAACGGTCAGTTTCCAGCTCTACAGCGCCCGCAACTTCCAGCCTTTCCCGCAGGTCTTCAAGACGATCGCCGAGGCGGGCTACAAGGAGGTGGAAGGTTACGGCGCTCTTTACGCCGAGCTCGACGACGCCGGAGTGCAGAAGACCCGCGACGGGCTCAGCGCCAACGGCCTCTCCATGCCGACCGCCCATTTCGGCATCGACATGCTCGAGGCCGAGCCCGCTCGCGTGCTGCAGATCACCAAGGTGCTCGGCATCGAAGCGATCTATTGCCCCTATCTCCTGCCGGAACAGCGTCCGGCGGATGCCGAGGGCTGGCGGGCCTTCGGCGAGCGGCTACAGGCGGCCTCCGCGCCCTACCGCAAGGAGGGGCTCGACTTCGGCTGGCACAATCATGATTTCGAATTCTTCGCGCTGCCGGACGGCTCGGTGCCGCTCGACCATATCTTCTCCGGCGGACCGGACCTTTCCTGGGAGGCGGATATCGCCTGGATCGTGCGCGGTGGTGCCGATCCCTTCGCGTGGATCCGCAAATATGCCAGCCGCATCACCGCCGTCCATGTCAAGGACATCGCGCCGAAGGGCGAGAACGCGGACGAGGACGGCTGGGCCGATGTCGGCCACGGAACGCTTCCCTGGGCCGATCTCGTGAAGGCGCTTGCCGGCTCTCCGGTCAGGCATTTCGTCGTCGAGCACGACAACCCCAGCGATCTGAAGCGGCTTGCGACCCGCTCGATCGCTTCCATCCAGGCATTTTGAGGAAAAGAACCCATGACGAAGGAATATGGCGTCGGCATCGTCGGCTGCGGCAACATTTCGGGTGCCTATTTCAAGCTGATTCCGCTCTACAGGAACCTGAAGCTCGTCGCCTGCGCGGATATCAATCCGGCGGCGGCCAAGGCGCGGGCAGAGGAATTCGGCGTCGAGGCGCAGGCGATCGACGCGCTTCTGGCCAATCCGGCGGTTGACGTCGTCGTCAACCTGACCGTTCCGGAAGCGCATTATCCGGTCTCCAGGGATGCGCTGGAAGCGGGCAAGCACGTCTACTCCGAAAAGCCCTTCGTGCTGAGCCTGGAACAAGGCGAGGACCTGCGCCGCATCGCCGATGCCAGGGAACTGCTCGTCGGCTCGGCGCCAGATACCTATCTCGGCGGTTCGCATCAGTTCGCGCGCCACCTCATCGACAGCGGCCGGATCGGCAAGATCATGTCCGGCACGGCGCATGTGCTCGGGCCGGGCATGGAAATGTGGCACCCGAATCCCGACTTCTTCTTTGCGCCGGGGGGCGGCCCGATCCTCGACATGGGCCCTTACTACGTCAACAATCTCGTCAACCTCATCGGGCCCGTGAAGCGCGTCGTCGCCCTTGCCAACAAGGCCAAGGAAGAGCGCATCATCAGCAACGGACCGCGCAGCGGCGAGAAGGTGCCCGTCATCGTCGCCACCAACATCCATGCGGTGCTGGAATTCGTCAGCGGCGCCCAGATCGCGTTGATGGCGAGCTGGGACGTCTGGGCGCACCGCCACCAGAACATGGAACTCTACGGCACGGACGGTGCGATCTTCGTTCCCGACCCGAACTTCTTCGGCGGCGCCGTCGAAGTGGCGGGCACCGACCGCGACCCGAAGGAGGTCGAGGTCTGGGATCATCCGCTGACGGCAAAGAACTACGAGTTCACCTGGGGCACGCAGGCGAACTATCGCGGCGTCGGTCTCGCCGACATGATGGCGGCCATCGAAACCGGGCGTGACTACCGTTGCTCGCTCGACCGCTCACTGCACACGATCGACGTGCTGACGGCCATCCTGCGCTCGGCCGACGAAGGGCGTGCGATCGACATCGTCACCACCTGCACGCAGCCCGAAGCCCTCGGTATCGAGGAGGCGAGGGCGCTGCTGCGGTGACGCTTCGCCGGGCTGTAGGCCGTGATTCGGCCCTCATCCGGCCTGCGGCCACCTTCTCCCCGCAGGCGGGAAGAAGGAAACGTGCCGCTTTGCCTCCGTTCCCTCTCCCCGCTTGCGGGGAGAGGTCAGTGTGAGGGGCAAATGCCGCTTGTGAGGACGGACGAGATTGCCGTATGCAGATTTCTCCATACAGAAAAAGGATTTGACCATGAGCTGGAAGCCCGCGGAAGACCGCTACGAAAAGATGACCTACAACCGGGTGGGACGTTCCGGGCTGAAGCTTCCGGCGGTTTCGCTCGGCCTCTGGCACAATTTCGGCAACGACACGCCGCATGAGCGCAAGGTCGACATGTGCCGCACCGCCTTCGATCTCGGCATCACCCATTTCGACCTCGCCAACAATTACGGCCCGCCGCCCGGCTCCGCCGAAACGGCGTTCGGAGAGATCCTGCGCGCCGACTTCGCGGGACTTCGCGACGAACTGATCATCTCGTCGAAGGCCGGTTACAACATGTGGTCCGGTCCCTATGGCGAATGGGGCAGCCGCAAATATCTCATCGCCTCCTGCGACCAGAGCCTGAAGCGGATGGGGCTCGACTATGTCGACATCTTCTATTCCCACCGCTTCGATCCCGACACGCCGCTTGAGGAAACCTGCGGCGCGCTCGACCATATCGTGCGCTCCGGCCGGGCGCTCTATGTCGGCATCTCCTCCTACAACTCGCAGCGCACCCGCGAGGCGGCGGCGATCCTGAAGGACCTCGGCACGCCCTGCCTCATCCACCAGCCGAGCTATTCCATGCTCAACCGCTGGGTCGAGGACGACGGCCTCCTCGACACCCTCGACGATCTCGGCGTCGGCTCGATCGTCTTCTCGCCGCTTGCCCAGGGGATGCTCACGACGAAATATCTCGGCGGCATTCCGGGCGACAGCCGCGCGGCGCAGAACCATTTCCTCAAAAGGGATTTCATCCGCCCCGAAATCATCGACAACATCCGCAAGCTCAACGAGATCGCCGAAGCGCGCGGCCAGACGCTGGCGCAGATGGCGATCGCCTGGGTGCTGCGGGGCGGGCGCGTCACTTCGGCGCTGATCGGCGCCAGCCGATCCTCGCAGATCGTCGACTGCGTCAAGGCGATCGGGAAGCCGGACTTCTCCGACGACGAGCTCAGCAGGATCGACCGGTATGCGCGCGAAGCAGACATCAATCTCTGGGCGAAATCCGCCGAACGCGAATGAGGCTTGCCGCCCGGCCGTGCGCTGCCCGGCAGGGCGAAGGGGCTGCGGACACATTCATTAAAGAACCCTTTCAAGCCAATGTAATCATTACATAACTGTAATGTTTCAATTCAGTTTCCATTCATGCTTCGGACGATATTTCTCGGTCGTGTCATCAACGGAGCAATACTCATGAAAAAGTTCCTCGCAGTCCTGCTTGCCTCGTCCTTCCTTGCCGTACCGATCGCCGAGGCGCGCGACAATCACCGCCCTGACCGCCACGTCACCATGGAGAAGCAGGTCCACAAGTCGGTCGACAGGCACGGCGTCAAGAAGAAGGTCGTCGTCAAGAAAAAGCGCTGGAGCCGCGGCGAGCGGGTTTCGGCAAGCTATCGCCGCAACGTCGTCAGCCAGCGCGATTATGGCCGCTATCGTCTCTCCCGTCCGCGTCACGATCAGCGCTGGGTGCGGGTCGACGACCAGTTCCTGCTGGTCAACTTCGCGACCGGCCTGATCGTCGGCCTCGCTGCCGCCCGCTGATCGCGTCCGGCATCCGTCAAAAAATCTACGGGCGCGGTGTATCCGCGCCCGATTTCCATTTGGCCTCTTTCTTCGCGATCAGCTTGCCGAAGAGAGGCAGTCCTTCAACGAACCGGCTATGCCGTTCATCAGACTGAAATAAAGATCCGGGCCCGCATTCAGCGTCGCAGCTTCGGGATCCAGCGTTCCGGAGCGCGCTGGGGTTCCCTCCAGCACGACATTGACGAGCTTCGGCTCGAACTGCGGCTCGGCGAAGACGCATGTCGCGCCGAGATCGACGACCTTCTGGCGTATCTGCGAGAGGCGCTCGGCGCCCGGCAGGGTTTCCGGGCTGACCGTGATCGAGCCCGCGACGCGCACCCCGTAGCGGTGCTCGAAATACTGATAGGCATCGTGGAAGACGATGAACGGCTTGTCCTTGATGGGTGCGACCGTTTCGCGAATTCTCGTATCGAGCGTATCGAGCCTGGCGTTCAGGTCATCCAGATTCGCCTTGTAGGCCGCCGCATTGCCCGGATCGGCGGTTGCGAGCGTCTTTTCGATTTCGGCAGCCATGGCCTTGGCATTCATCGGGTCGAGCCACAGATGCATGTCGAAGCCACCATGTTCGTGCTCATGTTCATGCCCGCCGGCTTCCGCGGTCTCTTCTTCCTCGTGCCGATGCCCGGCTTCCTCCGCCTCGCCTGCCTCATGCGCATGATCGTGTGCGCCGCCGGCTTCGTGTTCGCCATGGGCATGTTCGCCTTCTCCATGTGCATGCTCGCCATGAGCATGTTCGCCATGAGCATGTTCGCCATGGTCATGCGCTTCGAAGGCGCCGCCTTCGCGGAATTTCAGCTTTTCGAGGCCGGGCGCGTCTTCGAGCTCCACGACCGTCGCTTTGCCGCCGAGAGCGGCGAGCGGCTTTTCGAGAAAGGCTTCGAGCCCATGGCCCACCCAGAAGACCACATCGGCATCCTGCAGGGCGGCCGCGTTCGAAGGCTTCATATTGTAGGTGTGCGGGGAAGCCGCACCTTCGACGATGAGCTTCGGCTCGCCGACGCCCTGCATGACGGCGGCGACCAGCGAGTGAACCGGCTTGATCGACACGACGACATCCGGCGCGTCCGCCCAGGCGGCGCCGGCGGGTGCCAGCAGGCCTGCGGAGGAAAGGAGAAGGGCTGCAATACGTTTCATGGTGGGGCTCCGTCTTGAAACGATGTGTAATGTTATTACATCAATTGCGTTATGCTATAACGTGTGCCATAGCAAGGGGCAACGGCCGATCCGGAAAAAATTCGATGCTTCAGACCAACACCGACAGATCCAACCCGCTCGTCGCGCTTTCCGGCGTGGGCGTGCGCCGCCAGGGCCGCTGGCTGGTGCGCGGGGTCGACTTCTCGATTTCTCCTGGCGAGATCGTGACGCTGATCGGGCCCAACGGCTCCGGCAAGTCGACGAGCGCCAAGACGGCGATCGGCGTGATGAAGGCGGACGAGGGGCGCGTGGAGCGCCGGCCGGGCCTCAAGGTCGGCTATGTACCGCAGAAGCTTTCCATCGACTGGACCATGCCGCTGACGGTGGAGCGCCTGATGACGCTGACGGCGCCGCTTTCCGGCCGCGAGATCGACGCCGCGCTGACCGCCACCGGTATCCGCCATCTCATCCGCGCCGAGGTGCAGCATCTTTCGGGCGGGGAGTTCCAGCGTGCGCTGCTCGCCCGCGCGATCGCCCGCAAGCCCGATCTCCTCGTGCTCGACGAACCCGTGCAGGGGGTCGATTTTTCCGGCGAGATCGCGCTCTACGACCTCATCAAGTCCATCCGCAACACGACTGGCTGCGGCATCCTGCTGATCTCGCACGACCTGCATGTCGTCATGGCGGAAACCGACACCGTCATCTGCCTCAACGGCCATGTCTGCTGCCGTGGCACGCCGCAGGCGGTCAGCCAGAGCCCGGAATATCTGCGGCTCTTCGGTGCGCGCGCCGGCCAGACGCTGGCGCTCTACAGCCATCATCACGATCATACCCACCTCCCTGACGGCCGCGTGCTCCATGCCGACGGCTCCGTCACCGACAATTGCCACCCGACCGACGGCCACCATGACGCAGGCGAGCCGGCCGGCGCGGGCCGCGCCGGACCGATGCGCATCGTCCATGTGCACGGACCGGACTGCGGCTGCAGCCACGATCATCGCACAGTCGCCGGGAGCGGGGAAAACGCCGGAGTTTCGCGCGATGCTTGACGATTTCTTCGTGCGGGCCCTGGTGGCGGGCGTCGGACTTGCGCTCACCACCGGGCCTCTCGGCTGCTTCGTCGTCTGGCGGCGCATGGCCTATTTCGGTGACACCATGGCGCATTCGGCGCTTCTCGGCGTTGCGCTGTCGCTGCTCCTGGAGGTGAACCTGCTGCTCAGCGTCTTCGCCGTTGCCGCGGTGATCTCGCTGCTCCTCGTCGCGCTGCAGCGGCGCGGGTCGCTCTCCACCGATGCGCTTCTCGGCATCCTTTCGCATGCGACGCTGGCGATCGGGCTGGTCATGGTCTCCTTCATGAGCTGGGTGCGCATCGACCTCATCGGTTTTCTCTTCGGCGACATCCTTGCCGTGACACGGGCCGATATCGACCTCATCTGGGGCGGCGGCATCCTCGTGGTGCTCGCCATCGTCTATCTCTGGCGGCCGCTGATCGCTTCCACGGTCAATCCGGAGCTTGCGGAAGCCGAGGGGCTGCAGCCGGAGCGGGCGCGGCTCGCCTTCATGCTGCTGATGGCGCTCGTCATCGCGATCGCCATGAAGATCGTCGGCATCCTTCTCATCACCGCGCTGCTGATCATCCCGGCGGCGACGGCACGGCGTTTTTCCCGCAGCCCGGAGGTGATGGCCGTTCTCTCCTCGCTGATCGGCGCGGCGGCGGTCGCGGGCGGGCTGTTCGGCTCGCTCCGGTTCGACACGCCGTCCGGCCCCTCGATCGTCGTCGCCGCGCTCGCTCTCTTCATTCTGGCCCTGCTGCCCCTCGGCCGGCGGGCCGAGAGGGCGGAGGACGCATCCCAGGCAGCCCAAGGAGGGCATCACTGATGGCCATGCCTAACCTGACCCGCAACCAGCATCTCGTCCTCGACGCGCTTTCCCATGCGGAAGGGCCGCTCAGCGCCTACACGATCCTCGACAAGCTGCGCGACCAGGGTTTTCGCGCGCCCCTGCAGGTCTACCGGGCGCTCGACAAGCTGGTCGAGCTCGGCGTCGTGCATCGGCTGGAGAGCATCAACGCCTTCGTCGCCTGCGCCCATCCGGACGAGGACTGCCACTCCCACGGGCTGACCGCCTTCACCATCTGCGAGAGCTGCGGCAAGGTGACCGAATTCCACGACCACATGATCGAGGAGCGGCTGGCGGCCTTTGCCCGCGACCGCAATTTCAAGACCGGTAAGACGACGATCGAGATCCGCGGGCAATGTTCAGGTTGCGCCTGAGCGCGGGGTGCGGGCTGCGCCTGAGCTATTCCCCGATCTTCCGCAGGTCTCGGGCAAACCGCTTCCAGTTGCGCACATAGCTTTCGGCGGAGCGCTTCAGGCCCTCGACCGCTGCATCGTCAAGGGTACGCACCACCTTGGCGGGGGAGCCTACGATCAGCGAATTGTCCGGGAAGACCTTGCCTTCGGTGACGAGCGCATTGGCGCCGACGAGGCAGTTCTTCCCGATCACCGCGCCGTTCAGCACGGTCGCGCCCATGCCGACCAGCGAATTGTCGCCGATGGTGCAGCCGTGGATGATGGCGCTGTGACCGATGGTGCAGCCTTGTCCGATCGTCACCGGCTTGCCGGGATCGGTATGGATAACGGTGCCCTCCTGGATGTTGGAGCGGGCGCCGATCCGGATCGGCTCGTTGTCGCCGCGAAGCACGGCGCCGAACCAGATGCCGACATCCTCGCCGAGGACGACCTGGCCCATGACATGGGCATCGGGCGCCACCCAGTGGCGGGGCGCGCCGCCCGGGCCGGGAGCGGGAAGGGCGGGGGCGAGATCGCCGAGGGCATAAAGCGGCATGGGCGGGTCCTGTCTCCTGTGCAACCCTGCCATCGGCAGGAGCGGGTAGCATCAAGGGGCCTGTTATAGTATCTCCCTGATGAAATTGAACGTGCGAAATGAAGCAGGAACGGACGAGCGCAATGTATCACGAGGCGATGCGCACGGGGACGAAGATCTTCGCGACGGCCCCCATGATCGACTGGTCGGACACCCATTTCCGGGTGTTCGCGCGCCAGCTGACGCACCATGCGCTGCTCTATACCGAGATGATCGTCGCCGACGCGATCCTGCGCGGCAACCGCGACAGGCTGCTCGGCTACGAGCCGGTCGAGCATCCGCTGGCGCTGCAGCTCGGCGGCAACGATCCGGCAAAGCTCGCCGAGGCCGCGCGGATCGGCGAGGGTTTCGGCTATGACGAGATCAACCTCAATGTCGGCTGCCCGTCGGACCGGGTGCAGTCCGGCACCTTCGGCGCCTGCCTGATGCGCGAGCCGCAGCTCGTCGCTGACTGCGTGGCGGCGATGAAGGCGGCGGTGAAAATCCCGGTCACGGTGAAATGCCGGATCGGCGTCGACGAGCAGGACCCGGAGATCGCGTTGCGCGATCTCGTCGCCCGTCTCCGCGCCTCCGGCGTCGACGCCGTCTGGGTGCATGCGCGAAAAGCCTGGCTGCAGGGGCTTTCGCCGAAGGAGAACCGCGACATCCCACCGCTCGACTACGGCCTCGTGCGCCGGGTGAAGGCGGAGAACCCGGACCTCTTCATCGGCCTCAACGGCGGTCTCCACACGCTTGCGCAGGCGCTTGCCGCCATGGATCACCCCGACGGCGCGCTCGACGGGGCGATGCTGGGACGCGCGGCCTATCACGACAGCGCGCTGCTGGCGGATGTGGACGCGGTGTTTGCGCGGCCGCCGACGGGGGCCGCCCGCCTCAACCGGCGCTTCGCGCCACCTTCTCTCCGCGGGGGAGAAGAGGGTGTCCCGCGCGATCCCGCCTTCTGGAACGGCGTGCGCGACGCGATGATGGCGCATGCGGCGCGGCATATCGCCGGCGGCGGGCGGCTGAACCATGTCACCCGCCATATGGTCGGCCTCTTCCAGGGTTTTGCGGGCGCGCGGCGCTACCGGCAGATTCTTTCCTCCGAGGCGACGCGGCCCGGCGCCGGGCCGGAGGTGATCGCCGCCGCCTTCGCGGCGGTTGACCTCGACCCGAAGGCCGGCGAGGCGAAGCTGGCGGGCTGACCGCATCTATCTGTCCGGCGCGGTTCCGGACGGAAAACCCTTTCCGGTTTTGCCGCAACGGCTCTGGCGGACCGTCTCCGCTTCGGACGGGGACGGACAATTCCGTTCCCGCTTGCGCCGCCATTTGTCGAAACGGGGCAGCGCCTTTCCCTCCAGTCTGGTGCGCATGATCTCCACGGCGGCGTCCTGCAGGGCGCGGCGCTCCGGATCGGGCGAGGCGATATCCAGCACATACCAGGAGCTGATGGCCTGACGCCGCACGGCCAGGGCTTCCGCATAGAGGGCATCGAAGGCGGCGCGCTGCGCGCCATCGAAATTGGCGAGGCAGCAGGGCTCGCCACTGGCCGGGAAACGCCAGCCGCACTTCTTGCCGCGCTTGCAACTCCGGCGCCGGCAGGCGAGCTGCGGCATGGCGAGCATGTCGGCGCAGCGCGCCATCAGCTCGGTATTCACGGGAAGGGGATTCGGGTCAGGCATGGGCAACTCCGCTGGTTGACGACGGAGGAAGCGGTTTCCGGTTCCTCATGCACCCGTAGCCACGCCCGGCATGCCGTCGTGGTTCTGCACAGTCTCGGACGGGGCGCTGAAAGCTGCCTCTTAGTTTTTAGTTTTGTGACACCTTTCAGCGCCCCGTTCGGCGGTTTTCATCCGCGACTCCGGTCTCTCTGCGATGGCCGCGCAAGGGACATTAAGGCGAGGCGCTTCCGTTTCCGGACGGACCCTCTCGCCACCCACTCACTGTCACCACCATGCATGCCGCACAGGCAAGTCCGACGCGCATTTTCGGGCACCAGAAGCGGAAAGGCCGGTCCGTAACCATTCCGCTTCTCCCGTGTCGCCGGAGGGAGACCATTTTCCGCGGACCCCTTGCACGAAGGCTTACGTCCTTCCTGCCGCACAAGGCGCCGGCCCCGCCTCGCCGGAACGACTTCCGGTGTATCCGCGGCGGGATGGGGAGAGTATGGCATGGGTGAACGAGGTGGGGAAAATCGGGGGCGGATTTTTCTGCGAGTTTCTTGCAAGGTCTTGATTTACCTCGCCCTGCCCCCCTCTGTCCTGCAGGGCATCTCCCCCTCAAGGGGGAGACCGGCAGGAGGCAAGGGCATCGCTTTCAATGCAGCCGTAGAGTTGGAGCCGCGCGCTCTCTCGTCTCGTCGGTTGATGGGATGCAGGCGCACACCATGATCCGATCTCCCCCTGAGGGGGAGATGCCCGGCAGGGCAGAGGGGGGTATGGTGCGGCAGACGAGCGGCATTACGAAGAGGTGCCAAAAAGCCTTCTTTCCATCCGGCAAGCGTGAGCAGCTCGTTTAAACGTGAGTTTGATAAGCGATATCAACCTGGTCTCTGAGGGCCTGAAAATATGGTACCGTGTATCTCTGCCGAAGGCGCTCCATGTAAGCCGCACGAGAGACATCGCCTTTCGATCTTTGCAGACCGCGTTCCGTGACAAGTTCTTCTGGCGTCTCGACCATTATCGCGATGTCCAATTCCGCCCTAATGGGAGGATGCAGGAGATAGATGCAGTCGCAGAGGATGACTGATGGACCATCTCCGGCCAAAGCTATCCGATACCGCCCGGTCAACTCGCCTGTTTGCCTATTCCAGGCTCGATCATGGATGTGGATGCGGTTGGTCTTAAGGTCATGAAGGGCGGCGATGATATCTTTGAAGCAGTACCAGTGCTTCGGGTTTTCGGCGAATTCGATCTGCTGAGGGATGCCCGATTTTGTCGCATCCTCGATGAGGGTCTGCCGCTGGGCGTAGCTGCGAGACGAGAACTGATCGCAGTCGAGGCGAACCGCGTTGAGGGGCAACGTGTCGATCATCTTGTTGCATAAGGTGGTCTTGCCGGAACCTGCCATGCCGCACACTCCGACAACCACGGCATCGGTCCCGTTCAGTCGGGCGCTAATATGGCGACTAAGTTCCTCAACCGAGTGGATGACGGCGATCTTGCTTTGCATCCTATCTCGGCTGACGCCCCTTAAAAATGCGGTACTTTCTACGGAATGCCGCAAAAACCGCTCATCTGCAAAACCAAGCTTATAGAGCAGGAGGTCACCGCCCCGGCCGCCCAGTTTTCCCCTTCGTGCGCCCCTTGCGCTTCTGCTCCGCTGGGTCTTCGTAGCTGCCGACACCGATTTTGCCGCGGCGGAGCGGGGCGGGGTCACCCCCCTCAGTCCTGCCGGCCGTTTGTTGCTGCGATCGATTCACCGGATCGATCGCTCCGGCTGCGCCGGACCGCGCCTCACCCCCCTCAAGCGGGGAGATCGACTCGCGGTGCTCGGGTTGCCCCTCCTGCAGGGTCGAGGAGCGCTTCTTCGTGGCGGTCGCTTCCGGCGGTTTTTCGGGGAGCTTGCCGGCGATCGGTTTTTCGGTGCGGCCGACGGTCATTTCGTCGAGGGTGTTCTTGCGGAAGAGCGAGCGGGGCTCCCCCTCATCCGCCCTTCGGGCACCTTCTCCCCGGCGGGGAGAAGGGATGGCGATGTCGCGGCCCATTTCGTCCAGGTCGGGCTTGCGGAAGAGGCTTTCCCCTGTTCCGGCCCGGCTTTCCCGCCCGGCCGTGCCGCGCGGGGCGGCCGGAATGGCGGTGTCGGTGCCGGGGCCCATTTCGTCGAGGGAGGGTTTGGCAAAATAACGTTTGCCATTTTCTTCTGTGCTCGCGGCCGTACCGCCCTTCGGGCTGGCCTCCGCACGGGGCGCGCCACTCGGCGCGACGGCCGTTCGGCCTTCCGGCTTCGCCGAGCCACTGCCTTCCTGTGAACGTGCCGGGTCTCTCCGGTTCCCCCTCCCGCCTTCCGCGCTCCTGGCTTCCTCCCGCGCCATAGGGTCGTCCATGACGGCGAGTTCGGCGGCCTTGAGGCGCTTGATCTCGTCGCGGATGCGTGCGGCCTTTTCGAAGTCGAGATCGGCGGCGGCGTCGCGCATCTGGCGTTCGAGGGCTTCGAGATGGGCCTTGAGATTGTTGCCGACGAGGTGGCCGGCGTCGGCGAAACCCTTGCCGGCGACGCCGGAGATGTCGGCGCGGACATGGTCTCGCTCGTAGACCGAGTCGAGGATGTCGGAGATTCTTGCTTTCACCGATTCCGGCGTGATGCCGTGCTCCTCGTTATAGGCCATCTGCTTTTCGCGGCGGCGGCCCGTCTCGTCCATCGCGCGCTGCATTGAGCCGGTGATCTGGTCGGCGTAGAGGATGACCTTGCCGTCGACGTTTCGCGCCGCGCGGCCAATGGTCTGGATAAGGGACGTCTCCGAGCGCAAAAAACCTTCCTTGTCGGCGTCGAGGATGGCGACGAAGCCGCATTCGGGAATGTCCAGGCCCTCGCGCAAAAGGTTGATGCCGACCAGCACGTCGAAGGCGCCGAGACGCAGGTCGCGAAGGATCTCGATGCGCTCCAGCGTGTCGATGTCCGAATGCATGTAACGCACCCGCACGCCCTGCTCGTGCAGATATTCGGTGAGGTCCTCCGCCATGCGCTTGGTCAGCACGGTGACGAGGGTGCGATAGCCCTTGGCGGCGGTCTCGCGGATCTCGCCCAGCACGTCGTCGACCTGGGTCTTGGCCGGGCGCACCTCCACCGGCGGGTCGATGAGGCCGGTCGGGCGGATCACCTGCTCGGCGAAGACGCCGCCGGACTGCTCCATCTCCCAGCCGCCGGGGGTGGCGGAGACGGCGATCGTGTCCGGACGCATGGCGTCCCATTCCTCGAAGCGCAAGGGGCGGTTGTCCATGCAGGAGGGCAGGCGGAAGCCGTATTCGGCGAGCGTCGCCTTTCGCCGGAAGTCGCCCCTGTACATGCCGCCGATCTGGGGCACGGTGACGTGGCTTTCGTCGATGAAGATGATGGCGTTGTCGGGGACATATTCGAAGAGGGTCGGCGGCGGCTCGCCGGGCTTGCGGCCGGTGAGATAGCGCGAATAGTTCTCGATGCCCTGGCAGGAGCCGGTCGCCTCCAGCATTTCGAGGTCGTAGCGGGTGCGCTGCTCCAGGCGCTGGGCCTCCAGCAGGCGGCCGGCCTTCTCCAGCTCGACCAGGCGGTGCTTCAGCTCCTCGCGGATCGACCGCGTGGCGGCGTTCAGCGTCGGGCGGGGGGTGACGTAGTGCGAGTTGGCGTAGATCTTTACCGACTTCAGGTCGCCGGTCTTGCTTCCGGTCAGCGGATCGAACTCGGTGATCGCGTCGATCTCGTCGCCGAACATGCTTATGCGCCAGGCGGCGTCTTCCAGGTGGGCGGGGAAGATTTCGATGGTATCGCCGCGGACCCTGAAGCTGCCGCGCTGGAAATCCATCTCGCGGCGCTTGTACTGCTGGGCGACGAGGTCGGCGAGGAGCTGGCGCTGGTCGAGCCGGTCGCCGACCGACATCTGGAAGGTCATCGCCGTATAGGTCTCGACCGAGCCGATACCGTAGATGCAGGAGACCGAGGCGACGATGATCACGTCGTCGCGTTCGAGCAGCGAGCGCGTCGCCGAGTGGCGCATGCGGTCGATCTGCTCGTTGATCGACGATTCCTTCTCGATATAGGTGTCGGAGCGCGGGACATAGGCCTCGGGCTGGTAGTAGTCGTAATAGGAGACGAAATATTCGACCGCGTTTTCCGGGAAGAAGTTCTTGAACTCGGAATAGAGCTGCGCGGCGAGCGTCTTGTTCGGGGCGAGGATGACGGCGGGGCGCTGCGTCGCCTCGATCACCTTGGCCATGGTGAAGGTCTTGCCCGAGCCGGTGACGCCGAGGAGGACCTGGGAGCGCTCGCCGTTCTTCAGCCCCTCGACCAGGTCGGCGATCGCGGTCGGCTGGTCGCCGGAGGGCTTGTATTCGGTGATCATGCGGATCGGCACGCCGCCTTCGGACTTTTCCGGCCGGGCGGGGCGGTGCGGCGTCCAGATCTGGCCGTTCTTGTGCAGCGGGTTGCCGCTCTCGATGAGCTTTGCCAGCGCGTCGACGGTGGCGGTGACGGCGGAGCCGGCGGAAAGGGACGAGGCCTCCTCCAACGTTGTGTCCATGCCGGCGACCGGATTGAGGCCGGCGGCGGCGCGGGTCTTCGGATCGGTCGAGCCGCCCATCGAGGTGCCGCGGGCGGATTTCGAGGCCGTCACCTTCTCGGCCTGCTGCCGGGCCGCGTTTTCCACCTTCTTGCGGTGCTTGCCCGCCTTGGAGGCGACCTCGCGCCGGCTTTCGACGGAGGAGGCTTCCGCCTCGGCCTCGAGCTGCTGCACCCAGTCGGAAACGGAGCCGGACAATGTCGTGTCCGGGACTCGCCGATCCTTCTCGCTCCGCTCGAAGGGCGACCCGGAAAGGGGGGCGCCTTCGAAGCCGGACTGCGGGGCTTCCTCGAAACCGTTCGAGGCAGGGGATTTTTTCGGGGATCTGGCCATGCCGGGAATATGGAGAGGAATCATGGCAAAGGGAAGAGGAAAAGAGTACAAAAGGGAAACGGAATTCCCGCAAAATGCGATCAGCCGATCATCTCCCATAGGCCCGGGTAAATACGGGCGAAGCCGTTTTCCGCAACCTCGAGCGTGCCGGCATAACCGGCCGTGGGGGAGGCATAGGCATAGCGGGAGGCGTCGAGCCTTTCATAGCGCTGCGGCAGATCGGTAAAGCCCGTCTCGCCGAGGTCGAACCAGGCGACCGGCACGTCCGCGGCTTCGCCCGGCGCGAGAGCGACGCGTTCGAGTTGCAGCAGGTTGGTGGCCGGGGTGAAGCCGAAGTCGATGTCGACGAGATGGGCGAAGCCGGGAGCGGGCGTGCCGTCGAGCACCCAGCCGTCCGGCCCGCGCAGGATCGCGTGATCGACCGGAGTGCCGGCGACGAACCCGTCCAGGCGGGCGGAAAGCGTCTTCCAGTCGGCGGAGAGCTCGACCTCGTAACGGACGGCGGCCGGGCCGTGCTCGTGCAGGAAGACGGCGCTTCCCTGCAGCCGCCAGCCTTCGCCGGAGGGGGCGAGACGGGCGGCGTCGTGGCCCGGCGTATCCAGCCGGCGCCAAAGGGCATGGCGTGTAGTCATGGTGCTCCTCCCGGCATGACGCCGGGTGAAATAGGGCCGTACGGAGAAAGATCAAGCGGTCCGGCATGCTCTGCCGGAGCCGTTTTCACGCCGAGGCGGCCGCCTGCAGCGTCTCGCGGATGATCGAGGCGACGTGCTGCACGGCCGCATCTCGGTCGCGGCGGCGGTGCCAGGCGAGATGCAGGGGAAAACCCTCGACCGGGATCGGCGGCGGCAGGACGGCAAAATCGGATGCGGCGTCCGCAGGCACGCAATGGCTCGGGATCATGGCGATCATGTCGGAATCCCGCACCAGCGGCGGCACCATCATGAAGCTCGGAACGACGATGCCGACGCGGCGGGTCCTGCCCTGGCGGGCGAGCGCGTCGTCGAGTGGGCTGCGGTTCTCGCCGCGGCCGGAAACGAGGATGTGCGGATAGGCGAGCCAGTGGTCGAGGTCGAAGCCATCTCCGGCCGGATGCGCCTTGCGCATGAGGATGAGATAGCGCTCGTAGAGCAGTTCCTCGCGGTGGAAATCCGCCTCGTCTATGGTGGGAAACACCGAGAGCGCGAGGTCGCTGGCACCCTTGGCAAGCGCATCGAGGGCGGTCGGCGCGCCGTGCCACGGCTGGATGACGATGTCGATGCCGGGCGCGGTCCGCGCCAGATTTTCCTGCAGCGGGCCGATGATGCTGACGGCCGGATGATCTGCCGTCAGCACGCGCACAGTCTGGCGGATTTCCGCCAGCGGCTCTTCCGGCGGATCGACGACGGCGCGGATATCGGCAAGCAGGTTCTTCAAGGGCTCGCGCAGCGCCTCGGCCTTCGGCGTCAGGCGCATGGTTCCCCCGCCGCGTTCGAGCAGGGAATCGCCGAAGAGATGGCGGCAGCGCTCCAGCGCGCTCGAGGCCGCGGGCTGGGAGAGGTTCAGCCGCTCGGCGGCGCGCGAGACATGCGCCTCGTCGAGAAGCGCATCGAGCACGACGAGAAGGTTGAGGTCGATCGATCTTAAATTCATGAAATCAATAATAGCATATACAAATCATCCATTGGGATAATTATCTGTCAGGTGCAATCCTTGTTTCCGTCAACAACGGAGCAAGACCATGAGCAAGACACTGATCCTCCTCTTTCATCCCGATCTCCGCCGTTCCAAGGCGAATGCCGCACTTGCCGCCGCTGCGGCGAAGCTCTCGGACGTCGAGATCGCCGATATGTATGCACTCTATCCCGACGGCAGGATCGACGCCGATGCGGAGGTCCGTCGGCTGCTTTCGGCGGATCGCGTCGTCTTCCAGTTTCCGGTCCAGTGGTATTCGACGCCGCCGCTCATGAAGGCGTGGCAGGATATGGTGCTGACGCGGATGATGTACATCGCCTATGAAGCGGAGGGGCGAAAGCTCGAAGGAACGCCGCTGATGGTTGCGGCGACCGCAGGCAACGTGCCGGAAGCCTATCGACCGGGCGGCGTCAATCTCTTTTCGATGGAGGAGCTGCTGCGCCCGCTGGAGGCCACGGCCAATCGCTGCGGCATGCCCTGGCAACCGGCGCTGCTGCTCTATCGCGCCGACAGGCTGGATCAGACTTCGCTGGCGATCGCCGGGCGTGACTATGCGAGGATACTCGACGCATGGCGACGGGAGACGGAGGCGCAGCACGGGCAATCCACCGACCGGAGCCATCTGATCGAAGCCTGGGGATGAACTTGAGCAATGCTGCCGCGTCAACCGAGCGCCCTGCCGCTGCCGGCAAATCGGCTTACGGCCGGCGGTCGGTACGCAGGGGTTCCCAGACGGAGATGTCGCGCTCGCGCGCCAGAATTTCCGGGAGAGCGTCGTGCCAGGCGCGGCGGTAGGGCCGGCTCAACTGGGCCTCCAGAACATCCCCGTGATCCTCCCAGGTCTCATAGAGCATGAAGCGGTTCGCGGTTTCGGGGTGGCGATGCAGCACCGCTTCGTGGAACGTCGGCTCCTCGCGCATCGAATCCAGGACACCGTTCAGCAGCGAAAGAAAGCGCTCCTCCTCGGCAGGCTTGACGTCGAATTGGATGAGATAGGTGACCGGCATGAATAACCCCGTTCTGCAAAGGCGCCGGCGGCTACCGGCATGGCGGGACGATGAAGGATGCAGTGCGGCAAGTCGATTACCTGTCAGGTAATCGCGAGTGCCGTGTGTTGGGCAAATTGAAATGACACGGTAAAATCAAGTATCCCTGATCATTATCCGTCCATCAGGGGAGTGAGCACAATGGCCGACAAGGTGTCCAGCAAGTCAACGAAGGTCGCGAAGAAGGCCGTCGCCGAGCCGTCCGCCAAGGCGCGCAAGTCGGCGCCGAAGCCGCAATCCGGCGAGGTCGTGCTGCTCTCGGGGGGCAATCCCCAGATCGCGAAGGGCTATGGCGACGCCCCGGTGCAGGCCTATATCGCGGCGATGCCGGGCTGGAAAAGCGATGTCGGGCGCCGCCTCGATGCGCTCATTGAGCGCACCGTCCCCGGCGTGCGCAAGGCGGTCAAATGGAACTCGCCCTTCTACGGCATCGAGGACGACATCTGGTTCCTCAGCTTACATTGCTTCACGAAATACGTGAAAGTGACCTTCTTCCGCGGCACGTCGCTCGACCCCGTCCCGCCCGGCACTTCCAAACACCCGGAAGTACGCTACCTCGATATCTACGAGGACCAGCTCGACGAGGCCCAGTTCACCGCGTGGGTGAAACAGGTCAGCCGGTTGCCCGGCGAAAGGCTGTGAGGGGGGAAGACACGAACCAGGAGGAGAGAGCGATGAAAGATATGATGAGGAATGAGCCTGGAGCACCCAAAGTCGTGGATCGGGCCACGTTCCAGGCGCAGTTGGACGCGTTGCGGCTTCGGGAGAAGGCGCACATGAAGGAAGGCGACGCCATCGCAGCCGCTCGCCGGCGGCTGCCGATGGTCGAGGTCGATGGTACGACACCGCTCATTGGCGAAAATGGACCGGTGACTTTGCTGGACGCGTTCGAGGGACGCCGCATCCTTATCGCCTATTACTTCATGTGGTATCCCGGCCGCCCGGCATCGGAGCAGTGCCAGGGGTGCACCCACTTCACGGCGCAAGTCCGGGAGCTGTCCTACATCCATTCCCGCGACGCGACCTATGTCACGATTTGCCAGGGCCCGTATGAAGAGAGTGTCCGATACCGCGACTTCATGGGCTGGGAGATGCCCTGGTACTCGGCCTCGCGGGACGCGCTGGAAACGCTGCTGGTCGGACGCCGGGTGGGCATGATGCACATCGTCTGCTATCTGCGCCGGGGATCCGATGTTTTCGAGACCTATTGGACGACGCGGCGCGGCGTCGAGGCGATGGACAACAGCTACCGGCTGCTCGACCTGACCGTCTATGGGCGGCAGGAGAGGTGGGAGGATTCACCGCCCGGATGGCCGCAACAGTGGGATGCCGACACCGCACCCTGGATAATCGATGGGCGCCCCATTCCCCAATGGTCCCGGCTGAAGGCCGGACATTCCGACGACCTTGGAACCGGCGGGCGCTGAACGTCGCCTGCCGTTTCCTCGCGCGAATGGCTGAAGCGTTCGTCCGAGACGTCGACCCGTTACGCAAGCGCGTCCGCGAGCACCTCGTTCAGGCGGGCGAAGGCGGCGGGCTCGTCGGGCGCGTGGGCCGGATTGACCTCGGTGACGGTCAGGCCGCGCCATTGCGTCAGGGCGGCCATCCGCTTCAGCACGAAGGCGGCCTGTTCCAGCTTCAGGCCGTCGCAGCGGCGCACGTTTTCGGCGATCGGGAAATCGATGAAGGAGAGCACGTCGGCATCGAAGTGGATGAGCACGCAGTCGAAACGTGCCGCCCACTCGACCGCGCGTGTGGCCGCCGCCTCGATATCGCCCAAAGCTTCCTCGCGCGATATGACCTCGATCGCCTGATCCCTGATCGCGGCGGCCTCGGGCGGAGTGACGTTCTCGACGGCGAAATAGAGGAGCTGCCGAGGCGTGAGCATCGGCCGGCTGGGGCCGATGCTTGCGAGCGAAGGTTCGCATCCGGGGATATCGAGCAGATGCGCGACACCGGTCCAGTCCAGGGCGCCGTCGCTCGTGCCGGGCGTGTTTAGATCGGCGTCAAAATCCATGTAGACAAGCCCGACCCGCGCACCCGCCGCATTCGCTCCGGCGATCGTTCCGAGCTCGACGGTACAATCGCCGCCCAGGACAAGCACGTCTTCCTGGGTGGCGATCGCCGGGGCCACATGGCTTGCGACCAGATCGCAGGCATGGCGCACCGCCTCGGAATTCATGGCCTGCGGCCGTGACGGATCCGGCCGCCATCGGAAGGATGCGACATCGCCATGGTCCCTGACGGTCCTGCCGCGGCTTGCGAGCGCTTCCGTCAGCCCATGCCGGCGAAAGGCCGCAGGGGCCTGTTCCTGACCCGGCGAATAAGCGCCCGCGCTGGTCGCGGCGCCGATAACGTTCAACAAACGCGCGGCCAATTCGAAGCTCCATCTTGCTGCGATTCCTGCTACAAACGTAAAGAATGGGAGGAAGGTTTCTCCGCGCGGGATTTTTCATGGGGAAAGCGACGATCATGACGAAAAGCGGCTCGACCGAAGGAGAAGAGGGAGATTCTGGCTCGCAGATGATCGATGCCAAGATCAGGGAACTGGGCGATTGGCGCGGCGAGACGCTGGCTCGAATACGCAAACTCATCAGGGAGGCCGATCCCGATGTGGTCGAGGAGGTGAAATGGCGCAAGCCGTCGAACTTGTCGGGGGTTCCGGTGTGGTCGCACGACGGCATCATCTGCACCGGGGAGACCTACAAAAACGTCGTGAAGATGACGTTCGCCAAAGGTGCTTCGCTGGAGGACCCCGCCGGGCTCTTCAACTCCAGCCTCGAAGGCAACGTCCGGCGCGCCATCGATGTCCATGAAGGCGAGAAGATCGACGAAGAGGCGTTGAAGGCGCTTATCCGCGCCGCGGTGGAGCTGAACATCTCGGCGCGTGCCGCCCGTCCCGTCCCTTCCCGGAAGCGGTCGAAGAGCGCTTGAGGGGCGCCGGGAAGCCGGTTCCGAGGTGGTGAATCGAAAGGGGCAACCTGGCCGGGGGACTATCGTTCTGCAGCGGAGAGCGCCGGCGTCGCATCCCGCCCGGCAAGCCAGGCGGCCACCTCTCCGGCGGACATTGGCTGGGCGAAGTGATAGCCCTGGGCGAAGCGGCAGCCGAGCATTCTCAGGATTTCGGCTTCGTCTGCCGTTTCGACGCCTTCGATGATGATGTCGATCGAGAGGGAAAGGCCGATGCCGATCAGCGCCGAGATCAGCGTCTGGTTCTCGCGGCTGGTGGCGATGCCGTTGACGAAGCTCCGGTCGATCTTCAGCCGGTCGATCCTGAGGCTGACGAGATAGGCGAGGGAGGAGTGCCCCATGCCGAAATCGTCCACCGCCAGGCGGAAACCCGCCGCTTCGAGGCGGGCAAGCTCGGGGCCGGCGGCGGCGGCGTCGAGCGTGGCCTCTTCGGTGATTTCGATCTCCAGGAGCGCGGGATCGACACCGTGATCGGCGGTGATGCCGACAAGCAGGGCGGAGAGGCCGCTTCCGGAAAATTCCCTCGGCGAGACGTTGATGGCGACGGGTATGCCGTCGAGGCCGAGTTGGGGGAGCGTCTTCAGGAAAGCGGCCGCGCGCGTGGCGACATAGGCGGTGAGGCGGTATGCGATATGCAGGGCATGGGCCGCCTGGACGATCTCCGGCGGGGAGACCGGGCCGAGTTCGGGATGGTTCCAGCGCAAAAGCGCCTCGAAGCCGACGACCCTGCCGGTCAGGAGCGATATCTGCGGCTGGAAGAGAACGACGAGTTCGCCCTGTTCGAGGGCTTCCGGCAGGCCGGATTCGATCCGGCGCTGGCGCTCTATGCGGGCGCGCAGGGCGGGGTTGAACATGCCGAGCCTGCGGCGGCCGCCCTGCTTGGCGGCATAGAGCGCGATATCGGCGCTGGCGAAGAGCGTTTCGGCGGTTTCGCCATGATCCGGATAGAGCGCAAGCCCGGCGCTGGCGCCGATGACGACGGGCCGGCCGCCGATATCGACGGGCTCTTCCGCGAGCTTCACGATGCCCTCGCCGATGAGATGGCCGCGATCCGGGGCGTCCGCGCCCTCGACGATCACGGCGAATTCGTCGCCGCCGAGCCGGGCGACGGTGTCTCCTTCGCCGGCAAGGCTGGAAAGCCGCCGGGAGATTTCCCTCAACACGACGTCGCCTGCGCCGTGGCCCATCGTGTCGTTGATGGCCTTGAAGCGGTCCAGGTCGATGGCGAGTATGGCAAGCGAGGCGGGCGGACGGTCGCTTTCGTCGAGGATCGCCCGCAGGCGCTGGTTGAACAGCGCGCGGTTGCTCAAGCCCGTCAGCGGGTCCTGGCTGGCGAGCAGGGAAAGCTGCCTGTAGGACTGGCGGATTTCGGCATTGGCGTCCGACAGCGACAGGGCGAGCGATACGGCCCGCAGGCGATCGGCCTGGCTTCTGATGAAGGCTTCCTCGCTGAGCCGGCTGGTGCGCAGCATGACGATCGAAAGCAGCAGGATGTCGGCCGCGATGACCATCGAAACCGGCGTGTTCGTCAGGAACAGCGCGACGACCGCCGAGACGAGCAGGGGAGCGACGAAGACGAGGGCCGTGCGCGCATAGGCGGTGCTCTGCATGAGGGCGCCGGCGGACATGCCGCCGAGGACGAGGATCACGTAGGCATTGAATCCTGTCAGCCGGAACTCGCCCTGCAGAAAGGGCGCGCCGGCCCACAGCAGACCGCTCAGGAAGGCGCCGGCGGAGAGGAGATGCAGTGCCGTTTCGGGAGATTTCTTGACGATGTTCCTGACGGCAATCAGCTTCAACACGACAAGGCGGGCGGCATTCAGGGCCAGAATCGCGGCGATCCAGTACAGGACCGGCCGGACCGGCTGGTGCAGCCACATCACGACGGCCGTCGTCGTGGCTACGAAGGTGTTGGCGACGAGACTCAGGGAGACGCCCGAATGCACGGCTTCGGCCTGCGCGATCCGGATCAGCCGCGCTGTCTCCCCGTCCTCCGGCTGCTGTCGGATACCGTCCGTCATCCTAGACCTGATCAAGTGCTCGCCGGGCGGGGATGATGGGACTGCAACTATAAGATAGATTTAACGGCAAGGCTCAAATCCCCGGTTTTCCGGTTTTTGGCGCTTGCCGTGGGCCGGCTGCCTTTCCGCTTGACAGCCGGTACAGGTGGAATATCGGAGTCCGTCTCCATTATCCCCGCTTTCCAAGGATTCGCCGATGCCCTTCACCTTCAGTCCGGCGGCCGTCTGGCCGATCGTCATGCTGTGCCTTTCCAACGTTTTCATGACCTTTGCCTGGTACGGGCATCTGAAGTTCAAATCCGCACCGCTCTATGTGGTCGTGTTGGCGAGCTGGTGCATCGCATTCTTCGAATACTGCCTTGCGGTTCCGGCCAACCGGCTCGGAAATGCCGCCTATTCGGCGGCGCAGCTTAAGACCATGCAGGAGGTGATCACGCTTCTCGTCTTCGCCGGCTTCTCGGTGTTCTGGCTCAAGGAGAGCCTGACCTGGAACCACGCGATCGGCTTTGCGCTGATCGCCGCCGGGGCGGCCTTCGTCTTCAGGGGCTGACCGGCCCCCGCGCGCCATCAGTCCAGCACGTCGAAGGCCCGGAAGATCCAGCTGAGCTGGTAGAGAAGGCCGATCGAAACGAAGGCGACGTGGAAGCGGCGGTTGGTGGTGCGCGCCGCGATGATGCAGAGCACGATATAGGTGACGTTGCGTAGCGGATATTCGTAGCCGAAGGAGCCGAAATAGGCCTTTCCCTTGAGCGCCGTATCCGCCACGTCGATCGCATAGGCGAGGCCGAGAAAGCCGAAGAACCATGTCCGCCGCGACATGAAATAATCTTCGTAGCCGGCATAGTCGTCGATCGAGACGGGGAAGAGAAGGACGCACAGAAAGAAGAAGATGCAGCAATAGCAGATGAGGAAGAGATAGACGCCGAAGCCGATAACGGTCAGCGACTGCAGCCGGTATTCCCACCACCAGAAATGCAGGATGAAAAGGAGCATCGACAGAACCCAGCCGAGATGCACCCAATAGACCCGGTGCTTGCCGGGATGCTGCACGAAGGCGGCAAGGCCCGTCAGCAGCCGCGCCATGCTGAGACTGATGACCATGCCGATGAGGATGCGGACATGGGTGAAGAGGGCGGGGTCGGGCATATGGTGTTCCATGGCCTCGTCGTCTCCTTCCTGAGTTCGGCGCCGGGAATTATTCCACGGGGACGGGGCTGGGCTTTCCCTCACCGTCGAGGGCGACCATGACGAAGGTGGCGGCGGTAACCTTTTCCAGCTTCGTCGTCAGGTAGCGCTGCGCCCAGGCCTCGACGGACAGCGTGATCGAGGTGCGGCCGACGCGCACGATATCGGTGTAGACGCTGAGCGTGTCGCCGATCTTGACCGGCAACTCGAAGGCCATCTCCCGGACGGCGGCGGTCACCACGCGGCCATGCGCGCGCTCGGCGGCGCGGATACCGCAGGAGAGGTCCATCTGCGCCATCACCCAGCCGCCGAAGATATCGCCGGCCGCGTTGGCATCGCCGGGCATGGCCAGCGTCCTCAACGTCAACTGGCCATTCGGTTTCGGCATGTCGTCGGTCATTCGGGGAATCTCCATGAAACACGCTTTCCGGTTTAGCCGATAGGCAAGGGAAGCGGAAGGTTTTGCGGCCGCCTGCGTTCGCGCCGTCGTGAACAGAGCGGACGGGACGGCCGGAGGCGTCCCGAAACCGTTCATTTACCCTCTTTCGCTAAAATAGCGTTGATTTGCAGGGGAGTAGCCCTGGCGCGGCGGGTGCCTGCCTTTCTGTCCAGAAGCGGACACAAGGCGCATGCACCATGATGAGACACGACATCCGCACGAATTCGATCTTCCAGGCCGGCGCGTGCGAAGCGAAAGTGACAATGGGTATGGCGTTTGTTTCCACTCTTCGCAGAAACGCGGTCGTGCTGCTTGTTTCGGCAGCGCTTGCAGCCTGTTCCGGCAGCATGGTGCCGCCCGCCGACATCGACGGCGAGAATACGGTCAGCGCGATCATGCCGGAGCGCGAGGGCCGCCGGAGCGCGGCCATCGACATGATGGATGCGTCCGGGACCTATCCGGCGCCGGAAGTGCCGGTCGCGGGTGCCGGCCAGTCGATGCCTGAGCCGATTTCGCCTGAGCGGGGAGGCTATCCCGACGCGCCGGACCCCGCGGCCGCCGGCGCCGGCGAGAGGGATCGTCTTCCGAAGATCGATAGCGACGAGGCGCTCGGCCTCGGCCAGCCTGCAGAGGGACCGGCCGGCGGTTCGCTGCATATTCCGGACGACGGGGTCAACATGGATCGGGAGCTCGGCGTCGAGCCGGTGCAGGGGCTCGCCGAAGAGCAGGCCGGCGAGATCGCGGAAGGCAATGCCGCCCATGTCGTGGTCGACGGCATAGGTTCGGAAAATCCGCAGCAGTTGGGCGAGCCCGCGGCCATCCCGATGTCCGAGGCGGGGCCGGAAGTCGGCCTGCCGGCCGCGGACGGGGGCGGGATACAGTCCGAACCGGAGGGACGGGCGCCGGTCCGTTCCGGCGGCGAGCAGGTCGCCTTCATTCCCCGGCTTTCCAACCCGATGTCCGTTCCCGAAACGATGGGCGGAATGCCGGCTTCCGAGAGGGCCTGCCGGCAACAATTGCAACGGCTTGGCGTCCAGTTCCGCGACATTCCGCGGATCTCGCGGGGACGCTCCTGCGGGATCGCCTATCCGATCGAGCTGACCGGACTTTCGGGCGGGATCCAGATCAAGCCCGCCGCCAAGGTGAATTGCCAGATCACCGAAGCCTTCGCCAAATGGGTGAAGAACGAACTGGCTCCGGCGGCGCGCTATCGCTATCTCTCCGGCGTCAAATCGATCCACCAGATGTCGTCCTATTCCTGCAGGACGATGAATTCGCGGCGCGGCAACCCGATGTCGGAGCACGCCAAGGGAAATGCCATCGACGTCGGAAAGATCGTGCTGAAGAACGGCAAGGAGATCGCGGTGCGCCGGAAGGGGTTCTTCGCCTTCCGCGAAAAGGGGCTGCTGAAGGCGGTGCGCAGCGACAGCTGCAAATATTTCACCACCGTGCTCGGCCCCGGCAGCGACCGTTACCACAAGGATCACTTCCATTTCGACCTGCGCGAACGCCGTTCGGGCTACCGGCATTGCAGTCTCTGAGCCGGCTAAAGAACTCGCCCGAAAAAAAAGGACCGGCACGAGGACCGGTCCTGAAAGGCGGCGACGGGGTGGTGTGCCGCGCATGTGCAAAAGGACGTCATTGTCGCTCCATCCACCGGGGGCGGAAGGACGGGATATGCGCTTCCCAGGGGGAAGCATGCCGGGGACGGATCATCCGTCCGCGTGGCCCTGTCCAGGCATGACAGGGCTGAGGCGGGTTCGCACAGGTGCGGCGAGCCGGGGAGCGCCTTCAGGTGAGCAGGGCGGCGGCGGCGGTTCCCCTTGCCTCGTGGCAGACATTGCTTGAAGATCGTCACCGTTTCATGACAGTTGGCGCATTCCTCAATGCTTTGGCGAATCGGTCGCGGGAGCCCAGGGAGCGACCATGCCGCCTGTCACAGACCTTGCCGTTTTCGCGCTGGCGCTCACCGCCGCCGGGGTCGTGTCCGGACTTCTCGCGGGCGTCTTCGGCATCGGCGGCGGGGCCATCCTCGTTCCCATCTTCTACCAGGTGTTCGGCTATCTGGATGTTCCGGAGGCGGTGCGGATGCATCTTTCGGTGGGCACGTCGCTTGCGATCATCGTGCCGACGTCGCTCAGATCGTTTCTTTCGCACCGGTTGCGCGGGGCGGTGGACATGGGCCTGCTCAAGGGCTGGGTGACGGCGGTGCCGCTCGGTGCGATCCTCGCCTCGGTCATCGCGGCGGCGGCATCGAGCGAGGAACTGCGGCTGATCTTCGCCGTGATCGCCATCGCCGTCGCCATTCGCATGCTGTTCAACCGGCCGGGCTGGCAGATCGCCTCCGACCTGCCGGGCAATCCCTGGAAATGGCTGGTGGGCGCGGTGATCGGCATTCTGTCCGGGTTGATGGGCATCGGCGGCGGCGTGCTCAACAACACCTTCATGTCGCTCTGCGGGCGGTCGATGCACCAGGCCGTCGCGACTTCGGCGGGCGTGGGCGTGCTGATCTCCATTCCCGGACTCTTCGGCTATATCTGGGCCGGGTGGGGGGAGCAGGAGCTTCCGCCGTTTTCGACCGGCTTCGTCAACTGGGTCGCAGTCCTGCTCATCGTGCCGATGACGCTGATCACGGCGCCTTACGGCGTGCGGATGGCGCATGCGATGAGCAAGCGGCAGCTCGAGGTCGGCTTCGGGTTGTTCCTCGTTTTCGTCGCCGGGCGGTTTCTCTACAGCATTTACGGCTGATCGGCGATTTTTATCGAAATAGGATGAAAGTGCAGCGAAAGCACTCCATATAGAGGCCCACTTCCAAGCGATTCCTCAGATTCGGACCCGTTTTTATGGCGCCCATCGTTTCCATCCGCAATCTCACCAAAAGCTACGCAACCGGCTTCCAGGCGCTGAAGGGCGTCAGCCTCGATATCGAGGAAGGCGAGATACTGGCGCTGCTCGGTCCCAACGGGGCAGGCAAGACGACGATGATCTCGATCGTCTGCGGCATCGTCAATCCGAGCGGCGGAACCGTGACCGTCGGCGGATACGACGTGGTGAAGGATTTCCGCAAGACGCGGGAGATCATCGGGCTGGTGCCGCAAGAACTGACGCTTGACGCCTTCGAGACGGTCTACAACACGGTGGCGTTCTCGCGTGGGCTGCATGGCTGCAAGCCCGATCCGGCGCTGATCGAGCGGATCCTGCGCGAGCTGTCGCTCTACGACAAGAAAGACACGATGCTGCGCCATCTTTCCGGGGGCATGCGGCGGCGCGTGCTGATCGCCAAGGCGCTCTCCTACGAGCCGAAGGTGCTCTTCCTCGACGAGCCGACGGCGGGCGTCGACGTGAACCTGCGCAAGGACATGTGGCAGCTCGTGGAGCGGCTGAGGGCAGCCGGCGTCACGATCATCCTCACCACGCACTATATCGAGGAGGCCGAGGAGATCGCCGACCGGATCGGCGTGATCAACCATGGCGAGATCCTGCTGGTGGAAGAAAAGAAGGCGCTGATGTCGAAACTCGGCCGCAAGCAGCTTACGGTCGAGCTTGCCGATCCCGTCGAGACCGTTCCGGAGGCGCTTGCGCAATACAAGCTCTCGCTCGGCGCCGACGGCCGAAGTTTCGTCTACGACTACGAAGCGGACGGCGGGCGCACCGGCATCACCTCGCTGCTTGCCGCGCTCGCGGCCGCAGGTCTGCGGCTCAAGGACGTATCGACGCAGCAGAGTTCGCTCGAAGACATCTTCGTCGCGCTGGTGGGGGAAGAAAAATGAACTTCGAAGCGATCAAGTCCATCTATGCGTTCGAAATGGCGCGCACGCGGCGCACGCTGCTGCAGAGCGTCGTCTCGCCGGTCATTTCCACCTCCCTCTATTTCATCGTGTTCGGCGCAGCGATCGGCTCGCGGGTGCAGGAGGTCGAGGGCGTGCCCTACGGCGCCTTCATCGCGCCGGGCCTCATCATGCTGACGCTGCTGAACCAGTGCGTGAGCAATGGCTCGTTCGGCATCTATTTCCCGAAATTCATGGGGACGATCTACGAAATCCTGTCGGCGCCCGTGGCGATGAGCGAGATCGTCATCGCCTATGTCGGGGCGGCGGCGACCAAGGGGCTGCTGATCGGCACGATCATCCTGATCACGGCCTCCTTCTTCGTCGACATCTCGATCGCCCATCCGTTCATGATGATCCTGTTCTTCGTGCTGACGGCGGTCACCTTCAGCCTGTTCGGCTTCATGATCGGCATCTGGGCGAAGGATTTCGAGCAGCTCAACCTCGTGCCGATGCTGGTGATCCCGCCGCTCGTCTTCCTCGGAGGCAGCTTCTATTCGATCGACATGCTGCCGCCCTTCTGGCAGACGGTCAGCCATTTCAATCCGGTGCTCTATCTGGTCTCCGGCTTCCGCTGGAGCTTCTACGAGATCGCCGACGTCAACCCGGCGATCAGTCTTGCCATGGTTCTCGTTTTCCTCGCCATCTGCCTGACGGTGACGGCCTGGATCTTCAGGACGGGATACAAGCTGAAGAACTGAAAGCTGGACGCCGCGACAGGGATGCTTCCGAAGCGTTCGGCCGCCCTCAGCGGTCGGCGATCTTCTGGCGGAGCCGTTCTTCCTGTTCGGCGATCTCCGGCGTCAGCGCTTCGTTGAAGTCGGACATCTCGAACAGCGGGCGGATCTCGAGCTCGCCCGGACCGGGCATCGGATTGGGGCAACGCTTCGCCCATTCGACAGCCTCGGCCATGTCCTTGACGTTCCACAGCCAGAAGCCTGCGACCAGCTCGCTGGTCTCGGCGAACGGCCCGTCGATGACGGTGCGGCTGGGGCCGTCGAAGGCTATGCGCTTGCCCTCGGAAGACGGCTTCAGGCCTTCGCCGGCCAGCATGATGCCGGCATTGACCAGTTCTTCATTGTATTTGCCCATGGCTTCGAGAAGCTCGGTCGTGGGCATGACGCCCGCCTCACTGTCCGCCGTCGCCTTTACCATAACCATAACACGCATCGTCTTTTCTCCTCTGATCAACGGAGGCCCCTTCGGCCTTCCTGCCCATAGGACGGGCAGGTGCGGACCGGGCCGACATTTCAGCGATATTTTTTGCGAGGAGAAAGCGCTGGATATTCGAAGAGGGTTTCAATCCCTCAGGCGAAGCTCGTCGCGGGTGATCTCGATCGAGCCCAGCGTTTCGAGGAAGGTCATGCCAAGCAGGCTCTGGTCGAGCCGGCCGCGATCGGCGACCATGGCGCGCACGTTGCGGCGCACGATCGGGCCGATGGCGATCTCGTCGAGGCGGACCGGTGCGGCGAAGGCCTGGCCGTTGGCGGTCGCCACGCTGATGTTGTAGGTGAGGTTCTGCGGATCGAGGCCGAGACGCTCGGCATCGGCATAGGAGAGCACGACCGAGCTTGCGCCGGTGTCGACCAACATTCTGACCGGCATGCCGTCGATGCTGGCGCTCGTCTCGAAATGGCCGCCCTCCATCTTGTGGATGACCAGGATCTGCGCGCCGTCGGCGCCGGTGGTCACCACTGCCCGGCCCGGAATGAGGCCTGCGGTGAGGCGGTCGGTCACGGATTGCAGATCGTAGCGGTAGAGATAGCCGACCATCAGCACGAGGATAATTAGTATCCAGATGCCGGCCTGGCGCATCGATTCGCCGAAATGGCGGCGGCCGGCGAGAATACCGGCGCCGAAGAGGGCGGCAAGGCTGGTGAGCATGACGAGCCGGCCGAACTCGTCATTGCCGAGACCGAAGGTGCGGCCGCTGTCGTGATTGTAGATCAGCATCACCAGGCCGAAGCCGAGAATGCCGAGAAGGATGGTGAGCCGGTTCATGTCTCGCTGCGCTCCCCAAGGGTCCTGACCTTAGCCATGCGGGTCCGGCGGGTCTCCCGGCGCGGACGGCGCTCGACGGTGTCGAGCCGGGCCGGAAGCTCGGCCATGATCGCGTGGCGCTCTTGCGGGGTGTAGAGCGTCCAGGCGCCGATTTCCTCGCGCGTGCGGCCGCAACCGAAGCAATAGCCGGTCTTGATGTCGATCGAACAGACGAGGATGCAGGGCGATTCCATCGGGTCTCCGCGTTTCTTCTCTTTTATATCGGCGGCTCAGAGCGCCAGCGCAAGGGCGGCGAAGAGCGAGATCTCGGCGATCTGCTGGCTGGCCCCGATCGTGTCCCCGGTATGGCCTTCGAGCTTGCCGGCGACCGCGCGGTTGAAGCCGAGGGCGGATGCGGCGACGAAAAGCACGGCAAGCACGGAGGCGAGGAGGCCGGCGCAGGACAGGAGAAGGACGGCGGCGACCAGGGCGCCGGAAGCGATGGCAAGGCTTGCCGCGCCTTCCTCCGGTTCGCCAGCCGCGGCGGCGACACCGTCCTTGCGGGCGGGCGGAAGGAACGACCAGTGCCAGACCATCGCCGCGCGGCTGCCGGCGGCAACGGCGAGAAAGGCCAGCGCGGCGGCGACGGGCGCGAGCTGCGGCAGGAGCGCGGCCAGGGCCGAAGCGCGCAGTCCGAAGGAGAGGACGAGCGCGATCGCGCCATAGGAGCCGATGCGGCTGTCCTTCATGATGGCGAGTGCCGCCTCGCGGTCACCTCCGCCGCCGAGGCCGTCGGCGGTGTCGGAAAGGCCGTCCTCATGCAGGCCGCCGGTGACGAATGCCTGCAGCGCGAGGACGGCGAAGGCGGTAAAGAGAGGATCGGCACCGAGCGCAGCGAGAAGCGCCAGGAGAGCGGCCGAGGGCAGGGCGATCACCAGGCCGGCGAGCGGGAAGGCGCGGACGGCCCTGCTCAGCCGCCCGTCATGGTCCTCGAAATACCGCGGCGGCACGCGCAGGCGCGACAGGAAGGCCACGGAGCGGGCAACATCGTCGATCAGGTCGCGGATTTCCATTCGGTTCACCTCCCGGCTGCGCATGACGCGATCGGCCGCAAATGCGGTTGTCGGATTCGCGCCCGGGCACTATTAGAGGGCACCGACCATCCGATTTCAAAGCCCGAAAACGAGGAATTCCCCAAGATGAGTGCCAGCGGCCTGCCGTTCGATGATTTCCGTGAATTGCTGCGCAACCTTCCGGGGCCGGATTCGGCGGCGCTCGTGGCGGCGCGCGAACGCGACGCGCAGCTGACGAAGCCGGCGGGCGCGCTCGGCCGGCTGGAGGAAATCGCCTTGTGGCTCGCGGCATGGACCGGCCGCCCGCCGGCCGTGACCCGGCCGCTGGTCGCCGTCTTCGCCGGCAATCACGGCGTCACCAGGCAGGGGGTCACGCCGTTTCCCTCCTCGGTCACCGCGCAGATGGTGGAGAATTTCACTGCCGGCGGGGCGGCAATCAACCAGATCTGCGTGACGCATGATCTCGGCCTCAAGGTCTTCGATCTCGCGCTCGACTACCCGACCGGCGACATCACCGAGGAGGCAGCCCTTTCCGAGCGCGACTGCGCGGCGACCATGGCTTTCGGCATGGAGGCGGTCGCGGGCGGCACGGACCTCATCTGCATCGGCGAAATGGGGATCGGCAACACGACCATCGCGGCGGCGATCAACCTTGCGCTCTATGGCGGCACGGCCGAGGAATGGGTCGGACCGGGAACGGGCTCCGAAGGCGAGGTGCTGAAGCGCAAGATCGCGGCGGTCGGAAAGGCGGTGGCGCTCCATCGCGACCATCTTTCCGATCCGCTGGAGGTGCTGCGCCGGCTCGGCGGGCGCGAAGTCGCGGCGATGGCCGGCGCGATCCTTGCCGCGCGCATGCAGAGGATCCCGGTGATCATCGACGGCTATGTGGCGACGGCGGCGGGTGCGATCCTGCGTGCCGCCAATCCGGCCGCGCTCGACCACTGCCTGATCGGCCATGTCTCGGCGGAGCCCGGACATCTGAAGGCGATCGAGAGGCTCGGCAAGACGCCGCTGCTGGCGCTCGGCATGCGGCTTGGCGAGGGGACGGGGGCCGCACTTGCCGCAGGCATCGTCAAGGCTGCTGCCGCCTGCCACTCCGGCATGGCGACCTTCGCGCAGGCCGGCGTCAGCAATCGCGCATAGCCGCAGCACGGACGATGCCGCCGCAGGCACCTTGCGGGCGGCATGGTTCTCTAATATTGCGTTGCCGCCCGACCGATCACGGTCCGGCCGGCGCAGACAGACAAGAGGGATATTCGGTTGAGCACAGGGCCGGTGAAGAAGCTGAAGGGGCTGCGCCATCTCTATGCCGCCGGAACCTACTCCCTCGGGGGCGCGCGGCGGCTGATCGGCGAAGCGGCTTTCCGCCACGAGCTGATGGGATTCGCGGTGGCTATGGCGGCCTTCTTCGTCGTCGGCGCGACGTTCTTCCAGTATGTGGCGATGGCCATCCTGTTCCTGCTGATGATGGCCTTCGAGGCGATCAATACGGCGATCGAGGAAATCGTCGACCGGGTCTCGCCGGAGATCTCGGAAATGGGCCGCAACGCCAAGGATCTCGGCTCCTTCGCCTGCTTCTGCCTGATCCTCGCAAACAGCGGCTACGCCTTCTACGTCGTGTTCCTGTCGCGGCTGTTCTGAGCGGTCTCTCAGGCGAAGCTCTTGCGGCGGGGGGCGATGGCGCGGGTTTCGGGGACGGCGGGCAGGCTCTGCAGCACGCGCTTGGCCGGCAGGATGGCGATGGCTTCGGTGCCTTCGCGCAGTTTCGATTTCAGGACGAATTCGCCGTTGTGCTTGGCGAGGATCGCCTGGACGATCGGCAGGCCGAGGCCGGTGCCCTGTTCGGCGCTCTTGATGGCGATCGAGCCCTGGCCGAAGGCGGAAAGGACGATCGGGATCTCCTCCTCGGGAATGCCCGGACCGTTGTCGCGGATGGAAACATACTGCCCGCCGCCGGCCGTCCAGCCGGCCTTGACAGCGATCTCGCCGCCCTTTGGGGTGAATTTCACGGCGTTGGACAGGAGGTTCAGCACGACCTGACGCAATGCCTTCTCGTCCGCCCAAAGCGCCGGCATATTCGTCTCGAACTGGTCGGTTATCGTGATGTCCTTGGCACGCGCCTTGAGCTGCACCATGCCGATGCAGTCCTCGGTGATCTCGACGAGCTGGATCGCCTCCTCGGAGAGATCGTATCTACCCGCCTCGATGCGCGACAGGTCGAGGATCTCGTTGATGAGGTTCAGGAGATGCTGGCCCGAGCGGTGGATGTCGGAGGTGTACTCCTTGTAGACATTGTTGTTCAACGGACCGAGCACCTCCGTCGACATGACCTCGGAAAAGCCGAGAATGGCGTTGAGCGGCGTGCGCAACTCATGAGACATGGAGGCGAGGAAGCGGGATTTCGCCAGGTTTGCCTCTTCGGCGCGCCGGCGCGCCTCGTCGGACATGGACTTCGCCACCTCGAGCTCGGCGATGAGATCGTCCTTCTCCGACTGCGACGACAGGAGCTGCGCGCTCGTCTGGCGCAGCCGCCGGGTGATGAATACCAGGAAAATGAGCGCCGCGGTGATAATGGCGGCCATGCCGATCATGACCGGGTCGGGTTCGTAGGCCATCGAGGCGGCGAGCACGGCGACGGCGGGCGCGAAGGCATAGAACGTGGCGTTGCGCAGCATCAGCGTGCTCATCGCCGTGACGGCGAGCGCGATCAGCAGGGCCGAACCCTTGTAGAAGCCGAAGGTGGAGCCGGTGCAGGTGCCGCAGGTCTGCAGCGCCAAAGCGACCCAGGCGGCGCCCATGACGAGCTGCGTGACGAGCAGGCGCCGCTGCCAGCGATCGACGTTGTCGACGGTGATTTCGCGACGCTTGGCCCTGCGTGCGACGATCACGCCAAAGGCGTGCAGGCTGAGCGCGAGCACGGCCCAGGCGACAAGGCCGGTTTCCTGCGTCAGATAGAGACCGATGCCGGCGATGAGAACGATCAGGACCGGCATGGCGAGGGCGTTGTTCAGCGCGGACTCGATGTGCAGCAGGAGCATTTCGCGCTCGAAGCCGGGCGCATTGCCCGTCGCGGTCTGCAGCCGTTCGCGGGTCGTGCGGACAGCCTTCGACACAGCCTTGTTGCGATGGCTGCGCGATTTGTCGACGATGATCTTGTCCGTCGAGGTTCTGACGTCTGTGGTCATCCGGGGATGCAACTGTTGCGGTACGCATTGAAGTCTAGAGCGGAATCCTTAAGAAGATGCTGCCGGACGGAAACGATTTGTAAATGTTCCGGCGCTGTTCCTTATGGCATGACGGTTGGGTGAGGTGTTGCATTGGCATCCGCATGGAAGAGACTGCGGGACGTCGTTCTGACGGCCGCCATTCTGGCGCTTCTGGGGCTGGTGGCGCTGCGGCTCGGCGACGGCGGCGCGGAGCCGATCTCGGGACACGCGCGCGCGGCGGACGGCGACACGCTGACGTGGAACGACACCCGCGTCCGGCTGATCGGCATCGATACGCCAGAACTTGCCCAGACGTGCCGGCGCGACGGCGCCGAGTGGAGATGCGGCATGGCAGCCCGCGCGCGGATGGCGGAGCTTCTGAAGCGCAGCGCCGTTTCCTGCTCGACGCGGGGAAAGGACCGCTTCGGCCGTATTCTCGCCTATTGCCGCACCGACGAGGGCGATCTCGGCCAGCGCATGGTGCGCGAGGGGCTCGCCATCGCCTATGGCGACTACGAGCTGGAAGAAAGCATGGCGCAGGCGGAACGGCGCGGCCTCTGGGCCGGCGAGTTCGAACGTCCACAGGACTGGCGCCGCCTGAACGGACGACCGCCGGAAGAGCCGCACCAGGCCGGAAACGGCTTCGTCTCGAACCTCCTGCGCATGGCGGGATTCGATTGAGCGGAGCGATGCAGGTGCCAGCGGGCGAGCACGACCGGCATAAGGCGGAGGCGGACCGGATCGCGGCGCTCCGGCGTGCCATCGCGTCCTGTCGCCTCTGTCGCGATGCCCCGGCGGGCGGGGCTGAAAAGCGGTTGCCGCATGAGCCGCGTCCGGTCGCCGTGATCTCCCGCCAAGCGCGGGTGCTGATCGCGGGCCAGGCGCCGGGATTGCGGGTGCACGAAAGCGGGCTTCCTTTCAATGACGCCTCGGGCGACAGGCTGCGCCAGTGGCTCGACGTCACGCGCGAGGAGTTCTACGATCCGGCGAAATTCGCGATCGTGCCGATGGGTTTCTGTTTTCCGGGATATGACGAGAAGGGCAGCGATCTGCCGCCCCGGCGCGAATGCGCGCCGCGCTGGCGCCGGGAGGTCATCGAGGCCATGCCGCAGATCGAGCTCGTTCTGGCTATCGGGCAATATGCTCAAGGCTGGCATCTCGGCAGCGCACGGGAAGGAACGGTGACGGAAACGGTCATGGCGTGGCGGCGCTATCTCGGGCGAAACGACGGCCCGGCCGTGCTGGCGCTGCCGCATCCGAGCTGGCGCAACACCGGCTGGTTGAAGCGCAATCCGTGGTTCACCGCGGAACTGGTGCCGGAACTGCGAAAACGGGTGAAAGCGCTGACGGCCTGAAATAAGATTCTTCCAATTGCATTTTGACTCAGTGTAAGAGAGAAATTCATTTCGATAAGGAGTTTCGATGGACCGTCTGGACCGTAAGATCCTGCGCCTCCTGCAGGAGGATTCCACGCTTGCCGTTGCCGATCTCGCAAAGAAGGTGGGACTGTCGACCACCCCCTGCTGGCGTCGCATCCAGAAGATGGAAGAGGATGGCGTGATCCGTCGCCGCGTCGCGCTGCTCGATCCCGTCAAGATCAATACCAAGGTCACGGTCTTCGTCTCGATCCGGACGAATTCGCATTCGACCGAATGGCTGAAGCGGTTCTCCGAGGTCGTCGTAGATTTCCCGGAAGTCGTCGAATTCTACCGCATGAGCGGCGATGTGGACTATCTGCTGCGGGTCGTCGTGCCGGATATCGCCGCCTATGACGCCTTTTACAAGCGGCTCATCGCCAAGATCGAGATCCGCGACGTGTCTTCGGTCTTCGCCATGGAGCAGATCAAGTACACGACCGAGCTGCCGCTCGATTACATGGTGATGGACCAGGCGAAATCCGGCGAAGAATAAGCCCCGGTCACGCCCGGATAAACTCCGTTCACGTCGGCGTCAGCGGGGCGCGCAATGCCTTGCCCCTTCGGCGGTCCGGTCTATTTCGCTGAATTGAGCGTCCGGTACAGGCCCGGGCGTGCAATTCGGGAGATAGTGACATGAAAAATGCGGTCAGCCTCTGCCTTTGCGCTTTCCTCTTCGGCGGGACGGCGATGGCAGAGGAACCCAGCTACGGAGCACGGCTGGAAGGCTTCGACTATCCGTTCACGACGGAAATCTTCAACACGATCAGCCAGAACCAGCCGGTCGAGATGGCCTTCATGGACATTGCCGCGGCACAGCCGAACGGCCGCACCGTCGTCCTGCTGCATGGCAAGAATTTCTGCGCGGCAACCTGGGAAGGGACGATCGCGGCGCTTTCGGACGCCGGCTACCGGGTGATTGCGCCGGATCAGGTCGGCTTCTGCAAATCCTCGAAGCCGGAGAACTATCAGTACAGCTTCCATGCGCTGGCCCATAATACGCGGGCGCTTCTCGATCAGCGCGGCATCGACCGGGCGATCATCGTCGGACATTTGATGGGCGGGATGCTCGCGGCCCGATACACGCTGATGTATCCGCAGGACGTCGAGACGCTGGTGATGGTCAACCCGATCGGGCTGGAGGACTGGAAGGCGAAGGGCGTTCCCTATACGCCGGTCGGGCAGGGGATCGAGAACGAGCTGAAGACGACCGCCGAGAGCATCCGCGCCTATCAGGAGAAATTCTACTACAACGGCCAGTGGAGGCCGGAATACGACAGGTGGGTTTCGATGCAGGCGGGTATATATCGCGGCGAGGGCAGGGAGATCGTTGCCCGCGCCCAGGCGCTGACCTCCGACATGGTCTACACGCAGCCTGTGGTGCATGAATTCGGCAATATCGCCGTGCGCACCGTGCTCATGATCGGTCAGACGGACCGCACGGCGCCCGGTGCTGCCGCCGCACCGGCCGATGTCGCCGGAACGCTCGGCAACTATCCCGCGCTCGGCAAGGAGGCGGCCGAACGCATTCCGCAGGCCGAACTCGTCGAATTCGCCGAGCTCGGGCATTCGCCGCAGATCCAGGATCCGGAGCGGTTTCACGCCGCCTTGCTGAAGGCGCTTGCCGAGCAGAAATAGGCAAAAAGTGGGTTCCGATGGAGATGCCGCCGGGACTTGCGGTACCCTACTTCTCCAGCCGCGCCAGCAGCGAGGACGTGTCCCAGCGGTTGCCCCCCATGGCCTGGACTTCGGCGTAGAACTGGTCGACGAGGGCGGTGACCGGCAGCTTCGCGCCGTTGCGGCGGGCTTCCGACAGCACGATATCGAGGTCCTTTCGCATCCAGTCGACGGCAAAGCCGAAATCGTATTTGCCGGCATTCATCGTCTTGTGACGGTTCTCCATCTGCCAGGAGCCGGCCGCTCCCTTGGAGATGACGTCGATCACTTGATCGATATCCAAACCGGCCTTCCTGCCGAAATGGATGCCTTCGGCAAGACCCTGGACGAGGCCGGCGATGCAGATCTGGTTGATCATCTTGGTGAGCTGGCCGCTGCCGGCAGGCCCCATCAGCCCCACCATGCGGGCATAGGCGTCGATCACGGGGCGCGCCTTTTCGAAGCTTGCCGGATCGCCGCCGCACATGACGGTGAGGACGCCGTTTTCCGCGCCGGCCTGGCCACCGGAAACCGGTGCGTCGATGAAGCCGCAGCCCTTTTCCTTCGCAGCGGCTTCGAGTTCGCGGGCGACCTCGGCGGAAGCGGTGGTGTTGTCGATCAGGATCGCGCCGGGCTTCATGCCCTGCAGCGCCCCCTCGGCGCCGATGGTGACTGCGCGAAGATCGTCGTCGTTTCCGACGCAGGTGAAGACGAAGTCCGCATCCGCTGCCGCCTCGGACGGGGTTTTTGCCGCCCGTCCGCCGAATTCAGCCGCCCATTTCTCCGCCTTGGCGGATGTGCGGTTGTAGACGGTGACCTCGTGGCCCCCCTTGACCCTGAGGTGGCCGGCCATTGGATACCCCATCACGCCGAGACCGATGAATGCGACTTTGGCCATGCTGCTCTCCTGTAACTGCCGGTCAAACGCTTAGCGAAAAGGGGGATGAGAGAAAAGGCGCAAACGGCGGAAGGATGGCGTCGTTCGCTGCCTATGAAACTTTGTTCCGCGTTTTCGGAGATTTTGAAACATGAATCCGGAAATGAGCCGGAAGTTTGAAATCTATGTTGTCGATAAATTTTATGGGTAATATCAGAATTCCTTCGACGCTTCGATCCGTGCGATCGCCAAGCCAACCGCAAAGAGGGGATTTCATGCCAACACGCAGACAGACGCTCGGCCTGATCGGCCTGTCCGCCGCATCACTTGCGATACCCGCCATCCGCCCGGCGCGTGCGGCATCCGGAACGCTTCGCATCGGCTGGCAGAAGAACGGCGTGATCGCGCTCGCCAAGAGCCAGGGTGCGATCGAGACGCTGCTGGAAGGGCAGGGAATAGAGGTGTCCTGGTCGGAATTCTCGTCCGGTCCGCCGCTTCTGGAGGCGCTGGGTTCCGGCGCGCTCGACATCGGGCCAACCGGCGACGTGCCGCCGCTTTTCGCGCAGGCGGCGGGCGCCAACCTTCGCTATGTCGGGACCTACAGGGGTGCGCCAGCCGGATCGGCGATCCTGGTGCAAAAAGACAGCCCGCTGCAATCGCTGGAAGACCTCAAGGGGCGGAAGGTCGCCTTCAAGCGCGGATCGAGCGCCCATAACGTGACGGTCAAGGCGCTCCGCAAGGCCGGGCTTTCGATTTCCGACATCACGCCGGTCGACCTTTCGCCGCCGGACGCCGCCGCGGCCTTCCGCAGCGGCAGCATCGACGCCTGGGCTATATGGGATCCCTATTTCGCGGTGGCGGAAAAGGACCCGCAGACGCGGGTTCTGAGCACGGCGGAAGGGATCGTCGATTCCTGGAGCTATATCCTGGCGAACGGCGACTTTGCGGACAGGGGCCATGAACTGATCCCGCAGGTGATTTCCGAGCTGGCGCGCGTCGGCGCGGCGGCGCAGGCCGACATCGACACGACGGCAAGGACGCTTTCGGCGATCACCGGCGTTCCGCAGGACGTGACGCGCGTAACCCTGGTGCGCAAGGGCGCCGACCTCGGCCTCGTTTCCCTCGTGCCGGACGAGGCGGTCGCCTACCAGCAGGCGCTCGCCGACGAATTCCATGACCTCGGGATCCTGCCGAAACCGCTCGACGTGCAGGACATCGTCTGGCGCCCGAAGGCCAGCTGAACAAACTGCCCGCAAAGGAAGCAAACGTGTCCAACCAAACAAAGCCCATCGATTTCTTCTGGTTCATTCCGACCTCCGGCGACGGCGCCTATCTCGGCTCGGCCGATCAGAGCCGCGCGCCGGACAACCGCTACCTGCGCGAGCTGGCCATGGTGGTCGACCGCCTCGGCTATGGCGGCGTCCTGCTGCCGACCGGGGTCTCCTGCGAGGAATCCTTCGTGACCGCAGCGTCGCTGGCGCCCTTCACCGAAAGGCTGAAATTCCTCGTGGCGATCCGTCCAGGCGTCGCCTCGCCGGCTTACTATGCGCGGCTTTCCTCGACGCTGGACCGGATTTCCAACGGCCGCCTGCTTCTCAACGTCGTGGTCGGCGGCAGCCCCGCGGAACTGGCCGGGGACGGCGTCTTCCTCGACCACGACAAGCGCTACGACCATGCGGAGGAGTTCTTCACCATCTGGGAAGAGCTCCTGGAGAAGGGCGAGGCGACGCTCGACGGCGAGCACATCAAGGCGATCGGCGCGCGGCTCGGCTTTCCGCCGGTACAGGCGCCGCGCCCGCCGCTTTACTTCGGCGGCTCGTCGGATGCGGGGATAGAGTTTGCCGCAGGGCGGACCGACAAATACCTGACCTGGGGCGAGCCGCCGGAGCAGGTGGCCGAAAAGATCGGCAAGGTGCGCAAGGCAGCCGCCGCCAAGGGCCGCGACGTCACCTTTGGAATTCGCTTGCATTTCATCGTGCGCGAAACCGACGACGAGGCGTGGGCGGCGGCGGACCGGCTGATCTCGAAACTCTCCGACGAGACGATCGAGGAGGCTCGCCAGCGCTTCGTCAAGGAATCCGATTCGATCGGCCAGCAGCGCATGTTCGCGCTGCACCAGGGGCGGCGCGACAAGCTCGAGGTCGCCCCCAATCTCTGGGCCGGAATCGGGCTGGTGCGCGCCGGGGCGGGAACGGCGCTCGTCGGCTCGCCGAAGACGGTGGCGGCGCGGCTGCGCGAATACCAGGCGCTCGGTATCGATACGGTGATCGGCTCCGGCTATCCGCACATGGAGGAAGCCTTCCGCGTCGCCGAACTCCTCTTCCCCGAGCTCGGCATCGAGCGCGAGGAGCAGAGGCAGGGCTTCCTCAACGATTTCGGCCGCAAACAGGTCTTCGCCGGCGGCAGCCATGGCGGCAATCTGAGGGCCGTCTCCGCTTCCTGACGAGGTTCATCGCCATCAGGTCGGCCGCAGAGCGCGGCCGATCCCCGGTCAATCGGCGAACCGGCGCGCCAGCACGAGATGGCCGGCGATCGGCTCGCCTTCCTCCATGCGGACGGTTATGTCCGAGATCTCGACGAGTTCGAAGCCGGTTGCGGCCAGCCGATCGCGCACATAGCTTTCGGCATGCGCGAAGCGCTGATGCGGCCCGACCATGAAATTGCGGCCCGCGAAAGTCTCCGCAGGCAAGGTTTCCGACGAGAAGATGAAATGTCCGCCGGGCACCAGATTGTCGGCGGCGCCGAAGAACAGCGGCTCCAGCGCGCCGAGATAGGGCAGGACGTCGGTCGCCGTGATGAGATCGAAAGGCTCGTCGTCGTTGTCGTCGAGGAAATCGACGGCCTCGGTGACATAGAGCGTTTCGTAGATATCCTTCTCGTGGGCGACCTCCACCATGTTCTCCGAGAGATCGACGCCGGTGATGTCTTCCGCCATGTCGCGTAACGCCCCGCCCGTCAGTCCCGTGCCGCAGCCGAGATCGAGGATGCGCTTGAAAGGGCCGAGCTCGAGGGCCTGCAGGCGCTGGCGCACCAGCATGGGGACGGCATAGCCAAGCTGGTCCACGAGCACGTCCTCGAAGACCTCCGCATGCTGGTCGAAAAGGGTCGCCACATAGGCGTCCGGCGCCTTTTCTGGCGTCTCGCCGCGGCCGATCGAGGCAAGGCGCACCTGGGCGCCGCCGTGATCCTCCGGATCGAGCGACAGCACCTCGGCATAGGCTGCCGCAGCGGCATCGAAATCGCCGGCTTTCTCCAGGGCGAGGGCGCGGTTATAGGCTTGCGCGAGCGCTTCTTCGTCAATCTTTTTCATGGCCGCTTCATAGGGTGGACGACGGGCTTTGGCAATCTCGGGAGTTCGTTGCCGGGGCGGTCTTGCGCCCTACATTCGCCTTTATCAAATCCGCCGGCCGGCGGATCATGTCCGCATAATGAGAAAAAGACGGAGGAAACAGCCATGGGGACAGGAGAACTGCCGACCCTGCTGACTGCCGACGAGACGCCCTGGATCACCGCGGAGGCGTCGCGCCGGCACGGGCCGCCGCTGCCCGGCAGCCCGATGGAATCGATGAATGCCATCGTCCACTATTATCGCGGCGAGCTCGGGCGGATGGCGGGCTGGCGCGACCGGATCGACCGGACGTCGAACTGGGCGATCACGGTCGTCGCGGCGCTGCTGTCGGTGTCGCTGTCGACGCCGACCTCGCATCACGGGGTCCTGCTTTTCGCAATGCTGCTGATCACGCTGCTCCTGATGATAGAGGCGCGGCGCTACCGCTTCTTCGACGTCTACCGGGCGCGGGTGCGGCAGCTGGAGCGGCATTACTTCGCCGAGTTCCTAAGCCCGCGCGGCGAACTTGCGACGGACTGGGCGGCGGCGATCGCCAAGAGCCTCAGGAAGCCGGAGTTCCTGATCAGCTATCGCCAGGCTGCCTGCCGCCGGCTGAGGCGGAATTATTGCTGGATGTACTTTATCCTGCTTCTGGCGTGGGCGCTCAAGATTTCGTCCTCGACGATGCAGGCGGAGGGCGGAAAGATCGATGTGGCGCTCTCGGTCGAGCGGGTGCTGGCGAACGCATCGTTCGGTCCCGTCGGCGGAACCGCCGTCATCGCTGTCGTCGCGATCTTCTATCTCCTCGTCGTCTTCGGCTCGCTCTATGTCGATCATACCGACAGCGAGCTCTCCTATGGAGAAGTGCATGTCTGACGAGGAGAGGGCGAATCAATGCAGGATGAATTCGCCCTTCAGCGCCCGCCACTCGCTGGCCGAGATCAGCTTGCGGTGGACGTAGCGCACCGAATGCAGCGGCCCGTCAAGCTTTTCCTGCCAGAACTTCAGGAAGTCCTTCATCTCCGGGAAGTCCGGGGCGATGTCGTAGTGCTGCCAGATATAGGTCTGCAGCAGGGCGGGGTGATCGGGCATGCGATAGAGGATCTGGGCGGTGGTGAGCCCGTAACCTTTGAGCTGCAGTTCCATGTCGTTTGTCATTCGGGACCTCATTTCCATTGAATGATGGTCCCTATGATTGAAGTACCACAGCGGTTAATCAAGTCTTGATATTGCTCCGCCGGAAGCAATATAATTCCAAAATTACAAGAGGTTAGCAGCAGTCGTTGGCAAGTGCTGCCAGGCGTTGATCACCGCTTCAGGTGTCGCGTCAGGCGCGCTTCGAGCCAGGCCCAGAGGTTGCGCAGGAACTCCACTATCAGAAGATACATCAGCGCGGCCCAAAGATAGGTCTGGTAGTCGAAGGTGCGCGAGAAGGCCCGGCGCGTCTCGCCCATGAGGTCGAAGACGGTGATGATCGCCACGATCGCGGAACCCTTGATCATCAGGATGATCTCGTTGCCGTAGGGGCGAAGCGCGACGATCATCGCCTGCGGCAGGATCACCTTGAGAAAGGCGATGCGGGGCGAAAGGCCGAGTGCGGCGGCACCCTCGCGCTGGCCGCGCGGCACGCTCTCGATGGCGCCGCGCAGGATTTCGGCCTGATAGGCGGCAGTGTTGAGCGTGAAGGTGAGCAGCGCGCAATTCCAGGCATCGCGGAAGAACCACCAGAGCCCGAGCGACCTGAGTTCGGCGGAAAAGCTGCCGAGACCGTAATAGACGAGGAAGAGCTGGGTCAGAAGCGGCGTGCCGCGGAAGAAATAGACATAGGCGTAGGAAATCCAGGAGAGGACCGGATTCTTCGACATGCGCGAAAAGGCGATGGGAAGGGAGAGGATCGCGCCCAGCAGGATCGATGCGAAGACGAGACCGAGGGTAACCCCCAGTCCCGAAACGTAGCTCGGCCCGTAGCGGGTGAACTTGTCGATGTCCCAGCCGCCGGTGACCATCAGGAAGATGCCGACGCCAAGCGCCAGCCAGACGCCCAGGAATATGTTTCCGAAGAGACGGGAGAGCGTGTATCTCGTAGCCGGGGCAGGGGGCGGCGCCTGGGGCGGAATGAGGGCTGTCACATGGCTCATCGCGCGGCCTCCGAACGCTTCGCCCAGTTTTCTATGCTGGAGAAGACGAGGGAGGACAGGAAGGCGAGGACCAGGAACAGCAGGCAGGCGAGCGAGTAGAACTGGAAGGCCTCCTTGGTGACGCGCGCGGCAATGCCGGTCTGTCGCAGGATATCCGGCAGCCCGATGACCGATACGAGGGCCGTATCCTTGATCAGCGCCATCCAGAGATTGCCGAGGCCGGGAAGCGCCACCCGGATCAACTGCGGGAGGATGATGAGCCGCATGGTCCGGCCGTGATGCAGGCCGAGCGCATAGCCCGCCTCGTATTGCCCGCGCGGAATGGCCTTGAAGGCGGAAAGCAGAACCTCGGAACAATAGGCGGAAAAAACCACGCCGAGCGCGATCATTCCGGCGAAGAAGGCATTGATCTCGACAGGCCCCTGATAGCCGAGGCCCGCAAGCAGGTTCTGGACCAGGATCTGCAGGCCGTAATAGACGATGAAGAGGGTGAGGAGCTCCGGCAGGCCGCGGAAGATGGTGGTGTAGATGTCCGCGGAGAGGCGAAGCGACCGCTCCTCGGACTGCTTGGCCAGCGCGATGAAGAAGCCGAAGACCAGTCCCACCGGCAGGGTCGCGACAGCAAGGCTCGCCGTCACCAGAAAGCCGAAGGCGATCTCGTCGCCCCAGCCCGTATCGCCGCAGGCGAACAGCGTTTCGCCCGCAAAAAGCCTGAATACGCCGACCGGCCCGCACAAGGGATCGATGATCCCGAGGAAAGCGGAAACTGCCTCGACGATGGCGGCAAGGATTCCGCTCATGCCAAACATTCCCCCAAAGCGCTTTGCGCCTGTTCTTGTTTCGCCGTTTTCAAACAAAAACGGCGGGAGGACAAGCCCTCCCGCCGTTGCATTCTCAAGATTGGCTCAGAAAACCGCCGCACCAAGCGGCTGTCCCCACCTCAATCGCCGTAGACGTCGAAGGGGAAGTATTTGGCGTTGATTTCCTGATATTTGCCGTTGGCCCGCAGCGCGGCGACGGCTGCCGTGAACTTGTCGGCAAGTTCGGTGTCGCCCTTGCGGACGGCCACGCCCGCACCCTCGCCATTGATGACCGGGTCGATCGGGAGCGTGCCGAGCAGCTTGCAGCAGGCGCCGTCCGCGGTTTTCAGCCATTCGGACAGAACGACGACATCGTCGATGACCGCGTCGACGCGGCCGTTGGCGATGTCGAGCTTGTATTCGTCGGCGGTCGGATAGAGCTTCACCTCCGCTTCCTTCATATGCGCTTCGGCATAGTTGGAGTGGGTGGTGGAGGCCTGGGCGCCGAGGATCTTGCCGGCGAGGCCGGCTTCGGTCGCTTCGGTGATGTCGGAATCCTTCGGCACGGCGATGGCCGGCGGCGTGTTGTAGTACTTCTTGGAGAAGTCGACCTGCTGCTTGCGTTCTTCGGTGATCGACATCGATGCGATGATCGCGTCGAACTTCTTGGCGATCAGGGCGGGGATGATGCCGTCCCAGTCCTGGGTGACGAAGGTGCATTCGGCCTTCATCTCCTCGCACATGGCCTTGGCCATGTCGATGTCGAATCCGGTCAGCGTCCCGTCGGCCTCGAGGTTGTTGAAGGGCGGATAGGCCCCTTCCGTGCCGATGACGATCTTCTCGCCGTCCGCCATCGCGGAGCCCGCGAACAGTGCGAAAACGGCAGCAGAGGCCGCCATGGTGAGACGTTTGGAAATAGGCATGTTTGTCCTCTCAGTTGGCAGTCGCCCGGTTTCTTGTTTTGTCCGGCGACCGGATAGGCAGTGGACGCGCGCCGTCCACTTGCGGCCGATAATCGACCTCTTTTCGGGAAAAAATCAACCGGCAGATTTAGCGGGTCGCCGGTGTGGAGGAGGAACAAGCATGATGAAGAGGCGTTTTTCCCTTCAGCATCGCATGTCGTTCATGGCGCAAAGGACGCTGCAGCATCTTGAGGTTGCGCATGCTCCTTCTTTACGCCGATTCCGATTTAAAGCGTCATGCGCGCGGCAGGCCTGAACACTGCCTGAAAGCCGCGTTCATTTCCGCTTCAGCCGCGAAAGGCTATCTCTTTTCGTCACGCTGGCGGTGAAGGGCGAGCTTTATAAGCAAACACAAAAATGCCCGGTTGGGCTGGTCCAAACCCACCGCTCCAGGAAACAGCAAGAACGAGGGAAGACGATGAGTGACCGATCCAAACTGCTTGCAACGGTGGCGCTGCCGCTCGCATCGCTGATCATGCAGCCGGCCTATGGTGCGGGCATACGCCCTTCCATCAATGTCGACGGTGCATCCGGTGTGATCCGGGTGCAGGAGGAGCTTATCCCGGAAGCGGAAGATGGCGGAGGCGCGCAAGGCGAACGGCAGGAAGAGCGACGGGAGCGTCGCGAACGCCGCGGCGAGGCGCAGCAGGAACAACAGCAGGAGGGCCAGAGCGAACGCCGGGAGCGTCGCGAACGCCGTGACGAGGCCCAGCAGGAGCAGCAGCGCGAGCGTCAGCAAGAGCGCGAGAACGCCCGCGAAGAGCGCCGCGAACGGCGCGACGAGGCCCAGCAAGAGGGGCAGGGCGAACGCCAGCGGACGCGCGAAAACGCCGGTGAGGAACGCCGCGAGCGCCGCGATGAAGCGCAGCAGGAAGAGCGCCGGCAGGAGCGCGAGAACGCTCGCGAAGAACGCCGCGAGCGCCGCAACGAGGCGCAGCAGGAGGATCAGGGCGAACGCCGGAAAGAGCGCGAGAATGCGGGCCAGGAGCAACCCGAACTTCGCCGTAATCGCGACACGGGGCAGATGGAACCCGCCAATGAAGAACCGCGCGAGCGCCGCAACCGCGATACCGGACAGAGGGAAGCGGCACCGGACGGCGAACAGGATCGCCAGCGCGACCAGGCGCGTGAAGAGCGGCAGCGCGAGCGTCAGAGAGCGCGCGAAAACGCCGGTAAGGAGCAGCAGCGCGAACGCCGCGACGAGGCGCAGCAGGAACAGCAGCAACAGGAACGCGAAAATGCTCGCGAGGAACAGCGCGAGCGTCGCGACGAGGCGCAGCAGGAGCGCCTGCGAGATCGCGAGAACGCCCAGGAAGAGCGCCGCGAGCGGCGTGACGAGGCGCGGGAAGAGCGTGAGGAGCAGCGCGAACGCCGCGACGAAGCGCAGGGCGAGCGTCAGCGCGATCGAGAGAACGCACGGGGAGAGCGCCGCGAGAGAGATCCCGAGCGCGAGGAGATCGCGCGCGATCCGTCCAGAAGCAGCGACACGATCGAATTGCCCGTCGAGGGTGGCGCCGCCGTGCTCGACAGCGACAAGGAAGCCGACCGGCGCGGCATGTCGCGCGAGGAGCGCCGCAGGCTGCGCGAGGAGCGGCGCGATGCCGAAATCCGCGTGCCTCGATCGGATGCGGACGCCCAGATCGACCGCGACGGTAACCGGCGCGGTCCTGTGCGGATCGAATCGGCCGAGCGCGAGAGGGGCGAACGTTTCGACCGCCGGCCCGACTTCCGCGACTTCGACGGCGCGCGCGAGGAGAGACGGGTGCGCGACCGGGTGCTCTTCAACATCGACAACCGGGTCATCGTACGCTCCGACGACGGACGGCGTCTCTCCCGCGATGCGCAGGACACCTATTACGAGGGCCTTCCCGGCGGACGGGTGCGCGAGGTCGTCGAACGCCGCAACGGTTCGCGCGTCATAACTATTCGCGACGAATATGGCAGGATCATCCAGCGCTCCCGCATCAATCCGGAAGGGCGCGAATATGTGATGTTCTACGCGCCGGACTTCGAGGAGCGCGGACCGTTCCGCGACCCCGGCCTCGATCTGCCGCCGATGCGTCTTGGAATTCCCGTGGACGAGTACATCATCGATACCTCCTCGCAAGAGCCGCACGATTATCGGGAGTTCCTCGAAGAGCCGCCGGTCGAGCCGGTGGAGCGGGTCTATACGCTGGATGAGGTGAAATACTCCGCTCGTATCCGCGACAAGGTCCGCCGCATCGATCTCGACACGATCACGTTTGCGACGGGAAGTGCGGAAATCTCGATGGAGCAGGCATCGACCCTGCGCAAGGTGGCCGACGCCATGAATGAGATCCTCGACAAGGATGCAGGCGAGACCTTCCTCATCGAAGGGCATACGGATGCGGTCGGATCGGACGAATCGAACCTCGTGCTTTCGGACGAACGTGCGGAATCGGTCGCGAACGTCCTGACCGACGTCTATGACATTCCTCCGGAAAATATGGCGACGCAGGGCTATGGCGAGCGTTTCCTGAAGGTGGAGACCGACGGTGCCGAACAGCTCAACCGGCGCGTCACGATCCGGCGCGTCACGCCGCTGGTGAAGCCGGTCGCTTTGGCGGAATAGGGTTCAGACGATGGAAAAAGCGAGCCGCCGGACGAGTTCCGGCGGCTTTTTCGTGCAGCGTCACTTCCGGGGCGGTTTCAACCCGGTCGTCCGCTCGATGAAATCGGCAATGGCCATCGTGTCATCGAGATCGAAAACCGCAAGGCCGACGTCGTCCACCGGATGATCGGCCGCGACCGCGACGATATGCGGGTCTCCGGCGGCAAGCGGATCGCGTTTTGCAGCGTCGCGCCGCCGCGCCTCGATCTTGGGGATCGGCTCACGCTTGTAGCCTTCAATCAGGACCAGATCGCAAGGCGCAAGCCGCGCCAGGATTTCCTCGAAGGACGGTTCCGGCGCACCGCGCAGCTCGTGCATGATAGCATAACGCGTGCCCGAAACGATGGTGACCTCATAGGCACCGGCTTCGCGATGGCGGAAGCTGTCGGCGCCGACCTTGTCGATGTCGAAGTCGTGGTGGGCATGCTTGACCGTCGAGACGCGATAGCCCCGCCGGGTCAGCTCGCTCACCAGGCGCACCGCAAGTCCGGTCTTGCCGGAGTTCTTCCAGCCCGCGATGCCGAAGATCTTCGGTTTCGTGTTGTCCGCAGTCATCGTTCGAGTATCCAGAGCCAGCTTTCGGCCTCGTCGAGGTCGTCCGGCGTGTTGATGTTGAAGAACGGATCGAAGGGACCCTGGGGCGTTTCGACCGGCGGAAACAGCACCTCGCGCGCGCCGTGGCGGTTAAGGAAGCTGCGGACCCTCAGCGAATCTCCTCCGGAAAGCCAGGCTTCGAGATCGTCGGCGACCGCCACCGGCCACAGCGCGAAGACCGGGTGCAACCCGCCGGCGGAGCGGGCGGCGGCCGGACGCTCCGCCTGGTCGATCGCAGCCTCCAGCCGGGCCACGAGATCGGATGGGAAAAACGGACTGTCCGTCGGCACGGTCGCCACGTGGCTCACAGCCGGATCGGTCGCCTGCGCATGCCGCAGCGCGGCGAGGACGCCGGCGAGCGGCCCGGCGCGTCCTGGGCCGGAATCCGGGATGACGGGCATTTCCAATCCCGGCTCGAGCAGGACGGGACCATTGGCGTTGACGGCGAGATGCGAGACCTGAGGATGCAGGCGGCGCGCGGCGCGCTCCAGCAGGGTCATTCCGCCGAGGCGGACATGCACTTTGTCCTGCCCCATGCGCGAGGAGAGCCCGCCGGCCAGAATGACGCCGGGTATCCTCCTGCCGTCGCTTTCCTGCCTGGCCGCCATGCCGCCCTCGTTGCGTGCTCCGCCCCGGTCTATCCCGTCCGGGTTCCTGCAGCAAGTTCCTCAGGGCGATTCGGGAATGGCGTCCTGCGCGATCGTCGCCGACCGGCGGCGGTTCTCGCGATAGAAGGTGTAGAGGCCGGAAAGGACGATGATCACGACTCCGATTATCGTCCACAGGTCGGGCAGTTCGCCGAAAGCCACGACACCGATGCCGATCGCCCAGATCAGGCTCGTGTAGCGCAGCGGCGCGATGAAGGAGATGTCGCCGTGGCGCATGGCGAGAACGATCGTCTGGTAGCCGACCAACAACATGCCGGCAGCGCCCGCGAGCCTTGCCAGCGCCGACGGCTCCACCGGTTGCCAGCCGCCCATGGGAACGATCAGGAACCCGCCGACGAGGGTGATCGCCGCCGCCGTGACGGCGCTGATGAAGAGCGAGCTCACGGTCGGGTCGATGCGCCGCGTACAGAGGTCGCGCGTCGCCGCACCAACGACGGAAACGACGACGTAGATTGAGGCGAGGGAGAAGCCGGCGGCGCCCGGGCGGATGACGATCATCACGCCGAGGAAGCCGGTCGCGATTGCCAGCCAGCGCCGCCAGCCGACCTTCTCACCGAGGAATAGCGCTGCACCGAGCGTCACGGCGAGCGGCAGCGCCTGCAGGATGGAGGAGGTGTTCGCCAGGGGCATCATCCCGAGCGCGGCGATATAGGTCACGGATGCGGTGATTTCCGCTCCGAGGCGAAGCATGAAGGCGGGTTGAAGCATGGCGCGCAAGGACGACATAGCACCGACCCACCAGGCGATAGAGACGATCAGCGCGGTGGTCATCAGGCCGCGGATGAACATGATCTGGCCGGTGTTCATCTCGCCCGTCACGGATTTGACGAAGGCGTCGTTGACGGTGAAGGCGGCCATGGCCGCCACCATCAGGGCTGCGCCCCTTAAATTGGCACTGGAATTCATTCGGTTGCATCCGCAAGAGGGTCTTGCCGTCATAGGGGCAAAGGCGAGCGGACGCTATCGCCTCAGCGCAACAGAGGGTGGAATTTGCCAAAGAACGGGCAAATGCCCGTTTCAGGTGCAGAAAATGCGGGCCACAGCGATGAAAACGCGGAAAACCCGCCTGCAATCCTTCGTACTTCCTTAAGTTTCCATACCTATCGTTACGTGAGCCCAATGATCTTCGCATGATGCGACAGGTGGGTGGGGATCGCCTTGTCCGAGGGGGACTGGCGAAACTTTGTGCTGCGCCGGACTGCGGAGGGTTCCTTCGAACTCGTCGCAGCGTTTTTCCGTTCAAGGCGCGGCCCACCGGAAGGGTATGTGATCGTACCAACGCCGGGGAATCCCATGTCTTTCATCGATCGCCTGCTGCAGCGCCGCCGCATCGTCACCAAGGTCCTGTTGTTCGTCATCCCGCTGGTCGCGCTCATCGCCGGCATCGGCCTCGTCGGCTTCTTCACCGCCAGGACGCTGAACGGCCATATGACCGTCACGCGCGAAACGATCAACAGCCTGTCCGATTTCCAGGATCTCAGAGCCGGCTTGCAGGAGTTCCTGGACCGGCCCGACGAGGCGAACCGGAACGTTCTCGCCGAGCGGATCGAGGAGCAGGAGAGCGGCATCCGCAGGCTGGATGCGCTGCTGCCCGAGCCAGCGGAAAAGGAAAAGATCGCGTCCGTCGTCGGGCTTGCCGAAAAGATGCGCGCCGAAAGCGACGCGCTGTGGGCGATCAAGACGAAGCGCGACGAGGTGACGGCATCTCTCGAAGCGGCGCTCGCCGGCATGACCGCCGAAGGGCGGTTCGCCGAAAAGCAGATCGACGTCATCCGCAACGAATCGGGCGAGAAGGAAGCCTTCGCCAAGGCGCTCCTCTTCGATGCCGCGGCCTATCAGGGACTTGCCGAGCGTATCGGCAAGTTCCGCAAGCCGGTCGCGCTCGCGATGAAGCCGGAGGACAAGATCAAGGCTGCCGAAACCTATCTGCCGCCGCTCGTCAAGCAGATCGCGCAGTCGGAGGCGATCGCCTCCGACAAGGCGCGCGCGCAGTTCGAGCCCGTGAAGGCGGAGATCGCCAACATCCAGGCGATCCTCGCAGGCAATGGCGACGCGGAAGCGAAGAAGGCGCAGTTCGTTCCGGTGATCGCCAAACTGACGAAATTCGATGCGGATTTCACCAAGGAGGCCGCGATCAATTCGGATACCGCCGCGAAGCGTTTCGTCGGCATGGACGGCGAAATCGTGCTTCTGAAGAATCTTATCGGCCTGATGAACGAGACGTTCAAGCAGATCGACTATACGCGCCTGCATATCAGCGAGCTTCATCGCAACCTCGATCAGGCGAGCCGCGATCTCGTGCTTGCCGACATCAAAGCGGTGGCTTCGAGCGCGGAAGAACTTTCGAAGCTCGGCGCCAAGAACGCGGCTCTGCTCAACCTTGCCGGCAAGCTTTCGCCCGCCCTTGCCAATATCGAGAAGGACACCCAGGATCTCCTTGCGGTCGAACAGCAGTGGCAGGCGGCCCGCAGCCATGCGCGCGGCCTCGTGGCCGATGCCAGCCAGACGCTGGAGACCTTCGTCAGCAGCGCGCAGGAAGCCGGCAAGCGCGACAGCCAGCGCTCCGCCAATGTCTCGATCATCGCCATGGTCGTCGGCACGCTGCTCGCGATCGCAGGCGGCCTGATGCTGGTCGAGACGCTTCGCGGTCCCCTGAAACGGATCACGCAGGTGATGTCGCGTCTTGCAAGCGGCGATCTCGACATCGCCATCGAGGGACGCGACCGCGGCGACGAGATCGGCGACATGGTGCGCTCGGTCGCCGTCTTCCGCGATGCCGCCCTCGAAAATATCCGCCTGGAGAAGGAGGCGGAGGCGCAGCGCAATCTTTCCGCCGAGGAGCAGGCCCGCCGTGCGGCCGAGCAGGCGCGTATCGAGGCCGAGCAGATGGAGGCGCTGAGCGCTCTTTCCGACGTGCTCGGCAAGCTCGCCGCCGGCAATCTGGAAGAGAGCATGACCGAGGCGCTCGCCGCCGAATATGTCGTCATGTCGAAGACCTACAACAATGCCGTCGAGGCGTTGCGCGCCACGCTCTCCGACGTCCGGGCGACGACGCATGAAATCAGCGGGGGTGCGGGCAATCTCGCATCTTCGGCCGACGATCTCGCCAGGCGTACGGAACAGCAGGCATCGGCGCTGGAGGAGAGCTCGCGGGCGCTGCGCCAACTCACCGATATCGTGCGCTCGACCGCGGAAAGCGCGCAGAAGACAGCGGTTTCCGTCGACGAAACCCGCAGCTACGCACTGCGCTCCGGCGAGGTCGTCGCCAAGGCGGTCGAGGCCATGGGGGCGATCAACCGGTCGTCGGAAAAGATAGGCACGATCATCGGCGTCATCGACGAGATCGCCTTCCAGACGAACCTGCTTGCTCTGAACGCCGGCGTCGAGGCGGCGCGGGCAGGCGATGCCGGACGCGGCTTTGCGGTGGTGGCGCAGGAGGTGCGCGAACTTGCACAGCGCTGCGCAGGAGCGGCGCGCGAGATCAAGGGGCTGATCTCCGACAGCTCGACCCAGGTCAGAAGCGGCGTTTCCCTGGTCACCGAAACCGGCGAGGCGCTGAGCGTGATCAACGAGCACATCTCGGCGATCCATCAGCTCGTCGGCAATATCGAGGCAGCGGCGGCGGCGCAGTATGAGGGGCTGAGCGAAGTGAACCAGGCGGTGCAGCAGGTCGAGCTCATCACCCAGAAGAATGCGGCCATGGTCGAGGAGAACACCGCGGAAATTCACGGCCTGCGCCGTCGCGTGGAAATCCTCAACCGCAAGATCGACCATTTCCGCACGGGCGACACGAGCCTGCGGCACGAGGACGGCTATCGGCGAACCGACGCAGCCTGAATATCGATCAGGTCATGCGAAGCCCGCGGCGGTCTCCGGAGATGGTTGCCTTCATCAGGGGATTGCATGCGCTGAAGCGCGTTGCGCGACAGGAGGAGCTCGCCGAAGCCGCGCTTTTTCTCGCTTCCGATGCGGCGAGCTTCGTGACAGGAACGGGGCGCAGCTTGCCGACGGAGGCGTCTCTATCAGCCCGGACGTGAAGTTGCCGTGCTGAAGTCTCAGCCGCCCGTCACGCTCATGTGTCGGGCGACTGCCGGACGGTTGCGGCGGTCTATGATGAAGTCGTGGCCCTTCGGCTTGCGGCCGATCGCTTCGTCGATCGCCTGCGAGAGGAGGGCATCATCGTCGGAGGCGCGAAGCGGCAGGCGCAGATCGGCCGCATCGTTCTGGCCGAGGCACATATAGAGCGTACCCGTGCAGGTCAGGCGCACGCGGTTGCAGCTTTCGCAGAAGTTATGGGTCATCGGCGTGATGAAGCCGAGCCGGCCGCCGGTCTCCCCGACGGTGACATAGCGGGCGGGGCCGCCGGTCTGGTAACCGCTGTCGGTCAGCGTGAATTCTTCCGACAGGCGCGCGCGCATTTCCGAGAGCGGCACATAGCGATCGGTGCGGTCTTCCTCGATCTCGCCCATCGGCATGGTCTCGATCAGGGTCAGGTCCATGCCGCGGCCATGCGCGAAGCGGATCATCTCGGGGATTTCGTAGTCGTTGAAGTCCTTGAGCGCGACGGCGTTGAGCTTGATCTTGAGGCCGGCGGCCTGGGCCGCATCGATGCCTTCCATCACCTTGGAAAGATCGCCCCAGCGGGTGATCGTGCGGAACTTGTCGGCATCGAGCGTGTCGAGCGATACGTTGATCCGGCGTACCCCGCAGTCGGCGAGCTCGGCTGCGTATTTCGCAAGTTGAGAGCCGTTGGTGGTGAGCGTCAGTTCATCCAGGTTTCCTGCCTGGACATGGCGGCCGAGCTCGCGCACGAGGAACATGATGTTCTTGCGCACCAGCGGCTCGCCGCCCGTCAGCCGGAGCTTGCGCACGCCCTTGGCGATGAAGGCGGAACAGAGCCGGGTCAGTTCCTCGAGCGTCAAAAGATCCTTCTTCGGCAGGAAGGTCATGTTCTCCGCCATGCAATAGGTGCAGCGGAAATCGCAACGGTCGGTGACGGAGACGCGCAGATAGGTGACCGCGCGACCGAACGGATCGACCATCGGTGCCGCCGTTTCCGAGAGCGCCCTGGACGCGCCAACTGGTCCTGCAAGCATATTCAATGCACTTTCTCCCTGTCCATCGACATGTCGGGCGCAAAGCCGCGATCGTCAAGTGGATGCGGTCATTATGACAAGAAATTGAAGCTTGCACATCCCCTCGGCGCATCATAGTCCTGCCTGGGAGCGCAATCGGAGCAGGGATTATGAGCGACGTCTGGCCTACGGAACTGCGGGTCTCGAAGGATCGCCAGCGCCTGATCGTCACGTTCAACGACGGGCAGAGCTTCGATCTGTCGGCGGAGATGCTGCGGGTGCTCTCGCCTTCGGCGGAGGTTCAGGGGCATGGACCGGGCCAGCGCGTGACGGTGCCGGGAAAACGCAATGTCGCGATCATCTCGATGACGCCGACGGGAAACTACGCGGTCAGAATCGGCTTCGACGATTTCCACGATACCGGCATATTCACCTGGACGTATCTGAGGGAGCTCGGCGAGAAGGGCGAGGAACTCTTCGCCGGCTACGAACGCGAGCTTGCCGAGAAGGGCATGAGCCGCGATATTTCGGAGAAACCCCGGTAGAGCGGCGCTCGCCCGCAGACTGACTTCCACGGACCGCAGGAGATTTTCTTGGCAGCAGAAGCGAATGCGAATGATCTGACACAGGTGGTCGTGCTTCTCGCCGCCGGCGTCGCGGCGGTTCCGCTGTTCAAGCGGGCGGGGCTCGGTTCGGTGCTCGGCTATCTGGCGGCGGGGCTGGCGATCGGCCCGTTCGGTCTCGGCTTCTTTTCCGATCCGCAGGCAATCATCCACGTCGCGGAACTCGGCGTGGTGATGTTCCTGTTCATCATCGGGCTCGAAATGCAGCCGTCGCGGCTTTGGAACATGCGCAAGGACATCTTCGGGCTCGGTGCGCTGCAGGTGCTGGGTGCGATGGCGGCGCTCACGGGCATCGGGCTTTCCCTCGGATTTCCGCTGATCCCCTCCTTCGTCGCCGGCACCGGATTCGTGCTTACCTCCACCGCCATCGTCATGCAGATGATGCAGGAGCGCGGCGAGATATCGACCCTCAAAGGGCAGCGCATCGTGGCGATCCTGCTCTTCGAGGATCTCGCGATCGTGCCGCTTCTGGCGCTGGTGACGTTTCTTGGCACCGGTGGCGAGGCGAGCAGTGCTGCCGACCGCTGGATCTCGATCGCCTTCGCGCTCGCCGCCGTGGCCGCGCTGATCGTGGCCGGACGCTATCTGCTCAACCCCTTCTTCCGGCTGCTTGCGGCCTCCGGAGCGCGCGAGGTGATGACGGCGGCGGCGTTGCTCGTGGTTCTCGGATCGGCGCTCGCCATGCAGGTAAGCGGGCTTTCCATGGCGATGGGCGCCTTCCTCGCGGGCGTCCTGCTTTCCGAATCGTCCTTCCGTCATCAGCTCGAAGCGGACATCGAGCCTTTCCGCGGCATCCTGCTCGGCCTGTTTTTCCTCGGCGTCGGCATGGCGATCGATCTTTCGGTGATCGCTGCCAACTGGCAGCTCGTCGCGGCGAGCGTCATCGGATACATGCTTGCTAAGGGGGCCCTGATCTATGCTGTCGGGCGGATCACCGGCGCATGCCACAGCGAGAGCTTCGAGCGGGCGGTCCTGATGGCGCAGGGCGGCGAATTCGCCTTCGTGCTCTATTCCGCCGCCGTCGCCGCAGGCATCTTCGACGGTGAGGCCAATGCGATCCTGACGGCGACGATCATCATCTCCATGGCGCTGACGCCGCTTTTCGTCATCCTGCACGACCGTCTCGTCCCCGAGCAGGCGCCGGCGACGGACGATCTCGCTCTGCCGGAAAATGTCGAGGGCACGGTGCTGATGATCGGCTTCGGCCGCTTCGGCCAGATCGTCAGCCAGCCGCTCCTTGCGCGCGGCTATACGCTGTCGCTGATCGACAAGGATGCGGAGTTCGTCCGCGATGCGTCCGAATTCGGCTTCAAGGTCTATTACGGCGACGGATCGCGGATCGACATCCTGCATGCGGCGGGCGCCGCGACGGCGAGGGCGATCCTGATCTGCGTCGACGACAAGGCGGCGGCGATCAAGATCGCCGAGATCGCCAAGGAGGAGTTTCCGCTGGTGCCGCTCCTTGCGCGCGCCTTCGACCGCCCCCATGCGCTCGACCTGCTCAAGGTCGGCGTCGACTACCAGATCCGCGAGACTTTCGAGTCCGCGCTGAGTTTCGGCTCGGAAGTGCTCGAAATCCTTGGAGAAGACGCCGATACCGCCGCCGAGGTCATCGCCGAGTTCCGGGAGGTGGACAGGGAGCGCTTCGCGCTCGAGACGGTCGGCGGCATCTATGCCGGGCGCCAGCTCATCCGCGGAAATGCGCAGCCGGCCGACATCATCGCCGAGAAGACGGCAAGGCGCCGCGCGGAGCAGGAGGAGCGCGAACGGCAGAGCGCGGAATCCTAGGCTCCTAGTCAGCCCCGCCATTCCCGACGAAGGCGGGGTTCAAAACGCTCGAACGGTCGCGGAAGCGGGAGGGCTCATGACGAATCCGGATGAGGAAAGGTTTCTCCACTCCGCCTGCCTCAGGGCGCGCGGCACGGCGCAGGAGGGCAAGGTCGCCTTCGTGGAGCTCTTCTTCGACCTGATCTTCGTGCTGACGGTGATCCAGCTTTCGCATGCGCTCGCCGGCCACTATTCGCTTCTCGGCCTTTTCGAAGCGGTGCTGCTGATCCTCGCCGTCTGGTGGGTATGGATCTATACCACGTGGTCGACGAACTGGCTCGATCCGGAAAAGGCGCCAGTACGAATCCTCCTGTTCGTCCTGATGTTTCTCGGCCTGATCCTGTCGATTGCGATTCCCACGGCCTTCGGCGTCGGCGGGCTGCTGTTCGCGCTCACCTATGTGACGATGCAGGTCGGCCGGTCCGCCTTCACCGCCTATGTCATGCGGCGGGAGTGGCCGGAGAACAGCCTGAATTTCCTGCGGATCACCTGCTGGCTCGTCCTTTCCGCGGTCTTCTGGATCGCAGGCGCATTCATGGAGCATCAGGCGAGGACCGTCCTTTGGCTGATCGCGCTCCTCATCGAATATGCCTCGCCGGCGCTCGGCTTCGCCGTGCCGGGGCTCGGGCGCTCCAAGGTGGAGGAATGGAAAATATCGGGCGGGCACCTGGCGGAGCGCTGCGCGCTTTTCGTACTCATCTGTCTCGGCGAAACGATCCTGGTGGCTGGGCGCACCGTTGCCGGCATGGAACTCCTCGACGGCTTCACGATCCTTCTGCTCGCCGCCGCCTTTGTCGCCACTGCCACGATGTGGTGGATCTATTTCCGCTTCGGCCATGGCGAGGCGGCGCATCTCATCGAGAACTCGCCGAAGCCCGGACGGCTGGCGCGGCTCGCCTTCACCTATGCGCATATTCCGATCGTCGCGGGGATCATCCTTTCGGCGGTCTCGGAGGAGTTCGCGCTGGCCCATCCGCACGGCGAAACGGACCTGAAGACCGCAAGCGCGATGATCGGCGGGCCGATCGTCTTTCTTGCCGGCAACATGTGGTTCAAGCATGCCATCCGGGGCCGTCTGCCGCCGTCGCACATCGCCGGCATCGGAGCGCTTGCGGCACTTGCGGCGATCGTTCCCTTCGTCGAGCCGTATCAGCTCTTCATGGCAGCCGGCGCCGTGTTGCTCGCCGTTGCGATCTGGGAATACGCCGCGCTGAGGTCGACCCGTGCCGCAGAGCTCGGAAACTGAACGAGTTTTGATCCTAACGCTCGTCCCGCTCTTCCTGAAGGAGAATGCGGATGATGTCCTCCATGGATTCGGCGACCATCATGCAGCGGTCGAGCGGCGTATGGGAAAGCGTCCGCTCGATCATGTCCGTCTGGATAGCCATCGCCTTTTCCGTGACGTTGCGCCCGGCCTCCGTCAATGTCAGGCGCAGGATGCGCTTGTCGCGGGCATCGGGCGTGCGCAGGATGAGGCCGCGCTTTTCGAGCTGCGGCAGCAGCATGCTCATGTTCGAGCGGCCGACCAGCAGCTTGCGGGCAAGCTCCTGCTGGGAAATGCCGGCAAAGCGGTAGAGATTGATCAGGATATCGAGATGCGGCGTCTTGATGTCCAGATCGGCAAGCGCCCTGGTCATCGCCTGCTGCATGAGCTGGCAGGCGCGCGCGACGCCGATCCAGCTTCTGAAGCGCGGGTGATCCCACGGCGGGGCTTGATTTTTGTTCATGGTTGTACTTTATTGTTCATCATTGAACATATTACGGGATTTCCCACTATGGCATCCTTTCCCCTGAAGGTCATCCGCCTCGCTCTTGCGACCACAAGCGCGATCTCGCCTTCGGCGGCCGGGCGCATAGCATTCGGCATATTTTCCCGCACGCCGCCCCGGCGTCCGAGAAGCGCCAAGGAGAGGGAACTGCTGTCGCAGTCGGAAGGCTGGATGCGGCAGGCCCGGCGCGTGACGCTCGATTTTGCGGGCGGGCGAGTGACGGCGCATCATTTCGCAGCCCGGCCATGCCTGCCCTTTGCCGGACGGGTCCTCGTCGTCCATGGCTGGGGATCGCGCGCGGCCTATCTTACGGCGCTGACCTCCGGCCTCGTCGCCGCTGGCCTGGAAGTCGTCGCGCTCGATCTGCCGGGGCATGGTTCCTCGCCGGGACGCAGGCTGACGATGCCGATGGCGGTGAGGGCGATTGATGCGGCATGGCGCCGCTTCGGCGGATTCGATTTCTTCTGCGGCCATTCCTTCGGTGGCGCAGCACTCGCGTGCGCGGCCGGCGGCATCGTGAGCGACGTGCCGGCCCATGCCGCGCGGCGACTGGTGCTGATCGGAGCGCCGAGCGAAATGACATGGCTATTCAAGGATTTCGGCCGAATGCTGAAACTGGATTCGAATGCGCAGACGGCGCTCGAAGCTCATGTCGAGACAATCGCCGGCGTGCCGATCGAAGCCTTCGATGCGCCGGCTGTCCTTGCCCAGATCGGCGTGCCGGTGCTGGTGATCCATGCCGAGGACGACAAGGAGGTTCCGGCAAGCCATGCCCGGCGCTATGGCGCGGCGGGCGACAATGTCAGGCTTCACTGGGCGAACGGCTTCGGTCATCGCAGGATCGTTTCGGCCGATCCGGTGATAGACCGGGTCGCGGCATTCCTGACGATCGATGCACAGCGACAGGCGGCATAAGCGAAATTGCGGCTTTTCGTCATGTCTTTGTCATGCGAGGGTGCGATGGCGCCCTGATCAATATCCCTGAACGGACCTGCCATGACGATCGTTACTTCCGTCGAACAGTTGAATGCCCTCTACGGCGAGCCCGGCGAGGCGTCGCTCGTGAAGGTGACGAATTTCCTGCTGCCGGAATATCGCACGATGATCGAGGCGTCTCCCTTCATGACGCTGGCGACCGTCGGTCCCGAAGGGCTCGACTGCTCTCCGCGCGGCGACGCCGGCTCGGTCATCCATATCGAGGACGAGCGCACTTTGATGCTGCCGGATTGGCGCGGCAACAATCGTATAGATTCCTTGAGCAATATCGTGCGTGATCCGCGCGTGGCGCTTCTTTTCCTCATTCCCGGCTCCAATACGACGATGCGCATCAACGGACGCGCCGTCGTCAGGATCGACGCGGAGCTGACGCAGCGCTTCGAGATGGACGGGCGCCACCCGCGTTCGGTCGTGGTGATCACCATCGGGGAAGTCTATTCACAATGTGCTCGCGCAGTGCTGCGCGCCGATCTCTGGAATCCGGAAAAGTTCCGCGACGTCAGATGCCTGCCGACCGTCGGCCAGATGCTCGCTTCGGCAAAGAAGGGCTTCGACGGCGATGCCTATGACCGGGAGTGGCCGGAACGGGCAGCAAAGACGATGTGGTGAGCGGCTATTTGCGGTAGATCAGCCAGCTCTTGCTGAATTCCTTTTTCATGCCGTCCTCGAAGACCATGGCGCGGTTGCGCCCGCCGCTCTTGGCACAGTAGAGCGCGATATTGGCCTTGTCGAAGAGGTCGCTCGGAGACTCCGCCTCGCAGGCCATGCAGATGCCGAGCGAGATCGTGATCGGTCCGTAGTTCACGCCGGTTTTCGAGTTCTTGAACGGCGTCGTCTCGAGCGCCATGCGGGCGCGTTCGGCGATCGCCATGACCTCATCCGCGGTATTGCCTTCGACGATCATCGCGAATTCCTCGCCGCCGGTGCGCGCGAGGAATATCTCCTTCCTGACATTGGCGCGAATGACGCCGCCGACCGAGGCGAGGATCTTGTCCCCGACCGGATAGCCGTAGATCTCGTTGATCTTCTTGAAATAGTCCACGTCGGCGAGGACGAGCGCCGTGACGCCGCGGGTCAGCACGTTGTCGTAGGCTGCGGCGAGCTTTTCGTCAAAAGCGCGCCGGTTGCCGAGCTGGGTCAGGGAATCCGTGTTGGCGATACGCTTATATTCGTCGAGCTCGCGGCGCACGCTGTCCATTGTCATGGACTTCCGCGCGACATTGTCGACCATCGTCTGCCCTTGGGCGATGCTGTCGTCGGTCGCGGCAGTCAGGACCTCGATCGTCGTCCTGATGATGTCCAGGCTGATGTCGTGCTTGTTCCTTATGCGCGCGGACGTTTCGTCCAGGAGCCGGTTGTAGCTTTCGAGCGAAACCTGCTCCTGCTTCAGGAGATGGAGCAGGCCTTCCAGCTCGGTTGCGATCCTTGCATGGGCGCCGTCGACCGCGGCTGCGCGATGATGGTGGCCGAGATATTGGCTGCCGATCGTGTCCAGCTCCTCCTGCGAGGCCTTCCGGCCGAGAGAGGCGATTTCGCGCGTGAGCTTCGGGTTGGAGCCGATATAGGCTTCGTAGAACAGCTCGTAATTCCGGGGAATTGCCGCAACCCCCATGACGCGCATCGCATAGGTCACCTGGCCCGCTATGTCAGGCACCTGGGCCTTTCCCCCGACTGCCGTGTTCATTCTCCGCTCCTGATCGCGATCGCTCAAGATGCCTAAAATTACGGAGAAAGGATTGGCGAAGAATTAACGTTCGTGCGGGTGGCTGCCGTGAGACGGAAAAGGCCGCAGGATCGGGTCCTGCGGCCTTTCCGGTCTGTTTCAGGCTGCCGGCCCTTAGCCGGGCATGATCATCTTTTCCGGGCGAACGACCTCGTCGAACTCCTCGTTCGTCACGTAACCGCCGCCGACGGCCTCTTCGCGCAGCGTGGTTCCGTTCTTGTGGGCGGTCTTGGCGATCTTGGCGGCATTGTCGTAGCCGATCTTCGGCGCCAATGCCGTCACGAGCATCAGCGAGCGGTCGAGTGCCGCCTTGATATTGTCCTCGCGCGCCTCGATGCCGGCGACGCAGTTGTCGGTGAACGAGATTGCCGCATCCGACAGGAGCTGCACGGACTGGAGGAAGTTGTAGGCCATCAGCGGATTGTAGACGTTGAGCTCGAAATGGCCCTGGCTGCCGGCAAAGGTCAATGCCGCGTGATTGCCGAAGACCTGGACGCAGACCTGGGTCAAAGCCTCGCATTGCGTCGGGTTGACCTTGCCCGGCATGATCGAGGAACCCGGCTCGTTTTCCGGCAGCGAGAGCTCGCCAAGGCCGGAGCGGGGGCCGGAGCCGAGAAAGCGGATGTCGTTGGCGATTTTGAAGAGCGCCGCGGCGGTCGCATTGATGGCGCCGTGGGAGAAGACCATCGAGTCATGCGCCGCGAGCGCCTCGAACTTGTTGGGAGCGCTCTTGAAATCGATGCCGGTGATCCTGGCGATCTCCGCGGCGACCTTCTCCGCAAAGCCGACGGGGGCATTAAGGCCGGTCCCGACGGCGGTGCCCCCCTGTGCAAGCTCGCACAGGCCCGGCAACGTCATCTCGATGCGCTTGATCGAGGAGGCGACCTGGGCGGCATAACCGGAGAATTCCTGCCCGAGAGTAAGGGGAGTGGCGTCCTGCGTGTGCGTACGCCCGATCTTGATGATGTGCTCGAAAGCCTTCACCTTGGCTTCGAGCGCGGCATGGAGATGCTTCAGCGCCGGAAGCAGATCGTGCACGATGCGTTCGGCGCAGGCGATGTGCATCGCCGTCGGATAGGTGTCGTTCGACGACTGGCTCATATTGACGTGATCGTTCGGATGGACAGGCTTTTTCGAACCCATCTCGCCGCCGAGCATCTCGATCGCCCGGTTGGAGATCACCTCGTTGGCGTTCATGTTCGACTGTGTTCCCGAGCCGGTCTGCCAGACGACCAGGGGAAAATGCTCGTCGAGCCTGCCGTCGATCACGTCCTGCGCGGCGGCGACGATCGCTTCTCCGAGCTTGGGATCGAGCCGGCCGAGCTCCATATTGGCGCGCGCGGCGGCCTGCTTGACGATGCCGAGCGCCCGCACGACGGAAAGCGGCTGTTTCTCCCAGCCGATCTTGAAATTGCCGAGCGAGCGCTGCGCCTGCGCGCCCCAATAGCGGCTGCTGTCGACCTCAATGGGGCCGAAGGTGTCTGTTTCCGTGCGCGTTGAAGTCATCTCGTTTCCCGCTTGTGGCCATGCGTCTCATGCGTGTGACCGCTGCCGCCGCATGGGATGCGGAGCGGCCGGCCGGCGTGAAACCCGCAGCGAGGCGAGCCGTGCCGGGACGGTGAGTTCGGGCCATTCTGTTGCCCGCCCGGGAGCCGCTTGTAAAGAGGCGAGTGGGCGATGCGAGGGCCGATGCGGCTTAAAATCGATTTGGGCGAATCGGAATCCGAAGCCGTTCTGGTTTGCGTGGCGGCACGGCAGTCGCGACTCGGGTCTTGTGTCCTTTGCGCCACAACCGCCGGTGAGTTTTTTCCCTCCATCCGCCCGGTCGCTGCCGTGGTCGTGCACAGGCGCCGGTCGTCGTGCGGAAATCCTCTCGCTATTTCAATTTTCTACGCAGCCGGCTATCCGCGGTGGGGCTCACGGCTTTGTGAAAGAGGCTCCTTGCGCAGAGCGGGCCGCCGTTTCCTTTTCATTCACCATCCTTTCTTATAGTTTACCGGCCTGCTGGTTCGGGCGCCGCCAGAAAGCCGCATTGCAGCGGCCATACGGGGATTGGACATACTTATGAAGCTTTCGAAGACTGCGGCCCTGGCCGCATTGATGATTTCCTGCGCGATCACCACACTCGATGCAAAGCCCGCCCAAGCCGGCAATCTGACGCTGGTGGATATCCTGTTCGGCAAGCGGAACAGAGAGCCGCAGCCGGAGGCGCTTCCAGGCGTTTCCTCCGCCAGGGAAAGAGGGTTTCCCTCCGCCAGGGAAGGGGCCGCCGGCGAGAAAAGGCTTTCCAAGCCGCTGCCGCGCGTTACGGGTCCGCGCTACTACACTTATAAGGCCGACGCGCTGAAGCGGATTTCGCTTGCCGGGCTTGCCGATCCGATGATGACCGGTTCGACCGAGGAAAGCACGCAGCCGACGGCGGCAAATCCACACGCGGAAATCCATTCCAGGCTCGCCGAAGTCGATGTGAGGGCGCTTGCCGAAAGCGCCAGGGCCGTCGAGGACTATTATTCGCAGAACAACCGGCTGATCTGGGTCGACGACAAGGGCGTCAACGAGAAGGCCCGCGCTGCCTTGCGCGTTCTCGCCGATGCGGGCTCGGTCGGGCTCGACCCCGAGGACTATGCGGTCGACCTGCCTTCGACGGAGGCAGCCGATTCCGATCCGGCTGCCCACAGCAGGGCGCTGGCCGCGTTCGAGGTCAGGCTTTCCGCCGCAGTCGCCACCTATGTGCTGGACGCCGTGCGCGGGCGGATCGATCCGAACAGGATTTCCGGCTATCACGATTTCAAGAGAAAGACCGTCAACCTTCCAGGCGCGCTGAAGATCATTTCGCTGAGCCCGGACATTGCGGCCTATCTGGAAAGCCGGTCTCCGTCCGGCAGCCATTTCGCCGCGCTGAAAGCCGAGCTCGCCGCATTGAAGGCAAGCGGGGATGTCTCCGAAAAGATCACGATTGCGGAAGGCACGCTGCTGAAGCCCGGCCAGAGCAGCCCGGAGATGGCGAACATCGTCAAGGGCATCGCCGCGCACGGATCCGATGCGCTGAAGGCGGAGCATTCGCTGACGATTTCCAGCTATCAGGGCACGCCGGACTACACGCCGGAGCTCGTCTCGCTCGTGGAGGGCTTCCAGAAGGAAAACGGCCTTAAGCCGGACGGCATCGTCGGCCAGGCTTCCATCCGCAAGCTGACGGGTGGAGAAACGACGGGCGGCAAGATTTCCAAGGTCGAGATCGCCATGGAGCAGGCGCGCTGGCTTCCCGCCGAACTCGGAGAGCGCTACGTCTTCATCAACCAGCCGGCCTACATGGTCTATTATCACGAGAAGGGCGAAGAGCAGTTCTCGATGCGCACGGTGGTCGGTTCGAAATCGAACCAGACCTATTTCTTCGAGGAAGAGATCCAGACGGTCGAGTTCAATCCCTATTGGGGCGTGCCGCAGTCGATCATCATCAACGAGATGCTGCCGAAGCTCAGATCCGATCCATCCTATCTCGACCGCATGGGATATGAGGTCGCCGTCAACGGACGCGCGGTGCCTTCGTCGGCGGTCAACTGGTACGGCTCGACGAGCGGGGTTTCCGTCCGCCAGCCGCCGAGCGGCGACAATGCGCTCGGCGAATTGAAGATCCTGTTCCCGAACAGTCATGCGATCTATATGCACGACACGCCCTCGAAGAGCTTCTTCAAGCGCGACATGCGGGCGCTGAGCCATGGCTGCGTCCGGCTGGCCGAGCCGCGGCGCATGGCGGCGGCGGTGCTCGGCACGAGCGTGGAGAAGGTCGGCGAAGAGATCGCAAAGGGACGCAACAAGGGCGTTACCGTGCCGGAGCGTATCCCGATCTACATCGCCTATTTCACGGCTTGGCCGAACAAGGACGGCAAGGTGGAATATTTCAACGACGTCTACGATCGCGACGCCTATATGAGGAAGGCGCTCGATGTCACGCGCGCCGCACGGCACGCGCAGGGCTGAACCCCGGCGGGTTGCATTGCGTTAGTTCCTAGAAAAACGTCAGGCGGCAAGAGCTGCCTGACCGAACGGGAAAGTGTCTCCGGGCGTTTAGATCGCCGAGCCGCATCCAAACCCTGCGGAGTGAAGCCGTGAGCGCAGGCACCGCGAAATCCGATCTGGATCTTCTGGCAATCGACATCGCATCCACGTTCCGGCTTTCCAGATCCGGCCGTATCCTGCGCGAAAACGACCCCGAGCGGTCGACCGGTCCCCTGGTGTTTTTCGCCGGCTGCGCGCAGGGCAATCTGGTCCATGTCCATGACCGTGTGCCCGAGGAAGCGGCAGTGCAGGTTTTCGAGCTTCTCGGGCGGGAGCCGCCATGGCTCGATCCCGGCAGCGAGCCTGCGGCCCTTGCTCGGGTATTGAAGGTGCTGGAGGGGTATTTCCCGGCAATGCCGGTGAGGCCGTCGGTGATCTATCATCTTACCCGGCAACCGGCTGCCCCGGACGATCTCCGTTTCGTATGCAGCGGCACCGCCGCGGGAAACATTCTTCTCGAAAGCCTCGATGAGGCCGGATTGCGGGAGCATCTGGCGGATGCCGGATTCGCGGGGCCAGCCGATTTCTGGGCGCCGTGGTGCGCCGTCCTCGAAGGGCGGACGATCATCTCCATCGCCTTTTCCGCCCGTCTCGGCGAACATGGCGCGGAGGTCGGGGTCTACACATTTTCGCAATGGCGTTCGATGGGGCTCGCTGCCGCCGCGACGGCGAAATGGACCTCGCATCCCGATCTGGCGGGACGGGAGCTCTTTTACAGCGCCTCGACTGAGAATGCGTCGTCGCAACGCGTGGCCGCAAGGCTCGGCCTGCGCCGTTTCGCGGCCGGGCTGAGGATCGGCTAGATGCCCGATGCCTGGCTGTCGGCACCCAGTTCCCGGCTGCCCTGAGCGATCAGGCGCTCCACCAGGGCAGGCGTCAGTTCGTCGAAGCGGTCGACGACGTGATCCGGCGAGAGCGAGGCGATCGGCACGTCCGAATAGCCGAACGGGACGCCGATCGAGGGAATGGCGGCATTGCGGGCGACGAGAATGTCGTTGAGGCTGTCGCCGATCATCACGGTGCGCCGGGGATCGCCTTCGGCAAGGCGGACGGTGCCGAGCAGATGCCCGGCATCGGGTTTGCGCACCGCGAATGTGTCGCCGCCCGTTATGGCTGCAAAACGCGACGAGATGCCAAGACCTTCGATCAGGCGCTTCGCAAGCATTTCCATCTTGTTGGTGCAGACGGCAAGGCGATAGCCCGCGGCGGACAGCCGGTCCATCGCGGCGAGAAGGCCGGGATACGGCGCCGAGACGCCAGGCATGCCGGAGGCGTAATGATCGACGAACACGCCGATCATGCGCCGATGATCCTCATCGGAAAGCTCGCGGCCGCGCAGCGCGAAGGCTCGCTGGATCATGACCTGGGCGCCATGTCCGACCAGATAGGTGAGATCCTCGTAGCCGACGGGCTCGAGCCCTTCCATGCCGATCGTATGATTGAGACTTGCGACAAGATCGGCCGCGGTGTCGATCAGCGTTCCGTCGAGATCGAAGACAACGAGAGGAGAGAGCACGCGATAACCTCATGGCGCAAGACAGGTCCGGTCCATCCGGTAAGCGATGGCGAGGAGAATTGCAATCATATCTCCCGACGCGCGGCCGGCATCCTGCGGGGGAATCGGCGGTTGAACGGTTTTTGACTTTACGTTTGCGGCGGAGGGCGTGTAAGAACGCCTACCGGAATTGCCGAGGGAGACGCCCTGAAGAAGCGTCCGGCAACGATCGGAACCGCGTTCCCCGAATATGCGCGGGCTCCGGTACTTGAATTGCACAACTCCGTCCAGGCCGTTTCCGGCCGCGGGGCTCGTGCGCTGAAGGGAGCAGGTGGCGCATGGACGCCCGGGAAATGAAGGTCAAGGCTGCCGAGGCCGCGCTGGCCTATGTCGAGGACGGCATGCGGCTCGGTATCGGCACCGGATCGACGGCGGAAGAGTTCGTGCGGCTTCTCGCCGAGAAGGTGGCCGATGGATTGAGGGTCGAAGGCGTGCCCACTTCGGAGCGCACCGCAAGGCTCTGCCTCGATCTCGGCATCACGTTGAAGTCGCTCGACGAACTGCCGGAGCTGGATTTGACGATCGACGGGGCCGACGAGGTGGACGGGGAGCTTCGCCTCATCAAAGGCGGGGGTGGCGCGCTGCTTCGCGAGAAGATCGTCGCAAGCGCCTCGAGCCGTATGATCGTCATCGCCGACGAGACCAAGGTCGTCGGCACGCTCGGCGCGTTCAAGCTTCCGATCGAGGTCAATCCGTTCGGCCTGGCGGCGACGCGTATCGCCGTCGAGAAATGTGCCGCCCGCCTTGGACTTTCGGGGTCAATCGAGGTGCGCCGCTCCGGTGACGGAAACTACATGACGGACGGCGGACACTACATCCTCGATGCATCTTTTGGCCGCATTCCTGATGCAGATGCGCTGGCCAATGCGTTAAACTTTATACCCGGCGTCGTGGAACACGGGCTTTTCATCAATCTGGCGTCGCTCGCCATCATTGCCGGTCCGGCGGGTGCGCGCACGCTCACGGTAAAAGAACAGACAGGAGCACTGACCTCATGATCACCTTTGCTGGTTTCGGCCGGACCATTGCTGCAACTCTCATCCTCTCGGCCGGGCTTGTCGGTGCCGTCAAGGCGCAGGACGCGACCGAAGAGCAGATCAAGGCAGCTCGCGCGACCATCGATGCACTGGGCGTCACCTCCAATTTCGACGGCGTCCTGCCGAATATCGCGGAACGCCTGAAGGGAACGCTGATCCAGGCTTCGCCGAACTATCAGGAACTCATCAACGCCACCGTGGACGAGCAGGCGCTTGCGCTGGCCCCGCGCCGCGCCGATCTCGAGCGCGAGGCTGCCAATATCTATGCCAAGACCTTCACCGTGGAAGAGCTGAAGGCGATCGCCGATTTCTACGGCTCGCCGGTCGGCCAGAAGCTTCTGAAGGACGGGCCGATCGCGGCGCGCGAACTGATCAAGGCCGCCGACATCTGGGCAGCCGGAATTTCCCGCGACCTCGCCGTCGAAAGCGACAAGAAGCTCGAAGCGACGATCGGGGCGCAGATCAATGCCGGCGAGCAGCAGACCGAGACGCCGACACAGCAGTAAGGCCAAGGGGTGGATATCATCTGCGGGCGCGGGGAGTTTTTCCCGCGCCTTTCTTGTTGGGGGAGTGCTGTCCTGCGTCTAATCCTTTCAGTCGAATAGCGGCGTGCCGGCCGCGGACGTAAATTCCAGCGATGGAAGACGAACGTTTGCGGAGGCGGGTCGAGACGATGCAAGGAGACGCCACCGGTCGCCTGAGCGGTCTTGATGGGCTGCGCGGCGTCGCAATCCTGCTGGTGATCATGTTCCATGTGGTGCTCGAATATCCGTTTCGAGCAGGCCCGGACGCTTTATATTACAAGCTGGGAGGCCTCGGCTGGATCGGCGTGGACCTCTTCTTCGTCCTGTCCGGCTTTCTCATCACCGGCATACTGCTCGACAACAAGGGTTCGGGAAACTACCTTCTCGCGTTCTTCGGTCGCCGGGCCTTGCGCATCTTTCCGCTCTACTATGCGGTGCTGATCTTCCTTTTCGTCATCCTGCCGCCTTTCGGCGTCTACGACACTCCGGAATTGCAATTCGTCCAGTCCTATCAGGGCTTCATCTGGACCTTCATGACGAACTGGGGATTCGTGGCGGCCCGCGATGCCCATGTGTTCAACGTAGACTGGCTTGCCCTCGTACATTTCTGGTCCCTGGCGGTCGAGGAGCAGTTCTATCTGGTGTGGCCCTTCCTTGTCCTGTTCCTGTCCCGGAAACGCTTCATTCAGGCATGTCTTCTGCTGCTGGTCGGCGCCTTGGGTTTTCGTCTGATGATCGCGGTTCTGGAACTGCCGCAAGGCGCCGCCTATACGCTTACGCCCGCCCGGATCGACAGCCTGGCGCTGGGGGCTCTCATAGCGGCTGCGAAAAGGCATTCCGCTTATGCCGAGCGGTTCCTTCATATCGCGGCCCCCTGGTGCGCGGCGGTCGCGGCCATCATCATGGTCATCGTCTTCATGACGAGAAACGGCATCTGGTTTGCCGACCGCATCATGAACACCATCGGCTTCAGCATACTCGCCATCGGCTGGGGCGGCGTGCTGGTGATGAGCCTGCCCGAACATCCGAGACCGCTCTTTCGGCGAATTCTGTCGTCACCGACGGTCCGCCTCTTCGGCGTCTACAGCTATGGCCTTTATATTCTTCATCATCTCATCCTCCCGCAGCTTCCGGCACGGCCCTTCGCGGAATTGCCGCTTCCGGAGCCCGTTGCAGCAACGCTCTACCTGCTGGTCTGCACCGCCATATTCGTGGCGGCCGCCTGGCTGTCCTGGAATTTGCTCGAAAAGCGGTTCCTCGCCCTAAAATGGATGTTCGAATATAAGCCCGCGAAACCGGTGACCGGAACGCGGAGCACATCCATCGCCGTTCCGGTCGGACAGGAAGTGCCTGCGAAAAATCAACCGGCGGAGTAGCCGTCGCTGTCACAGATGGTTTGGCTGCGAGGCCGTTCCGGTTATCGGAGCGATGCGGGCTTTTCCTTTTGTCGTGACTATTCCTATATCAAGGGCGACCTTCACAAGGATTCGCGGAATTGCCTTTCGAGGCCGGCCCGCGGCCGCCACTTCATTCTGGAGACAGCCCATGACGGAATTCGACTACGACCTCTTCGTGATCGGAGGCGGTTCGGGTGGCGTGCGCAGTGCCAGGCTTGCGGCGGCGATGGGCAAGAGGGTGGCGATCGCCGAGGAGTTCCGCTTCGGCGGGACCTGCGTCATAAGGGGTTGCGTACCGAAGAAGCTCTATGTCTACGCCTCGCAGTTCCATGAACATTTCGAGGATGCGGCGGGATTCGGCTGGAAGGTCGGAGATGTGCGTTTCGACTGGAAGAAACTGGTCGAGGCCAAGGAAAAGGAGATAACCCGGCTCGAAGGGCTCTACCGCAAGGGGCTGGAGAATGCGGGTGCGGAAATTCTGGAGACGCGCGCCGTGCTTGCCGGGCCGAACACCGTTCGGCTCACGTCCACCGACGAGCTGGTGACGGCCGAGCGGATCCTGATCGCCGTCGGGGGTTACCCCACGGATCATCCGGACCTGCCCGGCAACGAGCACTGCATCCGTTCCAACGAGGCCTTCGACCTGCCGGAGCTGCCAAAATCGATCCTGATCGCCGGCGGCGGCTATATCGCGGTCGAATTCGCAAACATCTTCCACGGGCTCGGGGTGGAGACGACGCTGATCTACCGCGGCAAGGAAATCCTCTCGCGCTTCGACCAGGACATGCGGCGCGGCCTTCACGCCGCGATGGAGGCCAAGGGCATCCGCATCCTTTGCGAGGATCTGATCGTCGGCGTTACGGAAATGGCGGATGGACGCAGGGCCGCAGAGACGCGAAAGCACGGCACCATCGTTGCCGATCAGGTGATGCTTGCGCTTGGACGCGTGCCGAATACGGCCCGACTCGGGCTGGAAACTGCCGGCGTTCATCTCGACCCGAAGGGCGCGATCATCGTTGACGACTATTCGCGCAGCAACGTCGCGAACATCTTCGCCGTCGGCGACGTCACCGACCGGGTGCAATTGACGCCCGTCGCCATCCACGAGGCAATGTGCTTCATCGAGACCGAGTTCAAGGGCAGGCCGGTATCGCCGGACCATGATCTCATCGCGACCGCCGTCTTCTCGCAGCCCGAGATCGGCACGGTCGGCATGAGCGAGGAGGCGGCGGCGAAGGCATTCGAGGAGATCGAGGTCTACCACGCCGAATTCCGGCCGATGAAGGCGACGCTCTCCGGTCGCACCGAGCGCATGATCATGAAGCTGATCGTCAATGGGGCAGACCGCAAGGTGCTCGGCGCCCATATCCTCGGACACGACGCCGGCGAGATGGCGCAGCTTCTCGGCATTACGCTGAAGGCCGGCTGCACCAAGGACGATTTCGATCGCACCATGGCCGTTCATCCGACCGCGGCGGAAGAATTGGTGACGATGTATCAGCCGAGCTATCGGATCAGGAACGGCGAGCGGGTCTGACGCTTTGCTGGCCGGCGATCTCCGGTCGTGAGATACTGGAACGGCGGCTATGCAAAACCCACGTTAGGGTTTATAAGCCCGCATCCCAAATGACGACGGGCATCCGGCCTTTCGCGGATGCTACAGGACAGGTGAGTACGATGGCACAGAATTGGACCCCGAGCAGTTGGAGGCAGAAGCCGATCCAGCAGGTCCCGGACTATCCGGATCTCGCCGCACTTGCGGCGACGGAAGAGCGTCTCTCGAAGTTTCCGCCGCTGGTCTTCGCCGGCGAGGCACGCCGCCTGAAGAGCGCGCTTGCCAATGTTTCGGAAGGCAAGGGCTTTCTGCTGCAGGGCGGCGACTGCGCCGAGAGCTTCGCCGAGCACGGCGCCGACACGATCCGCGACTTCTTCCGCGCCTTCCTGCAGATGGCCGTGGTGCTGACCTTCGGCGCGCAGCAGCCGGTGGTCAAGGTCGGCCGCATCGCCGGCCAGTTCGCCAAGCCCCGCTCGTCCAATTTCGAAACGCAGGGCGACGTGAAGCTGCCGAGCTACCGCGGCGACATCATCAACGGCATCGAGTTCACGGAAGAGGCGCGCGTGCCCAATCCGGAGCGCCAGATCATGGCCTACCGGCAGTCGGCCGCAACGCTGAACCTGCTTCGCGCCTTCGCGATGGGCGGCTACGCCAATCTCGACAACGTGCATCAGTGGATGCTCGGCTTCGTCAAGGACAGCCCGCAGGCGGAACGCTACCGCAAGCTCGCCGACCGCATTTCCGAGACGATGGATTTCATGCGGGCGATCGGCATCACCGCGGACAATCATCCGTCTCTGCGCGAAACCGATTTCTTCACCAGTCACGAGGCGCTGCTGCTCGGTTACGAGCAGGCGCTGACGCGCGTGGATTCCACTTCGGGCGACTGGTATGCGACCTCCGGCCATATGATCTGGGTCGGCGACCGCACACGTCAGGCGGACCATGCGCATATCGAATACTGCCGCGGCATCAAGAACCCGCTCGGCCTCAAATGCGGACCGTCGCTGACCGGCGACGGCCTGCTGGAACTGATCGACCTGCTCAACCCCGCCAACGAAGCGGGCCGGCTGACGCTGATCTGCCGTTTCGGCCACGACAAGGTCGCCGAAAACCTGCCGCGTCTCATCCGTGCCGTCGAGCGGGAAGGCAAGAAGGTGGTCTGGTCCTGCGACCCGATGCACGGCAACACGATCACGCTCAACAATTACAAGACCCGGCCCTTCGAGCGGATCCTGTCGGAAGTGGAAAGCTTCTTCCAGATCCACCGCGCCGAAGGCACGCATCCGGGCGGCATCCATATCGAGATGACGGGCAACGACGTGACCGAGTGCACCGGCGGAGCGCGCGCGCTTTCCGGCGACGACCTTGCCGACCGTTATCACACCCATTGCGATCCGCGCCTCAATGCCGACCAGGCGCTCGAGCTTGCCTTCCTGCTTGCCGAGCGCATGAAGGGCGGACGTGACGAAAAGCGCATGGTCGTGAACGGCTGATCTGCATCCGTTCGCGGTTTGTCGCCGGCCATCAACGGCGCTGACACGAGGTTGAAATTTCTGAATTTGACAGGACCGGGCCGGCTCACGAAGCTGGCCCGGTTTTTGTTTGTACGGATCGCGGGGAACGATGAGCAAGATACATACGGGCCATTGCCTTTGCGGGGCTGTCCGCTTTCGCACGCATGGCAGGCTGAGGGAGGTCGTTGCCTGCCACTGTACCCAATGCCGGCGCCAGAGCGGGCATTTCTATGCAGCGACGAACGTGAAGGATGACGGGCTGGAACTGGAGGGCGCGGAAAACGTCACCTGGTATCGTGCCAGCGATATGGCGAACCGCGGCTTCTGCCGCATTTGCGGATCCGTCCTTTTCTGGAAGGGGGACGGCGCGGACAATACCTCGATCATGGCCGGCGCCTTCGACACGCCGACCGGGCTGAAGATCGGCTGCCACATCTACTGCGAGGACAAGGGCGACTACTACGAGATCAACGACGACGCGCCGCGATATCCGGAAAACCGGCCCTGAGGGCGCCTGCGCACGTCACTGCACCAGCACCGGCCGCTGGCACTGGACGCTGGTGACGCGGATATCCGCTTCGCCGATGCGCACCCCGACGACGAGAAGCAGGTTGTAAAGGAGCTGATCGATCTGCGGCGTCAGGAGGCCGAGCAGATCGGCCAATGCGGAGGTCAGCTCCTTCGTGCCGAGCGACAGAAACAGCAAATCGACCCTGAGATCGAGGTTTCTCAGAAGCGATTGCGTCAGCGATGTGACGACGGTGCTTGTCGAGGCACTCTTCATCCTGCCGTCGGCGATTTCGGTCGGGCTGAAGGGGAGCCTTATCGGCGTGAGTTCCTTGGCCTCCACATGCGCCATTCCCGAAACCTTGAGCAGGAGGGAGTCGATCAACGTGGCGCGCTGGACGCGGGCCTCGCTGGAGAAATTCGACAGCACTTTCGGATCGACCTTGCCGATGGCGATCTCGGCGACGCCGGGAACGGTATCGATCGAGACGGAGGCGTTGGACGGCGAGCCGCCGTAACAGCGGATGTCGGCGAGCTTGGCTTCGGAGGCTGCGACCTCGATATAGATCGGCAGGTGGATGCGCAGGCCGAGGAGAAGGGCGAGCCCGTCGATGGATATGTCGACGGCAAGGCGCGTTTGGGCGGTGCGGACCGCGCTGCCGGGCGCACCGAGGCGATGCGAGGGCGTCTCGACGGGCGGTTCGCCGATGGCGAGGCGGACCGAGACGCCCGCGAGGCCCGGGAGGCCGGCATTGACGCCGAGGGCGACCTGGTTCTCGCCATTGGCGAGAGATGCGGCGGCGGTGACGACCTGGAGCGCGTTGACCCGCATTCCCCAGTCGCCGCCGGTGTCGATCCTCAGGCTCTTCTTCGGATCGAGATTGAGGATGCGCGAAAGCGGCAGCTTGGCTCCGGCCTTCGCGGTGGCCTGCTCCAGAACGCGCAGGGCGGATTTCGCGGCATTGGAAATGCCGTGGAAGGCCCGTATGGAGGACAGGAGCTGAGGAATGGTCAGCTCCGTCTCCAGCACGTCCTCATAGGAGACGGCGGTAAGGTTCAGCCGCGTCGCCAGGCTGGAAAGAAAGGGCCGGACGTCGATATCGGCATCGATAAGGGAGCGGTAGTCCATCACGTTGAGTGCGATTTTTGTCCCGAGCAATTGGCCGAGAAGGGCATTCAGAACGCCGTCATTGAGGCTTGCGAGGCGCGACCCTATCGAAAAGGCCGCGAATTTGGGGCGTGCCGCCGTACCGGTCGCCGATAGCCGGGGCGGCTGGTGAGCGAAGATCGGCGCAATGAACATGGTTGCGTCCCGCTCGAGCCTTACCTGGACCGCATCGGCGGGCGATGTGGCGGCGGCGAAGCGATCTTCCGGCCGAAGCGCCGGATTGGCCGTGTATATGCCTTTCTCGATCGAGGCCTTGCCGGCCGGTTCGCGCCCCGCACTTGCCGAAAGCCCGGCCGGTATGACGATGCCGTCGGCGTCGGTCACGTCGAATTTCAAATTGCTGGCGGCGAAATGCGCCGCAAGCGTCTGTCCGGAACGGTTGAGATCGGCGGCTGCGGCGATCGCCGCCAGGTCTGCCTCCATCTGGAGCTCGCGCTGCTGAACGGTAAGATAGCCGTAATCGACGCCAAGCGCAGTGGACATCAGAACAAGCGGCATGCTGATGGCTGCGAGCGTGGCGACGTTGCCGCGACGTTCGGCTGCCAGTCGACGAAACAGGAAAGACCGTCGCATGTCAGATGCCTCCAAGCCGGATGGTCGCGTAACGCTCGATCGTGCTGCCGGGCAGGGCAAAGGTGAACAGCTTCCAGATCGGCAGGTCGCTCGAATCATAGGAGATCGCGACGGTGAACTGTTCGCTGTTGCCGGCGTCGTCGGAAACCCGGACCGTCATCCTGCTGCGATCGAGAAAGGCGTGATCCAGGGTCGAGCGTTCGAGATAGCGGTTGACCAGGGATATCCTTTCCGCCTCGTTCAATCCCGCCACCGCCGTCCGCGCGGCGTCGGAAGCAATCTGCTGAACCGAGTGGGCGACGCCGAGATAGATTCCGTAGGCGATGAGGGAAAAGAGAACGAGGAAAAAGAGTGGAGCGATGATCGCGAATTCGAGGGCCGATGCTCCTTCGCGATTGCGGTAGAGTTTCAGCAGGGCGCGCATGGAAGTTTTCCTCCGCAGCCGGGAAGGAATGCAGCCTTATGGTTGCATTAGCTTTCCCTATGCACCTATTGTGCGCTCCAAGATTTAATTTTCCGTTTCCTCTATAGGTTGATTTTTATCAACGATGTAAACGCAAAAGATGCAACTTGCCCGAGCAGACGCAAAGCCGTGCTGGGCACCTTTTCACGGGGCGATGAAGGGCGGAATTGCCGTCATGCGCGAGATCGGCCTTACGGCGCGCGGTCGTTCTTCTCGTGCAGGCGCAGAATTTCGCTCTTGAGGTCGGCGATCTCCTTCAACAGCAGGTTGTCGATCTTGTGGTGTAGGGCCATCAATTCGATTTCCGCTTTCAGATTGACCTCGTAATCTTTCGACGCCTCCAGCCGGTCCCGTTCGGATTGGCGGTTCTGCGACATCATGATGATCGGCGCCTGGAGGGCGGCAATCATCGAAAGCACGAGGTTGAGGAAAATGAAGGGGTAGGGATCGAAGGCATCGTTCACCAGGAGCAAGGTGTTGAGAACGGCCCAGCCTAAAAGGAAGAGGATGAAGCCGATGATGAAGGCCCAGGACCCGCCGACGCGCGCGATTGCGTCGGCAAGCCGGTCGCCAAAGCTCTGGCCGGCGTTGAAGACGGCGTTGGTATCGGTGGTGAGAATCTTGCGTTCCCTGGAATGCTTGAGAACATGGCGCTGGCGCGGATCGAGCTCGGCGATCGGCTTGCCCATCAGGGTTTTCGAAATTTCATTAAGGTCGGCCATCCGGCTGCTCCGTATTCGGAAGATTCGCGTATCCTAGCCACTCGGCGCAAAACGAAAACAGCTCCCGCCGTGAGCGGAAGCTGAAATTCACGGCAGGAAACCGGAGCGTCGTCAGAAGCCGGCTGCCAGCAGGTCGGCATGGGAGTTGAAAAAGCGGTCGAGGCCGTATCGTTTGCCGAACATCACATCGTGCTGCAGGAAGCGGAAATCGCGCAACAACGGATCGATTTTCTTGCTGCGGGCCCAGTCGGTCTTTGCCTTGCCGTTCCCGTCGATCAGCATGAAACGGTCGATCACGCGGAAGCGCTCGTGCACGTCGCCGAGAAAGCCGGTGTAATAGGGATGCTCGAATCCCGCCTGCTTGAGCACGTAATAGGGCAGGAAGGCGGGGCTGATGGTGCCGACATCCTTCTGGACACCAGTCTTGTTCGACCAGATGACGAGCGGCGTCTCGTGCTCCCGCTTCATCTGCTCGGGAAGACCTTTGCGCGAAGCGGTAACGCCGTTCATGTAGCCGGTGCTGCTGTAGACCGTGTTGAGAGGCGGCAGGTGATCGCCGAAGACGACGATGATCGTCTCGCGGTCGCGTCCCTTCGCCCAGTCCATCAGCATCTTCAGGCTGTCGTCAGATTCCTTCACGCCCTGCGCATAGGTGGCGAGCACCTGACGGTCGGCAAGCGGCAGTTCGCCCTCGATGCCGATCGTGTTCTTCACGTAACGGTTCACTTCGTAGGGACCATGTCCCTGAAGGGTTACGGCAAAGAAGAAGAAGGGATTCTGTTCGCGGTCGGCTTCCCGGATGATGTCCTTGGTCAGCGCCTCGTCGGCCGCGAAGATGCCGCGCTTCGGCAAGGGCGGCATGTTGTCTTCCGAGCGGAAGCTGTCGAAGCCGAAGGCATTGTAGACGGCGGTGCGGTTCCAGAACCAGCCGCGGAACGGATGGATCGCGCGCGTCGCATAGCCTTCGCCGCGGAAGAAGGTGGCAAGCGAGGGGACCGGTTTGCGCACATATTGCTGGTAGGGAATGCTCCCGGTCGGCAGGAAGGCATTGGAGAAGCCGGTCAGCGCCTCGAATTCCACATTCGCGGTAAGGCCGCCGAATTCCGGCGAGAAGACCGTGCCCGACTGCGCCGCACGGATCACCGGCATCGGATCCGGCGAGAGCTTCACGTTCGGCAGGCGGGTGGGATCCCACAGGGATTCGCTCATCAGGACGATGACGTCGGGCTTGCTGCGATGGGTCGTGCCCGCAGGAAGGATCTTCGAGGGAATGGCTTCGATCGCTTCCGGCCGATAGCCTGCCGGCGCATGAACATTCGCCATCGGGAGATTGATCGCAAAGGCCATGACGAAGCCGTTGTGACGATAGTTTTCCGTCTGGTCCCAGATGATCGGGATGACGCCCAGCCTGTCGCGGATCGGGGAGAACTGGTTATAGTCCATGATCGATACGAAAGCGGCAAGCAAGGGTATGGCCACTGCAAGACGCCCGGCGCGCTCGCGCAAGGTCAGGCGGCGGAAACGCCGCCATGCAAAGACCCAAAGACCCACAAGCGCGGCAACGGCTGCAAGGGAGCCGAGGACGATGGCCACCGCGGTCCACGGGCGGTCCTTAACGAGAACCGGCATAAGCTCCAGAATCTGGCGCCCGAAAAGAAGATCGGCCGGATAAAGCGGATCGGTGAGATATATCTGCTTCTGCTGGGAGATGAAGGCGGTCAGCAGCACGAGCGGCGCTATGACGAGAACCGCCTTGTGCTTGCGCCCGATCAGCCCGTCGGCGCCGAGATAGAGGAAGAAGAATATCAGGCAGGTCGTCCAGCCGGGCTGCGAGATCTTCGTCAGATAGGAGAAGGTCTGCTCGATGGACTTGCGCGTGACGAGTTCGACCGCGACGACGGTAAGGACCGCGAGGAGAAGGGTAAAGCCGCCGGAGCGGAGGGTGGCCAGAAGCTTCGCGTGGCGGGCGGAAAATCCAGTCCCGGCGACTAACGACTCATCGGCGGGAACCGCCACAACGCCAGAATTGGAAGGGGCCAACATCTACTCCAAACGTCACAAAATTTTCGTACCACTGTCATATAACCGTCATTTTGAACAGGGGATGAATGGTTTGACTAACATCCGGACACAGCTTTGGTTCCCCCGATGAAAGCGATGTTCCGGCCTGGCGCTTCCGCATCGCCGGGTTGGCCTACCTCTTTGGCGTTTTTCGCGTTTTCACGATGGCTTTCGTTTTCAAAAGCGCTTCCTTGCACTAAGTAAGTCAGGCACCTGATGACCGGCTCTCAAGCCGGCAGCGGTGAAACGAAGGATACGGGCCAGCGGAAATGACCGACAGGAATGAAAAGACGACCTTGCGTATCGCAGTCGCGCAGTTGAATCCGACGGTTGGCGACGTTGCCGGCAATCTCGCCAAGGCGCGCGAGGCGCGCGGCGAAGCGGCCCGGCATGGCGCCGAACTCGTCATGCTGACGGAGCTGTTCATATCCGGCTATCCGCCCGAGGATCTCGTCCTCAAGCCCGCCTTCCTGAAAGCCTGCCTGCGCGCCGTCGAAGCCTTGGCGGAAGATACGGCCGATGGCGGGCCCGGCATGATCGTCGGCTTTCCCCGGCAGGACGAGACCGGCCGCTACAACGCGATTGCGGTGCTGGACGGCGGCAGGATCGTCGCGATCCGCGATAAGGTGGACCTGCCGAACTACGGCGAATTCGACGAAAAGCGGGTTTTCGACCAGGGCGCGATGCCGGGGCCGATCAACTATCGCGGTGTAAGGCTCGGCATTCCGATCTGCGAGGATATCTGGGGCGAACTCGGCGTCTGCGAAACGCTCGCCGAGAGCGGGGCGGAGATCCTGCTTTCGCCGAACGGTTCGCCCTATTACCGGGGCAAGGTGGACGTGCGCCACCAGGTCGTGTTGAAGCAGGTGATCGAAACGGGCCTGCCGCTTCTCTATGCCAATCAGCTTGGCGGACAGGACGAGCTCGTTTTCGACGGGGCGAGCTTCGCCATCAATGCCGACAAGTCGCTCGCCTTCCAGATGAGCCAGTTCGAGGAAGCGGTCTGCGTCACCACATGGAAGAAATCCGAAGATGGCTGGCGCTGCGTCGACGGGCCGATGTCGAAGATCCCGGAACGCGAAGAGGCAGACTATCGGGCCTGCATGCTGGGTTTCCGCGACTATGTGAACAAGAACGGCTTCAAGAATGTCGTGCTCGGCCTTTCGGGAGGCATCGATTCCGCTCTCTGCGCGGCGATTGCCGTCGATGCGCTCGGCGAAGAGCGGCTGCGTTGCGTGATGCTGCCCTATCGCTATACGTCGGAGGAATCCTTCAAGGATGCCGCTGCCTGCGCCAGGGCGCTCGGCTGCCGCTACGACATCGTGCCGATCGAGGAGCCGGTGACCGGCTTCATGAGCGCCTTGTCCGAGACCTTCGAGGGAACGGAGGAAGGCATCACCGAGGAGAACCTGCAGAGCCGTACGCGCGGCACCATCCTGATGGCGATCTCCAACAAGTTCGGCTCCATGGTGGTGACGACGGGCAACAAGTCCGAGATGTCGGTCGGCTACGCGACGCTCTACGGCGACATGAACGGCGGCTTCAACCCGATCAAGGACCTCTACAAGATGCAGGTCTATGGGCTGTCGCGCTGGCGCAATGCCCATGTGCCTCCCGGCGCGCTCGGGCCTTCCGGCGAGGTGATTCCCGCGAACATCATCGACAAGGCGCCTTCGGCCGAGCTTCGGCCGAACCAGACGGACCAGGATTCGCTGCCGCCCTATCCGGTGCTCGATGATATCCTGGAATGCCTGGTGGAGCAGGAGATGGGCACGGACGAGATCGTCGCGCGCGGGCACGACGTCGCGACCGTCCACCGCATCGAGCATCTGCTCTACATCGCCGAGTACAAGCGCCGCCAGTCGGCGCCGGGCGTGAAGATCACCAAGAAGAACTTCGGCCGCGACCGACGCTATCCGATCACCAACCGGTTCCGGGATCGCTAGATCCGGCTCGAAACACGAGACGAGGGGAAACGATGCGCAGCTCCGTCGAGATCTACAATATCGCCACCGGGGAGACGCGGGTGATCTGGCAGACGGAGCGGCTGGTCGAGGCGCCGAATTTCTCGCGTGACGGCCGATTCCTGATCATCAACGACGACGGGCTGATTTTCCGCCTTCCGCTCGATGGCGGCGGGCCGGAGCAGATCGATACCGGTTTCGCAATTCAGTGCAACAACGACCACGGGCTTTCGCCGGATGGCCGGCTGCTTGCGATCTCCGACAAGAGCGAATTCGGAAAGTCTGCGATCTACCTGCTTTCCGCCGACGGAGGCACGCCGCGGCTGGTGACGAAGAGCATGCCTTCCTACTGGCACGGCTGGTCGCCCGATGGCGCCCGGCTTGCCTATTGCGGCATCCGCGACGATCTTTTCGACATATACACGATTGCGGTCGAAGGCGGCGCGGAGGCGCGGCTGACCTTCGGCGAAGGGCGCAATGACGGCCCGGACTATTCGCCGGACGGCGCATGGATCTACTTCAATTCCAGCCGGACCGGGCGCATGCAGATATGGCGGATGCGTCCGGACGGCAGCGGGCTCACGCGTATCACGGACAGCGAATACGGCGACTGGTTTCCCCATCCCTCACCGGACGGGAAGCATTTGCTGGTGCTTTCCTATGACGGCGGCGTGTTCGATCATCCGCGCGATCTCGACGTGCGCTTGCGGCTGATGGACATGGACGGCGGCAATGCCCGGGTTCTGTTCGAACTCTTCGGCGGGCAGGGAACGATAAACGTGCCGAACTGGTCGCCGGACGGGAGAGAGTTTGCTTTCGTGCGCTATGCCCCCGCCGGCTGACTACTCGGCGCTGGACAGGCGGAATTTTCCCGTGCTATCGCTTCTTTCGTTCGCAGGGAACATCCGATCCGCGGGAAGGGCAGAGCCCACCTGACGAATGATGCATTTGATGCCACACCTCTTTTCAGTCTGTGGGCGCGGATACCGGACGTGAATGAAAGGAGGCTTTCATGACCACGCGGTCACTTCCCGCCGATGCCACGCTCGAATCGCTCAAGAAGCAGGCAAAGAGTTTTCTCAAATCCTTGAAATCAGCCGATCCCGCCGCGCTCAGGCGTGCGGAGCCCTATTTCGCCGTACCGGCCGCCATGGGGCTGCAGGATGCGCAGCTCGTGCTCGCCCGCGAGTTCGGCTTTTCGAGCTGGACAAAACTGAAGGCACATATCGAGCGGCCATCCGGCGCCGGTGAAGCGCCGGACCGGCTGGCGAACCGTTTTCTGTCGCTGGCGCCGGTTTCCTATCTTTCCTCTATCCCCGCCGATCCTGCCCGTTTCGCACAGGCGGCTGACCTTCTGCAGACGCATCCGGACATCGCCGACGAAAGCCTCCATGTGGCGGCGGCGATCGGAGATGCCGAGCGGGTTCGCCGATGGCTTTCGCGCGATCCTCGCCTCCTCGACCGCAAGGGCGGCCCTTTCGACTGGACGGCGCTGACCTATGCGGCCTATGCGCGGCTGCCGGGGCGCTCCTCACTTCCGGCTGCGCGGGTGCTTCTGGAGAACGGCGCCGACCCGAACGCCTTCTGGATGGACGAAGGGCAGTATCGCTTCACGGTGCTGACAGGCGTTTTCGGCCATGGCGAGGCGGGAAAGGAGCGGCAGCCTGCGCATCCCGACTGCGAAGCCTTTGCCCGCATGCTGCTTAATGCCGGGGCCGATCCGAACGACAGCCAGGCTCTCTACAACCGGATGTTCGAGCCGGATGACGACTGCCTGCGGCTGCTCATCGAATACGGGCTTTCGGCAAGCGACCGCAACAACTGGCTGGTGCGGGAGGATGGCCGGCTGGTGGAGAACGGTGAGCGCGTCTTCGACTATCAGCTCGCCTGGGCGCTGCAGAACGGCATGGCCGACCGCGTCAGATTGCTGGTCGGGCACGGCGCCGATCCCGCTCGGCCGGTGAACGGGCGCACGCCCTATGAATGGGCGCTGCTGGGCGGGAATGAGGAACTGGCGGCCTATCTCGTATCCAAGGGAGCGCAGGTACGCCCGCTTGCCGATACAGACCGGCTCGTCCGTGCCTGCGCCAGCCTCCTGCGGGAAGAGGCCGAGGCGATGGTCGGTGTCGATCCGGGCCTCGTCGCCCGCACCGAGGCAGCACATCCCTCCCTGCTCCATGAGGCGGCGGGAAGCGGCGAGCGCGAGAGGGCCGCTTTACTCCTCAGGCTCGGCTTCGACGTCAATCGCATGACATCCCGCACGCCGCTGCACGAGGCTGCCCTGCATGGCGACGTGGAGATGGCAAGGCTGCTGATTGCCCATGGCGCGAACACGGCGCTGCGCGATCCGCATCACCATGCGCCGCCGATCGGCTGGGCGCTCTACAACGGCCGGACGGAAATGGCTGAATTCCTGAAGACCCAGCCGATGGACATCTTCGCGGCGGCTGTTCTCGGCCTTGTCCTCCGCATCGAGGAACTGCTTGATGCCGAGCCGCGGCTGCTGGAAACGAGTTTCGATTCCGTTCGCGAGCGCGGAAGGCCGGATCCCGACCACGATTGGTTGACGCCACTCGGTTTCGCCGCAATCGGCGGCCAGATGGCGGCGGTCGAGCATCTCCTGGGCCGAGGGGCGAATGCGCGGCTGCGGGGACCGGCCGGCGAGCGGCTGGCGGACATCGCGGCCGATGCCGGGGCAGGGCCTTCGCTCGTGAGCCTGCTGAAGGGCGCGGCAAGGCGCCAGGCGCCGTCGTCGTGAAGGTCAGGCCTGGTCAACAGGGATATTGCAGGGCGTGATGACCTCGACGGCGGAGAGCATGGCCGGCCCGGTCTGGGTGAGCTTGCGTTTTCGCGCCATCACGGCGCGGAAGACCGTTCGCGCATCGGCGCGCAGGTCGTGGTGGAGGACGAAGGAAATGCGGCCCTCCCTAAGGAGGGCCAGATTGTCCGCGTCGAGGTCGTGCGCCACGAAGATTTCGCAGCTACGGCCCGCCGCTTCGAAGGCCGCCAGCACCGCATGGTTGCCGCCGCCGATCGAATAGACGGCGGCGATATCCGGATCGGAGCGCAACGCCTCGCTGACCAGCGCGCCGGTCGCGGCATCCCGACCGAAACCTTCGCTGATCTCCACCACGCCGAGGCCCGGATAGCGCTCCCGCATCAGCCGGCGGAAACCGATTTCTCGCTCCTCCTCTCCGCGGAACCGGTTCGAGCTCAGCGTGACCAGCACGGACGCCTTGCGATCCTTCAGGCGTTCGCCGACGAGATAGGCGGCGGTCTCGCCCGCCGCGCGGTTGTCGGCACCCGCATAGGCGATGCGCGCGGTGTTGGGGAGGTCCGTGACGAGCGTCACCACCGGAATGCCGGCCACGTCGAGCCGCGCCACGGCAGCGGCGATCTCGGGGACGTCGGGCGCCTTCAGCACGACGCCGTCGGTACCGCGCAGGCGGATTCGGTCGAGAACCTGCACCATGTCCTGGACCCGGATGACTTCAGCGAGATGGAAGCGGGAGCGGAAGACGGCGGGCAGAAACGCGCCCGTCTCGCTTTCGAAGGCGCTTCGCACGGCGCTGGTGAACCGGTCCGGCGCTTCCATCACGACATCGACCGCGTAGCTCCGTCCGGCGGCCTCCAGTCCCGCCTGCTGCTTTTCGAGCTCATCGATCGCGGCCATTACCCGGGCGGCGGTCTGGCGGCGGACGCCCGGCCGCTTGTTGAGGACGCGATCGACTGTCGCGGTGCTGAGGCCAGCCTGGAAAGCGATGTCCTTGATCAGGAAAAGATGTGCCATGCGGGAGTTGCCTGATGGTTTTTTGATGGGTTCCTGCCCTATATCAGATTCTTGCCGCTCCTATAGTTCCTCCCGTGTCCTTTTCGACATGGGAGGAAAAGATGAAGAGCGACAATCTTTCGAAATTGAGGGCGGACCGGGTCTGGCTGACGCTTGAAAGCTGCGATATCGCCGATTTCGCGACGCATGTGCAGCGCTCCACCTCGCTTTCCGACTATCCGCATGCCGCCGCGAGCGAGAAGAACGTGCTCGTCTATGATGCCGCAGACGTGCTTGCCGCCGCATCACGCGATGCGGAAAGCCGCCGGGCGGTCCTTGCGGAAATCTGCGAGGCCTTTGCCGTGGGACCGGGCGTCGTCGTATTCCGCAAGGCTTATCCCGACCTGTCCGTGATCGACGAGGCGAGCGCCATCTTCGATGCGATCATCGAGGAGCAGCATCGCGAAAACAAGGGCGGCGGCGACCACTTCGCCAAGCCGGGCGCGAACGACCGCATCTGGAATTCCCTCGAAAAGCACTGCCTGAGAAACCCGGCGAGCTTCGCGCGCTATTACGGCAACCCCATCGTCGCGCTCGCGAGCGAAGCATGGCTCGGGCCGCACTACCAGATTACCGCGCAGGTCAACCGGGTCAATCCCGGCGGCGCGGCGCAGTCGGCGCATCGCGACTATCACCTCGGTTTCCAAAGCCAGAGCGAGATCGAGCGCTTTCCCGCTCATGTGCACCGGCTTTCGCCCGTCCTGACGCTGCAAGGCGCAGTCGCCCATTGCGACATGCCGCTCGAAAGCGGGCCGACGCTCTTCCTGCCCTTCAGCCAGACCTACGAACCTGGCTATCTCGCCCTCAAGCGGCCGGAGTTCCGCGATTATTTCGAGAAGAACCACGTGCAACTGCCGCTCGCGAAGGGCGATGCGGTGTTCTTCAATCCGGCGCTCTTCCATGCCGCCGGAACCAACAGTTCGAAGGACATCCGGCGTGTTGCGAACCTGCTGCAGGTCTCCTCCGCTTTCGGCCGGGCGATGGAAACGGTGGATCGCAAGCGTATGTCGTCGGTGCTCTATCCGGCCCTGAGGGAGCTTTTCGCCGCCGGGACGATCACGGTTCGGGAGGCGGACGATGCGATTGCCGCCTGCGCGGAGGGGTATTCCTTCCCGACCAATCTCGATCGCGATCCGCCGATCGGTGGCCTTGCACCGAAGACGCAGGCGGCTCTCATGCGGCAGGCGTTGGCAGCGGGGTGGAGCAAGGAGCAGTTCGACGAAGCGCTTTCCGCGCAATCGGATAGACGGCTAAGCTGATAGACTGAATCATTTTCATTGGCGCCTCCGCCGTGACGGCGAGGGCGCCGTTTGCATGTATCGACGAGGAGGAAAACAACATGAGCAATGCTGCAAGGCTTGACGGCAAGATCGCAGTCGTAACCGGCGGAACCCAGGGGCTCGGCGCGACCATCGCACGGCTTTTCGCCGAACGCGGCGCAAGCGGCATCGTCATCTGCGGCCGCAATGCCGCGAAGGGCGAGGCGAAGGCTGCGGAGATCGCATCGGCGACCGGCGCGAGGGTCGTCTTCGCTCCCGCCGATCTCGAGAAGGTCGAGGATGCGCGAAAGGTCATCGAAACCTGCGACCGCAGCTTCGGGCGCATCGATACGCTGGTGAATGTCGCGGCTCTGACGGATCGCGGCACGATCCTCGATACGACACCCGAGCTTTTCGACCGCATGTTTGCCGTCAATGTCCGCGCGCCCTTCTTCCTGATGCAGGAAGCGGTCAAGATCATGCGCCGTGAGAAGACGGAAGGCACGATCGTCAATATCGGCTCTATGTCGGCGAAAGCCGGCCAGCCCTTCATCGCCGCCTACTGTGCCTCGAAGGGCGCCCTGGAAACGCTGACCAAGAACACGGCCTATGCCTTGCTGCGCAACCGCATACGGGTCAACGGCCTGAATATCGGCTGGATGTCGACCGAAGGCGAGGACCGGATCCAGAAGGAATATCACGACGCCGAGGACGACTGGCTGAAGAAGGCGGCGGCAAGCCAGCCCTTCGGACGCCTCGTCGATCCGCAGGAGGTCGCCCGTGCCTGCGTCTATCTCTCGTCGGAAGAGTCGGGCCTGATGACCGGTTCGGTCATCTGCTTCGACCAGTCGATCTGGGGCGCTTACGATGGGTCGCCCCATCCGGTGGCGCCGCTCTGAAGGTGTCCGTCCGCATGCGACATCGATGACGCATGCGGGGCTTGATCCGAGGGCGGCATCATGACCATATGGCGCGGTCAGGTGCCTGCCATCCGGCGGGAGAATCGGGAATCCGGTGAAAATCCGGAACGTGCCCAACGCTGTGAAGGGGGACGGCCGCATCGGGATGCTTGAAGAGATTCAAGCATATGCCACTGGTTCTTGAACCGGGAAGGCAGATGTGGCCGGACGATCCCAAGTCAGAAGACCGGCCTGGCGAGATAGACCGCAACCGCGCGGACGGCGGGAGGTTTCGGCATTGTTGGGGAGACGACGATGCGACCCGAACCGAAGGACCATCTCGTCCGGGCGGAAGCCTTTTCGCATGGCGAGCGCGCGGCCGTCTACCGCGCCATAGAGACGAGGCGCGACGTACGCGACCAGTTCCTGCCCGATCCCTTGCCCGACGATCTCGTGCGGCGGCTTTTGAAGGCCGCGCATGACGCACCCTCGGTCGGCTTCATGCAGCCGTGGAATTTCATCCTGGTCAAAAGCATGGAGACACGCCGGCGCATCCATGCCGCCTTCCTTGGTGCCAACGAGGAGGCGGCGGCGATGTTCGAGGGCGAACGACGGGCGCAATACCGTTCGCTGAAGCTGGAAGGCATCCTCAAGGCGCCGCTCGGCATCTGCGTCACCTGCGACCCCTCCCGTGGCGGCAAGGTCGTTCTCGGGCGTACCCACAATTCGCGCATGGATGTGTACTCGACCGTCTGCGCGGTGCAGAATCTCTGGCTTGCGGCGCGGGCGGAGGGCGTCGGCGTCGGTTGGGTCAGCATTTTCCGCGACGAGGATCTGCGGGAAATCCTCGGTATTCCGGCCGGCATCGAGATTGTCGCCTGGCTCTGCGTCGGGTTCGTCGATGAACTTTACAGCGAGCCCGAGCTTGCGGTTAAGGGCTGGCGGCAGCGTCTGCCGCTCGATGAACTCGTGTTCGAGGAACGCTGGCAGGCGAAGGGTGTCCGGGAATGACGACTGCCGCAGCGAGGGGCAAGCCGGTATCCTAAGGTCAGTTTGCTCCGGAAGCGGCCGGACGCTGCAGGTCTGTCGCCGATTCGGGCAGGAAAGCCGGACCGACGCTGCGCACATTGCTGTTGGCGGGATCGTATGCGCGTTCCTCGATCTTCCGGGGAGGCGGCTCGTGCTTTTCCTCCGGCATGGTGCGGATCGTGGTGACCGATCCGCCGCCGCCGCTTCCGATACCGTCCTCGGATGCACCCGGCTCCTGTTTTTCGCCGAGTGCCTTCTCGCGCTTGATCATCTCCCGGTAATAGGCCGAGAGGTCGCAGCCACATGTACCGGAACTCGAACGGTCACGCGCGCGGTAGGCAAAGGCCTGCGGCAGCATCGAATAAGGCCTGCCGGTGACCGCCGAAACCATCCGCCCGGTATCCTCCTCGAAAAGCGGATGATAGAAGAGCTCGGTCTCGACCTGCGGGCACATCATCGCGCAGACTTTCTGATCGCGCCGGAAATCGAGCGGTGTCGCGCCGGAAGAGATAGGAAAGAACCCGCCGTCGCAGGTGCGCACGCATACGGTGCGTAGACCGCCAGGCGAAGAGGCGGTGCCGGTGGGCGGACCGAGCCGTGTAATCGATGTCCCGCCGGCTTCGATGTCGAGCGGTATTCCCGACGGGCGCATGTCTTCGATGACATCCGTGGTCCCGGAGGTTGCGGCGGGCAGCACCGCGGCATTCCCCTCGTTGCAGCCGTTCCTCTCCAGCGCCGCCAAAATCCGCCTGCGGGCGCCGGCGTTGCCGCCGGCGGAGGAAAATTCACGCCGCTTCTTGTTGAGGATCTGCAGATTGCGCTCCATCCTGTCGATAGCGGAGGCGAGCTCGCCGCAGGCGGCGGCGTTCGGTCCGCCGACGATCGTTATGCTGCCGCTGCTGCAGCCGAGGCGCCTCAGATCGCCATTCGCCTTGCGAAGCTCCATGTTCTGGCGGGTAATCGCTCCGCCGTAGCGGCGCGTGATCTCGCTGTTGTTCCGCAGAACATTCGGCGTATCGGCTGCCACGCGAGGCAGGCTGGCAAGGCGGCTCTGCAATCTCTCGCAGACCCCGACGGCTTGCGCCGTCCCGCCCTGCGGAAGCAGGAGCAGACCCGTCGCGAGTGCGAACAGCAGGCGAAAACTCGGTTTCAAGGCGGCACGTCCCAGCAGATATTCGCGGATTCCACCACCGGTGGCATTTTCGTCGATATCATAGGACACGCGGCGCGGAGCGCAACATGTTCCCAGCTCCCGACCGAAATGTGGAATCGAACCGCCGCGGCTGCTGAACCTGCTTGCAGCAGAAGTCTGGGGCGGCCTGTTTGCCGCTGCATTCTCACGGAGCATTCCTCAGCCCAAGGCGGAAAGCAGACAGTTACGTTTGAGTGTGCTAATTTCCGGACCGTCGTGGGGAAACCTTGCCGGTTTGTCGCAAACTCACATCCATGGGGGGCGATGCTTGTCGTTACGAAGGCGAGTACGTTTGCCGACTTTTACGAAGCCCATGCGCTCATCGCGGAAATGGGCCGATGGGACGTTGCACAATGCGATGCGCAGGGCCTTCCGTCGGCAGAGGTGATTTCTGCCTATTATTCCGACGATGCCGAGAACCTGCTGGAAAAGTGCACGTCGCCGAACGCGGGCATGTACCTTGCTCGGGACGGCTCGGTCGTTTTAGGTTGCGTCGGCTATATGAGTCATGGAGATGTTGCGGAGATCATCAAGCTCTTCGTACGTCCGGAAGGACGAGGAAAGGGCGCTGGAACCCGCCTGCTTGCGACAGCGCTTCAGGCTATCGAGCAGGCGCATTTCCGGAAAGTGAACCTGGCGACGATTTCATTCATGACGGATGCCATTTCGCTTTACCGCAAATTCGGCTTTCGGGACTGCGAGCCGTTCGAGCCCGCACCGAAAGGCTTGGAAACGGCCACGCTGTATATGGAAATGGTGATCAGATAGCCTGACTGTGAGAACAGGCCGATTGTGCGTTTAGCCGGCGCCCGATAATTCCACTTCGAACTTCAAACGGAAATCAGTCGCAAAAGCCGGAGTTTACGGCCGACATTTCGCGACTGTTAAGTCGTTCCATATGTGGAGCGGGGGCTGGCAATACGCTCCCGCCTTTGTGATTCAACCGGCTTGAAAGGAGCGCACCGGATGCCGCTCAGGCGGGATAGGATGCCTCCACCACCGCGAGCGCCGCCATATTGACCACGCCGCGCGAGGTGACCGACGGTGAAAGGATATGCGCGGGCAGGGCTGCCCCAAGCAGGATCGGCCCGACATGCAGGCTGTCCGTCATCGTCTTGACGACCCCGAGCGTGATATTGGCCGCATCGAGATTGGGGAAGACGAGGAGGTTGGCTTCTCCGGTGAGCGTGCTGTTCGGCATGACGCGCTGGCGCAGCAGCTCGGAGATGGCCGAATCGCCGTGCATCTCACCGTCCACCTCGAGGTCCGGCGCCATGTCGCGCACCAGGGCGAGCGCCTTGCGCATCTTGAAGGCGCTGGAGGAATCGCGCGAGCCGAAGTTGGAGTGCGACACGAGTGCGGCGCGCGGCGTGATACCGAAGCGGCGGATTTCCTGTGCTGCCATGACCGTCATCTCCGCGACCTCTTCGGCGCTCGGATCGAAGGTCACATAGGTATCGGTGAAGAAGGTTGCGCCGCGCTGCGAAATCAGCAGGCTGAGGCCGGAAAAGTCGAGCACGCCCGCCTTCTTGCCGATGATCTGCGAAACGTCGCGCAAATGGCGGCTGTAGCGGCCTTCCACACCGCAGATCAGCGCGTCGGCTTCGCCGCGCTTGACGGAGAGGGCGCCGATGACGGTCTGGTTGGTTCTGACGATCGTGCGCGCGGCTTCGGGAATCACGCCGAGGCGGCCGACAAGGCGGAAATAATCGTCGACATAGTCGCGATAGCGGGGATCGCCTTCCGGGTTGACGACTTCGAAATCGCTATCGGGCCGGATGCGCAGGCCGTAGCGTTTCAGGCGGGTTTCGATGATCTGCGGACGGCCAATGAGGATCGGATGGGCGATGTTTTCCTCAAGCAGGATCTGGGCAGCGCGCAGCACACGCTCGTCCTCGCCCTCGGCGAAGATCACACGCTTCTTCTCGGCCACTTTCGCGGCGGAGAAGATCGGCTTCATGATAAAGCCGGAGCGCCAGACGAAGCGATTGAGCTGATCGAGATAGGCGTCGAAATCCGTTATCGGCCGCACGGCGACGCCGGTTTCGGCCGCCGCCCGCGCGACCGCGGGTGCGATGCGCAGGATCAGCCGCTGGTCGAACGGCGAGGGGATCAGATAATCCGGTCCGAAGATCGGCGTCTCGCCGGAATAGGCGCGGGCGGCGACTTCCGAGACCTCCTCGCGCGCCAGCGCGGCGATGGCGCGCACCGCCGCCATCTTCATTTCCTCGTTGATCGTGCGCGCTCCGCAGTCGAGAGCTCCGCGGAAGATGTAGGGAAAACAGAGAACGTTGTTGACCTGGTTCGGGAAGTCCGAGCGCCCGGTGCAGATCATCGCGTCCGGCCGCGCGGCACGGGCTTCGGCGGGCATGATCTCGGGCGTCGGATTGGCGAGCGCCATGATCAGCGGCTTTTCCGCCATGCGGGCGAGCAGTTCCGGCTTGAGCACGCCGGCCGCGGAGAGGCCGAGAAACACGTCCGCCCCGTCGATGGTTTCGGAAAGCTGCCGCTTGTCGCTCTCCTGGGCGTAGATTGCCTTCCACTCGTCCATCAGCACCTCGCGCCCCTTGTAGACGAGGCCTTCGATGTCATGGACCCAGATGTTTTCCACGCGCGCGCCGAGCGTCACGAGCAGGTTGAGGCAGGCAAGCGCAGCGGCGCCGGCGCCGGAAGCGACGATCTTTGCATCGGCAAGCGATTTTCCGGCGAGTTCCAGGCCGTTCAGGATGGCCGCCGCGACGATGATGGCCGTTCCGTGCTGGTCGTCGTGGAAGACCGGGATATCCATCATTTCCCGCAGGCGCCGTTCGACGTCGAAGCATTCCGGAGCCTTGATGTCCTCCAGATTGATGCCGCCGAAGGTGGGTTCCAGCGCCGAGATGACTTCGACCATGTTGTCGACGGTCGGCGCATCGATCTCGATGTCGAAGACGTCGATCCCGGCGAACTTCTTGAAGAGCACCGCCTTGCCCTCCATGACCGGCTTGGAGGCCAGCGGGCCGATATTGCCGAGGCCGAGCACCGCGGTGCCGTTCGATATCACCGCGACGAGATTGGAGCGGGCGGTATAGTCGGCGGCCGTTTCCGGATCGTCTCGGATGGCGAGGCAGGGCGCGGCCACGCCCGGGGAGTAGGCAAGAGCGAGGTCGCGCTGGTTGCCGAGCGGTTTGGTCGGATTGATCTCCAGCTTTCCGGGGCGGGGATAGCGATGGAAGAAAAGAGCCTGCTGATCGATGTCGCCGCTTGCGGGGCCGCTCTCCGTCTTCGATTTTTCACCAGTGCTCATTGTTCCGTTTCTACCCCGCAATCGTTCTTGGCCGCTCTTCTTGCATGAAAGCGATCGGTCGTGAAGTTTTCGCCTGCCATAAAGCCGCAAATGTTCCGGGTTGCAACGGTGAATCCCGATGCCGGGATCAAATGCAGGGCGCCGCCCGGATGTTTCTCCACGCTTTGGAGGTGAAGACGTTGGACAACCTTGGCGCCGCCCGGCGATGTCATCTTCCTGAAACAAGAGTCTGATTTTCAACGCGTTGCATGAGGGTCTTGCGCTCTTGCCAGACATTGCGGCCTATTTGGAGACCGGAATATGACCGCCAACACGACAGCCACGGACGTCCGGCACTTCCGGACACTGTTCATCTCGGATGTCCATCTCGGCTCGAAGGCGGCGCGGGCCGATTTCCTGCTCGATTTCCTTCGCCATCACGAAGCCGAAACGATCGTTCTGATCGGCGACATCGTCGACGGATGGCGGCTGAAGCGGAACTGGTACTGGCCGCAGAGCTGCAACGATGTGATCCAGAAGCTCCTGCGCAAGGCGCGCAAGGGCACGCGCATTATCTACATTCCCGGCAATCATGACGAATTCCTGCGCGACTTTCCCGGCATGCATTTCGGCGGCATCGAGGTCGCGGAGCGCATCACGCACGAAGCGGCGGACGGCAGGCGCTATCTGGTGCTGCATGGCGACGAATTCGACGTCGTGGTGCGCCATGCCCGGCTGCTCGCCTATCTCGGTGACTGGGCCTATGACGCCGCGATCGTGATCAACATAGCGCTCGCCGCCGTGCGACGCAGGCTCGGCCTGTCATATTGGTCATTTTCCGCCTGGGCGAAGCTGCAGGTGAAGCATGCGGTGAACTTCATCGGCGAGTTTCAGCGCGTCGTCGCCGAAGAGGCGCGCCGGAACAATGCGGACGGCGTCATCTGCGGGCATATCCACCATGCGGTGATCGCCGAGATCGACGGCGTGCGCTACATCAACACGGGCGACTGGGTGGAAAGCTGCACGGCGATCGCGGAACATCAAGACGGCGAGATGGAGCTGATCACCTGGCAGCGGATGAGCAAACCGCAGGACACGGATCAGCCGCAAGCCTTGCCGCAGCCCATTCCCTTCCGCTTCCGATCCGGAAGCGTGGAAGCCGCCTGACCGGCCGGAACCCGAGTTCGCCGCTTAGGTCAAAACTCCGACGAAAAGCGTTTGGCGCGCGCATATCGGCGTGATAGATCTGAGGCATTCCTCGATTCAGGTCTCCGTCTCATGAATGCCCCCATCGGGTTTTCGGTGTCGTCCGGCGCGCCGCGTTTCTTCGTGCCCCGCGTTGCGATCCTTTTCTGTGCGCCCATGCTGGTGAACGGTATCGCGCTTCCGTTTTTCCCCGTCTGGCTTGAGACGCTCTCCATGAGCGATTTCGAGATCGGGATGGTCCTTGCCGTGCCGCTTCTCATAAGAGTGATTACCGCGCCGCTGGCGGGGCTCGTCGCCGACCGGATCGGCGAGCGCACGCAGGTGCTGATATGGTCCGGCTGGCTTTCGCTTTTGACCGGCATCGCGCTCTTCGCCGCGGAAAGCTTCTGGCCGGTACTTCTCCTCTATTCGCTGCAAGGCGCGGTTTACGGCCCCTATTTCCCGATCGCCGATTCGATCGCGCTGACGGGCGTGCGCCGCTGGAATTTCGATTACGGCAGAATGCGCTTCTGGGGGTCGCTCGCCTTCATCGCAGCGACCATGGCGGGCGGCTGGCTTTCCGGCCTCTATGGCGGCGCGATCGTTCTGCCGGCGATGGCGGTCGGTTTCGTCGCGACGATCGTGGCGGCGGTCCAGGCGCCGAAGACCGGCAGGCCGCGCCGTCCGCATGCGATGACGGCGCTTGCTTCGGCACCGATCAACGCGCTGCGCCAGAAGGATGTGTTGTTGATGATGATCGGCGCTTCGATCGTCAATTCCAGCCATGCCATGCTTTTCGCCTTCTCGGCGATCTACTGGCACAAGCTCGGGTTCACGGGAACCGAGATCGGCCTCCTGTGGAGCGCCGGGGTCCTGGCGGAAATCCTGTTCTTCATCTTCGCGGCGCGACTTCGCCGGCGCTTCGATCTCTGGACGCTGATGTTCTTCGGCTCGACTGTTGCGGTGATACGCTGGATGATATTTCCCGCCGAAATGGGATTCGTCGGCTTTTTCGCGCTTCAGTGTCTGCACGCCTTCACCTATGCATGCGTCCATATCGGGGTTCAGAACCGGATCGTCGAGCGGGTGGCGGAAGAGCAGGAGGCGTCCGCGCAAGGGCTTTATTTCTTCTACAACGGCGTCTTTCTCGCCCTGATGACATTCCTTTCCGGCTATTTCTTCAACTGGTACGGCACCGGGGGCTTCTATCTGATGTCGGTTACAGCGCTCGTCGGCACGGCATTGTTGATCGCCGCCAAATTCCATCAGCCCCACAAATCGCTGTCCGGCGGATAGACGAGCGATCCGTCGTAGCGCAGGCCGGGCGCGCGGTCGCGGGCAAGCAGAAGCGGTCCGTCGAGATCGACGAAGTCGGCGCCCTGTGCCAGAAGCACTGCCGGTGCCATGCCGAGCGAGGTGCCGACCATGCAGCCGACCATGATCTTCATGCCGAGCGCTCGCGCGGTCTCGCGCAGCCGCAGCGCTTCCGTCAGCCCTCCGGCCTTGTCCAGCTTGATGTTGATCGCATCGTAACGGTCCGCAAGGCCGGCAAGATCGGCCGCAAGATGCACGCTTTCGTCGGCGCAGACCGGAACACTTCGCGAAATGCTGCGCAGGGCGTCATCCTTGCCGGCAGGAAGCGGCTGCTCGATCAGGGCAATGCCGGCTTCGGCGCAGATTGCTAGATGGCGCTCAAGCGTTTCGGGCGCCCAGCCCTCATTGGCATCGACGATAATCGCCGTTTGCGGAGCGGCCGCGCGCACGGCGCGTATGCGCGATTCGTCGTCGGCCGTTCCGACCTTCACCTTCAGGAGCGCCCGGTGCGCATATTGCGCAGCCTGTTTCGCCATGGCTTCCGGTTCGCCGAGAGAAATCGTATAGGCCGTGGTGAGCGGGAGAGGGTGTTCTGAATTGACGGAGCGCCATGCCGGCACGCCCGACAGCTTCGCCTCGAGATCCCAGAGCGCGCAATCGACGGCGTTCCTTGCAGCCCCTGCCTGCATTACGCGCTGGATGTCCTGCCTGGTGGCGCCCGCCTCGATTTCGGCCGATGCCGCGCGTATGTCGGCAAGTACGCGCTCGATCGATTCGCCGTAGCGGGCATAGGGCACGCATTCGCCCATGCCGGTGCGACCTTCCGCCTCGATGCGGCAGACGACGACTTCGGCCGAAGTCTTGGCACCGCGCGAGATGGTGAACGTGCCGGCGATCGGGAAGCTTTCGGCGGTAGCGGCGACAGTTCTGCGCATGGTGTGGTCCTGCTGCTTCAGTGGAAGAGGAAGCTGACAGCGGCCGCAGGTTCCTCGGTGACAGATCGCGGTCGACCCGATATGACTTGACGATGTTTCCTGACCTTAAGCAACGGAAGATGCAAGAGACTTGAACCCGCCGAAAGACGCTTCCGCACATATCGAAAGGGAAAACCGGGTGGGCGCCGACGGCGAGGTCTGGCGGCTGTCGGGCATATGGCGCAACCAGACCGCCGCGGATGCCGCAAGGCGGCTTTCCGAGATGTCGAAGTCGGGCGGCAAGGGCGACCTCGAAATCGACCTCGGCGCGGTCAGCGCCATGGATACGGCAGGCGCCTGGCTGTTGCGAAGGGCGATCAGCGAACGTCAGGCGACCGGCAGCGACGTGCGGCTGACCGATGGAAGCGGACGCTATGCCGACCTGATCTCCGCGCTTCCCGAACAACTGCCGGTGCCTCAGGACGAGGGAAAAGAGGACAACCGGCTGTTCGTGCGCGCCTTTGCTCCTATCGGCGAAACCATGATCGAAATATGGAACGACGCGGTCGCGGCGATGTATATCCTGGGCTCCGCCGTGCGCGGCGCGCAGCTCAAGCTTGGCCGCAACAGCGGGCTTTCGCCGGCCGCGATCGTGCACCAGATCGATCGCATGGGCGTTCGCGCCGTGCCGATCATCACGCTGATGTCCTTTTTGATCGGCGCCATCATCGCCCAGCAGGGTGCCTTCCAGCTTCGCTATTTCGGCGCCGAAGTCTTCGTGGTCGACCTCGTCGGCATCCTCCAGCTTCGCGAGATCGGCGTGCTGCTGACGGCGATCATGATCGCCGGACGTTCAGGCAGCGCGATCACCGCCGAAATCGGCTCGATGAAGATGCGCGAGGAGATCGACGCGCTGAAGGTCATGGGCCTCAGCCCAATAGGCGTCCTCGTGTTTCCGCGGCTCGTGGCGCTCACCGTCGCGCTGCCGCTTTTGACCATCATCGCGAATTTTGCAGCGCTTCTGGGCGCAGCCGCCGTCGCCTGGGCCTATTCTGGCATCACCTTCGACACTTTCCTGTCCCGCCTCAAGGAGGCAATCGATATTTCCACCATCATCTCAGGCATGATCAAGGCGCCGTTCATGGCGCTGATCATCGGCATCGTCGCATCGGTCGAGGGATTGAAGGTCGGAGGAAGCGCCGAATCCCTCGGCCGGAGGGTCACGACGTCGGTGGTGAAGTCGATCTTCGTCGTCATCCTGGTCGATGGCCTTTTCGCCATATTCTACGCCGCCATCGACTTCTAAGGCTCAGGATCTATCAATTTCATGGACAAGCCAGCGGACAAGACGGACAAGGAAGTCGTGCTCTCGGTCAAGGATCTGACCGTGGGTTTCGGTGACAACATCGTTCTCGACAAGCTCAATCTCGACATCTTTCGCGGCGAGATCCTCGGATTCGTCGGTGCCTCGGGGACGGGGAAATCGGTGCTGATGCGCACCGTGCTCCGGCTCCTGCCGCGCCGTTCGGGAACGATCCGGATCCTCGGCGCGGATTTCGACAAGGCGAGCGAAGCCGAACGACTCGCTCTCGATATGCGGCTCGGCGTTCTCTTCCAGCACGGGGCGCTGTTCTCGTCGCTGACCGTTCGCGAGAACATCCAGGTGCCGATGCGCGAATATCTCGACCTGCCGCAATCGATGATGGACGAGCTGGCGCGGCTGAAGATCGAGCTTGTCGGCCTTGCTCCGGAGGCTGCCGACAAGTTTCCATCCGAGCTTTCCGGCGGCATGATCAAACGCGCAGCGCTTGCCCGCGCGCTCGCGCTCGATCCGGACCTCGTCTTCCTGGACGAGCCGACATCCGGCCTCGATCCGATCGGGGCAAGCGAATTCGACGAACTGATCGCCAAACTGCGCGACACTCTGGGATTGACCGTGTATATGGTGACTCACGACCTCGACAGCCTGTTTTCGGTCTGTGACCGGATCGCTGTCCTCGGAAAGAAGCGTGTTCTGGTCGATGGTACGGTAAAGGATATGCTGGCTTGCGATGATCCCTGGGTGCAGTCTTATTTCCAGGGGAAGCGCGCTCGCTCGATCGTGAGAGAGGCTTGAGGACGACGGGAATGATGCCAGCGGCACGGATGAAACACGCGACCGGGATAGCCTGAAGATGGAGACAAAAGCCAACTACGCCCTTGTCGGCTTCTTTACCGTACTTGTCATGGCCGCCGCCTTCGTGTTCGTCTACTGGATGTCGCAATATGGCCGCAGCGGCGAGATGGCGCAGCTTGCGATCCGCATTCCGGGATCCGCCAATGGTTTGAGCGTGGGCTCTCCGGTCCGCTTCAACGGCATTCCCGTGGGTTCGGTGCGCAGTCTGGCGATCGATTCGGAGGATCCGCGCTACTCCATTGCCATGACCGAAGTCTCGACGGCGGCTCCCGTCAAGCAGTCGACCTCTGCCGTTCTCGAGATCCAGGGGCTGACCGGCGCTGCCTATATCGAGCTCGGCGGCGGCAATCCGGACGATCCGAACATCCTTCGCCAGGCCTTCGATACGGATGGAACCGCTTCGCTGACGGCGGAGCAGTCGAGCGTCACCAACCTCCTGACCACCGCGGACAAGATCCTGAAGCGCGCCGATGAGGCGATTTCAGACGTTCAGGGCTTCGTCGCGGATGCCCGCGGCCCGCTGACCCAGACGATTCGCAATGCCGAGCTGTTTTCAGCCGCGCTGACCAGGAACTCGGACAATATCGACGCATTCCTGCAAAGCGTCGGGGCACTTTCCGAGACCTTCAACCGGGTTTCGCAAAGGCTCGATTCGACGATGGTTTCCATCGATGCCCTGGTCAAGGCGGTCGATCCGCGCAAGGTCGACCACGTGGTCAGCAATGTCGACAAGATCACCAGCGACATCGCTTCCGCCTCGGGCGATATCAAGGCGACCATCGAGAGCTTCGAGCAGACGGCGAAGACGTTCGAACTCTTCGGCAGGAACGCGACCGCTACGCTCGACAAGGCCGACAAGCTGATCGCTGCCGTGGATGCGCAGAAGGTCGGCAACGTCGTCGACGACATCTCCGTCGCAAGCGCCGATGCGCGCAAGGCGATCTCGTCCGTCACAGGCCTTGCCGACAGGATCGGCCAGAGGCAGGAAGACATCAACCAGACGATCACCGATGTCCAGCAGATGGCCAACAAGCTGAATGCGGCCTCGAGCCGGGTCGACGGCATCCTCGCCAAGCTGGACGGTTTCCTGGGCGAGGGCGATTCCGAATCGCTCTTTGCCGAAGCGAGGACGACGTTGCAGTCGTTCAAGCAGGTGGCCGATACGCTCAACAGCCGGATCGGCCCGATTGCCGACAATCTGCAGCGCTTCTCCGGAAACGGTCTCAGGGACGTCGAAACGCTCGTCAACGACACGCGCCGGACGGTGCAGAGCCTGCAGAGCACGATTTCCGATTTCGACCGCAATCCGCAGCGCCTGCTGTTCGGGGGCGAAACGGTGAAGCAATATGACGGGCGCACGCGTCGTTGACCACGCGCATGCGAAGTGTGGCCGCAACTCCACATTCCTTAACGCAATGTTTGCTCGTGCGATTTCGCCGGTTGCATGAGCGGTGACAGTGTTGCGGCGCGCTGATAGAGATTTGCAAATCAAGAGGATTCAGGCTGGACATGGCGGCTAGGTGGCGTGCGGGGCATTCGAGCGGGTTGGCGGCAAAGGCCGCGATGATTTCCGTTCTGGCGATAGCGCTTAGCGCCTGCGGTACCGGCCGCGCGAAGAACGATACCTTCGGGTTGACATCCGTTCCCGCGGTCGAGGGACCCTCGGCGCGCAACCGCCAGATCCTCGTTCCGGAACCTAGCGCGCTCAAGGCGCTCGACAGCGAACAGATCGTCATTCGCCCAACCGCCTCGGAAATCCAGTATCTGGCCAATTCCCAGTGGAGCGACAGCCTGCCCAAGATGATGCAGGCGAAGCTGGTGCAGGCTTTCGAGAACTCCGGGCGCGTCGGCGGCGTCGGAAGGCCGGGCGAGGGGCTGGCGATCGACTTCCAGGTCGCAACGAACATCCGCGCCTTTGAAGTGCAGACATCCGGCGCCAGTACCGCCGTTGTCGAAATCTATGCCAAGATCCTGAACGACCGCAACGGTACGGTGCGCACGCAAAAGCTCTTCCGCGCCACGGTGCCGGTTTCCGGCACCGGCAATCCGGCCTTCGTCGCCGCGCTCGATGCGGCATCCGCGCAGGTGACGGCGGAGATCGTAAGCTGGACGCTTTCGGCGATCTGAGCCCAGGGCAATCTCATTTCCCGCCAATGTTTAAGGTACGCCTCGAAAAGTTGCAGACTTTTCGGAACAAAGATCATGCGACCAAACAAAAGAGATGGAGCGGAATGCCGATTCATCTTGATCGTATTCCGCCCTTAAAATCTGCGATCCTGCCGACGTTAATGGCCGGTGCGCCATTGCGTCGTTCCAGCTCGCGCCTGACCCGCAGCCGTCAACAGGCGTCCGTGGCAAATGATTGCCCGACACGGTTCCGTATGGACCACAGCAAAACGGCCGCTTTCGCGGCCGTTTGCAGGTTTGCGGGTTCGCATCGCGTCAGTTGAAGCGGCCGGCTGCGTGCGCCAGCATCGTATAGACCTTGCCGGTATCCGAAGTCAGATAGGACTGAGTCATCGTCTTGTCCCGGTCGTTGCGGGCGACGTCAGCGAGCAGCTTCTCGAAATCGTTGATGTAGCGGTCGACGGCGGTCCGGAATTCGGATTCGCGATCATACTTGCGCTTGATCTCGTCGAAGGTCTGCTGGCCTTTCAGCGTATAGAGACGGCGGGTGAAGACGTCTCGTTCCCCGCGCTGATAGCGGCGCCAAAGGTCGACTGATGCGTCGTGATCGATCGCACGGGCGATATCGACGGAGAGGGAGTTCAGCGATTCCACCACGTGGCGTGGGTTGCGGGTTTCGGCCGGGCGGGTCGCCTGAGCTTCGGAACGCTGGGGCTGGCCGAGCTGGGATTCTTCGCGAGAGGCGCCGCGCAGGAGGTCGCGCATCCAGCCGCCGCCTTCGCCCGTCGGGTTGGTTGCGGTTTCGCTTCGCGGAGCGACAGGCGTCGCCGCACGCTCGATGCCGAGGCTGCCGCGCAGCGGCGTTTCCTCGCGCCGCTCGGTGCGGGCAGGCTGCTGTGCGATCTGCGTGAGCGGGCGCTGCTCGACGATGGGGCGTGAGACCTCCAGCGTGCTCGCCGACTTGCCGATGATGTCGGAGAGGTCCTGCAGAGCCTTGATCTGCTCGGAGACGGCGCGGCGCATCTGCGCTGCGTTTTCCTTGGCCTCCTCGGGCAGGTCGAAGGCGCCGCGCTTCAGTTCGCCGCGGGTCTGGTCGAGTTCCTTGCGGATCTCGCCGGCAGCCCGGCGGATTTCGTCGGTGGCGCCGGCGAATTTGCCGACCGCCTCCTCGACGGCACCGCGCAGCGCTTCGCGCATCTGAGTGGTTGCGGCGTCGGACTTCTTGCCGGTTTCCGTGAGCAGCCGGTCGACATCCGAGAGCGACGCGCCGACGCTTCCGCGCAAGCGGTTCGCCACCTGCTTGGTCTGTTCCTCAGCGCGCAGGAAGGCGCCTTCGACCGACTGGCCGGCTTCCTCGCCTGCCTTGATCATCGTATCGCGCAGCGTGCCGGCCGCGCTTTCGGCGCGCTTTTCTGTCTCGCCGAGAATACGGCCGACCTCCGCGAAGGAGGTCTCGATGCCGTCCTTGAGATTGGCGGCGATCTTGCCCGAGCGTTCCTCGGCACGGCCGAAGACACCATCCACCATCCCTTCGAGGGAGCGCATCGTATTCTCGATCTCTTCGGAGCGCCGGACGAGGCCTACGGAAAGCGAGCGCAATGCATCCTGGCGCTCTTCCAGCGTCGACACGAGGTTGGACTGGGCCGCGGCAAGAAGATCGGACGCCTGCGACAGGATCTTGGAATGATCCTCGAAGCGCCCGACGATGCCGCCGATCTGCGACAGCGTGCCGGCAGAGATGTCCGAAAGGCGGTCCACCTTGCCTTCGAGAAGCCGGGACGTGGTGGACACCATGTCGGCTGCGCGCTCGGCCGACGTGGAGAAGCGGTTGGTCGTCTCCGTCAGCCGCTCGTCGACGCTCGAAAGCGTCGCACCCGCCTCGTTGACGAGGCCTGCGATGGCATTGCTGCTCTCGGAGAGGCGGTCGATCAGGCCCGTGACATTCGATTGCAGGCTGTTTTCGACCTGCTGCATGACCTTTGCGACGTCTTCGGTCCGGGTCGTGATGGCATTGAGCGTGTCGGAGGTGCGCGAGCTGATCGCGTTGATCAGCGCGGCGTTCTCGGCGCGCAGGCGATCGGCGCTTTCCTGCGCCGCCGCCGATATGCGCTCTGCCGCCTCCCGGCCGGTTGCGGCATACTGATCGATCACCGGACGCGCCTGCTCGTCGATGAGCTTGGAAAGCTCGGCCGAGCGGCTTGCCAGTATCGAATTGAGCTCGCGGGTCCGTTCGTCGAGCGTCGTGCGGATAGACGCACCGCGGGCTTCAAGTGCCTTTTCGACCTCGGAAAGGCCGGTCCGGATCGAGTGGCTCTGGTTTTCCAGCCGGCTTTCGGTTTCCGCGAAACGGGAGGCTGCCGCCGCGGCGGTTTCCTCTACGGAACGCGTGAACGCCTCGTTGCGGGCCGCAAGCGCGTTGGCAAGGTCCTCGCCCGCCTTGGCGATCGCTTCGGTCGTGCGCTGGGCCTCCGTGCCGATCTCTGCGGCCGCGCGGGAGACAGCCCCCTGGACGGACTTGCTGAGGTTGGCGAATTCCTCGCCGGTCCTGGCGAGAGCCTGCGCGGAGCGGACGGCTTCCGCATCCATTTCCTGCGCTGCCTGGGTGACGGCCTCGCGCAGCGTCTGAGCCAGGCCGGCCGCCTTGCCGTCGATCGTACGGTTGACGTTTTCAAGGCCTATGGTCAGCGCCTTGTCCATGGTGGAGAGGCGTTCTTCGATCTTGCCGGTGCGGTCGTCGAGCGTGCCTGCAATACGGCTGACCGCTTCGCCGCTGACGCGGTCGATTTCCGAAATGCGATCTTCCAGCGCGCCGGCGAGGCGGGCCGAGGCTTCCGCGCTGCGGCGCTCCATCTCGTCGAGCGGTGCAGACAGCGTATCTGCCAGCCTCATCGAGGCGTCGATGCTGACGCGGTCGATCTCGGAGAGGCGTTCCGCCAGCGTATCGGAAATCCGGTTTCCGGTGGCATCCACGAGGCCGGAAACGCTTTCGACGCTCTGCTGAATGCGGGTTTCGAGCGCGCCGAGATTTTCTTCCATCCGGCCGCCGGTGACGTCGAAGCGTGCGGTGACCTTGTCCAGCGTCTGATCCATGCGGCTGCCGAAGGTTTCGGCGGCTTCCGCGATCTTCTGCGAGGTTTCGCCAAGCCGTTCAGCCACGGCGCCGGCGCTGTCGCGGACCTGCCGGTCGAGCGAAGCCGCGCTGGTGTCGATGGCGCGGCGCAGATTTTCCTCGTGCTGTTCCAAGGTCATCTCGAGCATGCCGGCGCTGGTGGCGATCGAGGTGCCGATCGCGGTGGCATGGTCGGACAGCGTTTCGGAAAGCTGATTGCGGCCATCCATGACAACGAGGTTGATCGCGTTGACGCGATCGTCGAGCGTCGCGCGGATCTGTTCATGCGTCGAAACGAGCGAATTGGCGAGTTCCGCGGCCCGGCCGGACAGCGTTTCGGCGATTTCCGCAGCACGGCCGGAGAAGGCATCGGCAAATTCAGTGGCCTGACCGGTGAGCACGTCGCCGATCTGCCGGCTTCCTTCGGACAGAACCGTCTCCACGCGGCTGGCCGCCGTGTCGATCGCGGTTTGAATGGCGCCTGTGCTGTCCGTCAGCACCGAATTCAGGTTTGCGGTGCGCGTGGTGAGAACGTCGTCGATTTGACGCGTCGCGCCGCTGAGCGCGCTTTCGACGCGGTTTGCCGCAGCGCCGACAGAGCTTTCGAGGGCTCCGCCCGTCTCGTTCAGCATCGAGGCGAGAGCTGCCGTCCGCTCGGAAAGGGCCTGGTCGATCCGGCTGTGGCTGGCGGCGATGGCGGTGGTGATTTCGTCGGCGCGGGTGCCGAGCGCGTCTTCCATCCGGGCCTGCGCCGCCTCGATGTCGGTCGCGATCGTGCTGCCGCGCGATTCGAGCGCAGTCGTCAGGCGCTTTTCACTGCCGGCAATGACATCGGCCAAGGCATCCGCGCGGGCGCCGAAGCCGCTTTCAATCCGGTTCTGCGCCTCGGAGAGGCCGTCGAGGAGGGCGTCGGTACGCTCTCCGAAGATCGATCCGAATTTGGCATGTGCGCTCTCGACTGCCGAATTGATCGCCGCGGTGTGGCCGCTGATCGCGCTCTCGAACACTTCCTGGCCGGTCCCGAGCGTCGTCGCGAGTGCGAAGGATTGGTCGGTGAGGGTGGAACCCAGGCGTTCGATGCTGCTGTTGAGAATGCCGTTGATGGCGTCCGAACCGCCGGCAACGGTCTCGTTGATGCGCCCCAGGCTTTCCATAAGCTTCGAATCGAGCGAGCCCGCTCGCTGGTCGAAGGCTTGCGTGAATTCCGCAACGCGCTGGTCGAAGGCGCTGGCGATATGGCCGACGGTCGCCTGCATCTTTTCGTCGAAGAAGCCGGAGCGCAGATCGAGATCCATGATGGTATCGTCGGCGACGTTCTTTAGGCTCTGGCGGAATTGCGCGCCCTTTTCGTCGAGCGCCGCGTTCATCGACTGGATAACGTCGTCGAGCCCGGACGTGACTGCCTGCTGGCCGACGGTCAGGCTCTCGTTGATTTCGCGGGTGCGTGCGATCAGCGTTTCGTTGAGCTGCCGCGCACGCTCGTTCAGGGCGGCATTCAGCTTTTCCGTATTGGCGTCGAGCGAGGAGGCGCGCATCTCGAACTGGTTGAGAAGCGCCTGGCCGCGCTGATCGAGCGTCTCGGAAAGCTGTTCCAGCCTGTTGTCGAACTCGTTTGCGAGCGCGAACCCCGATGAGCTCAGCGTCGACAGGAGAGAATCGGTACGGGCGGACAGCATGGCGCCGATGGTCTGCGTCGCGCTGTCGGACTTTTCCATCAGCATCGCCGCGCGCGTATCGATCATGGAGGCGAAAGCCTCTCCCGAGGTCGCAATCTGGGTCGAGATGTTGTCGCCGGCGGTTGCGAGCTCCTCGCGAAGCTGCTCATGCGCGCCGGAAATCGAGGAGCGGATGCGTTCGGCGTGATTGATGATGGACTCGCGCTCGTTGCCGAGTTCCTGGACGAGCGTGCGTACCCGCATCTCGTTGTCGGCGTAGCTGCGCTCGAGCGCGTTGACTTCGGAATGGACGAGCGTTTCGAGCTCGGTCGCACGCGCGATCGTGCGCTCGATTCCCTCGTTCATCGCCGACACTTCGCGGCGCACTGCCTGGCCGACGGACATGATGCGTTCGGAGGCGATGGTTTCCGGTTCCGAAAGCCGAAGCGCCACTTCGGCCATGGAGCGGGCCGCACTGCGCAGTTCCTGGGCGCGGGAGATCATGATGGCGAAGGCGAAGAAAAGCATGACCGGCATGACGATCGCGACGATCATCGCAATCGCACCCGGCAGCGCCACGAGCTCCGCGATCGACCGGACCTGCCAGATTTCCGGCGCATAAAGGAGATTGGCGACGCCGAGCGCGCCGATTACCCAAAGTGCGGAAATGAGAGCGGCCATGCGGATCGACGAACGGCTGGAGCGGACGTCGAGGGATTTCAGGATCGCCGCGGGCGTCTTGCGGGAGCCGTCGTTGGCCGGCGCGAAGACCGGCGTCTTCGGGCTCGGCTCGGTGCCGACGCTCCTGCCAGGCTGTTCGGGCGTGGCAGGGCGCAAAACGGTTTCCGGCCGGGAGCCCTGGTTGGCAGGTTCGGGCATGCTCGATTCCGCGGCAACCTTATTCTGATCGGAAGGCGTATCTTCCGCGAGGTCGTCGAAGTCGATTTTCAATGCTTCCTCCAAGGCCTGGAAAGCCTTGTCGTCGATCGACTCGTTGAACTTGTTCGTCGCCATGCGGGTACGCCTCGTTACCAGATCCCGAAACGCTCCTGTCGATCCTGCCGCCTGCACAGGACGAAGCGGGGCCGCTTCGGTGGTGACAATGCATCAACGAACCCTCATGGTCCGCTGTGGCGTTTGCCACCTCTTCATTCCAAATCGCTATTCCACGGTCTCTGGATAGTCCGAAAACCGGCAGGCTGATATCCGCCGGTCGCGGTCTTCCACAGGGACTGTCCAGCCTTTCGGGCATAAACAAGACCCTAACCGTATCGTAGTGACACATTAGCCAGTATCACACAATTGATTGCCATCTCCCTTAGCTTGAATCTTAACAGAAAGTTAAAGGGCGGCCGAATTGTATCATAATGGAAAATCACGGTAATCACCGAGTTTAACTGCCGTTAACCATAGTTTGTGATTGTTCGCGGTTTGCGCCGCGATTGCGCCTCCTTTTAATCGGATAGCGGGCCTTGGACGCGCAGAATGCGCATTCGGGTACCGGCGGCAGAAAGCTTCGCCCAAGTCTCGAAACGGTCCGGTTTCCGGACGGTGGTTTTGCCGACCTGCGGCATCGACCACCCCAATGCGCGCCACAACGAAACACATAAGCGTAGCGTAAAGGATATTGGCAATGGCAGCTCTGAATATCGCCTTCGAAGCTCCGGACAATCCGGGCGGCGTATGCCCCTCGAAGACACGCCCCATCGATCTCGTGCATCTGGCAAGGCAGACGATGGGCGACAAGGTCCTGGAGCTGGAGGTGCTGCAGATCTTCGCCCGTCAGGCCCGTCAGGGCATGAAGGAGCTGGCTGCCGCCGATACGACGGCCCGCACGGCCATCGCACACCGGCTGAAGGGCGCCGCAAGGGCCGTCGGCGCCGGCGCGGTCGCAGGTGCCGCGCAGACGCTCGAGCAAAATCCGGCCAGTGCTGCCGCCATGGCGACCTTTGCCGCGGCGGTGGTGGAGGCGGAGAACTTCATCCTGAAGCTCAGCCGCTGACCGCGCGGACGGATACGGGGCTGTCGCAGCCGGGTAAGCTGATGCCGCGCGTTGGATTGTCGCGGCGGCCCTTCATCCCGACATGTTGACTGGAGTTTGGAATTGTTGGAAGAAACCGCCGAAAATCCGGCGATCCGACATGCCCTTGGAGCTGCCGGGCCAGCGCCAGTCTAACTTATCCGGGACATATCATGACAAAGCTTACAATCGTCGCATTCGATGGCACGCGCCATGAACTGGAGGTCGCCAACGGCTCCACCGTGATGGAGAATGCCGTGCGCAACTCCGTTCCGGGGATCGAAGCGGAATGCGGCGGGGCTTGCGCCTGCGCGACCTGTCATGTCTATGTCGACGAGACGTGGACCGAAGCGGTCGGAGCGCCGGAGGCGATGGAGGAGGATATGCTGGATTTCGCCTATGATGTCCGTCCCACCTCGCGGCTCTCCTGTCAGATCAAGATGAACGACGCGCTGGACGGTCTCGTCGTTCATGTTCCCGAACGGCAGGCCTGATCCCGGACGACAGGGTGGTGAAATGGCTCAGGACGACAATACCGATGTGGTGATCGTCGGAGCCGGTCCCGCCGCGCTCTTCGCGGTCTTTCAGCTCGGCCTTTACGACCTGCGATGCCAGCTCGTCGACAGCCTGGGATCGGCCGGGGGACAATGCGCGGTTCTCTATCCCGACAAGCCGATCTACGATGCGCCGGGGTTTCCGGAGATCGACGGCATCGAGCTGACGGAGCGGCTGCTCAAGCAGGCATCGCCGTTCGCGCCGGTCTTTCGATACCGGGAGGTCGTCACGGATTTTCAACAGACGCCGGATGCCCGTTTCGTCACCCGCACGGACAAGGGAGCGGGAATCCGCTCCAGCATCGTCGTGCTCGCCGGCGGCCTTGGTCCTTTCGTGCCGCCCGTCGGAAGCGTTTCGGCGGCGGAGGCATCGCTCGAGCAGGGTCTTGCGGGGCAATGGCCGCTGAAGCGCAGCGGCGGCGCGATCGCCGTCGACCCGGAGCGTTTCGAGACCTCCACGCCTGGAATATTCGCGATCGGTGATGCCTGCCATTATCCGGGCAAGCTCAGGCTGATCCTGTCGGGCTTCCACGAGGCGGCGCTGATGACCCAGGCAGCTCGGCGCATCTGCTTTGCCGGCGGAAAGACGGCATTGCAATATACGACCTCTTCCTCGCGGCTGAAGGATCGATTGGGGCGTCCTGCGGACCAGGCCTAAAAAAATGCCTCGCAGGTCTGTGAAAGACGAGCGAGGCCAGTGGGGCGCATCGCTAGCAGGAGAGGGAGGAGAACACCTGCTGCAAATGAGACGCGCCAGGAGAACCCGTTAAGAACTTCAATCCCGGATAGAAACGTCGTCTTCCCCTTGACTGTTGAGAGGAAAGTAAAGTGATTCTCGATAATGCGCCATCGCTAAAATTCATTTCGCGAATTCTGCCTGCCGGAAAGTCAAGACCTGCTTTCGGCGGCGGGGCTCCCCCGAAGGGTGCCGCGTCCGGTTTGCGGAACTTATACCGTCAGTGTTATTGCCCGGAGGCCTTCAGGCGGTGCGTGAGGAGGCGCATCATGCGGTCGTTGAAGTTGTGCGCCTCGACGCGATCGAAGCGGGCCTGGTCCTTGTCATGAGCGGCGACCGCGTCTGCGGTAACCCTGTCCACGCGCGCCTGCAGCCTTTCGCAATTCGAGTCCGGCCGAAGCGTCCGCAACTTGCGCTCCAGATCGCGCGCGTGATGGCGCGCGATCTCGGCATGACGTTCCTCGTGGCGTTTGATGTCGCGCGAAAGCGTGTCCCAGATGAGGCCGAGCGATGCCGTGGCCTTGCCGCGGTTCTTCCAGCGTGGGAGGATGATCCTGGTCGAAAGCGTCACCTTCGCCTCGCCGATCGCGCATTTGCCGCCGCGCATGACGTAGGTGACGGAGCCGCCCCATTTTATTCTCGTCGCGCCGGGATGACGGGAGCTGGTGCTTTTCACGGAGGGGCCGCGCCGGGCGAGTTCGTCATCGAGCTCCGCAGCGGTTTTTCCGCCGACGGAGAAATAGGCGAAGCTCTTCGAAATGATCGTCTCGCTCGCGGCGGGCGAGGCAAAAAGAGCGCAAGCGACGGCAAGCGAAAGTAGGCGAATGCTATTGGCGAAAGCCGGCATGAAGGATCCCGATCGTTCCTTTCGGCGCGGCAAGGACAGAGCCGTGAGCGCGCGTTGTTTTGCGAGGGAGCTGCCGTGGCCGCGGACCGGCGCTGAAGGAAGCCCGTTGCTAGGGCGCGTCGCGCCGGTTGAACTTGCATCAAGCTTGGGGCATAGCCACCCGAAGCGCAACACCATTTTCAGGCTGCCTGCGCCATGGCTGTGGAGCTTAACCATGTTTTCGCCCTTCGAACCCTTCCGCTGGATGCTGGCCCACGGGCGCAGTCTTGAGCTCGGGCCGCAAGGCCGGCTGATGGCGATCGTCAACGTCACGCCGGATTCCTTTTCCGACGGCGGGCTTCACGCATCCCCGGAAACGGCCATCGCGCACGCGCTGCGCTGCCTTGAGGAGGGGGCGGACATCATCGATATCGGCGGCGAATCGACCCGTCCGGGCGCACAGGAAATCTCCCCGGCGGAGGAGCAGGACCGCATCCTGCCGGTGATCGAGGCGCTTGCACGGCAGAGCGATGCGATCATCTCCGTCGACACCTACAGGGCATCCACCGCCAGGATGGCCATCGACGCGGGGGCGCATATCGTCAACGACGTGCACGGGCTGCAAAGGGAGCCGGATATCGCGGCGGTTGCCGCTGAGACCGGAGCTGGGCTCTGCATCATGCATACCGGAAGGGACCGCGAGAAGCTCGCCGACGTCATCGAGGATCAGTATCATTTCCTCCGCCGGTCGCTGGAAATCGCCGATGCCGCCGCCATCGCCGCTGAACGGATCGTCCTCGATCCGGGTTTCGGCTTCGCCAAGGACACGCGGGAAAATCTGGAGCTTATGGCGCGCTTTTCCGAGCTCCACGGCCTCAAGGCGCCGATACTCGTCGGCACGTCGCGCAAACGGTTCGTCGGCGCCGCCACTGGCCGTGATGCGGCGGAGCGGGATACCGGAACGGCGATCACGACCGCGCTTCTGCGGCTCGCCGGGGCGGCGATTTTTCGCGTGCACAATGTCGCAATCAACAGGGACGCACTCCTGATGGCGGATGCTATGCTGGCCGCCGGTACCGTGTCTCGCGCCGGCGTTCAGCCGCGGCAGGATTGAAACCGATGCCGAATGTGCAGACAAACAGGACAGATCTATGACGACCTACACAATCACGCTCAAGAACTGCGCTTTCTTCGCCCGTCATGGACTGCACGACGCCGAGGAATTTCTCGGCCAGCGCTTCTTCGTCGATGCGGAACTCGACGTCGCCCCGCAGAGGCCTCTATCGGACGATTCGATAGAGTCCACAGTGGATTACGGGGTTGCCTTCAAGGAGATCGAGAATGTCGTGACCGGACGCCGGCGCTATCTGATCGAGGCGCTTGCCCAGGAGATCGCGGCTGCGCTGTGTTCGCGCTTTCCGCAGATCAGACGCGCGAAGATATCCGTGCGCAAGCCGAATGCGCCGGTCGTCGGCGTTCTGGACTATGTCGAAGTGACGGTCGAACATGTCGTCTGAGGCGGACTGGCGAACGGCTGCCCTTGGCCTCGGCGGCAATGTCGGAGACCCGGTCCGCTCGATGGCGGACGCTCTCGCGATGCTCGACGGCCGGCGGGATTGCAGGATCGCTGCCGTCTCGCGGCTTTATCGCACGCCTCCGTGGGGCAAGACGGATCAGGACTGGTTTTTCAATGCCTGCGCGATGGTCGAGACCGGACTGGCGCCGGAAGCGCTGCTGGATGTCTGTCTGGCGATCGAGACGAAGATGAAGCGCAAGCGCCTGGAGCGCTGGGGGCCGCGGACGATCGACATCGACGTGCTGACCTATGACGGCCTTACGCAGAGCGGCGGGCGGCTCGAACTGCCGCATCCGCGCATGACAGCGCGTGGCTTCGTGCTGATGCCGCTTGCCGACGTCGCCGCGCAATTGCGTGTGAACGGCAAAACGGTCGTCGAGTGGCTTCAAGCGTGCGACGTGGCGGGCATAGAGGCCGCAAGCGGCGACGGCCTCTGGTGGACGCATCCGGACGCTATTTGATGGACCCCACGGCCATGCTGTCGACCTTGCGGTTGAGCGACATGCCGATGACGGGCACCATTGTATCCTCGACCTTGACCGAGATTGTGATGTTCATGGTGTTATCGTCCTGAAGGCGGGCGATCATCGCGCCATTCAGTTTCTGACGATTGATGCCCATGACGACCTTGTCGCCGGTTACGGTGCCCGAGACGATGTCGAGGCCTTTGCCGGCGGCTCCGTCGAGGAATTTGCCCCTGTAGGTGCCGCCTGCCTTGGTGATCAGCGCGGACATCGGCTGTTTGAAGACGCCGACGCGGCAATGGCCGTCGAGCTGGATGCCGATGTCGTCGGCCGAGGCGGACGTGCCGCTGAGATTGCAGGTGAATTTGGTGCCCTTGTATTTGCCCGCGACGATTTCGCCGGGGCCTTGCCAGGTTCCGGAGACCTGATCGAAGAATGCCTTGTCACGCGAGCCCGCATGAGCCGGGGCGGCAAGAACCGACAGAGCGGCGAGAACGGCCGCTGCGCTGCCGCGGGCGATCAAAGAAGTGCGCGAATACATGAACGATCCTTGATAGGGCTGACCTCGATGGTCCCACGTTTGCGCGAAAATGGTTAACGGACGGTTTCCGCGGGCGGACGGGTGAAGGCTTCTGTCCTGTTTTCCACCGGCGAGATTTTCCAGGGATATTGATTCAGCCTTCGTTCTTTCTGCCCGAGAGCGAAGCGGGAGCGAGGTCTCCGATGAAGTCGCCGATTCCGGGCCGCCTCAGTGCCCGGAAAGGCATGGGGCGGCAAAGGTCCATCGCGGCGATGCCGATGCGGGCCGTCATCAGTCCGTTGATCACGCCCTCGCCGAGCCGGGCGGACAGTTTCGAGGCGAGTCCGTGACCGAGCACCTGCTGGACGAGGCTGTCGCCGACGGCGATCGATCCGGTGACGGCCAGATGGGCAACGACGTCGCGCATCAGCCGCAACAGCCCGAGGCTGCCCGGTCTGCCGCCGTAGAGCTCCGCCATGGAGCGGATCAGGCGGCTGCTCTCGTAGATGACGTAGCCGATGTCGACGAGCGCACGCGGACTGACCGCGGTCACGATCGATACGCGCTTGGCCGCCGCAAGGATCAGCGCACGGGCCTCGCGGTCGAGCGGCGTCATCAACTCGCGTTCGGCGAGATCGATCAGGTGAGGGCCGTCGATGATCTCGTCCGCGGTTTCGCTGAGGCGCGTGCGCCCGCGCGCGGTCTGGGGGCGGGATGCCAACAGGTTCGTGAGGCGGGAGAGAACGCTGCGCGCCGCCGCAGGGCTTGTCGCGACGACCGCGTCGCCCACCTCTTGCTTGAGGTCCTGTACGGCGGAAAGACGATGAAGGCCGGCGAGCTCGCGGATGACGACGGCGGCGAATGCCAGAACCCCGACCGCGGTTGCCGCAACGGCGGTATAGCCGAGCCAGTCGTTGCGGCTGAAGAGGTCGCGTATGAGATTGTCGATCCAGAGCCCGAGGGCCAGCGAAACGAGGAGGCCGAAGGCAGCCAAGGCGATGCGGCCGAACGTGAAGCGCCGGCGGCGCGGAACGGCTTCCGGAGGCGGAGGGATGGCCGGGAGATCGGCAGTGGTTTCGATGAAGGGATCGTCCGAATCCGGCGTCAGCACGACTTCGTCGCCGAAGCTCGCGGGCGATCGCGGTGCCGGCCTTTTGGGTTTTTCCGGGGCAGGCTGCTGCGAAGGAACGGAAAATGCTGCGGGCCGGCGCGGTCGGTTTGCGGGCGTATCGTTCATGCGAGCCGGTCTCCGATCAGATATTGCAGCGCCCGGTCGAGGCGGATATGTGGCACCGAAAGCTTGAGGCCGCCGCCGGTCTCCTCGATATGCGGCGGACGAAAACGGACGAAATTGAGATGATAACCGGGATCTCCCTCGGATTCCGATTCAAGCGCTTGAAAAAGTGAATCAGGATTCTCCGGCAAGTCGCCGGGAAATATGGCTGTTTTTCGTTCTCCATCGAAGGTCTCCCCGTCGATCGTCTCCCCCGGCATGGGTGTTCCGACGATGACGGGCAGCATGCTGCCTTCATGGCGCACGGTCGCTTCGCGCGTCGCGCGGACGGAGGCGATCGCCATGACGTCGATGCCGGCTCCGCTCATGCCGATGCGTTCGACGGCACGCTCGACAAGGCGGCGGGTGACGGCTTCCAGGCGTGCGTGGCTCTCATGGTGAAGATGATCGGCCTTGGTGGCGGCTATGACGACGCGGTCGATCCGGCGGGTCAAGAAGGAGGACAGGAAGCTGTTCGTGCCGGGCCGGAAGCAAGCCATGACATCGCCGAGCGCACGTTCGAGATCATGGACCGCTTCCGCGCCGCGATTGATTGCCTGCAGCGCGTCTATAAGCACGATCTGCCGATCCAGGCGGGCGAAATGCTCGCGGAAGAAGGGTTTTACCACATGCGTCTTGTAAGCCTCGTAGCGTCGCTCCATCATCGCCCAGAGCGAGCCTTTCGGCGCACGCCCGGCAGGGAGGTTGGATAGCGGAGCGAAGGTGAGGGCAGGCGATCCTTCGAGATCGCCGGGCATCAGGAAACGGCCGGGCGGCAGCGTCGAAAGCGAGCGCTCGTCGGATTTGCAGGCCTTAAGGTAAAGTGTGAAGGCTTCAGCGAGATTGCGTGCGCCCGTTTCGTCTGCCTCGGCCTCAGGGTCCATCGTCGCGGCGAGCGCAAGCCATCCGCCGGAAAGCTCGGCACGGATACCCTGGCCGGCGAGCGAGACGGTATTCTCGCTGAAGGTCCGGAAATCCTGGGCAAGCAGCGGCAGGTCGAGCAGCCATTCGCCCGGATAGTCGACGATGTCGACCGACAGCCTGCCGGGCGAGAACATCCGGCCCCAGCCGCTGGCGCTTTCGTAGTCGAGCGTGATGCGGAGTTGCGAGATGGCGCGGGTGGAATCCGGCCAGAGGCGGTCGCGCACCAGCGCGCGGATATGGTCTTCGTACTGGAAGCGCGGCACTGCGTCGTCCGGCTGCGGCTCCAGCCTTATCTTCGAGACCCGTCCCGAGCGCGCCGCCTCGAACAGGGGCAGCCGGCCGCCGTTCAGGAGATTGTGCACCAGCGAGGAGATGAAGACGGTCTTGCCGGCGCGCGAAAGGCCGGTGACGCCGAGCCTCAGCGACGGATTGACGAGACCGACCGCGCGGTCTGCGAGATTGTCGAGCGCTATGCGCGCATCGTCGGCAAGGGTTGTCAGTGTCGGTGCCAACAGTTCTTTCCCGAAGAGTGCAGGATGGTCCCCAGCGATATAGGTAGCGGAAAAGGCTGAAAAAAGAAAAGCCGCCGCGTATGGCGTCCGCTATCGGGATCGCGGCGCGAGAAAGGCCGAGAGCCGCGCCACCGAATTCGCGTCGCCCGGGCGGACGTCGAAATCAACAATAGCGACGCCGCCGGTCGGGAAGCCGAACGGCATGACGGCTTCGGCGACCGGCTGGCCGACGAGGCGGTGGAAGAATTCCTCGATCGTCGGATTGTGTCCGACGATCATGACGGAGGTCTGTTCGCGTTCGGCAAATGCTATTTCGGCGTAGACGTCGACAGTGCCCTGATAGAGCGAATCGACATAGCGGATGTCGAGTTCTTCGCCGAGCGCGCGCGGCAATGCCTCGGCGGTCTCGCGGCAACGCACCGCCGTAGAGGAGATCACCAGATCAGGGCGGTAGCCCTCGTCGGCAAGCTTTTCGGCGATGATCTCCGCTTCGGCGTAGCCTTCGTCATCCAGCGTGCGATCGAAGTCGGTCTTTCCCGATTCCGCCCAGCCGGCACGGGCGTGGCGCAGGAGATAAAGGCGGAAGGCGGCAGAAGAGTTGTCGGATATCAAGTCCATCCTCCGAGTTGCAGTGCGGGAAGCAAGCCACCCCTTGCGAACTTGTGTCCCGGCTCGCGCCAAAGATCAATCCATTTCGCACCGGGGACCGATCTTCGCTCGTCTTTGTCGGGATGATTAAATTCTAGGCTTCCATCGGCGGGCATAAGATGCGACGGCCGTGTATTGCCAGATGCGAAAGGGAATCCCCAGGGCTTTTGCTGTGCCTCGGTCATCTCATTGTAATCTTGGCGAAATAATAGCCTGTCGGGCTTGAATATTGGGCAGTTGCAAAAAACGGTGCGCAAGGTTTGTCAGGCTTGAATCGGGCTTTGCGTGGGGATATACAGCGCCCCTTGAGATGTTCTTCAGGAGAATCGCGTTGAGTGAGAAGATCGATCTTAGTACCTTCGTCCTGTCTGAGGACGAGGAATTCATGAATGCAAATCAGCGGGCTTATTTTCGAGCGAAGCTGAATGCCTGGAAAAACGATATCCTGCGCGAAGCGCGCGAAACCCTCGACCATCTGGCGGAAGAAAGCGCAAACCATCCGGACCTTGCCGATCGCGCCTCTTCGGAAACCGATCGCGCGATCGAACTGAGAGCGCGCGATCGCCAGCGCAAGCTGATCGCGAAGATCGACGCCGCGCTACAGCGCCTGGACGAAGGCACATACGGCTATTGCGAGGAGACAGGCGAGCCGATCGGCCTCAAGCGTCTGGACGCGCGCCCGATCGCGACCCTCTCGATCGAGGCGCAGGAGCGCCACGAGCGACGGGAAAAGGTCTATCGCGACGAGTGAACTCGCAAAGACGGCGGCAAGCGCCGCCGTCGTCGGCTTTGGCGTCAGATCGATAGGTCCGGGCGGCATTCATCTTCCGGCCGGATCCAGGGAGAGGAGTTGACCGCCCCGTCGGGGCGGTTTTTTGTTGGCGCCCTGTTCGGCAATCCGCCGCGGAATCTAGCGCGTCCGTTTTTCTCCGGGTCACGGAAACGCTCTTTACCCTTTGTTTCTACGCAATTTCGGACGGAAAACCGCTCTGTACCGGGATTGCCTTATCCCCGGCGGTTTGCCGATATTTCCCCGAGCAGGCGGGCCATCTCCGCTTCCGTCTCCTCGCGCGTCTTCTGGGGAGCGTCGCCCTGTTCTCCGGATTTCACTTCCAGGCGCGGCGCATTGGCCGGCACAGGAGCCACGCGGGCGGCGGGCGTGGAGGCCATCTCGGCTTCGAGGATTTTCTCGAATTCGCTGACGAGAGCCGCGTTGTCGCCGGCCGGGGCCGACGCAACGCCTGAGGCGGCAGCGCGATCCGGTATGCTGCTGGCTGCGGTGGGATTGGAGAGGACACGGTGCCGTGCCTCTTCGAGAGCGTCTTGCGCTTGGCGTTCGGCCGGATTGGTCGGCGGCGAAACGCTCTGGTTCGGGGACGGGAGACGCACAGGCATCTGACGAACGCCCGGCTGCGGCGGCTGGGCGGCTTGTTCGCGCGCCGCCGGCTGGACGGTGCGCACGGCCGAAACCCTTGCATCCGCATCGCCTGCATAGAGAACCTTCGACATTCCGGACACGCCTTCAGGCGAGGCCGTGGGCGCGGACTCGACGGTCGCGGAGGGCGAGCGCGCCGGCGCAGCCGGAGGAGCCTGCGGTGACGGCGGTGCGCTTATCGGCTTTGCCGCCGGTTCGACGGGCGCGGCGCCAGCTGCCGGCACTGGTGTTGCCGCGATCTCCCGCGATGCCGGAGCCGGAGCTTCTGCCGGCATGGCCTCGCTGGCTCGCGACGTGACGATGCGGCTTTCGATCACGATATCCGTCGGACCGCCGATCATGACGAGATGTTCGACATCGTCGCGCCGCACGAGCACGAGGCGGCGGCGCGTGTCCACCGCAGCGGCATCCAGCACGGCAAGCCTCGGCTGACGGTTGCGCCCGCCCCGGATGAACGGGGAGGACGGTCGCCCGCGGACGATCCACAGGACGAGCGCGAGGCAGATCAGCCCGATTGCGACGGCCGCCGCGGCGATGAGAAACTTCGTGCCGTTCTGGGCGATGAGTTCGTCGAACATGAAGGTCACTCCTTTGCGGCAAGTTGCGAATATTTGACGGCTTTTTTCAGGCCCGCACAAGAACCGTAGCGCCATTAACGGCGGCCGGCAGGCAGGCATGCAGTCGAATATGCTCGTATTGCGGGCTTGGTGCGCCCTGTCATGCCTGCGATATTCTCTGTGAATTGGGCGGCGACGCTTTCATTCCGATGCTTTTTGCGCTTCCCTCCGACGGATAAACATGATTCTTGCGAACGTCCGGCGCTGGCGCCTTGCCGGATATCGGTGAAGCGAGGGGTTGATGACGAAAAATCGGCAGGCCGGTAGTGAGTATCACATGCCGATCGTGGACCGGGGCGTCCGGCCAGGCGTGATCTTGCGCATCATTCTGCTTGCGATCGTCCTGACCGCATCTGCCGGCGCCTTCATCGTCTTCAAGGACCAGCTCGAGAACGAGATCGTGCTCGGTGTCCTCGGCGTGCTCGCGATGTGCGGCATCTTCTTCTTCGTCTCGGCGATGATCGGCTTCATCGAGATCATGCCGCAGTCGCATTCCGACGAGCTCGCGCGCGCCTTTCTCGATTCCCATCCGGATGGAACGCTGATCACCGATCGCAAGGGCCGGATCATCTATGCCAATGGCGCCTATGGGGCGCTGACCGGCGCCAAGGGCGAGGCAGAGGTCCAGACGATAGAGGCGCTGCTTTCCCGCAACCGCGAATCGACCGAGGCGGTCTACCGCCTGACCAACGGGCTGCATGAAGGAAAGGAAGGGGCTGAGGAGTTCCGCCTGATGAAGCCGCTGAACCCTGCCGCCGGCAGCGCGGGCGCGCACTGGTACCGGCTGAAGGCGCGCGTGCTGCCGAGCCGTGAGGACGGAGGCCAGCCGCTCTATATCTGGCAGCTGTCGGACATCACCTCGGAGCGGGACGAGCAGGAGCGCTTCTTCAAGGAGCTGCAGAACGCCATCGACTATCTTGACCATGCGCCGGCAGGTTTCTTCTCTGCGGGGCGGCGGGGCGAGATCTTCTATCTCAACGCGACGCTTGCCGAGTGGCTCGGCATCGACCTGACCAAGTTCCAGCCCGGCTCGATGACGATCGCCGATCTCGTTGCAGGTGAGGGGCTGGCGCTGGTGCAGTCGGTGCAGGCCGAGCCCGGCCTGAAGAGGACCGAGATGCTCGATCTCGATCTCAGAAAGACCAACGGCCAGAGCCTTCCGGTGCGCATGATCCATCGCGTGTCTTCGACGCGCGACGGCGCTCCGGGAGAAAGCCGCACGATCATACTTTCGCGCGACGGCGAAGACGAGAGCGACCAGTCGGCCTCCATCGCCGCCATGCGCTTCACGCGCTTTTTCAACAACACCCCGATGGCGATCGCTTCCGTCGATGGTGACGGGCGGATCCTGCGCACCAATGCGCCGTTCCTCAAGCTCTTTTCCGGCGTGGTCTCCCGCGACGACATCGACCGTGGCTCAAAGCTGGAGACCATCGTGCATGAGACCGATCGTCTGCGCATGCAGGCGGCGCTCGATGCGGCGAAGGACAGGCAGGGCGACATTCCGCCGATCGACTCGCTCCATCCCGCCGACGACGGGCGGCATTTCCGCTTCTATGTGAACGCCGTCATCGACCAGAGCGACCAGGCGCCGGAAGAGGCGGCGATCGTCTATGCCGTCGAGATCACCGAGCAGAAGGCGCTCGAGATCCAGATGGCAGAGACGCAGAAGATGAACGCGGTCGGTACGCTGGCCGGCGGCATCGCCCACGATTTCAACAATGTGTTGACGGCGATCCTGCTTTCGGCCGACCATCTCCTGCTTTCGGCGCGGCCGGCGGATGCAAGCTTCGCCGATCTCATGGAGATCAAGCGCAACGCAAATCGCGCAGCCGTGCTCGTGCGCCAGCTTCTTGCCTTCTCGCGTAAGCAGACGATGCGGCCGACCATTCTCAACCTTACCGACGTTATCGGCGACCTGCGCATGCTGGTCGACCGCATGACCGGCACCAATGTGAAGATCGATGCCGATTACGGACGCGATCTCTGGTCGGTCAAGACGGATCTCGGCCAGTTCGAACAGGTGCTGATCAATCTGGCCGTCAATGCCCGCGACGCGATGCCCGACGGCGGAACGATCACCTTCCGCACCCGCAACCTGCCCGCCGACGAGGCGGCCGCGCTCAATCTTCGCGAGCTGCCGCAGGGCGACTACGTACAGGTAGAGGTCATCGACCAGGGGACCGGAATCCCGCCCGAGATCATCGACAAGATCTTTGAGCCGTTCTTCACCACCAAGGAGGTCGGCAAGGGAACGGGTCTCGGCCTCTCGATGGTCTACGGCATCATCAAGCAGTCCGGCGGCTATATCTTCCTCGATTCGGAAGTGGGCAAAGGAACCACATTCCGCATCCTGATGCCGCGTCACGTCGAGGAAGACCAGCCGCAAATGCCGGCGGAAGCGGACGGAACCGCCGCAAGGGCCGTTGCATCTTCAGCCGAGGCCGCGAACAAGGAGCCGCGGGACCTGACGGGCGACGCCGCGGTCGTGCTGCTCGTCGAGGATGAGGATGCGGTGCGGCGCGGGGGCAAGCGGATGCTGGAAACGCGCGGCTACACCGTGCATGAGGCAAGCTCCGGCGTCGAGGCGCTCGACATCATGGCGGAGCTTGCAGGAGCGGTCGACATCGTGGTGTCGGACGTCGTCATGCCGGAGATGGACGGTCCCACTCTGCTGCGGGAACTGCGCAAGAACTATCCGGACCTCAAGTTCATTTTCGTCTCCGGCTATGCCGAGGACGCGTTTGCCCGCAACCTGCCGGCAGATGCCAAGTTTGGCTTCCTGCCGAAGCCCTTCTCGTTGAAGCAGCTGGCCGAGGCGGTCCGCGAAATGCTGGACGCCTGAACAGCGCATTTCGTCGTCAGGTGAGATCACCCGGTATCAGGAAATGCGGCTGAAACAAAAAAGCGGAGCGTAGCCCGGCCCCAGCCGGGCGTTCGCCGTAGGCCGATCAGTCCGTGAGCGCGACCGCGATTTCGGCGGCCAGGCGCGCATTGTTCTCCACCAGCGCAATATTCGTCGCCAGGCTGCGGCCGTCCGTCAGGCGGAAGAGGCTATCGAGCAGATAGGGGGTTACCGCCTTTCCCGCTATGTCGTCGCGCTCGGCATTGTCCAGCGCGCGCGCAATGTAGATCTCCATTTCCTCGCGCGGGATTTCGTTTTCTTCCGGGACCGGATTGGCGACCAGCATGCCGCCGTCGACGCCGAGCTGGTCGCGGACGACCTGGAAATTGGCGATCGCTGCGGGGCTGTTCAGCATGAGCGGGCTCTTCAGGCCCGAATCGCGAGACCAGAAGGCAGGAAAATTGGGGCTGTCATAGGTAACGACCGGGACGCCGCGGGTCTCCAGGACCTCGAGCGTCTTCGGGATGTCCAGGATGGCCTTGGCGCCGGCGCAGACGACGATGACGCTCGTGCGCGCAAGCTCGTCGAGATCGGCGGAGATATCGAAACTTTCCTCCGCCTTGCGATGGACGCCGCCGATGCCGCCGGTGGCAAAAACCCGGATGCCGGCGCGCGCTGCCGCGATCATCGTCGCTGCGACCGTGGTCGCGCCGGTGCGCCGCTCCGCGATCGCGAAGGCGAGATCGGCGCGCGAGAGCTTCATGGCGCCCTGCGTCTGCGACAGCGCCTCCAGCTTTGCTTCGGAAAGCCCGATGTTCAGGACGCCGTCGATCACCGCGATGGTGGCCGGGACTGCGCCTTCTTCACGGATGATCCGCTCGACGCTTTTCGCCATTTCCAGATTGCCGGGATAGGGCATGCCGTGGGTGATGATGGTCGACTCCAGCGCGACGATCGGCGCGCCGCGGGCCTTGGCGGCGGCGACCTCGTCGGAATATTCCATCGGCAGGAGCGGGGAGGCGGGTCTCGTCATTCTCTATCCTTGCGGCATTCTCGAAATCTACACGTCAGTCATGACAGGATTTCGGCTTCCGGCACAAGAGCGAGCGCCGCGTCCAGCGTTTCGCCATTCATGTTTTCGGCGACGGCGAGGCGGCAGCGCACCGTCACGATCGCGGCCGCAACACCCCGGCGCAGCGCTTCCGCCAGCGTTTTTCCCGACAGCCAGCCCGAGAAAAAGCCGGCGGCCAGCGCGTCTCCCGCGCCGGTGACATCGCCGATCGTCTCCATCGGCGGCGGGGGGAGCAATGCCGTCGAATGGCGGTCGAAGGCGACGGCGGGCTCTCGACCGCGCGTGACCACCCCGCCGGCAAGGCCTGCTCCTCGCAGGATCGCCGGCCAGCGCCGCACGTCTTGCGGCCGTTCACCCGTCAGCGCGCGCGCCTCCGCTTCGTTCATGAACAGGAAGGCGAGCTTAGGGAGGGTGTTTTCGAAACGTGTGACCTTGGCGGGGGAGATGCCGATGCCTGCGAGGGGCTTGCTCGCCCTGTCTGATGAGTCTGCGATGGCGGCGATGGTCTCTGCCGGGAGGTTGGCATCCGTCAGAAGGGCGTCGCTTGCGGCGATTGCCTCGCGCACCGCGCGCTGCTGAAGGCGGCGGGGCGAGAACAGCCGGTAAAGTTCCATGTCCGCCAACGCGATCACGAGGTTGCCGTCGCGCTCCAGGATCGCCGTGTAGCTCGGCGTCGTCCGATCGAGAAAGATGAAAGGCGTGTCTTCGACGCCTGCCGCTTCGGCCGCCGCTGCTACGATATCGCCGTCTCCGTCGCCGCCGCGCGGCGAGATCAGCCGAACCGGATGGCCGAGCCGGCAGAGATTGCGCGCAGCATTGAAGGTTCCGCCGCCGGCCTCCACGAACCATGAGCCCGGATTGCTTGCACCGGGCACGGTATCTCCCGAAATCCGGCCGCGCCTGTCGATATGCGCTCCGCCGAGCGCCAGAATGGTCTTTTTCGTCATCGTTCCCACATCGTTCGGCTACCCGACGATTCGCAGCGCACACTTCCTTCCATGCCGGAATTCTTCCATTCTTTCCGTGCGTTATCCACCGGAAACGAAAAAGGAACATTCATCCGTTTGCTGAAATTTTTCAATCGCATGAACGGCTATTGCGGAATGAGAACAAAAAGTGTACATAGCATTCATCGGCGGCTTCATTGCCTGTCTTGCTTCAATAACCTAAAGGTGGACGAAATGGCACAAAACACTTTGCGGCTCGTAGAGGATAAATCGGTGGATAAAAGCAAGGCACTCGAAGCGGCACTCTCCCAGATCGAGCGCTCCTTCGGCAAAGGGTCGATCATGAAGCTCGGCGGCAAGGACAGCGTGATCGAGATCGAAACGGTCTCGACCGGCTCTCTCGGGCTCGATATCGCGCTCGGTGTCGGCGGGCTGCCGAAAGGCCGCATCGTCGAAATCTACGGTCCGGAAAGCTCGGGCAAGACGACGCTGGCGCTGCAAACCATAGCCGAGGCACAGAAGAAGGGCGGCATCTGCGGCTTCGTCGATGCCGAGCACGCGCTCGATCCGGTCTATGCACGCAAGCTCGGCGTCGATCTCGAAAACCTTCTGATCTCGCAGCCGGATACCGGCGAGCAGGCGCTCGAGATCACCGATACCCTCGTGCGCTCCGGGGCCATCGATGTCCTCGTCATCGATTCGGTGGCGGCACTCACGCCGCGGGCGGAAATCGAAGGCGAGATGGGCGACAGCCTGCCGGGCCTGCAGGCCCGGCTGATGAGCCAGGCGCTGCGCAAGCTGACCGCTTCCATCTCGAAATCCAACTGCATGGTGATCTTCATCAACCAGATCCGCATGAAGATCGGCGTCATGTTCGGTTCGCCCGAAACCACCACCGGCGGCAACGCGCTGAAGTTCTATGCCTCCGTCCGCCTCGACATCCGCCGTATCGGCGCCGTCAAGGAACGTGAGGAGGTCATCGGCAACCAGACCCGGGTCAAGGTCGTCAAGAACAAGATGGCGCCGCCCTTCAAGCAGGTCGAATTCGACATCATGTATGGCGAGGGCGTTTCCAAGACCGGCGAGCTGGTCGACCTCGGCGTCAAGGCCGGTATCGTCGAGAAGTCGGGTGCCTGGTTCTCCTATAACAGCCAGCGCCTCGGCCAGGGCCGCGAGAATGCCAAGCTGTTCCTGCGCGACAATCCGGATACGGCGCGCGAAATAGAAATGTCGCTGCGTCAGAATGCCGGGCTGATCGCCGAACGCTTCCTGGAAAACGGTGGCCCGGACGCCGATGACGGAGATGATGCCGCCGAAATGTGAGCGGTGCTCGTGGCCTGATCTTTGCATTCCATGTTTAATCCGGAACCGGCCTTTTCTTTGCGGAGGGCCGGTTTTTTGGTGTCTGGACAGCGAGGAGGCCGAACGATAAAAGCCTTGGGTTCTCGCAGTCCGGCACGGAAGCGAAGCTCCGGCGCCTACTGATCTTGGGCTACGATTTCAGGTTACCCGGAGCAGAGCAATTCCAGGAAAAGTGCGCAGCGGTTTTCCGTCCGGAATTGCGTAGGAACAAAGGCTTAAAGCGCGGGAAGCGAATCTGGAAGATCGCGGCGCGCTTTAGGGTAAAGAAGATTGCCGGCGACCGGTTTTCCGGCTGCGAAGGGCAATCATGCCGGTGGCGCTGCCGCCTGCCGGAATGACGGACAAATTGGGGTGGATGGACCGGCTGCGCGAAGAGGCGTCGGTCCGGGTGCAGAAATGAAGGACGTAATATGAGCGGCGTGAATGATATCCGGTCGGGATTTCTCGACTATTTCCGCAGGAACGGTCACGAGATCGTGCCGTCGAGCCCGCTCGTGCCGCGCAATGATCCGACCCTGATGTTCACCAATGCCGGCATGGTGCAGTTCAAGAACGTCTTCACCGGCCTGGAGCAGCGCCCCTATTCGACCGCCGCGACGGCGCAGAAATGCGTGCGCGCCGGCGGCAAGCACAACGATCTCGACAATGTCGGCTATACTGCGCGTCACCATACGTTTTTCGAGATGCTGGGCAATTTTTCCTTCGGCGACTACTTCAAGGAGCGCGCGATCGAGCTTGCCTGGGGGTTGATCACCAAGGAATTCGGCATCGATCGAAACCGGCTGCTGGTGACGGTCTATCATACGGACGAAGAGGCTTTCGGCCTATGGAAGAAGATCGCCGGCCTGCCGGACGAAAAGATCATCCGCATCGCGACCAGCGACAATTTCTGGGCGATGGGCGATACGGGCCCCTGCGGCCCCTGTTCGGAGATATTCTACGATCACGGCGATCATATCTGGGGCGGCCCTCCCGGCTCGGCCGAAGAGGACGGCGACCGCTTCATCGAGATCTGGAACCTCGTCTTCATGCAGTTCGAGCAGCTGACGAAGGAGGAAAGGGTTGATCTGCCCCGTCCGTCGATCGACACCGGCATGGGGCTGGAGCGTGTCGCGGCTCTTCTGCAGGGCAAGCACGACAATTACGACATCGACCTGTTCCAGGCCCTCATCGCCGCTTCCGTCGAGGCGACCGGCGTTGCCGCCGAGGGCGAGCGCCGGGCGAGCCACCGGGTCATCGCCGATCATCTGCGCTCCTCCGCCTTCCTGATCGCCGACGGGGTGCTTCCCTCCAATGAAGGACGCGGCTATGTGCTGCGCCGTATCATGCGCCGCGCCATGCGCCATGCGCAGCTTCTCGGCGCGAAGGATCCGCTGATGTGGAAGCTGCTTCCGACGCTGGTCGGCGAGATGGGGCGCGCCTATCCGGAGCTGCAGCGCGCCGAGGCGCTGATTTCCGAGACGCTGAAGCTGGAGGAGACGCGTTTCCGCAAGACGCTCGAGCGCGGTCTTTCGCTGCTTTCCGATGCGACCTCCGATCTGCACAAGGGTGATACGCTCGACGGCGAGACCGCCTTCAAGCTCTACGACACATACGGATTCCCGCTTGATCTGACGCAGGATGCGCTGCGCGGGCGCGGCATCGGCGTGGATCTGAGCGGCTTCACCGACGCCATGGAACGCCAGAAGGCGGAGGCGCGCGCAAGCTGGGCCGGTTCGGGAGAAGCCGCGGCCGAGACGATCTGGTTCGAGCTCAAGGAAAAGCACGGCGCGACTGAATTCCTCGGCTACGACACCGAGGCGGCGGAAGGCGTCGTTCAGGCGATCGTGCGCGAGGGCGCTGTCGTCGAGAGCGCGTCGGCCGGCGAAAAGGTCCAGCTCGTCCTGAACCAGACGCCGTTCTACGCGGAATCGGGCGGCCAGATGGGCGACGCCGGCACGATCTCCGGCGATCACGCCCGCCTGGCGGTTACGGACACGCAGAAGAAGGGCGAGGGGCTTTTCGTTCATAGCGCCGTCGTCGAGGATGGAACGATCAAGGTCGGCGATGCCGTACAGCTCGACGTCGATCATGCGCGCCGTTCGCGCCTGCGTGCCAATCATTCGGCAACCCACCTCCTGCACGAGGCGCTGCGCGAGGTTCTCGGCACGCATGTCGCCCAGAAGGGATCGCTCGTGGCGCCGGAACGCCTGCGCTTCGACATCTCGCATCCGAAGCCGATCACCGCCGACGAGCTCAAGGTCGTGGAGGAGATGGCCAACGAGATTATCGTGCAGAATTCGCCGGTCACGACGCGGCTGATGGGGGTCGACGATGCGATCGCCGAAGGTGCGATGGCCCTGTTCGGCGAAAAATACGGCGACGAAGTTCGCGTGGTTTCGATGGGTACGGGCCTTCATGGCGCAAAGACGGGCAAGCCTTACTCCATAGAGCTCTGCGGCGGGACGCATGTCTCGGCCACGGGCGAGATCGGGCTGGTTCGCGTCGTTTCGGAAAATGCGGTCGGCGCCGGCGTGCGCCGCGTCGAGGCGCTGACGGGCGAGGCTGCCCGTGCCTATCTCGCCGAGCAGGACGAGCGGGTGAAGACGCTCGCTGCCACGCTGAAGGTTCAGCCGGCGGATGTGCTTTCACGCGTCGAGACGCTGATGGATGAGCGGCGCAAGCTCGAGCGCGAGCTCGCGGAGGCCAAGAAGAGGATCGCGCTTGGCGGCGGCGGTTCCGCGGAAAGCGGCGAAGCCGTGCGCGAAGTCGGCGGGCTGAAGTTTCTCGGCCGGGTCGTCACGGGTGTCGAGCCGAAGGACCTGAAGGGGCTGGCGGACGAAGGCAAGAAAAGCCTCGGCTCCGGCGTCGTCGCCTTTGTCGGCGTATCGGCCGACGGCAAGGCCAGCGCGGTGGTCGGAGTGACGGACGATCTCGCCCCGAAAGTCAGCGCCGTCGATCTGGTCCGCGTCGCGTCCGTTGCTCTCGGCGGCAAGGGCGGCGGCGGCCGGTCCGACATGGCGCAGGCCGGAGGGCCGGATGGAGCGAAGGCGGCGGAGGCCATCGAGGCCGTCGCGGCGGCAATTGCGGGTTGAGATAGCCACGATGGAATATCGGGCTTGGCTCAACTTGATGCAGCCGCATATTTGCAAAGTCTTCAATCTTCGACGCTAGGTTCTTCTCCTCTGTGGAGAAGGGCCTGTGTTCGAAGAGCTCGTCAGCATACCGACATTGATGATCTGCACGTTCCTGGCGGCTTTGGTCGTCGGGATATTCATGCTGCAGTTGTGGTTGCGCGACCGCGGTCAGGTCATGGCCGGATATTGGTGCCTGTCGCTCGGCGTCGGCACGGTCTGCACCGTGCTCCTGGCGCTGAGGGGCGTGATCGATCCGCTTCTGACAACCGGACTCGGCAATCTGCTTGCCTGCTTCGCCTATTCGCTGGCGTGGGCTGGGTTTCGCAAATTCGATGGCCGCCGGATCCGCGCTTCCGTCATCTTCGCCGGCCCGCTCCTATGGGCCGGCGCATACCTGTTCTGGCCGTTCGTCGCGGACGACGTCAATAACCGCATCATCCTGATGTCGGTGATCATCTTCGGCTATTCCCTTGCGATGGCGGTGGATATCCGGCGTGGATATCGTCTGGAACCGCTGCCGGCGCGGTCGATTGGCGCTGTCTTGTTCGCCACGCATGCTATCTTCTACGCGTTGCGCATACCGCTTGCCATTGTCGATCCGGCCGACTTGCGCCACGGCGTTGCCCATTCGACCTGGTTTGCGGCTTTCACGCTCGAACTCTTCGTCCACACGATCGTGGTGGTCGTCACGATGCTGATCCTGATCAAGGAACGCGGCGAGTTCGTCTACCGCAAGGCCTCCCGGACGGACGCCCTTACCGGCGTCGCCAATCGCGGATCGTTCCTCGACGACGTCGAAGCCCTGCTGCGGCGGAACAAATCGTCGGGCGTATTGATGATCTTCGATCTCGATCATTTCAAATCGGTCAACGACACGTTCGGCCATCTTGCCGGCGACCACGTTCTGAAGAGCTTTACCGCTCTGGTCTCCTCGCGTCTGGAGAAGGGCATGCTGTTCGGCCGGTTCGGCGGGGAGGAGTTCGCCCTCTTCGCCCCGGACACGGATTTTTCCGCCGCGTGCGGCTTTGCAGAGATGCTCAGGACCGAGATCGCGGCCGCGCCCGTGAGCTACCATGGGGAAACCATAGAGATTTCCGTGAGCATCGGTCTCGCATCGGCCGCACCTTACGATGGCGACTTCGACCGGCTGCTGGCTGCAGCCGACAGCGCCCTTTACTGCGCGAAGGAAGAGGGCCGCGACCGCATCGTTACCGCCGCGCAGGCGGACGTGCTTGCCCGGATGGCGGACAGGATGCGCAAATCGCAGCCTCGGGCAGAGCCGGATGCGGGCTTCGCGGCGATCTGAACGGTTTCGGCGAGGAGGGCCGGTCCGCCATCGTTACCGTTTCACTGGCCCACGGCCGATCTTCAGACGATGACGTTCCAGTGCTTCAAGCCCTCTATGACGCCATCCGCATTGAGCTTGGACGCCTGAAAATGCCGCGGGTCTGACGAGACGATGCGCTGCAATTCGGGAAGGGCATTGCCGACAGCGATCCCGCGCACGTCAGGCACAAGGAACATGTCCTTGTCGTTGCCGGTGTCGCCCGCGACGACGACCTCGTCGAGCCCGATGTCGAGACGCTTGCAGAGCCAGGCGAGGGCGGTTCCCTTGTCGGCGACGCGCGGCAGGATATCGAGATCGCGATTGCTGGAATAGACGAGCTTCACGTCCAGGCCGGCCGCGACGAGACCCTGTTCGATCTCGCTGATGAGCTCGTCCGAAGCGTCGTGCAGGTGCCAGCTGGATTTGTAGGCGTGCTGATACTCGTCCGGCTGGACGACGATGCCGTCGATCTTCTTCATCACGGCGGCAATCGCCTGCCGGTCGAAGACGGGGCCGAGCGTTCCCCTGTAGTGCTCGCCATGGTCGGAGGATCTTCCGCCGATCTGAGTGCCGACGCCAGCGATGAGGTGGTCCGGCTCAGGAAGGCCGCAAACTTTGAGCAGCGCCTCGATATCGTCGATCAGCCGCCCGCTGTTATAGACGAGAAGCGGTCGCGTCGCCGGATTGAGCGCTTCCCAATGGGCCCGGAAGCGGGCGGTAGCCTGCCGGTCGCCCAGAAGGGTGCCATCGAGGTCGGAGGAAAACAATCGGACCGGTTTCAATCGCCGTCGTTCCATGGTTCGGCCCAATCGTCAGCATCGAGCGTGCGCAGCATCGGCCGGCCTTCGACGAGGGCAATCAGCTGCTGCGCGATACCGGTCCAGGTGAAGAGGCTGCGCGCCTTGTGTGCGCCCATTCGCGACAAGCGGCCGTAGAGGCGAGGGTGCTTCAGCGGCTTCATCATGGTGATGCCGAGATCGTATTTGTCGAACGGGTCGGCAAAGAGCGCATGCCTGCCATAGCTGACCGCCCGGAACAGGCCGCCGTGAACGGTGATGATGGTCGGCGTACCGCTTGCCATCGCCTCGATCGCAGTCATGCCGAAGGGTTCGTAACGGCTGGAGAGCACGAACAGGTCCGCCGCGCGATAATAGTCGGCGAGATCCTCGTCCGCCACGAAGCCGGCGAACTGGACCTTTTCCTCAAGGCCGAGATACTTCACCTGTTGCCTGAGTTGGTTCAGGATCGCGGTTTCATGTTCGTCGAGGTGCTCGCCGCCGAGCGCCAGATGCAGGATCGCTTCGGGTTCGCGTTCCGCCAGTACCGAAAAACCGTCGATCAGCAGGTCGTAGCCCTTGTTGGTCGCAAGCCGCCCGAGCGCCAACACGGTCTTTCCCTGGAAGCCGTAGCGCTGCCGCGCCATTTCGCGCGAGGCGGAGGAAACCGGAAAGAAGCGGTTGTCGTCGTAGCCCGGCGGGATCATGTGGACGCGGCTCGGCTTCAGCCCGTAGTCCTCGATCAGGACGTCGAGTTGGATCGGCGTCGTGGCGATCACCATGTCGCAGCTGCGATAGATGATCAGCTCGTGCTTGATCCGGTCGGAAAAATTGAATTCCTTTTCGAAGGTATCGGCCTTTTCGGGATAATCGGTCTCCATCTGCCGCTTCTTCCAGATGCCGATGGAATGCGGCGTGTGAAGATGCGGTACCGCAAGGGCCTCCGACAGGCGCTGCCCCGCCACGCCTGCGTCCCAGTAATGGCTGTTGATGAAGAAGTATTGGAGATTGTTCGTCCTGATGAAGCGCAAGGCGGTCTCGCACCATTCCATCAGGTGGAGATGAAGATATTCCTTCGGGATGAAATCGCGTCCTCCGCAGGGAATGCGGATCACACGCACGCGTTCGTCGACCTCATCGAATTGCGGCTGGTCTTCGAATTGCCGCGTGAGAATATCGACACTATATCCGAGCTGCGCCAGTTTTTTTGCAAGTTCAAGGACGTAGACGACTTGTCCGCCTGTATCGGCTGCCCCGAGCGGAGGATTTGCTGCAACATATCCGTGTGTGGAGACCAAGGCTATCCTTGGAAATCGGTCAGTATCGCTGTCGTTTTTCATAGCCTGAAAAAAGATAGAGCCTGAAGCCAGCCGGTCAACCCCTTTCGACAACGAATATTACATTCACTTTCCTTAATTTAGCGGCGCTATCCAAGTTTTTTAAGATCTGAATTCAGCCAGCCTGAGGGGTGGCGGACGGCGCGGCTGTTCCGAGTCAGGAGGGAGTTCGATTTGACGCCTCGACGCTTGCGATCCTGTCGAGATTTGCGATCAGCCGGGTGAGCAGGTCGACAAGCTGCGCGGCCTCCTCGTCCGTGAAGCCGCCCAATGCCTCGCGGTTACCTCGGAGCAAGACTGCAACTGCGCTTGGCAGACGTGCTTCTGCGTCTTGCGTCATCGAAACGCGGCTGCTGCGTCCATCGGCCGGGTCAGGCGTACGCCGGATGAGTCCGTCCCGCTCCATGCGGGCGAGCATCTGCGCCATCGGCGGTTGCTCGACCTTGGCGAAGCGGGCGAGATCACGCTGCGTGCTTGCTCGGCCGGCTCGAAGCGCAACCAATACCGGTAATTGACCGACGCCGAAGCCCAAGGGCTTCAGGCGGGCCTCGCTCAGGCGAGCGAAGCCCCGCGCCGCCAGGCTGATCAAGTGTCCGGGTGTCGAGAGCACGTCCAAGTCCGTCAAATCTCTTGCTCGCATTGTTCAATCCTCTTATACATATGTGCATATGTATATTGCGTCTGTTCCCCGACGCAATACAGCCACAACCGGGAGAGAGCACAATGGACGGTGACGTCGAGATCCTGAAACGCATCTACGACCGCTTCAACGCGCGGGATATCGATGGCGTGCTGGCTGTGCTTGCCGACGATGTCGCTTGGGCCAACGGCATGGATGGCGGCCATGTTCACGGTCGCGAGGCCGTGCGCGAGTATTGGACCCGTCAATGGACGGTGGTCAGTCCGCATGTCGAACCTTTGGTTTTCCGCAGAGCGGCTGACGACGCAATCGTTGCGGAGGTTCGGCAGTCCGTCCGCGATCTTAAAGGCAAGCCGCTTCAGGGCCAGGTGCACGGGCTGAAGGACAAGACGGTTGAACACGTCTTCCGCTTTCGAGACGGCAAGATAATTCGCTTCGACATCCAGGATGCCGCCTAAGAAGCGGTCGGGCTTCATAGCCAGCGCGTCTGCGCCTTCTGCGTGAGATGGCGCCGCGGATCACGATCGACTTCACCGCCCATCGTTATTCTCCTATGCTTTGTGCTTCGGCATTCCGCCGTTCGTTTGATGGTTGCAGGCAAAGCTCTTTACCTATATTCTCGATTTCCGATATCGTTTTTCGAGAGTGAGGTTTATTTTATGGTGACGAATGGAACACCAGGACCTTCTTTCCGGCTTCATCCGGCTTCACGTGCTGCATCATGCGGCCGAGGGCGATCTGCACGGCCTTTGGATGATCGAGGAACTGGCGCATCACGGCTACCGGGTCTCCGCCGGTACGCTCTATCCCATGCTGCACTCCATGGAGAAGAAGGGATATCTCACTTCGCGGACGGAACGGGTGGGGCGCACGCATCGCAGGATCTACAACGCGACGCCCTACGGCGTTGCAGCTTTGGAGATGGCCAGAGGAAAGGCCAGGGAGCTCTTTCGTGAAGTCGTCGGCGGAAGCAACTCATGAAGAGGCAACCGAGCGTCCAAACGGCACGCCGGCAGAGGTCTTCTTCGCGTTCCTGAAGCTTGGCCTGACATCCTTCGGCGGCCCCATCGCCCATCTCGGCTATTTCCGCGACGAGTTGGTCGTGCGTCGCAAGTGGATCGACGAAGCCGGCTATGCTGATCTCGTGGCGCTTTGTCAGTTTCTGCCGGGCCCGGCCTCCAGCCAGGTCGGCTTCGCGCTCGGCCTCCTGCGCGGCGGTCCGCTCGGGGCGTTGGCCGCCTGGACCGCCTTCACACTGCCGTCTGCAATCCTGCTGGCGATCTTCGCAATGGCGGCGACGGCGTTCGAGGGACCGATCGGTACGGGCCTGCTGCATGGTCTGAAGGTCGTGGCTGTTGCGGTCGTGGCGCAGGCGGTATGGGGCATGGCGAAGAGTCTTACCCCCGACCGTGAACGCGCAAGCATTGCGCTTGCCGCGGTCCTCATCGTCGTTTTCGCTGCGAGCGCCATCGGCCAGGTCGCGGCGATCGCATTCGGGGCGCTCGCCGGGCTTGTGCTTTGCCGCAATGGTCCTGTCACAGGCACCACGCACTTGTCGTTCCGGGTTTCCCCGGCCACTGGAGGTGCCTGTCTTGTCGCCTTCTTCCTTCTCCTCGGCGCGCTGCCCGTCGTCGCTTCCGCAGTCGGCTCTCAAGGTCTGGCGTTGTTCGATTCCTTTTATCGCTCGGGCTCTCTGGTGTTTGGCGGCGGCCATGTCGTCCTGCCTTTGCTGCAGGCCGAAGTGGTCGATCCGGGCTGGGTATCGAACGACGCCTTCCTGGCCGGCTATGGTGCTGCACAGGCAGTTCCAGGACCGCTGTTCACCTTTGCCGCCTATCTCGGCGCTGTCATGGGGCCTGTCCCGAATGGCATTCCTGGCGCAGCCATCTGCCTGGTCGCGATTTTTCTCCCCGGCTTCCTTCTGCTCGTCGGCGCTCTGCCCTTCTGGAACAGCTTCCGCAAACGCCCTATGGCTCAGGCCGCGATGCGCGGCGCCAACGCCGCCGTCGTCGGAATTCTCGGGGCGGCTCTCTACAGCCCGGTGTGGACCAGCGCCGTGCTGAACCCTTACGATTTTGCACTGGCGCTGACAGGCTTCATCCTGCTGGTCGTCTGGAAGGCGCCGCCATGGATCGTCGTGGTGCTGATGGCGACGGGCGGAACATTGCCGCACATCGTGTGAAAGGCCGCTTACGCGGTGTCCTGAAGAAGAAAAGGCCCGCACGATGAAATGCAGGCCTTTATGAAACTGGCTCCCCGGGCCGGATTCGAACCGGCGACCTGTCGATTAACAGTCGAATGCTCTACCGCTGAGCTACCAGGGATCATCCGCTCGCTGCGGAGTGAGGGCCTAATACAAATGATGGACCGATTTGCCAAGCGCTTTTTGACAAAAAAATGCTTCAGGCTTGATCGAATGTGGAGAACCTACCAGATGGGTGGGGAGACAGTCCCGCATTTCTCGCCTTTTCGGCGAAAACGAGAAGCTGATGACCAAGAAAAAAAGCAACATGCATTTCGGTGTCGATCCGCGGACCCGCGAAGTCGTCATCGGGACATGGCGGTTCAGACTTCCGGAGTCGCGCCTCTGGCGGGTGCTGATCGCCGTCCTGCTGATCCTCGGCGGTCTTCTGGGATTTCTGCCCGTCCTCGGCTTCTGGATGATTCCGCTCGGTCTCCTGGTGCTGTCGCACGATTCCGCTGTCGTCCGCCGCCAGCGGCGCAGGCTTGCCGTCTGGTGGGCGAGCCGCAAGAAGCGACGCTCGTGACAGCCGCACGGTTTTCATCGGTCAACGGCAGAGCGTCTCGATCCTCAAATCGGCTGCAGGATGAGAAGACAGGTGATCAGCACGCAGGCCAAAGCAGACAATTCCACAAATCCGTCTTTCATGGCAGGCATCCTCGGTTGGGCTGGCGCTGAAACGCACATGCTCCGCTGTGGTTCCAGGGCGGAACCACAAAGTTTCGCATGCGTCTTAATCTCGAAGCGTGACAGGCTTATAACGTCTTCGATTTCGGCTCGATGCCGATGAAACCTGTTCCGGAATTATGGAGGCCGGTTTTCCGATATCGCCTATTGCACTCAAATCAGATTCGTTCTAAACGCCCGGCACCGCTCGCTTTTACCAATGGACGGCCTCGTGGCGGAGTGGTTACGCAGAGGACTGCAAATCCTTGCACCCGAGTTCGATTCTCGGCGAGGCCTCCAACCTCCCATCAGCATTCACTTTTCCGTTGATTTTTACTGCGCCATCGAATGCTGGTTGCGGAACTTTCAGCCATGTTGCACGTTTCTTGGGCGATTCATAACGAGAGGAAATTTCAATGATGAAGCTGACAACCGCTTTTTCCGCGGGCGCGCTGAGTATCATGATGGCGATTACGTCCGTCGTTCCGGCTCAGGCGTTCAGCCTGTCCAACACGTCTCAGCCCTCTTATTCGAATGTCGAGCAGGTTCAGTATCGCAGGCGTGACCGCGACCGCGACTACCGCCGGGATCGCGATTATCGCCGTGATCGGGACAGGAGCTATCGCGATTGGCGCGGGCATCGCGGCTACCGCTACAGCCGGCCGGGTTATCGGAGGCATTCCGACGGCTGGTGGTATCCGCTCGCAGCCTTCGGAGCAGGGGCGATCATCGGTGGAGCGATCGCCAATCAGCCGGCAAGGGCAAGCGGCAGCCATATTCAATGGTGCGCCAACCGATACCGCTCGTACAGGGCTTCGGACAACACCTTCCAGCCCTATAACGGTCCGCGCCAGCAATGCGTCTCGCCTTACTGAGGCGCGTTTTCGGATAGAGACAATGGAAAAGGCCGCTGGAATGCTCCGGCGGCCTTGGTTTTTTCGGTCTGGCAACAATTTCAGGACGGCGGGCCTTCCAGGCCGACCAGGGCTATCTTGGGGTAGCCCGCCGAGCGCAGGAGGTTCATGACCTCCATGACCGAACCGTAGTCCACGGCCTTGTCCGCGCGCAGCAGGATGCGCGCCTCCTTGTTGCCTTCGGTAACGGCATCGAGCTCGGTTCCGAAGGAGTCGCGCGCAATGTCGTTGTTGCCGATCGAGACCGTCAGGTCCTTCTTCAGGGTCAGAAAGACCGGCTTGTCTTCGCGCGGCGCGGGCTTTGCGACGGAAGAGGGCAGATCGACGTTGATATCGACGGTGGCGAGCGGCGCGGCGACCATGAAGATGATGAGCAGCACCAGCATCACGTCGATGAAGGGGGTTACGTTGATCTCGCTGTTCTCCTCGAGATCGTCGCCCGCCGTTTCCTTGATCTTGCTTGCCATGGTTCAGCCGATCCTGACGATTGAGGGATCCTTGGCGCCCGAACGCTCTGCATTGCGCTGACTTGCGACGCGCAGCGTCCGGCGGACGTCGAGATCCCGGCTGACGAGGCGCTCTATCGCCGCGGAGGCATCGGCAAGCCCGTGCCGGTAGCCGGTGATGGCGCGCGCCAGGAAATTGTAGATCACGACGGCCGGAATTGCCGCGACGAGGCCGATGGCCGTCGCCAGAAGGGCTTCGGCGATGCCGGGAGCGACGATGGCGAGATTGGTCGTCTGTGCCTGCGAGATGCCGATGAACGAATTCATGATGCCCCAGACGGTACCGAAAAGGCCGACGAACGGAGCGGTCGAGCCGATGGTGGCGAGCAGGCCGGTGCCCTTGGCGATCTGGCGGCCCGCATGGACCTCCATTCGCGACAGGCGCGAGGCGACGCGTTCCTTGATGCCGCCGTCGGACACGTGGTCGATCACCTGCTCGGAGCTTTCCATTTCCTCGCGTGCCGCGCGCGTCATCCGCGCCGCGATGCCGCGGCTGTTGCCCAGCGCTTCCTCGGCGTCGCGCAGGCCCTTCGCGGCGATCAGCTGGCGGACCGCCTTGCGAACGGCCCGCTGTACCGCGGCCAGTTCCATGAGCTTGGCGATCAGAACGGTCCAGGTAACGACGGAGGCGAAGGCGAGGCCGACCATCACCGCCTTGACGACGATATCTGCCGCCATGAACATGCCCCAGGGGGAAAGATCGTGCGGCAATCCGGCCTGGCGTTCGTCCGCTCCCGCAGCCTCGTCTCCATCCACGTCGTCGAGGACGGTGGCGGGATCCTCTTCGCCCGCTCCCGCCGGAGCGGCGTTGTCCTGCTGGACGGTCTGGGGGGCGGTCGTCGCGTTGCCGGACGGCGCAGCGCCGGTGCCGCTTTGCGGCTGGGTATCCGGTGCGGGAGCCTGCTGCGTCGTTGCGCTGCCCTGGCTTTCAGCCGGAGCATTGCCTTCCTGCGCCCATGACGGCGCCTGGGCGGGCAGCAGGGCCAGAAGTGCGATCGCAAATACCAGTCGTGACCGTTTCAGCACGGCTTAATCCTCTTTGTCACTGTATTGTCTTCGGCGCGGTCGGCGCCCTTCGATGGGCAAGGCACGCCCGTTTCGGCACGTTCAATACGACATTATGCTGTGGTGAAGCAACAATATGTTGAGTTTAAAAATCATGATAATGGATGCGGCAAAGGCCGCCGGAACCGCCGGCAGCACGGTTTTGCGCGCCAAATCGGCCGGAGGATATGGACACCCGCACCGAAAGCGAACTAAGACAATGCCCGGTATCGTGTCGCACGAACGGCTCCTGCCGTGGGTTTGCGATTTCTTGGAAACAGGGCAAATAAGATGGATTACAAGGCAGCGCGCATAAAGATGGTCGACAATCAGATCCGCACCACGGATGTGACCTCTCATGCCGTTCTGGATGCGTTTCTCGAGGTGCCGCGCGAAGAATTCGTTCCCGCGCCGATCAAACCGCTGGCTTATATCGACAACGACCTCGAGCTGAAGCCGGGACGTTTCCTGATGGAGCCGTCGCCGCTCGCGAAGCTCATCCAGCTCGCCTCGGTCGGCCCCGCCGATGTCGTCCTCGAAGTCGGCTGCGGGACGGGCTACGCTTCGGCCGTTCTCTCCAAGCTCGCCGGTTCCGTTGTGGCGCTGGAAAGCGACGAGGAGCTGGCATCGATCGCGACGGAGACACTTTCGCGCCTCGGCTGCGACAATGTCGCGGTCCTTACCGGCGATCTGGAGAAGGGCTATGCACCCGAGGCACCTTACGATGTGATTTTCATCCACGGTGCCGTCGAAATCGTGCCGCAGGCGCTTTTCGACCAGATGCGCGACGGCGGGCGGCTTGTCGTCGTGGAGGGTTACGGCAACGCGTCCCAGGCGCGCCTCCATATCCGCGAGCAGAATGCAGTCTCGGAGAGGGACGTCTTCAATACGTCGGTCAAGCCGCTCCCGGGTTTCCGAAAGGCCAAGGAATTCGTTTTCTGATCTCCGGAAGGACAAGTCCTTTCGCTGAAAGGATGTTGCCCATGGGCAACGAATCGTCGCTTTTTTACCGGAGTGGCCCCTCAAACTTGCGCGGGTTGCCTGGCTCGTCCAAGTTGAAGCTCCCGAAGTGATACCGGCCGCCGTCCGCAAGATCGGCGGCGGTTGTCTGGAAGAGACCCGCGCTGCAAACCTGAGAAGGATGCTGCGCGAGCAGGGATCCGCAGGCCGGATCCCAACTGGAGTAGATGAACCGTGGCCCTCCTTCGCAAGAAGACGTTGATCGCAGCCCTTTTGCCGCTCTTGTTCGCATTACCGCAGAACGTCGCGGCGGAAACGATATTCGGGGCGATGGCCAAGGCCTATGAACACAATCCCGATCTCAATGCGGCGCGTGCAGCATTGCGGGCGGTCGACGAGAACGTCACGATCGCCAAGGCTCCGATGCGCCCGCAGATCGATGGCGTCGCGGAGGCGGATGCGTCCCGCACGATCTTCGACCGGCCGATCGTTTCCGGCCTCGGCAGTTCGGCGAGCCGCAGGACCGATAGCGCCGGTGCGAGCTACGGAATATCGATCACGCAGCAGATCTTCGACGGTTTCCAGACCGCGAACCGGGTACGGGCGGCGGAGGCGGATGTTCTGGCGACGCGCGAATCGCTGCGTGCCAACGAGATATCCATCCTGCTTTCCGCAGCCGAAGCCTACGCCAACATCGCCCGCGACCAGCAGATCGTTTCGATAAGGCGGCAGAACCTGCAGTTCTTGCGGGAGCAGTTGAATGCCGCCGAAGCGCGGCTGCAGGTGGGCGAGGGGACGCGCACCGACGTCAGCCAGGCCGAAGCGGAACTGGCCGGCGCGCAGGCGTTGCTCGCCTCCGCAATCTCGCAGCTGAAGCAGAGCGAGGCCGTCTACGTGCAGATCGTCGGCGAAACGCCGACGGGCATCAAGCAGCCGGAACCGGCCACGAAGAGCATGCCGAGCGGCCTCGACCAGGCTGTCGCGATCGGCATGCGCGAGCATCCCTCCATACTTGCCGCCCAGCGTACTGTGGATGCCGCGGGCTACAATGTGAAGGCAGCCGAGGGTGCCATGCTGCCGGGGGTTTCGCTGCAGGGGCAGGTTTCCCGCTCCACCGGCTCCGGCAGCAGCGACGACAATGTGACCGGCAGCGTTTCGGCGCGCGTGACGATACCGCTCTACCAGGGTGGCGCCGAATACGGAGCGATCCGCCAGGCCAAGGAGCAACTCGGCGAGAGCCGGATTCTTGTCGATTCCGCCCGCATGGAGGTCCAGCGCACGATCGCCACAGCACATGCGCAGCTGGAGGCCGCAAGGGCGGCGATTTCGGCGAACCGCTCGCAGATCCGGGCGGCCAACATGGCGCTCGAAGGCGTCATCGAGGAGCGCAATGTAGGCCAGCGCACGACACTCGATGTCCTCAACGCCCAGCAGACCGTGCTCGATGCGCGTGAAGCTCTCGCCGGAACGCAGCGCGACGCGGTGGTTGCGAGCTATTCGTTGCTGGCCGCGACCGGCCGCCTGACGGTTTCGAGCCAGAATCTGAAGGTCGCGGAATATCGCGCCGAAAAGCACTACGAAGCAGTGAAAGACAAGTGGTTCGGCCTGCGGACCGTGGACGGTCGCTGACCTGAAGGGGCGAGCGCCGCCTTCGAACCGGGTGCGGTGCCATGCGCTTTCCCTTGGCACGCCAAACAAATCTGTGCATCACTATGAACAGCTGATTCGCGGTGTTTTTTTCGCGCCGTGACTCGCCTAAGGTCCGGGCCGATCCGGTCGGGAACGAATGTTCTCCGGAAGTCGCACAGAACGGGGATAGAAATGGCTCAGCCTAGCGTAGCGCGTGAACCGTCGATGGATGAGATCCTGGCGTCGATCCGCCGGATCATTGAAAGCAACGAGACAGGGCCGCTGTCTTCTTCGGAAGAAGACATGTCTTCCTCGTCCGGTTTTCCTTTCGGCGAAGCCGCGAACGATTATCGCAGCAGCGATCCCGATGACGCCGAACTCATAGCCGAGCTCCGGGCCGAGGAGCGCCGCCCCGTTTACGAGACGGTGTCCGATCGTGCGCCAGCAGTACAGCCGCCGGCCCAGTCGCTCGCCGATGTCGCAGCGCGGGTCCGCGCGGCATCCGAGCGCAATTCCGGAATTCGCGAGATAGAGCCGCGAGAGCCCGAGCAGGAAAACCCGCTCGTGACCGCTCGCATGGCGCCGCGCCCGGCGGCACAGTTGCGCGCAGTCGAGGCTCCCGAGCCGATGCCTGAGGCACCCGCCGTCGTTCGGCAGGTTCCGATCGAAGAGGAGCTTGCGGCTATCGAAGCCCAGATCCCGGCTGTTTCCGCGGAAATGCGCGAGGAGGAGCGGCCTTCCTCAGGCCTGGTATCGGCAGCCGTGAGCGAGAGGGTCGCGCAATCCTTCGGCGCATTGGCGGAGGCGATGGACGCCGGCCCTCGGCGCTCCTTCGACGAGATCGCCGAGGAGATGCTGCGACCGATGCTGCGGGACTGGCTCGACGACAATCTTCCGACGCTCGTGGAGCGTCTGGTGCGTGAGGAAATCGAGCGCGTTGCGCGCGGCCCGCGCCGCTGAAACCCGGCCCGGCCGAGCCTTGAATGGAGCCGCTTCGGAACCGGAGCGGCTTTTCGCTTGTTGTTGTTGACTTAACCGGTTCCATCCGGTTTACAAGCCACGACGACAATCACTAGGCCTGGCCGAAAAAATGCTTGAAAAAACCTATGATTCCGCTGCCGTAGAGCCGCGAATTGCCAAGATCTGGGAAGACGAGGACGCTTTTCGCGCGGGCGCCGGCGCAAAGCCCGGCGCCGACACGTTCTGCATCGTGATCCCGCCGCCGAACGTCACCGGCTCGCTGCACATGGGGCACGCGCTCAACAATACGCTGCAGGACGTCATGGTGCGTTTCGAGCGCATGCGCGGCAAGGATGTTCTGTGGCAGCCGGGCATGGATCACGCGGGCATCGCGACGCAGATGGTCGTCGAGCGCAAGCTGATGGAGCAGCAGCTTCCGGGCCGGCGCGACATGGGCCGCGAGGCCTTCATCGACAAGGTATGGGAGTGGAAGGCCGAATCCGGCGGATTGATCTTCAATCAGCTGAAGCGCCTCGGCGCCTCCTGCGACTGGTCGCGCGAACGCTTCACGATGGACGAGGGACTTTCCGAAGCCGTCCTCGAGGTTTTCGTTTCGCTGTACAAGGAAGGCCTGATCTACAAGGATAAGCGCCTCGTCAACTGGGACCCGAAGCTCCTGACCGCGATTTCCGATCTGGAGGTCGAGCAGGTCGAAACGAACGGCAATCTCTGGCATCTTCGCTATCCGCTCGAGGAAGGCGTCACCTACCAGCACCCGGTCGCCTTCGACGAGGACGGCAAGCCGACGGAGTGGGAGACGCGCGACTATCTCGTCGTCGCGACGACGCGTCCGGAAACCATGCTGGGCGACACCGGCGTCGCCGTTCATCCTGACGACGAACGCTACAAGCCGATCGTCGGCAAGCACGTCATCCTGCCGATCGTCGGGCGCCGCATTCCGATCGTTGCGGACGAGTATCCGGATCCAACGGCTGGCACCGGCGCGGTGAAGATGACCCCGGCGCACGACTTCAACGATTTCGAGGTCGGCAGGCGCAGGGGGCTGCGCGCGGTCAACGTCCTGACGACCGACGGGCGCATCACGATCAAGGAGAACGAGGACTTCCTGGAAGGACTCGGCAATCCCGCAGCCCTGCATGGGGCATGGGACCGCCTGGAAGGGCAGGACCGCTTTGCGGCGCGCAAGATCATCGTGGAGATCATGGAGGAAGCGGGCCTTCTCGACAAGGTCGAGCCGCACAAGCACACGGTGCCTCATGGCGACCGCGGCGGCGTGCCGATAGAGCCGCGGCTGACCGAGCAATGGTATGTCGATGCGAAGACGCTTGCCCAACCGGCGATCGCCTCCGTTCGCGAGGGGCGTACCAATTTCGTCCCGAAGAACTGGGAGAAGACCTATTTCGAATGGATGGAGAACATCCAGCCCTGGTGCGTTTCCCGCCAGCTTTGGTGGGGGCACCAGATCCCCGCCTGGTACGGCCCGGACGGGCAGGTCTTCGTCGAAAAGACCGAAGAGGAGGCGCTCCACGCCGCCATACAGCATTATATTTCCCACGAAGGGCCGATGAAGGCCTATGTCGAGGACCTGCTGGAGAATTTCAGGCCGGGCGAAATCCTCACCCGCGACGAGGATGTGCTGGACACATGGTTCTCCTCGGCGCTCTGGCCGTTCTCGACGCTCGGCTGGCCGCAGGAGACGCCGGAACTCAAGAAATACTACCAGACCGACGTGCTGGTGACCGGCTTCGATATCATCTTCTTCTGGGTCGCCCGAATGATGATGATGGGGCTGCATTTCATGAAGGACGAGGCCGGTACCCCCATCGAGCCCTTCCACACCGTCTATGTCCATGCGCTGGTCCGCGACAAGAACGGCCAGAAGATGTCGAAGTCGAAGGGCAACGTCATCGATCCGTTGGAGCTGATCGACGAATACGGTGCAGACGCGCTGCGTTTCACGCTCGCCATCATGGCTGCGCAGGGGCGGGACGTTAAGCTCGACACGGCCCGCGTCGCTGGCTACCGCAATTTCGGCACCAAGCTCTGGAACGCCACGCGTTTCGCCGAGATGAACGGCGTGAAAGCGGACCCGCAATTCGTTCCCGAGGCCGCCGGCCTGACGATCAACCGCTGGATTCTGACCGAGCTTGCCCGCGCCGCGCGCGACGTTACCGAGGCGATCGAAGGCTACCGCTTCAACGATGCGGCGGGCGCGCTTTACCGTTTCGTCTGGAACCAGTTCTGCGACTGGTATCTCGAGCTCCTGAAACCTGTCTTCAGCGGCGACGACGAAGGCTCAAAGGCGGAATCGCAGGCTTGCGCCGCCTATGTGCTCGACGAGATCTACAAGCTCCTGCACCCTTTCATGCCTTTCATGACGGAGGAGCTTTGGGCTCATACCGCCGGCGAGGGCCGCGAGCGCGACGGGCTCATCTGCCATGCGGAATGGCCCGCGCCGGCCTATGCCGACGAGAGCGCTGCCGACGAGATCAACTGGCTGATCGATCTCGTTTCCGGCATCCGCTCCGTTCGCGCGGAAATGAACGTTCCTCCGGCGGCAACGGCGCCGCTGGTCGTCGTCGATGCGGGAGCGCTCACCCGCAAGCGGCTGCAGCAGCACGAATCGGCGATCCGCCGCCTTGCCCGCGTGGAGAACATCGTTCTGGCGGAGGCGGCCCCGAAGGGTGCGGCACAGATCGTCGTCGGCGAGGCCACTGCCTGCCTGCCGCTCGGCAGTCTGATCGATTTGTCGGCAGAAAAGGCGCGGCTCGAAAAGACGATCGAGAAGACCACCGCCGAAGCCGGGCGGATCCAGGGCAAGCTCTCGAACGAAAAGTTCGTGGCCAATGCAAAGCCCGAAATAGTCGAGGCGGAACGGGAACGTCTTACGGAACTGGAACAGCAGCTTGCGAGCTTGAAGATCGCTCTTGCACGGGTGACGGAAGCCGGCTGATTCTCTGTCGAAAGCAACTGTCGCGGGCTCCATAAAGCGTCCCGCCGCTGTATCTGGCCGCAACCGAACCTCGGTTGCGGCTTTTTTCATCCCCGCGCGATCAGTTCCAGTTTGTGTTTTTTATGTGACAGGACTGAATGCCTTTAGAAAAATATTCTTTATGTGGCGTAAAGTTCTTTGGTGTTTTGGAAATTTCGTCCGTTTCTTGGAATTGTTGAGGGGCTTCAAGAAAAACTTACGTAATTTTTATGACTGTATTGCAGAATCACTCGTGAAATCTTGGATTTGCAAAGCGCTGCAGGCTTTCTGATACTTCCTTCCGGAGTTCGGCGGTCGCAGATCATGGCCGCCGTTTTAGGGGAGGAATCAATGAAGAAAATCTTGGCGTCCGGTTTCGCTGTCCTGGCTGCGGCTGCGCTTTCGACAGAGGCCGTGGCAGGCGGTCTGGAGCGCGGTGGATACAACATCGACCTTCTGTTCGACAACTCGCCCTTCATATTCGATTCATCGATCACATATGTGATGCCGAAGAGGAAGTTGAAGAACGTCCGGGATACCGATCCGACGGACGGAAACCTGAACGATCTCGGATTCTCCTCGGATGCGGACGAAACGGAAAACTACGCGGTGCCGCGCATCGGCATGAAGGCGGGCATCGGCGAAGCGATCGATTGCATGATCGACTACTCGGAGCCCTGGGGAGCGCATTCCAATCCGGGCACGGGCTGGGCGGGCGCCCAGAGCGTCACCGAGATCGAGGTCTACAGCCGCAATTACGGCGGCACCTGCTCCTACAAGTTCGATGTCGGCCCCGGCCAGTTGCGCATCATCGGCGGCGGCTTCTATCAGGAAGTCGGCGGCTTCAAGGACGCCCTCGTGCTGCCCGGACTGAGCCCGCTCGGATTTTCCGGCATCGGCAGGCTGGAGGACATGGAGGGCGACGGCGGCGGCTGGCGCGCCGGTATCGCCTATGAAATTCCCGAATACGCGATGCGCGCGAGCCTCGTCTACAACAGCAAGGTCGATCTCGGCGACGTTACCGGCACGCTCGACCTGACGGAAGTTCCGGCATTCGTCCTTCCGCCCGGCGATCCGCGTCGCAGTCTCTTCGGCGTTGCGACCCCCGTCTTCGGCACCGCCACCATGCCTGAAGTCATCGAGCTCAAGCTCCAGAGCGGTATCGCTCCGGACTGGCTGGCATTCGGCTCGGTCAAGTGGACGAACTGGAGCCGCCTGCAGAGCGTCGCTTTCTGCCCCGTCGCGTTGCGCGGGCTGGGCAGCTGTGTCACGGGCGGTCCGCTGGAGGCAACCTCGCTCGATCTGCTCTACCGAGACGGTTGGACGATATCCGGCGGTATCGGCCACAAATTCAACGAGCAGTGGAGCGGCGCTGCCAGCCTCACCTGGGATCGCGGCACCAGCACCGGCGTCGGTCACCAAACCGACAGCTGGACCGTTGGTGTCGGCGGCGCCTATACGCCCACCGAACATGTGGAGCTTCGTTTTGGCGGCGCGCTCGGCATTCTCACGAGCGGCTCGTCGGGCGTCGAGGTGCGCAACGGCGTCGTCTTCGGCGATGACGTGAGCTACGACTTCGGCACCGACCTCGTGACGGCGCTGACCGCATCGCTCAAGGTAAAATTCTGATCCATCGATCGTGTGAACCGAAGGAAGGTCCGGCCCCGTGCGCCGGGCCTTTTTGCTTTGGGAAACCGTCATGTGACGGGTGCGAAATCGGTAAGGTTAACGAATCCTTTTCGCCTCGTGGCATTCCCGTTCAAATCACAGCGGCAGGTCGAGTATTGTGACGGAATCGCAACACATTTTTTTCTAAGGTTTGCTACACAAGCAGCCGAGGATCGTATTGTCCATTTCCCGCCACAAACGGGGAGCAGCGATAGATCAACGAAAAGCGCGTTCAATTGTCGCGTTCAAGGAAACGATGAGCCAGTATTTTCCATCGACGCTCTCCTCTCGGCCAGACGGTGCCCGGCACCGGATTGGCGGTGGCTGTCGCGACAATGGGCAGGATGGCTCTCGGCGCGATCCGGTTCGGATCCCGCTGCCCGGCAAAATAATGCAAGTCCGCGTGCGGTCTGTCAGGGGCTCTGATCGGCGCATGATAGCGGAAGAACGTATTTACGATGCTTAAGTCCGAGTTGGTGCCGATGAAATTGGTGGTCCTGGGCCTTTGCCTTTCGCTGTCCCACGGCGCTGCGGGCCAGGCTCTCGCATTCGATCCCGATTCAGGCATCACGAAGGAAAGCGGTCCCTTCGATCTCTTCAAGTTCGGCTTCTTCTCCTACAAGAAGGGGCGCAAGAGCGACGCGGTCGAGGCTTACCGCTATGCCGCCGAAAAAGGGCATACCGGATCGCGGTGGGCTCTGGCGAATATGTATGCCGACGGCGACGGCGTTGCCGAGAATGATTTCGAGGCTTTCAAGATCTACAGCGAGATCGCCAACGAAGGCGTGGAGCCGGGGTCGGAGGACACCGGCTATTTCGCCAATGCGCTGGTTTCGCTTGCAGGCTACTATCGCCGCGGAATTCCGGGCAGTCCGGTCTCCATGGATCTCGGACAGGCCCGCCAGCTCTATTTCCAGGCCGCTTCCGCCTTCGGCATTCCTGAGGCGCAATTCCAGCTCGCCCGCATGATGCTGGCCGGCGAGGGCGGTTCGGCAAGTGTCCATCAGGCGAAGAAGTGGCTGAACCGGGCAAGAAAGAACGGCCATGCCGGCGCCATGGCCGTCTTCGGCAACGTCATCTTCCAGGAAGGTCAGACGGCTCGCGGCCTTGCCTTCATGACGGCGGCGCTCGACCATTGTTCACCGAAGGACAGGCCCTGGCTGCAGGAAATGCAGGAGCAGGCGTTCTCGATCGCCAATGAGGACGAGCGCCGCACAGCCATTGCGCTTGCCCAGGACATCCGCGTCAACGGCGGCGGCGAATAACGGCTTTTCTGAGAGCTACGCCGCGAAATCGAACGTCGCCACCACCGGAACATGGTCCGACGGCTTTTCCCAGTTTCTCACATGCTTTTCGATGGCCGTCGACCGCAGCCGGTCGGACGCTTCAGCCGACAGCATCAGATGGTCGATGCGGATACCCTTGTTCTTCGGCCAGCATCCGGCCTGGTAGTCCCAGAAGGAATAGAGCGGCACGGCATCGCTCGTGGCGCGGACCGCGTCCGTGAAGCCGAGGTTTTCCAGCCTGCGGAACGCCGCGCGCGTCGCCGGCAGGAAAAGCGCGTCGTTCTCCCAGGCTTTGACGTCGAAGCAGTCGTGCGGTTCGGGAATGACGTTGTAGTCTCCGGCGAGAACCAGCGGCTCCTCGAATTTCAGCCTGTCTTCGGCAAAAGCGATCAGCCGCTCCATCCAGGCAAGCTTGTAGGGATATTTCACCGGATCGCCGGGAGGATTGCCATTCGGCAGATAGATGGAGCAGACACGGATTGCTCCGCCGGGCGTCGAGAAGGCGCCCTCGATGAAGCGGGACTGCTCGTCCCCGTCGCCGCCGGAAAGTCCGCGATTGATTTCGTCCGGCCTGATCCTGGAGAGCAGGGCGACGCCGTTGAAACCCTTTTGCCCATGGGTTTCGACATGATAGCCGAGCGCCTCTATCTCGCTGCGGGGAAAGCCCTCGTCCACCGTCTTGATTTCCTGCAGCGCAACGATATCGGGAGCGGATTCCTTCAGCCACGCGACGAGATTGTCGATGCGGGCGCGAACGCCGTTGATGTTCCAGGTGGCGATCTTCATCGGCGTTCTCGTTCTGGCGTCTAAGGGCACGCGTATCGTTCTAGTCCCTGCCGCCTGCTTTGACAAACGGCAGGGTGAAAACGCTGTGGACAGAGATCAGATCGAAAAACTGGTGCCGCAGCCGCAGCTTGCCACTGCGTTCGGGTTGCGGATCTGAAAGGACTGGCCCATCAGATTGTCGATGAAATCGATCTCCGAGCCGTCCATATAGACCAGGGAAAGCTGGTCGATGAAAACTTTGGCGTTGCCTTTTTCCAGGACGAGATCGTCGTCTTCCGGCGCATCGACCAGATCGAACTTGTAGGAAAAACCGGAACAGCCGCCGCCTTCCACGGAGACGCGCATGGCGTTCTTGCCGGGATCGGTCCCGAGAATCGCTGAAATGCGCTTGGCGGCCGCATCGGAGATGGTTACGCTTTTATCGGTCATGTCTGCCTCCTGCCGGGGTCAAGATCCGGAGAGAATCGCTTTGCACTTCGCAGCCAAGAATACCGTCTTCGCGGAAGTCCTGCGTGCGCTCAGCATGATAAATCACTGATCGCGCAGGATTGAATCCGCCCGCCTTGCGGCGCGCCCTGCTGCTGTGCACACTATAGGTATGAAGGCATTGAGGCGACGTCAATGGGGCGTCGCCACGCAGGTGACGAATGACATTGGACAGACATGCGCTGGGTTTTGGTGCCGGAGAGCGGGCGATCTATGCGGCGGATCCCTGGTCGAGCCGTGGCCGCTTCTATGCCGAGAGCGGCAGCCTGACCCGCTCGGAATTCCAGCGCGACCGCGACAGGATCGTCCATACGACGGCGTTCCGCAGGCTCAAGCACAAGACGCAGGTCTTCATCGGGGCCGACGGCGACCATTACCGGACACGCCTGACGCATACGATCGAGGTCGCCCAGATCGCCCGCGCGCTGGCCCGCGCGCTTCGCCTCGACGAGGACCTTGCCGAGGGCGTGGCGCTCGTCCACGATTTCGGACACACGCCGTTCGGCCACACCGGCGAGGATGCTCTGGACGAAGTGCTGAAACCGCATGGCGGCTTCGACCACAATGCCCAGTCGCTGCGCATCGTGACGAAGCTCGAGCGCCGCTATGCGGAGTTCGACGGCCTCAATTTGACCTGGGAGAGCCTCGAAGGCCTGGTGAAGCACAATGGTCCGCTTCTGACACCGGATGGAGAAGGTACGCGTGGCCCCGTACCGCAGCCGATCCTCGATTATTGCGCGCTCGACGACCTCGAGCTCGCAAGCTATGCGAGCCTGGAGGCGCAGGTGGCCGCGATCGCCGACGACATCGCCTACAATACCCATGATATCGATGACGGCCTGCGCTCCGGCTATCTCACCTTCGAGATGCTGGAGGAGGTACCGTTCCTCGTCGGCCTGATGGGCGAAGTGCGCGATCGTTATCCGGCACTCGAGCCGACCCGCTTCACCCACGAGATCATGCGCCGCCAGATTACCGCGATGGTGGAGGATGTGATCGGCTACGCACAGGAGGCGATCCGGGATGTGCGGCCGCAAAGCGCCTCCGACGTGCGCCAGGCGGGCAGGGTCATGGCAACCTTCTCCGAGGAGATGGCATCAACGGACAAGGCGATCAAAAAGCTGCTTTTCACCCGAATCTACCGCCATCCCGAAGTGATGCGCGTGCGCGCCAATGCGGCAAAGATCGTAACGGACCTTTTCGAGGCCTTCATGAAGGACCCGCAATTGATGCAGGGCCATCATTGGGTGGACTGCCTTGCCGGAATGCCCGAGCCGGCAAAGGCGCGCCATGTCGGCGACTATCTCGCCGGTATGACCGACAATTTCGCCGTGAACACGCACCGACGACTGTTTGACCATACCCCGGAATTGCGTTAGTCAGCCGCCGACCTCTATAAGCGCGCATGTGCCGGCATCCGGTCCTTGCGCGAATGCAGTAGATCCTATCGCCATGTGCGAGCTTGAAGTCACTTTTAAAGTGCGCGCTCACTTTGAGAGTGATTTTGTTATTCGGCAGACGCCCGGATGGAGCAGATGAATCTTTTTACCGATTTCGAAAACAGAGTTAAGAACGCACTCGAACAAATTGAAATTGTGCGCGAAAAGCGTTCCGAACTCGATTTCGGACGTATCGGCGTCGAACCCCCCCGTGATCCGAGCCACGGCGATGTCGCCACCAACGCTGCCATGGTGCTTGCGAAGCCGCTCGGGCTCAATCCGCGCGCGCTCGCCGATCTGATCGTGAGCGAGCTGAAAAAGGATCCGGAAGTCGCCGAAGTCTCCGTTGCGGGGCCGGGCTTCATCAATGTCCGCGTTTCCGTCGCCTATTGGCAGAAAATCCTGACCGATATGATCGAAGCCGGCACGAATTATGGCCGCAGCTCGCTTGGGGCCGGGCACAAGGTCAATGTCGAATATGTCTCCGCCAATCCGACGGGTCCAATGCATGTCGGCCATTGCCGCGGCGCCGTCGTCGGCGACACGCTCGCCAACCTTCTCGCCTTCGCCGGCTACACCGTGACCAAGGAATATTACATCAACGATGCCGGCGCGCAGGTGGACGTTCTGGCGCGTTCCGTGTTCCTGCGCTATCGCGAGGCGCTCGGCGAGGACATCGGCGAGATTCCGCCCGGCCTCTATCCCGGCGACTATCTCGTTCCTGTCGGCGAGGCACTGGCGGCCGAATACGGCACCAGCCTCAGGGCCATGCCGGAACACAAGTGGCTGCCGATCATTCGCGACAAGGCCATCGACGCGATGATGGTGATGATCAAGGAAGACCTTGCCGCGCTGAACGTCACCCACGACGTCTTCTTCTCCGAGCGGACGCTGCATGCCGGCAATGGCGCGCCGATCCGCACGGCGATCAACGACCTGACCTTCAAGGGGCATGTCTACAAGGGCGTCCTGCCGCCGCCGAAGGGGCAGCTGCCGGAGGACTGGGAAGATCGCGAGCAGACGCTTTTCCGCTCCACCGAGGTTGGTGACGATATCGATCGCCCGCTGATCAAGTCCGACGGTTCCTATACCTACTTCGCCGCCGACGTTGCTTATTTCAAGGACAAGTTCGACCGCGGTTTCAGCGAGATGATCTACGTGCTCGGCGCGGATCATGGCGGCTATGTCAAGCGGCTGGAGGCGGTCGCGCGGGCCGTTTCGGAAGGCAAGGTCAAGCTCACCGTTCTTCTCTGCCAACTGGTGAAGCTCTTCCGTGAGGGCGAGCCGGTGAAGATGTCGAAACGTTCGGGCGATTTCGTGACCCTGCGCGAGGTGGTCGACGAGGTCGGGCGCGATCCGGTCCGCTTCATGATGATCTACCGCAAGAACAGCGAACCGCTCGATTTCGATTTCGCCAAGGTGACCGAGCAGTCGAAGGAGAACCCGGTCTTCTACGTGCAATATGCACATGCACGTTGCATGTCGGTCTTCCGGCAGGCGCAGGAGGCCTTTCCCGACCTCGACATCGGCGGCCTCGATCTTGCGGCTGCAGTGTCCGGAAGCATCTCGGATCCGAACGAACTTCAGTTGCTTGCCAAGCTCGCAGAATATCCTCGCGTGATCGAGGCCGCTGCACTGGCGCAGGAGCCGCATCGCATCGCTTTTTACCTCTATGATCTTGCCAGCGCCTTCCACGGACACTGGAATAAAGGCAAGGAATTACCTGAATTACGATTTGTTAACGTTAAAAACCGACAATTGAGTATTGCCAGACTTGGGCTGGTGCATGCTGTCGCATCTATTCTGAAGTCGGGTCTGTCCATTACAGGCACTGCTGCGCCGGACGAGATGAGATAACGTCACCATTTCCCCACAATAAGCTGGCAGACGCGTAATTTGTAGCTTTGTGAGTGGAAAAACATGGCAGACAAGAACTTCGCGCGAAGCGGGACCGCTGACACGGATCTCTTGGCGGACGACGATCCGCTGAGCGAGCTTGCCCGCATTGTCGGCTATGAACCGCGCCCGACACAGCCCGTACAGATCGTCCGCGACCCGGACCAGTATCCACCTCAGCGCAACGAGCCGATCTTTGCTCTCGAAGACGAGCTGATGCGTGAGTTCGAGCTTTACGACGCGCCGAATCTCGATCCCGTAGAGCATGTGTCCGCTCCCGAGATAAAGCCTCCTGCGGAAGAGCCCGCCGCACATGAAGCCGAAGCCGCGGAGTTTCACGCGGGACCGGAAACCCTCGATTATCAGCCTGCGTTCCGCGACGAAGGTCTTTCCGACGAGGCCGCGCGGGACGATGCCGCCATTGAGGACGGAATTGCGCTCGAAGTCCGGTCGGACGATTTTCCGCCGGAATTCGCATCTGTCGAGCCGGAAACTGCAGACCATGCGCCCGCTATGCCCGAGAGCGAAGAGGCGGCCGATATTGAGCCACCGGTCGTGAGCGGATACCAGGCGGATATCGGTTCGAAGGACCATTCGCGGCCGCGTTTCGAAGAAGAAGCCGTGGAATCCGATCGGCGGGAGCCGGTTTTCCTCGGTCTTCAGCCCGCCGACGCTTCGGACGATCCGTTGGCATCGGCCGCCGACGATCTCGAACGCGAGCTCGAACTGTCGATCGGCGACGAACTTTTTGCCGGTTCGCCGGAGGTTCAATTCGAACCAACTCACACCGACGAATATAACGAAGCTGCTTCGTTCACGGCGGATGCCGCCGGGTCTGAGCCGGGCCTCGCGCCGGAACAAACCGACGCCTACGTGCCCGAGATCGAGGCTGATGCCGCCGTAAGTGCCGCCTTGCCGGCGCACGCCGCGGCGGCGGCACATGACGAGAACCCGCCGGCCCTTTGGTCACAATTGGAGCCCATGCCGGCGGACGCATTCTTCGTCGAAGAGCAGACCGCATCGTCCGAGCTTTCCGAGAGCGATGCCGAGCCGGGAATTAGCGCATGGCCGGATGATTTTCAGGCGGTTTCCGATCGGACGGGCAACGAACCCTTCCTTGTCGAGCCCGCCTATACCGACGCAGAGCCGCATTTCGCCGCCGAGCCGGTGCATTCCGCCGAGAGCGGCGAAATCGCGCAGAGCTGGATCCCTCAGAACGCCGACGGTCGGGATGCGGGGTTTCAGCCCGAGGAGACCTACGAGGTCGCGCCTGCTGCGGCAACGAACGACGCTTACGATCTCGATGATCTTCTTGCCGAGGTCGAACGCTTTCCCGTGCCGCCTGCGCATTTGCCGTCCGAGGCGGATGCGGGCGAAGGACCGCGCGAAAGCTGGCGCGGCCAGTCGAGCGTCCCCTTCGGTCGGGCCACGCCCGTAGCCTTCAGGAGCACCCCGGCGCCGGCCAGCACGGTTTTCGCGCCGGAACCCGTTCCCCAGCCTCCGGCCGAGAAGCCGATTGCCGAGGCGCCGGCCGCTGCAGCAAAGAAACCGGAACCCGAATTCGACAGTTTCGAGATCGATCTTTCCGATATGGATCTCAACCTCGACCCGGCGGACTTCGGCATCGAGGACAAGCCGGCTGCGCCCCCGGTTGCGGAGCGCCGTGATCCCCCGGCACCGGCCTCAGTTGTCGCGCCCGTTCAGGCTGCTGCGGTTCCGGTTGAAGAAAAGGCGGACGACAGCGTTCTTCCCTTCGATCCGGCGATGATCGCGGATACCGAGGAGAGCGTTGCGCCCGTAACGAATCTCAACGTTCCGCAACTGCCGACGGTCGAGAAGGAAAAGCCGGCCTATCAGCCCGACTACGATCTCGACATCGATGCGGAAATGGCGCAGCTTTTCGCCACGCCGGTAAATGGTGGATCCCAGTCGCAAGCGGCCTCCAATGGCGCAGCTCCCTCGCTTGCCTCGACGCAGAACGCATCGGATGGAGATGGAGCGCTGGACGAGTTCGAACGGGCGCTGGAGGAGGATTTCCGCCGGTCGCTCAATCAGCCTGAGCGCGCGGCAATTCCCGTCGATCCGCATCAATCCGGACAGGAATACGTGAACGGTGCGGATGACGACGGCGAACGGCGCGGAAAGGGCATGCTGATTGCGGCAGCCGCTGCAGTCGTCTTCCTGCTGGGTGGTGCCGGCGTCTATGCCTGGATGTCGGGAACCGGTACGGGGCTCGGCTCCGGCGAACCGCGGATCATCATGGCCGACAAGGACCCGGTAAAGGTCGTGCCGGAGGAAAAGGGCGGTAAGACCGTGCCGAACCAGGACAAGGCGGTCTATGACCGTGTCGCCGGTTCCTCTGAAGCCACGCCGCAGCAGGAGCAACTGGTGACGACGACGGAGGAACCCGTCGACGTCGTGCAGCGGACGCTTACACCGGAAGCCCTGCCGATGGATAGCCCGGAAGAAGACGTCGCCTCCACCGGAGACGATGATGACCGCCTTCTGCCCGGCGTGGACGATCCGGCAGCGAACAATACCGGGGACGACAGGACGCCCGTCGTATCGCCGCGTAAGGTCAGGACTATGATCGTCAAGCCGGACGGAACGCTCGTCGCTCGCGAGGAGACCGTGACGCAGCCGGAAACCGAAGTCGCGGCAGCAGACCCGCAGACGCCGCCGGGCAGCCGGCTTGCAGCACCGGCTATGGACGAGGCGCTGCCTCCGGCAGCCGGTCAGACGGACATATCGGCCCCCGCCGGCGGCGAAACGCCGCTGAGCGCTGAACCTGGCACTTCTGTTCCGCCATCCGGAGAGACCGCTCCCGCCAACGGCAATGCCGACGGAAACGCTCCGGTCCGTGTCGTCAAGACCACGACGATCGGGGCGAATGCCGAGGCTCCGGCCAACGCCGGCAATACCCCCGTTCCGGTGTCGCGCCCCGTCGACCAGCCGGTGACCGTCGTCGGCACCGTCACCGAGCGCGGCAATGTCCGCGATGGTGAGGGCCAGCAGACGGCACGGGCGGAACCCGCGCCTGCTGCCCAGGCGCCGGCTGCGGAACCGGCAACCGCCAACCCGGGTGGATATGTCATCCAGATCGCCTCCCTTCCTTCCGAGGCGGAGGCGCAGAAGTCCTACGACAGTCTCTCTTCGCGTTTCGCGAATGTCATCGGCGGACGCGGGGTGGACATCCGGCGTGCGGATATCGCGGGCAGGGGGACTTACTTCCGTGTCCGCATCCCGGCAGGATCGCGCGAAGAGGCGAATGCTCTCTGCTCGCGATACAAGAGCGCCGGCGGAAGCTGCCTGGTGACGAGGTAGGAACGTTTGCGAGACCGAACATGTTGCAAGAGGCGCGGGGGAGACCTGCGCCTTTTCCCGTTCTGCGGCGGTCTTTGTTGTGAATGCCTTCTGCGCTTCGCTTCGCCTTTCATGAGCGAAGCCGTATGATTTCAGTCATGAGCGAATCAAAATCCTTCATTTCCGGCTGTAAAGGCCTGGCACTCACCGAAGACGAGAAAGCCTTCTTCCGCAACGAGCGTCCCTGGGGGTTCATTCTCTTCGGCCGCAACATCGCCGAACCGGCGCAGGTCGCGGACCTTACCGCGGCGCTCAGGGAGACTGTCGGAGGGACCAGCGATATCCCCGTTCTGATCGACCAGGAAGGCGGGCGGGTGCAGCGCATAAAGCCGCCGCATGTGCCGCAATATCCGAACGCGGCCGCACTTGGCGCGATTTACGGGCGCGATCCGGAGCAGGGGCTGCGCGCTGCCTGGCTGATGTCGCGGCTTCTCGCCTTCGATCTTTCGCGGCTCGGCGTCAACGTGGACTGCCTGCCCGTTCTCGACGTCGCGGTTCCGGGCGTCCACGACGTCATCGGAAACCGGGCCTACGGGCGCGAACCGGAGGTCGTTTCCGCCATGGGCAAGGCCGCGGCGGAAGGGTTGAAGGCCGGCGGCCTGCTGCCGGTCATGAAGCATATTCCGGGCCACGGCCGCACCATGGTCGATTCCCATCATGACCTGCCGATGGTTCATGCCTCGCGCGCCGAGCTCGAAGCCTGCGATTTCGTGCCGTTCCGCCGGATGAAGGACGAGCTTATGGGCATGTCGGCCCATATCGTCTTTACCGCGATCGATCCCGACAACCCGGCGACGACGTCGCCGAAGGTGGTGAAGGAGATCATCCGCGGGCATATCGGCTTCGACGGCCTTCTGATGTCCGACGACGTGTCGATGAACGCGCTGAAGGGCGATATTGCGACGCGCACGCGCGGAATTATCGCTGCCGGGCTCGATCTGGTGTTGCATTGCCATGGCATCATGGAGGAAATGATAGCCTTGACGGAGAATGTGCCTGTCCTGTCGGGCGAAAGCCTGCGCCGCGCCGATGCGGCGAAAGCGGGCTTGCCGGCGCCAGACGGTGCCGACGAGCAGGCGCTCCGCGAGGAGTTCGATGCGATGTTCGCTACCGTCTAGGTCCTGAACCCCAGGCGAACAACAAGGAGACGCCGTGCAGGTAAGCGGCAGCAAGGTCCAGAAAGCCAAACGGCCCGACGAGGCGCCGATGGACCAGCTGTGGCAGGATGGCGACGCACGCGGGACGCATGAGGAAAGCCTCGTCGTCGACATTGCCGGCTTCGAAGGTCCGCTCGACCTGCTGCTGCATCTCGCCCGGACGCAGAAGGTCGATCTTGCCCGCATATCCGTGCTGGCGCTCGCCGAACAATATCTCGCATTCGTCGAAAGCGCACGGCAGGTGCGCATCGAGCTTGCTGCCGATTATCTCGTCATGGCGGCCTGGCTCGCCTATCTCAAATCGCGCCTGCTCATTCCGCGCCAGGTCAAGGACGATGGCCCTTCGGGCGAGGAAATGGCCGCAAGTCTAGCTTTCCGGCTGAAGCGTCTCGAGGCTATGCGTGACGCCGCCACCCGGCTGATCAATCGAAACCGTCTTGGCCGGGATGTCTTCGCGCGCGGCGCGCCGGAGCATATCCCGACCGAACGGCGTTCGGGTTTCGACGCCACGCTGTACGACCTGCTCAACGCCTATGCCTCATTGCGGCAAAGGCATGCCGTAACCCAGGTGACAATCGAAAAGCGCAGCGTCTGGTCGCTTGCCGATGCACGCGAGGTACTTTACCGGTTGATCGGCGTCATGGACGACTGGACCGCTCTGGATCATTTCCTTCTGCGCTACATGACCGATCCGTCGGAGCGGGCGACCGCGATCGCGAGCTCCTTCGCGGCCTCGCTGGAAATGGTGCGCGAGGGGCGGGTGGAAATCCGGCAGGAGGGCGCCTTCCAGCCGATCTATCTGCGCCGGAGCAACCGGGCCGACGCGCCGCGCGAGGAAGAGGCTGCGGACGGTGACTGAAACCTCGAACAGGGAAGAGGGCGCCGCCGACGAAGCCACCGTCGTCGATCCGCGCCGCCTGCACGAAGCCGCCCGTATCGCGGAGGCGCTGGTCTTTGCCTCCGCCAATCCGGTTTCCGAAAACTACATCGCCGACCGGCTTCCGGTGGGCGTCGACGTGCAGCATGTCATGCGGGAGCTGAGGAGCCTCTATTCCGGTCGCGGCGTCAATCTGGTGCGGGTAGACGATCACTGGGCATTCCGCACGGCGCCGGACCTTTCCTTCGTCATCCGCACCGACGAGACGGAGGTGCGCAAATTGTCGCGCGCTGCGCTCGAGGTCCTGTCGATCATCGCCTATCATCAGCCGGTCACGCGCGCGGAGATCGAGGATATCCGCGGCGTCCAGACCTCCAAGGGAACGCTGGACGTTCTGATGGAGGCTGGCTGGGTTCGCTTTCGCGGCCGCCGCCGGACGCCCGGCCGCCCCGTGACCTTCGGCACGACGAAGGATTTTCTCGATCATTTCGGCCTGGAGGAACTGCGTGACCTGCCCGGGCTGGACGAACTCAAGGGGGCAGGCCTTCTCTCAGGACGCATCCCCGCCAATTTCCAGGTGCCGATGCCGCTCGCCGAAGACGAACTTGCCGAGGACGAGGATCCGATCACCCAGTTCGACCTCGAGGAACTGGGCCTCTTGACACCGGGCGGAAAAGAAGACGAATAGCGGAAGCTTATCGGAATTTTGCGGTGCCGTGCGGGCGATGCGCCCGGGCGGCAGGGATTGGCAAGGAATACATGGCTTCCGACCCGTCAGGCTCCAACGATATCGAGGCGCGGCGGGCTTCGGCGGTGACTTTTGCAGCGCGCCTGGCATTCGAGGATATCCATCATAGCTATCACGGCAAGGAAACGATCCGCGGCATTTCGCTGAGCGCCGAGCCGGGGGAGGTCCTCTGTCTGCTTGGTCCTTCCGGCTCGGGCAAGACGACGTTGCTCAGGATCGCCGCCGGGATCGAGGCGCAGGCGAGCGGCAGGGTCCTGCTGAATGACCGCGAGATCGCCGGCCCGTCGGTTTTCCTACCGCCGGAGAAGCGTGGCGTCGGCTTGATGTTCCAGGATTTCGCGCTGTTTCCGCATATGTCCGTCCTGGACAATGTCCGCTTCGGACTGACCGCGATGGCAAAGGCGGACGCCGCCGCCGAGGCGCAGCTTGCGCTGGAACGCGTGGGTTTGTCGCACTACGCCGAGAAGTATCCGCATGTGCTTTCGGGCGGCGAACAGCAGCGCGTCGCACTTGCCAGGGCGCTGGCGCCGCGGCCCGCCGTTCTTCTGATGGATGAGCCGTTTTCCGGCCTTGATTCCCGGTTAAAGGATTCCATCCGCGCCGACACGCTGGCGATCCTGCGGGAATCGCGGGCGACTGCCATCGTCGTCACGCATGACGCGGAGGAAGCGATGCGGATGGGCGACCGCATCGCGCTTCTGAAGGACGGAAATCTCGTTCAGGTGGGCACCGCCGAAGAGCTCTACCTCGCGCCGAAGAATATCTTCGCCGCCGCTTTCTTTTCGGAGATCAACGAGTTCTCCGGTCAGGTGCGTGCAGGCGTGGTCGAGACGCCGCTCGGCAATGTGCCGGGACGGAATTTTTCCGATGGGCAGAAAGTCCGCGTTGCGGTGCGCCTGTCGGGGCTGCACGTCTCGGAAAATGCCGGCCGTCTGCCGGCGCGCATATTGTCGCGGCGGTTTCTCGGCGTGGTGGAATTGCTCACGCTCGCGATTCCAGGCTGGGACCAGCCGGTCCGCGCACGCATTCGTGCGGATCAGCTCAGTCACGGATTGCGCGAGGTCACGCTTTCCGTTAACGAGCGAGACATACTAGTGTTTGAAAAAGACGGTTGAACGTCTTACATCGGGGCAACTGTACCAAAGGGAGTACGTAGAATGGGTTCTTTCAGCATATGGCATTGGCTGATCGTTCTGGCAGTGGTGCTGCTGCTGTTCGGCCGCGGCAAGATTCCGGAATTGATGGGCGATGTCGCCAAAGGCATCAAGAACTTCAAGAAGGGCATGACCGACGAGGAAGCGGCCGCAGCGACCGACAACGGCAAGACCGTCGAACACAAGGCCGACGAAACGAAATGATCAGCATGCGGGCGCGACCGTCAAGGTCCGCGGCCCGTTGAGGACGCTGCCCCATGCTGGAAGTCGGCTGGAGTGAAATTCTTGTTATCGCGATCGTATTGATCCTTGTGGTTGGCCCCAAGGATCTTCCGCCGATGCTGCGTGCGTTCGGCCGCATGACCTCGAAGATGCGGGGAATGGCGAGCGAATTCCGTACGCAGTTCGACGAAGCGTTGCGGGAAGCCGATCTCGATGACGTCCGCAAGACGATCAACGACGCGCAAAGCCTGAATCCGATGAACACCATCCGCGAGGCGGTCAATCCGCTGCGGCAGATGGGCAGCGAGATAAAGTCGGATCTTCAGAAGACCGTAAGCAGCGCGTCATCGCCGCAGGCTTCGACATTGTCGCAGCCCGAGGCGGGGCCGGTCGACATGACCGCACCTGGCGCTGTCGCCGGTACTGCCGAGCAGGAGGCGCCGGCGCCCGTCGCTGTGCAAGCGCCGGCTGCGGCAACGCCGCCTGCGCCGGTCAAAGCTGAAGCTGCTGCGTCAGGGTCCGGCCTCGTCGCCGCCGAGCCTGTGAAGGGGACGAAGGTAAAAAGGACGGCTGCCAAGAGCGCAAAGCCGGCAAAGGCAGCACCCGCCGGCGAGACTGCGGATGTTTCGAAGACGGCCGCGGCAAAGACCGGGACCCGCTCTGCAAGATCGAAGGCAAAGGCGGATAACGTTAAAGTGAATGCGGCCAGGACGACGGCGCGCAAGACGAAGAAGGATCAGGTATGAGCGGCGATATCGAGGACAAGCCCCAGCCGCTGATGGAGCACCTGATTGAACTGCGCCGGCGTCTGATGTGGGCTGTCGGTGCGTTCTTCGTCGCGTTTCTCGTCTGCTTTTATTTCGCCAAGCAGCTCTTCAACCTGCTCGTCCTGCCGTTCAAGTGGTCGGTTCACTGGGCCGGCCTGACGCATCGTAACGTCGAGCTGATCTATACGGCGCCGCAGGAATTCTTCTTCACCCAGATCAAGGTTGCGATGTTCGGCGCGCTGGTCATCGCCTTTCCGGTGATCGCGCAGCAGATCTACAAGTTCGTGGCGCCCGGTCTCTATAAGAACGAGCGTGCGGCCTTCCTGCCGTTCCTGGTCGCGTCGCCGATCCTCTTCCTCATCGGCGCGGCACTCGTCTATTTCTTCTTCACGCCCATGGTGATGTGGTTCTTCCTGGCCATGGAGCAGGGCGGGGGCGAGGGCGAAGTCTCCATCCAGCTTCTTCCGAAGGTTTCGGAATATCTCGGCCTGATCATGACGCTGATCTTCGCCTTCGGCCTCGTCTTCCAGTTGCCTGTAGTGGCTTCTCTGCTCGTCCGGGCCGGGTTGATCGGATCGCAGACCCTTGTGGAAAAGCGGAAATACGCGATCGTCATCGCCTTCGTCGCCGCTGCAATTCTGACGCCGCCGGATCCGATCTCCCAGATCGGTCTTGCACTGCCGACCATCCTTCTCTACGAGATTTCCATCTATACGGCCCGACTCATCGAACGGCAGCGGGCGGAAAGCGCACTCGCAGAGACGAATGCGGCGGAAGCGGCAACGTCCGGAGAAGCCGACAAGGCTTGACGTAACTTGCGTTTCCATCAGGCGCTGCCGGGCGAGGGCACGAACCCGATCAACGCCTGGTAAGACAATGCTTGACATCAAATGGATACGCGAGAACCCCGAAGCCTTCGACGCCGCTCTGGTGAAACGTGGCGCGGAGCCGCTTTCCGCATCGCTGATGGCTTTGGACGAGAAGCGCCGGGCAGTCATCCAGAAGGCGCAGGACATGCAGTCGCGCCGTAATGCCGCCTCCAAGGAGATCGGCGCTGCGATGGCGCAGAAGGACGGCGAGCGTGCCGAGAAGCTGAAGGCGGAAGTCGCGGAGATTAAGGCCCTTCTGCCGGCCGCCGAAGAGGAAGAGCGTCAGGCCACCGCCGAGCTCAACGACGCCCTTTCGCGTATTCCGAACATTCCCATGGACGACGTACCGGTCGGTGAAGACGAGCATGGAAATGTTGAAAAGCTGAAATGGGGCAGCAAGCCTGGCTGGAACCACAAGCCGCTCGAGCATTACGAGATCGGCGAGGCCCTCGGCTGGATGGATTTCGAAGGCGCTGCAAAGATCGCGGGCGCGCGCTTCACCATCCTCAAAGGGCAGCTTGCCCGGCTGGAGCGCGCGCTCGGCCAATTCATGCTCGACGTTCACACGCAGGAACACGGATATACCGAGGTGCAGCCGCCCCTGATGGTGCGGGACGATGCGATGTTCGGCACGGGCCAGTTGCCCAAATTCGCCGAAGACCTCTTCCGCACGACCGACGGTCGTTGGCTGATCCCGACCGCGGAAGTCCCGCTGACCAATCTAGTGCGCGAGGAAATTCTCGATCAGGACAAGCTGCCTCTGCGCTTTACGGCCCTGACCCCGTGCTTCCGCTCGGAGGCGGGTTCGGCCGGGCGCGATACGCGCGGCATGCTGCGCCAGCATCAGTTCATGAAATGCGAGCTCGTCTCCATCACCGATGCGGAAAGCTCGGTCGCCGAGCATGAGCGCATGACCGCCTGCGCCGAGGAGATCCTGAAGCGCCTCGGATTGCACTATCGGATTATGACGCTGTGCACGGGCGACATGGGTTTCGGTGCGCAGAAGACCTACGATCTGGAGGTATGGCTGCCGGGTCAGGACACTTATCGCGAAATCTCGTCGTGCTCGGTCTGCGGCGACTTTCAGGCGCGACGCATGAATGCGCGTTATCGCGGCAAGGACGACAAGGCGACGAAATTCGTCCACACGCTGAACGGCTCGGGCGTGGCCGTCGGCCGTGCGCTGATCGCCGTGATGGAAAACTACCTGAACGAGGACGGTTCGGTGACGGTTCCGGAGGTCCTGCTTCCCTATATGGGCGGCTTGAAGAAGATCGAGAAGGTCGCCTGAGAGCGGGAGCGGGAAACGGATGCGCATACTTCTGACCAATGACGACGGAATCCACGCCGAGGGCCTGGCGGTTCTGGAACGCATCGCGCGGACGCTGACGGACGACGTCTGGATCGTCGCACCGGAGACGGACCAGAGCGGGCTTGCCCATTCGCTTACACTGTCGGAGCCGTTGCGCCTGCGCAAGGTCGCGGAAAAGCATTTCGCCTTGCGCGGAACGCCGACGGATTGCGTCATCATGGGTGTTCGCGAGGTTCTGGATCGCAAGCCCGATCTGGTGCTTTCCGGCGTCAATGCCGGCGCCAACATGGCCGATGACGTGACCTATTCGGGCACGATCGCCGGCGCGATCGAAGGCACGCTGCAGGGTGTGCGCTCCATGTCGCTGAGCCAGGCCTACCAATATATCGGCGGACGGGTGGTGCCCTGGGAGGTGGTGGAGACCCACGCTCCCGATCTCATCCGCCGTCTGATCGATGTCGATCTGCCGGATGGGACGTTCTTCAATCTCAACTTTCCCAATTGCGGTCCGGGAGAGGTCGATGGCGTCGAGGTCACCTCGCAGGGGAAACTCGACTTCGGCCTTTCCATCGAAGAGCGTGCGGATGGCCGCGGTTTTCCCTATTATTGGCTGCGCTTCGGCGAGCGGAAGGGCGATTTTCGCTCCGGTACCGATATCCATGCTCTGAAGGCCAACAAGATATCCGTGACGCCGCTGAAGCTCGATCTCACCGATTACACGGTGCTCGATCGCGTTCAGAAGACACTCAGTGGTGGAGGTGCGGATTGACGGCACGCGTCATCGAAAAGGAAGGTTTTGCTGCCCTCGCACTGAGGCTTCGCGGTGAAGGCATCAACAACCTGGAACTTCTGACGGCTGTCGAACAGACGCCCCGCACCATCTTTGCTCCGCCGCAATTCGCGGGCGACGCCTATGCGAGCCGGGTCCTGCCGATCGACTGCGGCTCCTTCATGGAAGGAGTCGATCTGGCCGTCCGCCTTCTCCATCTTCTGAACCTGAAGGCCGGTCAGCGCGTCCTGGAGGTCGGGACGGGCAGCGGCTTTACCGCGGCCGTGATGGGGCGCATGACGGAGCGCGTGCTCACCGTCGACCGTTACAAGACGCTCGTCACTCAGGCCCAGCAGAATATCGAGAAGGCCGGCATTCGCAACGTCGTCGTACGGCAGGCGGACGGAAGTGCCGGCATGCCGGGCGAAGGGACCTTCGACCGCATCCTGGTGACTGCGGCCTTCCCCGCGCTTCCGAGGCTTTTCGCCGAACAACTCGTCTCCGGCGGCATGCTGCTGGCGCCGGTGATGATCGACGAAACCGAATGCCGGATGCTGAAGCTCGTAAAGACCGGAAGCCGCTTCGACAGGGAAGATCTGTTCGAAGTGCCTTATCTGCCGATCGTGCCGCATCTCGCGCAGGCTCTCTGACGCGCTCTTTCCCAAATCACGTAATCTCCCATCAACATTCGCGCGCGTTAACCTTTTGTTAACCATTGCAAGCTTCGCGCAAGGTTCGAGGCATAGACCGGTTTCAGCGATAGCGTTTTTCCATGCTGAGCGGCCCGATGCCTGCATTCATTCCAGGCCGGCGCGCTCCGACGGAGATCGGAATGCAGGTCACGAGCAGGATTGCCGGTAATCATACCGGGGACCATCTTTTGCAGCTTGCCAGCAGAGCCGCCGGAAAGACGGCGGAGGAAGCGGCGGAGCCGGCGGAACAGAAACAGGGACCCGGAGGCTTCTACGATCCGGCGTCGCGCATATCTTTATCCGTTGATGCGGTGCTCGTGTTGAGCGGCAGCAAAGCCTCCGACGGGGGCAGGCTTCCACCTTTGACCGAGGACGAGCGCAACAACATCCCGTCGCCCGCCCTTGCGGCGCGCGAAAATGCAGCCTTCGGCAAATACCTCGCGGAAGGCGATCACAAGACCTACTACCGCACCTATATCGAATATTACGACAGCCTCCAGCCGCAGGATCAGCAGAGCCCGCGCTATGCCGGCACGAGGGAGATCGCCGTCGCCGCCCTTCGCTCGCTAGCCTACAGCGAGAGAATAGCAGACGCGGATGTGAGCGCATCGGATCTGCCGGAGGCTGTCGGGGAATTGGTGCGTCAGGAAGCGCCGCCCGCCGTCTATCGGCCTGGGCAATACGAATTCGAGAATGCCGCCCGGCTGAGCGGCCGCATTTCGCGCGCAAATTCGATGTATGTTGCAAATTACTGAAACTGCATAATGCAATCGGTTTTTTTAGATTTTACCGGTCCCGGCAGCCGGCTCTTGCATCCGCAGCGAGCCTGCCGGGATGTCCATGGTTATTGAATTGCCAAAATTTCCGATGGTATGAGCCGGTTTTAACCGGGCGGTAACTCTAACGCGCTTTAATCGGGACACTTCAAGTAGCGTACCGATTGGGTAGTGTCATGCGTAAGAGTGTATCGCCGAGTTTTGGTAAGGCAGCGAGCCGTCTCCTTGTGGTGGCTCTGCTGGCGGGCACGGCAGCAGGCTGTAGCTCCGATGCTTCCCGGTTCAACGGGATTTTCTCGAGCTCTGATAATATCACCACCAACTCGATCCCGCGTCGGACGCTTTTCGGTTCGAATGCTCCGGTTCCCCGCGGCGATGTAAATGGTGGCGGGATGGTCGCATCCGCCGCGCCCATGAACGATCCGGGCCAGTCGTACAATCAGCCTTATCCGCAGCAGCCCGGCGGCATCTCATACGAGCCGATCGATACGGCGACGAATGGCGGATCGGGAACGCGCCTTGCGTCCACTCCGATGAGCGTCCAGCGCGGCGCCCTTGCCGAGCCGACAAATGCCGCAAGGCCGGTCGAGCGCGAGGTCGCCATGGCCCAGCCGATGCCTGCGGCCCGTCAGAAGCCAGCCCCTATCGTCAGCGACGACGATGGCGACGCGCTGGTGACGGGTACTGTCGCTCCCGGCAAGGCCGGCTGGTCGACGGCGAATGCTCCCGTCGTCACGCTGCGCCAGGGCGAAAGCGTTGCGACGCTCTCCAATCGCTATGGTGTTCCGGAAAAGGAAATCCTGAAGGCGAACGGCCTCAAGCGGGCGGCGGATGCCGAACCGGGACGCAAGATCGTCATCCCCACATTCAGCTCGACCGGCAGCATCGCGAAGGCGGCTGCGGACGGAACGTTGAACACGGATGGCAAGCTGCCCGATCCCAATCGCAATTCCAGCCAGAATGTCGCCATCCTTCCGACGACGCCCTCGACCCGTGACAAGTCTCTGACCTCTTCCGGCGAGACGCCCTCCAAGGTCGCCAACACCGGCGAAGGTGGGGCAAGAGGCGTCTATGAGGTGAAGCCCGGCGATTCGCTTGCCAAGATTTCGCGCGAGACCGGCGTGTCCATCGACGCTCTCAAGCAGGCGAATGGCCTCGAGACCGCGTCCATCCGCATCGGCCAGAAGCTGACGCTGCCCGGCGGAAAGGCAAGCGCGCCCGACAAGACCGTCACCGCCTCCGTACCCGAAGCGAAGAAGGCGGTCGAAGCCGTGGAGAAGAAGCCGGAAGCCTATCAGCCGCCGGTCAGGACCGTGTCGATCAACGAGGCGGCCGCCAAGACCGACGTGACGGAAGATGCGCCGGAATCGACGGGCATCGGCAAGTATCGCTGGCCGGTGCGCGGCGCGGTCATCGCCGGCTACGGTGCCAATGTCGACGGCAACCGCAATGACGGAATCGACATCTCGGTACCGGAAGGAACGCCGATCAAGGCTGCCGAAAACGGAGTCGTCATCTATTCCGGCAGCAGCCTGAAGGAACTCGGCAACGCAGTGCTTGTCCGCCACGACGACGGCACCGTCACCGTCTATGGCCATGCCGGTGAGCTCAATGTCCAGCGCGGCCAGAAGGTGCAGCGCGGCCAGACGCTCGCATCATCCGGCATGAGCGGCAATGCGAAGCGTCCGAAGGTCCATTTCGAGGTCCGCAAGAACGCGACCGCCGTCAACCCCATGACCTTCCTCGAATAGTAGGAAATCCGTGTAAGTCTTAGAACGGTCCGGCCATTGCGCCGGACTTTTCATTTCACGAGCGGTTTGCCGAGGCGTCCGGCGAGGTCCTGGATGAACTGCCAGGCGACACGTCCGGAGCGGGAGCCGCGTGTAGTCGCCCATTCGAGCGCATCTGCATGGAGGCGCTCCTTTTCCTGCTCAAGGCCGAAATGGGCGGCGTAGCTGTCGATCATCTCCAGATAGTCGTTCTGGCTGCACTTGTAGAAGCCGAGCCACAGGCCGAAGCGGTCCGACAGCGAGACCTTCTCCTCGACGGCCTCCGACGGGTTGATGGCAGTCGATTGCTCGTTCTCCATCATATCGCGCGGCAGAAGGTGGCGCCGATTGGACGTTGCGTAGAGGATGACGTTGTCCGGCCGGCCTTCCACGCCGCCGTCGAGGGCCGCCTTCAGCGATTTGTAGGACGTGTCGTCATGGTCGAAGGAGAGGTCGTCGCAGAAGACGATCACCGGGAAGGGCGCGGCCTTGAGGATCTCCATCAAGACCGGCAGGGTGGAGATGTCCTCGCGATGCACTTCGACAAGCTTCAGGCCGTTGCCTGATTCTTTCGCAGCGAGGGCATGGACGGACTTGACCAGCGAGGACTTGCCCATGCCGCGCGCGCCCCAGAGCAGGACGTTGTTGGCGGGAAGCCCGCCGGCGAAGCGCATCGTATTGTCGACCAGGATGTCGCGGACATGATCGACGCCGCGGATGAGGCCGATCTCGATGCGGTTCGGCCGCGCCACGGGCTGAAGATATTGTCTTGCCGGAACCCAGACGAAGCAGTCGGCGGCGTTCCAGTCGTTAACCGCGGGAGCGGGACCGGCGATGCGCTCGAGCGCCGCCGTCAGCCGGCCGATTTCCGCAAGCAAGTGCTTTACCTGTTCTTCCTGCAACGTCTCTCTCCCGAGCGTGGCAACCGGCATGGCCGGGCGAATGAATGCGACGCAAGGCGGGTAGCATGGCGGCGATGGCGGGAAAAGGGGAAGATATACTAAAAACAGTTGCTTTCGCGGTTGGCGACATGCACTGCGTGTTGCAATCACACCGGTCTTGCCTATATTCGCGCCAACCGAAATGGGCCTTCCGGCCCCGATAACCAGACATCGAGGAGTAACTGATGTTCATTACCGAGGCTTTCGCCCAGGCACCCGGCGGTTCTGCGGGCGGCGCCGACATTCTCATGTCGGTCCTGCCGTTCCTGCTGATCTTTGTGGTGATGTATTTCCTCATCATCCGCCCGCAGCGCGCCGCAATGAAACGCCGCGAAGAGCTTCTGAAGAACATCCGCAGGGGCGACCAGGTCGTGACGGGCGGCGGCATCGTCGGCAAGGTGACCAAGGTCGTCGACGATAACGAGCTTGAAGTCGAAATAGCCGAAGGCATCAAGATCCGCGTCGTGCGCAGCGGCGTTTCCGAAGTGCGCGTCAAGGGCGAGCCGGTCAAGGAATAATGATTCTGCCGCCCGCGCGGACGGAGCTCCGTGCGGGCGGCGTGCCAGCTTTTCAGCCGGCAGGACTGCCGGGCATGCGAGAGTGTGATGCTGCAATCTGCCCGCTGGAAATCCGCCGCTCTCTGGCTCGTTCTGTTTGCGAGCCTTCTTGTCCTGCTGCCCAATCTCCTGGTGCAGAAACAGTTGGAACGCTTGCCTGCCTGGGTGTCGTCCCTGAGGCTCGTTCCCGGGCTCGATCTGACCGGCGGATCGCATCTCCTCTTGAAATTCGAACGTGCCGACATCGAGAACGACCGTCTCTCCGCCACCGTCGATGCGGTCGGGCAGAGGCTGAGGGCCGAGCGGATTCCCTATAGCGGGCTTTCCGGTTCCGGACGCATCGTGGAGGTGCGCATCAGCGACCTGGGGCGCTTAAGCGCCGCCCAGTCCGCGCTTTCCGACGTGGCGGACGTATCCGTGACACACCAGCCGGACGGTCTTTTCCGCATCGAGCTTTCCGGGGGCGCGCTGAATGCAGCCGCGGCGCAGGGCATGGCTGAGGCGCTCGACGTGGTGCGCGCACGCATAGACGAGCTCGGCATGCCCAATGCCAAGGTGCTCCGCGAGAATGCCGATCATATCGTGGTGCAGGTCGCCGGGCTTTCCAATCCGCAACGGCTGAAGGACCTGCTCGCGCAGCGCGGACGGCTGTCGGCGCGGCTGGTGGACGACGCCGTTTCCCTGCAGCAGGCGATCGAAAACGGGGCTCCGGCGGGAACACAGCTTCTCTACTCCATCGGCGAGCCGCCGATCGGCTATGTCGTGCGCCGCGCCGCCATCTTTACCGGCAATGACATCGTCTCCGCAGAGCCGGTCGCCGATAACCAGAGCGACGAAGCCTCCCTCGATTTTACCTTGAGCCCGGACGGCAAGACGCGTCTGGCCGATGTCACGCGCGAAAATATCGGCAGGACGATCGCGATCGTCCTCGACGATCAGGTTCTCTCCGCTTCGATCGTCCGTGAGCCGCTGTCCATCGACAGCCTGCGCATCACCGGCGATTTCGATGCCGAAGGGGCGGTCAATCTCGCCACGGTGTTGCGCAGCGGAGCGCTCCCGGCATCGTTGACGGTGATCGAGGAGCGCTCGATCGAACCCGCCCTCGGCGCTTCCTCGGCAAGGGCGGCCGTCATCGCCGTTTGCGTCAGCGCATTGGCGGTCACCGTCTTTATTGCCAGCTTTTACGGCCTCTTCGGTGCGATCGCGGCGATCGGGCTGTTCTTCAATCTTGTCCTCATTCTCGCCGTTCTCTCTCTTGCCGGGATCGTCATGACGCTTCCGGGTATCGCCGGAATGGTGCTGATCATCGGCATGGCGGTCGATTCGAATGTGCTGATCTATGAACGCATTCGCGAGGAGGCAGCAACGGGGCGTCCGCTTGCCGAAGCGGTGGAGGGCGGCTTCCTAAGGGCTTCTTCGACGATTGTCGATGCGGGGATGACGATGCTGATCGCGGTCCTCGTCCTGTTCTTCCTCGGATCGGCACCCTTGCAGGGATTTGCCGTCACCGTCGGAATAGGTATCGTGACGACCGGGTTTGTCGCGTTCACCCTCACGAGATGGATGGTCAAGCGCTGGATGCGCTTCACGCGTGCCACACATCTTCCGAGGAGTATCCGTACCGGCATCTTCGACGGCATAAACCTGAGATTCATGTCGATCCGCAACTACACTTTCATGGCGACAGCTGCGCTTTCGATCGCGGCGGCTCTCCTGGTGTCTGTCGGAGGGATGAATCTGGGCATCGATTTTACCGGCGGATCCATGCTTCAGGTCGAGGCGAAGGAGGGACGGGCGGATCTCGTGAACATTGCCGACCGGCTGGAGGAGGCAAATCTAGGAGACGTCACCGTGCGCGCCGGACGCACGCCTGCAATGGCCACCATACGCATTCCGCCGCAGGGTGGGGGAGAGAACGCCGAGCAGACCTCTGCGCTGGTCGCGCGCGGAGAGCTGGAAGCCGATTACGATTTCCAGCGCGTCGAGGTCGTCGGTCCGTCCGTTTCCGGAAATCTGATTTCGGCGGCCTCCCTCGGCCTGGTGCTCGGTCTGGCGGCGCTCATCGCCTATATCTGGGCGCGCTTCGAATGGCAGTTCGCCATCGGCGCCATCATCGCCACCGCCCATGACATCTTTCTGACGATCGGATTTTTTGCCCTCACCGGGCTGGAGTTCAACATCGGCAGCATTGCGGCTCTCTTGACGATAGCCGGCTATTCACTGAACGATACGGTGGTGGTCTACGACCGGATCCGCGAAAACCTGAAGCGTTATCGGCAGATGCCCTTGCCGATCCTGATAGACGCCTCCATCAACCAGACACTCTCGCGCACGGTGCTGACCTCGGCGACCACGCTGATCGCGCTTGCGGCGCTGGCGGTTTTCGGCGGGGAGGTCATCCGGGCCTTCGCCCTTTCCATGTTCTTCGGCATTGCGATCGGCACCTTCTCCTCTATCTACATCGCCGGTCCTGTTCTCATACTTTTCAAACTGCGGCCCGACCGTTATCGCCTCGGCGGTCGAAAGCCGGGTTCGGCGGCGGAGGCTTGATCCATGGCCAAGGGAATTGAAATCCGCGAAGCCCATTTCCCGGGGCGCGCGCCGATCGATGCTTATGGAAACGGCGGATTCCGTTTCGCCGACATGTCGCATCGCGGCTCCATCCTCTGCCTGCCTTCGGGCATATATGGCTGGGAAATGGAAGAAGGCGAGACGCTGACGGTCGAACACCTGAAGCGCGTTTTCGAGGAGGCTGCGGATATCGAGGTTCTGCTGGTGGGCACCGGGCGCGAGATCCGGCCGCTTCCGCAGGATTTGCGCGCCGCCCTGCGTGGAAACAACATCAGTTCCGACCCGATGAGCACCGGCGCCGCCGTCAGGACGCTCAATGTCATGCTGGCCGAATCGCGCGCCGTTGCAGCCGCCCTGATAGCTGTCTGAAAAGCGGAAGGACGGAACGTGAGCGCTGGCGTCGAGGCCGATTATTCCTATTGCCTGTCTGTATTGCGCGATACGGATCGTGATCGCTATCTCGCATGCCTGCTCGCGCCGGAGGCAAAACGTGGCCCCCTTGCCGCGCTCTATGCTTTCTATGCCGAGATCGCGCGCATCCGTGACGTCGTTCACGAGCCGTTGCCGGGCGAGATACGGCTGCAATGGTGGCGTGACCTGCTGGAAGGGCAGTCTGCGGGAGATGCGGGGGGAAATCCGCTGGCAGCCGCGCTTCTCCGATGCATCTCGGCGCACCGGCTGCCCGTCGACGTGCTCGTCAACATGACCGAGGCCCGCATCTTCGATCTTTACAACGATCCGATGGAAAGCCGTGCAGCGCTGGAAGGCTATGCCGGGGAAACGGCGTCCGCGCTGATCCAGCTCGCGAGCCTGATACTGGATCATGAAAACGCCGCCCGCTCGGCCGATGCCGCAGGTCACGCCGGCGTGGCGCAAACGGTCGCCGGAACGCTGCTTCTCTTGCCGATTCACCGTCGGCGGGGCCAAGTCTATATTCCGTCCGATCTGCTAGCGGCAACGGGGCTCAGCCCGCAGGACCTCATCGCCGGAAAGGACGGCGAAGCAGCCGGCCGCGCGATCGAGGCCTTCTGCGGTCTCGGCCGCGACCATCTTCGCAAGGCTCGGGAGGCAAGCGGCGGCATTTCACCCGGCAATTTCCCGGCATTCCTGCCGATCTCCGTCGCGCCATATATATTGGACAGGGCCGAGGCTCTCGGTGCGGCACTGCTGGATCGGCAGATCCTGCCTGCGCAATGGCGCCGTCAGTGGTGGATGTGGCGGGCGTTGCGCCGCCGGCGCTTCTGATCTGTTTCGAAAAGACGCAGGACGCAAAACTGGCGCAAGCCTCGACTGTTAAAACGGGGCAACCAACTACCGTTCAGGACGGAAACACCATGATCTGGACCGTCATCGCCGTCGCTCTCGTGCTTGGCGCCTTCATTTTCCGGCGCCGCTTTCGCAGTGACGACGAAGCGCCGCCGGAGGAGGATACCGGATTGGCGATCCTGGAGTTCGGCCGCGCCTTTCCGAGCGAAGCGATCCGGCAGATCATCACCGCAGACGACGGCAGAACGGCCTTCTTGCGCCTTCACGACGGCAAGGTCGGCTGCATGCGTGCGCATGGCCATCATTTCGCAAGCCATCTGATCGAGCCTGGGGCCGTGCGCGTTTCCAATGGTCCGGGCGGCAAGGCCCTGGCGCTGGAATTCCTCGATACGGCTTTCGAAAGCGGAATCTTCGAGTTCCGAACCTCTGCCGATGCCGCCGAGGTCTCTCTGTGGCTTTTAGGCAGCTTCATGCCCGCCGAACTGGAAAGCTCAAGGCCGCCCGCCGGCAAGAGCGTCTGACTGACGTCCTCTGCGGGCGCAACCCCACTCGGTTTAAAGGTTATGCGCTAACCTGCCTTGCCATAGTCGCGGGCTCCGTTCCCAGCCAACGGGCACACGCGGCGAGCGCGCGCGCGGCGACCGCCTGCTTCTTCGCGACTGCCTTGTCCTTGCCGCGGAAGCGCTTGACGCCTTCCGGCTTTGTGATCGTGCCCGGATCGAGCTCCGGAAACAGGCCGAAATTGATGTTCATCGGCTGGAAGGAGCGCTTGCCCGGCTCGTCGTCGGAAACGATGTGGCCCCCCGTGATATGGTTGAGCAACGCGCCGAAGGCCGTGGTCAGCGGCGGCAGGGAAGGGGCTTCGCCTCGGCGTTCGGCCGCTGCGAACCTTCCGGCGAGAAGCCCGATGCTGGCACTTTCGACATAACCCTCACAGCCGGTGATCTGCCCGGCGAAACGAAGGCCCGGACGACCCTTGAGGGTCAGCGAGCGATCGAGAAGCACGGGCGAGTGGATATAGGTGTTGCGGTGGAGACCGCCCAGTCTCGCAAATTCGGCGTTGTGCAGGCCCGGAATCATGCGGAAGATCTCGGCCTGGGCACCGTATTTCAGCTTCGTCTGGAAGCCGACCATATTGTAGAGCGTGCCCAGCGCGTTGTCCTGGCGAAGCTGAACCACCGCGTAAGGCTTGACCGTCGGGTTGTGGGCATTCGTCAGGCCCATCGGCTTCATTGGCCCGTGCCGCAGGGTTTCCCTGCCGCGCTCCGCCATCACCTCGATCGGCAGGCACCCGTCGAAATAGGGTGTTCCCTCCCACTCCTTGAAGCCCGTGGTGTCGCCGGCGACAAGCGCGTCGACGAAGGCGTTGTATTCCGCTTCGGTCATCGGACAATTGATGTAGTCCTTGCCGGTGCCGCCCGGGCCGACCTTGTCGTAGCGCGATTGATACCAGCAGATGCTCATATCGATGCTGGCCGTGTGAACGATCGGCGCGATCGCGTCAAAGAAGGCGAGGGAATCGGCGCCCGTCTTTTCCTGTATGGCGGCCGCAAGGCCGGGGGCGGTCAGCGGGCCGGTGGCGACGATGACCTGATCCCAGTCTTCCGGCGGAAGCCCCGTCATCTCCTCACGCACCACGGTGATGAGGGGATGCGCCTCGATTTCGGCCGTCACGGCGGCGGAGAAGCCTTCGCGGTCGACGGCCAGCGCGCCGCCGGCCGGAACCTGGTTGGCATCCGCCGCACGCATGATCAGCGATCCGGCGAGCCGCATTTCCGCATGAAGGACGCCCACCGCATTGCTGGTGGCATCGTCGGAGCGGAAGGAATTGGAGCAGACGAGCTCCGCCAGGCCATCCGTCTTGTGTGCATCGGTGCCGCGGACGCCGCGCATCTCGTGCAGGATGACGGGAATACCGCGGGAGGCGACCTGCCAGGCGGCTTCCGAGCCGGCAAGCCCGCCGCCGACGACATGAATGGGAGCGAAAGAGGTTTTTGTCATGGGCGGGTGTTTATCACGGGGACCGGCCGCTTTCCATCGCCCGGAATCAAAAACGGCACCGGATGGTGCCGTTTGATCGTTCATCGCGCGTTTCCGGCTTGCCGGTCGCAGCGTCGGATTCGGCTTTGCTTAGCGGAAGGAACGGGCTGCGATGTTGCGGATGTCGTAGCGGGTCAGACCGATATCCGAGAGAGCGTGGTTCGAAAGATTGCCGAGCTCGTTCAGGGTACGACGGTAGTTGATCCAGCTTTTTGCCAGACGGATCGGGTTCATGATTGGTCTCCTAGATACGGTTGCCGTGACAGGATCGTCATCGGCTGTTGATCCGTATCTACTCTCATTCCTTGTAAAGGTGCAGTGCAAAGAAAATGCATCTGCCATGCATTTAAGCATGAAGATGATGCTAAAAGAGGCAGATTTCGCTCCTGCGTATTCAAAGGGCGGAGGTGCCGAAAATTCAGTGCATGCAGCGAGCGGCAAATAGCGTCACGATGGCGCGCAGAGGCTGATGCTGCGGCGCAAAATCAGCGGCTGCGAGGCAGGGTTGATCCTGCAACCGCAGGTGAAAAGAAACTTTCGGCTTGGCAAAAAGAAACGCCCTCCGGATGGTTCCGAAAGGCGTTTTGAAGCGATCCGACGGATGTCGGTCGACGTGTATTCGGCTTCTTAGCGGACGGCCTGACGTGCGACGAACGGGATGTCGCTGCGGCCGATGCCGAGGTCGTTCAGTTCGCGGTCCGACATGCGGCCGAGTTCGTTGACGGTCTGACGGTACTTGCGCCAATTGTTGAAAGAGCGAGCCAGGTTCATGTTCATACCCCTTTCCGTGGGTTCCCTGCCAGCCGCCACCTATCGGCGCTGGCCTGTCTGATGAGACTGAATATACGCATTCGTTTTAGAATTTACAGAGATAAACCCGTATGGCACCCATGCGTTATGTGCATGTCAAGCGGAAATTTCGACAAAATTGTGGGCAGAATCGGCCTTCTGGGCGGCATTCCGGCTTGAGCTATGCTGAGAAGGGATTGTGCAGCGCAAAAATAACGCCCGCTGGGGGAGGAGGTCCAGCGGGCGTTACTTGTCTTGATTGGCAACTGGGAGGAGGAGTGCCGCCAATCGCATCGGGCTTCGCTGGGAGGAGGAGTGCGTCACCCGATTGATAATCTGAATATACGCCTTCGCGCTTCAGGCAGGTAGGGCCTGCTGCGAATAACACCGATGCATCTTGTGCATGGCTCGCCTAAGTTATGGTTTGTGGGCAGGCTAAAAAATAAGCATATGGCTTAAAGTTTTGCCGGAAATGCAGGTTTTTTGGGGATTGTTATGAATACCGCGCAAAATAATAACGCCCACTGGGGGAGGAGGTCCAGTGGGCGTCATTTTGGGTGATTGGCAACTGGGAGGAGGAGTGTTGCCAATCTATCGGAGAAGCGCTGGGAGGAGGAGTGCGCCGCTCCGAATTCCTGTACGATACGCTTACGCATCGGGTCTCTTCGGCTTCATGCCGCCGGCGATCAACCACTTCGCCTTTGCCGGTCGCCTCAATCGGCGCCCTTGAATTCGTTCGAACCGTTCCCGATCCGATGATTGAAATATAGTATGCTTCGCCGGATTTGTGCAGTGCGATATAAGAATGGATGGTATGCGCCGGATGCATGCCGTTGCAAGAGTGTGCAGCCTTCGTCATCCCGCGGAACGATGAGTGAACATCGCTTCCCGCCCGTTCATTTTCACCAATATAGATAGAAAATTCGCATTTTTCAGGGCGAGCAGCTGCTCACGTTTGGAAATTTTGCTCAAGGTCGAAAATAGGCGACGACGATGTCCGGCCTGGTTGACATTGAGGGAATCGCATTGCGGATGTCTTTTTCCACCGGGCGGGGTGAGGGGGCGGGCATATCGTAGTGGGTACGCCGCTATAACGGACGCGAACCATGAAAGGTTGAAACGGCATGCCGACCCGTCGCGGGATCTGCTCGCCCAAGGCCCTTGCAGGCGCCACATTTTTTCTTTGATCCGCCCGAAACGGGTGTTATAGAGACGCCGCGCTCGGGAAGACCCAAGATGCGGCAGCTACATGCGGCTCTGCCGCGCCGTGGCCATAGGCTTTCTGAACGCGGGTATGGTGAAATTGGTAGACACGCCAGATTTAGGTTCTGGTGCCGCAAGGCGTGGGAGTTCAAGTCTCTCTACCCGCACCAGATGTCATGAAGCGCGAAGATCGAGGTCTTCGCGCCGCGTGGATACGGAAGTTAGCGCCATTTTGCTTGCCAAAAGGCCATCGAATTCAGTAAAGCCACCGCTGGCACATGGACCGGCGGGGTGCTCGCCATAACCGGCAGGCCGGTTTGAGCACCGCCAACTCGAAATAAAGGTTTAAACATGCAGGTTATCGAAACGCTCGCTGAAGGGCTGAAGCGCGAAATCAAGGTCGTCATCCCGGCCAAGGACATGGAAGCTCAGTTGAATGAGCGCCTGGCGGATGCGAAGGACCGTGTTCGCATCAACGGGTTCCGTCCGGGCAAGGTGCCGGTCTCTCATCTGAAGAAAGTCTACGGCAAGTCGATCATGGCCGACCTCGTCAACGAGATCATCCGCGAACGGCCTACCGCCATCCTTTCCGAGCGCGGCGAGAAATCCGCGACGCAGCCGGAAATTGCGATGACCGAAGATCAGGCCGAAGCCGAGAAGATTCTCGCAGCCGAGGCCGATTTCGAGTTCACGCTTTCCTACGAAGTCATTCCGGCGATCGAGCTCAAGGACGTATCGGGCATTGAGGTCACGCGCGAAGTCGTCGAGATCGGCGACAAGGAAGTGAATGACCAGATCCTGCGCATCGCCGAAAGCGCACGTACCTATGAAAGCAAGAAGGGCAAGGCTGCCGACGGCGACCGCGTCACCATGGATTACCTCGGTAAGGTCGACGGCGAGGCCTTCGACGGCGGCAAGGACGAGGACGCGGAGCTGGTGATCGGCTCCAACCGCTTCATCCCCGGCTTCGAGGACCAGCTCGTCGGCGTCAAGGCCGGTGACGAGAAGGTCATTACCGTGACGTTCCCGGCCGACTATCCGGCAGCGAACCTCGCCGGCAAGGAAGCTACCTTCGACATCAAGGTCAAGGATGTCGCCGCTCCCGCCGCTCTCGAAATCAACGACGACCTGGCGACGAAGCTCGGCCTCGAATCCGCCGAACGCCTGAAGGAAGTCGTCCGCGGCCAGATCGAAAGCCAATACGGCTCCGTAACCCGTCAGAAGGTCAAGCGCCAGATCCTCGACCAGCTCGACGAGATGTACCAGTTCGACACCCCCGAGCGCCTCGTCGACGCCGAGTTCGAAAACATCTGGCGCCAGATCAACACCGACTTGCAGCAGGCCGGCAAGACCTTCGCTGACGAGGACACCACCGAAGAGGAAGCGCGCGAAGAGTACCGCAAGCTGGCCGAACGCCGTGTCCGCCTCGGCCTCGTTCTTTCCGAGATCGGTGAGAAGGCGGGCGTCCAGGTCAGCGATGAAGAAATGCAGCGTTCGCTCTACGATCAGCTCCGCCAGTTCCCCGGCCAGGAGAAGGACATTCTCGAATACTTCCAGAAGACGCCGGGTGCCGCCGCTTCGCTGCGCGCTCCGATCTTCGAGGAAAAGGTGGTCGATCACCTGCTGAGCGAAGTCAAGGTCACGGACAAGACGGTCTCGAAGGAAGAGCTTCTGGCCGACGACGAGTCCGAAGGCGAAGCAAAGGCCGACAAGAAGAAGGCCGCGCCGAAGAAGAAGGCTGCCGCCAAGGCCGAAGCTGCCGAAGGCGAGGAAGCTGCGGCTCCGAAGAAAAAGGCCGCTTCCAAGAAGAAGGCCGAGGATGGGAGCACCGAATAACCGGCTCGCCCCTCACACCATCGATACCGGAAAAGCCGTCCTTATGGGCGGCTTTTTTATGAAGGAAGTAAACCTCCACCTTCGGTGGAGGACTGGACGAGTTCTACATAGTGATTGAGAGACCTCCGTGCTT
>JARYGU010000030.1:0-50895 GCA_033795365.1 Shinella sp.
TGGCGGCGATCGAGGAAACCGCTGCCCATCGCGAGGAATATTCGCCTTGGTGATCCAAAACCATCCGCACTGCTCGGACGCGGACTTCCGGTGAAAATTTGTTTGTTGTCTTGCTCATATCGGCTCCACTTTCTCAGAAGTTGGAGCCTCCGGCAAACCCGGCGCGGTTCAATGCGAGCGCCGGCACGGGACAAGAAGCCGGTCGATCCGATCATCTGGCAAGCCGACTCTGTGCTCTGGTATTCTCGCGAACTTGCCCGTCACCTCAGTGCTCAACGCTTCGCGTCCTATGTCGGAAGATTTAACTACGGCAATATGGATGTCTCCGGCGAACCGGGCAAAAGCAACGGGCTATCTCATGCGTGGATCACATCGATTGGCTTCGGTCTCTATGCCTCCAAAAATTACCTGGCTCGCCACCCTGTCCGTGAGGATCAATCGCCAATCGCCGGCCATCGCCTCATCACATGGGGCGATCCGCTGACGTTCCTCGCCCTGCCGAAAACGCTCCGGTCGTGGGTGGAAAGCGGCATAGCCAATCTGACCGTAGACTCCATGCAGGCGCAGGTGCTCGCCATGAAGGCAGGCAACGGCCTTGGCGTGCTGCCGTGCATTCTCGCGGATGCGGAGGACCAGCTTGTCAGGATCAAGCCCGATCTGTGCCGACAGGAAGAGGCCATCTGGCTTGTCATTCATGAAGCGGTTCGCGACACCAAGCGCATACGCGTTGTCTGTGATTTCCTCGAAAGCGTCGTCAAGCAAGGGCAACCTGCTCTTTCTGGACAGGCTGCCTGATTTTCGCGACATCCCTTTCGCATGCGCTAAAAGCGCGTATCCTGAAAGCCCGAGAGCAATGACAATTTTCGGGGATTTGATGGGTATTTCGACCTTACCCGCCTTTGCAGCGGCATTCTTCGTGTTTGCCGCCAGCCCCGGCCCGGACAATATGACAATCGTCGCCCGCACGATCTCGCACGGCGCGGCCTCGGGTATCGCCTACGGGGCGGGAACGGTCGCCGGCATTCTGATCTTCCTCACGCTCGCCGCGTTTGGTCTATCGATCATCGCCGCCGAAATGGGGATCGTGATGACGATCCTGCGCTATGCCGGAGCTGCCTATCTGATCTGGATGGGTGTGAAACTCTGGACGGCCGAACCTGTCGTGCCGGAGCTGCAACCCGTGTCGGAACGCCGCGGACTGCTGGCGATTTTCGCGACCGGCGTTGCGCTCAACCTCGGCAATCCGAAAATGCCGCTGTTCTACGTGGCGCTGTTGCCGAACGTCGTCGGATCGTCGCTCACCCCCGGCCACATTGCGGCGTTGGCGGCCGTCATCCTTGCTGTCGAGGTGGTCGTGATCGGCGGACATGTCATGCTCGCCGGTCGCGCCCGTAAGCTGCTCCGGACGCCAACCCTGGTTCGTCGCGTGAACCGGACGGCCGGAGGCGCAATGGTCAGCGCTGGCTTCGCCGTGGTGGCATCGAGATAGGCTCGCGAACACTTGCGAATGTACATCGCGAAATTCGCCCTTTTGCAGCCGACATTTTCTTGAAAATTTAGGAGCGGTCAATCTGTCGCGAATGTTGGGGATTTTCGTGACGGCACCATTGGTACAGAATGACGACGATCTATTTGGCAACCCATCCCGAAGTTATCATCGACCCGGCTATTCCTGTGCCGGACTGGCAGCTTTCGGAAAGAGGCTGGTCTCGGATCAGGTCGTTCTGCGCACGTCCTGAACTTTCGAGCGTGAGCGACGTGTTTACCAGCAGCGAGCGGAAGGCAACGGATTGCGCTGAAGCGCTGAAGGCAGCGCGGCAGCTTGCGTTTAAGATCGACGCGCGGCTTGGTGAGAATGATCGCTCATCGACCGGATACGTCGAACCACCCCGCTTCTGGGAGATAGTAGCTCGCTTCTTCGATAGCCCAAACGAGAGCGTTCTTGGATGGGAGCGAGCGATTGATGCCCAGACGCGGATCAAGGCAGCTGTGGCGGATTGCGTCGCGAGCCGAAAGGATGGAGGCGACATCTGTATTTTCTCTCACGGCGGGGTCGGCACGCTCCTGCTGTGCGATCTCATGGGCGAACCAATATCAAGGAAACGCGGGCAACCTATATCGGGTGGCGGCTGCTACTTTGCATTCGAGGCGGAAACAAGAACGTTGATTCACGGCTGGCAGGATATCGCGTCATCCTAGCTTGTCGCGAATATCGTAGAGATCGTCCCAAGACCCTTGAGACAATTCCTGATGCGGTTGGCAGGACAGGCTCATAACAACCTGCCCGAAGAGTTTTGAGACGCTCTCCCCGAAACCTACGACACATTTTGCGACGGTCAGGCGGTTCCGAGCTTCGTCCCCAGGAGAGCTATTGTAGCGGCTCTCGTATAATCAGGCACTGAGAGAACATAGTTGCTGCTGAGAAACTGGTCGGCGGCTCCACACTCCGGCAACCGGCGCAATTCTTCGTCCTCGATCGCAGCCCGGAGCAAATTCCCGATTTTCAGGGAGTCGATGAACCGATACGCACGGCCATGGGGAACCGAGAGCCGGGACCGTCGCGCCGGGGACGCCCCTCGCTATCTGGAGCTCAGCAACGAAACGGCATGCCTCCAACAGGCCGGCTTCACGGTCCTGCCAAGTCTGCGCGGACAGAACCACCTCTAGGATTGGAGCCAGTTCGGCGGCGCAATCCAGTTGGGCAAAGGCCGTGCCGATCCACTTGGGATAGGGCGCGTAGCGCCGTTCGATCAGCATGGCGAGCCGCATGATGTTTCCGATCATGCGTGCGGCGATTATCCGCGAACCAATCTCATCCCCTACGTCGCCGGCGCGGCCGACATAAGCACGTTCCTCGGCAATACGCCCCCACTGAGCTGCAAGCTTATAGAGCCATACGTCACGCGGAAAATAGGCAAGCCGATCCCGAATGGCAGTGAGCTCCCCTAGATCATCGCGAAACACTGCCCCTGCCGTCATGAGCAAAAACATCTGCTCCGGGTAGGACAGCCAATCGCGGAAGGTCAGGTCTGTTGCAAATTGGCGCTTGAAATATTGACTGCACCAGGCAGACACTGTGTAAAGCTCGACTCCATGGTCCGATCCTAACATCCCTAGCTCGGGATGCGTCTTCGGCGGACGCACATTCCGGGAGTAGTGGACCGACCAACCTTCGAAATGCTCCGGCAAGTTCTTGTCGAGGCTTCTCATGATATCCGGGGCCGTCGAAGGGAATCCTTCTTCAGCTAAAAAAATCTGCACGCACGGCCCGTAATCATGATCTGCGGACAGCTCTGTATCATAGCCAAGAACCTCAGAACCCCACCCAATTCGGCATGCTGCATGAGGCAGACCGGAAAAATTTTCTCTGAGTACGGGCGCAACACAGCTTTCATAGAAGCGTTCTGACAGACCGATTCCAATGCCTTGCGTCATCGAGTAGCTCTAAATAGAGGCGTCCAGGTACAGTATGGAATGGTTTGGGCTTGTCGCAAAATCCCAAAACCTGCAACAAGTATACGCTACTGAACGGCCACGCGCACATTGATCGAGTAACGGCGAGAAGTCGATGCCCTCTCGCCATTGCGTATTCCACAACGATGCAGGCCAGCCTGCAACGTGATCCGCAGCTTGAGTCCATCCTTGAAGGTCCCAAAACAGCAACTCGGCATCGATATGGATACCGGCATGGGCATGGGCGAAGACCTTGCGCTTAGTCATGGCCTTGGCAGGGGCCGGGGCCTCGGATTGTAGAACCCGCCTTTCTGTCGCCCTTTGTACGCCGCAGCACTACGACGGCTAAATACTCCTTGCGCAGAGGCAAATCGTCGTTCTGTCTGGTCCCGTCAGCATTCAGGAGCAACCAGCAGGAGGCAGTGAGATCATGCCCGCGCCAGATCGTATCATCCGTCTGAATACAGTTCTTTTCCGTACCGGCCTGTCCCGGTCCACCATCTATCGCAAGATCACCGAAGGCACGTTTCCCGCCCAGATCAAAATCAGCGTCAACGGCGCGGGATGGAGGGAATCCGGCATCAACCGATGGGTTGAGAATCCCGTCGCGTGGCGCGCTGCCAACGACAATGAGGCCGCCGGCGGACAGGCGGGCAATCGCGGCGCGGGCTGACCCGTCCAGTCCCGACCGGTTGCAATGGCCGTCATAGGACAGCCGCGAGGGAAAGCCTTGTCAGCTTCGGGAAAGATGTCGGAGCGAAGGCGGCCCCTCAAGGCCAAGCCGCTGCGCGGTGGCTGCGCCAGCCTTGACCGCCCGCCTCCGCCCCGACATTTCGCAGGGAAGCCGATAAGGCGGGAGTGGGAGCGCAGCCGCTCCACTCCCGCCGAGGGGAAGGGCGACGGTGGCCGGTAAATCATAATCCATTGGGTTACTTTCCCTTGGCTTTTGTGACTCATTGGAGTAGTATCTATTCATGGTTCAAACGGTTCCCGTCAGCGTCGTTGAAACCCCGGAGTTCCTTTCAGCGACCCGCAAGCTCATGAGTGACGAAGAACGCCGGTTGCTGGTGGATTATCTCGCTTATAATCCGATGACAGGCGATCTGGTGCAGGGAACAGGCGGTATCCGCAAGGTCCGCTGGGGACTGGAAGGGCGGGGAAAGCGCGGCGGTGCGCGGGTGATCTACTTCTATCACGACGCCGATATGCCGCTCTTTGCTCTGACCGCCTACGCCAAGAACGAGCGCGCCGACTTGAGCCAGCAGGACAGGAACGACTTCCGCCAGTTGACCACGATGCTGGTGGACGCATTCAAGAGGAGAAAGCCATGAGCAAGGTTGCAGACAGCATCCGGCGCGGCCTGAACGAAGCGCTGGCCTATGCAGAGGGCACGACCGACGCGACCGCCTACCGCGTCCATGTCCCCGAGCGGATCGACGTGAAGGCCATTCGCGCCAAGCTCGACATGACGCAGGAAGAGTTCGCGGGCAGCTTCGGCTTTTCGGTGAACACACTGCGCCATTGGGAGCAAGGTTCACGTCAGCCGGAGGGGCCGACTCGGGCCTATCTTCTGGTGATCGACCGTGCGCCACAGGCCGTCCAGAAAGCTTTGCAGGCGGCTTGACCGGAACCGTTGCTTTGAACAGCCTATCCCAAATACCGTCGTTTGCCGCCGATGGCCCTACTACGATCTTTTTCGTCTTCACAGCCTGAATCTCGTGCCGCTTCATGCCTGTTTATCTTCGCAAAACAGAGCAGGAAGCGGAATGGAAGACGACAGGAGGAACACCGGAGAGATACCGGCCAACGACAACAGCCGGGAACCGGGAGAGGCAGAGGACGGCGAAGACAAAGCGCCGTCGCTGGACAGGGTGGTGTTCGATATCGCCCGGTTGATCGGTCGGCAGATGGCCCGCGAAGACTTCGAGCGGCTGCTAGCTGCCAGCGCCAATGACAATGCGCCTCGCAAGGAGGCCGACAAGGATTGATCTTTACGGAGAACCGCCCCAATGCCTGTTAACGCGACCCGCGCAGCCCTTTACGCCCGCTATTCATCCGACAACCAGAGCGAGGCGTCGATCGAGGACCAGTTCCGGCTTTGCCGGGAACATGCAGGGCGGGAGCGCTGGCAGATCGTCGGTTCCTATGAAGACGCGGCTATATCCGGTTCCAGCACCATTCTCCGCTCCGGCATTCAGCGGCTTGTGCGGGACGCGCAGCGCGGTGAGTTCAAAATCCTGCTGGCCGAGGCACTGGACCGCATCAGCCGCGATCAGGCCGATGTGGCGACGCTCTACAAGCATCTGAAGTTTGCCGGTGTCACCATCGTCACCCTGGCCGAGGGGGAAATCTCCGAGCTGCATGTCGGCCTGAAAGGCACGATGAACGCGCTGTTCCTGAAAGACCTCGCGATGAAGACCCATCGCGGCCTTCGGGGAAGGGTGGAGAAGGGCAAGGCCGGTGGCGGGCTCTGCTATGGCTATCGTGTCCTCAAGAAGATCGACGCCAATGGCGAACCGATCCGGGGAGATCGGGAGATTGTTCTAGAAGAGGCGGAAGTGATCCGCCGCATCTTCCGCGAGTTTGCATCCGGCAAAAGCCCGAAGGCCATTGCCGTCGATCTGAACAGGGAAGGGGTTCCCGGCCCGCTCGGCCGCGCATGGGGCGACACCAGCATTCGCGGCCATGCCTCGCGCGGCACCGGCATCGTCAATAACGAACTCTATGCGGGCGTGCTTGTTTGGAACCGCCTGCGCTTCATCAAGGATCCCTCCACCGGCAAGCGCGTGTCGCGCATCAACCCGGAAAGTCAGTGGATCAGGACCGAGGTTCCACATCTGCGCATCGTGGACGATGAACTGTGGAACGCCGTCCGTGCGCGGCAGAAGCAGATCGCCGCGATCTTCGGGCCGAACCCGGCCAACACGCTGGAAGGCCGCATGAAGCGCCTGCATATGGCCAACCGCCCGGTGCATCTGCTTTCCGGCCTTCTGATCTGCGGATACTGCGGCGGCAAGGTGGGTATCATCACGCCGAACCGTTATGCCTGCCTCAACCATCATCGGCGCGGCACCTGCGACAATGGCAGGACGATCACCCGCGACAAGATCGAGGCGCGTGTGCTGATGGGTTTGAAAGAGCGGCTTGTGTCATCGGAAGCGGTTGCGGAAGCCGTCAAAGCCTATGCGGAGGAAATGAACCGGCTGAACCGTGACCGGCGCGTGCAGGCGCAGGCCGATCAGAAGACGCTTGCGAAAATCGAGAAGGCGATTGCCGGTATCATCGCGGCCATAGAGGACGGCATGTATCAGCCGTCGATGAAGGTCCGTATGGGAGACCTTGAGCGACAGAAGGTCGAAATCATCGCTCGCCTCGCCGAAGCCCCAGCGGACATTCCCGACATTCACCCGAACATCGCCAATCTCTACCGGCTGCGCGTCGAGCACCTCACCGAAGCCTTCAGCCATCCGGACGGCGGCAGGCAGGCGGCGGAAGCGCTGCGCTCCCTCATCGGGGAAGTCGTTCTCACGCCTGGCGAGAAGCGCGCCAGGTCCATGCCACGCTACGCGGCGAGCTGTTCGGCATCCTCGAATTCGCCAGAGTCGAAGAAACCAGCAGGCCACCCGGTTTTATGCCAGCGGTCGAAGCCTGCCCCCCCCGCAACCAGTTCCTGCAACCCAAAGGGTTCCGGAGAAACCCGGAGCCTTTCGTGCGTTTTCGCTCCCGGTGGTCATCATAAGCGGCGTTTGCTTCAGCGATGCTTCAGGGCGGACCCAGGACACGGTCTTTCCAGAAGCGGTGGCGCAAATCCTTTAGCGGGTTCCCGAAAATTCCGGGGCTGCCTTCGCCAGGGCGCGGGCTGCGAATATGCGGGATCCCTGTCCCTTGTCCCAGTCGTTCGTGAAGATCAGCAGCTCATCCGTGCCCGGACGGATCGCCATGGACGTCGAGCGCAGATTATGTCCCTGATCGCGGCCGGGGAGCAGATACTGCCCGACCGGAAAACCCAGAGGATTGAACACCATGATCCGCCCTTGACCGTAGATTGCGACATAGATGTTTCCGTCCGCGTCGATGCGAAGGGAGTCCGGGCCGCCGCCCACGAAGGTGTAGACGATCGACGAACCGAACGGAGCGATCGTCGTCGGGTCCGACAGCGCGATGCGATGTAGCTGGCCGCCCGCAAGTTCGGTCACCCAGAGCGTCTTTCCATCCGGACTGAGCCCGATGCCGTTGGCGATCCTGAGATCGGGCACGACCAGGACGGGTTTGCCTCCATCCGGGCCGATGTAGTAGACGCCGCCGATCGGGACGCTCGATCCACCCTTGAAGTCGGTGAAGTAGAAGCCTCCGTTCTTGTCGAAGACGAGGTCGTCGGGCAGGAAGCCGTCGTCCCTCGACACGACGGTTTGAACATCCGTGCCGTCGGCCGCCATTGCTACGACCGATCCCCGCGATGCGAAGTCGCCAAGCTCGGCCATGTAGATGCGGCCGTTCCGATGGACTGCGAGACCTGCGGGGCGAAGTCCTGCGTCCGGCACGAAGCTCGACAGCTGTTTTTCCGGCGTCAGGCGGAACACGGTTCCGCCGAAGACTTCGCAGAACAGCAGGTCGCCTTCAGCGTCGAATGTCGGGCATTCCAGTTGCAGGCCCTTGTCGGAAACCTTGAAGTATTCCTTCGCCTCGACCGACGGCAGATCGGATTCCGCCATCGGCAGCGGCACCGCACTTTGCAACGCTTTCGGAATTTCGAGAGGCGGAAACGCGTTCCCGTCTCCTTCCTCGGTTGCGTGCGTGGCGGCCCCGATCAGGATCAGCGTCGCGCTCAAAGTCAGCATACGCAGCAGTCTCTTCATTTTCTCCTCCCTTTCGTTGTACCGCCGAGCGGCTGGATCAGCCGATGAGCTTCAGGATCGCCGGAACGCTGAGGATCGCGGCGTAGTAGCCCATGAACTGGACGCCGGTGTTCATGCCGAGCACGCGGTAGAGAAGACCGCCGACCAGGCCCACGGTCACAATGACCAGCAGCGCGAGCAAACCGCCCTCCCACAGGCCGATGACCAGAACGAGACCGACGAAAGTCGCGATGATGGCTTCGTGGCTGATGTATTTCGCGACGAAGGCTGCGGCGCTGCGCGCATGGTTCATCGCGAAGGGATAGGCGATGGCCGCGGCGATGACCACCGAGATCAAGCCCCAGATCAGGAATTCCGGCACCGACATCATCGTGTGCAGGTTGTTCACTACGCCGGCTTCGGCATCGACCGTGAAGCGGGGCGGCGCATTGAACAGCGGCGCGGCCGGACCTGCGGCAACGGGGCTGAGCGGCAGGCCGAACGCGATGAGCGGGATCAAGGCTTCCGCGATATAGGTCGATTCCGTGACGCCGTTTCGAACCGCCAAGACGGAGGTCAGGCGATGGTAGGCCTGCCTGATGCGCGCGCCGACGATCTCGCCCGCGATGACGGTGACGGCGACGGGGCTGAAGACGAACGTGGCGCTGGTGACGGCTGCTGCTGCCGCCGTCGTGGTCACCTGGCTCCTGTCGAGCACGCGGAACGGGTTCGGGAAATATCCTCCCCAGCTTTTGACGTCCGGCGCAAGGGTGGTCTGGCGCAGTTCGCTGCGGTTCATACGCTTCTTCTCAAGAGGGGACATTGCCGAGAAAAGTTCCGCCACAAGCGGCCCGATGGCGATGCCGAGAAAATAGCTGACGCCAAGCTTCACGTTATGCGCCGCGGTGAAGCCCTGCAGCGCGACGATCATGAGAGTGAAGGGAGCAAGCGCTACGACCGATGCCCAGCGGCCGGCGGAGAAATAGGCGATGATGATCGCGGCTGCGATGAAGAGCCATGGCGCGGACGCGGTGATGTAGGAGCCGAACGGCGCAAGGACGAGGGCGAACAGCACGGCAAGGGGCACGGCGATGAACGCCGATATGACCGAACCGGCCAGCATCTTGCGCAGCGCGACATGAGGTGCCCCGAGATTGCGGAGCGCGGTCGCCTGCTGAAGAAGCGGCAACGCCATCGTGTCTCCCGGAATGCCCAGCAGCGCTGTCGGCACCGCGTGCGTCATATGTTTGGAAACCGCCGCGCACATCCAGAAGGTGAAGACTGCGGCCGGCGGGGCTCCCAGCAGGACCACCAGAAGGGTGACCGGAGCGATGGTCGTCGTCTCGTCGGTTCCCGAGATCAAGCCGATGGCGGAGAACAGAATTGCGCCCAGCAATCCGAGGGAGAGGGCGAGAACTATTTCATAAAGCAGACCGTCCATGTCATTCCCCCTGCCTGCTCGCGCCGCGGCCGTTTTCGTAGTTCTTGAAGAGGTCGTAGAGCCCGACTTCGCGCATCTCCTGCACCACGACGGGCGGAAGGTCCTCCACGCGGCCGATGGGACCGCCCTCCTGCTCGAGCTGTTCGAGGACCTCGGTCTGCCACGCCGTTCCCGTCTGAGCCTGCTCGACCACCGTTCGTTTCGGAGGAAAGACGCGAGCGCAAATCGCGCCGCTGATAACGGAACCGACGATCCCCGCAAGCATGGCAAGCGCCTTGCCGACGGCCGGCGTGCTCGCCAGGGGCGCGATCGTCGCGAGAGCGATGAAATACACCGCGACGCTCAAGATGGCGCCGATGATCATGGCCTTGCCGAGCTGAGGGCGCGAGACCACGTCCCCCCACACTTCCGCAAGCTGGCCATGCGTGCCTGTGGCACGCGTAATATTCTGGACTGTCATCAATGTCCTCCCCCAAGTTTCGGCGAAATGCCGGGCGACCGGCGAAGCTCCTCCCTCGCCGGCCGCCAGTTCCAGTTACGTCCGCAGTTCGGCCAGAATTTCCTCGGCCCGGGCGGAGCGAACGTCATGATCGGCTGCCAGCCTGCGGGCGACCGTGTCGATCTCCTCGCCCACGGCTCCGGCGCCGATCGCAATGTTGCGAGCGTGCAGCGCCATGTGGCCGCGCTGGATGCCCTCGGTCGCAAGCGCCCGAAGGGCCGCCATGTTCTGCGCAAGCCCGACCGCGACGGTCACCTCGGCAAGCTCGACCGCAGAGCCGACATTGAGGATCTGCAATGCCGCCTGGGCCGCCGGATGCGTCTTTGTCGCGCCGCCGACGAGGCCGAGCGCCATCGGCATTTCGATCGTTCCGACAAGCGTGCCCTTGGTGCTGATTTCCCATGTCGTCAGCGACGTGTAGCGCCCAGAGCGTGCGGCGTAGGCGTGGGCTCCCGCTTCGATCGCGCGCCAGTCATTGCCGGTCGCGACGACGACGGGATCGACGCCGTTCATGATGCCCTTGTTGTGCGTGGCTGCGCGATAGGGATCGACAGCGGCGAATTCGTAGGCGTCGACGATGCCCTCCATCATCCGGCGTCCGGAAAACTCCCTGGTGGCAAGAGCCTCCTCGGTCACTTCGACGCGGGCACGCGCCAGCCGCAGGTCCGCCAGATTGGAGAGGATTCGAAGGCGGACTTCTCCACCCGTGATCCGCTCGACGATCGGGGCGACCGCTTCCGCCATGGTGTTGACGGTGTTTGCTCCCATGGCGTCGCGAACATCGACCAGCAGATGGAGAACGACCATCGAGCCGCGGGACGTCGATGGGAACACGTGGACCTCGATGTCGCGGCATCCGCCCCCGAACTTGACGAGGACCGGGTCCTTCGCATTCGCGGCCGACACGATCTCGTCGCGCGCTGCCAGGATCGCCAGCCTCGCGCCATAGGGATCCGATATGCCCAGAACCTGGACCTGTGCGCGCATGATCGGTGCGGTCGAGGACGTCTGAAACCCGCCGCAGCCGCGCACGATGCGGGCCATGTAGGAGGCAGCGGCGACGACCGACGGTTCCTCGACGGCCATCGGCACCAGGTAGTCCTGCCCGTTGACCAGGAAGTTCGTCGCCACGCCAAGCGGAAGCTGGAAGGTCCCGATGACGTTTTCGATCATCCCGTTGGCGCGCTCTACCAGCAGGGCATCCTGCGCGGCAAGGACGGATCGTGCCCGATCATCCATCAGCGCAGCTTCCGCAACCTGTTCCAATCGCTCCGCAGGGGACAGATTTCGCATATTCTCGATACGCGACGTGGCGGTCTTTTTTGTCAATGGCTCACTCCCAACCAAAACATCTAAGCTTGCATCGGCATCAAACTGTCCTAAGGTAGGGCGGATAAGCAAGGGACAGTTGACCGGTTTGTTCCAGGCACTGTCCCAAGCAAGAGGTGGGACGATCGATGAAGGTGGTAGACAACATCGTTGTCCATGTGAGTGGGCAGATCGCCTCCGGCCTTTATAAGGCTGGCCAGAAGCTGCCGTCCGTCAGGGGAGGGGCCGAGCAATTCGGTGTCTCCAAGAACACGATGGCGGAAGCCTATGACCGGCTCGTCGCCCGCGGGCTCGCGATCGCGCGGCAGGGATCGGGTTACTACGTCTCCGAGAATCGTCCGGCGCCGGTGCCGAGAATCAAGCCGGACGTCACCGAAGCCACCAGCATCATGTCGCTGCTGCGCGAACAGCTCGACCAGAACTACCAGACGAGACCCGGCGACGGCCGACCGCCGGCAAGCTGGACCGAAGACGCGGACATGCGCCGCATTCTGCGCACGAGCCGCAACGCTACTGCCGAGGTGGATTTCGGGTATGGCAGCTCCTGGGGATTGGGCGCACTTCGCGAGTGGCTTCGGGTGTCGCTCGCGGAGCGGTCCATCACGACCGAGGCGGACGGCGTGATGCTGACGAGCGGGGTCAATCACGGGCTGGACCTGATCATCCGTCATTTCCTCGAACCGGGCGACACGGTTTTCGTCGACAGTCCGGGGTACTATCCTCTCTATGCAAAGCTCCGGCTTGCGAAGGCGAATGTCATCGGCATCCGCCGGCTTGAGGACGGTCCGGACCTCGAAGATCTGCGCCAAAAGCTCACGATCCATCGTCCGAAGCTGTTCTTCACGCAGAGCCAGGCGCATAACCCGACCGGCGGTACGCTATCACCAGCCCATGCATTCACGCTCCTGCAGATGGCGGAAGTCCATGACTTCCGCCTTGTCGAGGACGACATCTTCGCCGATCTCCTCGCTCCGACGCTCCCGCGGCTCGCCGCCTTCGGCCAGCAGCAGCGCGTCCTCTATGTCGGATCGTTCTCGAAAACGCTGTCGGCGAGCCTGCGCTGCGGATACATCGCCGGCGCGCCCGACACGATCCGCAGTCTGGTCGATCTGAAGATGATCACCATGGTCGCCACGTCCCTGCACGTCGAGCGGGTTGTTCTCGAAATGATCGAAAGCGGACAGTATCTCAAAAATCTGAGACGCCTGCGAGGCTGGATTGAAGGCGGTGCGAAGGCGACCGCACAGGCTCTTTGCGAAGTGGGGCTGGAGGTCTCTCTTCCCAAAGTGCAGGGCTTCTACATCTGGGTTCCGCTTCCACCGAGCCTGGACGAGACCGCGTTCTGTCGTCGCGCCGCCAAGGCCAACATCTTCATAGCCCCGGCGAGCGTCTTTTACGCGGATCGCGAGGTGCCGGCTCCACCCGCCATGAGGGTGAACGTCGCCTACGGGGCCGATCCGCGCTTCTGCGCCTTCCTGCGCGAAGAAATCAAAAACAGCACGAGAAGCGGAGGAGCCGATGGATAATGTTCGCTTGGTGGAAGTCGGCCCGCGGGACGGGCTTCAGAATGAGGCTCGTCCGCTGGGCGTCGAAGATCGCGTGCAGATGATCGAAGGCCTGATCGCGGCGGGCCTCCGCACAATCGAGGCGGGCAGCTTCGTCTCGCCGAAATGGGTGCCCCAGATGGCGGGGTCGGCAGAAGTCCTGACGTCGCTCGGGCGGCGCGAGGGCATCAGCTTTCCGATGCTCGTCCCGAACCTGAAAGGTTTCGAAGCCGCGCGTGAAGCAGGGGCCGAGGAGATCGCGATTTTCGCCTCGGCTTCCGAAAGCTTTTCCCGGAAGAACATCAATTGCTCGATCGAGGAGAGCTTCGAACGCTTCGTGCCCGTGCTCGAAGGTGCTCGCGAAGCCGGGATGCGCGTGCGCGGTTATGTGTCCTGCGTCCTCGGCTGCCCTTATGAAGGCGAGGTGGCGCTTTCATCCGTCGTCAGCGTGGCTCGCCGCCTTCACGACGTGGGCTGCTACGAAATCTCGCTGGGTGACACGATCGGTATCGGGACGCCGAGAGCGGCCGCGGCCATGGTGAGGGCGGTGGTGGAAGAGGTGCCGATGACCGCGATCGCGCTTCACGAGCACAACACCTATGGCCAGGCGCTCGCAAACATTCTGGCCTGCCTGGACGAGGGCGTGATGGCATTCGACTCCTCGGTGGGCGGGCTCGGCGGTTGCCCCTATGCAAAAGGAGCGACCGGAAACGTGGCGACCGAGGAACTGGTGTTCATGCTCGAAGGCATGGGAATCCGAACCGGCGTCGATCTGCCGAAGCTGTGCCGGGTTGCGGTCGAGACCTCTGCGAAACTCGGCCGCGATCCCGCCTCGCCGATTTCGAAAATCCTCGGCACGAAGGGCGATGGAAACGATACGCGCGGCATGCAGTTTCTATGACGGCGCGCAGTTCTCGGCCATCACTCCCTTTCGCAGGCCCTTGCGGATAGCGGCTGCGGCGGCTTCGGGCGCGGCGTTTTGGGCGTTTCACGCGAATGTCACATCGGCCAGCTCCAGGGACGTCTCCCATAGGCGCGTTGCCACGGCGGTATCCAGCGCCTGCTTGGGCGGCTTCTCCTCGGTCGGATAGCCCCGCATGCCGCCCAGTCCGTCGGGCCCATAGTAGGCGCCGTCCCGCGCTGCCGGGTCGGTCGCCGCGTAGAGCGTGGGCAAAGCGCCCTGCCATGCGGGCTGGAACAGGAACGGCAGGAAGCGGCGCACCCTCGCGGCCATGCTCCGTTGGCCCGCTCCGTTCGGAAGCAGATCGGTGCGCGTGATGCCGGGATGCGCCGCCAGGCTTTCCACACCCCATCCGGACGCCTTGCTGCGCCGGCTCAGCTCGAAGGCGAACATGACGCAGGCGAGCTTCGATTGGCTGTAGACCGGCATCGGCTTGTAAGCGCGCTCAGCCTGCAGGTCGTCGAAGTCGATCGCTCCGCCCCGCGCCGCCACGCTGCCGAGCGTCACGACGCGTGGGCTCTGCCCTCTCTTCAGCAGCGGCAACAGATGTGCGGTGAGCGCGAAATGGCCGAGATAGTTCGTGCCGAATTGCAGCTCAAAGCCGTCGCTGGTTACACGACGCTCCGGCGGGGTCATGACCCCGGCGTTGTTGATCAGAAGGTCGAGGCTGTCCTGTTCCTGCATAAGCTGCGCGGCGAACTCCGAGATCGAAGCGAGGTTCGCAAGGTCCACCTTGCCGAACCGCACCTGCGCGCCGGAGACCGCTTGTCTGATCGCCGCAACGGCTTCAGCGCCCTTCTGGGGATTGCGCCCGGCGATCACGATGCTTGCACCGGCGCGCGCCAATGCCAGAGCGTCCTCGTAGCCGAGCCCGCCCGTGCCGGTGACGACTGCCGAACGGCCGTTTTGCGATGGAATGTTCTTGGTTGTCCACTTTGTCATCGATGATCCTTGTCTTCTGGCAGTTTGGCGAGACTTCGAGCGCGATTGTCTCGACGCACCCGCTTTTCACCTTCATCACCAAGATGGCCAAGACGCATCGATCCTCCATGCCCGAAGTCGCAAAAAACTTGCCCATTCCTCCATTCTTGCGGTCGACGAGGAAGCAATGGATTGATTCTATGATATTCTAACCGGTGCAACGGCGCTCGTCGGCGCCAGCCTTCTTTCGGGTCTTATGGACCCGGGAATCAAAGAGGAAACTGCAAAGCGATCATCTGGACACACGCCTTACGCGGTTCGCACTTTGCGGCTGGCGTACCGGCTATAGAGACGCTGCTGGTTCATAGCGTCACGCTTCGGAGCAACTCCGAACGTTCGGGAATATTCGCGGCTGAATTGCGAAGCGCTTTCGTAGCCAACCCGGTAGGCGGCCTCCGCCACGTTTGCGGCCTCTGCCATCATCAGGCGCCGCGCCTCGAGAAGGCGCAGTTGTTTCTGAAACTGAAGCGGCGTCATGGAGGTCAGCGCCTTGAAGTGCTGATGGAACGACGAAGGGCTCATTCGCGCGGCGTCGGCCAGTTGTTCCACGCGCAGCGTCTGGGCGAAGTTCGCGTGCAGCAGGTAAATGGCTTTGGCAACCCGCTCGATATTCGATTCCGGCAAGGAAAGATTGTAGAGCTCGCCTCCATGCGGGCCGCTCAAAAGCCAGTAACAAATCTCGCGCATGACCGAGGGATAGAGGATCGGGATCGCCTTGGGCGTAGCGGACATCCGGATTAGGCGCAGGATGCAGTCGGCCAGAGGTTCGTCGACCTGGCCGACGAATACGCAGGGACCGGGACCAGCGGGCGCAACCGGCGGCGTCTCCAACTGCTCCAGCACGTCGCGCATCATCGCCACGTCGAGATCTATCGTGACACCGACATAGGGTGCGTTCGGGCCTGCCTCGGAGATCCGCCCGGCGGCCGGCAGCTCCACGCTGACGACCAGGCATTCCATCGCGCCGTAATGAAGCCTGTCCTCGCCGAAGAGAATCTCTTTCGCCCCTTGAAGCACGACGCAGAGCGACGGCCGGTAGATCTGCCGCATCGGCATCATTTCCTGGAAGGAACGGACGATATTGACCCCGCCGATCTGTGTTGGAAACAGGCCCTGGCCGCCGCCCTGGCTCTCAACATAGGCGGTGACTGCCGCAAGAAGCGATGAGGACACCGGAGCCTCCTGCACGTTTCGAGACCAGGACGATCCGCGACCTGCAATCGGCGGCGTATCGTCGTTTGTAGGAATAGGCAAGTTTATTGAGGTTTCGGGCATTCTGATCATTGGACACTCCTTCTAGCTTACTGGCGCCAACCAAAGCGAGGAGCGTACTCAACATGACGGAAACTGCCGTGAGATCAATAGATGTGTCAAGCGGCCCGTCTCGTCTATTTGAGGAATCCGGCAGCGAATATGTACAAGGATGGCGTGTCGTTGCGATGCTTGCTGCTCTTTTCCTTGTAAGCGCGATCTCCCAGATCGATAGAATACTGCCGTTCATCATGGCGGAATCGATCAAGGCGGATCTTTCGCTGAGCGATACCCAGATCGGCCTGCTCACAGGGGTCGCCTTTGCGGTCTGCTACACGCTCTTGTCGCTGCCGCTCGCCCGCGCCGCCGATCGCGGATCGCCCCGGTTCGTTCTCGTATCGTGCATCCTTGGATGGAGCGCGATGACAGCGCTCGGCGGTATCGCTGCGAGTTTCCTGTTTCTGGCCTTCACGCGGTTCGGCGTCGCGTTCGGGGAGGCCGGTGCGACCCCTGCCGGACATGCGATCATAGCCCGGAAGATCAGGCCCGAACGCCGCGGCCTGGCGATCGGCCTTTTCGCCATGGGCATCCCGCTCGGCACCATGGTGGGATTCGCCGTCGGCGGCGCGATCAGCGACACGCTGGGCTGGCGCGCCGCGCTGATCGGTGCCGGAGCCGTTGGCGTTTTGGTCGCTCTGCTGACGCTCGTCGTCTGCGGACCGACGCCACCTCAGCAGCGCACGGCAGCCAACCGTGAGCCCTTCTTGCGGTCGAGCCTGCAACTGCTTTCGTCCCAGGCATTCCGCTGGCTGTTCATCGGCGCCGTCGCCGCCAGTTTCGCCGCAGCGCCGTTCTATGCTTTCGCCGCGCCCTTTCTCATTCGCACCCACGGATACACCGCCAGCGAGGCCGGACTGGCGTTCGGGCTCCTGCAGGGCCTGATGGGCATAATCGGAACGCTCGTGGGCGGACGCTTGTTCGACCGTGCGGTGCGCTCCGGCACTGGAAGGGTGCTTGGCCCTCCCGGTATTCTCTTCCTGATCGCCAGCATGACGACGACCGCGGCGCTGTTCGTGCCGGCCGGATGGATCGCCATTCTGTTGCTTGTACCGGCCATGCTGTCCTTCTCGTTCATGATGCCATGGGGCTTCGGTGCCGCGCATCTGGTTGCCGGCAAGGGCAAGGAGGCGATGGCGTCGAGCCTCGTGATGATCGGGTCCGGCCTTCTGGGTCCGGCATTCGGGCCTCTTATCGTCGGCATGATCAGCGATGCGGCGACGGCGGCGCAGATACCCGATGGCCTCAGTCTTGGGCTGCTGACCGTTCCGGTCGCAAGCGTCCTGACCGGCCTCGCCATGCTGATCGCAAACCGGCGTATCGCCGTCTCGCTTCGGCAGCGGTGATCGCTGAACGCGGCCACCGCCGCGTCCCGCAAGTCTTCGCATCTCGCTCACGCAAGGACCGCATCATGAAATACAACACGGAAAAGCTGGCAGTCGCGAAGTCCGATGACCAGATGGCGCCGCCGACCATTGTCGATGAGGGTGCACCGTCGACGACAGGCATTTCTCAGCACTCCGATCTTGCCCGCTTCCTTCGCTCCTGGCTATCCGCCCCCCTTCGCGTCGCGGCCGTGGCACCTTCCGGAAAGGCCCTCGCACACCTGATGACCCGGGAGATCACTTCTGAAAGCGGGCCTGTCCTTGAACTCGGCCCCGGCACGGGTGTTTTCACGCGAGCGCTTCTGGAACGGGGCGTTCGACAAGAAGATCTCACTCTGATCGAATACGGATCAGATTTCGCAATCATGCTTCGGGAACGCTTCACCCATGCTCGCGTCCTCTGCATGGATGCGGCAGACTTACGCCGACGCCGTCTATTCTCCGGGAGTCCGGTCGGTGCGGTCGTCAGCGGACTGCCGCTGCTGTCGATGCCTACGCGGAAGGTGATGTATATCCTGTCGGGCATCCTTGATTGCTTGCGGGCCGACGGCGCCATCTATCAATTCACCTATGGGCCGAGGTGCCCCATTCCGGACCTCATCCTCGACAGTCTTCGCCTCAAAGCGACGCGCGTCGGATGGACGATCCTGAACGTGCCGCCGGCTGCGGTCTATCGCATTACCCGACGAACCAACCGCCATTGAGCGATGTAGCGCGAGCGCTCCGCAGACAACAATGTTTGTCTGCCTTGCCCGCCTCTGCAATCCAACAGCAAAGGGCCACAGGCGCGAGCCTTGAAAGGTTCCTGGAGTTTCACTGATGGCATGGTCGTACGGTTACTTTACTGACCTGAATTATACCCATGGCTACTATCCGGAAATGAACCCGGCACTGTTGCGTCTGGCCTGCCTCTGCCAGGCGATAGAGCCGCAACTGCGCGAGCAACCGACCTATCTCGAACTGGGTTTCGGGCAAGGGGTTTCGATCAATATCCATGCGGCGGCATCGGCCGGCTCGTATTGGGGAACGGACTTCAATCCGGCGCAAACCGTGGAAGCTCGCAAGCTCGCCGCCGCATCCGGCGCAGACCTTCATCTGTTCGACGACTCTTTCGAAGAATTCGCCTGCCGGAACGATCTCCCCGACTTCGATATCATTGCGCTTCACGGCATCTGGAGCTGGATTTCGGAAGCCAACCGAAAGACCATCACGAACATCATCAGGCGGAAGCTGCGCCCCGGCGGGGTCGCCTATATCAGCTACAATTGCCTGCCCGGCTGGGCACCGGCCATCCCGATCCGCCAGTTGATGTCCCTCTACCAGGATTATGGTGGCGGGAAAATGTCGGGACCTGTCGGAATGATCGAGGGCGCTCTGCAGTTCTCGAGCGAAGTCGCCAAAGCCGGCTCGATCTATTTTCAGGAAAATCCGTCCGCAGCACATCACCTCGAAAAGGTGATGAAGCAGGGGCGCAACTATATCGCCCACGAGTATTTGAACGCGGATTGGCACCTGCAGCACTTTTCCGACATGGTCCGCAGCCTCGATGATGCCAAACTCACATTCGTCGGATCGGCACGTCTGCTGGACGGCATCGACGCCCTTCAACTCACCGACGACGGCCGCAAGCTCGTTTCGCAGATTGGCCACCCGGTCATGCGTGAGACCGTTCGCGACTATCTGGTGAACAAGCGCTTCCGGAGCGACATTTTCGTCAAGGGCGCCCGCAAGCTGTCAGGTCCCGAACATCGGGACGTATGGCATGCACAATCCTTCGTTCTATCGACGCCGCCAGTCGATATCCCAAAGACGATACCGCTCGGCAGGGGAGAAGTGGAACTGCCGGCAAATAAATATGATCCGATACTCGAAGCCCTGTCCGATGACGGTTGCAGGCCAAAACGCGTTGATGAACTTCTGAGCCATCAAAGGCTACGCGGCTTCAAGCCACAGGATCTCGTCGAGGTTCTCATGGTTCTCACGGGGGCCGGTTTCACAAGCCCCGCCCAGGAACCATCGCAGACGGTGCGTGCCCAGTGCGCGGCGCTGAACGAATACATTCTGCAGCAGGCGCGGATAAGCATGGATCTGCACCACATGGTGTCCCCGGTGACGGGAGGCGGTATCGCAATCTCCCATTTAGTCCAACTGTTCATTCTGGCTTCGAAGGAGGGCAAAACTAGCGTGGACGCCTTGGCCAACTATGTGTGGGAGTTCCTGGACAGCATCGGCGAGCGCCTTGTGAGGGACGGCAAGAGGATCGAATCCAAGGACGAAAACCTCAAGGAGTTCAGGATTTCGGCAAATAAGTTCGTCAAGTTCGGGCAACCGCTGCTGGAGGCGCTGCAGGTTTCTTCAGTACCCATCAGTCTCGCATGATGTCGGGCATCACGACCGTCGCAAGCAATGATGGAATCCTGTCCCGAAACTGCTACGATACGCTACATTAGCAAAATCTATGATGTTGCCGGTAGAGCAGTACGACCCGTTCATAGCTGAGTTTGAAGAGGTCGACTGCCAGAGCGTTTTCCGTTGCTGAACGATGTAGACGTCAGAGTGGTAGTCCGTTCTGTTTCCGCAGGCTTTTGTCGAATGCGGATTCGGGTACGAAACGGCGCAGGAAGCTGACCTGGCGCGCCATTTTCCCCGCCGCATAGCGCTTCCTCGGAGCGGAAGCGGTCGCGGCTTTCAAGACCGTCTCGGCGACCGCTTCGGGCGTATCGCCTTTTTCCATCGCCTTGCGCACGACCACACTCATGCCTGCGCGTGCAGCGTCATAGATGTCAAGCAACTGATCCGGCTTTGCGAGGTTCTCTTCGAATGATGTACGGGTATAGGCCGGCTCGACCAACACAACGCGAATTCCGAAGGGGCGTAATTCGTGGTCGAGCGATTCGGAATAGCCTTCAACGGCATGTTTGGTCGACGCATAGAGTGCGAAATAGGGAGCTGGGATGAATCCCTGCACCGAACTCAAGTTGACGATCCTGCCCTTCCCTTGGCGCCTCATTATCGGCAACACCGCGTTGGTCACACGGAGGACGCCGAACACGTTTACGTCGAACAGCGCCTGGGCCTGGTCCATCGAGGACTCCTCCGCGCCGCCGAACAGGCCGATGCCGGCATTGTTGACGAGCAGGTCGATGCGCCCGGCCTCTGCCAAGACGTCTTCGACCAGTTTCGCCACGGACACGTCGTCGGTCACGTCACAGGCCAGCATGGTAATGCCATCGGACCCTCCGGGGGCCGTGCGACGGCTGGTCCCGAAGACGCGAAAGCCCACGTTCTGTAAGGCCTTTGCCGTCGCGCGCCCGATGCCGGAAGACGCCCCTGTCACCAGGGCGAGGCCAGGGCTGGCCTTGTTCATGGACATCATTTTTCTCTTTCTTTCTGTTGGATTATATTTCGAAACGTTCCGGCCCGTTCGTCGTCCAGCGTCGGAATAGCGCGCTGGCATTGACTCCTCCGAAACCGAAGCCGTTGGAGATCGCATAATCCATCTCCAACGGCCGGGCTTCGTTTGCGACAAAGTCGATCCCGTCGGCGGCCGGATCGGGCGCTGTCAGGTTCAGGGTCGGCGGTGCCACCTGGTCCCGGAGAGCGAGGATCGCGAAGATGGCACCAAGCCCGCCGGCCGCTCCGAGCAGATGTCCAGTTGCCGATTTCGTTGCGCTGACAGCTATCGCGAACTCGCGCCCGAACACACTCTTGATCGCCTCGATCTCACCCAGGTCGCCTATCGGGGTGGAGGTCGCATGCGCATTGAGGTGGCGGATCTCGTGCGGCGAAATTCCAGCTTGGGCAATCGCTATCTCCATGGCTCGGCGGGCACCGTCACCGTCCTCGGGACCGGATGTGACGTGATGCGCGTCCGCGGTCGTGCCGTAGCCGACGAGCTCAGCGAGCGGTTTTGCGCCGCGCGCAAGCGCGTGGCTTAATGCCTCGATGACCAGGATGCCGGCGCCTTCGCCCATGACGAAGCCGTCGCGCAACATGTCGAAGGGGCGCGAGGCCCGATCAGGTGTTTCGTTGAAGCCAGTCGAAAGGGAGCGTGCCGCAGCAAAGCCGCCGAGACTGACGATGTTCATGCATGCTTCCGTTCCGCCGCATACCACTATGTCGGCCTCATTTGCGCGAATGAGACGAGCGGCGTCGCCGATCGCCTGGATGCCGGCCGCACACGCCGTCACTGGTGCGCCGAGCGGACCCTTGAAGCCGTAACGGATCGAAATTTGCCCCGCTGCCAGGTTCACCAGGAAAGATGGCACGGTGAACGGCGAAAGACGCCGCACACCACGCTGATCAACCGTTCGCACCGCCTCAGTTATGGCTGGGAACCCGCCGATTCCCGAAGCTATGATCGTCGCGGTGCGGGTGCGGTCATTCTCCGAGATCGGCGCCCATCTCGCCTGAGAGAGCGCTTCTTCCGCCGCCGCCAGTGCGAAGAGAATGAACCGGTCTACCTTGCGCTGATCCTTTGGAGCAAAGACGGTATTCGGATCGAAGCCGGCTTCCGGGTCTTCTTCCAGAGAGGGAACCGTCCCGCCGACCTTCGCCGGCAGGTCTCCCGCGACATCGTCCGGAAGCCGTCGGATGCCCGAACGACCAGACAGGAGCCGAGACCAAGAAGTCGCCACATTGGCTCCGAGGGGGCTGACTGCGCCCATCCCAGTAATAACGATACGACGCATGTGGTTCTCCAACTGTCGTTTTGCTTCATGCGGCCGCGTGACCGTACGTTCGATGGTCGCGAGCGGACGATTTCGGCACCAACGCGTCCGGGCGAGCTTCGCCAAGATTCGGACGTCTCATGCATTTTCGGCGGAGGCCGCGATCCGCCGAACTTCCTCGGAAGCTGCGTCGAGAAAGCGCTGCGATATCTCTTCGTCCTCCATGATACGAGAGATCGTCACCGCACCCACCATGAGCGACAGCATCGCCATGGCTTTGCCGGAGGCCTTCGGGCTTTCCCCCGCCGGTATCAATTCGGCGAGAATTTGAAGATGAGCTTGAACACCGTCCTGAAACGGAACTCTCACCTCCTCGCTTTGACGAGCCGCATCAGCGCCAAGCGCCACCAAAGGGCAGCCGTCGCTCTTCTCCTGGCGATGTCCCATCGATAGGTAGAGCTCGATAACGGCCTCGAGAGGGTCGGAGCTCGCAGCAGCAACAGCGGACCATCTGCGGGTCGCGTGCTCCATCGCGCGTCTCGATGCCTGTGCCGCAAGATCGTCCTTGGATTCGAACTGCTTATAGAATCCACCCTGGGTGAGGCCGGCCCCCCTCATCAGATCCTTCAGCCCGATGCCGTCGAAACCGTGCTCCCGAAAAAGCCGGCTCGCCGCGTTGATGACCGCTTCGCGATTTGCCTCTGCCTGTGCGCGGCTCACTCTCATGATTGACCTCCAATTAGATTTCGCTTGACATCTATAGCATGCTTAGATTTAGATCGCAATCTAATAGAGGCCATGCCCGTCAACAAGGGTTATTCAACATGAACCGCAAATTTCTTCTCACATTCGTCGGCCTTGCGGCCGCAGCCGGGGGCGCGGTGTTTGCGTTCGTTTTGGAGACGCCGGCACGGAAGGCGGTGGCCGCGGATCCCCGCGTCGCATCGCCACTCGTAAGGGTTGTCGAGGCGACGAGGCTGGAAAGAGCCGAGCGGGTCTTTACGGGTACGATCGCCGTGCGGGTGCAGAGCAACCTCGGTTTCCGCGTGCCGGGCAAGATCATTCAGCGCTTTGTGGATGTCGGGGAACAGGTCAAGGCCGGCCAAGAGCTTCTGCGGATCGATGAGACCGATCTACGGCTTGCGCTCACCGCAAAGCGCAACGCTGTCGCTGCAGCACGAGCGGTCCTGGCTCAGGCGAGCGCGGACGAGAAGCGCTATGCTGTTCTGGTGAAGAACGGATTGGCGGCAACGCCGCAGCGCTATGAGCAGGCAAAGGCCGTGCTCGATACCGCGGCGGCTCAGCTTGCCGCCGCGGAAGCGGAAGCGAAGGTCGCCGAGAACGAGGCGACCTATTCCGTCCTGGTGGCGGATGCCGATGGAACGGTGGTCGAAACGCTTGCCGAGCCCGGGCAGGTCGTCGCCGCCGGTCAGACTGTGGTTCGACTTGCCCATGCCGGCCCCCGCGAGGCGTTGGTCGCACTTCCCGAAACGGTCCGGCCGGCGATCGGCTCGGCGGCCGAGGCCAGCCTCTATGGAGACGATGAGCATCGTTACACGGCGCATCTGCGGCAGTTGTCGGACTCCGCCGATGCCCAGACCCGTACATATGAGGCCCGCTATGTGCTCGACGGTGAGGCCGCGGCGGCACCGCTTGGCGCGACCGTGACCATTCGGCTGGTGAACCGGGCCAGCCAACCGGAAATGGAAGTGCCGCTCGGGGCCGTGCTGGACAATGGTCACAAGACTGGCGTCTGGGTCCTGGACCGCGCCGCCTCGACGGTGAAATTTCGGCCCGTCAACCTTGTGCATGTGACCAGCGAAACTGCAGTGATCTCCGGGCTGAACCCCGGGGATTCGGTGGTTTCGCTCGGTGCGCATCTTTTGCAGGAGGGCGTTCGCGTCCGGACTGCTTCTGAAAGCGGGAGCAACCGATGAGCCTCAATCTTTCCGCGATTGCCGTTCGCGAACGGGCCGTCACCCTCTTCTTCATACTCCTGTTGGCAGCTGCGGGTGTCTATGCCTTCGTTAACCTCGGGCGAGCGGAGGATCCCTCCTTCACCATCAAGACACTGACGGTAACGGCCGTATGGCCAGGTGCAACCGCGCGCGAGATGCAGGATCTCGTCGCTGAGCCACTTGAAAAGCGCATACAGGAGTTGACGTATTACGACCGTGTCGAGACGATAACGCAGCCAGGCTATGCCTTCCTGACCGTCACTTTGAAGGACAGTACGCCACCTGGTGCGGTCGAGGAAGAGTTTTACCAGGCTCGAAAAAAGCTTGGAGACGAGGCTCGAAACCTGCCTCAAGGCGTATTGGGTCCTTTCGTCAACGACGAATATTCCGATGTGAGCTTCGCTCTTTATGCGCTGAAGGCCAAGGGTATGCCCATGCGAGAGCTCGTGCGGCAGGCCGAATTGATCCGCCAGGATCTTCTGCATGTTCCGGGCGTCAAAAAGATCAACATCCTCGGAGAGCGGCCCGAACAGATCTTCGTCGAATTCTCCTATGCCAAGCTGGCTACTCTTGGAATCTCGGCACAAGACATTGCCGCCGCCTTACAGAGGCAAAACACTGTCACGCCTGCGGGCTCGATCGATACACGCGGCCCACAGGTCTTCATCCGGTTCGATGGCGCTTACGACAGCGTTCAGGCGATCGCCGACACCCCGATCGTGGCTGCCGGGCGTACGTTGAAGCTTTCCGACATCGCCGATGTTAGACGCGGTTATGAAGATCCCGCGACCTACGTCATCCGCCACGAGGGCGAACCCACCATCATGCTTGGAGCCGTGATGCAGAAGGGGTGGAACGGTCTGGAGCTCGGCGAAGCGCTCGAGGAAAGATCGGCCGCAATCGCGCAGACGCTGCCGCTCGGCATGACGCTCGCCAAGGTCAGCGATCAGGCCGTCAACATCGACGAGGCGGTCGGCGAGTTCATGCTCAAGTTCGCAATGGCGCTTGGCGTCGTCCTGTTCGTGAGCCTGGTCAGCCTCGGCTGGCGTGTCGGCATCGTCGTGGCGCTTGCCGTTCCGCTGACGCTCGCCGTCGTCTTCCTCATCATGCTGGAAACCGGCCGGTTCTTCGATCGCATCACGCTCGGCGCGCTGATCCTGGCGCTCGGACTTCTCGTGGACGACGCCATCATCGCCATCGAGGTGATGGTCGTGAAGATGGAAGAGGGGATGGATCGCATCAAGGCGGCGGCCTATGCCTGGAGTCATACCGCAGCGCCGATGTTGTCCGGAACACTCGTCACGATCATCGGGTTGATGCCGGTTGGCTTTGCCCGATCAACCGCCGGTGAATATGCAGGAAATATCTTCTGGGTCGTGGGTTTCGCGCTCATCGTGTCCTGGTTCGTCGCGGTGATCTTCACACCGTATCTGGGCGTCAAGATGCTGCCGGAGATCAAGCCGGTCGAGGGCGGTCATCACGCCATCTATGATACCGCGAATTATCGCCGCCTGCGCGCCCTTATCGAGTTCGCAGTTCGCCATAAGTTTATGACATGCGCGGTGGTCGGCGTCGCCATGGCCGCTTCGGTGGTTGGGATGGGAAGCGTAAAACAACAGTTCTTCCCGACCTCGGATCGTCCCGAGGTGTTGGTCGAGGTCCGCATGCCAGAAGGTACGAGCATCGAGACGACGACCGCCACGGTCGAGAAAGTCGAAGATTGGCTGCAAAGTCAGCCTGAAGCGAAAATCGTCACCAGCTATGTAGGGCAGGGCGCTCCCCGCTTCTTTTTTGCAATGGCGCCGGAATTGCCGGACCCCGCTTTCGCGAAGATCGTTGTTCTCACTCCCGATTCCCATGCGCGTGAGGACTTGAAACATCGCCTTCGGGCTGCCGTTTCGGACGGCCTCGCTCCCGAAGCCTATGTTCGCGTCACGCAGCTCGTGTTCGGCCCTTATACGCCGTTTCCGGTCGAATTCCGGATCATGGGGCCTGATCCCGACCAACTGTACAAAATTTCGGAGAAGGCCCTCGATATCATGAAAGGCGTGCCCGACGTTCGCCAGGCAAATCGCGATTGGGGCAATCGTACGCCGGTACTTCGCTTCGTTCCCGATCAGGACCGGCTCAATCTGATCGGCCTTTCATCAGCCGAGGCAGCCCAGCAGATGCAATTGCTGTTGACGGGGATCCCGGTTACGCAGGTTCGCGAAAACATACGCAACGTGCCTGTCGTCGCGCGCAGTGCCGGTGAGAATCGGCTTGATCCTTCAAGGCTGACCGGTTTCTCGCTCATGAGCAGGGATGGCCGGCCGATTCCGCTCGATCAGATCGGCCATTCCGAGGTCAGGTTTGAAGAGCCGATCATGAAGCGCCGCGATCGAACTCCGGTCATCACGATCCGTTCGGACATCAATGAAGCGACACAGCCGCCGGAGGTCTCGCAACAGGTTCTGAAGGCGCTTCAGCCACTTATCGCTTCGCTTCCCGTGGGTTATCGTATCGAGATGGGCGGAAATATCGAGGAATCCCTCAAGGCCAATACCGCACTCGTCCAGATATTCCCGGCGATGATTGCCGCCATGTTGATCGTCATCGTCCTCCAGGTCCGCAGCCTGTCGACCATGACCATGGTCATGATGACGGCACCGCTCGGTCTGGCCGGGGCAGTGCCGGTGCTTCTCCTCTTCGATCAGCCCTTTGGCTTCAATGCCATCCTGGGATTGATCGGACTGGCTGGAATTCTGATGCGCAACACCTTGATCCTTACCGAGCAAATCAAGGAGAATCAGGCTGCTGGTCTCGACGACTACCATGCCGTGATCGAGGCTACGGTGCAGCGGACGCGACCCGTTATCCTGACCGCATTGGCTGCCGTTCTTGCTTTCATTCCGCTTACGAGCTCGGTGTTCTGGGGGTCGATGGCGTACACGCTGATCGGCGGTACGGCCGTCGGTACCGTAATGATCCTCCTCTTCCTTCCGGCTCTTTACGCTGCCTGGTTCCGCATCAAACCGGGAAAGAGCGACGCCGACAAAGAATCACCGAAGGAAGCGCATATGCAATTGGCGATGGCTGCCGAGTGATGGTTCGCGATCGCGGAGGTGCCAGGGCGCCTCCTCGCACATTCAGGAAAGGGTATGTGATGAAAATCGGAATCGTCGATGCTGGAAATATCGGCGCGACTCTGGCGAGAAAACTGGTCGTCGCCGGCCATGACGTCAAAATGTCCAATTCGAAGGGACCGGATACAATCGGCGATCTCGCCCGCGATGTCGGAGCGAAAGCTGTTTCCAAGGAGGAGGCGGTTCAAGACGTCGAGGTCATTATTCTTTCGATCCCGTTCGCCAAATATCCCGATATCGCCACGCTCTTCAATAGTGTGCCTGAAGCCACCGTCATCGTCGATACCTCCGATTATTACCCGTTCCGCGACGGCGCGATCGCCGATGTCGATGAGGGGAAGCCCGAGAGCGTTTGGGTTGGCGAGCAGATAGGCCGTCCCGTCGTCAAGGCATGGAATGCCGTACTCGCTGCGACGCTGGCAGGAAAGGGGCAGCCGAGCGAAGCATCTGGACGTATCGCGATTCCTATCGCGGGTGACGATAAAAATGCCAAGGCCACAGCCATGGAACTGGTGGAGGCCACCGGCTTCGAAGCGCTGGACTCCGGAAGTCTCGCCGATTCCTGGCGACAGCAGCTTGGCACCCCGGCCTATTGTACGGAACTGACGCGGACGAGCTGAAATCGGCGCTGCAGTCGGCCGACCGGTATCGTGCGCCCAGCAACCGCGATGCCCTGCTTAAGGAATTCATGGCGGCTGGCAAGCTGACCCACGAAGAGACCGTCGCGCGTAATCGCGCGGCAACTACGCCTCGATAGCGCGGGCAATCAAGCTGTCTCTCGTTTCGTAGGCTCCGAGCTCGCTCTCGCCTTTTCGAGATGGTTTGTCATCAGCTCGGCTGCGCGGATACGATCACCCTCCTGCAAAGCGGTGACGATGCGCAAGTGCTCCTGGCACCATTCGCGCACGCGCCGCCCGTTATTGTAGCTGGCGAATTCCAGGAGGCGGCGCAGGCGGTTCTGGTGTTGAATCGACTGGAGAAGGAACGTGTTGCCCGAGCATTCTGCGATCGTCTCGTGAAAGCTGGCGTCAAGCTCGAACAATTGCCGGGCCGGGAGACTGTTGAAGTCCGGCCGCGCCAAGAGGTTCAGGTGCTCCAGACGGATATGCTCGAGGGCTGCCGGATGCGCCCGGAAGCTTTCCATCAATATTCCAGCGGGCTCGATGACATGCCGAAATTCGTAGCTGGCGTCCAGCGCGAACTTGTTGTCGAGCGTCGGCTGGAACGTCCAATTGCGACCCGGACCCCGCGTGATCAAGCCGTCGGCCATGAGTGCAGATAGCGTTTTCTGAAGGACACTGCGGTCGACGCCGTATCTGCGCGAAATCTCGGTCTGGCTGACCATCTCGCCGAGCTGGTGCGTCAGCCGATCTTCGACAATGCGGGCATAAAGGTCCTGCTGCGGCGAACTGGGGACCTCCACCTCCGCCCGTCCGAGCTCTTCGGCTCCGATTTTCATGAAGAAGCCCTTGTTCCTGCGGGCCTCGACCACGCCTCGTTCCTCCAGCAGCATCAGTGCGGCTCGGATCGGCGTGCGGGATACCTGGAGCATGTCGGCAAGTTGCTGCTCGCGCAGATGATAATCGGCGTGGAACCGCGAGGCGCGGGCCAGTTCGATAATGCGATTGGCGAGGAGATATCGATTTTGACGAGGATTCTTGTCCATGGCGAGAAAATTGTACTGTTGATTGCCTATCATACAGGCACGGTGCATATTTTTCAAACTTCTCGCTCCTGCCTTTGCACAGTTTTACACCCTGCACGGAATAAGGAAAGAGGAAATTCTCGAGGAATCGCCGGTATAATGAGGCTGATACATGGGAATCCGGCTTTCATCTTCCCGGCACAAAGCGGGTTGACGGGTTTGGTTTGAAATTGTACAACTAGATAAATTAAAAACAATGAGGCCGCCGTCAAGGCGCCCGAGGTCTGCAAATCGACGCTCCTGCAAACATGAATGGGGAACTTCCGAATGAATCGTATTTTTCGAACCCTTCTTCTCGCAACCGCATCGCTGGCGGTGACCGTTTTTTCCGGCCCGGCGGCCGCTCAGTCTCTCGACGGCGTCAAACTCGTCGAATCAGGCAAGCTGACCTACGGCGTGGCAGCCAGTTTTGCGCCGTTCGAATATGTGCACGACGGCAAGCTGACGGGCTTTGACATCGATTTCATTCAGGGGCTTGCCGAGAAGCTCAAGGTCGAGCCTTCGGCGATGAACATGGAGTTCAAGGGGCTTATCCCGGCCCTCCAGGGCGGGCGCATCGATATCATCAACTCCGCCATGTACATCAATGCGGACCGTTCCAAGCAGGTCGATTTCGTGCCGTATCTGGAAATCGGCAACAATGTCATGGTTCAGGCGGGCAATCCCCAGGGCATTACAGGCCGTGACGACACGATCTGCGGCAAGACCGTCGCGGTGACGCTGGGCGGGATTTCGGAGAGCCAGGCGCGCGCCGACGGCGAGCGCTGCAAGGCCGCAGGCCTCGGAGAAGTGAAGGTGCTCACGCTGCCCACCGCGCAGGACAGCGCGCTTTCCTTAAGTCAGGGCCGTGCCGACGCAAACTACGAGAGCACGCCGGGCGCCATCATGGCCCTTGAAAAGATGCCGGGCGTCTTCGAGATCGCGGGCGAGCCCTTCGAGATGGACACGCAGATCGGCATCGCGACCCCGAAGGGTGCCACCGAATTGCAGGCTGCGCTTACCGCCGCCATCAAGGCGATGGTCGAAGACGGCTCCTACGACAAGCTGATCGCCAAATGGAAGCTGCCCGCGTCGGTTTCCCTGTTCGACTGAGTCCCATTGCCATGCCGGAGGCTGCAGCACGCCTCCGGCGTCTTTTTCGAGACCTATGCCATCATAATGCGGTTGCTGTTCCGCTCCGCCTCAAAAACAGGGAAAGCTGACTGATGTCACTTGATCTGGTCTTCCAGTATCTTCTATCGCCGACCTTCTTCCACGGTGCGGCAATGACCCTGCTGATCACGATCAGCTCTCTTGTCTTCGGCTTGCTGGCGGGCTTTGTGCTGGCCCTTGTCAATCAGGTGAAATTCCCGCCGGTCAAATGGATTGCCGTGTTCTACCTCTGGCTGTTTCGCGGCACGCCGGTCTTGTTCCAGATCATCTTCATCTACAACGTGCTGCCGACCTTCGGCATTCGGCTTTCCGCCTTCGCTTCCGGCGTGATCGCGCTTTCACTGAATGAGGGCGCCTACATGGCCGAGATCATCCGCTCGGGCCTCCAGGCGATCAAGAGCGGTCAGCGGACCGCCGGCATGGCGCTCGGCATGACGAAGCTCATGGTGATGCGCTATGTCGTCCTGCCTCAGGCCGCGCGCATCATGCTGCCGCCGATCGGCAACCAGACCATCGGCATGCTCAAAACTTCAGCGCTCGTCTCGGTCATCGCCGTGGAAGAACTGCTGCTTGTTGCGAACCAGACCGCATCGGCCACCTTTCGCTATTTCGAAGCGCTGAGCGCCGCCGGCATCTACTATCTCGCGCTGACGACCATCTTCATGGCCGGCCAGTATTGGATGGAGCGCGCGCTCGAGCCCAAACGCAGCCGTGCTCCCAAACGCTCCACCCTTTCCATCCTGTTGCAGCCTGCTGCCGAGAAGAACTGAGGCGATCAGATGAACGGTTCCGCTTTCCTCGAAGTCATCGGCGTCAACAAGCATTTCGGCCCGTTGCAGGTGCTGAAGGATTGCTCCTTCTCCGTAAACAAGGGGGAGACCGTGGTTCTGATCGGCCCCTCCGGATCCGGCAAATCCACGCTGCTGCGCTGCCTCAATCTTCTCGAGCCCCCAAGTGAAGGGTCGATCCGCTTCGAGGGCCGGGAGATCACCACGGACCTGCGCAATGCCCACAAGTTGCGTGCGCAGATCGGCATGGTGTTCCAGAATTTCGAGCTCTTCCAGCATCTCAACGCCGTCGAGAACATCATGCTGGCGCCGATGAAAGTGCTGGGCTACTCGCGCCTCGACGCGCACGACCTGGCGGTCGATCTCTTGACGAAGGTTCATATTCCCGATCGCGCCGATCACCTGCCGGACGAATTGTCCGGCGGCCAGCAGCAGCGTGTCGCCATTGCCCGCGCGCTGGCGATGAAGCCCAAGCTGATGCTCTACGATGAGCCGACCTCGGCGCTCGATCCGGAAATGATCCGCGAGGTGCTCGACGTCATGACCGAGCTTGCCGCCGATGGCATCACGTCGGTCTGCGTGACGCATGAAATGGGATTCGCGCGCCGGGCGGCGGACCGGATCATTTTCATGGAGCGGGGGTCCATCATCGAGAACGAGCCGAGCGACGTGTTCTTTAGCGGCGAGGCCAGCGAGCGAGCCCGGCAGTTTCTCAACCAAATCCTGCACTGAGCCGTAGGTTTTCAGGGAAAGTACGACATGAATTTCCATCCCGATGCCTCTCGCATGAAGCGCGAGCTGGCCGAACTCGTCGCGATCAACTCCGAAAACCCGCCTGGCGGCGAGGGAGCGGTCGCGCATTGGATCCGCCACAGGCTCGCACCGATGGGTTTCGACGTCGCGTTGGTCGAATATGCGCCGGGCCGCTTCAACGTCGAAGCCCGGCTGGCAAACGGACCAGGTCCCGTTTTCGCCCTCAATACCCACATGGACACGGTGCCGGCAGGCGACGGCTGGACGTCGGACGCCTTCACCCTGACCGAGCGTGACGGCCGGCTCTATGGCCGCGGCAGCTGCGATTGCAAGGGACCGCTGGCCGCCATGATCGAGGCTGCGCGCATGCTGGCCGCCGAGAAGCAGGCCTGGTCGGGGACGCTGATGGCCGTGTTCACCGGTGACGAGGAGGTGGCGAGCGCGGGCGCCCGCCACTATGCGGCGTCGAAGCCGAAGATCGACGCCGTCGTGGTGGGAGAACCGACGGGAAACGCCTGCTTCTCCGCTCACAAGGGTTCGTTCCGTCCCGTCGTGCGGGTGTCGGGCAAGGCGGCGCATTCCGGCAGCCCGCATCTCGGCGAGAATGCGATCTTCCGCGCGGCGGAACTCATGCCGCTTCTGGCGGCCTTCCATAACGATGTGCTGGCGCACCGTAGCCATCCGCTCGTCGGCAATCCGAGCCTGACGGTGACGCGGATCAAGGGCGGACACGCAGACAACGTCATCCCTGCCGAATGCGAGTTGCTGCTCGACCGCCGTCTGATACCAGGCGAGACGGATGCCGGCGCCGAGGCGGAGATTCGCGCGCTTCTGGCCGATGCCGAGAAGAGATACGGCATTCGCGCCGAGATCGCCGGTTATCACGCCACGACGGGCGGGGCGACCGACACGCCGGAAACAGCGCCCGTCGTACAGGCCGCGATCCACGCCTGCCGGGCGGCAGGCGTGGGAGAGCCTGGTCCGTTCGGCTTTCAGGGGGCCTGCGATCTCGTGCATTTCATCGAGGCCGGGGCACAAGGCGTGGTGATCGGTGCCGGTGACATCCGCGTCGCCCATCGTCCGGACGAGTTCGTGCCGGCGGACGAATTCATCGCCAGTGCGGCGATCTATGCCGATGTCGCACGGCGCATCCTGAAGGTCTGATCATGGAACTGCGCCTTTACCGCAGCATGCTGACCTATGCCGACCTGACGGTGCATACCGCAAGCTCCGGGCCTGTGGGAGGCTTGGACACGCTGCATCTCGAACTTGCCGATGGCCAGCATCGCGCAGTCGGCGAGGTGCGCATCAACTGCGCCTATCTGAACGGCTATGAGCCGGATTATCTGCTGGAGCGCGTGCGCAGGGCGATCGGGGATTTCGACTGGGAGGCTTCGCCGGAAGCGCTTCGCGCCGACGTTGCGGCGAGCAAGCTGCCCGCGCCGGTGCGGATGCTGTTCGACATCGCGCTCTGGGACCTGAGCGCCAGACGTGCAGGATTGCCGCTTGCTCACCTTCTGGCAGGCGAGGTGAGGCCGCTTTCACACGCCACGAACCAGACGCTGTTCCTGTCGGGAGACGAAGCATTCGACCTGCAGGTGGCGCGCTATGTGTCCCGCGGCTTCCGTGATTTGAAGCTGCGCGTTGGACAGGACATCGAGGCCGATCGCGCCCGCCACGCGCGTATCCGTGCTGCTTATGGCGAAGGCGTCAAACTCGCCGCCGACGCGAATGGCGCCTGGACGGCGGCTGATGCTCCCGCACGGCTCGAGGCATTGGCGCCCTATGGGCTTGCCTATGTGGAGCAACCGATTCCGGCTGGTGACTGGAATGCGATGACGCAGCTGGCAGCATCCGCACCGATGCCGGTGATGCTGGATGAGAGCCTGGCTGCGGGGGCTGACGTAGAGGCCTTGATCGCGCGCCGCGAAGCGGCGGCAGGCAGGCTTCAGGGGCATCTGAAGCTCATCAAGCTCGGTGGCCTGACGCCGGTGCTCGCTGCCGCCCGTGCCCTCGGGAATGCGGGCATTTCCTTCATGATCGGTCAGATGAACGAGGGTGCCGTCGCCACGGCGGCGGCGTTGCACCTGGCCGTGGCGACGCGCCCCCTCCATGCCGAGCTCTACGGCGCGGACGGGCTCGTCAACGATCCGGCCGAAGGATTGACCTATGCGGATGGGCTGGTCGCCGTCCGCGAGGCTCCGGGCCTCGGACTGAATTTCCGGGCGCTTTCCGCGCCCATTTCCCTGGGAGAATGAGATGGATACCGCAGGTGTCGTGCTGGGACAGGAATCGGCCTTCCCGAAAGAGGAGTATGAAAGCAGACAGGCCCGAGCGCGCGCGGGTCTGGCGCGCGCGGGGCTCGACGCGCTGGTCATCACCGGACCTGAGAATATCTTCTACCTGACCGGTCAGCAGACGCCGGGCTACTACACTTTCCAGGCACTGGTGCTGCCGGCGGAGGGCGATCCGGTGTTCGTGATCCGCCAGCTCGAATATTTCAACTTCATCGCGAACACCTTCATTGCCGATGCCGAGGTCTATCAGGACAGCGAGGATCCGATCGGTTTCCTGATGAAGGTGATCGCGCGCAAGGGCCTTTCCGGCAAGCGCGTCGCGATCGACAAGCGTGGCTGGTTCCTGCCCATCGCCGTCTACGAGACGCTCCAGTCAGCTCTGGGTACGGTCCACGACGGCGCGGGCATCGTCGAGGCGCTGCGGGCCGTCAAATCGCCGCTGGAGGTGGAAAAGCTGGAGAAGGCGGCCTCCTATGTGGATGCAGGCATGCGGGCGGGCCTTGCCGCCGTAAAGCCGGGCGCGTCCGACAACGATCTGGTGGCGGCGATGATGGAGGCCGCGATACGGGCGGGCTCCGAATATATGGGCATGGAACCGCTCGTCTCCACCGGCCGCCGCACGGGCGTGCCGCACGGCACCTGGCGGCGCACGCCGCTTTCGGCCAATGATCCCGCTTTTCTCGAAATGGCGGGCGTGCACGACCGGTACCATGCCGCGTTGATGCGCTCCGCCTGGGTCGGACCCGTGCCGCGCGAGGCCGAGGAAATGATGACGGTTTGCCAGGAGGCGCTTGCCGCCGCCCTTGCGGAAGTGAGGCCCGGCGTCGCATGCGAGGTGCCGCACATCGCATGCCAGAAAGTCATCGACGCGGCCGGCTATACCGATAATTTCCGCAAGCGCCTCGGTTATTCGGTCGGCATCTCCTTTGCCCCGGACTGGGGCGAGGGGGCGATCCTCTCGCTCAATACCGGCGTCAAGACCGAGCTCCAACCCGGCATGACGTTCCATCTCCCGCCGGCGCTCCGGATCTACGGTCGCTTTACCGTCGGCGTCTCGGAAACCATCGTCGTGACGGAAACCGGCTGGCGCCAACTCGGCTCCGTGCCGCGCGATCTCACCCGCGTCGACGCCTAACCCAATAAAAAAGGAGATTTCCCATGAAGGACAGGGAAGAGGCGCGCGCGCGCCTGAAGGGTATTTTCAACATCACCATGACCCCCTTTGCGAAGGACGGTGCGCTGGACAAGGCGGGGCTTGCCCGCAATGTCGAGCGGGTGATCGCGCTCGGCTACGATGGGGTGCTCATCGGCGGCACCTATGGCGAATTCCCGACCATGACCGTCGCCGAACGGGCCGAGATTTTCACCCATGTCATGGACGTGATCGGCGACCGCATTCCGGCGATGCTGTGCTCGGCGGGTTCCGACCCGCGCGACGTCTATGAGCTGACGAAGCTTGCCGGCGACCTCGGCGGCGTGCCGATGGTCACCGCGCCATATGTTTCGGAGATTACCGACGATCAGATCGTCGAGTTCTTCCACGACGTTGCGCCGCTATCGAAGACAGGGATCATCATCTATAACGCGCCGGGCATCGGCATCACGCTTTCGCCTGCTCTGATCGATCGCCTGGCCGATATCGACGGCATGGTCGGCCTGAAGCAGGGGGATCTCAATCCGGCTGCTATCGACCGCATCGCGCATGACATGCGCGGGCGGGTCCAGACCTTCTGCGCCTCGGATCTCGCCTTCCTCGGTCCCGTCATGGCCGGCTTCGACGGCTTTTCGACGACCAACAGCGGCGCCCTGCCGGAACTCATTCTTGCGACCTACCGCGCTCTGGAAGCGGGCGATGCGCCGACGGCTCGCGAATTGCATGCGCTCTGGTACGACTACCGTGCCCTTGCCCGCGCACATGGCCAGCCGCAGCTTGTGAAGGCGGCGATGAACATGCGCGGCTTCGACGGCGGTTCCGTCCGCCTGCCGCTGCGCGACATCCCCGCGGCGGTGGAGCCGAAGCTGCGTGCAGTGCTCGAGACGCTGGCGGCGGACTCTCGCACCGGCCTCAAGCTGGCGGCTTGATCGCCGCATGACAAAATCCCGCCGCAGCCGCGGCGGGATTTTTTGTGGCTCTGCGGCTATGCAAGCTTGCCGATCGCTTCGGCGATCCGGGAGAGGGCCTCGGCCAGTCTGTTGTCGTCAATGGCATAGGCAATACGCAGATGGCCGGGCATGCCGAATGCCGAACCATGCACTATGCCCACATGGGCCGTTTCCAGAATGTATCCCGCGACGTCGAGGTCGGTGGCGAGCACGGCGCCCGCCGGCGTCCGCTTGCCGAAAAGGCCGGAGCAGTCCGCAAAGACATAGAACGCGCCGGGCGTGGGGACTGCGGAGAGGGCCGGGATCGTTTCGAGCGCCGCCAGCACATGGTTGCGACGGGAGAGGAGCTTGCGTTTCCAGTCTTCCAGGAAGGACATGTCGCCGTCGAGCGCTGCGATGGCGGCTGCCTGCGAGATCGTCGAAGGATTCGACGTGCTCTGCGACTGCAGGACATCCATGGCGCGGATCAACCATTCCGGACCGCCGGCATAACCGAGCCGCCAACCGGTCATCGAATAGCCCTTCGAAACGCCGTTGATCGTCAGGACGCGATCGAACAGCCGGGGCATCGCGGCAGCCGGGGCGGCGAAGCTGCCGTCATGAACGATGTGTTCGTAGATGTCGTCTGCCATGACGAACGTATCGTGTCCGGCGAGAACGTCTTCCAGCGCGGCGAGCTCGGCGCGGCTGTAAACGGCGCCGGTAGGGTTGTTCGGTGAGTTCAGGATCACCCAGCGGGTATGCGGGGTCAACGCCACCGCAAGCGCTTTTGCCGTCAGCTTCCATCCGTCTTCCGCCCGGCAGGGAAGGATAACCGGCCGCGCGCCTGCAAGCCGGATCATATCGGGATAGCTCACCCAATAGGGTGCAGGCACAATCACCTCGTCGCCTTCGCCGAGCGTTGCCAGGAGCGCGTTGAAGATCAGCTGCTTGGCACCGGCTCCCGCAATGATCTGGGAAGGCGTGTAGTGAAGGCCGTTTTCCCGCTCGAACTTCCGCACGATCGCGGCCTTAAGAACCGCGGTGCCGGAGACGGCCGTGTATTTGGTATCGCCCGCCCGGATCGCATCGACGCCGGCCTCGCAGATATGAGGCGGAGTGGGGAAGTCCAATTCCCCTTCGCCCAGGTTGATCACATCCGCACCGCGCGTCGCGAGTGCCCGCAGCTTGTTCGATATTTCCGCGGTCGGCGACGCTCCGATGACGGCCATACGGGGCGATAATCTGGCATTCATGTCAACTTTTCTCCATTGTGGTTGCTGCATTGTCTATATTGATAAAAAAAATACAATATGTGGCTTGAATTTTTTCCGACACCGGGGATAAATCGGTGCAGAATATGGAATTCAGATTGTACGTATTTTGCAATCAGTGCACTGCGTTGAGCAGGATACGGAACTTTTCAGGAGGAAGCGCTTGGTGCGGGTCATTGTCGTCCGGCATGAGACGGAGCATCCCGCCCTCTACGGCGCAGCGGCGGCGCTCGTTGCGGCAAAGGAGGGCGGACGGGTGTTCTGGCCGCCGGCCCGGTTCGATATTGGCCGCCATCCGGACGCCATGCAGCATGTCGCCGACGAAGGCGCGCTCATCCCGAGCGGCCTGATCTGGGTGGATCGGCTGACCGGCCAACCTGCCCGACCGCTCGCGGAACTCGCCGGGGAGCGAGTCGCGGTAGTGCCGCTGCATCCCACATTCCTTGCCGATCCGGACGCGATCGCGGGTCTGCTTGCGGCGGGAGCGGAGGAGCGGACGGTCCGTCTGGACAAGGGCCGCTTCGTCGACGAGGCCGGCCTTGCTATCGGCTGGCGTGACGATTTCGGCCGCGTCATGCGCGAAAAGCCGGCGGAGACCGATCCGTCGGGCCTCGTTTTCGCTATCGCCGGCCCCGCAATGCAATTTCTCGAGATTTGCCCGGCTCCGCTGGCCGCGCTTGCGGATGCGATGGATGCCGAGGCACCGGGCAGCGAGATCCGCTTCATCGATCCGCGCCATATCCCGCCGGCTCCTCTTGCCGGCATCGACGGCGTTCTGTTGCCGGGCGGTTCGGAAATGTCGGCGGTTGCCGGCCAGATCGCGCTTGCGCGTGCCGCGCGGGCGCAGGCGCTGCCGATCGTCGGCCTGTGCCTCGGCATGCAGAGCATGTCGACCGCGGTGGCGCGGGAGCTTTCCGGCTGGGAGGACACCGATATGGCCGAAGCGGCCCCGGCCGCCGCCCGTCACAGCTTCATTCGCATCGAAACCGGCGAACACCGGCTTGGGTTGCGCAGGATACGACCCGTGCTGGGGAGCCGTGTTGCGCGAATTCTCGGCTCGCAAAGCGATATCGCCTGCAATCATCGCTACAGGCTGGCGCCGGCACTGCATGCGGGGCTGGCTGCGCGAGGGGTGAGGGTGTCTGCGCTGGGCGGCACGCCGGGCCAGGACATCGCCGATGCGATAGAGGCTGAGGAGGGCTTCTACATGGGCATGCAGGGCCATCCGGAGCTCGCTTCCCGCGCGGGCCGCCCGCATCCGCTCATCCGCGCCTTCGTTGCCGAATCCGGAAAATCCGCCCGCGACCGGCGGGCCTGACAGGAGAGAAAGATGGATCTTGAACTCGACCGCCGTACCGCCCTCGTTCTCGGTGCTTCGGGCGGTCTCGGCCGCGCCATTGCCGAAAGCCTTGCTGGCGAGGGGGCGAACGTGATCCTCGGCGGACGTTCCGCCGAGCGGCTTGAGCCGGTGCGCGCTGCAATCGCTGCCACCGCGAAAGGACGGGTATCGACCCTCGTGGCAGATCTAGCAGACCCGGCGGCCGTCGATGCGGCCATTGCGGATGTGAAGGCCGGAGAAATGCCCGATATCCTCGTGCTGAACGGCGGCGGACCGACGCCGGGAGCAATGGCAGCATTGGACGCCGACAGCCTCGTGCCGCAATTCCGCGCCATGGTGGAGGCGCCGATCCGCATTGCCACGGCTCTTCTGCCGCATATGCGCCAGCAGCGCTTCGGCCGGATTCTGGTGCTCCTGTCCTCCGGCGTGGTGCAGCCGATCCCCAATCTCGGCCTTTCCAACACCTTGCGTCTTTCCCTCGTCGGCTGGGCGAAGACGCTGGCGGCCGAGGTCGCCGCCGACGGTGTTACGGTGAACGGGTTGATCCCGGGGCGCATCCACACCGATCGCGTCGATCAGCTGGACGCCGCTGCCGCCAAGCGGACCGGCAAGACGCCGGAGGAGGTCGCCGCCGCATCCCGCGCAACGATCCCCATGGGACGCTACGGTGCACCGCGGGAATTTGCCGATGCCGCCTGCTTCCTCTGCTCGGGCCGGGCAAGCTACATCACCGGCACCAGTCTCCGGGTGGATGGCGGCCTCTTGCGCAACGTGTCAAGCTGAGACCGCCCATGAGCGGCGACGTCGCCGATCCGCGGAACCGGTCTCTCACCTGAACTGACGCTTTCCGGCGCCGCAGGATCAGCGGCGGGCCGCCCGCGGCACCAGTCGACGCTCGATCAGCCGTGCAACGTTCCCCAGGAGGACGGCGATCAAGCCGATCACGATGTCGGTGACGAGGAATTTGCTGCCGACTGGATCATAAAGCCGATGCCGCTCGTCGCCGCGACCAGCGTCACCGTCGGGTTCAGAAAGCCGGCTGCGAGATTGAGGAGGCTTCGCTTTTTAAGCCTTTTTTTTCATACATGTCGTTGTTGCAAAGCCGCAGCACATTCCTGCGCGGTGTGCATTGGCGGTTTTGCGGGTCAGTTAAAATTAACTTGAACTAGGAGTTGAATCTGTAGTTGATTTCCCTCACACGGCTTGGGGGATGAGCTATGTTGAACGACAATGAAGACAAGATCATTCTTCATGCTGAGATTGCATCCAGTTTTACTTATGCTTCCTTTCAGAATGCAATCCCCGTCGTTCGATCCATATCCATCGAAAACAGGACAACAGAGACCATCGAGACCGGCGAGCTTCGCCTGGTTTCGAGCCCGCCTTTCCTGCGCGCAAAAACATGGGTACTCGCCCGCGTTCTTTCGGGCGACAAAGTTTCGCTCAACGATCGGAAAGTCGAGCTCGACGCGAGCTACCTCGCCGGACTGAACGAGGCCGAACGGGGTGAAGTTGCGCTGACACTGGTCTCGCGCGGAGAGGTTCTGGCGGAAATACGTGTCCCGGTTCGGCTTTTGGCCCGCGACGAGTGGGGTGGGGTTACGGATATGGCGCAACTGCTTCCCGCCTTCGTCATGCCCAACGACGCGGCGGTCGCGGGGATTCTGCGTTCCGCCGCCGATCAACTCGTCGTCCATGGGCACCCTTCCGGCCTCGACGGCTATCAGAGCGGCGATCCCCGGCGGGCCTACATACTTGCTGCCGCCATCTACTCTGCCGTGTCCGGGCTGGGCCTTCACTATGCGGAACCTCCGGCGAGCTTTGAGCAGCGTGGCCAGAAGGTTCGCCGTCCGGCGGATGTTCTGGAGCAACGTCTGGCGACCTGCCTGGATCTGACCCTTTTGCTCGCAGCCTCGCTTGAGGCTGCAGGGCTGCATCCCATCGTTCTCTTGTTCAATGGACATGCCGCCGTCGGCGTCTGGCTCAGTCAGAGGACGCTCGCGAGCTCAATCGAACCCGACCCGATGGAGATCCGCAAGGCACTGTCCTTGCGCGAGCTTATCGTTTTTGAGACGACGGGGCTTACCCAGCGTCCGCCCATGGTTCTCGATCATGCCCGAAAGCTGGTAGAGCGGAGGCTGGACGAAAGCGAGCGCCGTGATTTCCTTGCGGCTATCGATGTCCGGCGATCCCGGAGCAATGGCATTACGCCGCTGGCGTCCCACGATCCACTCCGGCGGGGCATCGAGATCGCTGAGGCATCAGAACCGGCCGCACTTCCGCTTCCTGCCGCTCCTTCGTTCGAAATGCTTCCGACGGAGATCGCCGAAGAGAAACCAACCACCGCAGCGGGGCGGATCGACCGTTGGCAGAAGAAGCTCCTCGATCTCACACTTCGGAACAGGCTGTTGAGCTTTCCTGACAGCCAGAAGACGATCCCTTTCCTCTGCACGGATATTTCCCTCCTGGAGGATCGCCTCGCCTCCGGTGTGGCGATCCGCCTGATCTCGCTCCCGGAGCAAAATCCGGTTGGCGAACGAGACGAGATGCTCTTTCGCGAAACCCGTGGCGATGATTTGCAACGTCGCTTCGCTGCGGAGGCTCTGCACCGGGACGAACTTCCTTCCGCTCTTACTGCCAAGGAACTCGAGAAACGGCTGATCGACCTGCATCGCCAAGTCCGCAACGATTTTGCCGAAGGAGGAGCGAACACGCTTTTTCTTGCGGTGGGTTTCCTGCGCTGGAAGAAGAGGCCCGAGGACGAACGTAGTTACCGAGCACCTCTGCTCTTGGTTCCGGTCAAGCTTGAACGGAAAAGTGCGTCCTCTTGGTTCAGCCTGCGCTATCATGAGGACGAGCCACGGTTCAATGCGACATTGCTGCAATTCCTCGAGCGCGACTTCGATCTGCGCCTGCCTCAGTTTGCGGGTGACCTGCCGCGCGACGAGAGCGGCGTGGACGTCCCCCGGCTTCTCGCGCTCATGCGTCAGGCAGTCCGGGATGTGCCTGGCATGGAAGTTGTCGACGAGACGGCGCTTTCGACGTTTTCGTTCGCGAAGTTCCTGATGTGGAAGGATCTGGTCGAGCGCACGGATGCGCTGCGCCAGAACCGTGTCGTGAAGCATTTGATCGACACGCCGGACCAGGCATTCACATCGGGTTCGGCGACATTCGCGGAGGAGCGGGATATCGACCGCCGCTTCGCGCCCAAGGACATCGTCTGCCTGCTGCCGGCGGATTCATCGCAGATTGCCGCGAGTCTCGCTGCTGCGGAAGGGCGGGATTTTGTAGTCGTGGGGCCGCCTGGAACGGGCAAGAGCCAGACCATCGCCAACATGATCGCCCAATGCCTGGCAGTCAGGAAGACGGTGCTTTTCGTCGCGGAGAAGACGGCCGCTCTCGATGTCGTCTATCGCCGCCTCAGGGAAAATGGACTGGGCGACCATTGCCTGGAGCTTCATTCGAGCAAGACGGACCGCAAGAGCTTTCTGAGGCAGCTGAAGCAGGCTTGGGAAAGCCCGTTCCGGTTCGACGATCGCGAATGGGTGCAGGTGAACGACCGGCTGCGGATGCGGCGCGACCAGTTGAACGCCTATGCGGATGCCCTCCACCTTGGCCATCCGAACGGCCTGACCGTCTACAAGGCGATCGGGACAGCGCTGAAAGGCGGTGGTCGGCATGCGTCCGAGTTTTCGTTCGGCTCGTACGATGCCCACGACGAAGCGAGCTATACGCACCTCGCCGACCTCGCCGCCGATTTGGGGCGGGTGTTCGGGGCGGTCATGCGACAGCCGTCGTTCGACCTCGTCGACAAGGGAGAGTGGTCATCGGGTTGGGAAGAGGCGCTGCATTCTTCAGCATCCGGGCTCAGCGAGGCGCTCGCCCGTCTGCGCAAGGCCTATCGCACCTTTTCGCAACAGCTTGGTCTTGGCGAGCGGCTCGATATTTCACTCGAGGAGCTGGAACGGCTTGCGGGCTTTGCGGATACGCTTTGCGCCACGGCCGGCATCGATGTCAGCATCGCTTTCGACAGGGAATTCACGCAGCTCCGAGGCACCCTGACGGAATTGGAGGGGGCAATCTCCACCTACCGGCAAGCGGAAGCGGAGTTGACCGTTCCCTTCGCTGCGGAGACTATCAGGACCATCCCGCTTGAGCAGCTTGAAAACGAATGGCGTGAAGCTTCGGCATCCATCTGGCCTAGAAGCTGGTTCGGCAGGAGGCGGGTGAGAAAGCTGTTGCAATCCTATGCGGCGAACGGCGATCCCGAACCCGCGCGTGACTTTGCAACGCTGAAGCGCATGCAGCAGCAAGCCTTAGCTATCGAAAATAACGTGCTCGCGGGCAAGCGCATAGGTTTTACAGGTTTGCAAACGGATATCGGTCTGATCGACAAGCGTCTTTCGGGTGCGGAGCGCCTTCGCGCAAGCCTGTTGCAGCTCGGCCGGCCTATCGAGGAATTGCGGGCGGTCGTACAGACCATTGCGCCCATACTGCAATCCGCTTCTGCAGAGGCGCCTGTCCGCCTTGCTGCTCGAGACTTCCTGGAAGCCCTCGATGCTTTGGTTCATGCCGGTCGGGATTTCGGAGCGGTCTCCGGCGCCGATCCTCTGGCACTTTATTCGACTGGTCTATTCTCGACGCTTGCTCAAAGCCTTTCGGAGCTGACGAATGCGCGGCAGACGCTGCGTGACTGGACGGCCTGGTGCCGGGTCCGGCAGAAAGCGGTTGCCAAGGGGCTCGGCAATCTGGTCGCTGACATTGAAAATGGGACTATCGCTCCGCAAGAAACGGAAGCGACGTTCCACCTCGGTTACGCGCGATGGTGGCTGCCGCTGGCGCTTGATGCGGACCCTACTCTGCGGGAGTTCCGCCGCTTCCAGCACGAGCATGCCATCGAGGACTTTCGCGAGATCGACGACCTTGTCCGCAAGGCCGCCGCGGGTCGGGTGGTTTCGGTCCTGGCCCACCGCCTGCCGCCGGTCCAGAGCGTGCCGCGCCAGTCCGAACTGGGTCTGTTGCGCTACCAGATGGAACTACAGCGGCCGAGCCGCTCAATCCGCGACATGATCGCAGCGATGCCGACGAGTTTCTCCAAGCTCGCCCCCTGCATGCTGATGTCGCCGCTCTCGATCGCTCAATATCTTCCGCCGGATCAGGCGTTGTTCGACGTGGTGATCTTCGACGAGGCCTCGCAGATCACCACCTGGGATGCGGTGGGCGCGATCGCTCGCGGCAGGCAGACGATTATCGTCGGCGATCCCAAGCAGTTGCCGCCGACCAACTTCTTCGGGCGGAACGAAGAGGAAGAGGATGTCCAGGAGCATGAAAGGGATTTGGAGAGCATTCTCGACGAAGCCAAGACCGCCGGAATTCCGGTGCGCGATCTGCGCTGGCATTATCGCAGTCGAAATGAATCGCTGATCGCCTTCTCCAACCACCATTATTACCAGAACCGGCTGGTCACATTTCCCTCCCCACAGGTGGAAGACCGAGCCGTTGGTCTCCGATCCGTCCCGACCGGTGTCTACGATCGCGGCAAGAGCAGAACGAACAAGGTCGAGGCGCGCACCGTCGCCGACGAGGCCATGGGACGCATGCGCAGCTGGCTGAAGCTTGGCGAAAAGACGCGCCCGACACTCGGCATCATTACCTTCAATCTGCAGCAGCAATCGCTGATTCAGGACTATCTCGACGAGGCACGCCGGAACGAGCCGGAGCTGGAATGGTTTTTTTCCGAGGACCGGGTGGAGCCGACGATCGTCAAGAACCTCGAAAACGTGCAAGGGGACGAGCGCGACGTCATTCTTTTCTCGATCACCTTCACTGAGGATGCGGCCGGCAAGCGGACCATGGATTTCGGCGCGTTGAACCGCGATGGCGGCGAACGGCGCCTGAACGTCGCGGTGACACGCGCCCGTCAGGAACTTCTCGTCTTTTCCGGCTTCAAGGCGGACCAGATCGATACCGGCCGGACGAAGGCGACCGGCGTACATCACCTGAAGACATTCCTCGATTTTGCGGAACGCGGTGCGATTGCTCTTCCCGCCCAGGACCGCGGGTCTGTCGGGGCGCTGGAATCACCCTTCGAGGAGGCGGTCGCGGCCGAACTCTCCCGCCATGGCTGGCACGTCGTGCCACAGGTGGGAATTTCGGGTTTCCGTGTCGATATCGGCATCCGGCATCCCGACAAGGCTGGAGCCTATCTTGCGGGCGTCGAATGCGACGGCGCAACCTACCACAGCTCGGCAACGGCACGTGATCGCGACAAGGTGCGCGAGCAGGTTCTGCGCGGACTCGGCTGGAACATCCTGCGCGTATGGTCGACCGATTGGTGGTTCGATCCGACAGGCGCGACGGAGCGGTTGCATGCTGCGTTGAATGCATTGCTCGAGGAGAGCAGACGCGCGCCGGAGACTGTGTCGGAAGACGCCGGAGAACATGTCGAAGAGTCTACAGTTGGCGATACAGATGAGAGCGCAGCGAGGGGCGAGCTGGTGTAATGAACTTTGGGGTAGGGAGATGAGGGGAAATGTAGGCGCTCGCAAACGTGTCATTCCGAGCCGGTTTCACAACAAAAAAAGCGCCCGCGAAGCGAGCGCCCTTATCTGGTGCATATCTCAGCTTGTTAACGGCTGGACTGCGATTTCTGAACGATTTTTTGTAGGGCCAATCGGAGTAGAAAGTCAACGAAAAAGGAGAGGCCGAAGCCTCTCCTCCATGCGCATTCAGAAATCGCAGGCCAACCGCAACTACAAACTATTGCTTGCTCTCATAGCAAGTAAAGAATGTACAAATGCGTTGACGTGCCGCGAACTGGTTCGCGCCACACCTGATCATGTTGCGTAGCCGTAGTCGCCGGTCGCGAGCCATTGACTACGACACCAAACCATCTCGCATTATTGACATAGCGCGGAATCGGAAGTATGTCCAGTAAATAATAGTTTGTAAGAAATAATAACGGGGGAAATATGAGAACGCTTGCATTTGACTTAGGAACGAATTCACTTGGCTGGGCCATTATCGACACGCGCGATGAGCCGGGAGATGGCGAGGAGGGACGCATCATCTCCGCAGGCGTGCGCATCTTCTCTCAATCGGAAATGGCCGGGCGCGATCCGCAGTCGAAAGCTTCCCTGGCCGTTGCGCGTCGTCAGGCCCGGGGCGCCAGGCGCCGGAGGGATCGCTATGTGAAGCGTCGGCAGCGCCTGATTAATCTTCTTGTCGACGTTGGATTGATGCCTGACGATAAGGATGCGCGCAAAGCACTGGTGCTCGATCATGGGGACGGCAAGGATGGAGACCTTTCGGCTTCCGTCTATGCGCTGCGCACGCGCGCGCTGGACGAGGCGCTATCTCCTCACGAGATCGGGCGTGCGATCTTTCACATCAATCAGAGGCGTGGATTTAAGAGCAACAGAAAAGCCGACAGCAACGATCCCGAACAGGGCGTGATTTCCGAGGGCATCCGCGCGCTCGACGAAAAGATGATCGAAGAAAATGCGCGAACCATCGGGGAGTGGCTTCATATGCGCAGGCAAAAAGGCCTGCCGGTGCGTGCCCGCATCACCCCCGACGGGGAAGGTTATGCCTTTTACCCCTCACGCGGCGCGTTGGAGCGGGAATTCGAGAAGATCATGGATCGCCAGAGGCTTTTCCATCCGGAACTGCTCACCGATACGGTAATCGGCGAAATCCGCGAGGTTGTCTTCCACCAGCGTCCCCTGAGGCCGGTGCCTGCGGGAAAGTGCTCCTATAATCCGTTGGAAAACAGGTTGCCCAAGGCGCATCCGCTGTTTCAGAAATTCCGCCTGCTCAAGGAGGTCAACGAGCTGGAAATCGTCGGCGAGGACCAGAAGCATATCAAGCTGACGCCGGACCAGCGCAACGCTCTCGTGATCCAGCTTCGAACGAGCCTCACCAAGCAAGGGAAGTTGCCGTTCTCGAAGCTCAGGAGCACGCTCAAGCTCGGTCGCGAGGTGCGCTTCAACAAGGAGACGGACAACCGCACGGATATCGAAGGCGACGTGATCCATTTTCGCATGTCGCGTCCGGAATGCTTCGGCAACCGTTGGTCGGAACTGCCCGTGGCGAAGCAGGCGGAGATCACGGAGAAGTTGCGCACGGAACCAGATTACTCGGTGCTGCTGAAGTGGCTGAAGGCGGAAGCGGGACTGGACGAGGCTCATGCCAAGGCGGTTGCCGACACGCCGGTTCCGGACGGCTTCGGGCGGTTGGGACCGTCGGCACTGACGGCGCTCATCGACGCGATGGAGAATGAGATCGGCGATAGCGGTTTCGTGATCACCGAGGCGGAAGCGGCGCGTCGCGTCTATGGCCGCACCAATTCCGAGGCCGATCCCAACCGCAAGGGTCTCGACGAACTACCGAAGTACCAGGATGTGCTCGCGCGCCACATACCGCCTGGAACGGGAGACCCCGACGATCCCTATGACGACTATATGGGCCGCATCACCAACCCGACTGTTCACATCGCGCTCAACCAGTTGCGTCGCGTCGTCAACGCGCTGATCAAGAAATACGGCAAGCCTGACCGGATCGCCATCGAGGTTGGCCGCGAGCTGAAGATGAATGACAGGGAGCGGGACGAAGTCAACCGCAGAATTGGACGGAATACCAAGGCTGCGATCGAGCGCGGCGGGAAGCTCATTGAAATATTCAAGCAGCCGGACACAGGTTACAATCGCCTGCGGCTGGAACTTTGGGAAGACCTGAACCCGAAGCCGGAAAACCGCGTCTGCATCTATTGTGGCAAGGCCATCGCCGGCCACATGCTCTTCAACGGCGAGACGGACATCGATCATATCCTGCCCTATTCGAAGACGCTGGACGACAGCAAGTTGAACCGCCTTCTTTGCTGCACGGCTTGCAACCGCGAGAAGAAGAACCGGCCGCCGGCGGACGTGCCGCAATGGCGTTCCCGCTACGAGGATATTCTGGCGCGTGCCACCACGCTGCCGAAGAAGAAGCAATGGCGCTTTGCGCAAGATGCCATGGCCCGCTTCGGCGAGGAGGAAGGTTTCCTCGCCCGGCAGTTGACCGACATGCAGTATATTTCCCGGCTGGCGCTAACCTACCTCGCGCATCTCTACGACTATGAGGAGGTGGATCTCGATGGCATCTATAAGCGCCACGCCCGCGTGCGCGCGCTGCCCGGCCGGATGACGGAAATGCTGCGTCGGCAGTGGAGCCTCAACGAATTGCTTCATGGTCATAATCTCGTCGGCGCAGACCTGGCCAAGCCGAAGAACCGGATGGACCACCGCCACCACGCCATTGACGCCATCGTGATCGCTTGCACCTCGCGTTCGCTGATCCAGCGGCTTGCTACAGCTTCGGCAAGAGCCGAGGAACGCGGCGCGGAGCGGGTGGTCGAGCGGATCGATACGCCCTGGCCGAGTTTCCGCGAGGACGTGCGCGCCGCGGTCAATGCCATCGTCGTCAGCCACAAGCCGGACCATGGAACTGTGGGCCGCGAAGGCTATGCGAAGGGCCGCGGGCAGACAGCGGGCAAGCTTCACAACGACACGGCCTATGGCCATACCGGCGAGAAGGACGCCAGCGGCAACGATATTGTCGTGCGCCGCATTGCGATCACCGATATCCGCAGCCCGGCCGACATTATGAAGATCCGTACCAATGCGCACGGCCATTCGGAATTGCGCGACCGGCTTTATGAGGCGACGCGAGGGCTGGAAGGCAAGGCCTTCGAGCAGGCGGTGATGGCCTTCGTGACGGGCGATGCGAAATTCAAAGGCATTCGCCATGTGCGTATCACAGAGATCGCAAATCCGGTCTGGATTACCCATGGCGACGGGCGGCACAAGAAGGGCTATCTGCCGGGGGGCAACGACCGTTTCGATGTATGGGAACTGCCGGACGGCAAATGGGATGCCGAGGTGGTGACGACATTCGACGCGCACCGTCCCGACTTCGTGCCCCGCATGCGACTGGAAAACCACAACGCACGCAAGATCATGAGTCTGAAGAAGGGTGACATGGTCGCCTACAACGACCCCGAAAGCGGGCAGAGGGTCATTGCCATCGTTCGTAAGTTCGATCAGCGCAACAAGCAGCTTTACCTCGACCCGCACAATGAGGCGGGAGATCTTGCCAAGCGGGAGAAGGAGAAAACCTACAAACCGCTTCGCCCCATGCCAAACCCGTTGAAGAAATACCGGCCGCGCCAGGTTCGAATCGACGAGATCGGCCAGGTGTTCGATCCTGGTCCATGGTGGGAGAGGCGGGACGGTTAACCAAAAGTTAAGGTTTTCCGGCGCGGCAATTCGATTGTGTTATTCTTTGGTCATGCAGCGTGTGGTTGATCTTTCTTCAGATGGCCTGCATGTGGCCGTTCATCGTGGCTTCCTTACCGTATCGAGAGATCGGGAGGAGGTAGGTCGCGTCGCGCTCGACGACATCGGCGGTGTGATTGCCCATGCGCATGGGCTCACCTGGTCCAACGCGGTTTTCACACGCCTTTCGGAGCGGGCGGTTCCGATCGTTCTCTGTGCTGCCAACCATGCTCCCGTGGCCTGTGTCTGGCCGCTGCAGGGCAATCATCTGCAGGGCGCAAGGTTGAACGCCCAGGTTGACGCCTCGCGCCCTTTGGGCAAACGCGTTTGGCGCGATATCGTGATCGCCAAGATTCGCATGCAGGGTGCGGTGCTGGATTCGATTGGCGCTGAGGCCGGCGCCTTCGACATGCTTGCCCGCAGGGTGCGTTCCGGCGATCCGGACAATGTGGAGGCGCAGGCCGCACGGCGCTATTGGCAGGCATTGATGGGGCCGGATTTTCGCCGCGATCAGGACGGCGGAGGCACGAACGGGCTTCTCAACTATGGTTATACGGTGTTGCGCGCGATCGTCAGTCGGGCGATCTGTGCGGCTGGACTGCATCCGTCGATCGGGCTTCACCACTCCAATCGAAGCAATGCGTTCGCGTTGGCGGACGATCTGATGGAACCCTATCGCCCTATTGTCGACAGGGCCGTCTACAATCTCGTGCAGGACGGGATTGCGCAGGTTTCTCCCGAGGCGAAGACAGCGCTCGCCGCGCTTACCGCTCTGGATCTGCCGGCGCTGCATGGGATGAGCCCGCTGCATGTACATGCAACGCGGCTGGCTCAGCAACTGGCTGCTCTCTTCGCCAGGGAAAGCGGCGGGTTCGACCTGCCGTTGCCGGTCGATCCGCTGACCTTGGCAGGCCTCGCGCGGCAGAGCGTGCCGTCATGACTACGCTTTACACACAGAAACAAGGAGAGCGGACGCAGCCCTCCTATATGTCCGCTTATCGAATGATGTGGATGCTCGTTACGTTCGATCTGCCGGTGGAAACGAAGAAGCACAGGGCCGAGGCGACGAAGTTCCGTCAGTTCCTGCTGGATCAGGGCTTTGAAATGAGCCAGCTTTCGAATTATCTTCGTCTGGTAAATGGTCAGGAGCAGTTCGACACTTATGTCCGCAGAATTGGCTCCCATCTTCCGGAGCGGGGTGATGTCTTCGTTTTTCAGTTTACTGACCGACAATACGAAAACATCGTTCGCTTTAGCGACCAAGGTCGTCGGGCACGAAAGAAAAATCCTGAGCAGATCGCGCTTTTTTAACGCTCTTAGCCGCTTTTGCCGCGCGATGAAGCCCCAAGACCGCTGTCGAAACAGCAACTTGGGGCAACATCGAGCTTAGCAGTTCAGAAATCGCAGGCCAACCGCAACTAGCTGTCGATGAGGTACTCGTGCAGTCTTAGCTTAGCAGTTCAGAAATCGCAGGCCAACCGCAACAGGTCTGCATCTGGAAAGATCCTGTCGTCGAGCTTAGCAGTTCAGAAATCGCAGGCCAACCGCAACTAGTTATCTCGGGCATACATCTTGAACTTCAGCTTAGCAGTTCAGAAATCGCAGGCCAACCGCAACTCTAGAGTAAGCGTCCGGTGGTGGGAGGGTTATGCGATTGTGACGATAATAACGACTACAAGCACCCACGGGATCAAACCGAT
>JARYGU010000031.1:0-47449 GCA_033795365.1 Shinella sp.
CGTCAGCCCCACAACGATGTCCGCACTGCCGAATCCGGTTCAGAACGCCAAAATACATTCTGCCAAAGTAGTGCTAGATCAAATATCCAGTGCACGGTGCCTGCACGGACAGTGGTCGCACTATCCCCGATCGACCAAAGACGTAACGACCTCCACCGCCATAACACTTTTGTTCGGATGCCAGATTGCCGTGACATCCTCTAACGTTTCAATGGGATTTCATGACCGATTGCCGAGGCAGGTCAAACAGATGCGTCGTTATATCTTCAAGCTCACCTTGATACTGGTTGGTATCGCAGTCAGCCTGCTCGCGTTTGCAGGCTCGAATTACCACAACCCGGCTCTTGAACATGAGCATGCTTACGCAACGAGCAGCGACACCTCTCATTCCACGCCATGTATCATGAAGACGGACGCGATCTGCGATGTCGAAGGAGCGTCTAGCGAGGCGTCCGACAGCCACTATCCCGATCATACGCATGAGACATTGTATCCCGCCGCTTCCCTGAAGTCGGTGGCGATGCCTAGTATCGACTCCCAGCATGTGGCAGCCAAGCCATCCCAGCAACCATTACTCAGGTTTTCGATCGACAAACCTCCGCGGGACATCGCAGTCTGCTGAGGACGCTGTCCTCCCATTTCCCTTTGAGACTTGCACGAGAGCGAACGGCTAAGAGCCTTGATCATCGAGGTAATGCCGACGACACCGCACATGGCACTTTCAAGGTACGCGGGATCCGCGGCTGCCGAGAAAGAATTGCCTAGAGCGCCCATCCCGCTCGTATGAACGCGCGGCTCCAGCCCCATGCGCTCTCTCCTACCGCACGGAGAGTTACGATGAAAATTGCCCTACTGGGCCAGTTCGGGTCCGGAAACTCCGGAAACGATGGATCATTGGAAGCCATGATCGGCTTTCTACGGCGGAGCCAGCCGACCGCCGCATTGTTGTGCTTCTGTTCAGATCCCGAACACGTCAACGAACGGTTCGGAATCGATGCAGCCAGCGTAAAGTGGCCGCTCCCCACAGGGCGTCTCGCCAAGATCCTCAACCGTCTTTCCTTGCATCTGATCCGCCGGATTGCAGGGGTTCACGGAGCTCTTCGACAGCTCCGCACGGTCGATTTGCTGATTGTTCCTGGAACCGGAATATTAGACGACTTCCAGGAAAGTCCGTGGGGATGGCCGTTCAAACTGTGGTGCTGGTGTCTTGCCGCACGCATGCGCAAGGTACCCATCGCCTTCATAAGCATAGGGGCTGGCCCCATCGAAGGTCGCCTCAGCCGGCGGCTACTCATGAGCGCTGCGGGTATGGCTCAGTACCGGTCCTATAGAGATGATGGCTCCCTTGCATACGCAACGGCTCTCGGTCTGGACGTCTCGGGAGACAGCCGCTATCCCGACATCGCATTCGGATTGCCAGCACGCCCTGCTCCAATCGGAACAAGAACTCCGGATACGACGGTCGGGATCGGAGTCATGGACTATCGCGGATGGCGCAAGAAAACCCGGCACGGGGATCACATCCATCGGGAATACGTATCGAAGATCGTCGACGTCATCCACCGCCTTCAACTCAAGGGCTGCCATGTCCGGCTCTTCACGGGAGACATTTGTGATCACCGCACTTTGATGGATGTCCTGGAACGGCTGCCGGCGGCCTCCGGACAGATCGACGTGGAAAGGCTCGTGGCTACCCCGACATCCTCGCTCCACCAGATCATGGAGGAAATGGCCCAGGTCGATGCTGTGATCGTTTCGCGCTATCACTCGCTGATCTGCGCGCTGAAATCGCACTGTCCTGTAAGCTCGATCGGCTACGCCCGAAAGAACGACGAGCTGATGGCCACATTCGGCTTGTCGGAATTCTGCCAGCATATCGAAACATTCGACGTGGACGTGCTGCTTCGGAGCGTGGGGACGCTCCTGTCCGATTCCGGTGAGATCAAACGACGAATTGAAACGGGAAACCGTGACGTCTCGGCGCAACTGAGGCGTCAGGAGCAGCTCATCTCTCTTCGTTTCCTCAAGTCTTCCCAAGCCGGGTATTCGACGGGCGGAGATTCGCAACGTTTCCCGGCAAATGAACGGGAGCGAGCTGATCCGACTGGTCACTCAAGCAACATGTCACTCGGAAGGATCGTCGCGACGACGTCGTCTAAGCAGACGCGAAACCTTGAACAGGTGGAGGCGCAAGATGAGAACTGACCTTAAGGATGTCGTAAGGAGGGCTATCCTCCGCACCATTCACAAATCTGGTATCAGGCAGTCTGATCGCAAGATCGCCGAAGAGGCGCAGGCTTACTGGGGAAACACCGATCAGAACAATTTCCGTTCCAACTCCCATTGGAGGGGTGATCTGGGTCTTTCGGACGAGGTCTGGCTAGAGCTGGGAAAGCCACACGTTTGCCTCCTTCGGAACCACCTTAAGATTGCGGGGCTGAAGCAGCCGCTGCGACGCATCGTGGAGTGGGGATGCGGCGGGGGTGCAAACGCCATTCACTTCGCGAAGGAAGCTCATGAATATGTCGGCGTCGACGTGTCGGATGCCTCCCTCGCGGAATGCCAAAGGAATCTCAACGAGGTCGGTTACGAGAATTTCGTGCCGGTCTTGATCGAGGTTGCGCAACCCGAGGACGCGGTCGATGCGATCCACGAAGCCTGCGACCTGTTTCTCTGCACCTACGTTTTCGAGCTCATTCCATCTCCGGAATACGGTCAGCGGCTGCTGAAGATTGCCCATCATCTCCTGCATCCGGGAGGACTGGCTATCATTCAGATCAAATACGAGACCCATGAATCCCATACGAGAACGCGGCGATGGGGTTACCGGAGCAACATCGCCAATATGACGACCTACCCGATCGAGGTGTTCTGGCAGCTCACCGAAGAGGTGGGGTTCAAACCGCAATCGGTATCACTCAGACCAAAGGACGATCTGGTGCATGACGAACGATATGCGTATTTTGTGTTGGAGAAACCGAAAGTTCGTGGCCCCACCACAGCGTGTGAGCTTTCAGAGGATTGTCAATGATGACGATGTCGCCACCGAGACGCAGGCTCGGCACGAGCGCCTTGTCGGCGTAAGTTTCGTAGGCGCTCGGCCTATCGCCTGTCGAGCACGAAGGATGTCGTAATGACCCGACCGTGAGCCCAAACACCTGCGCAACGACCGTGTCGCCGCGTCATGGGTCCGCTGTGCGGCTTCAACGAGGATGACGACGCCATTCGCCTTGCGGCACATCTTGTTCGCCTGCGTAGATAGCAGTCGAGACTATCGACCTCACAGGAGCCATCGATCCCGATCGATCGAGAGCGGCACGATCCGCAAGCCCGGTCGGCATGTCGCTATTCTTACGGGCGACCCGGCGTTTATGCCTGGAGAGCACGAGCATTTCATGCTTGGCGATCGTTCGGCGTGCCGTACCTTGCTCTGCTGCAGGTACGGCCCTCTCGGTCGCTACCGGGCATGAAGAGGCCCGGCTGCAGCACTTGGCCGATGCGCACCAGATCGATGAGCGCCGAGCGCATCTGAGGCCAGGGGAACTCGGTGCAGTCCTCAGAGTATTCGCCTTCACGCAGCAGCGCATCGAGCTTAGCCGCTACGCCCGCCAGTGTCGCGGCGGGCGTGGCCATCAGCGCCTCCATCAAGTCCTGCTCACGATCGGCGGCAGCCCCCTCCTCCCGCTTGGCAGCGGAATAGCCGATGCGTTCGTCCTCGGCGTCCCAGCGCGCCTGATGGGCAGCCAGATCGGCCCCGGCCTTGGCGCGAGTATCGGCCGATCCGGGATCGTCGCCGAAATAGTCCTCGATCTCGTCGTACCAGGAGAAGGTAACCGTGACATCCTCGTCCGGCAGGTGCACCTTGGCGCAAGGAAAGCCAACGACTTTGACCAGCTGGGTCTCAAGTTTTTGCTGTTTGCGGCAGAGCGCAACCGTATTACGCCAAGCGGCCCTCCATTCGTGCCACAGCAACAGTGCCGGGTCCAAGGCGGTATTGCCCGCCGGCACTTCGCCGGCACCCGCACCGTACCGAAATGGCCATGTTGCCGTGGCGGCCATCGTGCCCGCCAGCAACATCCTGCGGGTGACGGAAGACAAAGTCGTGGTATCGTCCGAATCAGCCATGGATCCGAGCTCCTAACAGCTTGGGTTGTGGTCAGGCCGAGCGCGATGTGGCGACATTGCGTTCGGTCGCTTCAATAATACGCCCCTGCTCCTCGCGCTCATTGTTGCATGGAAGAGGTCAGCGTGGCATGCAGAAAGTCTTAAATGATGCTAGCGGCATTTTCAATACCCCTGGCATCATACGATACTCAAAGGCTTACATGATAATAACAAGCGAACAATTGAGGGCGGCGAGGGCACTGCTGCAATGGGATCAGAAGGCGTTGGCTGCGAAGTCCAAGGTCTCAATCGCAACGATCAAGCGTCTTGAGCCTCAGTCTGGGCCATTGAAAGCCAATCAGGTAACGATTGAAGCGCTGCGGCTAGCATTGGAAGTGGCTGGCGTAGAGTTTATCCCAGAAAACGGAAGCGGTCCTGGCGTGCGGCTTGCCAAGAGAATTGCTCCTTCCTGAACAGGTACTCGCTCTGTGGCTTGGAACTTCCGTAACGCTGCAAACTCATGACCTCAGCTGGCGTTTTCGTCCAAAACTCTATCGGTGCCATCTCCATCATTCATCGAAGTCGATCCCGCTCCTTGGCCGCCATTTTGTGGGATCGGCGACCCATCGGTTGATCTCTGACTCCCTCCATCCTGCTCCGTTGACGCTGATCCTGATCTGGGCCGGAAAGGTGCCTTCGGCGATCTTGCGATAGATCGTCGAGCGGGACAGGCCGGTGCGCGAAAGCACGGTGTTCAGGCGGATGATACGATCTGGCTCGCGCATGGATGATCTGCCTCCTTCCGGGTTCCGCTGATTGCTCCTGATCCAGACAGAACGGGCATTGGCAGCCGCGCAAGTGTTTTTTCGCGGCGTCGTATCGCTACGTGCGAATGGCGGCAAACAGGATGGTTCTACAGTCCGATCCCCCTTCCCCGTCCGAGGTTTAGACCATGCGTGAACGCCAGTTGTCGAGCGAGCCGCCGGCCTGACTCGGCTGCAATGCCGAGTTGCTGCTTACGGCTGGCAAGGACGGATTCCAGCTGCGGATCGCGCTCCAGGCTCTTGGCCATTTCGCCCATCATCGACCGGGTGGCCTTGTAGCCGGACATGTCGCCCGCCTGGTATTGACGCTGGCTGGTATCCTTGAGCTTCTGCCAGCGCTTGACGAAGCGGTCGGCACGCCGGTCCGGATCGGTGCGGATTTCGGTTTCAAGCTGGAGCGCGCGAATGGTGCGGTTGATCCGCCCGGAACCGGCCTCGCGGGCAAGGCTTGCGTCCTTGGCGTAAGCGGCTTCCGCATCCTGCCATCCATGGGGCCGAACTTCCTCGAACGCCTTGCGGGCCGCAACCAGTTCCTTCCACTGTTCCGGGCTTGCCTTGCGGCCTGCATCATCGGCGCTGAAGATCGCATCGACGGCACGCGCATGACGTTTGAGCGCTTCGGTACGGGCTTTGCGCAATGCCGCTTCCGGGTCCTGGACGATATCGCCGGCATGGTTCGGCGCTGCGGTTTCCTGCTGTGCCTCCCTTCCGGCATTGTCCCAGCCGGGTGCGCGATTCCCATATGCATGTTCGTGCAGGCTCCGGCTGTCGAACAGGATATGCCGCTTGTCCTGTTCGGGTTTCAGCGCGATTTCGGCAACGTGTTTGTGTTCGTGTTGGTGTTGGTGGGGAACGATCCCTCGGCGCCCGGCATAGTCCTGCACCGGGTGGCGTTGGGCATAATCCGACGCCATGTCCTTGGAGCGGTCTCGCGACAAGGTTCGAATGAGCCGCTCCGGTCCGGCAAAATCGTCATGACCATAATGCAGGTCCATGCCGGCGCGATGCCGGGAAAGGGCGACATAGGCGCCATGGGCATCCATGCCAGGCGTCGCCAGCACATGGGTGCGATCCACCGTCATTCCTTGCGCCTTGTGGATCGTCGCGGCATAGCCATGGTCGAGATGGTCATAATCCTTCAGGTCGAACGAGACACTGCGTCCATCATCGGTGCGCACGGTCATCGACTGTATGCTGACCTCCTCGATGGTGCCGAGCGTGCCGTTCTTCACACCCGGTCCATCGCCACCAAGTCCGCGTTCGTTCTGCAGGAACATGATGCGGTCTCCGCTGGCGAAGGTTCTCGCGCCGCGTCCGACGGTGACGCGCACGTCGTCTCCCAGATCGCCCGCTTGCCGCATGCGTTCGCGGGCCGCCTCGTTGAGTTCGCGCACCTCGGCATTGGTATGGGTGAGAATGATCCGGCTGTGGCCCGGCGCTGCCTGCCGGTCGCGTTCCCAGCGCTCGATCAGATTGTTGCGCGCGTCGTCGCGGGTTTCGGCCGCGTGTACCATGCCGTGGCTCTCATAGGCATGGATCGCTTCGCCGATCCTGCCGGTCGCCAGATCGCGGGTGGCGGCGCGCTGCCAGTCCTCGCGCTGGCGGCGTACCGCGCCGATTTCCACGCCGCCGTGCCGCTCATGGATCGACCGGAAGGCCGCGCCCGCCTCCATCGCTTGCAATTGCTGCGGGTCGCCGATCAGCACCACCTTTGCCCCGGCCTTTGCCGCATGCGAGAGCACGCGCTCCATCTGCCGCGTGCCGACCATGCCCGCCTCGTCGATCACCAGGACATCGCGGGGAGTGAGCACATCGCGGTCCTGTCCCCAGCCATGCTCCATGCTGGCAATGGTGCGCGAGGCGATGCCCGACCCGCTTTCGAGATTTTCCGCGGCGATGCCGGACAATGCAACGCCGCGAACCTGATAGCCTGCCGCCTCCCAGGCTTCCCGCGCCACGCCGAGCATGGCGCTCTTTCCCGTTCCGGCATAGCCGACGACGATGTCGAGATCCCGCCCGCCGGTAATATGCGCCAGCGCGTCCGCCTGCTCGCCGGACAAGGACAGGCCGCGCTCTTCCGCACGGAGCAAAGCAGCTTGGCGATGCCTGTCGCTGACCTCATGGCGCTCCTTCTCGGCCATGCGCTCGGCCGCACGGTGCAAGCGTTGTTCGGCCTCGATCATCTCGCGGGTGGTAAAGCGATCGTCTCCCCTGTCGTCCTTGCCGAGTTCGACCAGATCGGGCGCGTTGCCGATAGCATTCATCACCGCGTTGAACTGCTCGATGCCGTCGCTGTGCCGGTGTGCGAACTTCGCCATGTCGCGCCGCGTGAAGGTCGATTGCTGGTGCGTGATCGCGTCCAATGCAATGGAAGGATCGGCGATGATCCTGTCGCCGTTGCTGCGGGCGATCTCGCGGTGCAGTTCGGCCCGGTCGGCAACGGTGTCCGCGACACCCGCGGCGGCCTCGATCCCTCGAGCTCGATCACCCGATCTTCAATACGTTTGGCCGGCGCACCGATCTGGCTTTGCGGTTCCAGTGCGATGCCTTGCGCCTCGAGGCTGCGATGATCGATGCGGGCGTCGATGTCGAGTTCGGCAAGGCGGTCATTGGCAAGCTCGGCCCAGCGTTGCCGCCAGCGCTCGACCATCTCGGTGCGGTTCCAGTCCCGCACTTTCGGGCCGAAGCCCTGTTCATCGACTGACCGCATGGTCAGCATCACATGGGCATGGGGTTTCGGCATGCCGTCTTCACCGATATCCCAATGCACGTTGAGATCGGCGATCATGCCCTGGTCGACGAATTCCGATTGCACGAAGTCGCGGGCAAGCGCGATGCCCTGTGCCTCACTCATCTCGCGTGGAAGGGCGAATTCGACCTCACGGGCAAGCTGCGCGTCCTTGCGCACTTCGAACGCCTCGACATCGTTCCACAGCCGTTCGCGGTCGCCAAGATGCTCGGGCGCATTCTCCGGCAGCAGCACCTCGGAATGGATGACGCCGCGTTTGACCGAGAAGTCATGGGTACGATCAAGCCGCTCGTCGCCGAGCCGCGAGGCCGAGCGGTAGGCGGCCGACGCCACCGCACTCGACCCGGCCTTGCGGCCGATGACCTTGACGTGAAGATGATAGATCGCCATCGCGAGCGGATCATTTGCACGGCAAAGCGCACGTCGGAACGACGTATAAGCGCGCCCTCCCTCGAAAAAATCTCGGGATGGACCAGGGCGTGCCAGACCGTCCCGGCAACATGGGAGCCTTCGCACATGCGCTCGACTACCATCGCTGCATCGGCAACAGAGGAACCATGGAGACAGCACATGCGCAAGCCACGGGACTATGACGCGGAACTGAAGGCGCTGGAGGACAAGGCCAAGGAACTGAAGGTCCGCAAGGTGCTTGGGCTCGGCGAGCTGGTCATCGCCACCGGGGCCGACGCACTCACTGCCGACGAACTGGCCGGTGCACTGGTCGCCATCGCCGAGACGAAAGATGCCGGAAAGAGGGAGGCATGGGCCAGGCGCGGGGCGGCGTGGTTTCGAGGCAAATCGCGGCGAACTGCTCGGGCAAATGACGATGGCGCTGGCGGCGCTCAAATGCAATCAGGCAGCCCGCAACCGCCATCAGGCGCAGCGGGCGCGGCATGATATGCGCACATGGCAAGTCGAACGGCGCAAGCGCACTCGTCACCTCATTGAACTTGGCGGGCTCGTGGTCAAGGCTGGGATCGTGGACCTCACGAACGATGACCGCGCCGTGATCTATGGCGCGCTGCTCTGGATTGGCGAAAAGCTCAACAGCGAGGACGGCGAACATGCGCGGCAACTGTGGGCCGGAATGGGGAAAGCGGCGTTCGAGACGGAACGTCCGGCAGACAGGCATGGCGGAACTCAACTGCAGCAGAATCGAGCCGCGTCGGGTCAGCTTGCGCAGGAATTCCGTCCAGATCGGCTCAGCCTCGGAGGTGCCGATTTCCATGCCGAGCACTTCGCGGCGACCATCGGTGTTGACGCCGATGGCGATGATCACCGCGACGGAGACGATGCGTCCTCCACGTCGAACCTTGAGGTAGGTGGCGTCGATCCATAGGTATGGCCAGTCGCCTTCGATAGGCCGGGAAAGAAAGGCCTTCACCTTGTCGTCGATCTCTTCGCAAAGCCTGGAAACCTGGCTTTTGGAGATGCCGCTCATGCCCATCGCCTTGACCAGATCATCGACCGACCGGGTCGAAACACCTTGGATATAGGCTTCCTGGATCACCGCGCTCAGAGCCTTCTCAGCCATGCGCCGTGGCTCCAGAAAGCTCGGGAAGTAGCTGCCAGTCCGTAGCTTTGGAATTCGAAGTTCAACAGTTCCAGCTCGCGTCTCCCAGTCGCGATCGCGATATCCGTTACGCTGAGCAAGTCGGAAGTCGTTCTTCTCGCCGTAGGCCGTACCGGTCTTCGCGCCAACCTCCAATTCCATCAACTTCTCGGCCGCAAAGCCAATCATCTCCCGCAGCAAATCCGCATCAGCGCTCTTCTCAACAAGCGAGCGGAGGTCCATCATGTCATTGGTCATCGGTGGTCTTTCCAAAAGGTTGTGCTTGAACAACCCAATCCTACCGGAAAAAGCCGATGACCACCGCTATCGACCTACACCACGCCCTGGGACATCATCCCAGGGCGTAACAAAAGCTGCGTGAAATGCGAATAAAGACCAACCCCACAACTGTTATGGCGCGGGTCTTCATTCGTTGTGAAGATCAAGCCATCCGTTCTTGAAACGGGCGCCGGCACTCGCTCAAATCAATTCGACTGGCGCGTAGCCTTGATCTCTGCCAATTTAGTAGCGCAGCCTTCCGAAACGCTGGACGCATTCTGCTGCAGGCATTGCAGCAGTTTTCCACCGCCTGGCTGAACCCCGTTGCAGAGTGTCTTGACGTCCGCTTCGCATGCGGTACGCAGCGCAAGCGCCTGCTGGCGGCTGATCTGCTGGGCATTGGCTGTGCCGGCAAGAACGAGGAAGGCGACGGTCATATAGATTTTCATTCATGGTCTCCTGAGAGAATATGGTTGCAGGAAAAGAAGCGGACGGGCTTTGCCGTGTGGTCGATGGTTGCGGTAGCCCGTCCGTTCCGGCACTGGGGTTTGTGCCGAAAGCGGAGGCTGATTATTTTGGTTGGATATCCGAAACTTAGCCCGAACAACTTCATCCGCGGACGAGTCGCGGCGTGCGCGCCACTTCAAGCTGTTCCGGCGTCAGCTTGGCCCGAAGCTCCGTGATCGCCTTTTTCAGGGCCTCAGCTTTTTGTGCGTTTGCGGCCATAACATTGGAAAGGGCTTCCACCCGACCGAAAGCTTGCGGTCCCTTCGGATCCCCGTCAGGTCCGCCGATAACAGAGAGGACCGCCTCGCGATCCGGAATGAGCGCAAGCAGGGCGTCGGTATAGGCTCGCCATGCATCCTGCTGATCGGCACGGATTCCGATGGCGGTCTCCTGGGCCGATAGCATGCCGGCCAGCCGGAAGCGGATAGCCGTGCCGGTATAGTAATACCGAAGGTCATCGAGACGATCGGACAGAGCATAAAAGCCGGGCAAACCGTAGCCGGAACCCGCAAAGTCCCGATAGTCGTGAGCCCCTTCGGGGCGAGAGGCGCCCGCATCCCGATCCTGTGCCATCCCCGCGAAGGGAATGGCGATGAGCAGCAGCGCGCCGGCGCCAAACGAGAACAATGCCATTTTTCTCATGGTGAACTCCGTTATTGTCGATGGCCACACCATGAGGGCTGCGGTTTGCAGTGGAATTTCTCTCCTGTAGAGAAATGTAACGATTTGTTGTTTCCGCGCGGATCGCTTCGATTGTTTTGCTTTCGAAGCAGATGATCGATCCGACGCCGGCTCCATCTCCGCCAGCGATCCATGACCGGACGATATGCGAGCGGCGATCCGGATACCGCTACTTGAAGATATCAAGTGGGGGAGAACAGCCCGCTGGGCTATGGAACGCACCTGCTCGAACGGCGAACGTTCGATTTCCAGCACGGCTGAAGACACCTCCCGTCGATCGCGGACGGCTGGTCGCTGCCATCGATTACGGCGAGGTTGGTGCCGGGCGGGACGATCTCATCGATGCGACGCAGAATGTCGTCGGCAAAACGGAGATCGGTTCGCCGGGTCCGAAATGGACGCGATTTCCGCCGCGGGCGGCCCCAGCCTCGGATGGAAAATAGGGTATCTTCTTCAAATCGACTTGCGGGAAACGCTCCGCACGGCCTCCGCGGTGGTCTTCGCAATCGCTCTGGCCGTGGCCTTGATATCTCGATCAGGAGTTCTGCCAATTCCGGTTGCCAGGTTGATCCCACTCGACACGGCCACATAGCCCCCGACAGCGGTTCCTACGCCGAGCGGCATCACGAGACCCGGCTTGTAACCACTCCCCGCTTTCGTCTTGAAACCTGCAATCAGCTTTTGTTTCGACATGGTCGGCGCGAGAAGCTGTGCTCCGACTTCCAGCTCGGACTTTCCATAGCCGAAGCCGACCAGCAAGCGTTTCGCGGTGCTTCCCTTCTCCGCTTTCGCCACGGAAAGCGCGAGCAGCGCCGTTCTAGGCATGCCGAAGCTCCTCTGCCCGGCGGCGGAATCCCTGCCAGTGGCGGGGATACCTCGCTTGTCGAGCTCCACCAAGACCAGGTGTTCCAGCTGTCGGGCGGCAGCCATCGCGTCACTATATTCGGTCACATCGAGGACAGTTCCACCTTTCGATTCGACAATCACCAGATCAACCTCGCTACCCTGGAATTTTTCGGTCATGGTCACGCGGGCGCCGCAACCGGTGAGAACGATCAAGACCGTTCCCAATGCGACTATAGGCGAAAGCTTGGACATGGTATCGAATGCACCGTTTGCGAATGTACGGGGAAGTTGACGATCAGATCTCGCGGCCATCGGAAGGAATGCCGGCTGGCTTGGCCTGCTCCTCGTCGGTGCTGAACGTGCCGGAGCAGCGGAACTTGCCGCTCATGTCGTCCTTCAGACAGATCTGGTAACCGTCCCTGTCCAGGAAGAAGGCTGCGCAAGTATTGCCAGCCATGGCATCGGGGAGGAGGCAGACTTCGGCAAGTGGCGGCATGTCGGCATCAGGCTCCGCACTCCTGGCCTCCCCAACTGCGACGAGCAGGGGAGGCATTGCAGCCGTGGCAACGGCGACAAGCGAGCCGACAACGAACGATGCTCCGGGAAGGAAGGCCAATACCGGCAGCAGTTTCTTCAGCATCTTTCTTCTCCATTCAATTCTTTCACGCCGGCTGGCGCTGCGGGAATCGAGGAGAATATCCGTTCTCAACTTCGCTGGCGTTTTTCACTGAGATAGCGTTTTGTTGCGATTTGTATCAGCCGGCCCTTTCGACGCGCTGCGGAGACGTTTTGGACTTCAGCCTTGATGCCGGGCAAATCTGTCTCTCGCAGATGGACTATTTCGACTTTCGCGAAGCCCAGCGCTCCTCGATATTGCGGATGATGAGGAACAGTGCAGGAACGACGAATACCGACAGCACCGTCGAGATCAGCATGCCGCTGACCACCGAGATTCCGATCGACTTGCTGGCATTGGCGCCGGCGCCGCTGGCAAGGACGAGCGGGACCATGCCGAGGATGAAGGCGATCGAGGTCATCAGGATCGGCCGGAAGCGCAACCGCCCTGCAGTGACCGCCGCTTCCATCAGCGACTTGCCCTCCTTGATCCTCAGGTCGCGGGCATATTCGACGATCAGGATGGCATTCTTGGCCGCTAGCGCGATCAGCAACACAAGACCGATCTGCGTGTAGAGCGTGTTCTGCAGGCCGAGCGCCAGCAGGATGGCCACGGTACCGCAGAGCGCCAGTGGCACGGACAAGATCACCGGAAGCGGCCCAAGCCAGCTTTCGTACTGACCGGCGAGCACGAAATAGACGAGCATGAGAGCCAGGCCGAAGGCGATGTAAATCTGGCTGCCGGCAAGCTTTTCCTGGTAGGAAATCCCCGTCCAGTCGGTGGTTGCGCCGACGGGCAGAACCTCCGCCGCGGCCTTCTCCAGGATGCCCATCGCCTCGCCCGAACTGATGTTGGCCTGCGGGCGCCCGACGATGGAGGTTGCCGGATGCAGATTGTAGAGCGAAATGAGCGAGGGCCCGATCTTCTCCTCGACGGTCAGCACGCTGCTGATCGGAACCAGCGCTCCTGAGGCGTTCGGCACCTTCAGCCGAGCAATGCCTTCTGCGACGCTTCGATAAGAACCTTCGGCCTGCACATAGACCTGAAACGTATGACCAAATTGGGTGAACTGATTGACGTAGGACGAGCCCAGATATCCGGACAAGGTGTTGAAGATATCGCCGATCGCGACTCCATGCGTGACTGCCTTCGTGCGATCGATGGTGACGCCGAGTTGAGGGGCGCTGAAGTTGGCATTGACCTGTGCCGCCTGCAGCCGGGGATCGTCGAGCGCGCGGTTCGCCACCTGGTTTGCGATATTGGAAAGCCGATTGAAGTCGCTGCTGCCGTCCGTCAACTGGACCATCATGGTGAAGCCGCCGGTATTGCCGATGCCCTGGATCGAGGGGGGCGGAACCGCAATGGCAAAACCGTCGTCGAGATTGGCGAGTTTCGCCGAAATCGCGTTGTAGATCGGCAGAAGGCTTTCTTCCTTACCGCGCTCGTCCCATGGCTCAAGCACGATATAAGCCATGCCGGCATTGGAAAGCGCCGCGTTGTTGTCGAGCAGGGAGACGCCCGCGACGGTGATGACGTTCGCGACGCCGGGTTGCTCACGAAGCCGCCTCTCCACCTCCGTCAATGTCTTGTCGGTGCGCTCCAGGGACGCTCCGGCCGGAAGCTGGACGGCGGCCACGAGATAGCCCTGATCCTCGATCGGCAGAAAGCCGGTCGGAACGCGCGCCAGCCCGACGAAGGCAAGCGCGACCATGATGGCCGTCACAGCGGCAATGACATAGCGAAAGCGCAGCATCCTCGACAGCAATCGGGTATAGCCATTTTCCAGACTGGTGAACCCGCGGTCGAAGAGCCGAAAGACAATATTGCGTTCCTCCAACGGCTTGATCGGCCGCATCCACAGCGCCGCCTGGACCGGTTTCAACGTCACGGCATTGATGGCGCTGATGATGGCGGTGGCGGCAATGACAAGCGCGAACTGCTGGTAGAGGCGACCGGTCAGGCCGGGAAGGAAGGCCGCCGGCAGGAAGACCGAGACGAGAACCAGGGTGATGCCGATCACCGGCCCGAACAATTCGTCCATGGCCTTCTCCGCGGCCCTGGGGCCGGGAAGACCATCGGACATATGGCGCGCTGCGCCTTCGACGATGACGATCGCATCGTCGACCACGATACCGATCGCCAGCACCAGGGCGAAGAGCGTCGACATGTTGATGGTGAAGCCGAGCGCGCTCATCGCCGCGAACGCGCCGATAATGGTGACCGGCACGGTCGTTGCCGGGACGAGCATGGCGCGCCAGTCCTGCAGGAACAGCAGGATGACGGCGAGCACGATGACGCAGGCCTCGATCAGCGTCTTGTAGACCTCGTCGACGGCGGCGTTGACGAAGGTCGTCGTGTTGAACGGCACCGAATAGCTGAGCCCTGCCGGAAAGGCTTCCGACAGTTCGGTCATCCGCTCCTCGACCGCCTTTGCCACATCGAGGGCATTGGCCTCGGGAAGCTGGCTGATGGCGAGTGCAGCGGACGCCCGTCCGTTCACGCGGAAAATCTGGCCGTAGGATCTCGAGCCGAGCTCGACCCTCGCCACATCCCGGACGCGGGTGATGGCGCCTGCCTCCGTATCGGTCTTGACGATGACGTCCTCGAACTGCTCGATCTGATCGAGTCTGCCCGAGATATCGATCACCGTCTGAAAGACCTGACCGGTCGCGACCGGGGGCATGCCGATCTGCCCGCCGGACACGGTCTGGCTCTGTGCCTGAACCGCGCTGACGATATCCGACGGCTGCAGCCCGCGGGCCTGCAGGCGGTCGGCGTCCAGCCAGATGCGCATCGCGTAGTCGCCGGCGCCGAAGACGGATACGTCACCGACGCCCGGTACGCGGGCAAGCGCATCCCGCAGGTTGATGTTCGCATAGTTGGCAAGAAACAGGCTGTCGTAGCGCGGATCGGAGGCGCTCAGCGTCACGAAGGCAAGAATGGACGTGGAGCGCTTGCGCACCGTGATGCCTTGGGATTGCACGGAACTCGGAAGCTGGGAATTGGCGGCGTTGACGCGGTTCTGCACGAGGATTTGCGCATCGTCCGCATCCGTTCCGATATCGAAGGTGACCGTTAGTGAATAGGAGCCGTCGCTCGAGCTGGTCGACTGCATGTAGATCATGCCAGGCACGCCGTTGACCTGCTGCTCGATCGGCAGAGCCACGGTATCCATCAGCGTTTTGGCGCTCGCGCCGGGATAACGGGCCGTGACCTGAATGGTTGGCGGCACGATGTCGGGATATTGCGCGATCGGAAGGGTGAAGAAGGCGATCGCGCCGATCAGGATCGTCAGCAAGGCGATGACGTTCGCCAGGACCGGCCGCTCGATGAAGAATCTCGAAAACATGAGGGTTGTCCAATCAATTGGCCGCAGGCGCGGATGCATCCGCGCCCTGGCCGCGTTCGGTCCCGGTGCCGGAGGACGGCGGAGACACTTGCCGCTTCCTCACCACTTCTCCGGCTCGCACCCCTGCCAAAGCGTTCGTCACGACCCAATCACCGGCCTCGAGCTCTCCTTCTATCTGCTGAAGATCGCCGCTGCGGTCGAGCAATGTCACGGGCCTCCGCTCCACCACACCGCTGTTGTTGACGATCAATACGAAGCGCCCCTCCTGATCCGTTCCGATCGATGAAGGCGGCACGAGGAGCGCATCCTCGATTGTTTCGACAGGGATGCGGATGCGCACGAACAGACCGGGGAGAAGCGCGCGATCACGGTTGTCGAGGATCGCGCGTACTGCGAGCGTACCTGTGTCGGAAGCTGCCTGGGGCGACGCGTAATCGAGCCTGCCTATGTAGGGATAACCTTCATCGACCTGTGTGCCGATCTCGACGGGAACCACGCCGATATCCTTCCGCGTCAGTCCGCGCTCGCGAATCTGCTTGCGGAGTTTCAGCATGTCGGTATCGGATATCGAAAAGGAAACATGAATTGGGTCGAGCTGGACGATCGTTGCGAGCGTCGTCGCGCCGCTCGTGCCGACCAAAGCTCCGACATCCGCTTGGTGTTCGGTGACGAATCCGTCGAACGGCGCCGAAACCGTCGTGTAACCCAGATTGAACTGTGCCTGCAGGAGAGAGGCCTTGGCAGCATCGAGTTGTGCCTTCGCCGTGTCCCTGCTCGCACGAGCATTGTCGACATTGGCCTCGGTTGTCACGCTCGTCCGCGAAAGTTGCTCCTGACGGTCGAGCTGGCGTTGGGCATTGTCGAGTGTCGCCTGTGCTTGCCCGACGCTTGCCTCGGCCTGTTGCAACTGGGCCTGATACTGGTCCGGCTCGATCAGGAACAAGCGTTGCCCTGCCTTGACCGCCGTACCATCCGTGTAGTCGATCGATTTGAGGGTTCCCGAAACCCTGGCAACGAGATCGACGCCGTTGAGGGCCTTGGTCGTACCCGTCGTGTAAAGATACCGTGTGACGGTCGCGGTCTCGGGCCGCGTCACGGTGACCGTCTTCGGGGCGGCTGCCTGGTCGCTCCCCTGGTCGTCGCAGGCTGATAGGAATACCGCCAACAGCACCGACATAGCCGCAAGGCCGACATGTGAGGCGCGCCGTGGCCGAGCGGGACGATGGATTGGCTGCATCTGCAATATCCTGAGTTCTATCTGGTTTCCCAAAATGGCTGGCCGGTTCGCTCAAGCGTCCACGGCACGAGGAACCGTGGACGCTTGCGGCATTGCCGTCGCCTTGAGTCAAAGGCGGCGGCAAGTCCAAGAATGGATGGGTTGCTTGAATTGCTTAATCCCGCGGGAAGGATCCGTGCCGGACGACGGTATTGCCCAAGGGTCCGCGGGTTACGGATGCTCCCGCGCACTTCTCGTCGTTGCAGCCGCCGACAGCAGCTCTTCCGCCGCCATGGGGACCGCGCGTTACGGCGGCACCGCCGCAATTGCCGTCCTGACAACCACCGACTGCCGCTCGCCCCCCACCGTAAGGACCTCGCGTCACGGCCGCCGCGCCGCAACCGTCGCCGTTGCAGCCCCTAACCACCGACCTTGAGCCCCCGCTGTAATAGTGATGCCAGTGGCCATACCAGGGACGCCCCACATAATAAGTGTTCCAGTAAGCCTGATTGAAGGTCACGACGGTCAGACCAATCGCCGGAGCAATTGCAGGCGTCAGGACGACGTTACTTCCGCGATAGAATATCTGCACATAGCTTGCAGCGACCCAGCCACGATCACGGCCCCAACTGACATCGCACCAGCTCGTATTCGCGGTGCATCCGTAGACGGTCAATGCCGCACGCGCGGGCAATGTGATGACAATCGGATAGCGAGTGCTCGGCCCTGCGCGCATGTTCACATTGGTGACCGCGACAGCCGATGTGGCCGCGGCCGCGCTGGTGGGGCTCATCACGGTCAGGAAAGCTGCCAGACCGGCAACCATGGCTGCCGCCAGCGATCTGATGCATCTCATTCTTGGTTTCTCCTGCATGAGGGCGCTATGCGCGTTTGGATCACGAAAGACTGTCAGTGGGACACGCTCGCACGGCTGCTGCTGGACCCGCGACAAAAAGGCTAAGACGCCCACGTAAACCCGCTTTGAACAGGTCATGTCGTTTTGTTTCGATTTGTTGACGGGGCGAGTTCGTTTGTAAAAGTGGGTAGCCGGCACTTGTACCGACGCGAGCAGAACGGCAAAATTGCCGTATGGAGAAAGAAAGTCCGACTGTTCTGATCGTCGAAGATGACGCCGAGATTCGCAGCCTTGTTGCGGATCTCCTGGGGCGAGAAGGCTTTATTGTGCGAGAAGCAGCCAATGCGGCGGCAATGGACGGGTTGTTCGCACGAATGAGGCCCGATCTGCTTGTTCTCGATATCATGCTGCCGGGGGAGGACGGACTGTCGATCTGCCGCCGGATCAGGACTGCAAACAACATTCCGATTTTGATGCTGACGGCCAAAGGAGATGAGATCGATCGTGTGGTCGGGCTGGAAATGGGAGCCGACGATTATCTCGTAAAGCCGTTCGGCCCGCGTGAGCTTCTTGCACGAGTGCGGGCGCTCCTGCGACGTGCAGGTGCCGTCTCGGCATCCGTTTCAACAACTCACCGCCTCGCCTTCGACCGCTTTGTCATCGATCTGGATGCGCGCCAGCTTAGCGATGCGGACGGTGTTCCGCTATCGCTCACCAGCGCCGAATTCGACCTGCTCGCATGTTTCGTCAACCGGCCGCGCCGAGTCCTCACCCGGGACCAGATTCTCGACTGGGTTCACGGACGCGCCGCCGAACCGTTCGACCGCACTGTCGATGTACTGGTATCGCGCATGCGCAAGAAGTTCGACGCCGCAAGTCCGGGTTCCAATCTGATCAGCACGGTACGCAATGGCGGTTATCTGTTTACAGCAGCCGTCCATCGGGTGCCCTGATGCGTTCGTTCACGCTCGCCGGCCGGCTGGCGGCGATCGTCGTTGTGTCGCTTCTCGCGGTCTGGCTGACATTGGTCGTCAGTTTTTACGCCCGCCGCGATTGGGAGGAGGAGAATTTCTGGCCGACGCCTGACCGGATTGCGGCGATCGTGTCGGCGGTCGAAGCGGCCTCACCGGAACAGCGCCCTGGTATCCTCGCGGCCTTGCATACACAGACGATGACCGTCCGGATAGAAAACCCGTCAAATGGGACGGTGGCGACCGATCCCGTCAGGGAAGTCGACGAGGAACTGATCAAAAACTATGCCGAGAACCTCGCCGGCCGGCCGCTTACCGTCTCGCGGTACTCCTTGCGTTTCACCGAACCCGACGTCGTACGTCTCTGGTCACGAGCGCGCCAGGCACTGGAGTTCAGAATTGGAATGCGAACAGGGGGCACCCTGGTGATCGAGAGCACGCCTCCCCTGCTTGTCACCCCTTTCGGTCTCCCGACCGGCATTGGAGCGGGTCTCCTCGGAACGGGCGCCGCGCTCATAGCATTGATCATTCTGTTTCGTGAGATCAGGCCGCTGACACAGCTCGCTCGTGCCGTCGACCATATGGACCTGGATGGCAGTCCGGTCGCTTTGCCGAACGTCAAACGGCAGTCCGCGGAAATCAGGGCTCTGGTCGTGGCCTTCGATCGCCTGCAGACGAGGCTTTCCCAACTCCTACGCGCACGCATGGCGATGCTGGGAGGCATCTCCCATGATGTGCGGACCTTTGCGACAAGATTGCGTTTGCGGGTGGACGCAATTCCCGACGAGTTACAGCGCAATCGCGCCATTGCCGACATCGCCGACATGATCCGTCTCCTGGACGACGCGCTATTGGCATCACGCGTCGGCGCGGGAGATTTGTCCGAAGAGCTGCTGGAACTTGACGAAATCGCCCGCAGCGAAGTTGAAGACCGCCGCGCGGCCGGCGCGCCGGTCAGCTTGTTCGTTGCTCCGGAGGCTGAAGGCGTCACAATCCTCGGAGACCGGCTGGCGCTGCGACGGGTGATTGCCAACCTGATCGAAAATGCCGTCAAATATGGCGAAAGCGCTCACCTCACCGTATCAGCCTCCGCCCAATATGCCATCCTGTCGGTTGACGATGAAGGTCCCGGCATTCCTGATGAACTCAAGGATGTTCTGACCGAACCCTTCGTCCGCGCCGAGGTCTCGCGCAGCCGTGATACCGGCGGCGCCGGGCTCGGGCTCGCAATCGTTCGAAATCTCATCGAAGCCCACGGCGGAGACTTGAAATTTGAAAGCAGCTCGGGTCGAGGCTTTCGCGTCACATTCCAAATCCCGCGGTTTCGAGCATAGGCGGCCTCAGGCGGTCGCTTCACCGAGTCTGCTGCCGATCTTGGCCAAAAGCGGTCACACGACTTCACGCCGCAGCGCGGACAGCATCAATAAATGCGCGCGACGCTGGTGGCATGTGCCGCTGCTCTGGATAGCACATGTAGAGCCCCGGAAATGGGGCGCTCCACGCGTCGAGCAGTTTGATCAGCCGCTTTTGGCCGACCAATTCCGACACAGTGTCCTCAATGACAAAGCCTATGCCTATGCCGTCCAGTATGGCCCCAAGTGCGGCCTCCCTGTGACCTGCCACTGAACTTTCATCCAGCGGCGATTAGAGCCTCGGCGTTTTTGAACCGCCCCAGCTTTCCGGACCAGCAGAGGCTGGAGTTTTTCGGCTTCTTCAGGGAGGCGGGCTGGTTGCGCGCCCCCGCAACCAGTTCCTGCATAATTCTATAACCGCCTCCATATAACCGGGGGCGGTTTTGCCGTTTATGGGGCAGTCACAACGCACAGCGGAAGCCACAGAACGTCCCCCAAAATGCGGGCGTTCCGTCATTCATATGTCTGGTTGCCTCAGGATGTAAGCATCCAAAGGCTTTTGCCGTTGTGATATATACCGAATGATATGTTTGAGGGCATGTCGGGGCGCACTGCGAGCGCCGCCTGATTGGCGATCCACGCATCGGGTGCGGTGTTGATCGTCGTGGCCGTTGCAGCACTGGCTTACGAAAGCGGCTTTATCCCGGGTCGAGAGGCATCCCGGCAGACGGCGGGGCATGCCACCGACGGCTTCTTCCAGCCACCGACCGACGACCAGATACCGAACGACGAGTTCGGTGCGGCAGTCCGCCGTGGCCAGGCTGCGTTCATCACCTTTGCTGAGCGTGGCTACGAAAAAGCCTCGATGGATGAGGTTGCGTTGGTGGCCGAGACTACCAAGCGGACCGTCTATGCGCACTTTGGTAACAAAGAAGCGCTTTTTCGTGATGCCATCGGACAGGCAGTGGACTGGTTCCTAAGTGAGCTTCCGGATGCCCGCGAAAAGATGGAGAATTGGCGTAGAGACTACAACGAGGTTCGGCCACATGGTGCGATCGGCAACAAGGTCCCGATCGCACTGATGAATCCGGGGCATGCACCCATCTTTACTTGCGATCATCACAACTGCCCATCAGGGCGCTAAAAACCCTTATGGTCGGCAACAATAGAGGGCTGTTTCGTGCGGTAGCGTAGCCCGATTTAACCGTCCCTCGTTTGAAGTGATATTCAACGCTTGGAGCCGAATCTCTCTTTTCGAGCTTGCGTCAAACAAATCTGCCTGATCGTTGTGCTGCTCAACCCGAATTCCTGGCCCAGGCTTTTATATGTTTCTCCGGCGAGATTTCGCTCGTATATTTGACAGTTCCGGTCGTGCCTATCGCCGTCGGCATCTTGGCTACGATCGAATTTTGCACGCTCCTCTTCCGTCCACACCTTGTAACTCTCTTTACCGGTTACTCGGTTTCGATAACGAACAACGAAGCGGCCATCTACAATCCCACGTATATCGTATGATCCGTTTTTGAACTGAACGACCTTACCCAACTCCATTTTTTGTCTTTCCCAGCCAGTTAATGCTTGAAACAATTTTCACGGTGCCATTGAAGAAAATGCGGATGGGGCCTTTCGAATGGTCGTGACGGCACGATGGCTCTGCCGGTCTTGTTGAGCAGACCTTGAATACTTTCCGGATCGTTCGCCTGTCGCGAAATCAGAATATCAAGCTCGTCCGACAAACTGATAAGTCCACGATCAAACATCCAATGCGCAGTGCCTGAGAGAGCGATGCCGTTGGTGAGGATATCAGGTCCGTTTGATTCCACGGGCCTGATATGTGCGGCGTCAACTTCGGCACGTCCGCCGCCGTTGATGAGCTTCAGGCCGGTGATTGCACACCGTTTATCGTAGGCCTGCAGAACGAGCCGGCGAAATAGCCGATTCCGAACGACTCGCGACGAAAGCTGTATGACGCGATCACGCTCTTGTTCAAACATAAATGGGGCTTGTGCTGCCTCTTCAAACCCATCCCCTGAGAACGTCGCTACGGGTTCATCTTGTCGAGGCAATTCCAGCTCACGCTCATCCAGTCCGATCGACACAATGCGATTGAAATCTGCCGCCGAGATTGATCGCACCGCCGCCTGTGCTCTACCGGAGAGCCGGCCTTTATCATTCAAAACACTGCGCTCGATGACACCATCCGGCCCACTGAAAGGAACGGCGTTGATGAAATCGAGATACGTGTTCGGCTCGATCAGCGCCAGATACATTCCAGATGCTTTCGGGTCTGGAATAACCTGGGCGACTTTGGCCACAGCAAAATAGCCGCGCGTTGCCGCAACCTTGCGTGGCTCATAATAAATGATCCAATCGCCGACACAGGCTTGAACGCGACCGAGATATTGGCGCGGGAACTGATATTGTTCCGCCGGGCTATCGTCGTAAATCGAATCTGAGCGATGAATAAAAACCCCGAATCCCATGCTTGATGCTTATCATAGGGATACCTCCTCGGGATATCCGCCCCATCTTTCGGAATGAAATCGTTCGACAATTTAGAATTCATTTACCACGTGGCCTTAGCAGGCCACGCCCCGGCACTGGTGCCGGCGAAGAATGCGAATCTATGATGAAAAATCAAACTGCTTCCTCTCTCCATTTCCAGCGCAAGATTTCTGAATTCTGCGATCTACGCGTGGCGCCGCTCGTCTCGAAGCGGGCTTTGGACAACATCAAGCCTTACCTCACGAGCCTGATCCTTTATCGCAAGCATCCGCCCATGCGGAACGAACGCGCCGATTGGCAATCGATCTCCTATGCGTGCGGTCTCGATGGCGACATGACCGCAGCACTCAAGAAGAACCTGCAGCCCGCCCTCGAAGCGATCACCCGCTGGATCGACAGATATCCGTCGAGAGATGATGATCGTTCCCGAGTGAGCGATGCGAGCCGACGGTCCAGCGCAGTATCCACTGGATCAGCTGCACCGCGGAAAAAATCGCCATCCGCGGCACGCGCTCCATCATCGCCTTCCACGAAAGCAAAGACAGGCGTAGCGCCGAAGCCCGTCGAGGAATTCCCAAAGCCGCTATTCGACTGGGCGGACGATCCGCCGGACTTCCAGCAGGCTCTCATCTATCACATGCGCCGGCACGGAGATTCCTACTGGCATCTGCATCGGGCGGTCACCGGCGAGAATGATGCCTTCGACCACAAAACCCTCTTCTCCTGGATAAAAGGCACAAGAGTTCCGCGATCGCTGGACAGCTTCGAGATCCTTTCTCGGATTGAACACCGATATCGTTTGCCCAGCGGATATCTAAAGGGGAAATTGCCCCATCCGTCGCGGTCAGCCTCCGGTCATCAACTTGGAAGTGACATCAGCTCTTCCGAGCGGCGGCGGCTCGCCTGGCATCTGCCGGACGATCTCAACAACCTGCCCTTCAGCAAGCGGGAAGAAATTCTCGAATGGGTTCGCCGCGTCGTCATTTCAGGTTCGACCGACTATCGACGGCTACCAGGCGGCTGCCACCAGACAGCGTTATGCCATTCGTTTTCCGGGCATTTCCTATGGTGGCGCTCTCTCGGCCCGAACCTCATCGGATAGCCTCGCCTGGGATGACAAGGGAAATCACACGCCGGTCGATGATCCGGATTTGCTTGCTGGCGTTGTCGATGCCCCTCCCCGCCTTGCCATGGAGATGGCCAACCTCATCCGTTTCAAGACCGCCACCCTGACGACGCTCGGGTTTCAGAGGAGCGGCGTCTGGGGCGAAGAAACGGCATCCCAAAAGCTCGAACATCTCGGCCTGATGTTCGGTGCGCTGGCTGCATCGCCGAAGGGTGTCGTCAAGGGATATGGCGTTCCCCTCAGCCAGCTGAGCTTTGGCCTCCTCGTCTTCCCAGGAATTTGGGATTGGTATTTGCAGTGGCGCGAAAAGCGCCGGGGCTTCTATACGAAGTGGGAAGAGGACATGCTGAGCGTCCTTCTCGGCATGGTGCGCCCTGATACCGGCTGGATCTGGCAGCACCCGGAGCTGATCCAGAACGTAAAGCCGATCCCTGGCTTGATCAGCGCCGACGAAATTGCCACGGCCCAGAGAGACTGGCACGCGGCCTGCGATGCCTGCTTCAAACACGCTTCGCAGCGATCCAAGGAAATCCAGCGGGTGGCAAGGGTTCACCGGAATCCGTTCGAGCCGATCATGTGCATCCTGGAGGCCGACAGCCCGCTTACGGAATATCGCAAGATCACCGACGAGATCATCAAGCGCATGCCCGACGAGAACCGTTACCCCCGCGCCGCGGCTGAAGCGGTCCGATCTTTCCTGATGTTGCGCCTAGGCCTGCATCTCGGTCTTCGGCAGAAAAACCTGCGGCAGTTGCTCGTCTGCCCGCGCGGGCATTTCCCAACTCCCGAGCGTCGCCTTGAAGATATGAAGCGCGGAGAAATCCGGTGGAGCGAGCGTGATCGCGGTTGGGAAGTCCTGATACCTTCCAATGCCTTCAAGAACGCCAATTCGTCCTTCTTCGGGTCCAAGCCGTTCCGGCTCGTCCTGCCCGACCTTCAGGATCTCTACAAATACCTGAACGCCTACATCGAGCGCTATCGTGGCGTATTGCTCGCCGGTGCCGACGATCCGGGCACACTGTTCGTCAAGACAGTGAAAACCAACAGCAAGGATGCGTCCTATGACCAGACGACCTTTTATGAGGCGTGGCGGCTGGCGGTCCAACGCTATGGGATCTACAATCCCCATACCGGCCGCGGGGCCATCAAGGGCCTTCTGCCGCACGGGCCGCACAATGTCCGCGATGTTCTCGCCACCCACATCCTGAAACAGACTGGCTCCTACGAGCAGGCGAGCTATGCGATCCAGGATACGCCGGAGATGGTTGCCAGCCACTACGGTCGCTTCCTGCCGCAGGACAAAGCTGCCCTTGCTGCCCGGATTTTGAATCAGGTATGGGAAGCTGCATGACGCTAGTCTTTCCCAATCTTGATAGGTGTAGCACTTAGTGCTATATAAACTGATGTCAGAACGCGTGTTCAAAACAGCTTGGTTCGCCAAGGCAGCGAAGAAGGCCCGGATTTCCGACAAGGCTCTGTCGAAAGCAATCAGCCAGGTTGCCCTCGGCCAAGCCGATGATCTCGGCGGCGGCGTCTTCAAGAAGCGCCTGAACGACAATCAGCATCGTTCAATCGTTCTGGCAAAGGCCGGAGAGTTCTGGGTATTCACCTATCTCTTCGCGAAGAAGGATCGGGCGAATATCGATGACGACGAGCTTCTGGCTTTCCGGAAGCTCGCCGAACTCTATCGGCGAAAGACGAAAGCCGACCTTGAAGCGGAAATCGAGGGCCGCGCCTTGCTGGAGATTGATCATGGCGACTAAGCGCAAATTCAAGAGCGATGCCTTCGAGGCAATCCATAGCGCCGTTGAGGGCATGTATGCGGCAGGCACCATTGACAAGGAAACCATGCGAACCTTCGACGAGGATTGCCTGGTTGTTCCGCAGGATCTGACGCCAGGCGAAATCAAGGCACTGCGCGAAAACAATCACGTCAGCCAGCCGGTTTTTGCCCGCTACTTGAACACCAGCGAGTCCACCATCCAGAAATGGGAGACTGGAGCCAAGCGGCCAAGCGGGCCGGCACTCAAGCTCTTGTCGATCGTGCAGAAGCACGGACTGCAGATGCTTTCGTGACATGAGTGACAACGAGTGCGTCTGGTCCCGCCATGGCAACGCCGTGCAGATAGCTCTTGAAAGGGTACGAACCTTTGGCCTTGTAGTTTATGCGGAAGTCAAAGCGTCTAGATATAGTTACTTAGCTAGTCGTCGTAGCGCCGGTAATATTTCCGCTCGGGCAGCGTTTCAAAATCCACAGCCGGGCGCTGTTTGCCGCCCAGCTTCACCCAACTTCGTTGCCGGTTCCGCGCCGAAGTCAATTGCAGTCCCATGAGATGCGCGACCGCCATTGGAGAAAGCCCCTGGTCGAACAGGCGGTAGCAAATCTCCTCGCCCCTGAGGGTCAGCCGACCATCATCATAGTGGTTCGAAGGGTGACGCGGGTCGGTCTCTTCGCTCCCGATAATTACAGACTGCATCTCCTTGTTTAGGTCGCCGATCTGCTGCTGTCTCGCCTTCCACTGCTTCGCGATCTTCCGGCGCAGCAGCTTGATCTCGTTTAAAAAGACCCGTTCGGCGCTGCGGAGTAAGCCCACGGTGAAGGCCGTCTTGCGATGACGGGCTGCTGACTGCCAGTCCTAGTGGTAACTCTAGGAGTAGTCATATGACGAAGCATCCAATTGAGGTGATCACGTCCGTAGAGCGCCGTCGGCGCTGGTCACGCGAAGACAAGGAGCGCCTGGTCGCTGCCTGCTTTGAGCCGGACGCGGTTGTCTCTGAGATTGCTCGCGCGGCTGGTATCCATGTCAGCCAGTTGTTCCGTTGGCGCAAGGAGCTATGCCGGATTGAGGAGCCGAAGACCGAGACGGCAACCACGTTGGTGCCGGTGATTGTGTCCGAGGCCGCTTCGACAGTCTCTCCCGTTCAACCGGAACCGCTCACCACATCCCATCCTCGTCGGAAGCGCAGCGATATAACGATTGAGCTGGGTCGGGGCCGTCGTGTCCGCGTGGACAGCGATATCGACACGGATGCGCTTGGCCGGATTCTCGGTTGCGTATTGGGTCTGCGATGATCCCGGTTCCTGTTGGCGTGAAGGTCTGGCGCATTCCGATCTCGTCATCCTCGACGAACTTGGCTACCTGCCGTTCAGCGCTTCAGGCGGGGCGCTGCTCTTCCATCTGTTGAGCAAGCTCTACGAGCACACCAGCGTCATTATCACGACCAACTTGAGCTTCAGCGAATGGGCCAGCGTCTTCGGCGACCCCAAGATGACCACCGCGCTGCTCGACCGGCTTACCCACCACTGCCATATCCTGGAAACCGGAAACGACAGCTTCCGCTTCAAGAACAGTTCGGCTCATGAGCCCAAAACGACGAAGGAGAAAAGGAGGAACTTGACCACGACGACCGACACGAACGATACTTAAAGGCGGGTCACTTCTCGGCGCAAATCCCCCCCGGGTCAGCTCTCAGTGCAAATCAACACTTGGACCTACGCTTTAATTTACCTAACCCAATGAATACACTAAGAGGCATCCGTCTTTCTTCCGGAGGTCTAGCGAAAGAAGCTTCGAAAACGGTCACTATCGGAGATGACTGTCTTTGCGGGAAAAGGCGCCTCGTTGGAGCCGAACGGCATCTGCGCGCGTAGTCTCCAGGTCTCAGGTATGTTCCAATGCCTCTTGATCTTTGCGTCAACCAGCGGGTTATAATGCTGAAGACTAGCTCCAATTCCGATGCCCGCGAGCGCGATCCAGACCGAAAGTTGAGCCATTCCAGAGGCTTGCTCCGACCAGTCTGGGAAGTGATCAGCGTATAGGGGCCACTGATCTTGTAAGATCCTGATCACATTCCGGTCCTCGAAGAAAAGAACAGCTCCTGCTCCAGCTGCGAAGCTGTCGATCTTTCTAAAGGAGTGCTTCTTAGCTTCTCCTTCGACGATATGACTTAACTCCGACTTCACAATATCCCAGAGTTTTTGATTTTCGTCGCGATGCAGGATCACAACCCGCGAACTCTGCGAGTTAAACGCCGAGGGTGATAGGCGAACCGCCTCGCGAATAAGTGCATCGATCTCCTCGTCGGGAAGCGCGATGTTTTTGCCGAGTGAATACTGCGTCCGACGTCTTGCAAGAAGTTGCGCCACCATACTGCGGCTAGCGGATTTTTCGGTTGGCAGCTCCAATTTAATCTCCTGGTTTTCTGTCGAAACAAGCATGAGGCCTGGATCGCCGACGCAATAGCCTGTCAAGGCGAAACCCGTTGTTGCGGAATTACGAACGACGTCGGCACGCCCTTACTGCATGGATAAAGTTCGGGCGGCTAATGCGGCAGAGTTCTGAGGCGGAGGGCCATCCTCCCTTCCCAAAGTCGACCATAATGGTCAACCTCGTCTCCGGCGGTTGAGAGTGATCTTCACCAGGACTGTAGCTTGCGCGGTTCCGTTAATTCAGCTCGGCCCTCTCATGTCGCTGAAGTACATTAGTGCGACCGCGGGGCGAATTGGGAACTTGACAATATTTCATGCCCCGTGTTGCAGTGGTTGCAATTACTAAAGCGGGGTGTTGTTGATGGCGGAACCCGAGTCTGTTGAGATCTTGGATCTAATCTCTTTCATTCGGGTGGTCGAAACCGGTAGTATCGCGGGTGCGGCCAGCCGTTTGGGGATTGCCAAATCGATCGTCAGTCGCCGCATCAGTCGTCTGGAAAATTTTCTAGGTGCAACTCTCCTCACACGTTCCCAAAAGGGAACAGCTCTCACAGATGTTGGCCGCGAGTATCATGTGCGAGCAGCTTCTGGGCTGGCCGAGTTAGAGTCCGCGCAGGAAATGGTTGTGAGGTCAACGACCGAAGCATCTGGTCAGGTCAGAGTTTCCGTTCCCGTGGCCTTCGGGGAGTTCTGTCTCGCTCCACTGCTGGCAGACTTCGCCCTGCTCCATCCGCGAATTCACTTTGATATACGTTTTGAAGATCGTCAGCCGGATCTTGTAGCCGAGGCGTATGACTTGGCGGTAAGGATCGGAAGTATCCCTGATTCCGTGCTAATCACGCGCAAGCTTGCAAAGGTCCGCTGGGCTGTCGTCGCCAGTCCTTCCTACCTGGAAGCAAGAGGGCGCCCCTCAAAGCCTGCTGAACTGGCGGCGCATAACGCGATCCTCTACTCCTTTGATACACTCGGCTGGCGTTTTCAAGGTCCGAATGGATGGGAACAAGTCCGCGTGAACTCACAATTCCGCTCGGACAATGGTCAAATGATGCTTTCCGCTGCGCGCGCCGGACTTGGTATCGTGGTCCTGCCCGTCTTCATGGTTCAAGAGTCGCTCGCCAGCGGCGACCTGGAAGAGGTGGTCCCTGGCTATAGTCACGCGGGAGCAGATCTGCACATACTGATGCCGCCAGCCCGCGCGGGTATTGCTCGAGTGCGCGCGCTGGTGAACTTCTTGTATGAGAAGTTCGAACGTGAAATCTGATGCGTTTGCGGTCCTTCAAGGTCGACATGGCGATGGGATGCTAAAGACGAGGCACCTTTCGAGCGACGAGCCTGCGCCTTGGAAAGCGGTTGGCGCTGCCATGGATCCGAGCGTTTTGCTGCTAATAGTGGCCACGATGGTCCGCCCTTACGGTCATTTGCCCGGAAGGCGACCGGCGGCGATCCTCTCGCCGTTCTTTCAAGGACACGACCTGCGATGGAAACCGCAAGGCCAGATGCGGTCATTGGAGAGCGGGGCCAACTGCAACGTATTGCAGAAGGTTTTCAAGTGACTTTTCCGATAAGGCGGGCGAGCGAAACCTTAGCCAAATCGGCGAATTCCTGCTCGACTTGCGAAAGTGGATCGGCAGTGCTGAACCGCTCTTCAAGTGTGGCCAGCAGGCGATCACGCAGGTCCGGGTCGGAAATGCTCGCATGTTCGATCACAGCGCGGATGGCAGTGTCGGTTGCCAGCTTCTGAGCACTCTGCGTAAGGGCGGATTTGTCGCGCGTCTCCCTTTCGAGCTCCGCATGGCTCTTCGTCTTTCGGCGCCTCGACCGAATTCCTTGTTCTTTTTCCCAATAGCGGGCTGTACCGCGCCCCACATAGAGTATGTCCCAGGCGCGCTCTGGATCACCACCCTTGGCCGTATCCGCATCAGCACCACACAGGTGCAAAAATAGCCGACGCGTGGCGACGTCCGCGAAGTAAGTTTGGGCGGTGGTGCGCGGTCCAAGTGACCGAAATGAAGCCTCCGATTCCTTTGCCGCCTGGGTGATAGCTGCATGTATCGCATCCATCATAGTTCTTTCCGCCTGCTTCACCGCGTCGACCTTGTCCTGCAAATTACTATCCTTTCGAAAGGTGCTGCATCCAACTCGAGGAGATGCCAACCGGTTTGATCGGATATCTCCATTGGTCAGCCAGACTGGATTGGTAACATTAAGTGGGAATTACGTCGCAAGACCTCATGCAAATTTCCGTTTAACCTCCAGTAATCCCGGCCGCGAGGAACATCTTTAGACCAACTGGCTCCTTTTATCGCAACAAACCCGGCTTAAGAGCGATGTGCTTATACTCGATAAAGTCCTCGATGGCGGCAACGCCGTTCAGCCTCCCGAGACCGGATTGCTTGAAGCCACCCTCCTCCGTCCCGTCATACACCTTGGCCCAGTCGTTGACGAACACGCTTCCCACTTCAAGCGCCTGTGCGACCCGTAACGAGCGATCCAGGTCCCGCGTCCAGACCGAGGCGGACAGGCCATAGTCGTTATCGTTTGCCAGCACGACGACTTCCCGCTCATCTGAGAACCGCTGGATTGTTATGACGGGACCGAATGTTTCCTGCTGCACGATCGGCAGGCTGTTGTCGAATACCTCCAGCATCGAAGGACGGAAAAAAGCACCTTTCGCCAAAGGGCCTTCTGGCACGGGACCGCCTCGAACGACCACAGTTGCACCCTTCGACAGCGCATCTTTCACTACGTTGTCGACACGGGCGACGTTCTCCTTGTCAATGAGTGGCCCCATATCGCTCGCTGGGTCCGATGCCGGCCCGACTTTGACAGCACGCAGCCTTTCGGCGAGGCCGTCGCGCACCAGTTCATAGATTGAACTCTGCACCAGTAGCCGTGAGCCGGTCATGCAGAACTGACCAGCAAAGATGGTGAGAGCCTTTTCGAGAACAGGCAGCATGGCTTCAATGTCGGCATCGTCAAACACGATCATTGGGGTCTTGCCGCCGAGTTCGAGCCCGAACCGCTTCATTCTCTTCGCACCGATAGCCCCGATGGTTCGCCCGGTCTGTGTGCTTCCAGTGAAGCTGATCGTCGGCACATCGGGACTTTCCACCAGAAGCGCTGCGCCCTCCGCACCGCTCTCGACGAACATGTTCACGACGCCTTCCGGCAGGTCTGTCGCTTCCGCGAGGACCTCGGTTAGAACACTGGCGATCTGCGCCGTCTGACCGGGCATCTTGATGACGACCGTGCAGCCGGCGGCGAGCGCTGGAGCGAATGAACGAACCGACAATATGACGGGAGAATTCCAAGGGACGATGATCCCCGCCACTCCCATCGGCTGGCGCAGAATCACGGAGAGGCTGCCGGGCCTGGGCGATGTCGCTCGCCCTGCCTCCGTACGCGCCATAGCAGCCCAGTATCGAAGCTTGCTCGGACTACCGTCGATCTCCAGCGCCGCCTCGCCGAGCAGTTTGCCGTTTTCAAGCGAGAGGATGTCGATCAGGCGTTCGCGATTTCGCTCGATTGCCGATGCCATCTGATCGAGCACCCTTGCCCGAAGCTCAGCATCGTCGCGCCAAGCGGTTCCGCGGAATGCGCGTTTTGCGGCTTCGATGGCAGAGTGCGCGGCCGCTCCGCCATCGTCCGGATAATCTCCGATCGTCTCATATGTCGCCGGATCGATGGAGCGGCCGCGTTTGGAAGACGAGACAAAGGTGCCGTCGATCCAGTTGCTTGCGGAAAACGTCGTCATTGACTTGCCTTTCTGATGTTGCAAGGGCGCGCGAGATCCGGCCCGCGCTCACCGACGGCCTCCGGACACAACGGGGTAATGCCCACTCGATTTCGAGGTGTGCCGGAGGACGATCCCGGCTCAGGTCAGGAACGGCGGCGGATTTTCGCCGCGCAGGCGGTAGTTCGGCCGCGGCCTTTCCAGGCGGATCGACTCCAGCACGGTATAGGCGTGGTATTTCGTCTGGGTCGTCACGCCCGCAAGCCGCTCGGACCAGAGCTGGCCATTGCTGCTCTTCTTTTCCAGGACATATTTCGTGGCAAAATTGGCCATCGAATTGATCCAGTTCTCGGTCCCGGAAAACACCTGGTCCCAGCCGGCGCCCTCCAGGATGCTGACGAGCGCATCCGACCGGCTGAAGCGATCCACGGCTGCCTGTGCTCCGTCGAGGACGTCCTGGAAATACTCGATTGAAGCTGCGACCGTTTCCGGCGTCCCGTATTTCATGTGATGGCCGGCCACGAGGAAATCGAACTCATATTCCATCAGTTGCTTCTGGGCTTCGTACCAGCCGGTAATATTCTGCGATGCGTCGCAATGCATGAAGGTGGCGCTGCCGGGGCTGACGATGTCGATGACGGTCAGTACCTTTTGCGCCGGCGCATAAATGAAGATGTTGCCGGGGCAGTGGTTCTCGCCTTTGTAGGACAGTTCGAGCGTCACCCCGCCGACGACAAGCAGATGATCCTTGTCGAATGTCACGGTTGGCACCGGTCGGTTCGGGTCGGGGAACCGCTCCAGCAACTCCTTGGTGATATCGTGCGCGACGATCTCGACATTCGGTCCGAAAACAGATGCGGCGCCGATGTGATCGGTGTGCCAGTGGCTGTAGATCAGATGCGTTACCGGTTTGTCCGTGACGTCTTCGATCGCGGCCAGCATGTTTTCGCCGATCGTCGGCGGTGCGTCGATGGCGACGACACCGTCGCTGGTCACGACGAAGGCCGCGTCGTAGCCGCCGCTAGTGACCCAGTAGAAACCGCCGCGAAGCTCCTCGACATGGTAGCCGAGCCGCTGGAAGCGTTCAGAAGAGAAATACTCAGGATAATATCCCGGCGGATCAGCGGGGTGTTCCCCGGCCTCCGGAAAGCCGTAATGGTCGATCCCGAAAAAGTTGGGCTCGTCGGTCGCTCTGATCAGCTTCTGGTGTCGGTCGCACATGTGATCAATCCTCCATGATGTTTGCGATATCGAAAGAAAGTGGGTGGTTAAGCGGCTTGCGGGGGAAAGCGCAGGACGGCCTTGATCGCGCGCCCTGCCGCGACATCGTCAAATGCCTCATTGATGTCGGCGAAGTCGTAGAAGGTGAGCAGCCTATCGAACGGGAAACGGCCGCTTCGATAAAGACCGACCAGTTCCGGAATCATCAGGCCGGAAATGGCATCGCCCTGGATAATCCCGATGAGGCTTTGCCCTACCGTGAGCCGGGAGGCATCGACGACCGCGCCCGAATGGTCATTGAAGGCGACGAAACCGAACTGCCCCATCGGAGCAAGAGCGCCGATGCCGGCATCGAGGTTTTCCTTCCGACCGCTCGTATCGAGAACGTATTCGACGCCGCGAGGCGCGATATCCTTGATTGCCGCGGCGACATCGGCTTGCTCACGCGGGTTGACGCAATGCGTCGCGCCGAGTTCGTAAGCGAGCTTCAGCCGTTCGGCATTGACATCGATGGCGATGATGATTGCAGCATCGGCAACCTTGGCAGCCATGATCGCCGCCAGCCCCACCGCCCCTACTCCGAAGATCGCGATCGAAGCGCCGACCGGCACTTTCAGCGCTTTCAAGACCGAGCCGGCTCCGGTCTGGAACCCGCAACCGAGCGGCCCGAGCAGTTCGAGCGGAACATCGTCCGGGACCTTGACGGCATTGCGCTGGTGAGCGAGCGCATAGGTGGAGAAAGAGGACTGACCGAAGAAGTGCGCATGGAGCCTGTTCCCATCCGGCGCTGCAACGCCGATCGTCCCATCGAGCCTGGCGCCGGCAAAATTCGTTTCCCAGACGTGGTCGCAGTAGGCGGCATGGGAAGACATGCAGGGCTTGCAGTGGCCGCAGGAGTGATAGGAAAGAACGACATGATCGCCGGGCTTGAGATGCGATACGGTGGATCCGACACGTTCGACGATGCCGGCGCCTTCATGGCCGAGGATAGCGGGGAGCGGCGTCGGCATGAGCTGTTGCCTGACATGCGCATCGGTCGCGCAAATACCCGTAGCAACCATGCGAATGAGCACTTCGTCGGGGCGCGGTGCCTCAAGCTTCACTTCACGAAGAATGAAGGGGCCGTTTTTTTCTTCCAGTACGGCTGCGGTGGCTGATTGGGTCATCTTTTCCTCCATGGGCTGATTTCGGATACTGGACGAGTGATCCCGCGCACGGACCGGCGGCGATCCGTGTTCGGATAGGCTTGATCCGATCCGCTTGAGTTTTGGACGAGCGGTGGTGAAGCGGCTGGTTTTCTCAGACCGTTTGCGGGCCTGTTGCTCGCGAACATATCCATGCTGTCGAACGGCTAAAGACAGCAATGGCGGAACGTCGGGTTGCTGATAGCGAAACCCTTTGTGGATTCGTGGCAGCTGGACAGTCAGATCAGACAGGCCGCATCTCGCCGGCATTCGGGAATTTGCCTTGGCGGTATGCGGCATAGTAGCCGGCAAGCTCCTCTTTTGAGCCTGCGATAAATGGGCCTTGTGCCACGACATGGATGTTTTGCGGTTGGCCTGCATACACAAGCACGCGCGCGCCGTTCTCACTCGCCTTCAGCCTCATGGCGCTTTCACCGTCAGTTGCCAGCGGGTGGGTCCAACCGACCTTATCCGTAGTTAGAGCCGTCGCCCCGGCGCCTGCCTCGATTTCGCCCGCGATGACCACGACGAAGCCATTATATGATGACGGCAGAACCTGCTCAAACTCGGCGCCTGCCTCAAGCCGAATTTCGACCAAGGTTACAGGCACGGCATTCTTCGTCGATGCGATGATCCCTGCAGAGCGACCACTGTAAACGGTCGCTTCGAAGCCGTTGCCGCGATGTACCGGCATTTCATCCCGTCTCAGGATCTGCACCCTTGGCGCCATGTTGCGGTCCCGCTCGGGGAGAACCAGCCATAGCTGAAACAGACGCATCCCTGTTGAAACCTGGGTATCTTCCGAATGTACGATGCCGCTTCCGGCAGTCATCCACTCCACGTCGCCCTGGGCCAGACGTCCACCGGCATCTGCCATCGTGCCGTGAAGCATGAACGTGACGGTCTCCAGGCCGGCATGAGGGTGTGCCTCGCCGAATTGCCCCTCTCCGGTCACATGGTCGTCCGCCATCAAGAAGAACGGATCGGTCGCGGAAAAATCTCCCGGTGCGACGACAAGGGCCGCCTCGTGCCGCTCGCCCGCAAAACCGGGCCCGAGAGGCGGTGTGGTCGTAATCCTGTTGATGGACCTTTGAAGCATCTTTGCTGCCCTCGTGAACTTAAGAGGTGAAACCTGTCCGCTCTTTCAACGGATGTGCAGTGATTTTGAACGAGGCACCGCTCGCGACAAGTCACGATCCCCCGAACCCTATGTTGCCAAACCAGCAACGCACCAGGCCACCGTGGTTGGGTTAGACTGCTGCGGATTGATGCCGTCAATCCAACAAGAGAGCACGACGATGAGACTGACGCGACGTGTCCGCAGCTTTTTCCGTGAGGAAGCATGGGACTTTCCCGAGCATGAAAGACCAATGGTCGCGGGGTCGCCGGCGACGCCAGAGCATGTCCTGACGCTGCGGATCGCCTATGCCCTCGTCGCAATTCTGGTTGGCCTGACAGGCGGACTGGGCAACGCCCTCGTCATGGTCAATATCGCGGAGCTCCAAACGGGCTTGGCGTTGAGCTCCGTTCAGGCGGCCTGGCTGCCAACGGCCTATGCCATGACCAATATTTCTGCCAATCTGCTGCTGATCAAGTTCCGCCAGCAGTATGGTCTGCGTGTATTCACGCTGGTTGCCCTCGGCCTGTATGCTCTCCTCTCCCTTACCTATCTGTTGACCGCAGATCACTGGCTTACACTCGCCATCAGGGCTGCAAGCGGCTTTGTTGCGGCGGCGTTAACGCCGCTGTCTTTGTTCTACGTGATGCAGGCCCTTCCGGGCCGTTGGCGCGTCAGGGGGCTGATACTTGGCCTCGGTGTCTCGCAATGCGCGTTCCCTCTCGCAAGCGTCATCTCGCCGTGGCTGTCTGTCAGCTCGCATTGGCAGTCGATATTTCTGCTCGAAGCCGGCTCGCATTTCTCTCTTTCGCAGCCGTTGGGGCATTCCGGCTGCCACCCGCCGAGCGAGAGCGGGTGTTCGAACCTTTGGATTTCCTCACCTTCCTGCTTTTGGGTGGTAGCCTCGCTCTGATTGCAGCAGTGTTGGGGCTCGGACGACTGGAAGGATGGCTCGAGGCGCCTTGGATCATTTGGTTTCTGTCGCTCGCGCTTCCGATGATCATCAGCGCGCTGATACTCGAGAACGGCCGGACCGCACCCCTCCTCAACCTGCGCTGGCTCGGGAGCGGTGACATCGTCCGCTTTGCTTTTGCAATTCTCATGGCCAGGATCGTCCTTGCCGAACAGACTGTTGCAACCAGGTTTTTGACGTCGCTGGGAGGCAGCGACCAACACCTCGGAGCACTCTCGATCGTCACCTTTGTCAGCGCTGTTGCCGGCGTGATCGCGAGCGCAATCACGGTGGATGTCGAAAAACTGGTGATGCCCATGATGCTGGCGGTCACCGCAATAGCTGCCGCGACACTTGCCGACAGCTCGGCTACGAGTCTTGAGCATCTGCCCTGGTTTTATTTGTCCCAAGCGGTGATCTCATTCGCGGACATGTTCTTTCTCGGGCCGGCACTGGTGTTAGGCATCACGAGCGCGTTGCAGAAAGGCAGCCGAGAACTCTTGAGTTTTATCGTCCTGTTTGGGGCGATCAATTCGATTGGCGCCCTCACCGGCCAGGCCTTGTTCGGAGCCTATATCGACGGCATCGCGACTGTTTCGCGAGATTGGGTCCTTGCCCATCAGAACGCCTTGCGCTTGGCAGCGGTGTTGGCTTTCTTAACGGCGGCCTATCTTGCTGTGCTCCTCGCAATTCGTATCCGCCATAAGCTGGCGGAAATCCGCCGGGAAAAACAGGTGTCCACTAGGGGTGCTGGTCCTTTCGATCCGGTTCGTCCGCCTAAGCGGCAGTCAGGAATGCCTTGGCACCTGCCGACCCTTTCGTTTCGGGCACGTGTGGTCTTGAGCGCTTTAGCAACAACCGGGGCAATACTTCTTTTGGTCGCAGTGTGGCCGCAGGGGCGCTAGGCGATATCCATGGCGTGGATGTCCACCCATACCGTTTATCGATTTCGTCGCAGTGCCGGGATCGATTAGATCTTGCTCAGGACGCAGGTAGCGTCCCGTAACGTGATTTGGAGCATTGCAGATGTCGGATAAGAAATTTCGTGTGGGTATTGTTGGAGCAGACACTCACGCAAGTTGGGCAGGCGCATCGCACGTGCCAGCCCTGGCGTCACAAACTCACCTGACGCTGGCGGCAGTCGCGACCCGACGGGAGGAAAGCGCCAAGGCGGCGGCCGAAGCATTCGGCGCAGAACTCTGGTTTGCCGATCCCTACGCGATGATCAGCGACGAAACCATTGACGTCATCACGGTCGCCGTGAAGGTGCCGGCGCACAAGGATCTCGTGATGGCCGCCTTGCACGCGGGTAAAGCCGTCTATTGCGAAGCGCCTCTAGGCGCAACGCTGGCGGAAACAAACGAAATGGCCGCAGCAGTCGGGTCTTTGCATACCGCGATCGGCTTGCAAGGTCGGCATAATCCTGCCGTCCGACGGGCGGCGGAACTGGTCGCGTCAGGAAAGCTAGGTCGCTTGATGTCCGCCCGTGTCGGCGCAACCACGTTCGGCTACGGTCCGCAATCTCCGAGCATGTACGACTATTTCAACAAGGCCGCTTCTGGCGCCAGCTTCATGACGATTACGGCAGGCCACGTGCTGGACGTCATCGAGGCTGTGCTCGGCAACATTGTGGAGGTCGATGCGCGCACGGAACTGCTCTGGCCGGAGATCGAGATCGTCGATACAGGCGAGACTTCACAGCGAGAGATTCCGGATCATCTCGATCTGATCGCCAAGACGGCAAGCGGTGCGCCTGTATCCGTGCAGATTCTGGCCGGTGTACCTGCTGATGAGGCGAGTTTTGTATTCGAGATCCGTGGTTCGCAGGGCTGGCTGAAGCTGACCGGCAATCATCTGGCAGGCGTACAGGTCGGAGACATTTTACTTTCATCGGGCCTGGAATTCGCTGCGCCCGATAGGCCGGTCGCGAACGGTGTCGGCCCAACAGCGGCCGATTTCTGGGCAGGAGCCGCTATCAATGTCGGGGAGGTCTATGCGTCCCTGGGGCGCGATCTGACGAATGGTACATACACCACTCCCGGTTTCGACCATGCCCGCCATAACAGCCGTTTGATCGCGGCCGTCGAGCTTGCGGCAAGAACTGGCGAACGGCAGCACATCGTGTAAGGCGCCGCAGAAAGGCTCGGCATTCGCAACGAATGTCGAGCCGGCCGTGAGCGCAATCAGTGTGGAAACGCGCGCAACAAAGCGAGCGCCGGCAATCTCGGAGATACCAGAAAGAAGGACGACATCATGCAAATGCGCAAGCTGGGTGAAAGCGGGTTGTTCGTGTCGGAATTGTGTTTCGGCGCCATGACATTCGGCGGAACTGACGGATTATGGGGAAAGGTGGGAAGACTTGGACAGGGGGATGCCGATGCACTGGTCAAGGCCGCTCTCGACGCCGGCATAAACCTGTTCGATACGGCAAACGTCTATGCGCACGGACGCAGCGAAGAAATACTGGGACGCTCGCTGAAGAACCTTGGTGTGTCGCGCCGGGATGTCGTGATCGCCACCAAAGTCGCCTCCGCCATGGGTGACGGACCAAACCATCGCGGCGCTTCGCGGGGGCATGTAATTTCCGAATGTCGGGCAAGCCTCGGCCGGCTGGGTCTGGACCACATCGATCTATACCAGATCCACGCATTCGATTCCGCGACACCGATCGAGGAAACGCTGGAGGCGCTCGATACACTCGTGCGGGCCGGGGACGTCCGTTACATCGGCCTTTCGAACTGGGCCGCGTGGCAGATCATGAAGGCGATCGGGATAACACGCGCCAGAGCCCTCGCACCTATCACGTCACTGCAGGCATATTATACGCTTGTCGGGCGCGATCTGGAGCGCGAGATCGGCCCGCTGCTCTCATCGGAACGTGTTGGCCTCATGGTCTGGAGTCCGCTTGCCGGCGGCTATCTCACCGGAAAGTATTCTTCCGGTGGCAACGCAGCAGGCGGTCGACAGACGGAACTGGATTTTCCACCCATCGATCGCATCCGGGGAGAGCCGCTGATCGCGGTCCTTAAAGCTGTCGCGGAGAAACACGGCTCCAGCCCGGCACAAATCGCGATCGCCTGGTTGCTGAAGCAAAGCGTCGTCTCGACCATCATCATCGGCGCCAAGCGCGTCGAGCAATTGCAGGAAAACATTCGGGCCGCATCGATTGACCTGGACGATGACGACATGGCGAAGCTCGATGCGGTCAGCCGTCTTCCCGTCGAGTATCCTGGCTGGTTGCTGAACGCCGAAACGGACACTCGCGCTGACATAGAGAATATGCTTGAGATCGATGAAGGATGGGCTTAATGATCCATGCCATGAATTTACATGGTATCGATCTCAATCTTCTGGTAGCCTTTGATGCTCTCAATTCCGAGCGCAATGTGACACGTGCCGGAAGCCGTATCGGCCGCACCCAGCCGGCCATGAGCGCGGCTTTATCGAGATTGCGGTTTCTGCTGCGCGACGAATTGTTCGTTCGTGGGCCGACCGGTCTTCAACCTACACCGCGCGCTGTAGAACTTGCCGAACCTATCTCGCTTGCTTTGCGGGAAATTCAGCGGACATTGCAATTCACACAGGGTTTTGATCCCGGCAAATCGACCATGTCTTTTTCCATTGCCGTTTCAGCACATGCAGGTTCAGTCATATTGCCGCGCCTCCTGTCACTGCTTGAGGAAAAAGCCCCCGGCATTGATATCAAGGTGAGGGATTATAGCAGCCGCGATGATGCGATTTCCCTGCTCGATAGCGGCGGCGTCGATCTGACGGTCGGAATTCCTCCCGCGCCCACGAGCCGGATCCTGAGTGCCCGTCTTTTCCAGGAGCGATTTGTTTGTATCCTGAGGAAGGATCATCCAATCCTCGGCCGCCCTTTCGATGCCCAGACGTTTCTGTCTCTGACACATATCCTGGTCGCCCCCGACAATGAGGGCCTGGATGTTGCCGATGCCGCATTGGCTTCGAAGAATTTCAGGAGGCGCGCGGCCGTGACCATTCCCCATATGCATGCCGCGCCGGCATTGGTTGCAGCGTCGGATATGGTTGCGACAGTCATCGAAAGCGTCGTTGCTCATTCAGGCTTTGCAGAGCGTCTCGCTGTCTTCGATTTCCCGCTCCCCCTAAACCCGATACCATTCGTGCTGTCGTGGCATCGTCGCAATGACGGGCACCCGGCACAGCAGTGGCTGAGAAACGGTCTGCTCGCCGCGTTTCCCCACGTGTGGCTCGCTTCAGAAAATATCTGCAGCGATCTTGCCCAGCAGTACTATTAGGCGGCCATCCGTATCGCCGCCAAGCAGCTCAGAACGCGGAACGCTCAATTGGCATCACACAGCCATCGGCGTCTGATGCACGACGATTGGCGCATGGAAAGGAACGCGGTCGTAAAGGTCAACGATGTCCTGGTTCATAAGGCGGACGCAGCCGGATGAAACAGCCTTGCCGATGGATTGCCATTCGGGATTGCCGTGGAGACGATACAGCGTATCTTCTCCATTTTGGAAAATATAAAGGGCCCGAGCGCCTAGGGGGTTATGGAGACCAGGATCCATCCCTCCGTTTGCGACAGAGTATTTTTCCAGTTCGGGTTGCCGGGCAATCATCTCGCTTGGCGGCTTCCATCTTGGCCAATGCTGACGCCAGTGGATATATCCGTTCCCTTCCCACGAAAATCCGTCGCGGCCGATGCCAACGCCGTATCGTAACGCGCTTCCGCCGTTTTCCACCAGATAGAGAAATCGCCTTGGCGTATCGACGACAACAGTTCCTGGCGCCTCCCCGGTCGGGTCAGCGACGCGCTGCCTGAGATATTCCGGGTTCATTCGCTCAAAAGGAACTGCGGGAACGAAATGTCCGCCGTCTTCAAATGCGGCGTAACGGGAAGCGAGTTCCGGGTCGATCGGTGAAGGCATTGGATCGGTAATTCGCTGAGGCGAGTTCGACGCCGATCTTTCTTGCACTGTTGTGCATCCGCCGAGTATTGCCGGCGCCGCCAGAGAGCCGAGTACGAACGTACGGCGAGATATGAAACTGTTTGGATTCTGCATTATGGAAAGTGACCTTCGGGTTGGGCCTGGCATACATTGCTTGAATCGCACAGTATCCCCCCTCCGACCGAACATTCCATATCTGCATGAGTGATAGCCCTCATAACCGTCGGCTATGCCGTGACCGCTACCGCTGCTCCGCTGAGATCCCTTCAATGGTTCTGAGTCGCGGCATGACGAAGTCCGTAAATGCTCTAACGACCGGTCGCATAAACTTTGTGGACGGATAAGCAAGGAAAGCTTCGGTAGATCGGAGCCAATATTCGGGAAGCACCCTTACAAGTTCGCCGCTGGCCAGCAACTCCGATACGAGGTTCTTCTGCACCAGTCCAACGCCCCGACCACGTAAAAGTGCTGCGATCATCACATGCGCATTGTTCGTTGTGAGTATCGGCCTGACGACAACGTCCTCAGCGCGCCCGCCTGGTCCCAACAGGGAAATGGTGCTGCGCTGAGCGAGCATCTTCGGGGTACCGATGACGTCAAGCTCCGAAAGCCGTTGGGTGTCTTCGATCCCGCCCACCTGTTTCAGGTAACGAGGCGACGCGACGAGAAATCGCTCCACCCACCCGATGCGGCGCGCGATGACCTCCTGATCCTCGATTTTTCCGTAATGAAGCGACAAATCGAAGTTATCATAGACCAAGTCGATGGTGCGCTCATCGAGAGCCAGTTCAACGGATATCCCGCAATACTCATCTTGAAATTCGCCCACAATCCGTTCGAGATGGCCGACACCAATGCAAGATGGGGCGTGAATTCTCAGATTGCCTTCAATCTCGCCCGTGTTGATGCGAACGCCCTCCAGCGCCGCGTCGATCGACGCGATCGCAATGCGGCTGGCCTCGTACAATTCGAGCCCTTGCGCCGTCGGGCGTACGATTTTCGACGAGCGCTCCAAAAGCCTGGCTTGAACGTGCCGTTCGAGGTTCGAAATATGCTTCGTAACCGCCGGCTGCGTTACCCCAAGGTCCCGTGCCGCAGCAGTAATCGACCCCTTCTCGACGGTGCGGATGAAGGCTTTTAAAGCAACGTTGATATCCATGGTATTGCTCTTGGTTATAATTGACCCCGATCATAACCAATGATTGGAATATGGCTTGATGATGTCTAGGCATTGGGAGAGGGGCGAATTTCAACCTCATCGATCCCTTGCCAACCGCAATCGGTCAATCATCTCACGATTGGACCAGCGCAAACCGGGCAATCACCGTTTGGATTCCAGCCCGCTGTTGATTTCCCTCAGAAAGCGTTTCTGCTGATCGTTGGTATTCTCCAGGGCATGAAGCCAGAGCAGCGTTGCTGCCTGATGCTTCCTACCGCCCCTCAACGCGTTGTCGAAGTCTCTCATCCATGATCCAAGATGGGCGATGTAATCATCCGCAAGCACTGAAATCTCGTCCTCGTCACTATCTGGCCCCAACGCGTCGAAACGATTCCCCAGCTCTCGCACGGTAGCGCCATATTCGAGATCCGCGAGTTGGTCATAGAGCCGGGCCAGTTCTACGCGCTGCCCTTCATCCAAAAGGTGTGACAGGAGTACGGATTGCTCCCGACCGGCCCGCACCGCTTTAGGCTCTCGCCCGACCTCCAGCGGCATCAGAGACGCAGCGAATTCCGGCGCCATGTCGGGCGGTCCTTTGCCGTCGCGCAACGCTGCCACAAGTCGGCGTTGATGCTCCAGAAGTTCGATCTGCCGCGTGAGCCCCTCAAGAAGAGCGTCCAAACTGTCCTCGCTCATTTCGGTACGACCGTCGAGAAACGCTGGGATTTGCGAGAGCGAAATACCGAGCGCGGTCAATCGAACGATACGCAGCAGCCGGATCAGATGCGGCAGGCCGTAAATGCGATACCCATTATCCGTCCTTGGCGGCTCCGGCAAAAGTCCGATCTGGTGGTAGTGCCGCAGCGTGCGGATACTCACGCCCGCCAGTCCTGCTATCTCCTTGCTGTGCATGAGCCCCCCTCAGTGCTCGCCCCTCAAATGCCGTGCCAGAAAGCGCTCGATCCTTTGATAAAGTTCGATATTGCTATCCTCATTGATGAACCAGTGCCCTTCGCGCTCGTTCAGAAGATAGTCAACCTCCACACCATTGGCGCGTACCGTTTCCGCCACCAGATCCGCCTGTGCCTGTGCGACACGTACGTCGTTGGCGCCGTGGACCACCAAAAGCGGTTTGGAGATGCAATCAAGCCGGCTTGCCGGCGAGCGCGCAAGCATGTCGCGGTTCTGCGTCTCGATGTCTGGATCGCCCATGTAAGTAAGGTAGGTGTTGATCAGCGCAGGCCGCACGAATGGGACGGCCCCATCCACAAGCACGCGGAGATCGGACATGCCGGAATAGTCGATAGCGGCAGCGAATCGCTCGGGCGTGAAGCTGGCGCCCACCAGCGCGGCATAACCGCCATAGGAGCAACCGTAGATCGCCACCCGCGCCGGGTCGGCAATACCCTGTCCGATCAGCCAGTCGAGCCCGTCGATCAGGTCGTCATGCATACGCCCGGAGAACTCCCCGATCGCGGCTTGCATGAACGCCTTGCCGTAGCCGGTCGAGCCGCGAAAATTCACCTGCAGCACGGCATAGCCGCGGTTGGCAAAGAACTGCACTTCCGGATCATAAATGCAGGCATCGCGATACCACGGCCCGCCATGTACCAGAAGCACGGTCGGCAGCGCACACGGCTCATTCCTGGCATCGAACCCGACGGGCAGCGTGACATGGCACGGCAACGTCAATCCGTCGCGCGACGTCACATCGATGGGTCGTACGCTCGCCAGCCGCTCGGCTGAGAGTTCTGAAAATCGCTCGCCAAGCGCCTGCGCGTCGCCGCTCTCATGATCGTAAAGCCATGTCGTGCCGGGATGCCGGTCATCCCAAAATTCGACTACCCATTTTCCCCCACCGGCATCGCAGGAAATGTGCCCTATTTCCCCGGCTGACAGCCGCTGTAAGCTATCTAGCACGGCGGCAAAATGCGGGTTCAGCGGCCGTATCTGCTGTCTTTTGCCAAGGTACCGTAATCCCAGCAGCTCGCCTGTCACAGGATTGGTGATCAGGCTGGAGGGAAAGCGCGGATCGGCCTCAGGTCGCGGCGTATCGAGGCTGCAATCGGGTTGGCTGTCGATTACCCTTTGCCTGCCCGTCGCAAGGTCGATGGCGGCAAGATAGGTGTGGTCGCTCCCCGTATTGCAGCCGACGAAGATGCTCTTTCCATCCGCCGCAACCATCAGCGGCATCGGCCCGATTGGCTGGTCGCGCCCCTTCAGCTTGGCCAAAGTGGTGAAAGTCCCGTCTTCGTAGCGAGCCAGTTCGTGGTCACCCGCGTCGTCGATGATAAAGGCGTGCATCGGACCGTTTGGTATAACGATCCAGCGTACGAAGCGATCAGGACTTTCTGCAGCGATCCTGGTTTCCCCATTTTCGATATCGACCTCGTACAGGTCGATCAGGCCCGGACTTCTGAGGTTCATCTGCACGAAAGCCTTGCCTGGAAGCGCGGCGGAAAAGTCCAGACCCATCACCCGCACGCCCGCAAAAGGCGTCAAGTCGACGGTTCGCGCCTTCCCGCAAACCGTCTCTGCCCCGTCCACCTCTACGCGATGAAGGTGCCAGTTCTCGTCGCCCCGGCTGTCCTGCACGAAGAGAATGTAGCGAGCATCAGGCGTCCAACTAAAGCCGTCGATACTGCGCGTGTCATCACCCGTCAATCGCCGCGCCGCGCCTTGTCCGATAGGCCGCACCCAGATGTTCAACCGCCCACGCCAGGGCGCTAGATAGGCCACCAGCCGGCCATCGGGAGAAATCTGCGCCCGCGAAAATTCTGGCGTTCCAAACAGCGTTTCAATTGGGATGAGATCAGGAGCAGTCATGTCGAACCTCGCATCGTCGACGGACCACGATACCTAACGGGCCGCCCACACTAAGACAAAATCGACACACTGCCTAAACTATGACGTTACGTCGGAGTCAACGGTGAGAGCAGGCTTGGTCCGGCACTCACGTAATTTCTGCGTAACTGTGAAAACTCATAAGCGTCCGGCGGGAACGCGCTTCGCTCTCGCAATCCAATGAACTTATCGAGAAAGAAGGTACATCAAATGAGCAAAGCCTCCCCAGATCACGTTCTCATGCGACGCTTATCTGTCGGAACGGTGTTCGCAGGCCTCCTTTTCCTGACCGGCTGCCAGACACCAGAACAAGAACGCTACGCCGACCTCGACACCTGCTCTGGAATGGGCGCGCGATACGGATCATCATCGCATACCGGATGCATGTTACAGCAGCAGCAGCGTCGTGACGACGCGCAATTGCGGACCCTCGAGGCAGCCAGGCTAAGCCAGATCATGGCAGAAGATGCGCGCCGGCAGCATGAGCGCGTGAAAAGAGAGAGACGGCGGGACTAGTTTCGAGTTCGGTGGGAGGCTGACCTGATCGAAACCGATCTACTGAAGCGGCCGCCGGCTGATGAAGGCCAGTCTCGAGACGTTTGCCCTAAAGCCTCTCACCACTGATGCGCCCCCTCTACGGAGTCCGCATCCAATCGAACCCCAAAAATCGGAAACCAACTGCTCATGTTAACGCCCTCGCGGATGGCAGTACGCCTTATCCAACGCCACGGAACTCAATTTTCGCTCGACGAAGCCTTTGAAATCATCAATCTCGTAAGGTACTTCATTTAGCGACATGAAAATTTTGTTGGTCGAAGACGATCCCGAAATGGCCGACGCGCTTCGGACAGCGCTTTCGAGGCACGACTTCGTACTTGCGGCGGTGGCGGATCTCGCCATGGCGCGCGAAGCGATCGCCGTCGAACGATACGATGTTGTTCTCATCGACCGGCAGCTTCCGGACGGCGACGGGAGTAGCTTGCTCGCCGAGATCCGGCAAACAAGCAATCCACCGCGTTCGATAATCATCTCTGCCATGGGATCCACGAAAGACAGGATTGCCGGGCTTAACGGCGGGGCCGACGACTATCTACCCAAACCGTTCGAGGTCGATGAACTTGTCGCCCGCCTTAACGCGGTGGCCCGCCGAACGCCTGAAGCCAAGGCAGACATCATCACGACCGGCAATATCCATTATGATCGGGTGACACGAGACCTGTACGTCAATGGCATCCGGCAGGAACTCGCTCGACGAGAGCTTTTAATCATCGAGTCGCTTCTCAAGAATCTCGGACGAACCGTGCTGCGGTCTTCGCTGGAGGAAAGCGTCTACTCCTTCGATGACGAGATCCAGTCCAATTCGCTGGAAGCGAACATGTCGCGCCTGCGGCGCAAACTAGCGGATGCTGGTGCGGATATCGTCATCCGGAATATTCGCGGCGTCGGATATTTCCTCCATGAGCAGAAATAGCATGTCTCCCCATTCGCTCCGCTGGCTTTACACTCGGCTTCATCACGCCGCAACTCCTCACCATTATCGCCTCGTACGGGCTCGTTCTATACATCGCGATGCTGAGTGCTTAGGGTGGCGCGGTCCCATCCACGTGGTATCCGCAGGAGATAGCGAAATCCGTTACAATTGACCAAAATGGCGTCGTGGCGGTCCGGCCTTCAAATCTCGTTCCCAACGCCGTTCAATATGGAGGCGGGCGCGGCGACATCCTGGTCAAGGTGGAGGCCGATGGTTCCGTCCTTATCTCCAATCAAGGCATCGGCATAGCGGCGGAACTTCATTCACGAATTTTCGAGCCATTTTATCGCGTTAATCCGCACGGATCTGGAGCTGGTCTTGGCTTGAGCATGGTCAACGAAATCATTGCAAAGCATGGCGGCTTCATCGAAATCAAATCCTCACCGGGCCAGGGGAGCGTATTCGCTATCCGTTGGCAAAACGCATTGCAGATAGCAGGGCGTAATTAGGAACACTGGAACCGTGCAACACTCTTGGACCGCCTGTGGGTCGCTTCGTTCGACGATCAGTTATTGCAATCGTCGATGTGCTGTCACCGGTCTGCATGACTCCTCGTGCCGATCGACGGGCGTAACGTTCCTGTAATTTTGACACCCCATGACTTGAGGAAAGACGCTTTATCGCATGGGTCGAGAGCGCTCTTTGCAGTCTCGCGAATGGAGTTTGAATGCGCAATTATCTAAGTATGGTGGCTGTCCTAATCGGGATCGTTCTTCCAGTGGTGCCGGCGGCATCAGAGGACGATCTCGGCTCGACCGTCGATACAATCGTCAAGCCGCTGATGGCTGAACATCAGATCCCTGGCTTGTCGGTCGGCATCCTACTCGCTGGCCAGCACCATGTTTTCCATTACGGGGTGTCGTCTCGAGAAACGGCATCCCCCGTGGACGATGCGACACTGTTCGAGATCGGCTCTTTGTCCAAACCTTTCACCGGCACGTTGCTCGCACGGTAAGCGTCCGGTGAAGGAGCCTTTGAGATTTCGCCCATTGCACTGAAGTTACGTCGCTAATTCCGTAGTTAGCGAC
>JARYGU010000032.1:0-45939 GCA_033795365.1 Shinella sp.
GGCGGTGAGTTCACCGGCGCGCAACAGCCGGGCCAGCGTCTGCGCATCGCGGCGGTCGGTTTTTACACGATCATTCGGCCGACGCGGCATCGAGGACGGCGAGATCACGACGCAGTCGATCCCGAGGCTCTTCAGAAAACGATAGATCACGAACCCGCATGGGCCGGCCTCGTAGCAGACCTTCAGCGGCGCGCCGTCCTTGCCGATGCTCGCCAGCGCCTTGCGCAACACCTCGCAGTCATTGGCGACGGTCCCAAAGAACCGGATTTCACGATCTCCACCCTCATCGGCGACGGCAATCGATATCGTGTCCCGATGAACATCAAGGCCGATGAATTTTGTCGAAATGGTCATAGTCTCTTCCTTCCGTTGCACATTTCTCAATGCACAACATCCAGAAACCCCAGCGCGCGAGGCAAGTGACCATCATAGGGTCTCCAAATTAAGGCACGAACGAACGGCAACAATGGGGGTGGATTCCCGAACGCAGCTTAGGAGGCGGAATCGCAGAATAGCGGCCGTTCAGCAAATCCGAGCAGCAACGTCTTCGCAATCTCTCGCGCATTCGAGGCAAGCGCCTCATCCGGCAGTTCGCCGGCGGTCCAGAACGACAGAACCCCACGAAAGGCAAAGGCGAGCTGTTCCGGCAAACAGTGTAGCGCCTTCTGCCTGCTCGCCGCGATCAAGCCATCGCCGGCTCCCAGGGCCAGCGACCATAAGGTCGTGGAGTGCGTCAGGACCTTTCCGGGGGACGGACCGGCCGTGCCGATCCACCCCATCACGGCTCGGTTTATCTCCGGCTCCTCCAGCATCACCTCGACCGCCGTGTCGATCGCCAACAGCACCCTGCCGGCGGCATCGGCAGGCGGAGACATCTCGGCAAAGCGCTTGGCCATCGTATCGATCCGCCGCCCCGAAAGGGCATGCATGATCGCAGCCTTGCTCCCGAACTGATTGAACGGCGTCGCGAAACTGACCCCGGCTTCGGTCGCAAGGTCGCGCATCGAGAAATCGGCCTTGCCCCGGCGGAGCAGCCGTTCCGCCGCGTCCATCACGCGCTGGCGGAGCGGCTCCCCCCTCGCGGCGGTCGGATCTGCCTGGGTCTTGTTTCGTGTCATGTCTCTATCTATATCATGATATAGTTTTAATCATAGCCCGGAGTTGTACCATGGCTTCCACCCCCAAAACATTCCTCATCACCGGCGTCAGTTCCTGCCTCGGACGAGCATTTGCCTCAGGCGCGCTTGAAGCGGGCCACCATGTGATCGGCACCGTGCGGCGGGAGGGCGACGCCGAGACCTTCGCCGCGCTCGCTCCCGATCGCGCTCACCCGGTCACGCTGGACGTGACCGATTTCGAGGCGATCCCGGCGGCTATCGCCGAAGCCGAACGACAGGGCGGTCCGATCGACGTGCTGGTGAACAATGCGGGTTATGGCCATGAGGGCGTGCTGGAGGAATCGTCGATGGACGATCTTCAGCGCCAGTTCGCCGCCAACGTCTTCGGACCCGTCGCGATGATCAAGGCGGTGCTGCCAGGCATGCGCGAGCGGCGGCGGGGCCATATCGTCAACGTCACGTCCATGGGCGGCTTCATCACCATGCCCGGGATCACCTTCTATTGCGGAAGCAAATTCGCGCTCGAAGGCATCTCCGAAGCGCTCGGCAAGGAAGTGGCGCGCTTTGGAATTCGGGTGACGGCGCTCGCTCCCGGCCAATTCCGCACGGACTGGGCCGGACGCTCGATGGATCGCACACCGCGCAGCATTGCCGACTATGACGCGGTCATGGATCCGATCCGCGCCGCACGACAGGCCAAGAGCGGCAACCAACCAGGCGATCCAGCCAAGGCTGCGCAGGCGTTGCTCGCGCTGGTCGATGCCGAGAATCCGCCGGTGCGGCTGTTCCTGGGCGATGATGCACTTGGACTTGTCGAGCAGAAACTCGACGGGATGCGGGCCGAAATCGGCGCGTGGGAGGAGCTTTCGCGTTCAACCAGCTTCGCATGATGAGCGCTTGAATCTACAGCAGCTTATGAAGGCGTTCCGCGCGTCTTCATAAGTCCGCTATGAGGTCGGAAGCTGCCGTCGCGGCTCTCAGCAAGATGCGACGACGGGCAGCGGCGATCTTGCGGCATGCCTGAACTCGGTGGAAGCAAGCGGGCTCCATCGGGGCGCCGCATACTCCCGATCAATCAGGCTGCCGCAGCGCTATTGAGCTTCGGAATGACGGCGTCTATGAACGTGTCCATCGTTGCTTCACCCATATCCACGGCCTTGGCACCTTCGCCATGGATAACCCCCACGTCGGTGATGCCGAGGACGTTGAGAATGGCCTTGAGGTATCGCGGGGCAAAATTGAGGTGGTCGATGGGCGAGGCCTCGCCATAGATGCCGCCGGACGCCAGCACCACGGTGGCTTTCTTGCCGATCAGCAGTCCCTTGCCGTCGAAGCCAAGCGTTACGCCCTTGCGCACGATGTGATCGATCCAGGCTTTGAGGCTGGCCGGGATATTGTAGTTGTAGACCGGCGTGGCGATGACAAGCTCGTCGGCTGCCAGCAATTCGGCAACCAGCGCGTCCGAGAGACGCAGCTGCTCGGCCATGTCCGCGGTATGGGCATGCGGTGGCGTGAAATAGGCCGATAACCACGGCATGGTCACGTGCGGCAGCGCATCCACGGCCAGGTCGCGCCGCACGACCGCGCCATCCGGGTGCACCTCGAGCCAATTGGCGACAAGGCGTTTGGTCAGCTGACGGGAAATCGAAGCTTCGCCGCGCGCGCTGGTTTCGACAACGAGAAGGTTGGGCATGGCGTCCTCAAGGTTTTGGGCTAAACAGCCGTGACAGATGCAGACGATATAAGGCTTTCCATCTAGCGGCAGAAGCGATAATAAAGCGATCATCTCTATCGTCTCATGTGATGGATCATGATCGGCACTCTCAGCCTCGACCAGTTGCGCATTCTGGTGACAATTGCTGATGCCGGCAGCTTTTCGGCGGCCGGGCGGCAATTGCGCCGTGCGCAATCGGCAATCAGCCAGTCGGTGGCGACATTGGAAGCCGCTCAGGGCGTCCAGCTCTTTGACCGCAGCACCCATCGCCCCCGCCTGACTGAAACGGGCCGGGTTCTGGTCGATCAGGCCCGGCTGGTGCTTTCGAGCGCGGCGCGCTTCGAGGCCGTCGCGACCGGGGCGCGAGGCGGGGTCGAGCCCGAGCTTGCCCTGGCCATAGATCCGCTGGTGCCCACCGCCCCGCTCATCGAAAGCCTGCGCGCGCTGCACGAGGCCTATCCGCATCTTGCCGTCAGCTTCTCGACTGAGGGCCTGGGTGGGGCGCTGCGTCGTTTACGCAGCGGCGACGTCGCACTGGCCTTCTGCCTGCTGCTGCCGGTGGTGCCCGAGGACGTCGTGGCTTCGCCGCTGCTGCGCGTGGCGCTGACGCCCGTGGTCAGCGCCGAACACCCATTGGCAGCGCTTGGCCGTCCGGCAACCCGCGACGACCTGGAGCGCCATATCCAGCTGGTCCTGTCCGACCCCGTCGATCGGGAAGCGAACAATTACGGCCTGGCCAGCGCCACGCGGTGGCGCTTTGTCGACCTCGGCCGCAGACTGGATTTCCTGCTGGCCGGCTTCGGCTGGTGCAGGATGCCGGAGCATCTGATTGCCGATCATCTCGCAGCCGGCGATCTGGTTCGGCTCGAGCTGGCCGAAGATGCCCGTGACCCGGCAGACGCCCTGACCATCTACGCCGCCCGCATGGCGGACCATGAACCCGGCCCGGCCGGCCGGTGGCTCCTTAACGACCTGCAGGTCCGGCTGTCGCTCTGATCCGGTCAAACACTTGTCGTCAGTATCGCCTAATCCCTGAAAGATACCGGAAGAGCCGCGATGAACGCGGTCAAAGCCGGCTCTTCGGTATTAGTCGCACTGTCGCCAACGTCCGCAATCGGCGGCGATATCGCGCCATAGAGGGCAATCGGCGGTGTTTGGCGGACAGAGAGGGATTCGAACCCTCGATAGAGTTTCCCCTATACACGCGTTCCAGGCGTGCGCCTTCAACCACTCGGCCACCTGTCCGTCCGCTCGCTGCCGGCGGTCAACCCGGCGCGGACCGCTTTCCTGTTTCCATTTCGGCGGGACGGCGCGATATATACTCAGGATGGCGGCGGGATCAACCGGTTTCTGACAGTTTTTTGACTTCCCCCGCAGATGCCCGTCCGGCGGGATTGCAAGCGGATATCCGCATGCCTATCTTTGAGGCCAGCAGATGATGAAAGCCGCCCGAAACGGTCCGGCCCGCATTGAGCGCGATGGTGATGGTGCGATTCCTGTTCCGGTTTGCGAGCCTTTTGGCGCTTGTCCTCGCGGTCATGGCCGGAACGATAGACGCCATACAGTCCGTCTCCGCATCCGAACCCGTGCTGACGCCGCTTGCGGTGGCCTGGAGTGCAGCAAGCCCTTCGACGCTCGCCATCGTTGCGGATACCATCATGAACCGTCTCCATCCCTATCTCTGGAACCCGACGGCCATGTGGATCCTCTCGCAACCAGCATTCGCGGTCTTTCTGGCGCTTGCGCTCGTTTTCTGGATGATCGGCTACAAGCGGGTCCCGGCTGCCGGGCGTTTCGCCGCCTGACCTTCATCTTCCCGGCCGCGCTTGGCGGCATGGCAAGGAGGCCATTATGTTCCTGATCGACATGTTCAACAAGAAAACCACGATGCCCTCGCCGACAGACGCTCTTCCGGGGCGGCCGGAGGAAATTCCGACGGCGCAGACGCATTTCGTCAACGGCCGGGCGCTGAAGGGTCCTTATCCCGAAGGCACGCGCTCGATCCTCCTCGGCATGGGCTGCTTCTGGGGCGCCGAGCGGCTCTACTGGCAGATGCCCGGCGTCTGGGTGACCGCGGTCGGCTATTCAGGCGGTTTCACGCCCAATCCGACCTATCAGGAGACGACGACCGGCCTGACGGGCCATGCGGAGGTCGTGCTGGTCGTCTATGATCCGCAAGCCGTCGCGCTCGAAACGCTGCTCAAGACCTTCTTCGAAGCGCATGATCCGACCCAGGGCATGCGCCAGGGCAACGATATCGGCACGACCTACCGTTCGGCGATCTACGCGGCCGACGAGGACCAGCTTACGACCGCACGGCGCATGCGCGACGAATATCAATCCGCGCTCGCCGCCTCCGGCCATAAAGGACGCGTGACGACGGAGATCGGAAAGGCGGGAGCCTTCTATTTCGCCGATGCGAGCCACCAGCAGTATCTTGCGAAGAATCCCGGCGGCTATTGCGGCCTGCGAGGCACGGGCGTCGCCTGCGCCATCGGCTGATGCGGGAGCCGAGGGCCGGCCGCAGCAAAGGCGCTGCGGCCGGCTTTCGCGATTTTTACCAATTGAAAAATTTCTGGTGAATTTTTCCAATCGACATGCAAGGATGAATGCAGCCTCACCCAAGGGAACGGGTCGGTGGCTCCGCAGACAGGCTCGTCAAAGAGCGTGCGGGAGGACCCGATAAGATCAACAGCGACAACAGGGCTGCACAATGAAAAGAACCCTTCTCACCCTTCTCGCCACGGCCGCGATGTCCGCGACGGCGCTGGCAGCGGATATCAAGCCCGCGATCATCTACGATCTCGGTGGAAAATTCGACAAATCCTTCAATGAAGCCGCCTATATGGGTGCGGAGAAGTTCAAGACCGAGACCGGTATCGCATACCGCGATTTCGAAATCGCCAACGATGCCCAGCGCGAGCAGGCGCTGCGCCGGTTTGCCGGCGACGGCAACAACCCGATCGTGATGGCCGGCTTCAACTGGGCGGCCGCACTGGAAAAAATCGCGCCGGAATATCCCGACACCAAGTTCGCCATCATCGACATGGTCGTCGACAAGCCGAACGTCCGCTCCGTCGTCTTCCAGGAGCAGGAAGGCTCCTGGCTGGTGGGCGTGCTTGCCGGCATGGCCTCGAAATCGAAGACCGTCAGCTTCATCGGCGGCATGGATATTCCGCTGATCCATAAATTCGCCTGCGGCTATATCGGCGGCGCCAAGTCGACCGGCGCCGATGTGAAGGTGCTCGAAGCCTATACCGGTACCACCCCCGACGCGTGGAACGACCCGGTCAAGGGCGGCGAGATCGCCAAGTCGCAGTTCGACCAGGGCTCTGACGTCGTCTACCACGCCGCCGGCGGCACCGGCGTCGGCATTCTCCAGGCGGCCGCAGACGCGGGCAAGCTCGGCATCGGCGTCGATTCCAACCAGAATATGCTGCATCCCGGCAAGGTGCTGACCTCCATGCTCAAGCGCGTCGACGTCGCGGTCTACGATGCCTTCGTGTCGGCGAAGGACGACAAGTTCGAGCCGGGCATCAACATTCTCGGCCTCAAGGAAGACGGCGTCGGCTATGCGCTCGACGAGAACAATGCCTCGCTGATCACCGACGAGATGAAGACGGCCGTCGAGAAGGCGAAGGCGGACATCATCGCGGGCACGGTGAAGGTTCACGACTATATGTCGGACGAATCCTGCCCCTATTGATGACGAAGAGCAAAAAGCCCGTTCCGGTGGAGCGGGCTTTTTCTCGTTTCAAGCATGAAGCGGCATCAATAATGCGGCGGACGGGCAATCGGCGGCGCTTCGAGCGACTGCTCCTCCAGCGCCAGGAAACGTTCCGTCAGCCGGTCCAGCTTGGATCGCATCTGCTCGATCGTCTTCCATTGCTCGGCGAGCTGGTCCGAAAGCTCTTCGATCGTGCGCGCCTGATGGGCGACATGTTCCTCGAGCGCGGAAATCCGGGCGCGGCTGTCGTTTTCGGCTTTGGTCGGGCTTGTCATGGGTCATATCCAGGAGAGTTCGTTCGGATAGGCGCCTCCGCCATATCCGGCGCAATGATGGTGGACAAGCGGAGCGGAAGCAACAAGACTGCGGTGCTGACCCATAGTCCCTTAAACCGGGATCGTTTGAAGGGAAGGAACATGCGCAACTTCGATATTGCTGCGTCCCCTTTCCGGACTCGCGACATAGCAAAGCTGATGTCATCGTCCTTCGGGCTCAAATCTCTGCACATCGGATTGTCATGAGCGAATTCGCGATAGAACTCAACGGTATAGACAAGAGCTTCGGCCTTGTTCACGCCAACAGGAACATCAACCTGAAGGTTCGCAAGGGAACCATCCACGGCATCATCGGCGAAAACGGCGCCGGAAAGTCGACGCTGATGTCGATCCTCTATGGCTTCTATCAGGCGGATCGCGGCGAGATCGTCGTCGACGGCAAGGTCGTGAATATCCGCGATCCGAACACCGCCATCGCCGCCGGAATCGGCATGGTGCACCAGCATTTCATGCTGGTTGAGAATTTTACCGTGCTCGAGAACGTGATGCTCGGAGCCGAGGACAGCCAGGTCCTCAATACCGGTATCGCGCGGGCACGAGGCGAGTTGAAGCGCCTCGAGAAGGAATATGCGCTGGAGGTCGATCCCGATGCGGTGATCGAGGAGCTGCCGGTCGGACTGCAGCAGCGCGTGGAAATCCTGAAAGCCCTCTACCGCAAGGCGGACATCCTCATCCTGGACGAGCCCACCGGCGTGCTCACGCCGCCGGAGGCCGATCACCTGTTCCGCATCCTCGAACAGCTGAAAGCCCAGGGAAAGACCATCATCCTCATCACTCACAAGCTGCGCGAGATCATGGCGATCACCGACGAGGTCTCGGTCATGCGTCGCGGCGAGATGGTCGCGACGCGCGAGACGGAGGGCACTTCGGTGGAGGAGCTTGCAGAACTGATGGTCGGCCGGCGGGTCCTGCTGCGCGTGGAAAAGGGCGAGGCCCATCCCGGCGACGTCAAGCTTTCGGTCCGCAACCTCACCGTTCGCGACAGTCGCGGCGTCACCATGGTCGATGACGTCTCCTTCGATATTCGTGCCGGCGAGATCGTCGGGATCGCCGGCGTGGCGGGAAACGGCCAGTCGGAGCTGCTCGAAGCGATCGCCGGCATTCGCCGCGCGACATCGGGCACCATCGCCCTCAACGGCAGGGCGACAGACGCTGCCGGCCACGCCGATCCGGCGGAACTGCGCCGGCGCGGCCTCGCCCATGTGCCGGAGGACCGGCACCATGTCGGGCTCGTCCTGAAATTCGAAGAGAACGAGAATGCGATCCTCGGCTATCACGACGATCCGAAATATCTGAAAGGCATCTTCCTCGACATGGATGCTATCCGGACCGACGCCGAAGAGAAGATCGCGAAATACGACATCCGGCCGCCGAACGCCCGCCTCAAGACCGCCAATTTCTCCGGCGGCAATCAGCAGAAGATCGTGCTCGCCCGCGAGATGGAGCGCGACCCCGACGTGCTGATCATCGGCCAGCCGACACGCGGCGTCGATGTCGGCGCGATCGAATTCATCCACCGGCGCATCATCGAGATGCGCGACCAGGGCAAGGCCGTGCTTCTGGTGTCGGTCGAACTCGACGAGATCAGGGCGCTGTCGGACAGGATCCTGGTCATGTTCGCCGGCCGCGTCGTCGGCGAACGCACGCCGGATGCGACGGAGGGCGAGCTCGGCCTGCTGATGGCAGGCGTCGAAGACCGCAAGGAGGCTGCCGAATGAGCAATCCCTATGCCAAGCTGCCGAACTGGGCGGAATACGGCCTGATTCCGCTCGTCAACCTGGTGGTCGCCTTCCTTGTCGCCGGCCTCGTCGTGCTTCTCGTCGGCGAGAACCCGCTGGAAGCGGCCTATCACCTGATCAACGGCGCCTTCGGACGGGGAGAATATATCGGCTTCACGCTCTATTACGCCACGACCTTCATCTTCACGGGGCTCGCGGTCGCGGTTGCCTTCCATTGCGGCCTTTTCAATATCGGCGGCGAAGGCCAGGCCTATGTCGGCGGCATCGGCGTGGCGCTCGCCTGCCTCTGGCTCGACCGCTTCATGCCCTGGTATGTCGTCTTTCCGGTGGCGATCCTCGGATCGGCCCTTTTCGGCGCGCTCTGGGCCTTCCTGCCGGGCTGGCTGCAGGCCAGGCGCGGAAGCCATATCGTCATCACCACCATCATGTTCAACTTCATCGCCTCCAGCCTGATGGTCTATCTGCTGACGCGCGTCCTGAAGCCGCTGGGTTCGATGGCGCCGCAGACGCGCACCTTCGACGCCGGCGGGCAACTGCCGAAACTCGACTGGCTGCTTGCCATCTTCGGCCTCGACGTCGGCAGCGCGCCCTTCAACGTCTCCTTCCTGCTGGCGCTCGTCGCGGCCTTCTGCGTCTGGCTCCTCATCTGGCGGACGCGGCTCGGATACGAGATGCGCACCATGGGCCACAGCCCCGCGGCTGCCCGTTATGCCGGCGTCCGGGAAACGCGCATCACCATCATCGCCATGATGATCTCCGGCGGGCTTGCCGGCATGATGGCGCTGAACCCGATCATGGGCGAGCAGTTCCGCATGCAGCTGGATTTCGTGCAGGGCGCAGGCTTCGTCGGCATCGCGGTCGCGCTGATGGGCCGCTCGCATCCGGCAGGGATCATCCCCGCGGCCGTACTTTTCGGCGTTCTCTACCAGGGCGGCGCCGAAATCGCCTTCGAGATGCCTTCGATCACCCGCGACATGATCGTCATCATCCAGGGGCTGGTGATCCTCTTCGCCGGCGCGCTGGAAAACATGTTCCGGCCGGCAATCACCGCCGCGCTTTCCGGCTTTACGGCACGCGAGCGCGCCGCGGCGGCGGCGAAGGGAGCCTGAACGATGGATATCTTTCATACGCTCGTCGTCCTTCTCGAATCGACCATCCGCGTCTCTGTCCCGCTGATCTTCGCAGCCCTTGCCGGGCTCTTCACCGAGCGTGCCGGCGTTTTCGACATCGGCCTGGAAGGCAAGATGCTCGGCGGTGCCTTTGCCGCCGCCACCGTCGCCTATCTGACGCAGTCGGCGGCGATGGGGCTTCTTGCCGCAATCCTCGTCTCGGTGTTCTTTTCACTCGTGCACGGCTATGCGTCGATCACCCAGCGCGGCAGCCAGATCGTCTCGGGCGTCGCGATCAACTTCATCGTCGCCGGTGCCACGGTCATCCTGGGCGAGGCCTGGTTCCGTCAGGGCGGCCGCACGCCTGCGCTTTCCGAGGGCGCGCGCTTCGGCACCGTCGAGCTTCCCTTTGCAGAGGCGTTGCGCGGCGTGCCCGTCGTCGGCCCGATCTATTCGGATCTCCTCTCGGGGCACTACTGGCTCACTTATCTCGCCTTCCTCATGGTGCCGGCGAGCTGGTGGATCCTCTACCGGACCCGTTTCGGCCTGAGGCTGCGCGCCGTCGGCGAAAATCCGGGCGCGGTCGATACGGCCGGAATCTCGGTGATATGGCTGCGCTATCGTGCCACCATCTGCTGCGGCATTCTCTGCGGTTTTGCCGGCGCCTATCTTTCGCTGGCCGTCAATGCCGGCTTCGTCAAGGGCATGACCGCCGGCAAGGGATATATCGCGCTTGCCGCGCTGATCTTCGCCAAGTGGAAACCGGTCAACATCATGCTCGCATGCCTGCTGTTCGGTTTCCTGGACGCCCTAGCGATCAGGCTCCAGGGCAATCCCCTGCCGTTGATCGGCCAGGTGCCGGTACAGCTCATGCAGGCCCTGCCCTATATCCTCACCGTCGTCCTGCTCGCGGGCTTCATCGGCAAGGCGATCCCGCCGAAGGCCGGCGGTGTGCCCTATGTGAAGGAACGCTGACATGTCACACGATCTTTTCGAGGCGGCGCGCGGCGCCATGGCCTTTGCGCACGCGCCCTATTCCAAGTTCCCTGTGGGGGCGGCGATCCGTGCGGAGGACGGCCGGATCTACACAGGCGCCAATATCGAAAACATCTCTTTTCCCCAAGGGTGGTGCGCGGAGCCGACGGCCATCAGCCAGATGATCATGGGGCGCGCGAAAAGGATCGTCGAGATCGCCGTCATCGCTGAAAAGCTGCCGCTCTGCCCACCCTGCGGCGGCTGCCGCCAGAAGATCGCGGAATTCGCCTCCGCCGAAACGCGCATCTATCTCTGCGACGAGGCGGGCGTGAAAAAGACGATGACAATGACGGAGCTTCTGCCGCACAGTTTCGAGACGGAGAGCATCGGATGACCGCCGGGACGACCGACCTTCTCGTTTCCCGGCTCGCCGGGCTTCTGCCGCGCTATGGCATCGTGCTCGGCTCGGGGCTCGGAACCCTGGTGGAGGCCGTGCGCGATCCGCTGCGCATCCCCTATGCGGACCTGCCCGGCTTTCCCGTCAGCGCAGTTTCCGGCCATGCCGGCGAACTGGTCGCCGGATATCTCGGCCAGGTTCCGGTGATCATGCTTTCCGGGCGCGTGCATTATTACGAGCGCGGCGATGCGAATGCGATGCGCTTTCCGATAGAAGTGCTCAAGGGCCTCGGCGTGCGATCGCTCATCCTGACCAATTCGGCGGGATCGCTGCGCGAGGACATGCCGCCGGGATCGGTCATGCGGATCGCCGACCACATCAATTTTTCCGGCACCAATCCGCTGATCGGGATGGAGGGAGACGAGCGCTTCGTCGGGATGACCAATGCCTATGACGCCGCGCTTGCCGAGCGCATGGACAAGGCGGCGGAAACCACCGGGATTGCGCTCAAAAAAGGCGTCTACATGTGGTTTTCTGGCCCGAGCTTCGAGACGCCTGCGGAGATCCGCATGGCAAGCATCCTCGGTGCGGATGCGGTCGGGATGTCGACCGTCCCGGAAGTGCTGATTGCAAGATTTCTGGGGCTGAGGGTTGCGGCAGCCTCCGTCATAACCAATTATGGCGCCGGCATGACCGGCGCGGAGCTCAGCCATCACGAGACCAAGGACATGGCTCCGATCGGGGGCAGGCGGCTTTCCGCCATCCTCACCGAGATGATCGCGGGCGGAGGCAATGACGATGAATGAAACCACCTCGAAGCAGGTCGCGGCACTTGCGCTCTCGCTGCTCGACCTCACCGACCTTTCCGACGATTGCGACGCCGCAGCCATCGAAAGTCTTTGCGCCCAGGCGGCGACCTCTCACGGCCCGACGGCGGCGATCTGCATCTGGCCGCGCTTCGTCACGCAGGCACGTGCCATTCTCGGCCCCGACAGTCCCATTCGCATCGCGACGGTCGTGAACTTTCCATCGGGCGATCTGCCGCTCGACGCCGTCGTCGCCGAAACCCGGCAGGCGATTGCCGACGGAGCGGACGAGATCGACCTCGCGATCCCCTACAAGGCGCTGATCGCCGGCGATGAGAATGCCGTGCGCATGATGGTGAGCGATGTCAGGACGGTTTCTGCCCCGCCCGTCCTGCTGAAGGTTATTCTCGAAACGGGAGAACTGAAGGATCGCGGCCTGATACGGAACGCATCCCATATCGCGATCTCGGCCGGTGCCGATTTCATCAAGACATCGACCGGCAAGGTCGCCGTCAACGCCACCCTTGAGGCCGCCGACATCATGCTCAACGCCATTCGCGAGAGCGGCCGCAAGGTCGGGTTCAAGCCGGCGGGCGGCGTGCGGACCGTCGCCGATGCGGACCTTTATCTCAAGCTTGCCGCAACGATCCATGGCCCGGATTGGGCGATGCCTTCCACCTTCCGGTTCGGGGCCTCGGGGCTCCTCGGCGACATATTGGCGGTGCTCGACGGCAAGGCGTCGTCAGCCGCCGCCGCAAGCTACTAGGCCCCTGAAATGATCCCGCAGGAGATCATACGCCGCAAGCGCGACGGCGAAGCCCTGAGGGCCGAGGAGATTGCTGCCTTCATCGGCGCGCTTTCTGCAAGCCGCCTGAGCGAAGGGCAGATCGCCGCCTTCGCGATGGCCGTATGGTTCCGCGGCATGTCCGAGGCCGAAACGGTGGCGCTGACGCTCGCCATGCGCGATTCCGGCGAGGTCCTCGACTGGCGGGACATCGATCGGCCGATCGCCGACAAGCATTCGACCGGCGGCGTCGGCGACAATGTCTCGCTCATGCTTGCGCCCATCGCCGCGGCCTGCGGATTGGCGGTTCCGATGATCTCCGGCCGCGGGCTTGGCCATACCGGCGGCACGCTCGACAAGCTGGAGTCGATCCCCGGATATGCCATCAGTCCCCCCGCGGCGCTCTTCCGGCGGAGCGTGAAGGATATCGGCTGCGCCATCATCGGCCAGACGGCCGATCTGGCGCCCGCGGACCGCAGGCTCTATGCCATCCGCGACGTCACCGCCACCGTCGATTCCGTACCGCTCATTACCGCGTCGATCCTTTCCAAGAAGCTCGCAGCCGGCCTCCGATCGCTTGTGCTCGACGTCAAGCTCGGCAGCGGCGCCTTCATGGCAGGCCGCAAGGAGGCCGAAGACCTTTCGCGCTCGCTCGTCGCTGTCGCGAACGGGGCGGGCCTCCGGACGACGGCGTTGATTACCGACATGAACGAGCCGCTGGCGGACGCCGCGGGCAATGCGGTGGAGATCAGGAACTGCATCGATTTCCTGACCGGGCGGAAACCCGGCACGCGCCTCGAAAGGCTCGTCCTCGCGCTCGCTGCGGAGATGCTGGTGACGTCCGGGCTTGAAACGAACGTCGCGGCTGCGCAGGCGAAAGCGGCCGAGGCCCTGCGCAGCGGCGCGGCAGCGGAACGTTTCTCCGCAATGGTGCATGCGCTCGGCGGCCCCGCCGATCTTCTGGAGAAGCCGGACATCCATCTGCCGCGCGCGCCGGTCGTCCAATCGGTTACGGCCGGGGAAACCGGTTTCCTTGCCTCCTGCGAAACACGGACGATCGGAATGGCCGTGATAGAGCTCGGCGGCGGACGCATGCGGTCGGACGATTCCATCGATCACCGCGTCGGCTTCGAAGGGCTGCTGCCGCTCGGGACACGGGTCGACAAGGGCGAGGAGATCGCGAGGGTCCATGCCGCCTCGAAGGAAGCTGCCGGGAGAGCCGCGGCCCGGCTGCGCGACGCCTATGCGATCAGCACCGACAAGCCGGCCTTGCAGCCGGAAATCGTCGCGCGGATCAGCGGATGAGCCGCATCCGGCTCCCCTCGACCTGATAGGAGGAAAGCCCCTTCAGGAAGCTCATGCCGATCAGCGTTCCCGACAGGGCGCGATCCTCCAGCACCATGGCGCCGACATTCCGGACCCTGACCGGACCGATTTCAACGCTGTCCAGCTTTACATAGGCGGCGCTCACCTTGCCGTTCGCGGTGTCCACCGCATAGCGAAAGCTGAGATCCTTGCGCGCGATGCCGAGACGCTCGGCGGTGGAGACATTGATCGCCACCATGCTCGCGCCGGTATCGACAAGTCCCGTCTCCTTGCGGCCGTTGATCGTGAAAGTACCGCTGAAATGGCCGCCGGCGTCGGCTTCCAGCACCGCGCCGCGGTTTCCGGTATAGCGCGCAGCCGAAACGGCCGTCTGCCGAGGTGCAGCCTCCTCCGGCGTCACGGGCTCCACCTCGGCGGGACCGGATAGGTAGGGGCCAATGAAATCAGGGGCGTAAACGGCTGCGACGGCAATGCCTGCGGCAAAGACGAGGCTGCGAACGAGCATCGGGCAATCTCCATCGGAAGAAGTGCCCCTGTATATTTCCGTTCGAGCTAACGGATCGGAAATTCTCCCGGCCGGGAAATCTTTTCCCGTTTTAATTGCATTCGCTGGTTAACGGCGGGTTAAGCGCTCACTTGGTGCCGTACATGCGGTCTCCGGCGTCGCCGAGCCCCGGCATGATATAGCCCTTGTCGTTGAGATGACTGTCGATGGAGGCCGTGTAGACGGGGACGTCGGGATGGACGGCCTGGAAATTGCGGATGCCTTCCGGCGCGGCGAGGAGACACAGGAAACGGATATTGTTGGCGCCGCGCTCCTTGAGCTTCTCGATCGCGGCAATCGCGGAATTGCCGGTCGCCAGCATCGGGTCGACGACGATGACGAGGCGCGCATGCAGATCGTCCGGCGCCTTGAAGAAATATTCGATCGCCTCCAGCGTATCGTGGTCGCGATAGACGCCGATATGCGAGACACGGGCGGAAGGAACGAGCTCCAGCATCCCTTCCAGCAGCCCGTTTCCTGCGCGCAGGATGGAAGCGAAGACCAGTTTCTTGCCCTCCAGGATCGGCGCATCGATCTCCTGCAGCGGCGTCTCGATCCGTTCCGTCGTCAGTTCCAGATCACGCGTCACCTCGTAGCAGAGAAGTGTCGAAATCTCTCTCAGAAGGCGGCGGAAGCTTCCTGTGGAGGTTTCCTTCTTGCGCATGATGGTCAGCTTGTGCTGCACAAGCGGATGATTGATGACTGTGACGCCGTCCATGGCCGAACCTTCCGGAAATCTTTGCAGTTACTTTTTCCACGGAAGCATTGTCTGCCGCAAGAGAGGAGAGCGGCGGCAAGCGCTCATCCCCAGTTACCGGCCCTGCGAAACTCCGGTTCAGACCAGGGCGAGGAGCCTGGAGCGTGTCTCTTCATCGACGAAAGCCGCGTGCAGGGCATTGCGGGTCATCTGGTCGAGCTCGTCGTCTGCGAACCCCATGACCGAGGAGGCGGCCTCATACTCTTTCTCAAGCGACGTGCCGAAGAAGGGCGGGTCGTCGGAATTGAGCGTCACCGCCACGCCGGCATCGAAAAGCCGCCTCAGCGGATGCGACGCGAGATCCGCAAAGACGCCGAGCGCTATGTTCGATCCGGGGCAGACTTCGAGCACCGTTCCGTCGTCCGCGATCCGCCTTACCAGCCCGGCGTCCTCGATCGCGCGAACGCCGTGGCCGATCCGCGAGGGCTTCACGAGATCGAGGGCCTCGCGCACGCTGGAGGCGCCGGCGAGCTCGCCGGCATGAATCGTGATCCCGAGGCCGGCGTCGCGCGCGATGTCGAACGCCCGCGTGAAGTCGGCGACGCGGCCCGAGCGCTCCTCTCCCGCCATGTTGAACCCCGTGATCAGCGGATGCACCCTTCGAGCCGCGAAGCGCGCCGCCCATTCGACCCGTTCGGGGCCGCTATGGCGCAGGCCGACGATGATCATGCGCGCCTCTATGCCGGTCGCGGCCTTGGCGGCGAAGATCCCCGAAGCGATACCGGAAACGTAAGCATGCGCGCCGATGCCCACGGCCTCGGCGTGATCTGGCGATACGAAGAGTTCGCTGTAGACCGCGCCCGAGGCGGCAAGCGTGCGCAGATAGGTTTCGCTGAGAAGCGCATAATCCTCCTCCGTGCGGAACAGGCCCGAGACCCTGTCGTAGGCGGCGAGGAAACTCGTGAAGTCGCTCCAGGCATAGACGCCGTCCTGGATGAAGCCGGTGGCATCCACGCCGTATTTCCGTGCCTGCGCGAGCGCGAGCGCTGGCGGAGCAGCACCTTCGAGATGGCAGTGCAGCTCGGCCTTTGCCAGATGCCGCGTCACAGGAAGCTCTTCCCGTGAGCGCCGGGAGCGATGCCGAGATGCTTCGCCACCGTCTCGCCGATGTCGGCAAACGTGGTTCTCGTCTCGATCAGCCGGGAGCGGATGCCGGGCCCGAAGCTCATGACCGGAACGCGTTCGCGCGTGTGGTCCGTTCCCCGCCAGGTCGGATCGCAGCCGTGGTCGGCCGTCAGGATCACCAGATCGCCGGGCTTGAGCTTGCGATCCACCTCCGGAAGCCGGCGGTCGAATGCCTCGAGCGCCGCTGCATATCCCGCAACGTCGCGCCGGTGTCCGTAGAGCATGTCGAAGTCGACGAAATTGGTGAAGACGAGATCGCCGTCGGCGGCCTCGTCCATCACCTCCAGCGTCGCATCCATCAGCGCCATGTTGCCGTCCGCCTTCACCACTCTGCCGATCCCCTGATGGGCGAAAATGTCGCCGATCTTGCCGACGGCGTGCACGGTGCGGCCCGTTTCGGTCAGCCGGTGGAGCAATGTCGGCTCCGGCGGCGGAACGGAATAGTCCCGCCTGTTTCCGGTGCGCTGGAAGGTTTCAGCCGTCTCGCCGACGAAGGGACGGGCGATGACGCGCCCGATGCGGCCCGCGGGCATTGCGTCGAGCAGCCTTCGCACCGACTGGCAAAGGTCGAGCAACCGCTCCAGCCCGAAATGGACTTCGTGCGCGGCGATCTGGAACACCGAATCGGTGGACGTGTAGCAGATCGGCTTGCCGCTGCGGATATGCTCCTCGCCGCAGCGCCGGAGGATGTCGGTCCCGGAAGCATGACAGTTGCCGAGGATGCCCGGTACCTTGCCCGCTTCGCAGATCGCCTCCACCAGCTCGGGGGAGAACGCGTCGCCCTCGACGGGAAAATACCTCCAGTCGAACATGACCGGCGTTCCCGCGATCTCCCAGTGGCCGGAGGGAGTGTCCTTCCCGCGGGAAACCTCCGTCGCAGCACCATGAAGCCCGAAGACGCGCGCCGGCACGTCCATGCCGGCCGGAAAGCGGCCCGTGGCGGCGCGCGCCGCATGCAGGAGCCCGAGCGCGGACATGTTCGGCAGCCTTAGCGGCCCTTCCCTCAGCCCCGGGCGGTCGCCGGCGCCGGCAGCGCAGAACTCGGCGATATGACCCAGCGTGTCCGCGCCGAGATCGCCGAACGTCTCGGCATCCGGTCCGCCGCCAATGCCGAAGGAATCGAGAACGAAGAGGAAGGCGCGCGCCATAGTTCACCCATTGCAAGCCGCATACAGAATCGGCCGTTCGTCCCGTATTATAAGGAGATGGCCGAACCGCAGAAGCCCGTGACATGACACGGGGCGAATCCCGTCTTCAAGCAAAAAAGCCGAAATCGCAGGCTCCGCCGGCGTCTTCAACCGCAATCGCTGCAGGTGATCGTGCCCTGCCGCTTCATGAAATAGCTCGTTCGGGTGAGATTGACCTCATTGGGCACGATGCCTCTCAGACCGGGCAGCATCAGCAGGATTTCATGCGGAACGATGAGTTCCGCGCGCACGACGAAGGTGTTGGTCAGGTCGACGTCGTCCGGCAGGGCGACCGCGCTGTTCTTGGGATAGGGCGTCGCTCCGTTCTGGTCGCGCGACCAGGCGACCTTCGCCTCGCCGGTCGGGGAGATCGCGATGCCGGTCATGCGAAGCGTGTATTCGCCCGCGGGAAAAGGTTCGAGGACATTCGTCGTCACGTCCTTCATGGAATCGAGCGTGACCGTGCTGAGCGTCTCGTTCTGCGTCAGCAGATCCGATACCGTGTTGGCGGCGCGATCGACCTTGCGGGCGACCGTCATTGCGACCGAAATTTCGAAGGAGCCGATGTAGAACATCAGCAGGACCGGCGCGACGATGGCGAATTCGACGGCGCCCACGCCTCGCCGGTCGTCGAGAAAACGGCGGAACCGGCGAATTACGCCGCCTGCGATCGGTTTGCCACGGACGCCGGTCTTCATGGATAGTTCTCGCTCTGGACGATCTCGGTCGCCACCATCAGGTAAGGGGGACTGGAGCCGTCCGCCGGGCGCAGGCTCGTGATATAGGGGCGGATGAGATCGGTCATGATGTCCCAGCGGTAATAGGCGCGCACGACGTTGATCGTCTTCTTCCCGCCCGGCGCAAAGGCAAAGGCGGTGGTGTCCAGGTCGGAATCCTTGATCGGCAGGGCATCGGGAATGCCGGAGAAGCTCGAAAAGCTGCGCACGTCTATGAACAGCTTCTTCGGATTTCCGACCTCGTCTTCCGAGCACATCCGGAGAATGGAGACTTCCTCGCAGAAGGCCGCCCGATAGGCCTGCGCCGTCATGTCGGTTGCTGGCCTGTTCTGGTTGAAGGTGATCTCGCCGGTTCGGATCTTGCGCGCCATCGTGTCGTTGGCATTTGCGAGAAGCTGCTCGGCGGAGAAGGCGATGAAAGTCTCGATCGACGCGAAGACGATGACGAAGAAGGGGATCGACAGCAGCGCGAATTCGATCGCCGCCGCGCCGTCCCTGCGCAAGAAGAAGCGGCGCATCAGTCCGGCGCGATGGCGCCGTTGAGCCTTTCCGTCACCAAGCATCGTCCTGTTCCGTCCGTTACATCTCGTGGGCGCGAAGCTTAGGAAGAGACCCTTTATTTTTCGTATTCGGCATCGCTCGCAATTGAGCGAGTTCCCGGTATCGGACGCATATCAGTCGCCGGTCTTCTTCTGGCGCTCGGTATGCTGCTCGCAATTCGGCGTGCAGGAAAGGACGGAACGCTCCGTCTGCCGGAACACCCGCACCGTATTGCCCTCGTCGATCGAAACGAGGATACGCTCGTCGACGATCGCATTGCCGTCCTGGTCGAGGAGCACGAGATTGGTGGTGCCGAAGCTGCGGCCGGTCAGCACGATCGTCTTCGCGTCGGCGACCGTCGCGTCCGCCACCTCCGCATTGCCGATGATGACCTTGCTCACCGGACGATCGAGCTTGAGCACGCGCGCGTGATCCATATAGACGCGCATCATCGGCTCTTCCGCCGAGGCCGCCGAGACGGAAAGGAAGAGCATGGGGACCGCAGCCATGCCTGCGGCAAGGCGGAAGGCGCGGTTGCCCGCTGGTGTCCTGAAGCTCTTCATGCGAACGGTTCCGATTTCCACTGCCGCGAGCATCGCCAATATTGGTAAACGAAGCGCTAATGGCCTTTGCGATCGAAACAGGCGGCGCGCGCCGGGGTGGTACCCCCACCTTGCCCAGCAACCCGGCGGACGGACGTGAAAGTGCGGCATCCCAGTCGGTTACGTTTTCTTCACCAAGAAATCCGGCCCGGCCGATTAACCTTCAGGTAACCGACTTCCTTAAGCCGGTGGCAATGCACAGCCTGTAGGTTGCAATCATCCGAACAACGGCAACAGTTGGCGGAACTGCTGAACCAACACGTGGAGCTAGGAGAATTCCATGACCAAGATTTTTGCTCGCCTGATGAAGGACGAGTCCGGCGCGACCGCAATCGAATACGGTCTGATTGCCGCCCTGATTTCCGTCGCGCTGATCGTCGGCGCCGGCGCACTCGGCACGTCGCTGAACAACACGTTCACCGCCCTGTCTACTACGCTTGACAACAATCAGCCTACGACGACGCCGTAACTTTCGCTGAGTTGATAGATTTAGAGAACCGTCTTCCTTGGAAGGCGGTTTTCGCCTTTTAGGTCCGGCCACCGGACCTGCTTCGCACTTTCTTAATAGACGGACAGATAGGCTCTCCTCCAAGGAATCCCGTCATGATCGCAGCAGCCATCTTCGTCATCTTTCCGCTTTGCCTCGCTGTCGCGGCCTTCTCCGACATGTTCACCATGACGATTCCCAACCGGGTTTCGGCCATTCTGCTCGCCGGCTTCGTTCTGATTGCCCCGCTGGCGGGCCTCGGCATCGCCGGAATCGGCCTGCATCTTGCCGCGGGGCTTCTGGTCTTCAGTTTCTGTTTCGCCCTCTTCGCGCTGAATGTCATGGGCGGCGGCGATGCGAAACTGCTGACGGCGAGCGCGGTCTGGTTCGGCTTCGACGGGACGCTCATCGCGTTCCTGCTCTATGTCTCGATCTTCGGCGGCATCCTCACGCTCCTGATCCTGCGGCTGCGCGCGCACACGAATTCCATCCTCGCCTCCGGACTGCCCTTCCCGGACCACCTGCTGACGGCGAAGAAAGTGCCGTACGGCATCGCGATCGGCGCGGCCGGTTTTGCCGCCTTCCCCTCCTCTCCCTTGATGCAGGCCGCGCTCGCCAGCTTCGGCTGACCGCGAAGTCGGCGCCATTTTTCAATTCCCCCTAAAATTGCATCGTAAACACGGCACGTCCCGTTAAGACGCTTCGCAAAAGCTTTCGTTAACCACGATTGTAAGGCGAGCATTAACCATAATTACACGAATTACTGGTCAATGTGACGGAACAGAACTCCGCGGGGACCAGGGGATATGAAACCGGCGCGAATCATTATTTTGGCGGTAGCCGTCGTTTCGGCGGGCGTGGCAGGCTTCCTGGCCTTGCAGCTCGCGCGCGGCAACAGGATTTCCATGCCCGAGCCCGTCGTTACCCGCGAACCGAGCATCAACGTGCTCGTCGCCAGACAGAGCCTGCCGGTCGGCTCGCGCCTGAATTCCGACAGCATTGCCTGGACGGCATGGCCGAAGAGCGCCGTGGTCGAGGGTTTCATCACGCAGGACGGACGGCCGGATGCACTCGAAAAGCTGTCGGGCGCGATCGCCCGCATGCCGATCTTCAACGGCGAGCCCATCCGCCAGGAGAAGATCGCCGATTCCAGCAGCCGCATCATGTCTTCGCTCCTGCCCTCGGGAAAGCGCGCGGTAGCCACGGAAATCTCCGTGGTGACCGGTGCCGGCGGCTTCATCCTGCCCAACGACCGGGTCGACGTGATCATGGTGCGCAAGGGCAGCAACGGGACGCTTCTTACCGAAAACATCCTGAACAATGTCCGGGTGCTGGCCATCGACCAGCAGATCCAGGAAAGGGAGGACGGCTCCAAATCGGTGGTCGGAACGACCGCCACCCTAGAGCTTACCCCCGACCAGACGAAGGTGATCGCCGTCGCCCAGCAGATGGCCGACCGGCTGTCGCTCGCGCTCAGAAGCGTGGCCGACGCCCAGGAGCCGGATACCGCCTCGGCGGACTACCTGCTCAGCGGCGGGTCCGGAGCGCCGGTCATCCAGGTGATCAAGACCGGGAAGATCGTCGACAGCAACAGCGCCACAACCGACCAATGAGCAGGAGCTGAACGTGCGTGGACTTGGAAGGAAATTTCGGGCTTCTGTGGCTGGCGGAACGGCTTTCTGCCTGGCGATGTCGGGTTTTCCCGCAGCCGTCGTGAACGGCATTCCCGCAGCGCTCGCCGCATCGGATGCGGTGATCCGCATCGCCGACAGCGGCCCGGGATCGAGGAAATCCGTCAAGCTCGGCCTGAACAAGGCGATCGTCATCGATCTGCCGGAGGATGCCCACGACATCCTCGTGGCGGATCCCGTCAAGGCCGATGCGGTTACCCGCACCTCCCGGCGCATCTATCTCTTCGGCAAGGAAGTGGGCCAGACCAACATCTTCGTCTTCGGAGCGGACGGCGAGCAGATCGTCAGTATCGATCTTGCGGTGGAGCGCGATGTCTCCGGACTGGAAGCGCAGCTGCGGCGCTTCATTCCCGATTCCGACATCGACGTCGAGATCATCTCGGACAATATCGTGCTGACCGGCACGGTGCGCACGCCCCAGGACGCCACGCAGGCCATGCGGATCGCCGACATCTTCCTCACCGGCGGCGAGGCGACGACCCGCACCGTGGTCGCCCAGGGCAACAACGGCGATTCCTCGATCTACGGCGAAAACCGTCAGCGTTCGTCCGTCGTCAACATGCTGAAGATCGAGGGCGAGGACCAGGTGACGCTGAAGGTCACCGTCGCCGAAATCAGGCGCGAAGTGCTGAAGCAGCTCGGTTTCGACAACACCTTCACCAGGAACGCCAACGGATCCGGCTCCAGCCTCGACATTCTGGACATCACCGCCGGCGGCAGCGGGCTTTCGGGCACTGTCGCCGGGTCCATCGGAAAGCTCGGCATCGAAACGGCGCTCAGCGCGTTGGAGCAGGCCAACGCCATCCGCACGCTGGCGGAGCCGACCCTCACGGCGATTTCCGGCCAGTCGGCAACGTTCAATTCCGGCGGCGAGCGCCTCTACACCACCACCGGCGTTGATGGCGTCACCACCGTGACGCCCTACGAATACGGCATTTCGCTTGCCTTCACTCCGACCGTGCTTTCCTCCGGCAGGATCAGCCTGCGCATCCAGACGCGCGTTTCCGAGCCGGTGGCAACGGCCGCGAGCGGCGTCGAATACCGCAAGCGCGATGCCGAAACGGTGCTCGAGCTCCCCTCCGGCGGCTCGATCGCGCTCGCAGGCCTCATCCGCGACGATATCCAGCAGGGCACGACCGGGACGCCGGTCGCCTCAAAGCTCCCCATTTTCGGAGCGCTTTTCCGCGAAAAGACGCTGGAACGCACCGAAACGGAACTCGTCATCATCGCGACGCCCTATCTCGTCCGCCCCGTCAATCGGAACGCCCTTTCGCGGCCGGACGACAATTTCAATCCGGCGACGGACGCCGCAAGCGTCTTCCTCGGGCATGTGAACCGGATCTACGGGCGCAAGGACGCGCCCCCGCCGGCCCGCCGCTACGAGGGTAATATCGGTTTCATCTACAAGTGAGCGGGTAAGGACATGAAGAACGCAGTTTCCCTTGGCGCCGCACACGGAAAGCACCGGTTGGACGCCAGCATCAGAGAAAAGACCGCCGGAGCTCGCCGCAGGCTTTTTGCCGGGGCGCTTCTCGTCGCGGTCGCGGCGACGGCGTCGGGCTGCGCCAACCGGGACGGAATTTCGACCGGCTCGCTTCCGGACGATTACCGGACCCGCCACCCGATCGTCGTCACGGAGAAGGAAAGGACGATCGACATCCCGATCGCCTCCGGCGACAGCCGGCTGACACGCGGGCAGAGCGAGGTCATCGCCGGTTTCGTCTCCGACTACATGGCCTCGTCCTCCGGCACCATCCAGATCATCCTTCCGCACGGCTCGGCCAATACCGGCGCTGCCACGGCGGCGGGCAAGAACATTCGCAATCTCCTAACCAAGATGGGCGTTCCCACGCGACGGATCATCATGACCAGCTATGCTGCCGGCGATTACGACGTCGCGCCGGTCCGGCTGAGCTATTCGGCGATCGCGGCCGATGCCGGCCCCTGCGGAGAATGGCCGGAAGACATGACCCTGAACACGACCGCAAACAAGAACTACTACAATTTCGGCTGCGCAAATCAGAGAAACCTCGCGGCCCAGATCGCCGATCCCAACGACCTTCTCGGACCTCGTCGCATGACGCCGGCCGACGCGACGCAGCGTGAGCAGGCCATCCAGCGTTACCGCGAGTCCTATACCGAACTCGACGACATGTAAGATGGCCCGGCGCTTTCTTGAACCAGGTGGATATCATGAGCACGGTTGACTACAGCATCACGGAGAGCGCAGCCGCCGATATCGGCGCCGACGACGTCTCCTTTCACCGCGACATCGACCATGTCCGGCCGCTGCCGCGCATTTCCGTCCACGCCTTCTGCGAGACGGAGACCATGCTGCGCACGATGGAGCGCTGCGGGCAGGACCGGCGCATGGCGAAGGTCAGCCTGCGCATCAACAGCGGCAGCATAGCCGCAGCCGCCAACATGTTCGCCTCCACGCCGACGCCCAACCTCATCATCCTGGAGACCGCCACCGAGCCGCGCTCGATCATGGACGAGCTTGCGCCGCTCGCGGAGGTCTGCGATCCGAGCACCAAGGTCGTCATCGTCGGCCGCCACAACGACATCCCGCTCTACCGCGAGCTGATCCGCAACGGCATCTCGGAATATATGGTAGGCCCCGTCACCATGGCCGACATCCTGACGGCCATCGCCGCGATCTTCATCGATCCGGATGCCGAGCCGCTCGGCAAGACCGTCGCCTTCATCGGCGCCAAGGGCGGGGTCGGCTCCTCGACCATCGCGCACAACTGCGCATGGGACATCTCCAATCTCTTCTCGACCGAGGTGATCCTCGCCGATCTGGATCTTCCCTATGGTACGGCGAACATCAATTTCGACCAGGACCCGCCGCAGGGCATTTCGGAAGCCGTCTATGCGCCCGAGCGGCTGGACGAGGTTTTCCTCGACCGGCTCCTGACGAAATGCTCGGATCGTCTCTCGCTGCTTGCCGCCCCGTCGATGCTCGACCGGGCCTACGATTTCGATCGCGGCTCCTTCCAGCCGATCCTCGAGGTCGTGCAGCGCAGTGCGCCTATCACCGTGCTCGACCTGCCCCATGCCTGGTCGGACTGGACGCGCGCCGTGCTTTCCGACGCGGACGAGATCGTCATCACGGCGGTTCCGGACCTCGCAAATCTACGAAATGCGAAGAACATGTTCGACGCGTTGAAGAAGCTTCGGCCCAACGACAAGGTTCCCCATCTGATCCTCAATCAGGTCGGCGTTCCCAAACGCCCCGAAATCGCGCCGGACGACTTCTGCGACCCTCTCGAGATCCAGCCGATCGCCATCATTCCGTTCGATGCCCAGCTTTTCGGCACGGCGGCCAACAGCGGGCGCATGATCACCGAGATGGACCGCAAGGCGCCGGCCGCCGAAACCTTCTCGCAGCTCGCCCATATCGTCACCGGCCGCGCGAGCGTCAAGAAGCCGAGGAAGGCGGGGCTCGGGAAGATGCTCGGCCTGCTCGGGCGAAAGTAGCTTTCGAAGGAACGGCAAGGAAACGGACTGGATAGCAGCATGTTCGGCAAACGCGGAAACGACGGCTTCGGGAAAAGCGGGGGGATCACCGGTCAGGCGCCGGTGCCCATGCCCGCGTCTGCGGCGCCGGTCATGGAACGCCCGCCGGCTGCGCAGCCGCAGCCTTCCATCCGCGAGGCCGCGCCCATGGCGCCGGCGGCCTCCACGCTCCACCAGACGGCTCCGCCGCCGGTCGCCGCACGCAAGCGCCCCACCCGCACCGAAGACTATTACAATACCAAGAGCCAGGTCTTTTCCGCGCTGATCGACACGATCGACCTGTCGCAGCTCGCAAAGCTCGATACGGAAAGCGCGCGCGAAGAGATCCGCGATATCGTCAACGACATCATCACGATCAAGAATTTCGCGATGTCGATCTCCGAGCAGGAGGAGCTGCTCGACGATATCTGCAACGACGTTCTCGGCTATGGTCCGCTGGAGCCGCTGCTCGCGCGCGACGATATCGCGGATATCATGGTCAACGGTTCCGGCAAGACCTATATCGAGGTCGCCGGCAAGGTGCAGGAATCCGATGTCCGCTTCCGCGACAACGCCCAGCTCCTCTCCATCTGCCAGCGCATCGTCAGCCAGGTCGGCCGGCGCGTCGACGAATCGAGCCCGATCTGCGACGCACGCCTGCCGGACGGGTCGCGCGTCAACGTCATCGCGCCGCCGCTCGCCATCGACGGGACCGCGCTCACCATCCGGAAGTTCAAGAAGGACAAGCTGACGCTCGACCAGCTCGTCCGGTTCGGTTCGATCACGCCCGAGGGCGCGACGCTCTTGCAGATCATCGGCCGCGTCCGCTGCAACATCGTCATCTCCGGCGGCACCGGCTCGGGCAAGACGACGCTGCTCAACTGCCTCACCCGCTATATCGATGCGGACGAGCGGGTCATCACCTGCGAGGATTCCGCCGAACTCCAGCTCCAGCAGCCGCATGTGGTGCGCCTCGAAACCCGCCCGCCGAACATCGAGGGCGAGGGCGAGGTCACGATGCGCGATCTCATCAAGAACTGCCTGCGCATGCGCCCCGAGCGCATCATCGTAGGCGAAGTGCGCGGACCGGAGGTCTTCGATCTCCTGCAGGCGATGAACACCGGCCACGACGGGTCGATGGGCACGATCCATGCCAACACGCCGCGCGAATGCCTCTCCCGCATGGAATCGATGATCGCGATGGGAGGCTACACGCTGCCCGCAAAGACGGTTCGCGAGATCATCGCCGGTTCGGTCGACGTCATCATCCAGGCCTCCCGCCTGCGTGACGGCTCGCGCCGCATCACCCATATCACGGAAGTGGTCGGGATGGAGGGCGAGGTGATCATCACGCAGGATCTGATGCGCTTCGAGCTCGACGGCGAGGATGCGAACGGCCGGATCATCGGCAGGCATACCGGCACGGGTATCGGCAAACCGCATTTCTGGGACCGCGCACGCTATTTCAACGAGGACAAGCGGCTGGCGGCGACGCTCGACGCGATGGAAAAACAGTAGGGAGCTGGGGCAAGGGATGTTCGGTCTCGATATGACCATCGTCGCGATCGTCGCGCTGGCAGCCGTCGCCGCGGGAAGCGTCGGCTATGCCTTGCTGTTTTCGCGCATCGAAACGGAGAAGAAGGCTGAAAGCCGGATACGCCGCGTCAAGGCGGCGGAGACCGACCAGGTTAAGATCAAGGCGTCCCGGGATCGTATGCAGGAGATGTCGAAGCGGCGAAAATCCGTGCAGGACTCCCTCAAGGACCTCGAGCGAAAGCAGCAGGAGCAGAACAGGAAGATATCGCCGAGCCTGAAGGCGAAGCTTGTGCAGACGGGGCTGTCGATCACGACGACGCAGTTCTATCTCTTCAGCGCCCTCTTCGGCCTCTTCGCCATGGTCGTATCCTTCATCGGCGGGCTGCCGCTTCTCGTCTGCGGCGGCGTGTTCTTCATCGCCGCGGCGGGGCTGCCGCGATGGCTCATCGGTTTCCTGATCAAGCGCCGCCAGAACAAATTCCTCGAGGAGTTCCCCAACGCGCTCGACGTCATGGTGCGCTCGATCAAGTCGGGCCTGCCGCTCAACGATGCCTTGCGGCTCATCGCTGCCGAAGGCCAGGAGCCGGTGAAATCGGAGTTCCGCAAGGTCGTGGAATCCCAGCAGATGGGCCTCAGCGTTCCCGAGGCCTGCACGCGGATGTTCGCCAGCATTCCGCTTCAGGAAGTGAACTTCTTCGCCATCGTCATCACCATCCAGAGCCAGGCGGGCGGCAATCTTTCCGAGGCGCTCGGAAATCTTTCGCGCGTGCTGCGCGACAGGCGGAAGATGCGCGCCAAGGTCAATGCGCTGTCGATGGAGGCCAAGGCCTCCGCCGCCATCATCGGCGCGCTGCCGTTCATCGTGATGATCCTCGTCTATCTCACCTCGCCGGACTACATCCTCATCCTCTTCCAGGACCCCCGCGGGCATCTGATCCTCGGGGCGTCGGGCCTGTGGATGTCGATCGGCGTTTTCGTCATGCGCAACATGATCAACTTCGACATCTGACGAGGAACACGCCGCCATGACCGGACTGGTCGCCACACTCACGAACCCGGATATCCTGCTGCCGGCCTTCGTCGCCATCGCGGTGCTCGCGACCATCTACACGCTGGCCGTGCCCTATCTGGAAAGAGGCGATCTCGACAAGCGGATGAAATCGGTCGCGCTCGAACGGGACCAGATCCGGGCGCGCGAACGTGCGCGCCTCAATGCGGAGGCGATGCACAGCCGGGCCAGCCTGCGGGCGCAGAACAACACCTCGGTGCGCCAGGTGGTCGAGCGGCTGAACCTTCGCAAGGCGCTTGTCGACGACAACACCGTCAACAAGCTGCGCATGGCGGGTCACCGTTCGCAGAACGCGCTCAACATCTTTCTTTTCGCCCGCTTCGTCCTGCCCTTCGTCTTCCTCGCGGCCGGCGCATTCGTCATCTTCTATCTCGGCTATCTCGGCAAGAAGCCGATGCCGGTGCGCATGCTCGCGACGATCGGGATCGCCTATCTCGGCTTCTATGCGCCGAACATCTACATCTCGAACAGGATCACCAAGCGCCAGCTTTCGATCAAGCGCGCCTGGCCGGATGCGCTCGACCTGATGCTCATCTGCGTGGAATCGGGCACCTCCACCGAAATGGCCTTCCGCCGGGTGGCGGACGAGATCGCCATGGCGTCGCCGGAGCTCGCAGAGGAGCTGGTGCTGACCACGGCGGAACTTTCCTTCCTGCAGGAACGACGGGTCGCCTACGAGAATCTCGGCCTGCGTACGGGCCTCGACAACGTCAAGGCGGTCACCCAGGCGCTCATCCAGGCGGAGCGCTACGGCACGCCCATCGCCCAGGCGCTACGCGTGCTGGCGCAGGAAAGCCGCGACATGCGCATGAACGAGGCGGAGAAGAAGGCGGCCGCGCTGCCGCCGAAGCTGACCGTGCCGATGATCCTGTTCTTCCTTCCCGTGCTCATGGCCGTCATTCTCGGCCCGGCCGGCATCCAGGTCGCCGACAAATTCTAATGCATGTCGCGCAAAAGTGTGCTGCGGTTTCGCGGTGACGACACGCATGAAAGCAAAAGCCTGAAGCCCGGAAAGCGAATCCGAAAGATCGCGATGCGCTTGAAGGATTAGATCTGCTCGGAAATGGCACGGGCGCGCGCAGCTGCAGCTTCGATGGCCCGGCGCGCCGGTCCCATCATTCGATCTCTCGCAGGATCAGTTCGCGTTCTTGCTCTCGTCGCTCGCAAGCTGCTTCCAGGCATTCGATTGCGTCAGCATCGAGCGGAGATAGGCGACGTTGGCCTCCGCCTGCTCGGCCGTCAGCTCCTGGCGCGCGATGGTCTCCGCTTCCTGGAACCGGCCCTGCAGGCCGACGGTAAGGGCGAGGTTCTGGCGAACGCTGCTGCCGGCACCCGGCTGCGCGACGGCGGAGCGCATGTAGCTTTCCGCCGTCTTCAGATCGCGGGTGAGCAGGTAGGACATGCCGAGATTGGAAAGGACCGAAGGGTCGTTAGGCTTGATGTCCAGCGCCTCGCGATAGCGCTGGCGCGCTTCCGCGGAGCGGCCGAGCTGATCGAGTATCGCGCCTTCGGCGGATTTCAGTGCCCAGTCCGGCCGGTCCGGCGTCTGGGCGCGCGAAATGGTGCCGAGCGCCTGTTCGAGCTCGCCTGCGGCGGCCTGAGACTTGCCGTAGGCGGCCAGCACCTCGCGATCGTTCGGGTGGAAGATCGCGACCTGTCGCATGACGGCGAGCGCCTGTTCGTTCCGGCCGGTCATGCGCAGGAGGTTGGCATAGTTCAGGCCCGCTTCCCGGTTGCGCGGATTGCTCTCATAGGCCTTGCCGACCGATTCCGCCACGCTGCGCAGCTCCGTTGCGTTCATTTCGGTCACGGGTTTCGACGTCTTCGGGATCGAACCCGTTGTCATATTGCTTCGGGATGCACAGCCCGCCATCGAAAACGCAAGAACTGCAAGGCAGACTGAGCCCAGAATCCGTTTCCCGATCGGCATGCCAACTGCGGAGCCAGCCATTGATATTTCCCCCGGATCGGCGCGAACATGCGCTGGTGCGCCGCAATCTCCGCTCCAGCAATAATCTGTTAACCCTAACAGAGCGTTAATCGAGCGATTCCCAAATCTGGCTTTGAAGGCTTCCCATGGCTCCCTATCAGTTCACCGAACGTCCCACGCCCTTCAACACGCGCGGCGGAAAGACACTGCCGATCTTCGCGATAACGCCCGCACATATCGAAACGGGAACGATCGATCCGATCGCGCTCGACTGGGCGAAAAAGGCAGGCTTCAAGGCCGAGACGGGCTCGCTGCTGCTTATCCCGACGGCGGACGGCCATCTCGGCGGCGCCCTTTTCGGCCTCGGCAAGACACCGTCGAAGACCCCATTCCTGACCGGCAAGCTCGCACGCACGCTGCCCGCCGGGGACTGGCACATCGAGACCGCGCCGCTGACGGCGAACCGTCTTGCCCTCGGCTACGGCCTCGGCAGCTACCGCTTCGACCGCTACAAGGCGTCGGCCGGCGATTTGCCGACCCTGCTCATCCCCGCGGACGCGGATGCCGCCGACATCAAGCGCCAGCTTGCCGGCGTCTTCCTTGCCCGCGACCTCATCAACACGCCCACCAACGATATGGGTCCCGAAGCGCTCGAGGATGCCTTCCGCGCCCTGGCCGGGCACTACAAGGCGAAAGTTTCGGCCGTGACCGGGGACGACCTGCTCAAGGAGAATTTCCCGCTGATCCACACCGTCGGGCGCGCGTCCGCCGAGGCGCCGCGCCTCCTGGAGATGCGCTGGGGCAAGAAGGGCCACAGGAAGGTCACCCTCGTCGGCAAGGGCGTGTGCTTCGACACCGGCGGCCTCGACATCAAGCCGGCCTCTTCCATGCTGCTGATGAAGAAGGACATGGGCGGAGCCGCGAACGTGCTCGGCCTCGCGCTGATGATCATGGATGCGAAGCTCAAGGTGGATCTGCGTGTCCTCGTTCCGGCGGTGGAGAACTCCATCTCTTCCAACGCCTTCCGACCGGGCGACATCTATCGCAGCCGCAAGGGGCTGACGGTCCAGATCGACAACACCGATGCCGAAGGCCGCCTCATTCTCGCAGACGCCCTCGCCCTGGCCGACGAGGAGGAGCCGGACCTGCTCGTCGACATGGCGACGCTGACGGGTGCGGCACGCGTGGCGCTCGGTCCGGACCTGCCGCCGTTCTTCACCGACGACGACGACCTCGCGCTCGATCTTTCCGAGGCGAGCCTTGCCGTCGACGATCCGATCTGGCGCATGCCGCTCTACATGGGCTACGACAAGGACATCTCCGCCCGCATCGCCGATCTCACCAATGCCCCCTCCGGCGGCATGGCCGGCTCCATCACGGCCGCGCTCTTCCTCAAGCGCTTCGTCACGAACACGAAGAGCTGGGTGCATTTCGACATCTACGGCTGGGCGCAGGCGGAGCGTCCGCATTCGCCCGTCGGCGGCGAGGCGCAGGCGATCCGCGCGATCTACCATCACCTGAAGAGCCTGGCCGGATAGCGGGCGGGCTTTTCTTCGCCTGATCGATACGGTAGCGTAACGACATGGGCGATCGTGCCCGGACGCTGTGCAGGGAGACAATGTGCCGGTAGAACTTACGCCATCTCAGGCGCTCGGCCTTTGGCACACCGTGTCGCGGGCGCAGGTCCGCCTCGACGGGCGCGATCTGACGCTGCGCCAGCTCGCGATCCTGCTGGAGATCTACCTCGTGCCGCCGCCGCATACGGTGCGCGGGCTTGCAGCCAAGCTCGGCGTGACGAAGCCGGTGATCACCCGCGCGCTCGACACGATGGGCGAGCAGGGTTTGGTAAGCCGCGTGCGCGACGAACGGGACAGGCGCAACGTCGTCATCCGCCGCACCGTCGAAGGTGCTCTCTATCTGGAAAAGCTCGGCGACCTGATCATCGGTCAGGGCCGCGCGCTCGCATCGTGAGGCCGTCATGACCGTGCTCCTCGACCGTCGACTGAACGCCTATCGGCCGGATCTTGCGGAGGAATCGCTTCGCGGCACGATCGAAGCGGGGCGCTTCACCGCGGGCACGCCGGCGAGCGTCGCCACGCCCGTCGCAGCGCTGCGCCCGCGCCCGGATGCCTCGGCCGGCATCGATACCGAGCTTCTTTTCGGAGAGACGGTCAGGGTTTTCGATCGCGCAGGCGGATGGGCCTGGGTGAAGGCCGATTTCGACGGCTATGTCGGATATCTTCCGGAGGATGCGCTCGATGCTTCCGCCGCACCGGTGACGCATGTCGTCGCGGTTCCGCGCAGCTTCGCCTATAGCGGCGCCGACCTCAAGACGCCTGCCGCCTTCCCCCTTTCGCTCGGCAGCCGGCTAAGCATCACCGGAGAAAGCGAGACGCGCGGCACCCGCTATCTCACGCTCGCAGGCGGCCAATCCGTCGTCGCAGCCCATTGCCTGCCGGTGAGCGCCAGCCCGTGCGCGGACTATGTCTCGGTGGCCGCCCGCCTGATCGAGACGCCGTATCTCTGGGGCGGACGTTCGGCTTTCGGCATCGATTGCTCCGGCCTCGTCCAACTCGCGATGATGATGGCTGGCCGCGCCGTCCCGCGCGATTCCGACATGCAGGCGGCAGACCTCGGCACCGAGATCGAAAGAAAAGATCTCGCCCGCGGAGACCTCGTCTTCTGGAAAGGCCATGTGGCCATCATGGAAGACGACCGCACCGTCCTGCACGCGAACGGAAATACGATGAGCGTCGCGCGCGAGCCGCTGGAAGAGGCGATCGAACGGATCGGCTGGCTCTACCAGCAACCCACCGGCTACCGCAGGCCGTAACAGGGCGCGTCGACTTTAATAACCCGCCTTGCGGTCCACGACATGCTCCAGCCCCTCGCCCGCCTCGAACCGGCCTATCTGCCGTTCGACATGGGCAAACAGCGCGCCGATGTCCGATGCGGCAGCCGCATGCGGCGTCATGTGCACCTTGCTCATCGTCCAGAACGGGCTTTCGAGCGGCAGCGGCTCGCGTTCGAAGACGTCGAGGGAGACGCCGCGCAGGACGCCGTTCTCCAGCGCGGAGAGGATGTCGGCCTCGACCTGGCTTCCGCCGCGCCCGGCATTGATGAAGACCGGTGCGCCGAACGGCCCGTTCCGGCTGAGCCCGGCGAAAAGCTTCGCATCGAATATGCCGCGCGTCTCCTCCGTCAGCGGCAGCAACCCGACCAGAAAATCCGTTTTCGCCAGGAAAGCGTCGCGCCGGCCTTCGTCGAAGGTTTCCACCCCTTCGACATCCTTGCGGCTGCGCGACCAGCCGATCACGTTGAAGCCGATCGCCTTCAGCTTGCGGGCTGCATCGAGGCCGAGCACGCCCATCCCCATGATGCCGACGGTGATCTCGCTTGCTTCGGGCTGCGCAAGCTCGCGCCAGATGCGCTGGCGCCGCAATGTCTCGTAGGCGCCGAACTGGCGCAGGTGGAGAAGGCATTGCATCACCACCCATTCGCTCATTCGCGTGGTGAGCGTCTCGTCGACGAAGCGCACCAGCGGCACCTCCGGCAGGCCGGGCAACGTCAGCACGTGGTCGACGCCCGCGCCGCCGGAAAAGACCACCTTGAGATCGGGCGCACGGGAGAACAGGTCGCTAGCCGGCCTCCAGACGACGGCGTAGTCGATGCCCGAAAGATCGCGTTTCCGGCTGGACGGATGGGCGAGATTGACGACCTCCCGATCGGCGAAGACGCCCTTCAGCGCCGCCGCGACCTGCTCCTGGTCGAATTTGAGGTCGATGATGACGGGGCTTTTGCTGGGCAATGGACCGAACCTTGGTTACTGGCGGATGACGTCCGTTCTTACGGCTTCGAGATCGAAAGCGGCAGCCATCAGGGCCCTGGTATAGGGCTCGGACGGCGCCTCGATGATCCGTGAAGCCGGACCTTTTTCCACGACCTTGCCGCCGCGCATGACGATGATGTCGTTGGCGAGCGCCCGCACCACCTTCAGGTCGTGGCTGATGAAGAGATAGGCGAGATTATGCTTTTCCTGCAGGCTGCGCAGAAGGTCGACCACCTGCGCCTGCACGCTCATGTCGAGCGCGGAGGTCGGCTCGTCCAGCATCACGAATTCCGGTTTGAGGACCATGGCGCGCGCGATGGCGATGCGCTGGCGCTGCCCTCCGGAAAACTCGTGCGGATAACGCCAGCGCGTCGAGGGATCGAGGCCCGTTTCCTCCAGGGCCGCGGCGACGCGCTTGTCGCGCTCCGCTTCCGAAAGCGAGCGCTCGTGAATCTTCAATCCCTCCGCGACGATATCGGCCACCGACATGCGCGGCGACAGCGAGCCGAACGGATCCTGGAAGACCACCTGCATCCGGTTTCTCAGCGGCCGCATCTCCTTGAAGGAATAGCTGCCGATGTCCCTGCCGACGAAGGCGATCCGCCCCTGCGAGGAGATGAGCCGGGTGAGCGCCAGGCCGAGCGTCGTCTTGCCGGAGCCCGATTCCCCGACGACCCCCAGCGTATGGCCGGCCCTCAGCGTCACGTCGATGCCGTCAACGGCCTTCACGTGATCGACGACGCGGCGGAGGAAGCCCGCCTTGATCGGAAACCAGACTTTCACGTCCTCGGCCTCCATGACGACCGGCTTGCCGCCGTCGGCAGGCAGCGGCGCGCCGCGCGGTTCGGAGGCGAGAAGATGGCGCGTATAGTCGTGCTTGGGCGCCGTGAAGATATCCTCGACCGGCCCGCTCTCGACGATCCGGCCGTTGGTCATCACGCAGACCCGGTCGGCGAATTTGCGCACGATGCCGAGATCGTGGGTGATGAACAGCATGGACATGCCATGATCGTCCTTCAGCTTTCGCAGCAGCTCGAGGATCTGCGCCTGCACGGTCACGTCCAGCGCCGTCGTCGGTTCGTCGGCGATCAGGAGCTCCGGGCGGTTCGCCAGCGCCATCGCGATCATCACGCGCTGGCGCTGGCCGCCGGAAAGCTCGTGCGGATAGGCCGAAAGCCGTTTTTCCGGCTCGCGGATACCGACCTGGTTGAGCAGTTCCAGGATCCGCACGCGCGCGGCCGCGTCCTTCACGCCCTGATGGAGCTCGAGGATCTCGCCGATCTGCTTCTCGATCGTGTGAAGCGGATTGAGCGAGGTCATCGGCTCCTGGAAGATCATGGTGATGTCGTTGCCGCGCACGTCGCGCAGCTCCGCATCGCTCGCCTTCATCAGGTCGCGGCCGGCGAAGATCACCTCGCCGGAGGGATGGCTCGCAGCCGGATAGGGAAGCAGCTTCAGGATCGAATTGGCCGAGACCGACTTGCCGGAACCGGATTCGCCGACAAGCGCCACGACCTCGCCGCGGCGGATGTCGAAGGAGACGCGATCGACCGCCAGCGACGTGTTGCCGCCCTGATGAAAGGCGACGGAGAGATCGCGCACGGAGAGGATCGTATCGGTCATGGATGATTCACCGGAAGGTCTTTCGCGGATCGAAGGCGTCGCGCGTCGCTTCGCCGACGAAGATCAGGAGCGACAGCATCAGCGACATGATGATGAAGGCCGTGAGGCCCAGCCAGGGTGCCTGCAGGTTATCCTTTCCCTGCGCGATCAGCTCGCCGAGCGAGGCGGATCCCGGCGGCATGCCGAAGCCGAGGAAGTCGAGCGAGGTCAGCGTTGTGATCGAGCCCGAGAGGATGAAGGGCAGGAAGGTCAGCGTCGCCACCATGGCGTTCGGCAGGAGGTGGCGATACATGATCGTCGCATTGCCGACGCCGAGCGCGCGCGCCGCGTTCACATATTCGAAGTTGCGCGCCCTCAGGAATTCGGCGCGCACCACGCCGACGAAGCCGACCCAGGAGAAGAGCAGCATGATCCCGAGAAGGATCCAGAAACCGGGCGGCAGGATCGCCGCGATGATCAGCAGGATGTAGAGCACCGGCATCGACGACCAGATCTCGATGAAGCGCTGCATCAGGAGATCGGTCCAGCCGCCGAAATAGCCCTGCACCGCGCCGGCGGTGACGCCGACAACAGCCGAGGCAATGGTGAGCGCCAGACCGAAGAGCACGGAGACGCGGAAGCCGTAGATGACCCGGGCGAGCACGTCGCGCGCCTGGTCGTCCGTTCCGAGCCAGTTGAGATTGCCGAGGTGGCAGGCCGGATCGCCCGCACCTCCCGGATAGCCGGCGCAGCGCTGCTCGGCATCCATCAACCAGAAGGGCGGCGTCGGGGCGGAATGGGGGATGTTCGAATTGGCCGAATTGTAGGAATAGCGGATCGGCGGCCAGACCATCCAGCCGTTCGCGTTGATCTCTTCCTCGATGAAGCTCGATTTATAGTCCGTCTGCGCCAGGAAGCCGCCGAACTTCTCCTCCGGATAGTCGACAAGCACGGGAAAGAGGATCTCGCCCTTGTAGGAAGCGACGATCGGCCGGTCGTTGGCGAGGAATTCCGCCCCGAGGCTCAGGACGAAGAGGACGAGGAATATCCAGAGCGACCAGTAGCCGCGCCGGTTTGCCTTGAAATTCTCCCAGCGCCGCCGGTTCGTGGGCGAAAGCAGTCCCTTTCTCGGCGCCTCGACGGGAATGGTCCTTGCGTCGGGAATGACCGCCATCAGACGTCCCTCCGCTCGAAATCGATGCGCGGATCGACCAGCGTATAGATCAGGTCCGAGACGAGGCTGACCACGAGGCCCATCAGCGAGAAGATATAGAGCGTGGCGAAGACGATCGGATAGTCACGCCGGACGACCGCATCATATCCCAGCCGCCCGAGCCCATCGAGGGAGAAGATATATTCGATCAGCAGCGAGCCGGTGAAGAAGGCGGAGATGAAGGCGCCGGGAAAGCCGGCGATGATGATCAGCATGGCGTTGCGGAAGACATGGCCGTAGAGCACCTGCCGGTCCGTCAGCCCCTTGGCGCGCGCCGTCGTGACATACTGCTTCTTGATCTCGTCGATGAAGGAATTCTTGGTCAAAAGCGTCGTCGTCGCGAAGGCCGAAAGCAGCAGCGTGATCAGCGGCAGCGTCATGTGCCAGAGATAGTCGAGCGGCTTCTGCCACCAGGCGAGCTCGTCGAAATTGTCGGAGACGATGCCGCGTAGCGGGAACCAGTCGAGGAAGGAGCCGCCGGCGAAGAGAACAATCAGCAGGATGCCGAAGAGGAAGCTCGGCACGGCATAGCCGACGATGATGACGCCGGAGGTCCAGACGTCGAAAGCCGAGCCGTCGGAGATCGCCTTTTTGATACCGAGCGGTACCGAGATCAGATAGGAGAAGATCAGGATCCAGACGCCGAGCGAAATCGACACCGGCAGCTTGTCGGCGATGAGGTCGATCACGGACGTGTTGCGGAAGAAGCTTTCGCCGAAATCGAAGCGGATGTAATTCCACATCATCGTGAGGAAGCGCTCCAGCGGCGGCTTGTCGAAGCCGAACTGCTTTTCGAGCTTGGCTATGAATTCCGGGTCGAGGCCGCGCGCGCCGCGATAGCTGCCGGAATCCTGGGAGAAATTCTCCTGCAGCATGTCACCGCCGGCACCGGAAAGCCGGTCGCCGCCGCCCTGGCTGGTGAGGTCGGATATCACCTGCTCCACCGGCCCGCCCGGCGCGAACTGCACGACGATGAAGGAGATCGCCATGATGCCGACGATGGTCGGGATCATCAGGAGCAGGCGGCGAAGGATATAGGCGCCCATCAGAGCGGTCTCCGCTTCTTGGCTGTCCGCGCCGACTTCGCTTTCGCCGCATCAGATCGTTTCAATACGCCAATTCCTTCGTTTCTCGCTGCTGCCGGTGATTCGCATGTCCGGCAATGTGGAGCGCGGGCCCGCGCCGTGGCAAGGACTATTGCTGGCCCGCCTGCGCCGACCACCAGGCATCCGGGAAACCCAGGCCGTATTCCGGCAGGGTCTGCGGCCTCTTTATGCGGTTCCAGTAGGCGATAGGAACCTCGCTCGAATAATAGAGCGGCACGACATAATGATGCGCGAGCAGCACACGGTCGAGCGCATGCGTCGCGGCCACCAGTTCGTCCCTGTCCTTCGCGAAGATCACCTTTCTGATCAGCGCGTCGATAGCGGGATCGGTAATGCCGGCATAATTCTGCGAGCCTTCGCGCGAAACCGACGCCGAGCCCCAATAGTCGCCCTGCTCGTTGCCGGGATTGAGGGATTGTGCCCAAACCATCCAGGTCATGTCATAGTCGAACGCGCGGGTCCGGTTGGTGTATTGCGAGGGGTCTACCGTTCGCACGCTGGCATTGATGCCGATCTGCTTGAGATTGCGCGCATAGGGAAGCGCCACGACTTCGAGCATCGGACTGCTCAGCAGGATTTCGAACGAGAGCTGCCTGCCGGTCGCCGTATTGATCAGCTGGTTGCCCCGCAGCTCGTATCCCGCCTCCTTCAGCAGCGCTAAGGCCTGGCGCAGGTTCTCGCGCGCCTTTTTCGGATCGCCGCCGACAGGGTTGGCATAGGGCTCGGTGAAAACCTCCGGCGGCACCTTGTCCTTGACCTCGTTCAGTATCTCCAGCTCGCGGCCCTCCGGAAGCCCGGACGAGGCGAGTTCGGTGCCGAAGAAGAAGCTGTCCACGCGCTTGTACTGCCCGAAAAAGACCGTGCGGTTCAGTTCCTCGAAGTCGAGCGCGTAGTTCAGCGCCTCGCGCACCCTTTCGTCCTTGAAGATCTCCTTGCGCATGTTCGGCACCAGCGCCTGCATGATGCCGGTGGCCCGCAACGGATTCGGCACTTTCTCCCGCGTTATGCGGCCGTCGTTGACAGCCGGAAAATCGTAGCCCGTCGCCCAGCGCTTGGCCGAATTGTCCCGCCAGAAATCCGTGTTGCCGGCGCGGAACGCCTCGAATTCGACATTGCGGTCGCCGAAATAGGTGTATTCCATCGCGGCGAAATTGTTCTGCCCGACATTGACGTTCAGGTCCTTGCCCCAGTAGTCGTCGCGAAGCTCGTAGCGGATCCGCGATCCCGCGGCGAAGGAAGCGATCCTGTAAGGCCCCGACCCCATCACCGGCTCGAGCGTCGTACGGCTGATGTCCCGCTTGTTGCCGTTTGCGTCCTCGCCTTCCCACCAGTGCTTGGGCACGATCGGAAACTGGCCCAGGATCTGCGGCAGTTCGCGATTGTTCTTCTCGTCGAAGCGGAAGGTCACGTCGCGCTCGCCGGTCTTTTCCGCGGAAACGACGTGGCTGTAGTAATTGGTGAAGAGCGGATTGTGCTCCTTCACCATGTCGAAGCTGAAGATCACGTCTTCCGGCGTCACCGGCTTGCCGTCCGCCCATTTCGCTTCGGGCCGCAGCCGGAAGACGGCGTAAGAAATATCCTCTGGATAGGCGACGCCCTCCGCCAGCAGGCCGTAGGAGGCGGTGATCTCGTCCTCGGACGATTTCAGCAAGGTATCGAAGACATAGCCGACGCCTGCCGCCGCTTCGCCCTTGGCAAGAAGCGGATTGAAGGTGTCGTAGGTTCCCGTCACCGACTGCCTGAGCGTACCGCCCTTGGGCGCCTCGGGGTTCACATAGTCGAAATGCGGGAAATCGCCCTTGAATTTCGGTTCCCCGACGGTCGCCATGCCCTGCCGCCATTCGAGGGAGGCAGCATCCTGCGCATGGGGTTGAGCGGTAAGGAGGAAGGAGAACGCCGTTGCCGCGAGGCCGAGCCTTGCCAAAAATGTTCCGGACCTTCTCCGCATGCCAATTCCCTTCGTCGCTCTGTTTCGTTTTCTTCGAAAGCTATCTGCAGCAAAGAATAGGCAAATTCCGGGCAATTGACAGACGATGCCATGAAAGAGGCGATTTTTTCACGCTCCCTGCCGCCGGCGGAAAGCCGTGTGCGCAAGACTGCATTGTTGTAGACTATGCGGGCTGGGCGGACCGATTCGAAGACAAAAGACCGTGATGGGGACCATGCTGAAACATACCCTCTCCTGCCTCCTGGCCGCGCTTCTTTCCTGCGGTACGCTGGCCGAGACGCTCCACGCCGCCGAAAACCGTCCCGCCCGGGAACTCTTCGGCGCAGCCAGGCTGCCGGCTGCCATGGACTCCCAGCCCGTGGGCTTCTACGCCAAGGGATGCCTCTCCGGCGGCGTCGCGATCCCGACCGACGGGCCGGCATGGCAGGCGATGCGGCTTTCGCGCAACCGGCGCTGGGGGCATCCGGAGATGATCGCGCTCATCGAGCAATTCTCGAGGGATGCGCGCGAAAAGGTCGGCTGGCCGGGCCTGCTTCTGGGCGACATCTCCCAGCCGCGCGGCGGACCGATGATGAACGGCCACGCCTCGCATCAGATCGGGCTCGACGCGGATATCTGGTTCACGCCCATGCCGGACCGCAGGCTCTCCCACCAGGAGCGGGAAGACCTGCCCTTCACCTCCCTTCTGCAGAAGGACAAGTTCCTGACGGTCGATCCGCGGCGCTGGACGCCGACGCATGCCCGCCTCATCATGCTGGCCGCAAGCTACCCTCAGGTGGAGCGCGTCTTCGTCAATCCGGCCATCAAGAAGAAGCTTTGCGACACCTGGACGGGCGACCGCTCGCTCCTCGGCAAGGTGCGCCCCATCTACGGCCACGATTCCCATTTCCATATCCGCATGAAATGCCCGCCCGGTGCGGCGAACTGCAAGAGCCAGGCGGCGGTTCCGGCGGGCGACGGCTGCGACAAGTCGCTCGCCTGGTGGTTCACCGACGAGCCCTGGGGCAAGCCCAGCGACAAGAAGAAACCGGCCAAACCGAGATATGCCATGCTCTCCGACCTGCCGAGGGCCTGCGCCGCCGTTCTCGCCGGGCCCTCCCCGGCATCGGAGGCGGCCGTGACATTCGGCGGGGCGACGGCCGCGGCCGCCTTTGCCGGCGAGCCGGGCCCGGCAACGAGCATCGAGGCGGTCATAACGTCCGACACCCCGGTCGTCCCCGCCGGAATCGTTCCGATCCCGATACCGCGGCCGACGCTCTACTGACGCAAGCGTCCGGAGGCTGTCTTTTCAACCGCCGGCCGCTCCTGTATAGAGCGGTCAAATCGATTTAAGAACAGCGCCGAGCAACAGGACCGCCTTCATGGAGCGCCCGACATCCATCGCCCTCATCGCCCACGACGAGAAGAAGGATGACATGGCCGCCTTTGCCCGCCGGAACGAGGCGGTTCTCAAGACCTGCCGCATCGTCGCCACCGGCACGACCGGCGCGAAGGTGCTGGAGGCATGCCCCGGCCTGGCCGTCACCCGCCTGAAAAGCGGGCCGCTCGGCGGCGACCAGCAGATCGGGGCCCTCATCGCCACCGGCGAAGTCGATCTCCTGATCTTCTTCGTCGATCCGCTGACGGCGATGCCGCACGACGTCGACGTGAAGGCGCTGATGCGGCTTGCGATCGTCTATGACATACCGATGGCATTGAACCATGCTACTGCCGAGCTGCTCCTCGCCGTACCGGGGAGTTGACCCTCCGCCCTGCCGCGGCTACGGCGGAGCGACCAAGAAGGAAACGGCAAAGCGAGCGGGAATTCCATGGCAAGGCTGAACGAAGAAGTGCATCTCCCCTTTCCCATCCTCGTCGGCGACATCGGGGGCACGAATGCCCGTTTCGCGCTGCTGGTGGACGCCTTTGCCGAGCCGAAGCAGTTCCCGATCATCCAGACGGCCGATTTCGCCAATATCGACGAGGCGCTGCAGTCATCGATCCTGGACAAGACGTCAGTGCAGCCGCGCTCGGCCATCCTGGCGCTCGCCGGACCGATCCAGGGCGACGAGGTGCCGCTCACCAATTGCGACTGGATCATCCGCCCGAAGGAGATGATCGACAATCTCGGCCTGGAGGACATCCTCCTCGTCAACGATTTCGAGGCCCAGGCGCTCGCCGTCGCATCGCTTTCCGACGCCGACCGCGAGCAGATCGGCCCCGGCACGGAGAATTTCGCCGCGTCGCGCGTCGTCCTCGGCCCCGGCACCGGGCTCGGCGTCGCCGGCCTCGTCTATGCGCAGCACACCTGGTTTCCGGTTCCCGGCGAAGGCGGGCATGTCGACATGGGGCCGCGCACGGAGAGGGACTACCAGATCTGGCCCTTCCTCGAGCCGATAGAAGGCCGGATCTCGGCCGAGCAGCTGCTCTGCGGCCGCGGCATCATGAACATCTACCGCGCGGTCTCGGCCGCCGACGGCCGCGATGCGGCGCTGGCGAAGCCCTCCGAAGTGACTGCCGAGGCGCTTGCCGGAACCGATCCCGCCGCCGCCGAAACCGTCTCGCTCTTCTCGTCCTATCTCGGGCGCATCGCCGGCGACATGGCGATGATCTTCATGGCGAAGGGCGGCGTCTATCTTGCCGGCGGCATCTCGCAGAAGATCCTGCCGGCGCTGCACCGCCCGGAATTTCGCGCCGCCTTCGAGGACAAGGCGCCGCACAGCGCGGTCCTGCGCACGATCCCGACATTCGTGGTCACGCATCCGATGGCGGCCCTTGCCGGCCTTGCCGCCTTCGCTCGCATGCCGGGACGTTTCGGTGTTGCAACTGAGGGACGCCGCTGGAAAAGCTGAGCGGCGGCTCATCCCGATCCGGGCAGAGCGGACTCGCCAAAGGAACATCAAAGCCCTATAGAGCGCCCGAACATGCATGATCGTTTCCACGCGAATGCAGATCGAGGTGCAGGGAAGCAGTAATTGACCGAAGCAAGCCGTTCAGACCGCCACGTCAGTTCCGATACCATCACCGGCGTTCTCAAGCGCGTCATCGCGGAAAACGGGCGTGAACATATCGGCGGATACGCGTTTGCGATTGTCTGCCTCGCCGTCATCGCCCTTTCGACGGCGTTCACCGCCTGGATCATGGAATCGGTGGTCAACGAGGCCTTCGCCAACAAGCGCGCCGATCTCGTCGTCCTCATCTGCGGCGCGATCTTCCTCGCCTTCGTGCTGCGCGGCTTTGCGACCTACGGTCAGGCGGTCACGCTTTCCAAGATCGGCAACAACATCGTCGCGCGCTATCAGCGCCGGCTCTATTCGCATCTGATGGCGCTCAGCGTCGGTTTCTTCAACGAATCCCGTTCCGCGCGCCTCGCCGCCCAGATCAGCCAGAATGTCAGCGGCATCCGCGACGTGCTGAACATGACCGTCACCTCGATCGCGCGGGACTTCCTGACGCTGGTCGCGCTTATCGGCGTGATGATCTCCAAGGATGCGCTCCTGACGCTGATCGTCTTCGTCGTCGCGCCACCGCTGCTCTATGGCCTGCGCTACATCTCCAAGCGCCTGCGTTCGGCGACGCGCGAATCGGTCGAGCTCAACAGCCACGTGCTCGGTGCCATGCAGGAGACGATCCAGGGCATCACCATCGTGAAGGCCTTCACGATGGAAGGCGAGCTGAGGAAGAAGGTCGAGGCGATCATCGGGCGGGCCGAGAACCGTTCGAACCGGATCGCCCGGCTTTCGGAACGCACAGCCCCGATGACGGAGACCTTCGCCGGCGTCGCCATATCGAGCGTTCTCGCCTATGCCGCCTTCCGTTCCATCTACGGCAATGTGCTGCCCGGCGCGTTCTTCTCCTTCGTCGCAGCGCTTCTGATGGCCTATGACCCGGCCCGCCGTCTGGCGCGCCTGCAGGTCTCGCTGGAGCGCGCCGCCGTCAATGCCCGCATGATCTACGAGATCCTCGACATGGAACCGCGCCAGGCGGACCGGCCGGATGCGAAGCCTCTCGAAATCAGCGAGGCGGCCGTCGAATTCCGCAATGTGCAGTTCGGCTATGCCAAGGACGAGCCCATTCTGAAGGGCGTCAGCTTCGTTGCCGATGGCGGGAAGACGACGGCCCTTGTCGGCCCGTCCGGCGCAGGCAAGTCGACGGTGATCAGCCTGATCCCGCGCTTCTACGACCCGTCGAGCGGCGAAATCCTCATCGACGGCCAGGATATCGCGCATGTGACGAAGCAGTCGCTGCGCAACAGCATCGCCTATGTATCGCAGCAACCCTATCTCTTCGAGGGCACGATCCGCGACAATATCCGCTACGGGCGGCCGGATGCGACGGATGCGGAGATCGAGCAGGCGGCGAAGCTCGCCTATGCGCACGATTTCATTCTGGCGCAGCCCGCGGGCTACGACACGCCGGTCGGCGAGAACGGCGTCACGCTTTCGGGCGGCCAGCGCCAGCGGCTTTCGATCGCCCGAGCGCTCGTGCGCAACGCGCCGATACTGCTCCTCGACGAGGCGACCTCGGCGCTCGACACCGAGTCCGAGCAGGCCGTGCAGAAGGCGCTCGACCATGCCATGAGCGGGCGTACCGTGGTGGTGATCGCCCACCGGCTCTCCACCGTCGTCGGCGCCGACAAGATCGTCGTCATGCAGGGGGGCAGGGTCGTCGAGGAAGGAACGCACGAGGCGCTTGCAGGGCGTGCCGACGGCCTCTACGCTCGGCTTCACAACCTGCAGGCCCCGGCAGGCACGACCGGCAAGTGACAGCATCGAGAGGACAGGCGATGAGCAGCGCGGACATGAAGCTTGTGGTGGTCGGGGCGGCGGGCCGCATGGGCCAGACGCTGATCCGCATCATCCACGCCGTCGAGGGCGTTCGTCTTTTCGCGGCGGTCGAGCGCACGGGCTCCGCATTCGTCGGCAAGGACGCCGGCGAGATCGCCGGCCTGGGTCCGATCGGCGTGCCGGTCACCGACGCGCCGCTGGAAGCCTTCCTGGAGGCGGAAGGCGTGCTCGATTTCACCGCGCCGGCAGCAACCGTCGAATTCGCGGGGCTTGCCGCGCAGGCGCGCATCGTCCACGTCGTCGGCACGACCGGCTGCTCCGCCGCGGACGAGGAGAAGATCAGGGCCGCCGCCCGCCATGCCCGCATCGTCAAGTCCGGCAATATGAGCCTCGGGGTCAATCTGCTCGGCGTCCTGACCGAGCAGGCCGCACGCGCGCTCGGGCCAAAGGACTGGGACATCGAGGTGCTGGAGATGCATCACAGGCACAAGGTCGACGCGCCTTCCGGCACCGCGCTGCTTCTGGGCGAGGCGGCGGCGCGCGGACGCGGCATCGCGCTTCAGGATAATTCCGTGCGCGTGCGCGACGGCCACACCGGCGCGCGTCCCGCCGGATCGATCGGCTTTGCGACATTGCGCGGCGGCTCCGTCGTCGGCGAGCATTCGGTCCTGCTGGCCGGCGAGGGCGAGACGGTGACCCTGTCGCACAGCGCGACGGACCGGACGATCTTCGCACGCGGCGCGGTTCGCGCGGCGCTCTGGGCGCGCGACCGCAAGCCCGGCTTCTATTCCATGCTCGACGTGCTCGGGCTCAACTGACCATCACCATTCAGGAGCAGAAAGACATGAGCGGTACCCTCGTCCTCGTTCGCCACGGCCAAAGCGAATGGAACCTCAAGAACCTGTTCACCGGCTGGCGCGATCCAGGCCTCACCGAACTCGGCATCGAGGAGGCGAAGGCCGGCGGCCAGGCGCTTGCCGATTACGGCATCACCTTCGACATCGCCTTCACCTCGGTCCTTTCGCGCGCCCAGAAGACCCTGGACATCATTCTCGACAAGGTCGGCCAGCAGGGCCTCGAGACCATCCGTGACCAGGCGCTGAACGAGCGCGACTACGGCGACTTGTCGGGCCTCAACAAGGACGATGCGCGCGCCAAATGGGGCGAGGAGCAGGTCCATATCTGGCGCCGTTCCTACGACGTGCCGCCGCCGGGCGGCGAAAGCCTGCGCGACACCGGCGCGCGCGTCTGGCCCTACTACCTGACCGACATCCTGCCGCGCGTCCTCAGAGGCGAGAAGGTGCTGGTCGCCGCCCACGGCAACTCGCTGCGATCGCTGGTGATGGTGCTCGACCGGCTGTCGAAGGAGGAGATCCTGAAGCTCAACCTCGCGACCGGCGTGCCGATGGTCTACAAGCTCAACGCCGACTCCACGGTCGCCTCGAAGGAAGTCCTGGGCGATATGTCCGGCGCGCATTGATCCTTCGTATGGCCGGCCTGCCGGATGTCCCCTCTTCTCCCCCGCGGGGAGAAGGAGACTTGGGGCACACGCCCGCCCGCTCAATCTCTTGCGCGCGATAAGGGTTCGAACGGCCGGGCAGGTCTGCGCAAGCAAAACATATCGCAGGGCACGTCCCCTCACCCCGCCGAAACGGGTAGAGGGCCAGGGTGAGGGGCACGTTTTCGCGCGAAGGCCCGCCATCGCCGCAAGGCAAATCAACACCTTGCCGAAAATCTTC